>JAOPJZ010000040.1 GCA_025517525.1 Natronosalvus hydrolyticus
GAGATGCTTGCTACCGCTATACAACCGAGGTGTGAGTCTTAGCTAAAGACGAATAGAAGTCTGTATAAGAAACGGGAGCAACCATGTACGTTTGAGACTACATGGTCGGAGAGAACGACGAGAGAAGCGGGCCTTTTGAGAAGCAAGTTTCAGACGAGGAACTCCTCGAGTACATCGGAGAGGAAGAAGTGGTGACTACGAAGGAGGTCGCAGATCATTTTGACTACCATCTGCAAACTGCTCGAAGACGATTGAAACAGCTGCACGAGGACGGAGAGTTGGAGCAGAAAGACGTCGGGAAACGCTTCGTATGGTGGATTACCGACAAAGAGTAAAAAGGAATCATGGACAGTTGAGAACTTTGATACTAACCGAGTATCGTTCTATACCCAATGCCTCTCGGATGGACTGCTATAGGTCCTGTACTTGGTGGAGTCATCGCAGGAATAACTGGTTTGCTTACTCAGGAGTACATTTCACAGGTACGGCAGTACGAACAGGAGAAGCAGTGGTATGATCGAGTCAACCGCCTTGCAAACCGGTTGATCAGAAAACTCCCGACAGACGAGGAACTGGAATACCAGCGTACAGGAGACATTGAAGCTTTGCAGTGGACGTTATACCGTTATCTCGAGGTCTACCCTTTGCTGGAGGATCATATTGGTGATGCTCCAAGCAACTGTCCAGAAGAAGTGGTTAGACAGGTTGATTGCTTGTTTGAACTCCGGCCCCGGTATCCGGAAGGTACAGAGATTGATCTGAAAGACGCGTCGGTCGACGAGTTGAAGGTGAGGAGAAGGGATGCATCCGAAGTGGTTTCTTCTGCTGAGAAATTGAACGAGGCTACTGAAGATTTACCGTCTCCACCGAAAGCAGTGCAGCTGCGGAACAAGCTCTTGAAACAGGGCTAATTGAATTTGAAGGCTTCTCCGGTGTGGTCGAGGGCGATTGCGTACAGTTCATTGTTCTGTTGAAAATGGTCGGATTCGATGAAGGCTTTGAGAAGTTGTTTTCGATCCAGTTTCCAGACGTCTACCTGTTTTGAGGCGGTCTTTCTCTTGCCAGCGTGTACGAGGACGTCCTCGTCGATCAGCTTAGATAGGAATTGGTGGGCGTAGTTGTCGTGTTTGTGGTTGAGGAAGGCGGCGATCTCGGTCTTTGTATGCCGGTTGTGCTGTGGTTTGCGTCGTAGTTTCCGTCCGAGTTTGGTCAGCCTTCCCTCTTTTTGGAACTCGGTTAGAAGATTAGCTATGTATTCGAGTTCTTTGTCGCCCCGGATTTCCATGTATTGTAGTTGTGAAAATGCTTTTTTGAAGGGAAGGGGGCATTGTGTGGTGCAGTGGAAAGCCCTTTTAAAAACAACCAGGTGTATATCCTGTCTATGCAATACGCGAATGTTTTTTCAAAACCCTTTCAACACGATACTCGCTCGGATTTCTGACCGGAGGTGACAAATCAACAATCAAAGGATGGCAAAAAGCAGCACTCAGTGTAACAGCAGTGATCGTCGGTCTTGGACTGATCGGAACAGTAGCAATGTGGGCAACAACAGGAAGTATCACACCAGGAGACAGTCCAGAACCAACGGAACCAACAGATCCTGGAGCACAGGACATGGTACCAGTAGCTGACAACCCGCGACACGCGGAATTCAGACTACCTGGTGACTGGGCAGACCACGCAACCGCTGACTCCCAAGTAATCGTCTTCCTGGAACAACCAGACGACGATCCTGAAGGAGACGTCAAATGGGGCTACCCAGGAGAATTCGACGTTGAAGAAG
Organism: Natronosalvus hydrolyticus; assembly: GCA_025517525.1. Taxonomy (GTDB): domain Archaea; phylum Halobacteriota; class Halobacteria; order Halobacteriales; family Natrialbaceae; genus Natronosalvus; species Natronosalvus hydrolyticus. The sequence continues at coordinate 1,784 of JAOPJZ010000040.1, forward strand.
CAACCAACGACCTAATCGAAGGAGACGACTACTTCGTAAGAGACGCATCCCAAGGAGGAGTCCTCGAGTTCGAAGAACTGTACGACGGAACCTATCACGTCTACATGACCGACGTAGAAACATTCGGAGGGTACTATCCAGAGTTCTTCACATTCACAATCGATGAAGAAATTGAACAGTACAAGGCAGTCAACCCTGCAGACCACCCATACAGGATCCACAGAAACGCTGACTACAACCTTGTAAGCCAGATCAGCCACACAGACATCAACGATGCAGAGACACTGGTCTACGACGATGAAGGAGGGTTCATTGACGGGCTGACCGGGAGCTACCCACAAACAGTAAGCTTCAACGACGCCGGTGAATTCCAGAGAGAAGTCCGAACAACTGCTTCAGCAGAATCAGGAACACTATGGCTCTCCTACCTGGGATCAGCAGTACAAGACGCTGCTGTAGATGACGGAGTCCTAACCGACTACGATGTCACAATCCACGTCGGCGGTGAAGAAGTAGAAACAGTCCAAGTAGTTGACGACGGAGACGTCGTGATCGAAGAAGACTTCGAACCAGAAGAAGGCAACATCGTTTACGAGGAATTCGCTTCAACCGAAGATCCGTACTCAGTGGACTCAGACCAGCAAATCACAATGGTCCACGAGCTTGACGTCGACGAATCAGCAATCGAGGACAGAACTACAGCCTACAATCTTGTAGATGCTGTAGAACTGAGATCACCAATCGGTGAAGACGGACTGCTTGAACTCGCATTCGAAGTCGCAGCAGAATAACTCACACACCTTATTTCTCTTTTCTTTCTTCTCTTCAAATCAGACAGGACTACAGAAGCTATTAATGCGATTGACTGTCTCGTTCACACCAATACACAGTACTCCATGCGAGAATTCACTTCTTCTATCTTAGAGATAATCTTTATAGGACGATCAAAAACCCGTATCACTGGTATAATCCTGTTTGAGACCCTGGTGATCAGTTTTGGCTTATTCACTGCAGCACCAATAAGCTACTCGCCACCCGTTACAGACCAACAGATCATCCTACTTTCCGCTCTTGGATCGGTAGCGTTCATAATATTGCTGTACTGGTTTCTATCCTATCTAAGCTATCAAACCTACTCAGTCAAGCTTCACAACCCGTTCTACATCGGGTTATCCACCTTGCTCTACCTCATAGTTGCCGGTCTTTGCATAGTAGCATGGTATTGGCTGTTCGTCTACCCCTATACAGATTCGATCCCAGCGACCAGTACCGAATTTTCTACCAGTTTACTGCTTACCGCAGTTGTTGCGAATATCCTGGTGTTGAGCTTTCTATTGAACGATTTCTTCCATCCACGTGATCTTTCGAAGCACCGTGAGATTGGAAACTTCCTGGAATATGCTGATGAAATCCGTGAAACACCAGCAGATGAACTATCTACGGAGCCTGATCAACTGGTTGAGTCCGGGAAGAAGATGGTATCGGAGATGAAGCGTTCTCAGCTTCAGTCCACTAAGCAGCTGGCATCAGACTTCGAGACATGGTTAGACGAGTTTGAGAACAAGCAAGTTCGTGGTCAGAAGAAGATGATCGGTGATATCTCAGACAGCGACACGAGATTTTCGATCTGGGAAGACCTGTATGAAGATTACCAAGGCATTGAAACAGTGCTAAATCAACTTGATAGCCACGCCACATATAAGATAGGCTTATCAATAAAGAGCATACCAGTTAGAACCAATGATTGAATGGTACGATGAAGACCGGGAGTTCAAACCACCCGATGAGAAACCTCACAACGAGGGTGTTCTACTGTTCAGTAATTCCCGAAGCTGCTATGATGACGATATAGAGAACATCTTAGAGGAGATAACAAAAGGGATCTCGGGGTACGGGAACACAATCGAGATCGAGCCACATGGTGATGGGCTGGACTTGATGAAAGAAGATGCTGTAGAAGCTGAGGAACACTTCTTGGTGAACAGCCTTTGGATCATTCACCACGAGTGTATCCTAGATAGTGAATTGAAGAAAGATTTCAGATTTTGCATCCAGCACACCCCGCCTCAGACAATGATTCTGGTCTGGATCGACGGGCCGGAGAAGAAGCACGATGAGATTGAGGCAGACATTGAGGAAGCTGTTGACAGTGATAAAGTCGAGATTGTGAAGACGAAGAAGATGCTGACCCATCTTATAGAGCGGTATCTGGGGAAAGAGGCAAACCCGAAGATGGGGAAGGAGAAGGTGATTGCGTGGAACAATAATGTTTGGAGAATCCTGGATATGAGGTGCTGACCTGTAATGGTGAAAGAATCTCTTGCGTTGCTCCGTGTAGGTGAGTGGGCGGATCTTTCTGATGATGAGCTTCACACGTATCTTGATTTAGCGAGTTCTGTGGAAGCCAAGGTTTTAGAGGATTCTGAGCATTTGCAGGAGAAGGTGGGTGAGGAATATTTCGACTTTCTCAATGAGCATGTTTTGTCTGACGAGCGGGTTGTCAAGCATCTTGAGTCGGCAGACATGCCTGTATCAAAGTTAGAGGACTTCGAGAACGGTTCTGTACCGGTTACAGAAACCTACTCAAAGCGGTACAAACTTCACTACGGTCTTGACAAGATCGCTGATTTCGTAATGCTGATGAAGCTGATTCGGGAGTACGAAAAGGAAACGGGGGAGCGCGGTATTGCACCTCGTGACAAGCTTCAGTATCTTGCCTACTTGGTGAACTACCAGCTGTCTCAAAAAGATGATCTGCGACCAGAGTCCATGCGAACCAGTCTAAAGAATTTGGAGCACACGGGTTACCGGTACACGTTTAACAAGGCGAAGTCCGGTCCGTTGTCTCCGAAGCTGTACCGGGATAAGAACCGTTTGTTCGCAAACCAGCTTCTGAACGAAGAGGTGATGGAGGATTCGGTTTCCGAGTATGATGAGCCGTACCGGATTACACTGGGAGAGGTGGGAGAACGTATCTTCGCGAGGTATGAGGATCATCTCTCAAGTTTTGATAGTGTTCTCATGGTGGAGTGGGATCACCGACAACAGGACGTGTTAGAGGAGTACGCGGCTATGAGCTATTCGCAGCTGAGAAACGAGGTTCAATCCATGCCAAAATTCCAGTCGAAAGACGAGGGTGATGAGTTGCTTGAAGGAAGGATTCGGGATTTCGATGAGATCACACCTATGACAACATCGTTAGTGGAGGTGGCGACCCTTGTCCAGTGAAGAAACCATTCTCAACGATATCGTCAACGAGTTAGAAGAGATACCCAAGTTTGACGAAGACGATGTTGAGGAGTGCGTCGAGCTGCTGGAAGAGCACTACAAGGATGTTTCCTTAGATGATTATCGGATTTATCTTGATGAGATCTTTGTGCAGAACTTCGAGCTTGTGGAAAAGAAAGAGGAAACGTTGAATGGGCAGGATCTTCTGTTGTACGGGAGAAACCGGTCGGGTAAAACCAGTTTCTTAGAAGCATTGCAGTTCAACTTGGTAGGGCTTCCTGAGAACCCGTACAGATCGGACTACGAATTAACTAATCTGATCACGGATGGGAAGTCCACAGCTACGACCAACACGTACTGGGATCGGAACGGTGACCGCTACGAGATCAACAGGATTCTGAAACGAGAACGAAACAAGCTCACCCGTTACAAGCAGCCTCGTGTCACCGCCAATCCCGGTGAACAAACTCTAAGAGCAGATAGCAGGGATACTCAAGCCAAAGTCTCTGACTTGATCGGGATCACACCGATTGAAAGCCGGTTGAAGGAACGAGACTACGACCTGTACCGTATCATGGGTTTGTTCTTCTTGATGTCCAAGGATTGGCGGTTTTTCCTTGATTGGGATAAGTCCTCGAAAATGCTGGATATCTTGTTCAGGGTGAACCTGACTAACGTGATCAACGCCAGTCAGAAACGGATGGAGGAGAAGTATCCTGTCTCGGAGGAAGCCCAGCAAGCATCCTTCAAACTGGAGAATAAGAAAAACGAGAGAGACGATCTCAAAGCTCGGTTGGAAGAGTTGGAGCAGGAACGAGATAAGATCAGCAACGAGTTGGCGAATAAGCAGAACCAGCTTGAAACCCTTGAACAAAGTATAACAGAAGACCGAGAGATTGACTATGACGAGCTACAGTCTCACAAAAACAGTCTCTCGTCTAAAGAAGCCAGTCTTGAACGAGAAGTAACCAAAATCTCTAATGACTTAGCCCGGGTTAACAAGCTGATCAACAGGTACGAGGACGAGGATCTTCGGGATGATTTCGAAGTAGTGGGTGATGAGGTGCAGAACTTGATGAGCGTACCTGAACTCTGTCCGATCTGCTCTAATGAGGTTTCACAAGATGATAAAGAGAAGCTTCTTACTGAGCATAAATGCCCGTTGTGCTATGAGGATATGCCGGACGACCGTGTCAGGGTGGAAAAAGAGTACCAGGTGGAGGAATCTATCACAGCTATTCAGGAGCGTCAGCAGGAGAAGCTGGATGATCTGCGCAGTCAGCGAGAAGAGCTTGAAACCGAGTTAGAAACCAAAGAGAGCAAACTGGAAAACACGAAGGAACAGTTAGAAGAGATCAAAGACCAGCTTGAGGAAAGCGATGTTCTGGAACTGGATTCTCAACGAGAACAGTTGCAGGAGGAAGTGCACGGTTTGGAAGACCGTTTGGCACAAGTCCAAGGGGATATCCGGTCGGTGAAGAACGAGTTACAACTGGTTACAAACGAGGTTGAAGGGCTGGAACAGGTTTACGAGGAGTATGCGGAGAACAATTCGAAGCGAGAAGTACTGAAAACGTTCAACAAGGTGGTTCGGAATAAGCGTGATGACGAGCAAAGAAAGCTGAAAAACAACTTGGCACGGGTGATGGAAAACCTGACCGAGTATTTCAGCGAAGGACTGTATGATGAGGTCGCGGAAATAAGGTTCCCGAACAAAGGCAGTTACCGTTTTGAAGTTCACAAAGCCGATGGAACCACTCTCGATTCTGAAAGCACGCAGGAAAGCGCAGCTGAGGTTGTGTTGCATGCCTTGTTGTTCCACACAGCGGTTTTGAAGGAGCTGTCCCGGACTGATCGGAACTTACCGTTCCGCTTGTTCGTGATTGATTCAGCGTTCAGCAACGAGCAAGACGTGTATAACAAGAGCGACTTAGCCGATTTCCTCAGCGAGCTTCCGAACATCCTGGAAGAGTACCAAGTGATCATGTCGATGGCAGAGATAGATGTCGATACTGCGCAGTTCGAACGCAACTACCGGAAAATCGACTTCTAAAGACGGACTCGAATCTTTTTAAGTGTCTTCTGCGGTTTAGTATATTATGCGAACTGTTTTTGTAAAACCTGTTAGCCCTTGGTGTTCCGCCTTTTTAGGGAAGGAATTGGGTGGTCGGCGTGCACCACTCAGATAATAGTAGTGGTGGCGTGAAAAACCTGTTTGGGGGTTTTTCCGGTCGTTCCACGTGTAAGTGGTTTTCCAGGTTTGTGTTGTTGGCAGCCCTCTTAGTTTTGATAAGTGGGTTGGGAGCTGCTGAGGATGTAAGAGAGTGGGACGACTTTGAGGACGGCGACTACACATCCGACCCTGTATGGAGTGAGATCGAGACAGGAGGAACAGCGACAGTTCAGCAAAGCACTGTGAAAAACGGAGACTACGCTCTTGAGATAGATGGTGAACCGCATAAATTAGTTCACTCTCGAACAGATGACAGTATAAGTGATGGTGAAACTTACCAGGCATGGGTTAATGCTAATGGGGACGAACAGATCTGGTTCGGTTTGACTAACGATGCTTCCGCTGGTACGGTCGGTGGAGAGGACTATATCGGTTTCTTCAATATGGGAGACGAGTTCTCTGTGGTTACTAGATCAAGTGATGATAATGGTTTGGTATTTGAGGATGTTACTTCAACGACTTCTTTCGGTAACTGGTACTTGGTAGAGATTGAGGTTCGGCCTTCACAGTCGGAGGCTGATTTCCGCGTTTATGACAGCAGCGAAAATTTGATAGACGAGGTTACAAATGTTCAGACTTCTGGAGCTTCAAATATTGAGTATGTGATGATGTGGAACCGTGATTCGGGTACTGATTCTAGGACTTCTTACTGGGATGATGTTTCGTATGCTACTAGTCCTTCGAACGAGGAACCAGTTTTCAATTCCACTTCTATTGATCCTGAGCCTCCTCAGATCGGAGAAAATGTTTCCTATTTTGCCGACCTCACAGATCCTGATGATGACAGCGAACTTGAGAATGTGTGTTTGGATTTGGAGTATGGAGGCGATTTGGTTTATCAGGATTGTCAAAGTTTGAGCGGTGATTCTGCGAGTGTGGAGTGGTTGGATGTTTTCACGCCTGAGCAGACTGATCAATGGCTGAATGCGACTTTCACTGCTACTGATACAGCAGGGGACTCCACTACTGAGGAGCTGAACTACTATTTGGATAATGTGCCGCCGGAAGCCGATCTAAGCTTCACCCCTGACCTGGAAACACCTGGTACTGAGATCCAGTTCACAGACCAGACAATTGCTGAGGAAGAACTCACAAGTTGGAACTGGGATTTCGGAGACGGCACGACCAGCACCCAACAAAACCCTGTACACAGCTACGAACAACACGGCGACTACACAGTTGAATTGACGGTTGAGGACGAGTACGGAGTCACAGACACCACAAGTGAAACCGTCCGGGTGAACTCGATTCCAGACGCGGATTTCGACTACTCCCCGGATATTGAATTCGTAGGGCAAGAGATCAGTTTTGAAGACCAATCCACAGACCAGTACTCGAGTATAGAAACAGTGGTATGGGATTTTGGAGACGGTACCACCACAGATACTCAAAATCCAACGCATCTTTTTGAGGAACCCGGCACGTACGAGATCACACAAACGGTAGAAGATGAACACGGTGCTACCGACACCGAAACGGTGACTGTCGAGGTTGAGTCCGCTCTCCAAGCAGAATTCAGCTACGGTCCGTTACAACCAGAAGTAGATGAGGAGATCGAGTTCGCCGACGAATCCGGCAACGAGTACGCCAAGATAGAAACCGTGGAGTGGAGTTTTGGAGACGGCACTACCGCTTCAGAACCTGACCCTGTGCACAGTTTTGACGAGCCTGGTGAGTACAATGTTTCTCTGAGTGCTACAGATGAGTACGGAGCAGTGGACACGTTCTGGGTGGAAGTGATCGTGCCGGAGGAATCGATGACTTGGGAGGAATACCAGGCGTTATACGGGAATAATCAGCACAGGAATCCGCACGTGGAAAACAGGGGTAACAGTGTTTTCCACAGTATTGGTTCTATGCTGGGTAGCGTGTTTTCAGCAATCTTCGGCCTCTTACCGTTCTAAAAACCCTGATTTGAGTAGTGGAGAGAGAAGAGGGTGTTGGTCGGAAGAGTATTGTGGCATCTGAATTAAAACTCTGGATATGAGTGAGAATCACCCGGCGGTTGATGAGATCATTAAGAGTATTCCGTTGGATTCGGAGTTCGGACCGAACAAGGTTCGAGAGTATAACCAGATCTTCTCTTCGCTCGAAAAGCACGGGTACACGGATGTGATCGATGAGTTGAAGGATGAGATCATTTCTGATACGAGAAGTGATGAGCACCATTATCTGCCGAGTGCGAAAAGGGTGTGCAGGAAGATTGTAGGGTATACGGGTGTGGATACGGATTTGGAAGAGGATCTTCCACGCGGATTCTGATTACTCTATTTTCACGGGTTGAGTAACCAGAGAGGGGTTTTCTGATTGTTAGCAAGGAGCCAGGTTTATAAACGCTTGTTATCAAATCTTGTATTATTGGAATTATGACAAAAGTACGGAGTTTTTGTAAAGTATTCTTCTTGGCCGTGCTGATTTCTTTCGCCTTTTCCGGCGCAGCAATGGCACAGGAAGACACGTATACACTACATAGTGATTCTTTGAACGAGGAAATGATCTGGGGCGACGGAGTCCAAGAAACCAGTACGCCTCTGCACGTTGAAGTAACACTGCAAGACAGTTACCTCGTGTTCGAAGCCGTTTCTGAAGCAGTTGACAGCGACTCAGAAGAGACAGTAACATTCGACGTAGAAGCGGACGGGACGGCGAGTTACCAAGTCCAGTACACTGGCAGTGAATTCGAGATCGCCTACCCCGAAGAAGACGGAGGAGATGGTTGGTCTGACTTCGAAGCCCTGCCTTCTGATTTTGATGCAGAGATGAACACAGACGGTTTCACAGTCTCACTCCCAATCGAAGAACTGGAAACCAATGGACCGAGTTTCCGGTTCGGAGTCCAGGTCAACACCGAGCAAGGCCAGCTCTTGTACCCTGAAGGAGACCGGCTCTGGTACAACGGGGAAGATTACGTCAGCAGTGACCACTACCTGGAAGAGAGGATTGACTACATCGATATAGTGGATCACGAAACCGAATTGTTGGATTCTCAGCTCGAAGATCTTTCCAGCGAACTACAAGCAGTTGAGGACGACGTCGATACCAACAAAGAGGATATTAGCGAGGCAGTATACCGGATCGACCAACTAAGAACCGACTTAGACAACTTGGGCGAGACCGATATCAACGGGTTGGACCAGCGATTTGAAAACGAACTATCCTCACTGGACACGGAAATCAGAGACCATGTAGACACCGAAGTTTCTCAAGTTGAGGATCAGATCGTAGAAGTTCAAGACACACATTTGACCGAGGCAGAGATCGAAGACCGACTCCAAGAAACCGAGCAAAACCTGAAAGAGTACAGTGATGAAACCGACACAGGAGACACTCAGATCGGGTACGAAGGATTCACCGACTACCTCAGAGCGTTTTGGAACCAGCAGGCCAACTTTATCAAGGACTGGGTGAGAGACAACTTCGCCACCCAAGACCGTGTAGACACAGTAGAAGACAACGTAGAAAGCAATTCAGCGGAGATCGCCCAACTGGAAAGACAACTAGATAATCTCTACGATGAACTGGAATACAACGAAGAGGTAGAAATTGATCGTGAGGGTGCTGTTGACACTGCACAACAGGTCATGCTGGAAAACGGGATCGACAGTTTGGAAGTAGTAGACGAACAAGACCGTACCTGGAATTGCGAGCTCAGAACCAACGGTTTTGGTACTGAGGAGGCACGCTGCATCACCAGCGACTAACCACTTACCCCATTCTTTTTCTTTTATAAATTAATGATCCCTAATTCTATGATGCAATGGACAAGAAGGATGGCTTAGAAGTACTCGCACTACTATTCGTATTCTTCACAGCAACAATAGCCATTCCCGGGTACTGGTTGTTCGGAGCCGGAGCAGCCACAGAACTCGACAACATGCTCTCCTTCCTAACCTACGGAGTCATGGGAGCAGCATCCGTCATCCTAATCTTCGCCGGAGGAATCTACCTCGACGACCGAGGATTCTACGACGACCACCCCGAATTCGCCGCAGTAGACTTCCTATCGATCCATTCACCTGAGCAAACATGGCTCGGTCAGAAATTCCCCGAACTAACGAAACCTGTCAACCTGTTCTCAATCTTCCTCATAATCTCGCTAATACTTGGTGCCGGTATCAGCATCTCAGGGCAGTTCGCAACAGGGGTACCCAGCCTGGTGGAAGCATCCGTAACCGACGGTACAACACTTGGACTGGCGGTGGAGCCAGCTGTCTCAGCTGAAACCCTGTTCTTCAACGTAGTCTTGTTGATGGGGCATGTTGCAGTTTTCTACTACCTTCTCTACACGAAAGGGGGTTTGACCGCCCGGCAGTCAATCATAATCTCGAAAATCGTTGCAGTGTTCTTGAACACGATATGGTTCTACATTTACCACTCACTCAGGTACGCGACAGAAGAATCCAGCCAGATCGGTATCCTGATCCTCGGATTCATGCTTAACACTGTTACCGCATTAACTCACTCAATGATCCCGGCTTACCTGATCCACGCTTCTAACAACTTGTTCAACACGGCCACCGTGTACGGCGTATTCACCAGCGAAACCGTGATCATAATCGTAACACTGGGAACACTTGGTGCATCTGGAGTACTCTGGATCAGACTGATGAGAAACCTGTAAACGGTGAAAGGTAAGGTCAAGTACCCTGCAGAAGCAAAAACACGAATTAGTAGACTAAGATGAGTGAGGATGAACCCCCGGAAGAACAGAAGGTGACCTCAGCGGAAGAGCTGAAACAAATGTTCCAGGAAAGACGAGAGAAGAACCTGGAGCAGATCAGGTTTGACCAGTGTCGACTGGCAAGGGATGCCGGACAAGTTTTTGAATCCACCGATGCCGAGACTCCTGTTGAAACCGTTGACTTGGTAGCTGATGCTCTCAGTGTAGACCCAAGTGAGGCCCGAGAACTGCTTTCGCTCTACACTGTGATCTACACCAAGGGAGGTGGGGAGCAAATCGGGTCGCGGTCCGAAGAGATCGGGACAGACTACTTCAAAGACAGCTCCGTAGACGAACTGAGCGAAGAGTATGACCGTACACCAGAGGAGATACAAAACGATACACGAGCGTTCGCCGGCTCACAACTCCGAGAAACCAGTTTAGACGACATCGATTTAGACCAGGAACTGCCTGAGGAACCGCCAAACCCGCATGTAAAGGCGATCCAAAGCCTTGACTTCAACCCAGAGTTTAGCAAAATAGCAGCAATTCTCAGCCCGAAAATCGCTGCACAAGCCCAGAGCACTCTCTCACTGTTCGCATCTGAGATGAAAGCTGCGAACACGTTAGCAACCCATTCTCTTGCTCCTATTGTGGCGATGCAAGAACAGTATCAGGAGCAGATAGCAGGTTTGAACGCTTTGTTCAGCTCCAATCTCGAGCCTCTGATCCAGCTGCAGCAACAGTACAAGGAGATCAGGGAGTCTGATTTCGAGTTCAAATGGTTACGAGATGTCCGTCACGACTCGTTCATGCAGTTGTACAGGGTGTACGAGGAGGAAGGGAACGAAGCTGCAGCAGAGTTCCTGGCAGCACAGCTACGGGATGAGGAAGATATCGAGGATTTCAAAGACTACTTCGAATCCTTCGACGACTACAACGGGCGGCAGCCTATCATTGATGAGGCATTGGATGCTCACCAAGAAGGACGGTACGCACTTTCCATTCCCGCGTTGCTTTCGCAGCTTGACGGTGTGTTCATCGATACTGCTGTTGAGATCGGTATTTGGCCGGAAGACCTTGATGACCTGACCAGTGTCCAAGTCGTAGGTAAAGGAGAGGGAAGCCCTCAGCACTTGGAGGACCTGCCTGAACCTTTCCGCCAGTACTACACCCGTTTTGTTTGGCCGTCTCGCAACGATATTCTACACGGTAGGAAAACAGATTTCCATGACGATGAGTTGTTGTCTGCGAAGCTGATCTGGTTGTTCTTCCAGACCATGCACACGGTCGAGGATCTTCGGTCGCTGAACGATATTGGTGATATGTATATTGCGGGGAAGATCGAGGAAGAGGGTGGTTGTGAACTGGGAGTTGTGGCCGGTGATTTACCGTATCAGGAGGAGTATGTGGAGACCCGGGTTGAGGTTTTGGAACGGGTGAATGTGGTGGAGCAAACGTCCGGTGATGAGTTTGTTGTGACTGAGAAAGGGTTGCGTTACTTGGAAGGCGAGGTGAGTTTGGAGTACGACGCGGTGTAGACTTTAAAAACACTGTTTTAAAAATACTAACTTGTGGAACGCGACAGAGACATCTACTTCTACACTGGGACTGCTGGAATCGCAGTCGCCGGAATCTCACTAACAGGGCTTACCACGCTCTGGTACTTCCCAATGCTACCAGACCTGATAGTACACCAATTCCAGCCCTACCCCGAAGCCAACCAAACGATCCAGTTCACCGAACACCAGGTCGTAGAAATAGAATCCAGGTTTGACGACAGTGAGGAGTTCGGCTGGTGCCTCCAAACCCAAGAAACAGATGAAGAGGTTCTCGAAGTCACCAACCTTGAAGAAGGACAGGAAATGAACCGATCCCAAGACAGCGTAGAATTCTCCTGCACCGATGAAGACGGACGGATCCACACCCACCCCGGAACACTCGGAGTAGCACTACCCTCCAACTGGGACCAATTCGTAATAGAACACCCCGATACGGGTATTGAGTGTATAGCCGGGAACATCGGACAACTCAACTGTTATGGAAAAGGATCTAAAGGTATTGAAGAAATAGAGGTGATTGTTTAGTGGATAAAGTTTGGAAATGGTTATGCTTGGCTTCAGTTCTAATAATGTTCGTTGGGGTGGTTGCTGGAGAAATTGATTCGCCTCCAGACTTAGATCCTAGTGAGGAGATAGTAACTGCGAAATTAATGGTAGATGATTATGAAAATGGGGAATTAGGCGAGTGGTCTACAGATACAGGACAAGTTAGTATGGTTTCAGGAGCAGTAGATGATACTAGTACACCTGATAGTTTTGATTATTCTTTGAGAGCTGATCGTGGTGATCATGAGTATTCTACCAATATTAATATTGGTGCGGAAGATCTTGAAGAATTAGGCATTGGTGTCCAGTTCAATGACGGTTATTATCGTGAGGATGCTACATCTCTTATGAAGGAGATAAAGTTTTATGACTTGGATGGAGAATTGATGTTCTATTTAGAATTTTGGGCGAGTTATGGTGGAGACTTTGGAAGCGACAGTATAGATGTTTCGTTAAATGATCGTAGTGGAAATACTTGTGGTACTAGTGGATGGGCAGACTGGAACGAGGGTCGTTATGATGAGTTCGAGATGGATTTTGATGAAGGAATTTATGAAATTCGTTTTGATGAGTGTAATATTGAGGAGGACGATGTTGCTAAATATAATGGGTTAGGAGAGATTAAGATAGACCAAGTGGATAGGGATTATATTGAAGAGGATATTGACTTTCATTTTGTTCCTTATGTAGATTATGGGAGTCTAGAGACTCCTAATCATGCCGATGTGTTTGTCGGGGAAGAAAGTTACATTATTGAAGGGAGTAGTAGGGACGGGTTAGTATATACTCTTGAAAGGTTGTCTGATGAGGAGATTATTTTTGAGGAATCTGCTGATAACGGTATAGAATACGAGTATAATATTGACTCTCCTAACAATGTAGAGCGATATGAGTTAGCTATTGAGGATACTGAATCAAATCTTTATACTTCGAGACAATATAAAAGAGAATATAATATCGGTTATGATCCCTTTAGTGAAGGGGTTGGTACTGGTGAAGATCCATTTGTTATTAGTGATAGCGAGGAGTTCAAGAATATGCCTTATTTTTATGGCAATTTTATGCTAGCGGATGATATAAATCTTGATGGAGTGGAATATAATGGAAACGTGTTAGGAGATTTTGAAAATTCTTATTTTGATGGTGACGGGTATAGAGTAGCTAATGCTACTGCTTCTACTGATGATTCAAACATAGTCTTAGGTAATTTATATAACTCGTCAATTGAGAATGTGAAATTTGAGAATTTCTACTTTGAAAATGATTTTTATACTTATATTTTTGGAGACTTTAAAAGTTCAAGTCTTATTAATACGGTAGTGAAAGACTCTTCATATTATTTGGACTATTCGGCAGGATTTGATAGACCGTATAGCTTATTTGATTACACTGCAGGTGATAATGTAGTGTCAAACTCTCATATTCAGATGGATTTTGATAGAGATAGTGATCATACTGGTGATTTTGATGTTTTCCCTATGGGTGAAGATTTTAAAGGGAATATGGAGAATGTGTATTTTGCAGGAGATCTATCAGCATCCTCGAATAATGTTGTATATAGCTTTGATGGTGCTGATTATAATAGAATATATTGGGATGATGATTTGGTTGAAGATGTAAATTCTGATGGTGGTATAGGTCTTTCTACAAGTGAAATGACGGGTGAGGATGCTGAGGAGAATATGGATTTTGATTTTGAGAATACTTGGACTACTTTAGATAACGATTATCCTGGTTTGAGTATCTTCCATGTTCAACCTCCTGAGTTGGTGGATCTGTTTTTTGAACCAGAAGTAGAGGAGATCACATACGGGGAAGAGGTAAATCTGGTTTCTGAGGTTGTTGATCCTGACGGTGAAGGAATTACGGATGTTACTGTGAACGTGTATGAAGATGATGAGTTGATTATTGACGAAGCGAGTGCTGAGCATGTTGAAGGAGATCTATGGGAGAGCCCTGAGTTCACTGTAGAAGAGGTCAACACCGAGTACACCGGAGAAGTAGTAGAGGCAACAGACGAAGAAGGTGAGACCACCGAGTTTGAAGACGAGACTATCAGCTTTGAAGTTGAATCCAATCCGCCGATCATTGAAGCGGTCGAGTTCATTGATGATAGGCAGGAAGGAATTTCAGGTCTGATTTTCAGCCTTGATGACCGTGGTGAATCCAACATTGCGGAGTACACCGGGACAGGAGAGGAAGAACATTTCACGAACTCAACGCTCGAACTCTGGACCGACCTTCCAGTTGCTGATTCTTGGACTGTCTCCAACATTCACGACTTGACCAGCGACCCATGGAAATTGGACCTCGAAAAGAGTGAAACCGGTTTGCAACCCACCGATTTCAACCATGACCTCACAGCCCAAGAGGTTGAGAACATGGTAGAGATCGAGAACCAAGGAAGCGACTGGGTAGATTACAACCTTGTCTTCAAAGACTACGGTGAACCGGTTGAAGGAGAAGAAGCAGTTTTCAACGTTCCAAGCAGCTCAACCGAGTCTCACACCGGTGTTTGGCAGGATGACTGGCTAATCAACGTAGAACAATATACTATTCACAGCGGGCAAAACACGACCGCTACCAGCACCTTAAACCAGCAACACCTGGCTAACCAGACCGGGCTAAGAGTAGACAACACTCTCGACATGGATTTTGACGAAGTAGATGTCAGCTCGGAGTGTACTGATACGGCAACAGCCGCTATCCCTTCCGGCGAGAATAATGTGACTCAGGATTGTGAAACCGAGTCGGAAACCGGTGACTGGGTGGAAAACATCCAGATAGAAGGCTTGGATCATTCGGACGGTACCGTGGTTTACGGTGGAGGAATCGAAGATAACTTTACAGCTTCTCAACCAGTACACGCGGAGAACACGGTCAGCTACACCGACCTGGAAATCGAATTCGAAGAAAATCTCGAGACTACAGACCAGTGCAGCCTGATAAACGATACTACGCAAAACCTTCCAGCAGGTACAGCTACGGAGATTGCCTTCGAGCACTCGTGTAACCCGGGAGAAGAACTCAGCTACAACCCTGTACAGGTCACTGATTCTGGTGATCGCAGAGAATACAACCTAACTGCTGAGATTGAGGTCTACACGGATCTCACCCGGTACCAAGAGCATTGGATAGGGATTCCTCGAGACCGTTTAGACAACTGGATTGACCGTGACGGGCAAGAAGCCTACATTGATGGTAGAGACACAGATCTCAGCATAGACAGCGGAGTCGTAGACGATGAGGAATACGTATTCATTGTGGTAGGAGACGAACACGGAAACTCCTCTCTAAGCACAGGAACATACACAGCCGAACTGATCTACTACGAAGAAGACGACACCAGCACAGGCGGAGGTAGTGCTCCGCCGCCAACCACAATAATAGACGATCAACCCAGTGACGAGTTCGATTGGACCGTTTCAGGAGATATCACGGAAGGGCAGCAAAGCTTTGACTTGGTGGCCACGCCTGGAAGAGAATTCTCTGAAACACTGGTTCTGGCGAACAATGGCGATCAGCCTGTTACACTCGATGTAGAATGTGTTTCCAGCGGTGATGCATGTGAGTGGGTGGAAACTAGTGTAGACACTGTAGAATTAGACACAGATCAATACAGTACCCAAATGGTTTTCGTACGAGGAGAAGTTCCGGATACAGCAACACCAGGAGAAGACTACAGTTTCTCGGTCAAGATCACTGACCCAAGCTATGAGGAAGATACACCGTCTACCAGTGGTTCCTCCGAAGTCGATTTCTACATCTCGATAGACCCGATCATGGGCAGACTGATTGAAGGGGTTCAGAAAATGTTTGAGTGGAGATCTTTGGATTCACCGGTTGATGGAGGCGATCCTATACCATACCCATTCGCAATTATCCCGTTCGGAATCAGCACTGTGATCTACAGCATATTGACAGCAGGTGAAAAGGCTGTACCAGGCAGTGACAATCATCCTGTAGCGAAGTTCCTTGTGAGTGCACTGGTTTTCATCTTGGGCGTCGGGCTTTTCTAACAATGGGGGGACACCAGATCTCAACACTCCTGATAGGTGATTTTAGACCAGTGTTCGCTTCTCTTTGTACACCTGGTGTGCTGTCCAATTGAGTAGGATTGCCAGTAACGCTATTATCCACCACTGAGGAGAGAAGACAAAACCCCAGGCGAAAGCCGCCAGTATACCTACTAAGCCGATGGTTTGGCAGATGATCGCTACAATCGAATCCAAGAACTTTGCAGGTATAATTAGCATTAAACCCGGAACCCCTGGCATCAGCGGTAATACTGCTAAAACTACAATCCAATCGAGTACGTGCCACTCGGCGGAAGCTATTTGATAGAGTTCGAGAGCCTGGCTGAAAACTATCAAAATGTATATGATCAGAACTAGATAGCCGAGAAGTTCGTAATCTCCTGTCCTCATAAGAATACGTAAGGGTTAGTTGCTATCTGACTGGTCTCTCTCGAGTTCATTTACTCTTTCTTTTAGGTCCTTGACTGTGTTTTCGCTCCGTCGTACTTCGTCTTCGAGGAATTCGATCCGGTCTTCTTTGCGTTTGATCTCGTCTTCCAGCTCGTTTACTAACCGATCACTTGCTTCTCGGTCACTGTTGGTTCCGTCCAGGATTCCTTCTGTCATCGGTGCAAGATCCTCTGCTACTTTCATGCCTTTACCTTCGAGTTTTTCGTGGTCTTCGTAGTGTTTGAGCCGGTCGGTGACGGATTGCATTTTCTCGAGTTTTCCAGCCATGTCGAGGAGGATGCGTTCTTCTGGTTTGCGGCGTGTTTTGTGGCTGTACCGGTAGCAGTGGTTGATCGTGGTTTCTATTTGTTGACTGGCTTTTCTGAAGTGGTCGTTTTCGAAGTGGATTTGGAGTATGGCGAGTTCGGTGCGTGCTTTTTCGAGGTACGGGTCTCTGTCTTCAGCCATGCTTGTTGTAACATGATAGTGGAACCTAGGTTTTTCCCTTGTTGTGGAAGTAGTCCTTCTCGACCAACTCCTTTTAAAAATGAGAGTCACCCATTTTTATCCAAGGTGTGAACACCCGCGATCGTCCCAGACAAAATTCTGATCATACTCGGAGCAACTGTTTTCGCAATTATTCTTGGAGCAGTCGCTTACACAGCTACACAGGGAACGCTCGTACCGGACGACTTGGGTTGTGACGAATACTATACACCAGTCCATCCAGACGCTGAGGAACCGTTCACCAGCCTCGATGACTACAAGCAAATTCTGATCGAGGAGACCGAGTTTGACGAGGAAGACGCGGACTATTTCATAGAGACACAGGACGTCGAACTCCGGTCTGTTAACGGATCGGAGGTTGTCCAAATTCAGGAGGTGTGCTCATAGAAGGTGCGGAAAACACTGTTACTCTCACTACTATCCTCAGTACTTCACAAAGGCGTTAGTTGAGAAGTCCGCTTGGCTGAGTTGTGACCA
>JAOPJZ010000041.1 GCA_025517525.1 Natronosalvus hydrolyticus
CGCCCGACCCCAAGCGCGAGGAATCCCACGACTTCAGTCGTGCGGAGGATGTCAATAGACCGCCCAAGATCCTCTCAGAAACTTTTGATTTGTGGGGCGATAGATCTTTTTCGAATGGTAACCGCATAGTTCTCAACCCTATCCATTAGATACTAATTCAATAGTATTTTACTATGGTTGTGCGACCAAGATAGCGACAAGGGATCAACCGGCTATAACGGCGACGGAGTCTTTCGAGAGGCAAGTCACGAGACGGTCGACTTCAATGAGGGTCGTGTACCGATACATCGTTCGCCAATTTCGGCCATCGTCTCGACCCGTAGGTCGGTCTCCTGTCGTTGCTGCTCGAGGTACGCGAGGATGGCCGCCATTCGTTCGTCGTCCCGCGGCCCGGTCAGATTGTTCGGATGTAACCAGAGATGACACACCTGGTCGTCGTCCCCATCGACGGCCTGGTCGATCCCACGGCAGGCCGTCCGCACCATCGGGTCGCCCCAGACTGACTCGAGGAGTCGGCGGTAACGGCCTTCGAAGCCGAACAGAAACAGCGATGCAGGGATGTCGACCAGCCCATATTCGTCGATGCTCGGTCGGACCAGCAACGAGCGGTCGACGATCGCAGACTCGAGGATTCGGTACATCCCTTCGAGGTGTGGGTTTTTGCCGCGATAGGTCCGAAAACCGTGGTCTGCGAGCGCCTCCCGGTGGCCGACATCATTCCGTGGGTAGACGAACGACGTCAGTTCGAGCCCCCACTGTGATGCCAATCCGACCGCCCGCTCGAGTTCGGCGTCAGCGAGCGTTCGCGTGGTTCGTGAATCACCGAACAGGACGTGTGAATACGAGTGACTGGCCAGTTCGTGCTCGACCGGTGATTCGAGTACCGCTTCGATCAACTCCGGACCAAATCGAAGGTCGGGTCGGTCGGCCCACGTCGTCCGTTCGCGGTCGAACCAGCCCGGTGGGGCAGGATGGTCGGCGTGTTCGCCGTCACAATCAGCAAGCATGAGGTGGCCGACGACGGCCCACGTCGCCGGGACCGAATATCGCTCGAGCAGATCCAGGAGTGTGTTCCAGCCACGTCGGGCGTTCTCGACGCGGTCTGTCGGCGGGGACTCGAGGTCGTGAAATCCCCAGCCGAGTTCGGCGTCGATAGAGAGCACGACACTACCCACCGTGCTCACCGGCAAATCCCATATCCATATACGCACGAAATATCGTCGACGAGGTTTGTTAATGACCACCTGATTCGTGATATCTCACGCCCGAAATGGGGGCGTAACCAGTTGTCGGCGTCATGTTCTGTCGCCAGTTCGAGGGTGGCATACACCAGAAAGCACGATTACCGTCAGTGTGTGGTATAGGGTCTCCAGCCACTGGTCTCGAGTCACTGTGAAACAACGACGAGAAGCCGCCCGCGACATCGTCAAATCCGAGAGAGTGAATCGTTCGTGGTCGTTTCCCCGCTGCAGTGACTGGATAACAAAGACTTCCGTGGGCTATCAACTCGACAGCAGGCGTCTCACGCCTCGAATGTTATCATGAGCGGATCTACACCGACATCGTCCAGGGCCGATCGAGCGTTCGTACTTGGACTGGACGGCGTCCCCTGGGAGTTGATCGATCGCTGGAGCGAAGACGGGTCGCTGCCGAATTTCGCCCGAATGCGAAAAGAGGGGGCAGCTGGCCCACTCGATAGTACGCGCCCCGCGACGACACCGCTGGCCTGGCCCGCTATCGCTACCGGTGTCTGGCCGGACAAACACGGTATTTACGGCTTTCAGAAACTCTCGTCGTCGTACTCACAGCGGATGTACACGAGTCAGGACTGCACCCAGCCCCCGATCTGGGAGCAACTCGAGTCCGTGGCCGTCGGCAACGTACCAATGACCTATCCGGCGAACGAGCTCGATGGCGAACTCGTGACCGGCATGATTACGCCATCGGTCGATCACGAGTTCACCCACCCGCCGGAACTCGCCGACACGATCAAGGAACGAATTCCCGAGTACCAGATCAGCCTCAACTATCCGGACTACGCAAATCGGCTGGACGACTTCGAGGGTGCTGTCTCTGACATTTTGGAAAACCGGCGCGAGCTCATGCGGCTCTTGCTCGAGCGAGCCAACGAGCCGGAACTCGTCTTTTTCGTCTACACGGCCCCCGACCGCTTCCAGCACCTCGTCTGGGACGAAGAACGCATTCTCGAACACTACAAAGACCTCGATGACATCCTCGGCGAGGTCATCGAGTACACCGACGAACACCACGCGGATCTCTACGTCGTCTCCGACCACGGCTTCGGGCCTATCGAACGCCTCGCATATCCAAACCACATCCTCGAGCGAGAGGGATATCTCTTTCAGGAAGAGGACGACGGCACCCGTGGGGCACTTGCCAGCCTCGGCATCTCCCGCGACCGGGTTACGGGGGCCCTGAACCGAATCGGTATCTCAGAGAAGTTTCTTCTATCGGCGCTCCCTCGGCGACTCGTCGATTCCGTTGCCGAACAGATACCGGGCCAACACGCCCTCTACGACGTCGATTACGAGCGGACCATGGCATTCGTCCACGACACGGGAACGCTCTATATAAACGACACCGGCCGATTCGAAGACGGCGTGGTTTCTCCTGACCGACGGCCCGCACTGTGCGCAGAGTTGCGAGAGCTTTTCGAGTCGATAACCGATGAAGACGGAGAGCGAGTGTTCGTCGTGTACGACGGTGAAGAACTGTTTCCGACCGACCCCAACGCACCGGACCTCGTGATTAACGGGACGGACCAATATGAGGCACGAAATGCCATCACAGACACGGTCTTTGGCGATCCCAGCCCGACCGCTGCGAGCCACCGTGCCGAGGGAATTATGCTCTGTCGCGGCCCTTCCATCGAACCTGGCGGCACCATTCGCGGCGCTCGAGTCGTCGACGTTGCCCCAACGCTCCTTCACGGTATCGGGAAGCCGGTCCCCTCGAACGCAGATGGCCGCGTGCTGTTCGACGCGTACGATCCGGATGCAGAGCCAAGCGGGAGTAAAGTCACACGCTACGAGGTAACAGGGATGCGAGACGGACGGTCGGTCGACGAGGACTTTTCCGGTGTCGAAGATCGGTTGAAAGGGCTCGGGTACATGGAATAATCCCAGTAGCGCAATCCGCTGTTGTCACCATTCTTGTATGAATTCCTGCCGGTGACATCGTCGTTACCCGGTGACATCGATGTTCGCAAACCGGTATAATAGTTCGAATACGTACCTGGTAACGTAATGAAACCAAATGTTGCAACAGCGGAAATTCGTCCGATCAGCATCACGAAATCGAATCAATCCACCGCCCTTGAGGTGAACAACTAATGTTCGAAGCTGCCGGGGCCGACGTCGCGTTCTTGTTCGCTCGAGTGCTGTTCGGTGGGATTCTCGCGTTCATGGGGCTAAATCACTTCTTGAACCTCGAGTCGATGGCCGGCTACGCGGAGTTCAAGGGACTCCCGGCACCGACACTCTCGGTCCTTGCGAGCGGCGGATTGCTGATTTTCGGTGGACTCTCCTTGATTTCGGGCGTTCTGCCAGCAATCGGAGCCGGTGCGCTCGCCCTGTTCTTGCTCGTCTCTGCCGTGAAGATGCACGACTTCTGGAACGCCGAGGGCGAAGACGCCCAGAACGAGATGACCAGTTTCCTCAAGAACGTCTACGGTGCAGGTGCCGCCCTCGCGTTTCTCGCCGTCAGTAACGCGACGTGGCCGTACGCGCTGAACATCGGTCTCTAAGTGGCTTCCCTAACCTGAACGGATCGCGAAACCGGTTACATGCGTCGGTTTCACACATTGATCGACGTTTTCGAGAGGACCAACCGTAATTCTTCGAAGACCTGCGACACCCGAGAGACCTTCGGTTACCGACTCGAGGTGAGTCGACGATACCTCGTTTTGGCGACGTTCCACGCCGGATACAACGTCGTATAGACGGAGTGTGGGGCATTTCTCGCACCCGCTCGAAGCAGCCGATGATGGATTGGGGACCCCGAGTTGTCCACAATTTCCGTGAGGTCAGCTCCTTCGAGCCATCGGAAGAACTTGCGTTCGGCCGGTGAGTCGGAGTCAGTTTCGCTGCCCCGCTCTCGAATGTCTTCCCACATATATCGTTCGTCGTCCCCGAGAATCCAGCGACCTGACTCGAGACCGTCGCGGATATCGGCATACGACGAGTCGTCGAACGGATAGCCGTGCTCGCTCGGCTCGAGGCCGGCGAGTCGCAGGCCCACGGCCGTTCGATAACATTTCTCGCAGTCGCCACAGTTCCCGTCCATGCGGACGTTACACGTCTGGAGTGTTAGATCCGGGCACTCTCGATCGACGTACTCGGCGATCAGGTCCAGTCGTTCCTGACGGGTCAGTTCGTAGCCGTCGTGGTGACACCGGGTGCCGGCCCACCGAACGTGGTCGTCGATATCAGGACGAGAGCCCCACTCGAGGTCGATTCCCTCCCAGTGAGTGGCCGCCATGTAGAGGTTCTCGAGACCACGGCTGAACGCGAGTGGGGCACACAATCCGAGCAATCCGAGTCCGTGCCCGACCGAACTGTACCACCCCCCATCGACGTACCGTTTGAAATGTGCTAACAACATCGGGTGGTCGAGAAAAGAGAGCATGTTGGCCGCGATGAACGCCGTCTCGAGGTCCCGTTCGGCAGCAAACTCACTCGTTCGCGTGCGGAGGTGTTCCCACTGATCGTCAGCAGACGGGTCGGGTGAAATCGTCCACCCACGAACGCTGATCAACGTCGGCGCTTCCTCGCGGTGTCGAACGTACGAGCACGTCGAATCGACACCGCCGGTAAACAGGAGGCCTGCCCTGGACCGGTCTCGGCCAGGGTCCGTCTCGTTCGTCCCTACAGGCTCGTCTCCATCCGTATCGTTCAATTGCCCTGTCTCGACGACCTCCTGTGCGTAGAGGTCGCCACCCTCGAGAAACGGATACATCTCGAGCATATTCGCTTTGACTTCCTCGAGCCCTCGGACGAACGTCGCGTCGACTGATTCGACGTAGATGTCAGCCCCGGTCGCCCACGCGACGGGAGCAACCTGAGAGAGTGCCGGTAAACACCGAATCGACTCCGGGACTCCCTCGAGAGACGTGGCTTCGTACGTGACCTCGAGCGGCGACCCACTGAAAAACTGGGTCACCTCCCTCGAGGGGCGGACCGTCGTCTTGAGTGTCGAACCGTCGACCGTCGACTTGTCGAGATGTATCCGTGCCATCGTTCGTTGTGGCCGCCACCACAGGGGCCGTCATAAACACTCACGACCGTTGAACCGTCACGGCAATTGGAAGGGGTGGTCTAGTAGCTTCCTAACCCTGAACGTGTGAACCCGGTGATGGAGACCGACGGTATTTGCCGACCGAATCCCGGTTCGTGCGGATGGTCGGACTGGTAGATGCCACCATCTATAGTAAGAATTGAAACGATTTCCACATCTATCGCGACGCCGCCGTACGATAGGGTGTACAACGACTTTCAATTCCTGCTATAGTAAGCGAGAACCACGGAAAACCTCTCCTCGGGATTCGTGGTCGGGACCCACTCCATACGACGAACCTTCCTCGGAGGTAGGACAGGTATAACAAACCCCGTCCGCTGCAACCCCCACTCCAATGGAGTATGGAGGTTCGCCAGTGATTCGAAAAGCCTCGAGCGTGAAGCAACGTCGACAACCTATACAGATATGAACCGAACGCTGCTCAACACCGCCCTCGCAGTCGGTTTTCTCGCCCTGGCATTCGCGATTGGCGTCGCTCGTCGGTCGCCACCGTCGGGATACGAGCCGTCGATTTACACCGCCACACCGACGCTCACCTGGCTGGGCGTCGGTCTCGCTCTGGCAATCGCAATTGGGCTGACGATCGGGACGCGGGGGCCGTATCAGGCTGGGGCAATGGCACTGGGTGGACTCACAGTAACTGCCGTCGTGAGCCTCCCAGTGATACGCAACTATCACTTTCAGGGGTTGGGCGACGCCCTCACGCACCTCGGGTGGGTTCGCGATTTCACGCAGGGAACGATGACCCCCCACGAACTGTTCTATCCGGGACTGCATTCGATCGCTACGGCCGTCCACATGGCGGGTGGGATTTCGATGGAGCGAGCGGTGATGATGTCCGTCATCATCCTGTTCGTTCCGTTCGTCGTCTTCGTTCCACTCATCGCTCGCGCGATTACCGGAACCGCCGGTGCGGCCGGGTTCGCGGCTATCGTCTCCTGGATGGTACTACCGGTCAACAACGTCGCGACCCACATGGGACCGCATACGAACTCGAACGCGTTGTTCATCGTGCCAGTGGCGCTGTTCGCGGTAGTTGCGTATCTGGGCCGGCGAGGTGACCTCGAGCGCCTGCCGTTCGGTATCTCGCCGTTTACGTTCCTGCTCATCTTCGTGGGAGCGGGGATCCTGTTGGTACACCCACAGCAGATGGTCAACGTCGTCGTCGTGCTCGCTGCACTCGCCGGCGTCCAGATGCTCGCGAGCCTTCGTTCCGCGAACCATCCAATCTCGACTCATCCACGAATGCACACGCCCGCTGTGCTTCTGGGCGTGCTCTTCGTCCTGTGGGCTGCCGCGAACGAGCGTTTCCGAAGAGCGTTTTCAGGGCTGGTGTATGGGCTTTTCGTGCAAGATATCGGCACCGGGGCAGAGGTCGGCCAACGCGGTGGGTCCTTGACCGAAATCGGTGGGAGCCTCCTCGAGCTGTTCGTCCTCATGTTTCTCGTGGCAGCGATTATCGGGACGATAGCCGCCCTGTTTGTCCTGGCAAACTGGCTCGGGCGAACGCAACTCGATAGCGACGCTCGAGCCTACATCACTTACCTGGCACTGGCACTCGTCCCGCTTTTTGGCATGTTCCTCGTGTATTTCTTCGGGACGCCGACAATGGCGTTCCGACAGGTCGGATTTATTTACGTTCTCCTGACGATACTCGGGGGTATCGCGCTGGCACACCTGTTCGGGTGGCTGTCCGGGTTCCTGACGACGCCAGGCTCGAACGCACTCGCCGCTATCTTCGTGTCGGCCTGTCTCGTCCTCACACTTATGACGCTGTTTGCCTCACCGACGATCTATCAGCCGACCCAGCACGTCACCGAACAACAACAGTTCGGCTACGACACGGCTCTCGAGACCCGGGCAGACGAGCGACTCTTCGCCGGGTTCGGTTACGGAATCAGCCGTTATGGAGACGCCTACCACGGAACTGAGGCAGGGACCGAGATCAACTACGACGGTGGTGCGGGTGGACAGGTCCTGGTCGAAGAGTTCGAAAGGGGTAATTACAGCGGTGCCTACCACGGTGCCGATTACTACTTCACCGTGAGTGCGTTCGACGAGACGCGCGAACTCGAGGTGTATCAGGAGCTCCACCACTCGCGAGAAGCACTCGAGGAGATCGAGGGAGACCCCGACGTCAACCGACTCATTTCGAACGACGAGTTCAGAATGTACGAAGTGGAAGGTGAGTAACGGGACTCAACTCCAGAAGGAACTCGAGTCACACACGACGCTGTGCAATCGAGGTGTTCGCCAACGCTATTACACTGAGCTTCGACAGCCGGGAACGCGGTGAGTACCTCGAGAGCGTGCTATTCGTCGAACCTGCCGGTAATAAAAATGTACTCGTCGACGACACCGGGGGCGAGTGGTTCTGCGTGAGCCGAATCAGCGCGGCCACCAGCTATGAAAACTGATGGTTGACCTGCCTTTCCTGAACGTTCTGCTCACCGGATGGACGACACCCACCGTCCCGCTTTCCCATCAGCATTCGAGAGAGCATGGAAGTCGTCTTCGGTCGGGAGCACAGCCTCGAGGACGTACGCTTCGCCCTCGTTTTCGGTATCCGTATCACTGCTCGAGTCTGCGTCGGAACCGTAGCACTATCGTCGCCACCGTCATCTTCGTCCCCCGGACAGCCGGCAACGGCTACCGTCGTGGGGACAACTCTACCAATCAGTGTTCGTCGTTTCGCACCTATAATCGTAAATTTCTGTTATAAATCTGCCTGTACCGTTTCTCCAGATGAACGGATTCGAGCGTAATCTATGGTTATCCGTCGACATACCATCTTCGACCACTGTTATAGATTCTATTCTGTTCGTATAAATTCCTGTGCTGTTATTGTGTGATGACTGTTAATATCTGTAAATTCTGCACTTATCCAAAGAAAAAGTTTATGTGCGAAAGGTAAGGTTACGCAAATGCATGG
Source organism: Natronosalvus hydrolyticus (assembly GCA_025517525.1). Taxonomy (GTDB): domain Archaea; phylum Halobacteriota; class Halobacteria; order Halobacteriales; family Natrialbaceae; genus Natronosalvus; species Natronosalvus hydrolyticus. The sequence goes on from JAOPJZ010000041.1 coordinate 8,249, forward strand.
CGCAGAATCCTCACACTACCGATGTCGAACCACAGATTACTGCTCGTAACGAGCGATTATCCCGCCGTTCGTACCTCCGCGCTGCGGGTTCGCTCGCTGCGGCAACCGGCCTGGCCCTCGGTGCGGCTGGCACGGCTGCTGGTGACGGCGACGAATACGAGACCGTCACCCTCGACAGCGGTGAGGATCGGTTAGTGTCCCTCGAGGACGGCGAAACCCTCGAGAACGTCTTATTCGACTGTACGGCAGCCGGTGCGCGCGTGACGATCGCGGCCCACGCTACCGACTGGACGATCCGAAACGTCGGCATCAAGGGTGAGTTCGATGTCGGTGCACCAGATGCAGCGTTCGGTGTTTCCGATCTCGACGGCGGTGAAAGTACGATCGAAAACGTCTACATTGCCGACGGTGCCGTCCACGGCTCACAGGCAAAAGGTGAGACGGCGTTCTGGGTCAGTCCTGACCACAACGGACACATCGATTTCCGCCACGTGAACGTGCAAAACTTTCCGGATAACGGAATCTACGCTTCCGCGCCCGGTGGAAACGGTGGCGGTTCCGTACACATCGACGAGTGTTATGCCGCGAACAACTACGTCTCGAACTTCCGAATCGGTTCAGCCGGGAGCGCCGTCACGAACTCGAACGTCTACGTTGACCGCGACGGCTACGGTGGCCGCGGTATCTGGGTCTGGTCGCCCGGTACCTGCGCAATCGATAACTGCCAGGTCGATATGAACGGGCATAACTACGCGATCGACGTGGGTGCGAACGGAAACGGGACCTCCCTGACGGTGACCGATACGGACTACAGCTCGGACTTCCACGGCGGCCTCAACGAGAAATTTGGCTCAAGCATCGAAATCGACGACAGCGTTGGAACAAATCCGGAGCCAGTTATTCCCGATGGCGTCCCAGAGACTCCTGAAGCAGCCGCCAGTGGGAACGCAGGTACCTCGAGTACGAACCCTGATCCATCGTTTTCCTGGTTCGGGTTCTGAACCCACCACTTACTCGGCAACTCACAATCTACGCAACACGGCCTCCGCTGACGACACCCTCCACTTGAACCTGGTCTCCTCGCGGACCGGTCTCCGCTGACAACACCCCACTGGCCTCACGGCTCTCCACCGACTCTCCTGTCTGTTGACTCTCTGGGTCCACGTATTACCATCAGCTTGCCGACCGTATCCCTGCTGGCGGCTCTCGCTTGCTCCCACATTGTGGCCCCAGGGATGGGACTGTGACCGGGGGTCGAGCGGTTTTTACGGTAATACACTGTTACCGCTCCTATTTCCATACTTTAATCGTCATAACTGTATGAATGTGTAGAGATATTGTTATCGCCAGTCATTCAGATAGAAGGGATTATCAGTAAATTTAATTCGTTAGATTAAAGAAAGATTTATGCCGGTATCCTCAAATTACCTGATTGCATGGCACGCGACGTTTCGGTATCGGATGATAGTGATACGAGCGGTAATCGCCCTGAAACACCTGAAAGCGACGGTAATAGCGGATTACTCAACCGACGCGGATACCTCAAGCTCGCCTCCGTGGGCGCGCTGGCAGGTACGGCTGGGACGGCCCTTGCCGGTCGCGCCAGTGCGTCCGGGTATGACGAGATTACCGTCAGCGCAGGTGAACGACGCGTGATTCGCGTCGGCTCGAACGAGACACTCGAGAATCTGTTGATCGACTGTACCGCTGACGGAGCCAAAGTCGTAATCGCCGCACACGGGACCAACTGGACGATCCGAAATGTGGGTATCCAGGGTCGCGTCGGACAACACGACGCTGTTTTTGGCCTCTCCGACCGCCAAGGAAATACATCGACGATGGAGAACGTCTATCTCGGTGACGGGGCCGTCCACGGTCACCGAATGGGCGTCGGCATCTGGGTCGCTCCACAGCATACCGGTCACATCGACATCGACCGCGTGAATATTCAGGAGATGGGTGACAATTCGTTTTACTGTTCAGCCCCGATGCACAACGGCACTGGCGGAACCGTCGATATCAGTAACTGCTACTCGCGGGACTCGTGGGTATCTCATTACCGCCTGGGCGAAGGCTCGATTACGAACTGTACGGCGGTCAATACGAGCAGGTACAAAAACGGGCGCGGCGTCTGGGCGTGGGCACCCGGAACCGTCCACGTCGACAACTGTCACCTGGCGATGGGTGGCCGTCACTACTCCGTCGTCGTCGGTGCAAACGGGAGGTCCTCCGCCGTTCGAATGACCAACACCCAGTACGACACCGGTTTCAATGGCGGATTCAGACGTCCCGGCGGGTCGATCAATATGGCCGGTGGCAACGGGACGTCACCACGTAACGTCGTTCCTGATGGTTGTCCGACGTCAGCTTTGGAGGCCGCCTCGGGAAATTCGAACGGCGCGTCGGCAGAACCCGAAACCACGAGGCTATCAAACGTTATCGTGGTCGACGGGCGTGAATCAGACACCGATACCACCGAGTACGCGTTCACGACGACCGGCGATATCGAACCCAGTACGGACGAAAACGCGACAATCGACGCCGAAGCGACCGTGGACGGTACCTACGCGGAAGGCGTCGTCGCCAACTACCTCGACGCGTTCCGCTTCGACGGCGAAATCGAGACACTAACGGTCGATGGCGGTGCGTCTGTGCGTGTCAACGGTGTCGAAATCGACCCCGACGATATCGACGACGTCCTCGAGAATCTGCTCATCGTCGAAGGCGTAGATGAAGACGTCAGCCGGTACGAGTTCGTCGTCGATGGACACGTCGAAAGCTCGAACGCCCAGGGTGCGACGATCGACGACGGCCTCGAGATCGAGGACGGACACGTCCAGGGTACCGTCGCGAACTGGCGCGATGCGTTCCGGTTTTCGGGATCGCTGGAGCAAGTAACCATCGACGGGCCCGCAACGATGTCCCTGAACGGCGACGTGATCGACCCGGCCGACTACGGCGAGGACCATCCACACCTCCTCGAGATCGAGGGAACGGGTGAACCCGCGAGTTTCGAGATAACGGTCGACGGCGACCTCGTCTACGACGGGGACGACCTGGCCGAAAACGTCACGATGGTCTCTGGCACCACAGCTCAGAGTTCCGTGACGGACAGTACCCAGCGATTCCGCTTTTCGGGCGCGCTGACCGACATTAGCTTCACTGACGGCGAGGCGAACGTGACACTCGATGGCGAACCACTCGATATTGAAGACGCGGGCGACCACGAACTCCTCCCACACGCCATCGTCATCGACGGAACCAACGCGTCCGGACCGACGGTGTACTCGTTCCAGGCAAGCGGCGCAGTCGTCAAGTCTGACTACCGAAACGCCTCGATCGACGAGGATGATATTATCGAGAGTCGGACCGTTCGCGGCGCAGTCGGCAACTGGCTCGACGCCTACTGGTTCGACGGCGAACTCGAGGATTTCACCATGTTGGGCGACGCTGCAGTCAACGTGGTCTACAACGCTCGAGAACAGTAATGACCACGTTGCGGCGGTAACTTTCGAGGAGCGAGTGTGGAAGAGACGACCGAAAAATAGCAACGTTTTCACCGGTCCGGCGAGCATTCGAGTGCATGAACTTCTTCGACCGGTTGCACGACCGGATCGTCACCGTCGATAGCGTCGTGAGCGTCGGCCTCGACGCCGATCTGTCTCGAATTCCTGACCACCTGCTCGACTACGACCTCCCGCGCTGGGCGTTCAACCGCCGCATCATCGACGCCACCCACGAACACGCCGCCGCGTTCAAGCCGAACGCTGCCTTCTACGAGGACCCGGACGGCTGGGCCGCCCTCGAAGAGACCATCGCCTATGCACACGGAAAAGGTGTTCCTGTTCTGCTCGATGCTAAACGCGCCGACATCGGCAACACAACCCGCAAATACGCGGAGATTCTCGAGCGAGCGGACGCGATCACCGTCAATCCATACATGGGCCGTGACTCACTGCAGCCGTTCCTGGCGAACGAAGAGGCCGGTGTGTTCGTCCTCTGTCGCACCTCCAACCCAGGCGGCGCTGATCTACAGGACCTCGAACTTGAAACCGGCGAACCCCTGTACGAACGCGTTGCTGCGCTTGCTGACCTCTGGAACGAAAACGACAACGTCGGCCTCGTCGTGGGGGCGACGAAACCCGAAGAACTCGAAGAACTCCGCGAACAGGTACCCGACCTGCCGTTTCTCGTCCCCGGCGTTGGAGCCCAGGGCGGAGACGCCGAGGCAGCCGTCGAGTACGGACTCGCAGGTGGCGTTGGGTTAATCAACTCCTCGCGTGGGATCATCTTCGCGGGCGAAGACGCAGGTGAAGCGTTTGCAAACGTGTCCGGACAGGCGGCCAAACGGCTGAAAAAACGCCTCAATCAGTACCGAGAATAACTTTCGATGCGCTCTCGAGCGACTCTGTTCCGTTTCAGGGCTGGACGGTGTGCCTATGCTTCGGGATCCGAACAGTTGACAGAAACGACCCGGCCAACGACTGCACCGTTAACGACTGGTCCAACGACTTCGACTTCGATCGGTCCTGTTGGTGGGATTTCCTCGAGCGTCTCGAGGTTTTCTGTCACGGCAATTGGGACGGGACTCGCTGGATACGGATGCGCGGCGAGTAATCGTCGATTACCTCGTGCCTGCCCGTCCGCCGCTGGCTCGAGTTCGACCTCGAGACAGAACCGTTCGCCGACACCGAGTGAGCCGCTGACCAGATCACGTATCGAAGTCATAGCCGATGGATGTCAACGTCAGAATCCTCGTCGGGGTTCGCAGTTTTCACACAGGTCGTACACAGCCCGTGAGACTTGTCAAAGTGGGCCGTACAGGCCAGCGTCCCGCAGTTCGAGCACTGGTATTCGGCCGGTCGCGATTCACATATCTGACAGAGGCCGGTGATGCTCATACTCGACGTACGAACTCGAGGCGTATCAATCAGGTGGGGAGATCTACAGGGGTATCCACCACGGCCATCTGCGGTCGCCAGTGTCGAAGCCGGCAATCGCCCCCATCGCCGTACCCTTTAGGAGCCTCGAGCCACTAAAATTAGTGTGCGTCAGTCTCCAATCGTCCTGCTCATGGCCGCCTCATTCGCGGCTATGACGGCACTGCTCGCCATTGGATCCGTCGTCTCCCGCTCGCCCGTCGCATTCTTCGTGGCGATCCCGCTCGGAGCGACCGCCTATTTTATGTACTATCACGGCAGCGGCAAACTGCTCGAGCGGCTACACCGCCGGGAGATGCGCCAGCAAGCGGCCGACAACCAGCGCGCGACCGGTCAACGGGGCGGGTTTGGGGCCGGTCCACGCCAGGGTCGTGGCCCGCGAACCCGTGCTGAACGTGAGGCGCGTTTTGGCCCACAGGGACGGGCGGGCTTTGGGGTACAAGACCGCTACGACTCGCAGCATAGAGCGCCGTCGGCCTCGAGCGGCCCCACTCGGGCGGAGGCGCGTACGGTGCTAGGCGTCGAACCGACGGCTGATCAGGCAGCTATCAAACAGGCTTACCGCGAGCGCGTCAAAGACGTCCATCCGGACCGCGGCGGCAACGAAGACGAGTTCAAGCGGGTGACAGCCGCCTACGAACGACTGCGGACGAAGTAATGAGTGATAGCCCTTCTCATCTACTGTGAGATTTTGTGACATTCGACGCGAAAGCTTTTGCCGTGTGAGTCGCTACCAGCGTCTATGAGCCGTGACCGGGCTCTCCTCGACCGAGCCCTGGAACGTGGCGAACAGGACGGTGGAAACGTCGAGTTCAAAGAACGTCTCCTGCAATCGATTCACCTAGAGGGGGGTCGACGCGAGAGTCTCGCCGCACAGCTCCGCCATCGCGTGCTGTCAGGCGACGGTGAAGCGACCTACGTCGTTGGAGTGACCGACAACGGCGGCCTCGCTGGAATCGACCCCGATACCTTTTCGGAGTCTATGGACGTTCTCTCGTTGCTCGCCGAGGAAGCCGACTGCCACATCGAAGACGTACAGACCTGGGGTGTCAAAGACGGGCTCGTCGGTATCGCCCAGATACGCGAAGGAGCCGTCCTCGAGACGGACGACAAACACATCGTCATCGGGACGGCCGGCCACGTCGACCACGGCAAGAGCACGCTGGTCGGCTCCCTCGTAACCGGCAGACCGGATGACGGGGATGGGGCTACTCGAGCGTTTCTCGACGTCCAGCCACACGAAGTCGAACGGGGCCTCTCCGCGGACCTTTCGTATGCCGTCTACGGGTTCGACGACGATGGCCCCGTACACGTCAGAAATCCCAATCGGAAAGACGACCGGGCACAGATCGTCGAGGAAGCCGACCGACTGGTTTCGTTCGTCGACACGGTCGGCCACGAACCCTGGTTGCGCACGACTATCCGCGGTCTCGTCGGGCAGAAACTCGATTACGGCTTGCTCGTCGTCGCCGCCGACGACGGGCCGACCCGAACCACCCGCGAACATCTCGGTGTCTTGCTCGCGACCGACATGCCAACGATGGTCGTTCTCACGAAAACGGACCTGGCCAGCGACGAACAGATCGAGTCTGTTATTCTCGAGATCGAGCGACTCCTTCGAGAGGTCGGAAAGTCGCCGTTGCGAATCGCGCGCCACGGCGTCGACGCCGCCGTCGAAGAAATCGGCGATACCGTCGTTCCCATCGCCGAAACCAGCGCCATCACGATGGACGGGCTGGACGTACTCGATGAACTATTCGAACGCCTGCCCAAAACGACTCGCGAGGAAGGCGAGTTCCGAATGTACATCGACCGCAGTTACGCCGTGACTGGTGTCGGCGCTGTCGCCTCGGGAACAGTAATGCGTGGCTCGGTCGAAGCTGGTGACCAACTTCTGTTGGGACCCATGCCTGACGGGAGCTTTCGTGAGGTCGAAGTGCGTTCCATCGAGATGCACTACCACCGCGTGGACCAGGCCCAGGCCGGTCGTATCGTCGGTATCGCTCTGAAAGGCGTCAAAGAGCCCGAAATCGAACGCGGTATGGTCTTGCTACCAGCCGACGCCGACCCCACACCGGTTCGAGAGTTCGACGCCGAAGTCATGGTACTCAACCACCCAACCAGAATCGGTGACGGCTACGAACCCGTCGTCCACCTCGAGACCATCGGGGAAGCGGCCGCATTTTCCCCCGAGAACGGCCGACTCCTCCCCGGCGACAGCGGCACCGCTCGCGTCCGGTTCAAATTCAGGCCATATCTGGTCGAACCCGGCCAGAAGTTCGTCTTCCGAGAAGGGCGGAGTAAGGGTGTCGGGACGGTCACCGACGTGTATCCAGCCGGTTAGTGGCCTACCCGAATGATTGACGGCATATTCGACTAACTGACCCTGTCTCGGTTTCTCCTCGAGTGTCTCTCGAATCTTAGACCGAAAGCGACGGAACCGAGGCCAGGGCAGCCAACGACTCGATCGTGTAGGTTGGCTCAGGTCCGGTTCCGGTCATCGCCGCTCTCCCGTTATCCGCGGGAACCCACACTGACGGGAGACCTGCTGCCTGGGCTCCTGAAACGTCACTCGTGAGCGAATTGCCGACGTAGAGCGCCTGCTCCGGAGTGAGATCGAGTGCCTCGAGGGCAACCTCGAACGGTTCCGGGTCCGGCTTCGGGGCGGTATCGTACCCGGAACAGACCACCGGTTCGAAGGTATCCGTCAACCCCAGTGCTTCCAACTTCTCTGCCTGCATCGCAGGGTCACCGTTCGTTATCAGGCCAAGTCGATACGACTCTTCGAGAGTATCAAACACGTCCGGGACGCCAGCCAGTGGGTCAACCGCTCGCTGATCCCGTTCTTCGTTAAACGCCTCGGCGACGGCGATTCCAAGTTCTCGATCTGCACCCGCCTCCACAGCGAGATCGCCGAAACACTGCCGATGGAGATCACCGATACTCGAACTCGAGGCGAGATAGTCACCGTACCGTTCGGGATACGCGGCGGGATCGAAGACGGGATCGACGCCAACGCGTTCGAACGCACACTCGAGGACCGCCGTCGAGGACCGCCGATAGCGACAGAGTGTGTCGTCGAGATCGAAAAGAACCGCCTCCAGAGAGTCTGACATACGAGCCACTGGGGAAAGGACCACTAAAAATTGATCGATGGTACAACAATCGCTGTGATACACCGCTCCGATCGGCTTTGATCCACTTGCAGCGGCTACGATACGGTGTATCCGTCAGACCCCTTTTTTGCCAGGTCGAACAACACGGCCCACTCGAGGATGCGCGCGACCCGTTCGCCCCATATCTCTCGCAGTCGATTCCGGTGCTTGTGTTGTTCGTACTGCGGTATCGATTCGCGAAATCGATCGAAAACCGCGTCAGCCGACAACGGCTCATCGGCCGCCTCGAGGATTGTCAGAATCCGGTCGACACCATACACTCGCGTGGAAAACGACTCGCGTAGCCGGGAAAACTCCGCCGGGTCTGTCGGTGCCGGTCGCCCGCGAACGCGATGGAATCCAGACGGTCCCTCCGTCGCCAACTCGAGCGCTCGCAAGAACGTGAGCCACGTTCGCGCTTCGTCCCGCGGCGAAATATCCGTCTGTCGCATGATCCGGGCACAACAGTCGTCTTCGGTACCGGGCACTAACGGAACCGCAGCCTGTACGGTCTCGAGATACGCCACCGACTCGGGGGCTTTGGGAACCAGTTTGAACTGCATAGGCTCAGGCAGGGTTTTCGTCGAGTCCGAACGACTCGACGAGGATATCCTCGCGGGTTTCACCGTAGACGTACGTCCCGCCACCGAGCACATCGACGGTGACCTTCGCTGGCCCAAAGAGGTCGGCTGCAGTCTCCTCGAACGACCACTCCTGGTCGTCGAAGATTTCGACGAACGGTCTGCCATATTCCTCACCAGCTGTCGACAGCAGTTGTTCGAACCCGTCGAACGGTTCCCTGACCACCAGATGTGCCGTCCCGCCGTAGGCAATCGCATCGTTCGTCCGGCCGATTGCCGTCTCCTCGTCGGAGGCGACCGGCGGAACCGGCGCTCGGCCCGTCACCGAGACGATATCGAGCGGGTCGTAGCCCAGTTCGGTGAGGTTGAACGTCGCGAGTTCGCCGACTCGAGCCGCGTTGGTCACACTGCCAACGACGCTCGCCGTCGGATACGCAAGCAAAAAGACGCCACTCGGCTCGATCTCGGCTCGCGAGGCAACTGCCTCGGCTGCGGCCGCCGTTGGCATCTGGGCCGTCTCGAGTGTCAGCGCCGTCAGATCGAACGCATCGGTGTACTGGAGCTGTCGGAACTCCTGTTCCTCGGCCACCAGCGCTCGAGCCGGGCCGCTCCCAAGCCCTTCGAAATCTTCGGTCTGGAGTTCCCAGCCTGCCTTCTGTGAACACAGATAGGCAAGTCCTGGCTGGTCCGTAGACAGTTCGATATACGGTACGGGGGCTCCTCCGACCTCACCGAGATCACGCCCCGGCGTCGCCAATCCCGCCGTCTGAATCTCCGTACACAACAATCCCGCTTCGATTCCCCCATTGAACTCGAGGCCGAAATCGAGCACCGTCGCCTCGTTCTCGAGTTCGTGCGCCCCCACATTCAGCTCTTCGGCGAACTCGAGGGCCTCGTCGACCAGTTCGATCGCCATTCGGTTGAGACTCTCCATACCACGGGTTACAGCCTCCCCCTTCAAACAGTTTATCTAATACGGATCGATGATACCCTGCAAAAAGACAGCTATCACAGAATCGTTCCTTTCGTTATTCGTCAGCAGCTTTCGAGTCTTTGATATCCTGAAGCTGCCCCAGCAAATCGTCCGTCGACGCGCCGGTTTCGACCGTCATCTCGCCCTCGTGGGTGTGTTCGTGGACATTCACCGCTTTGTCCTCGCCATCTTCCTCATCCCGATTCTGGTGTCGCTGTTCGGATTCGTCGTAGCTTCCAAAACCCATACTCATTTTCGAGTTCCCACTCACTTGAATCCGGCGGTAACCGCCGCTTCCTGGCACTTTATCTGAGTGTTCCGATTCGAGGATAGTACTCAATACCGTACGAAACGACTCGGCCGTCTCGAGATGAGTGTTTTTGCGGTGTGGTCCGATTTCACGGACCAGTCAACGGTGGAACCGTCCCTCAGCGGAATCGGATATGAGTGGAAAGACAGGCGCTATGGATCGGTTTCCGGGTGCGACGATCCCCATCTGCTCTCATACGGTCTGCTGTAACTTTTTACCGATTATTTTGCCCATACCGGGTCGGCAATCACCGGGCAGAGACGACAGTAAACTGTATCAGAGTGACTCGAGTAAAATACAAAAATCCCCACAGAGCAGGTGCTCTGTGAGGATGATCAGTATGAATAGCAGCGGCGAATCGGTGTTCCCAGCGGGTCTCCCACGCCAGTACTTGCCGAAACGCAGGTGGGCTTATCTTCCGTGTTCGGGATGGGTACGGGAGGCACCCCACCGCTATGGCCGCTGTAATGCCGGCCGGCGGAATCGAACCACCGTCAGACCACTGCCGGTCGTCTCGAGGTCGCTTCCTCGAGGATAATGAATGTATGAATGATCGGCGGCGAATCAGCTTTCCCAGAGGGTCTC
>JAOPJZ010000042.1 GCA_025517525.1 Natronosalvus hydrolyticus
ACGAAACTGAAGACTCAGATCGAATTAGCTGGTAACGCTTTGTGAGGTACTGAGTCTGGAAGAGTCTCAAATGGGAAGCGTCACCATTGATCGTGGAGAGCACGGCAGAATACCGCGCTCTCCTCACCAAGATCTTTGAGCAACTCACGACTCGGTTGAGTTTCGCAGCCTCGTGGATCGACGATTACCTTGGTGGACACCTTCAGAAGTTACGCTAGGCACTAAGCGGACACCTATCTCGATGAGTTCATCGACAAGCTCGATAGCCAACTCAACACGTCACTGTGCGTCTTTTTCGTAGAGACGAAAGCCGAGTGGACAGGTCGTTTTCTCGTCGGCGTAGAGTGCGTAAATCAGATTCTGGCCCCAGATATAGCCGCGGACCGTATGGTCGTAGAATTTTCCGACGTTGGGTATTCTCTCACCGGTTTTGTACGTGAAGGTGTCGTCAATGATGACGACACCGTCACTGCTCCAGTTCGTGTCGTTTGTCTGTTGGAGAAGCTCTAGACGTTTGCTGTTGAGCTGGTCTTCGTCCCAGTCGTACTCGGTAAGGTATTTGTTCAGAGGGCACTCGCTTTTGGCCGGAAGAACGTGATTCGATATCCCTTGGTACGGTCTTGTTACTGGCCGCAACAAGACCTTTGACGTACGTCTTGGCGTGATGTTTCTGCCTCGTCGAGAAACACGCTAACTGCCCGACTGGCTCAGTACACAACAGGAACGACGTTGCAGGATGCATCAGCGTTTAACGGTGCTTCTACGTGCTCTACCGGCATAAGGTACAAAGTCAAGCAACTATACAGTGCTCTATTCTGCCAGTCTACACAAGAGCAGCTATCGAAAAAGAGATGTCCCTAGAATTTCTCTATACTTATAGAATTAGCTACGAGACGACTCAATAAATGAACGTCCTTAACCTTGTCACAGCGCCCCGGTCGTTTTTCAACGCTCAGATTCGTATCTTGGAAGACAAGAATGTCGAAATTACGACCCTGAAGGGTAATAAATCCCCAAACAGGCGTGAAAAGATACAACACGTGAGCCCTGAGCGAATGAGAGAGAGATTAATACGGGTGTATCGGAAGGCTCTATGAACATAACGAGACCACACTGGGTCATATCCCGATTGACAAGGACACAATTATTAATTCCACTATTCGTGCTTATTGGTTTTGGTGGCTTATATTTCTCTAGAACCATCCGAAATCCGTACACGGTGTTGTACCCCAGCGCTTTAATATCAGGATCAATCGCATTCTATTTATTGAAAGATGGCGAATACTCATTGTCAGAAAGTAGGGGTGGCACAGCCCGTTCAAAGGCTCTCTTAACGTTGTTTTGTATTGTATTTTCTTTACTGATAATACAGTACTATTCCGCAGAGTTTTGGCGAACCAACCAGGTGTTTTACCTTACATTTATATTATACACGCTTACTGCCCTCTTCATATTCACAAGTCCAAAGCCGGTAATCGGTCTGTTGATTATTATAATTAGTGGGCTGATCAATCGTCTCACCGCGTTCTATGCTAGTGAACGATATGCTGGGGTCGATATATATGGTCACACTGAGCAAATCCATGCGGTTGCAACCGACGGGTCACTAGAAGTTTTTGCAGCGAGCAAGTACTTTTACGCACCAATATACCACATTCAGGCTGCACAAGGGGAGATACTGTTCAACGTATCAACTAAGGATGCACTTGCCCTCACGACGATGATGGCAATAACCATACTTCCTCTGATCACTATCTTCGTGATTACGAATCATCTTTGGGATGTACAAACAGGGTTGTCGGCCGCGTTTCTCTACGTGATTTCCAATGAAGCAATAAACTGGTCGGTTCACCTAATCCCGACGTCGCTTGGCGTTGCCTTCTTCACGATTTTGTTGCTTGCCATTATTTTTTATTATCTCACACATGACCCCAGATATTATTTAGTGTTTGGAATAGCTCTCGCGCTGCTGGTATTCACTCATCAAGTTAGCCTTTTCATCGCTGCTGTTGCAGCAATAGCATTTGGAACGGCGCTTTGTATGTATCAAATGCAGATAGCGCGTCTCGCTGCAAACACGTGGCTTGTTGTCGGACTCATCGTGGTTCTTGACTTTATGACAACACGCTATAGCGGGCCGACAGGAGAGCGTAGTTTTTTCCATGCAGTACTTGGAACCTTTGTTACATCCATCTTATCATCTGGAACCCAAATCCGGGCGGAAGCTAGTTTTCCCAGAGACATTCCGTATTCGCCGAGTGGAGCATCTGCGATGGCAGATATTCAACTTATTGGACCGTCATTATTGGTATTCTTGGCCATTGTAGGCGCACTTTATTGGTTTCACGTAAAGCGTACAAGCGAGGGTTTATTTCTCGGACTCGGGCTTGGAATGTCGGTTTTCACGATGATCGTGTTTGCTTTAGGAGGTCCAGTCTTCGGGATTGTGGATCTTCTCCCAGGAAGATGGTGGGCATTCATATTCGTAGTGTTCGCCATATTCGGAGCTGTGGGACTGGTCTTTGTAGTGAGACAAAGTGGATGCCAACTAAAAAAATCAAGCAGCACAGATACTGTAATCCTCATCATAATTATTAGTATTCTCGTCGTCTCGATGGTGGGAAGTGCAACTGCCTCAAGCGACAACCCGTATTTCGAGCAAGGGTTTGATGCAGAACGCTACAGTATTACAGAACAAGAGGTGGCAATTGCTGAACACGCACAAACTATCGAAACAGACGATATTACGATTGAAACTGACCATCGCTTTGGACAGAATATTGGAAGAGAGTTTGTTTCAACGAGAACAGTGAGAGTGGAGTATGGAAATCCAGACTCGGTCGCCGCCGAAACTCCAAAAATAGTACTCAACCGAGACTATCTCTCGAAACCACCAGCTAATATCTATCTTATAATTGATGGGGATCAGTGGTTGGTACACGGCGGTGTTGATATGGAGGATCTGAACCCAAGATTTAGAAGTGTGATTTACGATAATGGCGAGGACGAGTTACTTTGGGTCGTCCGTAGAAGTTAGGGTTAACGTTTAACTCAGATTTGCACGTTGAGTATCTAACACTTTATCGACCGAAAATAGCGGCTAAGACGGTGGTTGAACGGAAAGGAGAGTTTCAGTCGGTCATTCTAAACTCTCCGCTGGCGGATCAAACGACGTGAACACCGCCTTCATCATCCCTTGTGACTTCTCAATCCTGTTTGAGGAGTTTTGTGAATCCTGTGTAGAACGCTTCTTGCGCCGTTTTCGAGTTTTATAATATCAATGCGACAACGTGCAAAGCTGAGCGTTTAACAAGAAGTAAATACTCGAAGCAAGGCAATTATAAACAGATGGCTACTTCGCCAGACATCTGCTTCGTTTCAACGGAGGTTTATGGGTATTTAAATCCAGACCAAGCAACATCAGGTGGTGGTGCTGAGCGACAGCAGTATATGATAGGAAAAGAACTGCGGAACCGTGGGTATTCCGTGTCGTATATCACGTGTTCAAATAATGATCAAGCTTTCGAACAAATTAATGGCTTTGAAGTATGGGGAAACCTTCCCCAATCAAACGGGGTACTGTTTGGCCCATATCGTTTGCTGAAACTTATGCAAATAATGCAGAAAGTCGATGCAAAAACATACTATGTTCGGGGTAATCGATTCCTAACAATAGGTGTAGCACTAGTTTGTAAATTATTGGGACAACCATATATATACTGTGTTGCCAGTGATATAAACGTTGAGCCGGAACACAACAACAGTTTATGGGGGAAATATTATATCAAGGCTGTAGATCAAGCTGGCCATGTGACTACATTAACTAAACACCAACAGGATATTTTGAATGATGAGTATGGGATCTCAGCAACTGTCGTACCGTGCGGCTATACTATTCCCGCTGAGTCAGAAATAGTACCCCCGAATAAACGCGAATACGTGTTATGGGTCGGAAGATTAACTAAAAATCCAAAAAGACCCGACCGATTTCTTGAAATTGCTGAACAATTACCGCACATCAATTTCGTGATGGTCGCTGCACCCGGTGATAATGAGGACTGGAATAAAAAAATCCGTCGTCAAGCTGGCGCACTCGAAAACGTGTCTTTCGAAGGTTTTGTACCTCCAGATGAGATACACGACTACTACCGAAAAGCATCTATGCTTGTTAGCACATCGGAGTATGAGGGTTTCGGGAACGTATTTCTCGAGGCCTGGCGATATCAAACGCCGGTGATTTCTCTAAAATATACATTAGATGACGTAATTTCTGACCAAAAGGTAGGGATTCATTCAGGCTCAATGTCTCAAATGATAGATGATATTGATGCCTTACATTCCGACACTCATGCTCGTCATACAATGGGTGAAAATGGGAGAAAACTCGTAATTAACGAATTTTCAATTGATATAGTGGCTAATAAGGTCCAGTGTTTGATTGAATGATCGTGATACTACCAAGCATCAAAATAAATATAGCATCCTCCCGGACGGACCGACCGAATTTTCGATCGAAGTGTAATTCATAACGACTGAATCCGGCGGTCGAAGACTTCGGCTCCGGTCCACTCCGGGTAATCAAGGGTGATCTGTCGACAGTAACAACAGATTAATCAAACATCCGCCTGATCTATCGATATGACTTACCTCATCACTGGCGTCGCTGGCTTCATCGGCTCAAATATTGCCCGCCACCTCCTCTGCGAAGACCACACCGTCTACGGCCTCGACAACCTCGAGACGGGCCTTGAGTCAAACCTTGAGGACCTAAACGAATACCCGAACTCCGAATTCATAGACGGCGATCTCCGGAATGAAGACGACGTTGAAACCGCGGTCGCCGAAGCGAAGTACGTCCTCCACCAGGGAGCCGTTCCTTCGGTTCCGCGAAGCGTCGAGAACCCCGTCCTCTCGACAGAAGCCAATTGTACGGGAACGGCGAACCTCATCAAAGCGGCCCACGAGGCCGATGTCGAGAAGATCGTCGTCGCCTCCTCTTCCTCTGTCTACGGCCCAACGGAGGTATCCCCTAAACGCGAGGATCTCCCGCCGAACCCAGTATCTCCCTATGCGCTCTCGAAGTACTACACAGAACAGCTCGCCGTCCAAGCAAGCGATTTCTACGATCTCGACTCCGTCGCACTCCGCTACTTCAACGTCTTCGGCCCCCACCAGAACCCCGAGGGAGACTACGCCGCAGTGATCCCGAAGTTCATCAACCTGATGCTCAAGGGCGAACAACCAGTGATCTACGGTGACGGGACTCAGTCACGGGATTTTACCTACATCGACAATGTGATCCAGGCGAACCTGAACGCGCTCGAGTCCGAGGCGACGGGGGTTGCACTCAACGCCGGGTGTGGTAACAGTTTCACGATCAACACCCTCGTCGACGAGATCAACGACATCCTCGGGACAGAGATTGAACCAATCTACGACGATCCCCGCCCCGGCGATGTCCCCCACTCGAAAGCCGACGTCTCGAAGGCGAGAGACCTGATCGACTACGATCCTAAAGTGAATTTCCGAGAGGGACTCGAACGAACCGTGGAGTACTTCAGCGAGCAAGCACACCGAACCGGTCGAACTTGAATTTTGAGAAGGCAGTTCGACTCGAAACTGGGCGGACTATAGGAACGTCTGACGCAGTTCAATGCGTCCTTCTGGACCCGATAACATCCTTAAAGAACGAGAATTGACATATTCTGCGAGGACAAACATTCACCTCACAACAAATGTCTATATGACGGTAATGAAGGTTGGGGAGGATTCAACCTGCATCGAAACTCATTTTTGATACCGTAATTATATCACGTATAGAACCTATCCCTTCAGACTTGTACCCCTGACATGATGCATAAATTTGAACGTGCAGTCGAAATTCTTCGGGACGATGGGCCATCTCAGCTAAGTAAAAAAACGATCTCGTTTCTACATCAGCATTACCAGAAGCAACTGTTCAGAACGTATTTTTCAGACAATAATATTATTTCAGATGACCAGCTTCCAGAGATTTCAGATCAAGTTTGGTATTTAGATGAGGAATCACCAATTGAATATTCCCAGCCAACCGGGGACAGAGCACCAGCGGATTTTACCCAGTACACTTCAGGACCTCACCCTGAACAGAGGTTTGTTTGTAACATCCCATCTTGTACATTGGTAGGCCCTTCTGCTGTGGGATTCACTGATAAGAATAAGTTAATCTTGGCAACCGCTTCAGGTGACAAGAGTATGTTTACTAGAAAAGGTTCATTATTCTTAGGAGACGTATCTACAAGAGAAGTTATTACTCAATCGTATTTAAATTCTACACAAAACAATTCATGCTGTTTTAATTATGTCTTCCCTCTTGTGCCCTTTTATGACCAGTACTACTATCATTGGATGGTTGAGTATCTTCCCAAATTGCGTGCATTAGAAAAATATGAACAAAAGAGTGGCGTTAAGCCAAATATTCTAATACCAGCAGATCCTCCATCATTCGTTACTGAGTCTCTCTCCTTGTTAGGCTATGAGTCTAACAGATGGAGAGAATGGAATCGTTCTGGACAATTAGTTAAGAATCTTATTGTAACAAATCACAGACACCATTTGATGAAATCAAGCTTTTCGCACTCGCCTGACGATTACTATTGGTTGCAAAACCGAATGAGATCGATAATCAACAGTACTTCCAAGAGTGGTAGAAAAATATACATATCTCGTCAACAAGCAGAGCGAGGACGGAAAGTAGTCAACTATGATCAAGTGATTGAGGAATTAGAATCAAGAGGCTTTGAGTCACTTGTCATGGAATCACTTCCTTTAATAAAACAGGTGGAAATCATGATGCAAGCAGATGTGATTATGGGGCCCCATGGTGCAGGATTGGTGAATATGATTTTTAGCAACAATCCGAAAATCATAGAACTGCTCCCAGTGAATGATCTTCGACCTCATTTTTATATGCTGGCCGATCTTCTTGACTTCGAATATAATTCACTGATCGCTGAGGTGAATGATCAGCATAATATAATAGTAGATACCCAGGAGCTTTCTACACTTCTAGATGAAGCTAGTGTGTAATGTTCAACTATGCTGCTTGAAGTATGGAACTGTTCTTCGTAGTCCCTCACGAAGTGGTGTTTCAGGCTCCCAGTTCAAGTCTGTTTTAGCGCGTGTAATATCCGGTCTGCGTTGTCCTGGGTCATCTTCAGGAAGGGGTTCGTAAACGATGTCGGATTCTGAATCGGTCAGATCAAGTACTTCATGCGCCAGTTCTTTGATCGTCCGTTCGTTCTCTTTACCGATATTATAAACGTCATGCTCAGGATCGTCAATCCGCATAAGTGAAACAAGGCCTTCGATAAGATCGTCTACATAGCAGAAACTTCGGGTCTGTTCGCCATCACCGTAAATTGTGAGGTCATCGCCGCGAAGCGCTTGGGTAACGAACGTTGGGACAACACGCCCGTCATCGGGACGCATTCGCGGGCCGTACGTGTTGAAGATACGCACAGTGCGGGCATCGACATCGTATTTGCGTTGATATGCGACAGTCAGGGTTTCTCCGAAGCGTTTGGATTCGTCGTAACAGCCACGAACTCCTCGAATATTCACGTTGCCAGTGTACGTTTCGGGTTGCGGATGTACTTCGGGATCACCGTACACTTCACTCGTGCTGGCAAAAACCATCCGAGCATCGCAGGCGCGGGCGTGATCTAACAATCGTCGGGTCCCTTGTGTGTTCGCTAGCGCGATATTGACCGGAAAATCCGTGAAATCAGCTGGGGATGCCCGTGAAGCGAGATGGTATATTCGATCCACAGACGGGAGTGATCCCGGAATTCGAACATCTCGATCAGTAACTGTGAAAGTAGGATGATCTTCGAGTTCTTCGATGTTCTCGCGTTGTCCACTGCCAAAGTTATCGAGACAAATCACCTCATGGCCTTCAGACAAGAGTCGTTCACAAAGGTGGCTTCCGAGGAACCCAGCACCGCCTGTTACAAGTACTCGCTTTGTCATACTTGTGTAGGGTATTTCAACTCACATCAATCAACCGGAGTTAGAACGGTATCCCCTCTATAGTAGCCAGTGAAATGATTTACATACGTATCGCGATATTGTCCTGTGATGAGTGTGCAATTCACTGGTTATTATAGCGACCTCAAGTCAATCGTTAGACGGCAAGGTTTAGTGGTGGGAGTCACATTCTCAATTTAATGGGACTAGACAAACTAAATAGATTTGTTGAAATACAACAGCAGGAGGGTCTATCTTCAGCACTCTCTTCTACTTGGTCATATCTTTCGTCTCACTCACCGCCGATTTACTTATGGAAGTTAGATAACAAGATTAAACGGTACGACTTAGAGAATCCAGAGGGTGTGGTATTACTTCCAATGATTCCAGGATATACAGATTGTTTATATAGACAGGCCGTAATCGGTCACGCCTTCAAAATTCGGGGCTATAAACCGATCTATCTGTTCAATGATGGTGTTTTACCGATTTGTCCAAGTAATACGGTGAATTCGGATGACAACGAATGCCGAAAGAGTTGCTCAAATCTTCCCCCAAAGCTATCTTCCAAGTTTAATGCGACTTCTGAGACACTATCGGAAAATATTCAACGGGATGTAGAGGAGTATAAAACACTCGCTAAAACCTCTTCCTCGCCAACATTCACGTATGACGGAAATGACCTAACACCGTTCGTCCAGTCCTCACTAAGGAGATATTACAAGAGACATCATATAGAAGATCTTTCGAAGTACGATTCGGATGTTTGGAACGGATTCTGTACGGCGGCGATGATGATCAAAGATGCCACGGAAAATTTACTATCGAAATACGATGTTGAGGTGATTGTTGCCTTCGAAGAAACGTACATTCAGGGCGGGATTCCTCTGTTTTGCGGTGAACAAGCAGGAATATCTGGGTATAGCGTTGATTGGGGATACAAGGCTCAAGATCTTGCATTCGGTAGGACGGCTAACCGTCAGTATTTGGCCTGGTTTTCTGATACAAATCTACTATCTGAGATCGTGGATACACCACTGACTACTGAACAAAAAAATGTAATTGACGAAACGATGTCACAGCGAATGGAAGGAATCAATACGAAGTCCGATTATGTATCCTACGATGCTGCGTCGGTTGATGTTGGGGGATTTGATACAGTTGTTGGACTGTTCACGAACCTGATTTGGGATGCCTCTCTTGAAGCCAAGGAAGGAGCGTACAGCGATCCATTTGAATGGTTAGAGACAACACTGGATTGGTTTGAATCCAACCCTGACGAGTTACTAGTCATCAAAACACATCCCGCCGAAGGGAAACACGGAACGAATCAGCAAGTCTCGACTTGGATACGCGACTACTGTGGGACGCTCCCAGAGAACATTATTCTCCTGGAACCAGATAGTGAGGTGAATCCATACGAGATGATCAGGGATATTGATGTGGGGATCGTCTACAATTCGATCATCGGTCTCGAAATGGCCTACGAAGGAATTCCGGTGATAGTCGCTGGCGATCCTCATTATCGCGACCTCGGATTCACCCACGATGCAACGAATCCGGATGACTACACAGAGTACTTAGACGAGCTTTCACAAGGGTTCGACACGTCGTCTACAGAACGTCTCGCTCGACGATACGCACATTACTTCTTTGAGCGTAAGCATATCCCCGTGGAGTTCTACGAGAGTGAGGGAACGTATAGCAGAAAAAAGTATCCTATTACTCATGATGAATTAGCTGGTGAACCCTACGAGACGATAGTGCAGCAAATGCTTAACGGGGAGCCAGTACATTTTCTCGGCTGATGAGGGTGCCACAGAAAACATGACAGAATGGCTCTGGTGAATCACTAGACTACGGCGACTTGCCCTGAAGAAATACGTCACTCGAGGCGTCACGCTGGAACGATCGTGACTGCATCCTCGAGGAATCCGGCGGGAACGAACCAAGTGAGCGATCTCAGGAAGACAGTGAGACACTACATCCCGACGCTGTATGGCGATTCACCAAAGCCGACAGATAGGGATCAGCAGAGATACTCATAGATTCTCGGTGAGTTCAACGTGGGAAGTTTGCTCGTGAGATACGCCTTCAGTTCGGGAAGGGTTCGATAGAGTCTGTTGGCACGTCCTTCGTTCACTTGACGCCAGCACTGTTCGAGTGGATTCATTTCTGGTGCGACGACGGAAGGTATTCAAGAAGCAGGCCGGCTTTCGCGGCCTGCTTCTTGAGGTGTTTCGCTATGAAATACGGCGCGTTGTCCAAAACGATCACCAGTTTCTTGTCGAATACTTCTTGGAGCGCTCGTAGAAAGTGGGCTGCAACCTTCCCCGTAAACGATCCTTCAACGAAAGAGATGAAGTGGTCACCGTCGTCGGTGACCGCACCCAAAAGATTAATCGAGGCACGACCGCCCGAGACCGGCAGTCTCGGGCGGGAATTCACCGGGAACCAGCTCCGCTTTTGCTCGGTTTTCACGACTTGCGTGTTCTGGTCGATCACGACAATCCGATAGCCTGCTGCCTTCAGCGTCGGCCACTTTTTTTGAACTCTGCACGCCACTTGCGTTGTTCGCCAGGATCAGCCTTGTAGTGGCGCGGGCGGGCTGTCTGGTAAGACAGTCCCGCCCGCTTCATCACACGGTAGTTGAACACTACCACGCCCCCAACAAGCTCCACAGAACTATCTCTGTCAGATTGGATCCCAAACAATGCTGTAGAAGCGAAGCTAACTGTCGGAATCGAAGGAGACGGTACAGCAGATGACTTTGCTCAAGTGATGTTCAGAGACCCGTATAACGATACTGTTGAGTTTGTGTCCGTAAACGCTTCAGATACGGATTTAAGCCGGTTTTCGATTACCGCCCCAGTATTTGATGGGAGCCTCTATTACAACGCTCACGCCGAGGTTGATCGGCTTGAGATTTGGGTTACAGGGTATCAAACTTGACTGTTCTGATCACTGATAATAGCAAGCACTAAGAATGTAAAGTTATTTATTCAGACAGTCAAACAATCAGTCAATGACAGATTCCTGTGGGATTGTATATATCGCGACCGGTGAGCGCTTTATCGAGGAGTTCCGTGAATCAGTTCGAAGCGTTAATGATGTAATGCCATCGGTTCCGGTCGTGTTGTTCACCGACGAGGACGTTGAGTCGCCCTATGTCGACGACGTCCGCATCATTGACGATCCACGGTACGATTATCTGGACAAAGCTGCTCATCTCGCCGACACGCCGTTCGACTGCACACTATTCCTCGATACGGACACCTATGTCACCGATGATGTCTCGGAGTTATTCACGATACTGGACGAGCACGATGTCTCTGCGGCCCACGCCCCGCTCGGAATAAGTACCGAGCTTGATGTGCCCGAGTCGTATCCCGAGTTCAATACCGGCGTAATCGCCTATCGCCAGACCGAGGCAGTCCGGGAGATGATCTCGACGTGGTACGAGATCGGAGACGGCGGAACGAGATATGCCACACGACCAGCCGTCATTCCGGAAAGCCGTCTACGAGAGCGACCTCCGGGTAGCAACGTTACCAACACAGTATAATTTCCGAACAATTTGTCCGAACTCTGTATATGGGCCGGTCAAGATCGTTCATGGCCGAGATATTAATCCGGATGCATACGGACGGGAACTCAATCAAACCGAAGCGGCGCGAGTTCAGGCCCTGACTCGGTACAATCGATCGATCGTCTCGACTGGCCCTGGGTGGGTGCTAAATATCGAACCGCCGAGATGGTTGAGTGGCTTTTATCAATCGCTTTCTCACCGGGGTGTCCGCCACACAATTCGTCGATCCGTAGCCGAATTGCGAGCAATGGTTCGTGGCGACACGACGTTGGATAAATAACAGTCTGTCTACCGTCTTACCGCTTAATCTTGATTTTCGCTCTTGTGTAGCACATTGTTGATCTTACAGCATAGCTTTGATAGCGTGTTTGAGCGCTTCTCTTCCTGGTTTCCGCAGTATATTCCGCCGAAGTTGGAACGCTCGGAGATACTGTGTGAGCTTGTCTTTTGAGATACCTCGATGAGGCGAGAGCCACGGTCGCAGCAGCGATCCGTGGCTCTCGCAGGTGTTGACGTGAACGTCGTTGTCGTCCGCGTATTCGCCGTGGACGACGCATTCGCGGTCGAATGCGTCGTCCTCGTTTAACGGATCAGCTCTGTAGTTTCGCTAGACGGAAGGGTTACGACTGCGTTATTGCCGTAGAAAGCGAAGAGACAGATTGGTTTGACATCCGAAATCCGTCTCTTCACTCGTGTTACGGTGGCTAAAGCTAAATCAGTTGTCGCTAATCCGGACGAACCCGCCGACCCCGAAGGGGGTGGCGGGTTCGCCGAGTGGGCAATGCTCACGTTGCATGCACTCCGCATTGAGCTGGGCAAATCCTACCGCGTCACGGTGGATTTGCTCAGCGAGATGCCCGGTGTCCTCGACGAGATTGGCCTCACGCGGTTGCCCCACTACACGGTTCTCCGTACGTGGTTTGAACGGATTCCGACGAAGACGTGGCGTGCGTTTCTCGGCGCGTCAGCCGAGAAACGCACTGGCCACGCCGCCATCGACTCAACTGGCTTCGACCGCGATCAGCCTAGCCGCCACTACGCTAACCGCACCCACTACCGCGTTCGGGCGCTGAAAGTCACTGCCCTCGTGGATGTCGAAACGCTGTACGTCACCGATATCCACTCCACCACGAGCAAGAAACACGACGCAAAGATCGGCCCGCAGGTCGCCCGGCGCAACGCCGGCGACCTGCGGAGCCTCGCCGCCGACCGAGGCTATGACGCAAAAGCCTTCCGCGACGAACTCCGGGAAAACGGCATCAGAACGCTGATCAAGCACAGGATCATGAATCCGCTCGATCACGCTCATAACGGCCGCATGGATGGTGATCGGTATCACCAGCGTTCCATGTCAGAAACCGTCTTCTCGTCAATCAAGCGCACGCTCGGCGCTGCCGTGCGTGCGCGGAGTTGGTGGCTTGAGTTCCGTGAAATGCTGCTGAAAGCGACCGTCTACAACCTTCGCCGGAGCGTAAGATATCCGTGAAATCAACCGCCGTGTACCGAAACTACAGAGCCAACGGATCATAGGCTCGAAATCCGTCAGTATAGACGGTCAGTGGCTCCTTCTCGCGGTTTGCGAGAAGGAGCCGAATCGTCGATTCGTCGGCTGATTTCGCGGGGATGACGTATCGATCGCCGGTGCCGCGATCGACGATCGTGAACACCGGCGGTTTGTCCTGGTCGTACGATCCCCGTCCACGCGTGGACAGGCCACGCGAGCGCGACCGGCCGTCGCGCTCGCGGCCTTTCATCCCTGCAGAAACGTAGACTTCGTCGATTTCGACCGGACCAACGAGGTCGAGTGAGGGCGCGTCGAGCGCCTTGGTGAAGCGCTCGACGCGCTGGTAGATCGTTTTGTACTCGACATCGATCTCTAGCTGAAGTTGGCGAAGACTCGTGTTAAACCGGAGAAACGCGTAAATCGAGAACAGCCACTTTCTGAGCGCAACTTTCGAATGGGCAAAGATCGTCCCGGTCTTGTCGTTAAACGTGCGGTCGCAATTCTTACAGAGATAGCGCTGAAAGTGTCCATAGCTGCCGTTCTTGACCGTCCGGTCAGAACGGCAGCGAGGACAGGAAACACCGTTACGCCAGCGAACCTGCTGTAACAGGCTTGCTGCGACCGATTCCGACCCAAACACATCTAGCGGAATCATACGTATCGGACACCGCTGACGCGGTGTCCTTGTCCTCTTCGATTCGAGAGCCACAGCTGTACAGTATCAACAATCTCCTACAGAAGAGCGAATGACTATTAGATGTGAGAACGTGATGCAAAGTTTCATCAGAAAGGCTGGTGAGAGACTATACCACAAAATAGTTTAGATTATATTACACGGCAGTAGTCACAAATAGCCAAGAGATGCCAATCTCTCCTCCAGAACTCCGGATTTGTCATCCCTGTTTCTGTCTTCGTCCGTTAGCATCTCTGGTTCGTATGAATTAGAATCCGTAGCTGTAGTTGTCACCCACGGTACGCGTCGTACATACTGTTGCAAACTTCCAGCTGGATGCCCATACGTACCAAATTCACCAAATCCGTTCCCATGATCTGATGTAATCACGACTTTGTCAGCATCTATATTTTCTAGCAACAGTTCGACATCATCGAGAACCCAGCGAAGCATATCTTTCGCCGCCCCCATAGCTGTATCTTTATCACCTGTTTTTCGAATATATCCCCATGGGCTGCGTTCGTATTCATACGGCTCACGATCCTCTCTGATAGCATTAATCAAGAACGGTCGGTGTGGAGGCATATAATGTAGAATAAGACGGTCCAAGTCATTCTGACGGGCAGTCCGTATCGCTCTATCAGTTACATTCCGTGGAACGCCATAGTTTTCATACAGGTCATACCGGCTTTCACCCGAATCACGTTTCCACACGGGATCGTAAAGACCCAGAGATTCAGCTGGAACAATATCATACTGACCATACCGTTGTAATTTTGTGATATCTTTTCGATGCCCTTGAAACCGTTCAGCAAGATCATTCTCTAAAACGGTAGCAGAGTGGGGGTTGTCAGTAACATAGCCGCTTCGAGAGATTTCCGCCATATATTGTTCAGAAAATGTGTTGGCCATCCACTCTGGGGACGTGCTACCAACAGACCAAATCCGCTCTACGTTTGACAGAAACTCATATTCATCCGTAAGATCGGCCATCATATCATATCGAGCCGAGTCGAGTATGATCAGCAAGTCCCACTCTTCTGTAAATATGTTTTTTCCGAATGGTTTTCTAGATGTGACAAAAATAGATGTATTTGTAAACGCATTTCGAGGGTAGGAACCAATTTTTCGAGTTGCGTATTTCGTGGCCTGTCTTGGATTGTTTAGTCCTTTTTTAATCTTGTCTATAGATGGAATCATAAGTCTACTTTATGTGTGCTAGTAGTGTTGATTGGTCTGCTATTTCTTGTTGTTCATTTACTTCTGAAAAGCCTGGAGGCAGGTTCTCAACCTCCATTGGATTCTTCACATCTAGGGGGTATTCCTGCGCATATACGGTTAGGTTCCGTTCGGAGAAGTAACGATTTAATGTATCGCGAAATTTCTCATAATCAAATACGTGCATATGCGGGTACTCTTTGACGTTGTGTTCTTCTTTTGAGTCTAAGTCTTCATCATTCGGGACACTGAAAAACAGATCGCCATTGGGACTGATAACACGGTTTAGTTCTTTCAAGTATTCCTCTACGTTAGGAATGTGTTCCATCGTTTCAAAAGATACAACGATATCTACTGAATTGGCATCAAGTGGTAAGTTTTGGCCGTCCGCTTGGATGCTATTATCGGGTGAATAGTATTTTTGACCGTAGGCGAGCGCATCTACGGAGATATCGCCTGCTATATACTCAAGCTCGCTACCCAATTTTGTCTTGAAGATATGAGTTCCATAGCTTAGTCCAGCAGCTATGTCCAAGACACTACTTGCATCTCTGTCGGCCGCCTGATTCGCAGCAAATACGTATCGGTAATAATGTTGAGCCCGCGTCTGTGGCTTCGGATAAATCGCAGACGAATACAGTCGATCTGGACCTACTAACGCATCGTGACGATCCCTATTGTTTTCTAACAAATATTCAATATCTTGAAAGCTTCGACCGTCTTGCAATAATCCATAAATAACAAACGGGCGCCAGATGAAGTCCGGTAACTGATTAACACCAAATCTGAAACTCTGGTTACAGGCTTCGAAAGCCCCATCGTCTCTCGCAATTTGAATTAACCGCCTAAGCTTCTCCATTAGGTTAATCAGGTAAAGCATCCCATATATACTTCAATGGTTGACAATCGAATCAGTTGGACCACCATTCCAAATTAACTGGATAAGCCTTCTTTCATGATGTCATGTAGGTGAATAACGCCTTTAAATTTATTTTCGCTATCTGTGGCGACGACCTGTGTGATGTCGTGATCTTCAATGATTTCAAGTGCCCTAATAGCAGAAGCTTCCGGTAAAATAACGACAGGGTCAGTGGTCATAACTTCCCCTGCAATCACTTCGTTAAAATCAGTTCCTGCCTCAACGAGGCGTCGAACGTCTCCATCTGTCAAAATCCCCTGAACGATGTCCTGTTCGTCACGAATGACTGCGATTCCCTTACTCCCCTTGCTCATCTGTACAGCAACCTCAGCTAGTGTGTCAGATGGTTTCGTTCGGGGAATATCCGTATAGAGGAGATCATTTACATCCAACAGAAGTTGCTTACCAATCGTTCCACCAGGGTGGAAGTGTCCAAATTTGATTTTATCGAAGTCCTGCATTGCCATGAGCGCGTTTGCGAGACAATCACCGGTAACCATTGTGGCAGTTGTACTGGCCATCGGGACGAGATCAACAACTGCCCCCTCGTCAGTGACTTTCGTATCGATATGATATTCAGATTGTTGAGCGAGTTTCGAATCCGGATTGGATGTGATAGAAACCGTTGTCAGATCGAAGTGTCTAATGAATTTTAGCAACTCTACCATTTCCTCGGTGTTGCCGCTGTTCGAGATGAGTACTAGCGTGTCTCCCGGTGACAGCGCCCCAAGGTCTCCATGCAGCGCTTCAACTGGATGAACGAAATGTGAAGTCACTCCAATACTGTTGAATGTATCGACGATCTTCTTGGCGACATCACCGGACTTACCTATTCCCGAGAACGCCACGCGGCCATCAGCCTCGTCAATTTCTAGAGCGACTCGAGAAATCTCTTCAACTGTTTCCTCGTTGTTGAGGGTGTTGATAGCGTTAGACTGAACGGAAACAGCCTGAGAGATTGCCTCTCGAATCTCGTCATTTACCCCTTGCTGCGTTTCACTGGTCATTTTTCACGGTTGCATCAATCGCTTTCCACTGTTTGACGAGCGATTCAAATTCATCGAGGGGAAGTTGTGTAGCCGCGTCACATTTCGCTGACGACGGATCAGGATGTACCTCAGCAAAAATACCTGCAACCCCAGCGCCGAGTGCGGCCCGGGCTAACGTCGACGCAAACCGACGGTCGCCACCACTGGAGTCGCCGCGTGCACCCGGTCGTTGCACCGAGTGTGTTGTGTCGAACACGACCGGCTTGCCGAGATCTTTCATGATGTCGAGATTTCGCATATCGACGACGAGGTTGTTGTACCCGAACATCGCCCCGCGCTCGCAGAGCATAACCCGTTCGTTCCCCGTGGATTCGATCTTATTGACGACGTTGTCCATGCCCTCAGCTGAGAGGAACTGTCCTTTCTTGACGTTGATTGGCAGTCCTGTGTCTCCGGCAGCCGTGAGTATATCCGTTTGCCGTGAGAGAAAGGCAGGGATCTGCAAAATATCAACTACATCTGCGACCTGATCGGCTTGTTCAGGGACGTGGAAGTCAGTTATGACTGGAAGCTCGTACTCGTCTTTGACGCGCTGAAGGATTTCGAGTCCTCTTTCCATCCCTGGGCCACGGTATGAGCTGATCGACGAACGGTTTGCTTTGTCGAACGAACTCTTGAAGATCAGGTCGATGTCATGGCGGTCGGTGATTTCCTTCAGTTCACGGGCAGTCTCCAGTACCTGTTCCTCTGATTCGATCACACACGGCCCTGCGATGAGGAAGAATTGAGCCTCATTAGAGGCCGAGATATTATTACTGAGTTCCATTGGTACGTTCTTGTTGCATTGCTTTCTCTACTACAGGTATATCACTTTTCACGTTGACCTCCTTAGAGTTGTAGTTGGTCTCCACAGTCTGTATCTCGTACCCATTCTCGAGCAGCCGGAGTTGTTCTAAGTCTTCAGCGGATTCGAGTTCCGATTCCATATCGATGTAATTGAGTAACAGGTCAGTCTCGAACCCATAGAGCCCAATGTGTTTATACGTAGTTCCTGTTTGGCCATCGGACGGTATTTTCGACCGTGAAAAGTAGAGTGCCCTTCCGTCAGTGTCGGTCACTACCTTGACGGTGTTTTCGTCATTGAGAAGTGATTCATCTTCAGTACCTCACAAAGCGTTACCAGCTAATTCGATCTGAGTCTTCAGTTTCGTCC
>JAOPJZ010000043.1 GCA_025517525.1 Natronosalvus hydrolyticus
TTGTCGGATTCAGCCCACGACTAAAGTCGTGGGCTTTCTCCTGTTTCTCTGGTAACACTCACTCGCTCGCGTCGAACGCTGCCGGCCGGCCAATCGTCGATGTCCCCGTCTCGGTGTTGACGCCGCTGTCGATGACCGTCGGTTGGTTTCCGCGTGTACCGCCAAGGGTCACAATGTGATGGTCCGTCTCCTCGAGTGAGAGGACATCGCGACCATCGAGGACGACCATCGGATTCATGGCGTCCCACCGAATGCGGTCAAACGCATCTTGCGGGGTGACGAGCACGGCCGCGTCGAAGGCGTGATCCGGCAACTCGTCGACGGTAACTGTCCGCGCTCCAAACTCGCTCGGATCGACCAGCGGGTCACAACCCCAGACCGTTGCCTCCCGCTCAAGCAAGGTATCGACCACGTCAATCGCCGGGGACGCTCTGGTTTCTTCGACCCCCGGTCGGTACGTGAAACCGAGGACGAGAACGGTCGCGTTCTCGAGACGAGTGCCGGCGGAATCGAGTTCCTTCTCGAGCATCGAGACGACAGTCGCTGGCATTTTCCGGTTGACCGACCGGGCGAGTTCGACCAGCGAGAGGGGCGTATCGACCTGTGAGAGGAGGAAGTGCGGATAGTACGGAATGCAGTGGCCGCCGACCCCCGGCCCCGGGTCATGGAGGTGACACATGGGAATGTTATTTGCCGTCTCGATGGCCTCGCGAACGGAGATACCGAGGTCGGCAGCCGTCCCGGCGAGCTGGTTTGCCAGTGCGATGTTGACGTCACGATAGACGCCTTCGAACACCTTGACGGCCTCAGCGGTCGTCGCGTCCGAAACCAGATGCACGGCGTTGCTCGAGAGTTCGTCGTACAACAGGGCCGCTGCACGCCCGCTTTCGGCGTCGATCCCGCCGACTACTTTTGGGTAGGCGCCCCGAATGTCGTCGAGCGCTGACCCCGAGGCTGTTCGTTCGGGACAGAATGCGAGCCCGAAGGAACCTGCCTCGAGGCCGCTTTCCTCGAGGAGATACGGGTAGATCAGGTCTCGACAGGTCCCCGGCGGGAGCGTCGATTCGACGATCACGAGGTCGCCGGGATCGAGGCCGGCCGCAATCACCTCGAGGACCGCCTGGACCGTCGAGAGATCCGGTTTGACACTCGAGGGGTCGGTGGCACTCGAGGGGTCGGTGGCACTCGAGGGGTCGGTGGCACTCGAAAGGTCAGTGGTCCTCGAGCGGTCGGGTTGGCTATCGCTTTCCGTATCTCCTTCGGTAATTTCCGTTGGGACGATGACGACGTGTATGCGTGCATCCCTGGCAGCTCTGTATCCATCAGTCGTCGCGGCTAACCGATTCGTTTCGACTTGTTCGGCGACCAGTTCCTCGAGTCCTGGCTCTCCAAGCACGTGACTCGATCCGTCGTTGACCGTCTCGACGACGGCTGGATCGATGTCGACGCCCGTGACGGCACCGGTTACTTCGGCGAAGACGGATGCCAGCGGCAGCCCCATCTTGCCGAGTCCGTACACAGCTACCGGAATGTCGCCGTTCCCCAGCGCGTCTCGACAGGCAGTCTCGGTCTCGAGTACGCTCTCGGACTCGGTGGCAGTACCCACGGTCCCGTACAGGCTCCGGTCCGAACTCGAGCCTGTGTTCGTCATCGAACGATGACCTCCTGTCCCCCGTCGTCGATCAGCCGTTCGATTTCGGTGACGGTCTCGAGCGCTTCCAACCCGTCAGTGGCGGTGACAGCTGGCTCGCTCCCCGTTCTGATGGCATCGATAAACGATCTGATTTCCCGCTTGAGGGGTTCCCCGTTGTGGACGCGTGGCCGTTCGATGACGCTCTCGTGTCGGTACCGGTTGGTCCCGTCGTCGGTAACGTACTCCGGGTAGGAATCACGATGGATCAACACGGACTGCTCGAGATAGTCGACTTCGATTAGACACTCGCTGGTGGTGATGGTGAGCGTCCGGACTTTCTTCTGGGTCCGTCTGCTGGCTGTCACCGATGCAATCACGTCGTCGTAGTGCATCGTCGCCGTCGCATACTGGCCGTCGCCGGTTCCCTGCGCAGCAATTTTCGTGGGATTCGAGCCCAACAGGGAGCCGATGACGTCGATGTCGTGGATCATCAAATCGAGGACGACGCCGTCGAGGTCCGGTCGGTCGACTGGTGGCCCGAGTCGCTGGGCATCGATGGCAATCACCTCGAGGTCCTCGATAATTGCGGCTGCCGTATCGACGGCAGGGTTAAACCGTTCGACGTGGCCGACCTGCAACAGCGCGTTCGCCTCGTTCGCCTGTCGACAGAGGGCACGCCCCTCTTCGAGTGATTCGGTCAGCGGCTTTTCGACCAGGACGTGTATCTCGGCCTCGAGGCACGTCCGAACGGTATCCGCGTGGGCGAACGTCGGCACGGCAACGCTGACCAGATCACAGCTCTCGACCAGGTCCGCCAACTGAACGGCCGTCGTCCCATACTGCTTGGCCACATCCATGGCGAGTTCGTGATCGAGGTCGACGACGCCGACGAGATCGATGTCTCGACACTCGCTGTAAATTCGGGCGTGGTTGGCACCCATGGCCCCGACGCCGATGACGCCTGCTCGAAGTTTCGATGGCTCTTCTCCGTCGTTTACAACTGCTTCGCTACGGTGTCTTGTCATTGGTGATCGTAAAATGCGGTGATCGCTTCGATGACTGTCTCCAGCTCGTCGTCGCTCAGGTTCGGATGCACTGGCAGCGACAGCACTCGTCTGGCTGCGGCCTCGGCATGTGGGTGGCTCGAGGCAGCCGTGCTCACCGAATCGTATGCCGGCTGTTGATGGATTGGCGTCGGATAATAGATTCCCGTCCCGATATCACGGTCTGCCAGCCAGGAGGCGAGTGCGTCCCGTTCGTCCGTCGAAATCGTGTACTGATGGTAGACGTGTTCCATGCCATTGGGGACTGAAGGTGTCTCGAGCGGAAGGTCGGCCAATCGCTCGTCGTACGTCGCAGCGTTCGCCTGTCTCGCGTGGGTAAACTCGGGTAATCGCTCGAGTTGTGATCGACCGATAGCGGCGGCGAGACTCGTCAGTCGATGATTGTTTCCGAGTCGCACGTGGTCGTAGCCACGGTCGCCCGAGACGTCGCGCCCGTGGTTGATGTGGCTGGCCGCTCGCTCGGCGATATCATCTCGAGTCGTCGTGATCATCCCCCCTTCGCCGGTAGTCATGTTTTTCGTCGGATAAAAGGAGAAGCAGGCGGCGTCACCGAACCTTCCGACCGGTTGCCCGTCGATAACAGCCCCGTGGGCCTGGCAGGCGTCTTCGAGGACGACGAGATCGTGTGCCGCCGCAATCTCGAGCAAGCGATCCATATCCGCGGGCAAGCCATAGAGGTGGACCGGGAGGAGACCGACGACGTCGGACCGTTGGCGCACGACACGTTCGACCGCATCAGGGTCGAGGGTGTAGGTTTCAGGGTTGATGTCGGCGAACACTGGCGTTGCCCCAGCCAACCTGATTGCGTTCGCACTCGCAACGAACGAAAACGGCGTCGTGACGACAGCGTCACCGTCACCGATATCAAGCGCCTTTAGTGCCGTTACGAGCGCTGTCGTTCCGTTCGTCGTCGCAACGCCGTGGTCCGCACCGCAGTAGCGCGCGAAGGCCGATTCGAACTGCCGGACCTCTGGCCCGTCGGCGAGTTGCCCACTCTCGAGAATCGCATGGACTCGGTCGTACGCGTCCGGACCGATGTCGGGGTTCGCGATCGAAATCCCCGTCATGCGAGCTGATTCGGCCCCTCGAGTCCAGCAGGGAGTGATCGTTCGGTTGCCGGGACACCGACGGCAAGCGTGTTAGACGGGACGTCACGGGTAATCAGCGCCCCCGCGGCGACGAAGGCGTTTTCGCCGACGGTGACGCCAGGGAGCAACGTCGCGTTGGCTCCGATGGAGGCACCGTCCTCGATGGTCGGCCCCTCGAGTTCGACGTCAGTCCGAACCGGATACGGATCGTTCGTCAGGACGGCACCGGGGCCGATGAACACGTTGTCGCCGATGGTCGTCCCCGTCGGGATGTAGACGGCAGACTGCAGGCTGACGTGTGAGCCGATGTCGGTTCGGCCGTCGATGACGGTGTTCGTTCCGACGAGCACGTCGTCCCCAATCGTGGTCTCTTCGCGGACGAGGACTCGATGGCCCGTCGTGAACTCGTCGCCGATGGCGACGTCACCGTAGATGATCGACCCTTGACGGATCGTCGCCCGATCTCCAATCGAGGTGGGGCCGAACGAGTCACCGTACCCGATCGTCACCCCCTCATCAATCGTACAGTCATCGCCACAGGTATACACTGCAGGCACAGTCACGGTAATCACGTAGGACCTTCCGGTAACCGGGCTTTGTTATCCCGAACCTGACGCTCGAGTAGTAGCGTCTTACATTCGGTTACAGTCGAGAAACCTGCCGATAGCGTGTCTGGCCAGCCTTCGTGTTCGAGGCACTATCATGTACTCCACTTTTCGGCGGACTCACACTCGGTTTACCCAGATTACATCGGTCCCGTACGAACATACCACCCTGTCGAATACAACTGGCTTCGGCCTCGGGAACCGGTCAGTTACGTGCGCTGCCGTCGCCTCTCGCGGCGTACGTCTACGGTTGGTACTGATAGTGGCCAACGTGAGAGTGAATACAACCGCGTGAACGTATCGATTTTTACGTCAGTCATTGATATCGATCGGTACAACCCGATTTCGGTTCGGTAGCCCGATGATAGTAAAGTGGCAATCGGTGGCACTCAGGGCTGTGAGTCAATCGATGATGTGCACTCTGGTGTTTGGAAGGATCTCTCGAGAGGGGCGCTATGAGTGAGGAGCTGACACAGGCCGAGCTGTTCGATGTCTTTAGCAACGCCAGACGACGGCAAACGGTCAGATACCTCAAGCGCCAACAGGGAGCCTGTGACCTGGCGCCGCTGGTCGAGCAGGTAGCGGCCTGGGAGAACGATACGGAAACGGATGCAGTGACCAGAACGCAGCGGCGACGGGTGTACATTTCGCTGTATCAGACCCATCTCCCCATGCTCGAGGAACACGGTATCGTCGACTGGGATCCTGACGCACATCGAATCGAGTTGCTTCCCAGCGAGGATACCTTCGAGCCGTATCTCGACAGAGAGCTGAACGAACAACGTTCGTGGCATCTCTTTTACTCGACGGTCACACTCGTGGGCGCCGTTCTTTTCGCGATGGCACTGCTTTCGATTGGCGTCATTTCAACCTCGATGGCACCCGTGATCGCCCTTGGGGTATGTTTCGTCATTGCGGTGATTGCCCTCACGCAGTACGTTTCCAGGCGGCCAGCACATACGTTGCCGTTCGGACTCGGACGCTGACAGCAACGTACTCCTGCCTTCCAGCACCGTTTCGAGGGTGCGCCAATCGGCGTGGATCAGGTCGAAGTGGACCAGGTCGAAGTGGATCAGTTCGAAGTGGATCAGTTCGATTTGCCTCACCAACGAACCTGCATACGTTCAGTGCTCGAGTCGGGTTACTATCTTTCATGCAGATTGCAATGCGTACCAACCCCTTCCAGGTGATTACCGTCCCCGGACCAGCAAGCCCCGGGAAGTGACGGCAGTCGACCGTATCAGTGACGAATCGATAGCGGGAACATTGATCTGACTGCACTCAATACCCTCCCAATCGTCGACTGGTGGGTGAAACCGATGGCGGGTATCCGGTTTCGCCCACCAGCTCAGAATTGAGAAGCCACTCAGTACCCTCCCACACGTCGACCGATGAGTGAAACCGGGCGCCCGTAATCGGTTTCACTCATCTGTTCAGGTTTGGGAAGCCACTCAGCACGCACTCGAGGGAGTAGCCGGCGGCTACTCGAAATTAGTCGTCGTCGGTGTCGTCAGCGTCGTCGGTGTCGTCTGCGTCGTCAGCATCGTCGGTGTCATCTGCGTCGTCTGCGTCGTCAGCGTCGTCGGTGTCATCTGCGTCATCCGTATCGTCGGTGTCGTCTGCGTCGTCGGTGTCATCCGTGTCGTCGGTGTCATCCGTGTCGTCGGTGTCGTCTGCGTCGTCGGTGTCATCCGTGTCGTCGGTGTCGTCCGTATCGTCGGTGTCGTCAGCGTCGTCGGTGTCGTCCGTATCGTCGGTGTCGTCAGCGTCGTCGGTGTCGTCCGTATCGTCGGTGTCGTCAGCGTCGTCGGTGTCGTCAGATGGATCGTCGTCTTCGCCATCTTCATCCGCACCGGTGTCATCAGCGTCATCATCCTCGTCTGAGGGATCGACATCGTCCTCACCGACCGTATCGTTAGAATCGACCGTTCCACCATCATCGTCCGAATCGGACTCTTCTGCTTCCTCCCCATCGTCTTCGCCACCGGATCCCGGTGCCGCTGGCGGCGTCTCGATCGTCACCCAGAAATACGTATACTCGAGTGAGTCATCCATCGTCGGTGTCGTTGGCGCATCGCCTTCGAACAACATCACAGCGATTCGAACCGTCTCACCGTCCTCAGCCTCCGGCGTCACGGTTCGCTCGGCCGTGATTCGCCCCCCGTCGTCGGATTCGCTTATCGCCCGGACCTCGCGATGGGTGATTCGCTCGAGGACCTCGCCGTCTTCGACGACTTGCTCCTGGATGACGAGGGTGTACTCCATGGACTGGCGTTCGTTGTTGTGAATCTGGAACGTGATCGGGATCGCTTCGCCGGGTGCGGCGACGTCCGGCATCGTCGCTCTGAGTTCTCCATCGTCAGTTGCCGTATAAATGCCGAGTTGGGTGAACCCACCCGCTGCCATCGGCGTCGCGAAGGCATACAACAGGACGCCGACGGCGAGAACCACGGCGATGGCGAGGACGACAGCCGACGCTCTCGTTTTCCCCGTTCCCGCCGCGAGGGAGGCTCGCTCGAGTGTCTCTGAGAACGAAACAGTGTATCGCTGGTTAGCGGGTAGTCGTAACCGACGGAGAACACCGAGCTGTGCAAACCCGATAGCAAGCGCAGCCAGTGCGCCCACGATGGCGTTCAGTCCGAGACCCCACTGTGTGAACGGAAGTGCGAGGACGACCATCGGCGTCAGTGCGAGCGACGTTCCGAGGCCCAGTGCAAGGCGTTCGACGGCGTCGATTCCACCAGGTCGACGATTTCCTGGTGGGGATTCGGAGTCTGTCGAACGTGCTCGCGCCCGTGCGGGAAACAGAACTGATGTCAGCGCGTATCCAGGAACGAAAGCGACGAGTGCCAGCGTCAACACGAGCCGTATCGCACTTCCCTCCGCCAGGGATGGGATCAGCCACCAGCTTCCAGCCGCGACCAGAGAAATAAGCGCCAGGTCGGACGGGTAGCGAGTAACCGCCCCCACGGTGTGTTGTGTCTTCGCTGCCAGACTCATCGTTGCCCCGCGACCGATAGCCGAGCGATTGCAACTGAAACGGACATTCTCGAATCAGTAGCTCACTCGAGTGTTCTGTGCTTTGTTATGGACGAATTACCCTGTATTCCGACGGCGACACTCGACGGTGGGGGAATGAAAAACAGGAGTGCAGATCGAAAATCGCAAGTCTAGTACCCTCCCAAACGTCGACCGATGCGTGAAACCGGACGCCCGTAACCGGTTTCACGCATCCGTTCAGGTTTGGGAAGCCACTAGGGACGATTCATACGATCTGAGGTGTATCGTTACGGCTGATCGCTCGAACGGGCTAGCGACCATCGATAAAACGGTACAAGGATCCGTATCAGTGCTACTGTTCAGTGCCTACACTGGCTGACGCCAGCGTTTATTACCAATCGAGGGATCGATCACAAAATAGGCACTACGGTTTGTTCCGAAACAGGCGCTAGCACAGATAAGACGTCGAATTTCGTCGTCGCTAGTTCTGGTGACAATTATCCGAATCCGGCTCGAAATTCGTCGGCACGACCGTTAGATGAGCCATCCCTGCCCCTGCCTTAGACTCGTCTTCGTCCGAAGGGATATCCTGGGTCGTATACTGATTGGTTGCCATCTCGGATAGACATACGCCCACACAGCCCATAAAATTACCCATGCTCATAATGCATGCGAGGTGAGAGACACATTACTCTCGAGTATCAGGGGTTGGAAAATCACACGAAAGGACGTCTTTGTTTCGATAACGAGTCTCGAGTTCGACTCATACGGTTTACTGTCGTCTCGTACCGGTGATTGCCCATATCGGGTCGGTAATCACGGTAAAAAGTTCCAGCAGACCGTCTCACACGTTCTGGCCTGAAACCCTAGCCGAAGTGTTCTTCGTACAGGTCCTGAGCGTGTTCGATGGCATCGTGGGCCGCTTGTTTACCTTCCCACCCGAGCGTCTCGACTTCTTTACCGGCCTCGAGATTCTTGTAGGTCGAAAAGAACTCGTCAATTTCGTCACGCTGTTGTTGTGGGATGTCCTCGAGATCCTGGATGTGATCGTATCGTGGGTCTTCTTCGGGAACGGCGATAACTTTGTCGTCCTGTTCGCCGTCGTCGTCCATCTTCATCAGCGCGACCGGTCGCGCTTCGATCACACAGCCGGGGAACGTCTGATCCTCGACGAGAACGAGCACGTCGAACGGATCCTCATCGTCGTAGTAACTTTGCGGGATAAAGCCGTAATCAGAAGGGTAGTGGACGTTCGAGTGAAGGACTCGGTCGAGCACGACGCCGGGGACGTCCTTGTCGTACTCGTATTTGTTTCGCTCGCCTTTGAGGCACTCGATAACGGCGTAGATCGTTTCCGGTGCGTTCGGTCCAGTCTCGAGGTCTTCCCAGAGATTTACCATACAGGCTCACCTCGGCGGTCGACCAAAAAGTACTTTCGTAATCGTGACTGACCTGTCAACGACGGCTATCAGTCCACTGTCGTCTATCACAGCGACTCGCTCAAAAGCACGTCACCGCGGTCACTGTCCAGCGACAGTTGGCAGGGAACCGTTCCCTTGGTCAAATATACAAAAGCTGTCATTAATCGAAAGGTAAGGCAAGCCAAATGGTTGGTAAGTCTTAAATATCTCGGTGACATTTACAAACCTATGTCAGAGGCACAATCAATCACCGGCGAACAGAGCATTGCGCGCGAACTTACCGCGTTCCAGAACAATATTCTCGTCATCCTCGCAAACGAGCCAATGTACGGGTTGGCGATCAAACGCGAACTCGAGTCGTACTACGGCACGGAAGTCAACCACGGCCGACTCTACCCCAACCTCGACGAACTCGTCGACCTGGGTCTGGTCGAAAAGAGCGAACTGGACAAACGTACGAACCAGTACGCCCTGACTGACGACGGCTACGACGCCGTCCTCGATGGCATCCAGTGGACGCTGTCGAACGTCGTCACCGACGACGACCGCGCAGACGAGATCAACGAGATCGTCGAAAACAGCTACTAACGGCTCGAAAAAGGACGCAATCGACTACTGAGACGGCTCCGACCGAACGTCGGGGCACGGCTTTTCAGCCGTCTCGAACACCAGCTCGAGAGAGTCATCGACGACCGCCCTTTGATCCGAAGAGGGCCAGGCGTTCCGAACGAAATACTCGTTACGAAACTCGAGTAACTCGTCTCTGGAGGCTGAGGTAATCGGTTTTGCGTAGTGATTGCTCATAAAATCTGCCAGTGCGGCGGCGGTATCACCGTGAACGTCACCGTGTTCCTCGCGGACTGCATCCGCTAGTGCCCGGTTTTGCTCGTCAACAGTCTCCCATTCGTCAGGGTCACCGGCTCCATCGAGCGGGATTTCGACGGCTCGGGAGAGGTCATCGATACGATCTGTCCGGATCACCTCCTCGTCGTGCCACTCGGCAGGGTGTAAGACCAGCACTTCGTCACCGTCGTCAGTCCGGATCCGGTCCGTGTAATCAAACCCCTCGAGAATCGTTTTCCGTCGGTCTGCATACGCGTCGGCCTCCCCATCGTCGACTGCATTGCGTTCGAGTCGACGCAAGCGTTCGACTTCGTCGACGACCTCGGAAGGCAAGTCGCCCGTTTCCTGCTCCGGGAACGCCTCGTCGACGTCGCCCGAGCGGGATTCCTCGTGCTCAGACATTCACTCGATACCTGGGTCTCGAAGGTCTTGTGTCGTCCGTTTTTGTCGCTGCCACGCAACCACACCAAAATGATCAGGCCTGGTCCATCGCTTCGTTTGCCAGTTCGTCGGCCCGGCTATTGACTTCTCGCGGGACGTGCTCGAGGGTCCACTCGTCGAAGTGTCGAAGCAGTTCGTGAACAGTCACCCGTTTTTCACGCAGTTCGGGATTGTTCGTGTTGTACTCGCCACGGACCTGTTTGACGATCAGTTCGGAATCGCCTCTGACGTGCAGTTCGTCGTATCCGTAGTCTCGAGCGGCCTCCAGTGCGGCAATCAGTGCTTCGTACTCGGCCTGGTTGTTGGTCGCTCGGCCAATGGTCTCGCTTCCTTCCGCAACGATTCCATCGCTCGTGACAATGACCCAGCCGATGCCAGCAGGACCTGGATTGCCGCGCGCGCCACCGTCGAAGTAAACGTGTGCTCGGCCCCCTTCTTCTCGTAACAACGCCTCGAGCGTGCGTGGATTTGCCCCCTGAATGACGACCTTGTTCTCGTATGCAACGGCCGTTGCATCCCCCTGAGATGCCCGCCATCGTTCGTGTTCGGTATTTCCGGGTTCGACTGTTACCCCCTGGTCCTCGAGGCGTTTTCTGGCTACATCGACATCGCATTCGATAACCGGCATACGCTCTGGGGGTCGCGAGAGACCGAGTAAAGTCTTTGCGATTCTTCTTGGAATATTGTACAACCATATGGGTGAAACCGGTGAATTCGGCAAACGAGGCTCATACGTAAAAAACATCGACCAAAGGTTTATATATACCTATGATACTACTATAAAAGTGCGATGACACGGTCCACCCGCCAGCGGGAGCGAATGCGCGAGACGGACGAGACCGAAGACCAGGAAGGGGTACGTGCCTGCCCCGAATGCGAATCGGAAAATCTCGTTAAGGATTCTGATCGGGGTGAGCTCATCTGTGAAGACTGTGGGCTCGTCGTCGAGGAAGAAAAGATAGACCCTGGGCCTGAATGGCGGGCGTTCAACCACCAGGAACGTCAGAACAAATCCCGCGTCGGCGCGCCGACGACGCAAACGATGCACGACAAGGGACTGACGACGACGATCGACTGGAAAGATAAAGACGCCTACGGTCGGTCGATTTCCTCGAAAAAGCGCAGTCAGATGCACCGACTGCGCAAGTGGCAAGAACGCATCCGAACTAAAGACGCCGGCGAACGCAATCTGCAGTTTGCCCTGTCCGAAATCGACCGGATGGCTTCAGCACTCGGTGTCCCGCGGTCGGTCCGAGAAGTGGCCTCCGTGATCTATCGGCGAGCGCTCAAAGAAGACCTCATCCGAGGGCGTTCGATCGAAGGCGTTGCCACGTCCGCGCTGTACGCTGCCTGCCGAAAGGAAGGGATTCCCCGTAGCCTCGAAGAGATTTCTGAGGTATCCCGCGTCGAACGCAAAGAGATCGGTCGAACGTATCGGTACATCTCACAGGAACTCGGCCTCGAGATGCGACCAGTCGACCCGAAAAAATACGTCCCTCGCTTTTGCTCCGAACTCGAACTCTCCGAAGAAGTCCAGAGCAAGGCCAACGAAATCATCGAGAAGACGGCCGAGGAAGGACTGCTCTCGGGGAAGTCTCCGACCGGATACGCCGCAGCAGCGATCTATGCGGCGTCACTGCTCTGTAACGAGAAAAAGACCCAGCGAGAGGTCGCTGACGTCGCCCAGGTGACTGAGGTGACGATTCGAAATCGGTATCAAGAGCAAATCGAAGCGATGGGCATCCACGGCTAACGTCCGCCGTCTTCCATAGAGGAGTCATCTGACTGTGATGGATCCGGCCACCGGATTCCCCTCCGGTGGACGGATTCTGGACGTTTTCACTGCAATTTTTCTCGAGTCACGGCCATCTTCGACACGTCAGCACTTCGAGCGCAGCCACCGTATCGATCACTGACAGCCGACGCTCGCGGCGAACTCGAGGAGCGTCTCCTCGCCGAGTTCACTACTCAGCTGATAGGTAAGTTCGCCACAGTCCCAGGTGACGAGCGTGAGGTCGTAAGCGGTTTCGACGGTCGCGTTCATGGGCCCTACGCCTTCCGCGTCAGGGTCCTCACCCCGCAAGTCACCATCTGATACACTGAACCACAGCAGGTGCTCGTCGGATTCGTAGGTCTTGTGTGCGGTAACGACACCATCGAATCCGTCAGCGGCGAGTTCGACGCGTTCGAAATCCGGGAACGTCGCCTCAGGTAACGTAAACGGAATTTGTTCCTCTGCGTTCGCTCGATCATCGAACTCGACGTATCCCGTAATCGCTGGTTCGTCTTCAGCCGGCGGTGTGGATTCGTCCGGTTGGGTTTCCGTCGCTGGCGGCTCGAATTTTTCGTCCCCGATTTCGACGTCGAACGTAACTGATTCGAAGGTCGAGGTCACCTCGAGCGTCGTCCCATCTGGATCAGTGTACCGCTCCTGCGTTTTCAGCGGGTAGTGTTGTTCCGTATCGATCCAGAGGGTCCCACCCTGGAAGTCGGTTTCCGGCGTGGCGGCCGTCTCGAGCGGATAGACGTACTGTGTATCGCCAACGAGGAACCCGATACCGGTTTCGACCGTTTCGTCCTTTGGCTCGTATTCGATCACGTGGACCGAGCGGTTGGCTACCGTGTCCGTCCCCTCGTAACTGATCGAATACTGTTCGAGATCTTTCGCGACATCGGTGTCGCTTTCGGGGGTGCGTTCGTTCGTTGGCTCGATGTCGTAGCGTTCTATCTCCTCGCCGTCGTCGAATACCCGCCAGAAGGTGGTCGCATTTTGTATCGTCACATCACCGGGTGTGGCCCCTTCGATGCCCTCGCTCTCGAGCAACTCGGTTCGCTCCTCTGCAGGCGGACGTATCCAGACTCGCTCTGTGGTGGTGTAGTTCCTGGCGCTGTCTTCGAAGACGACCGATCGTTCACCGATCAGTTCGGATGCCTCTGATCCAGAGAGTGCATCTTCGAGCAAGAGTTCGGGATCGGGCTCCGTATCGCTCGACACGAATGTCGTACACCCAGCGAGTACGACAATTACCAGGAGGGCGATGGCGAGGGTGAGTACACGACCGCGTTTCATTTTGAGAGAATGTTCGCTCGATTGTACTAAGTGTTAATAATCTCAGAAAGAACCGTGCCCCAGCCTTGACCCCCTATGCTGTGCAGGAAGAGGTACGCCTGGAGACGTGAGCCGGATGACAGCCATCGGATCGAGATGTCAGAGGCACGACCGACGGATGAGTGGATGTGTGGAGGGCCTTGTACGGACTGGTGATACCAACCCGCATCGGTTCACGTCACTGGCGACCTGCATCTTCGACAAAAACGGGAGAGGATATAAAAAGAACAGGGCGTATTCAGAAAGAGAAAACGCTCGTCGAGCATGCCCAGGGGTGAGATCAGCGCGTTCCGTACAGCGAATACGTGATCGCGACCAGGCCAGCCAATCGGCTCACGTTCTCGAGAAACACTGTCACCGTCTGGTCGGCACCGGTCAGTGTGGTCACCGTCACGTTCAGCACGAAGGGGCCGAGCGTCAACAACAGCAATCCAAGAGCGAGATACAACATCGGCTCGCTGTCGTTGCGCCGATAGCCTCGATACGCCTGGATGGCGATGAGCGTCCCGACGATGGCGACGAGTAGCAAACTCAGGACGGTCAAGAGTTCGAACGGCGGTGCCTGATCTAGGCGGACGACGTCACCGGTCATCGCATCCCCTCCCACAGTCGAGTGAATTTATCGGCAACGTCCTCGTCCCGACGGCGTACCTCGAGTGTGAGCTCTCCGTCGTCGAGTGTCACCTCGAGGCCTTCGAGTCGGGCTTCGTACACGCTGTAGTGGTTGCCGTCCGGTGCAAGTGTCGTCTGTTCACTGATCAGGTCACACTTCTGTAGCCGCTCGAGGCGGCGGTAGACGGTTGGAAGGGACGCCTCACAGCGGTCGCTCAAGATGCTGGCGGACATGGGTTCGACGCTCGTTTCGGTGAGGATCGCACGGGCATACTCGTCATCGAGAAGGGCGAGTAGTTCCGAAATATCTGCGTCCTCACTCACAACTGAGGGGTTGTTCTCGGACGGATATCAAAAGGGGTCCGGTTTTTCTGTCTCAGAACATCCCACAGTGATCCGGTACGAGGGAGTGACATAGGCTCTTGCGGTCGGTTCGGGAGCCAACATTGATTTGGTGTGCGCCCCGAGGAGTAATCGAATGCGTCTCGGCGACTACATCGAGGAGTTAGAACCCGACGAAGAAGCCGAGCGTCGGCGACTGGCAAAGGAGAAATCGTACGCCATTACCGACCACCTCGAGCGTTTCGAACGGAACTTCGAGCAAGCCCTGTCGGGAGACACCCTCGTTGGATCGTCTGCCCCCTCTATTTTCGTCGGGCGGTCGAACTATCCGGACATATCCGTGGGCGTCCTCTCCCCGGTTGGCGACGAGAGCCAGGCCGAGGAGTACGTCACGGACGGAAAATGGTACCAGCAGGGGTATGCGATCGACGACGTGTTACAACGCCGAACCGGATTGTTGAACTCGAGCAAACGCGCGAACGTGGATTCGCCGGGTATCGCGAGTCGACTCGCCCCCTCCGTGCAGGACGTCTGGGACGGGTTCGTCGGCGTCCAACGGGAGGTCGCCATCGCAGATCGTCCGGTCGACCTCGAAATCGGGCTCGACGGCACGCCAGATCTCGGCCTCGACGCCGGAACCGACG
The DNA here is from genome assembly GCA_025517525.1 of Natronosalvus hydrolyticus. Taxonomy (GTDB): domain Archaea; phylum Halobacteriota; class Halobacteria; order Halobacteriales; family Natrialbaceae; genus Natronosalvus; species Natronosalvus hydrolyticus. The sequence goes on from JAOPJZ010000043.1 coordinate 14,803, forward strand.
TGGCAACCCCTCGTGGGCCGCGGGCGACCGCACGGTCGGCTGATCTGACCGAAAACCCTCACGTCCCTCGACCGGTAAAAAAGACCCTCGAGGACGACGACTGGCAGGCCCAGGGCGCGATGACGTACCTATACCGACGCGGCTTCGACGTCTACGAAATCAACTCGATACTCTCGGCGGGGGCACTCGGTGAAGCGGCCCAGCGCCGTCTGGTCCCGACTCGATGGTCGATTACGGCCGTCGACGATACGATCGGACAGTATCTCCGCGGCCGAATAAAGAACGCGCCGAGCATCGATGAAGTACAGGTCTGGGCTAACGAATACATGGGGAACCGCTACTGGGTGATTCTCGCCCCCGGCACCTGGGAGTTCGAACTCGTCGAAATGAAATCCCCGGGGAGCATCTGGAACCCCGACCCGGCGGGCAACGTCTGGATGGCCAGTGCTGCGGAAGGGTACGAGGGTCGCTCGAGTTACGTCGAGGAAACTGCCGGTGCATACTATGCTGCTCGGCTGGGTGTCCTCGAGCACCTCGAGTCGATCGGCCGGCAAGCGACCTGTCTCGTCTTGCGAGAGGTGAGCGACGATTACTGGGCACCCGTCGGCGTCTGGCAGGTCAGAGAGAGCGTCAGAAACGCCTTCGATGGCGAGTGCGGGACAGCCGAAACGTTCCACGACGCGGTGTCGACGGTGACCCAACGATTGCCGGTTTCACTCGACCGGCTTCGGCGGAAATCCACCCTTGCTGCGGGGTTGCAGTCAAACCTATCAGAATTTAAGTAATATAGATCCGTTCGTCGGTTCCGGTATAGAAATCCGCGTTGTATCAGTTCCCCAACGACACTGTCCGTCGATTTTGACGGCCAATATTGATGAATACGAACGCGAATCTCTATATTCCGTCACAACCCGCAACCGGTATCTGAACCGAGCGGCTACGTCCCGTATGCACTGGTCTGTGGAATGGTCGGCTTCTACGTTGCTTTCTAGAACCGATTTATCCCTGCTGACGACTGGCCCTGTCGCCAGTATTCCCGGAGTTCCCGAACTGGGGATCCTCCTCTTCATCTTCGTGGTGATGTTTGTCATCCCCGCGATACTGATTGTAATTCTCCTGATCGCGATCAGGCGACGTGCGCCGGGTCTCGATGCCTACGAGGATCTCGAGTCGGACACAATTGAAAGCGGCAAATCAGGCGACGAGGTGTCCGCAGAGGACTCGCTCGAGGGAGAAACGACGGCTGGGAAAAACGACGATTCCGAGAACGGTCGGTAATCAGGCAGGGTTCGGTAGCGGAAGCGAGCGATGTCGACGCGGCGGGACGAGATAATTTGCCCGTCGCCGGACGGTCATGTACTGCAGAATGCCGTTGTTCATGCGGGCCGTAATCGCAGACTCCTCCGCGATATCTGACCCTGTCATAGCTGCCCTGGTCGCGACGAAATCGTCGATCGATCGCTGATGACATAGAAAGTGAAGGGCTGCTTCGTCGTTGTCCGTCGAGTTGAAATCGCGGCGGAGAATTATCGGCCGTCCGTCCTCTCGAGCACGGGCAGATTTCTGGGCGTGGCCGACCATTCCGTGCTCTTTGGCGTCCTCGAGGGTACGTTCGGCACAGCCACCGACCTGATTCGAATCGCCGAGGTTGTGACCTGCGCCTTCGACGCGGTTTTCCTCCGCGTGTGCAGGACAGAACATCTTCCGTTCGCGGATTTCCCGACTATCCTGTTCGTACCACTGGTTGAGATGCAAGCGAATGAGTGAGAGGTGCGTCGTGGTGCCATCGGCGAACGGCCCCTCCTGAATCGTAACGCGGTCTTCCGTTGCCTGGCTCTTTTTGAACCCCGATTTGAATCCCATAAAGAGCGGAGCATCCTCGGAGACCGGTTCACTGTCGGGAATGCCATCGATTCCCGACTGGTTGTCCGCCGGGAGTCCCTCCCCGATGAATCCCGTTCGTCGTTCTGCAACCTCGAAAATCCCCTCGAGTGAGCCGTCGACTTCGACACCGTTGAGGGTCTCGAGGTCGCCACGGAGGGCTTCTTCGGCGCTCAAAATGGCGCTCCCGTGGTCGCTTGCGAGATGGATCAATCCGTCGTAGCTGTCGAGTTCGGGGTCCTCGATTGGCGAAAGCGATTCCGGTTCCGGTACGTCGACGGGGTCAGGAAGCGACTCCTCGAAGCGATCGAAGTACGCCGGGCCGTAGCCGACGGTGAACAGGAGGCCGTCACTCCCGCGAGAGTACGCTCGCTCGAGAGTTTCGTAGGCGGACTCGACCGTCTCTCGCTCCTCGGTCATTGCGTCAGGCCCGTCGCCAACATACTCGAGGTGCAGTGCGACGTGGTGTTCGGGTGCTATCGAATTACCGTGCTCGTCTGTCCGTTCGTACTCGGTCCAGGCGTGTTGGCGCTCGGGCAGCGTCTCGAGTTCGTCAGGCTCGAGCCCGCTGGGGATATCCGCCTCCGACTCTCGATCGAGGCACGCGGCGAGGGCACTCGCGCCACCGATAGCGACGGCGCTCCGGACGAATGCTCGGCGCGAGAGGCTACGCGACGACCGTTTCATGTTCGGCTTTCAGGGCCGCGCGTTAATGGGGGTTGTGGTGGACGCAACGGTACCTTTCCATTGGGAACGTTGTTACAACAACCACTTGACCTCCTCCCGCGCCTAAAGTCGCGGGAATCCCACCATAGGATTTCAGGCCG
>JAOPJZ010000044.1 GCA_025517525.1 Natronosalvus hydrolyticus
ACAGCCGATCCGTTATCGGCCACACTTCGGATTTTTTGCGGATGGGCCCTGCCGGATTTGAACCAACGACCACTCGGTATCCCCCACCATCTCACTCTTCGAGCAGACGGTGATATGAGCCGAGCGCTCTAACCAGACTGAGCTAAGGGCCCGTACGCGAAATAAAACCGGTCGGAGTAATTAACGCTTGCTGTCTGTTTTCGGTTCTCCGAGCATCCCCGACCGATCACACTCGCGGTGTTCGGCATACGCGAGGGTGTAATAATCTCGATCAGCTATCTCGCTCGGATCGTCAGTAATGACCGTCTCCCCCTGCTCCATGAACAGCCGACGACCAAAGACGACGTCGTACCCGGCTGCCTCGAGTCCCAGCGCGGTTTCGGGCGCATCAGTTACCTTGAACAGAATCTGACGGTCCGCGACCGTCGGGGCCGCTCCATCGGCCGCTTCGGCCAGCGCGAATTCGCTCCCGGCCTCGATTTCGATCCCCAACGCGGTCGCAAACGCGGTCACGGAACTCACGCCGGGAACGACCTCGAGGTCGACCTCGGGATGGTCGTGCTCGAGGGTTCGCCGGAGGTGCCCAAAGGTTGAGTAGATGTTCGGGTCCCCGAGCGTGACGAACGCCACGTCACCCGTCCGGGCCTGTGGGGCGACGACGTCGGCAGCCTCGCGCCACGCCGCCTGCAGCGTGTCAGGGTCTCGAGTCATCGGAAACTCGAGGTCGCCGATACGGTCGTCCTCGACGTATTCGCGGGCGACCGACCGGGAGAGGCGGCCGGGCGAGTACACGATGTCGACGGTCTCGAGGAGTCGCTTCCCACGAACGGTAACGAGGTCGGCCTGTCCGGGCCCCAGCCCAATGCCGTACAGCGTCATCAGTCCTCGGGCTCGAAGTCAGCGAGCGTCTGGGTGTCGGTCCCGACCCGGTGTTTGGTCGCCAGGCCTGCCAGATGTGGGGCCTCGGGGACGATCAGTTTCTCGCAAGCAGTGCGACAGGCGTTGGTGCTCCCAGGGAGACAGAAAACAGGGGTGTCCGCGGCGATACCTGCCGTTGCACGGGAGGCCATCGCCCGCGTACCGACTTCGTCCCACGAGAGCGAGCGAAAGAGTTCGCCGAATCCGGGGAGATCACGTTCGAACAGCGCGCTCGTCGCTTCCGGTGAGACGTCATCGGCGGTAACGCCCGTCCCGCCGGTCGTGAGCACCACGTCGATATCCGGCTGGACGACGAGACTGCGGACGGCGGTTCGAATTGCCGCGTAGTCGTCCCGAACCAGTTCTCGAGCCCGGATCTCGTGCCCGTCGGCCTCGAAGCACTCGGCGATGGTGTCACCGCCAGGGTCTTCCGGCTCGCCGTCGGCCGTCGCCCGCGAGGTCGAGACGGTTACGATAGCGACGTGCAGCGGGTCGATGATATCGTGGCCATGGTCGTCGGTGCTGCGTCGATCGGTTGATTTTGTCATAGATAATCTCTGGGTTCGGGGGCCTATAGTGATTGGTGGAACGCTCGGCTACCGGTTCGTCTCGCCGTCGTCCCGACTCGAGACGATGCGCCGTTCGTTCATGGCCGTCGGAGCCGGGTTCTCGAACGTCGACCAGTCGGTCTCGAGTTCCGCGTCAGTGAGCAGGCACTCCTCGAGACGTTCGACCACGGCCTCGAGGTCGATGTCGTGGCCGATGAGTGCGAGCCGGTTCTCGCGGTCACCCCACTGGTCGTCCCAGGCGAGGTCGGGTTGCCCGGCGCGGTAAGTCTCCTGCTGGCGTTCGGAAAAGCTCGCGATCCAGCGGCCGGTCACCTCGAGGCTGGTCTCCGTGCCGGCCAGACTCGTCGTGATCGCCGCCCGTTCCCGACCCGCGATCCAGGTGAGTCCTTTCGCCCGAACGAGTCCTGCTGGCGGGTTCTCGAGAAACGCGAGAAATCGTTCGGGATGGAACGGACGGACGCGGTGGAACGTTTCGACTGTGATGCCGTAGCGTTCGGGCGGGTGTGTGTGATCGTGGTCGTGGTCATCGTGGTCGTGTCCGTGGTCGTCCTGTTCATGCCCGTGTGCATGGCCCTCGTGCTCGTCACCACTCTTTGTGTGTTCGTGGCCGTCAGCGGCCGTCGATTCGATCGCTTGCTTCCAGCCGGCAGCCGCCCGTGCCGCCGAGAAGTCGAACAGTCCCGTCTCGAGCACGGCATCGGGCTCGAGGTCGCCGTACTCGGTGGTGACGACAGGGGCGTTCGGCTGAAGCGTCTCGAGGAGGGCGACGACGGCATCGCGTTCGGCCCCATCCACGAGGTCGCACTTGTTGAGTACCAGCAGGTCACAGAACTCGACTTGCTCGAGGAGGAGGTCAGCAAACGGTCGCGTACCATCTTCGTCGGGACCTTGCTGTGTGGGTTCGAGGTCGTCGCCGTCGACGAACGTGTCGTGGAACTGGCGAGCGTTGACGACGGTGACGATGGCGTCCAGGTCGTAGATGCCGCCAGGAGGGCCCCGGACGAACTGGTGAGCGATGGGTTCTGGTTCACCCACGCCGGAGGCCTCGACGATCAGGTACTCGAAATCGTAGCGCTTCCAGAGCCTGACCACCGACCGGGAGAGTTCGCCACCGAGGCTACAACAGATACAGCCGTTCTCGAGCGCCAGTACCTCCTCGCCGGTTTCGAGGTCAGTGTGTGCCTCCACGAGGTCCGCGTCGACGTTGACCGAGCCGACGTCGTTGACGACGACGGCGATTTCGCGGTCGCTCGCGCGCTCGAGAAGCGTCGAGAGGAGGGTCGTCTTACCCGCACCGAGTGCGCCACAGAGGATCGTGACTGGAACTGCCATCTAGTCGGTAGCGACGCCGAACTCACGTTTGTTTTCCGGTTCGGAGTCGGCATCCGATTCGCCAGCGGGTTCAGGTGGTTCGAAGGGGTCCGGATACGTCGACCAGGCTTCGTCCATCTCTCTGTCGGTGAGTAAACACGCATCGAGATCGTCGACGAAGGTGTCGTCGTCGAACGCTCGCCCGATAAAGACCAGACGAGTCATCCGATCACCCCACGTGTCGTCCCAGTCCGATTCGATCCCAGGACGCGCGGCAAAGAACTGCTCCCGTTTTGCTTTCGGGAGGGGCGCGATCCACTCGCCCGCCGGCCCCGCGCGAACGGACGTTCCCGCCTTGTCGACACCCATCGCGACGTCCTCCCGCCCGGCACTCCAGAAGTAGCCCTTCACGCGGACGAGTTCGTCGGGCAGTTGGGTGAGAGCCCTGGCGATTCGCGCTGGGTGGAACGGACGCCTGCGCTCGTAGACGAACGACGTGACGTCGTGTTCTTCCTGTGGGTCGTGGTGATGGTCGTGCTGGAGTTCGTGTTTCCAGCCGGCACCGCGCTGTGCGGCCTCGAAGTCGAACCGGTCGGTCCCGAGTATTTCCGCGGGATCGACTCGACCGAACTCGGTTCGAACGAGTTTTGCTCGAGGCTGGAGTTTCGAGAGGACGGCTTCGATCTCCTCGAGCGCGTCGTCGGGAACCAGGTCACACTTGTTGAGCAAAAGAACGTCACAGAACTCGATCTGATCGAGTAACACCTCCTCGGGAATCCGGCCGGCTTCGGGCGCGAGTTCGTCGCTCGTGAGCGACGCACCCGAATCGAACGATTCCCAGAACGCGTGGGCGTTCACGACGGTGACCATGGTATCGAGTCGGTAGGTGTTCGTCGGATCGAACGCGGCGTCTTCGAACCCGAGTGCGAAGGTCTGAGCGACCGGAATCGGCTCGGAGATACCTGACGATTCCACGAGCAAGTAGTCGAAATCGCGATTTTCCGCCAGTCGACCGACCTCTTCGAGCATATCGCCTCGAAGACGGCAGCAGATACATCCGTTCGAGAGTTCGATAACCTCTTCGTCACCACCCAGGTCCGTTTGCTGTGTAACGGCTTCGGCATCGATGTTTATCGAACCCATGTCGTTGACCACGACCGCCACCTCGTACCCGTGGTCAGCGGTCAACACGTGGTTCAACGTCGTCGTTTTTCCCGCTCCGAGACTGCCACTGAGTACGGTGACTGGAATACGGTTATCGCTCGCCATTATGTTATGATTTTGCTTGTCAGAGTTATTAATCCTTGCCCCTCGTAGAATTGTAAGTAACAACTATTACCCCACCACTACTGAGTCCGACCGTATGCCCGTCGTCAGCATCTCCATGCCCGACGAGTTGCTCGAGCAACTCGATACGTTTGCCGACCACCACGAGTACACCGGCCGAAGCGAAGTCGTCCGGGAAGGGGCACGCTCGTTGCTCGAAGAGTTCGAAGACAGCCACCTCGAGACGGAATCGCTCGCCGCCGTCATCACCATCCTGTACGAGTTCGGCTGCCAGTCTGTCGAGCACGAGGTCACTGGACTGCGACACGAGTACGAAGCCGCGATCGCGTCGAACACCCACAGTCACGTCGGTAGCTACTGCCTCGAACTGTTCGTCCTCGAAACGAACCTTGAGGGCGCCTCACAGTTTGTCAACGAAGCGCGAGCCTGCAGCGGTGTCGAAACCGTCGACTACTCGGTTCTCGAACTCGAGGAAGAGACAGCGATCGGCGTCCAGTGACCGAAGGGAGTGCATCGAAGGCTCCCGTCTCGAGTTCACACCCGCTGGCGGAGCCAGCGCTTCGTGGGCAACGATACGAGAAAGGCGCCGAAGCCAGGACTCGAACCTGGGACCGCCTCGTTAACAGCGAGGTGCTCTACCAACTGAGCTACTTCGGCTCATCTCCTCGTTGTCGGGTTGATTTGATAGGGCTTTCGTTTTTGCCCTCATGCTGTCACCGGTTCACAGGCTGTGTCGACAGCCTTTCTATCACCCCTCGAGTACCATACGGATATGACCGAGGAGGGTGCCGACGAAACGGCCGAAGCGATGTCGTTCGAGGCCGTCACGGAGGCGATACGACGGGAGAGTACGCCTGATACAACCGAACGCCAGCGTCTCGAGGAGGTCGCAACCACCCTCCGTGCACGAGCGACGGCTGCCGTCACCGAACGAGTCCCCGACGCCGACGTCGTACAGGTCGGCTCCACCGCCCGCAACACCTGGGTCAGTGGCGACCGAGACATCGACATCTTCGTTCGGTTTCCACCCGAAACCGACCGTGACACCCTCGAGCGCGTCGGCCTCGAGGTCGGCCACGAAACGCTCCCTTCGGGCCACGAAGAGTACGCCGAACACCCCTACGTCAAAGGCACCTACGACGGCTTCGACATCGACATCGTCCCCTGCTTTCGACTCGAGCGAGCGAGCGATATCCGCTCGGCCGTCGACCGCACGCCGTTTCACAACCGCTATCTGGATCGGCGACTGGACGAGACCCTGGCCGACGACAGCCGCATCACCAAACAGTTCTTGAAAGGAATCGACGTCTACGGCTCCGACCTCCGGACCGCGGGCTTTAGCGGGTATTTGACCGAACTGCTCGTCCTCGAATACGGGGGCTTTCGGCCGCTACTCGAGGCCGCCGCCGACTGGCACCCACCGGTCGAACTCGACCCCGAAGACCACGGGTCGGCCAGCTTCGATGACCCACTGGTCGTCATCGACCCGACGGACCCCACGCGAAACGTCGCCGCCGTCTGCTCACCGGCGAACGTCGCCCGCTTGCAACACTACGCACGAGCAATGCTCGCCGAGCCAACACTCAAGTACTTCAGACCTGCCGATCCGGACCCACTCGAGCCCTCGGAACTGGAAACACACCTCGAGCGGCGGGGGGCGACGTCGCTCGCGATCAGATTCGACACTCCCGATCTGGTCGACGACCAGCTGTATCCACAACTGTACAAATCGCTCGATGGAATCGCTCGCGGCCTCGACGCCCGGGGCTTCGACGTCCTCCGCAAAACGACGATGGCTGCCGACACCGCCGTCCTCCTGTTCGACCTCGGTGTCCCAAGGCGGCCGAAAATCGAACGCCACGAGGGGCCACCGGTTCACGTTCGAGACCACGCCGAGGGGTTTTTCGCCGCCTACGTCGACGACGACAGCGTCTACGGGCCGTTCATCGATGGCGACCGGTACGTGGTCGAGCGGGAACGCACGTGTACCAGTGCACTCGAGTTCCTCGAGAGCCCACGCCTGTTCGACGTCAGCCTCGGTGCTCACGTCGAAACGGCACTCGACGACGGCTACACGGTGCTCGTCGACGACGAACTGACCGACTTGCTCGAGGACTTCGGACCGGCACTTCGGCGCTATTTCGAGCCGACCCCTTAGATATCGATATGCGAGTTATTTGCTACAAATTCCAAACCAGTGTTCGAGTGTCGCTCTACCACACCGAATCGAGTCGACTGACTACTCGTGAGCGTCCTCGATAACCCCTTCGGCCAGCGCGACGATATTGTCACCCTCGACATCCTCGAGGTCCTCGGGATAGACGCCGACCGTAAAGAGGAGATCATCCTCGGTTTCGACGGCGGTGGTCACGTGCATGAGCACGTCGAGTTCGGTGCCGTCGAAGTCGGCCTGCGTACTGTATCGTGACATCGTCGTGGTCTCTCCGAAGACGGTGACCTCCTCCTCACCGACCGGCGTCGGGTCGCCGATATTATCGTAATTGTCCGCAACGAGGTCAACCAGCTCTCGAGTCGACATCTCTCCAACCGGATTGAGTTCCCGACCGAGCACCGATACCTGCGGCGTCGTCAGTACCACGAAGGTGGCCGCCCGCTGGCTTCCCACCCCGGGAATTTCGACTTCCTTGTCGTGTTCGGTCATGTGATTTGTCACGCTGACCGATTCGCTGAAGAGGACGGCGTCGAACTCCTCCTTAATACTGAGCGGTTCGACTCCGGTCTGGTCGTACCCGGTATCATCGAGCACCGACCGGTTGACCCCGGCCGGCTTCGATTCGTGTTCGTCGAGTCCAGCCAGGCCCAGACAGCCAGACAGACTCGCGAGTCCGACGACACCTGTGCTAGCGAGAACGGCTCTTCGGTTCATTACTGGTTTCATATATCATCGGTCCTCATGAGTTTGTTGGCTAAGATACGAACAGCTGTGAATAAAAATACACGATAGGGAATCCGTTGTCAGTTGCAACACCAGGACTGACATCCGAGAAACGTTACTCGAGGCCGTGAACCGCCACGACTTCCTCGAGCAACTCGGTCACCTTCTCGTTGACCTCGTCGTCCGGCCCAAGCGGGTCGCGCCCATCGAACGTCTCGTGGACCAGCGCGACACACTCTGCGAGCACCTCGAGTCCGTATCCTCCCTCAAGGACGAACCCGAGTCCGGCATCCACCGACGTTGCGAGCGACCGAATTCGATCGGTCAGCAACGCGTAGGCTTCCGACGTGAGTCGAATCCGCGAAATCGGGTCGTGACGATGGGCGTCGAAGCCGGCACTGACTAACACGAGGTCCGGGTCATACCCCTCGAGTGCGGGCACGATTGCGCGTTCGAACGCCGCGACGTAGCCGCTATCGGCCGCACCCGCAGGCATCGGGACGTTCATCGTCGTGCCCTCACCATCGCCAGCGCCGGTTTCTTCGACCGCACCCGTGCCAGGATACAGCCCCGCTTCGTGGACCGAAACCACGAACACGTCTTCGCGGTCGTAAAAGATGTCCTGGGTGCCGTTGCCGTGGTGGACATCCCAGTCGACGATGGCGACGCGGTCGACATCGTAGGCGTCCGCATCGAGCGCCCACTGGGCCGCAACCGCGACGTTGTTCACGAAGCAAAAGCCCATCGCGTCGTCGTAGATGGCGTGATGGCCCGGTGGCCGTCCGATCGAGAACGGCGTTTCGCGGCCGTCATCACCGTCGAGCGCTCGGTCCGCCGCCCAGCAGGCGAGCCCCGCACTCATCCGAACCGCGTCCCAGGTTTCTTCGACGGCCGTCGTGTCCGGGTCCCAGTTCCCGCCCCCATCCGCACAGAACTCCCGCACGTCCTCGAGATACGAGCGGTCGTGAACGCCCGCAATCGTCTCGAACGACGCCGGGTCGGCTTCGACGTATTCGACGCCGTGTTTCCGTTTGAGTCCCTCTCGAATCGCCCGCAACCGGTCCGGCGTCTCCGGGTGGCGCGGGCCAGGGTCGTGTTCGAGACAGGTGTTGCTATACCCAAAGCGCATAAGTTATCGATGGTCGAAAAGCGCGAAGTACGTCTCAATATCGTCCGCCGTGATCGTCCGACGGTCGGCATGACGCGCCAGTATCGCCGCAGCTCTGGCAACGTTATCCGCGTAATCCTCGAGGATGTCCGCGAGGGCGATTCGGGCATCCATCGACACGCGATAGTGGTCTTCGATATCGATCCGTGCAATGCGGTCGACCGGGGCGACCGGTAACTCGAGAGCGTCAGCGTCGACGACGGTTTCGACCTCGAAATCGCTCGCCATCAACGTCTTCCGGCTGTCTGCCGTCGCCCGCTCGGCCGCACCCACGGCCAGTCGCGCACCGTGACGCTGTATCTCCTTTGCGAGTTCTTCGGCCGCCCCAGCACTCACCCGAAGGTCCCCCGCGTTCCGCCGGATGATCGTGTCCACCGGAGCGAACGGGAGTTCGACGTTCATACACAGATAGCCGGAGTAAACCTTCTTAATGCTTTTCGTACAGGCGGCAGCCCGAACAGTCGAACCCTCCTCGAGACAACTGACAGTTCTACCGACCAGGATTCGTTGTCGTGATCAGCGATGGATCGGGTGGTCGCTGATCGGTACACAGGTACACCAATCCCTCTTATAGCGATTCATCGAAGTCCTGGGACGAGGGGTACCGCCTCCACTCGAGTGTCTCGATAGTTCCAAGAATCGCTATAGTAGCCATTGAAAGTCATTGCACACACTATCACAGGATTGCGTGTCGATAGATGTGTTAACCGTTTCAATGGCTACTATATCAGAACACGTCGTCGGCCTCGAGGCGGCCGTCACGAACCTGGCCCCGGGCGGTCACTTCCTCACCGAGACCAACGTCGGCGCTCGTCTCGACGCTCATCGTCTTCTCGCCGTTGTCCAGAACGACGGGATCGCCCGCCTGGACGACGACGCCGGTAAATTCAATTGATTCGCCGTCAGATGGCACCGTCGTCTCCGTTTCGCCCGCAGTGGAGTCGGTGTCGGCGGCCTCGGCCGATTCGGCGTCGCCATCGTCAGCGTCGGTGAACGCCGAGAGGCCCGTGTCAGCACTGCCAGCACCGTCCTCGTCGCCAGCCGACCCGGCACCGTCCGCTCCCCCGAGAACCGTTACCGTCGACCGCCAGCCAGCTGAGGCCTCGAGGTCGTCCTGCCAGCCGTCTTTGATCTCGACGTCGGCGAACGCGACTTCGTCACCAGGCCCCAGGTCGATATCCGCCTTTTCGCCCCACATTGCCACGCGAATGTCGCCCGTTGCGTCCTGGACGCGAACGTTTCGAACCTGCCCCTCCGAGCCATCATCCCTGTCGAAAGTGCGTTTCGGGTCCGCCGAGCGGACCACACCGGCGATATCCGTCGTCTCACCCAGCTCGAGCGATTCGATGGCCGTGCTTTCGGGAACGTACTCGATATCCTCGTCGACGGCTTCGACGGCACCGCGGTTGCCGACGTGTAACTCGAGTGCGCCGTCCCGGTCACGAACGTAGCCGTCGACGACCTCGACCGTGTCGCCCGCTTCGAACTCGTCGACGACGTCGGCTTGCTCGTCCCAGAGAGTCACCCGCACGCGACCGGTAGCGTCTCCGAGGGTGATGTTCGCCACTCGCCCTTCGGAACCGTCGTCACGGTCGAAGGTCCGGATCGATCCGGTGTCCAGCACCAGTCCAACAAGATTTACGTCCGAGAGGCCGAGCGAGAGTGATTCGATCGTATACGTGTCCGCCAGTTGCACGTCGATGTCGGTATCGTCATCCGGTTCGACGTCATCGACGCTGATTTCGACGCCGCTAAAGCCCTCTTTGGGTCGGCCCTTGATTTTGAGTACCTGTCCTTCATCGAGTTCGTCGACGGCTGCCTGGGCGAGTTCATCCCAGAAGGCAGCCCGCACGCTGCCGGTTTCGTCCGCGACTTCAACGTTGACGACCCGGCCGTCTTCGTCCTCGCCGTCGCGTTCGAAGGTGCGCAGTTCGCCGATTTTCAGTACTTTTGCGACGAACTTCGCTTCCTCCATTCCCGGTTCGATGTCGGCAACGCCGTTGACCTCGCTCTCTCCGAGTTCGTGGGCGATGAGCATCGCCGCCGTCTCATCGTCGGCGAGACCGCCCATCTGCTCGACTTTGGCCTCGACAGCCTCCCGAAACTCCTCGAGGGAGACGTCAGCCTCGAGGTCCTCATAAATCCCCTCGATGTCACTCATTCTATGCTCGTGCATGGGTAGCCCGCGCATAAGCATTGTCCATTTGGTGTGACCGTCGGTGCGTTCCCGGTTTCTCCATGCTGTCGCTGGAGTCGGGATGGTATTTAAACTCGAGGGGTAGTGGGACCAAAAATAAAAGCCGCAAGTGGTGGGAAAACGAAGCGATTGCTACCCGTATGCGTGATTAGTCAGTGGTGTCCGTGTCATTCGTGTCGTCGTCTCCATCAGCAGTCTCCTCGCCATCATCGTCCGTATCGGTATCGTTCGTTTCGTCATCGATACCGTCGTCATCGTCTTCACCGTCGTCGTCGATACCGTCTTCCTCGCCGTCGTCGTCGAGTTCGTCTTCCTCACCGTCGTCGTCGAGTCCGTCTTCCTCACCGTCGTCCTCAAACCCGTCTTCACCGTCGTCGAATCCATCTTCGCCATCGTCCCCGATACCGTCGTCGTCCTCGATCGGTGCTTCCTCGTCATCGGTACAACCCGCGAGCGCGACCGCTCCGGCTGCGCCCGCAACGGTCACGAATCGTCGTCTGCTGAGAGTCGTTCGTGGCATAGTGCCAGTTTCGTGGCCACCGGATATCGATATAAGCGGCCGTCACCGTCCCCGAACTTCGGACTGAATTACCGCCAATTCAGACAGTCACAACGATGCAACGGTTCGAAAAAACAGTTACATGCCAGTTCGCCTCGAGCAACTGTCCGCTGATACTGTCGACCGACCCGCCAGGTAAAACCGGTGTCTCTACACGGTGACTGGTCGGTCCACGGTACCGTTTCACCTCTCAAACAACCGAAAGAGGTCCGTTCCATCGTTTCGCCGATTACTCGAGTCGGTCCGCGAGTCGGTTCTCAACGTCCAAGTGCGATCTCGAGAACGTTCATCGGCCGGTTAGCACCAAACTAACCGAGACACTAGTCGGCCGTGACAGGCACCATGGCTGCCACTGACACCCATCACGCCCATCCCTTTCGAAAGGGCTTTAACTGTTTCCGGGTAACGAATAGATGAGTCCTGGTAGGGTAGTGGACTATCCTCTTGGCTTGCGGAGCCAGGGACCGGAGTTCAAATCTCCGTCAGGACGTTTCTGTCGACACCAACCCGCGAGCAACGCGAGCGGCAGGTGTCGGCGAAACGTACCCGGAGATTTGAGCAGACAAGCCGCAGCCCGGACCGGCGCGAAGCGCCGCACGCCCGGAACGTCTTGGCGAGTTCAAATCTCCGTCAGGACGCTCACTTCTTGCGAGTGTGCTCAGCACTCGCTGCGAGGTTCGGTCCTGACGTGCCTGACGCTCGTAAACTCGCGTCAGACTCCGTCAGGACGCTCTTCAAAACACAATGTGGCGAGCGTAGCGAAAAGACTGGGTTCCGAAAACGTGTACGCGGGGATTTAAGCAAAGGAGTCGCAGCCCGGAACGTCCTGACGAGGTCAAACATCCGGAACGTTACCGACGGTCCGTGCCTTTCAGTCGCTTCGTTCCTGGAAGACTCCGGCAGAACGCTTACGCAAAAACACCGTCTGTGGCACTCGAGCAGGCCGAATCCCGGCTGTCGAAAACCGGCGAAACAAACACCCCCTTCGCGAACAAACGATGGTGCATGGCAGACCAATCCGACGCCGTATCGTGGTACACACTCGAGGGAACCAGAATCAGCCCCAAACGGATGACCGTCGACACCGGCAGTGCCGAGTTCGAAATCGGCCGTGACGTCAACCCGGTCGAGTACATGCTTGGCTCGGTTGCCGGCTGTCTCAACTCGACGGGCACGATGGTGGCTCGAGACATGGATATCGATATCGAATCCCTGGCCGTCACCGTCGAGGGTGGCGTCGACTACGCCGCCTACAAGGGCGAGGAGACCGACGCGAGACCGGGTTTCCAGGGACTGGAGGTCGACCTCGAGGTCGAAGCCGACGCGACGGACGACGAACTCGAGGCGTGGCTCGAGGGCGTCGAGTCGCGCTGTCCAATCACCGACAACGTCGAGAACGAGACCGGTATCGACGTGTCGCTGACGAGTATCTGATGACGAGTATCTGAGACGGTTTTTGTCGTCTCTTCCCGGAGATTGCCGACCCGGTATGACAATCATCGGTAAAAAGGTACAGCGGACCGTATGAGACGACTGCTGTAGGCGACGCAACAAGCGCGGCCGCTCTCGAGAATAAGGTAGGTGAGAGGAGTAAGCCCCCTTCTGTTCATCCCGGCATTCGGCTAAGCATCCACCCCGCCCGCAAAAGCGGTGTTTTCGGGTTACCAACGGAGTGGACTTGCACCGGTGAGGATTCGCCGTTCCATCGATCCTCGGTCGTCACAGCGTACGCCAATCCTCGGCGGGGTCTCCCCGTCCTTGCGGTTGGGTTCGCGCGCCTCATTGGTCGGACCGAGACGTGTCGTTTCTGTTCCAGAGCCAGCGGTCTCCCGCTCCGGGCTTGCACCCGGTCACCGACCCGAACGGTGGGGGGACTTTCCTCGCGGGCGCGGCCGCCCCGATGGAGCGACCGCGTGTGGTGGCCGGGCCGTTTCCGACCCGTCCATCGCGGCAGCCAGGCTCTCTCTCCCACTCATCGTAGGCCCGTCGCTCGGTTAAGTCTCTCGGTCAGAGTCCGCAACGGGCTTAAATCGAGCCGTGAGTGAATGGAAGCGTTTTTGGGAAACTACGCCCTTGTATTGCAGTATGTCCCAGCGACAGGGCGCAGACCTTTCCTACGAAGACGGCGCACGAGCGGTCGAACTCGCCCGTGAGTCAGTCGAGTCGTACGTACGAAACGGGCAACGAGAACATCCGGGCAGTATGCGCGAAACGTTCTACGAGCGTAGCGGCGCGTTCGTCCGCCTCGAGTCCACGCGCGGCCGTGGCAGCCTGCGTGGCTGTGCCGGTGGCTATCGCTCGGGCGAACAGCTCGGTCACGTCATCGTCGACGCGGCCATCGAAGCCGCGAGCGAAGATTCCTGTGGCTCCGAAGTAACCCCCTCGGAACTCTCGAATCTCACCGTCTCGGTCTGTACGGTCCGTAACGTACTGCTCACCGACGACCCGGTGGCCGACATCGAACTCGGTACCCACGGCGTCGCCATCGACGGTGGCGGCAAAACCGGCTGGCTCTACCCGACGGTTCCCGTCGAAAACGGCTGGAGCGAACACGAGTACCTGGACCGGACCTGCCGCAAAGCCGGCCTCGCCCCCAACGCCTGGCAAGACGACGACGTCGTCGTGACGCTGTTCGAAGGACAGGTCTTCCGCGAACGCTCGAGCGACGGCAGCATCGAACAACTGTAATCGCGATTTTCCGGAATCCCTATCGACGGCACCGCATCCTCGAGAGTGAAACGAACGCGTCTTGTATCATGGCTCGAGGCAAGCGAGATCCGGATGGGTTCCTCCACCGGAGCCCGTGAGGACCACCCGGTCACGACGACGCTGCCAGCGCTCGTGACGAACGTAGACGTGAACGGGTATCGACCGAACCCCGAGGAGACGTGCGACGGCCAGCCGCCCGTGGCCGCTGTGAACGAGCAAGCGCCCGTCGCGGCCGACGGTGACGCGAACCTCGCTTTTTGCCGGCGGTAATTGTGGATGTGGATCGAGTATCGACGGTTCCGTTGGATCGCGACGCCGCTTGCGCCGTTCGGCAACCGACCGGTAGCCGCCGGTTGCGATATCGACGAGCAGCCACTCGAGCCGTGCTATCGAGCCCTCGGCCGGAGCCTCCAGCTGGCCCTCTTCATCGAGTTCTATCTCGCTCTGTGCCCCAAGCACATCGGCCACCGTTCGGTAGGGGGCGCTCTCGAGAAATCGCGTTCCCGCCCGGTCCCAGTCACCGCCGGTGACGGCCTGTACGTGTCCCGGCGTCGACGACTCGAGACGCCGGCGCCGTGAGCGGTCGAGCGTATGCGTGATCGCTTCCGGGGATATCTCGAGGGTCGCCGTCGGATCTATCGGGGCGACACACTGGCGGCCGCAGGCCCGCCAGGTCTGGAGGCGAAGTCGCTGGCGGTGATACCACCGCACCTGTTCGGGAACGAAAAACGGCCGATCGGAAACCGGTAGCCGCTGGGTAGTGAGCTTCTCGAAGATGCGACTCGCTGCTGTCGAGCCGTCTGCTAGCGTCGGGTTGCGTGCGACCGCTCGAGAACGTCCTGAAGACACGACAGCCTCCCTCGAGAGAGCGGCCACCTGCTCGGTAGTAAGTAATCGGCCAGTAGCCACCCGTAACGTCCTCGAGAGGAGACACCGCTCGAGATTCGCACGAACCTGAAGGGGTTTAACCGACCGCTGATAATCCCCTGTCGATGACTGTCGTCGCATTCGACTTCGACGGAACGCTCTCCGATTCGGAGATGACGGTCTTGCTCGGCGAACGGATCGACGTCGCCGACGAGATGGCCGACATCACCGAGCGCGCGATGAACGACGAAATCGGCTACGCCGAAAGCCTCCGCTCGAGAGCGGCCCTGCTCGAGGGCCTTCCCCACGCCGAGGTAACGGCTGCCTACGACGAGGTGAGACTCCGTGACGGAGCCGCCGACCTGCTCGAGACGCTCAACGAGGCCGGCGTGACGACGGCGATTCTCACCGGCGGCTTCGAGCGCGGGGTCCAGGCGGCTCTCGAACGTGAAGGCGTCACCGTCGATCACATCGTCTCGAACCGACTCCCCTTCGATAGCGACGGGGAGGCACTGACGGGCGACGCAGAGGGCCCCCTCATCGAAGGGACCAAAGACGACGCGCTCGAGGACCTCGCGACCGCAGTCGGCGTGACTCTGGAGGAAACCGTCGCGGTGGGCGACGGGGCAAACGACCTCCCAATGCTCCGCGTTGCAGGATTGGCAATCGGATTCGACCCAAAACCGGCCGTCGAGCCACACTGTGACGTCGTCGTCACGTCGATGGCTGGCGTTCGCGAGGAACTCGAGCGGGCAGGCGTCCTCGAGTGATCGTTCGCCCCTTCTGCAATCGGGCGGAAATCAGCGGTCCGATGGCCGATACCGTTCGTGATCGTCGATCGACCCCGACTCGGTCGACACCTCGGCGGATTCTGTAGGGTTCGATTCTGAAGCCCTCATCGATCCAGACCGGCGGGTCTCGTCGGCGTTCGCGGATCGACGGTGGCTCGAGTCGGTATCCGTAACGGTGTGGTCAGCGGTTCCTGCTGCTTCAACGTCCCCCAATTGAGATACGGCGGCGATACCCGGACCTGTTGGCGGCTGTCGGTCCTCGTTCGATCCAAACAACACGGCACGATTGGCGATCACGGCTCCAAGACAGATGAACGTGAACGAAAAAACCGCACTCGTCACGACCAGGGTGCTGTCGAGTGTGACCGCGATGGAATCGAACTCCGCCCACGGCCCCTCCTCCCCCTCGGGCGTGTACGAAAACAGCTGCGTCCCGAGAGCGATCAGAACCAGATAGCTCGGGACGGCAGCCGCTGCCCCCTTTACCGTCGATTGCAGGTCCTGTGGCTCGAGAATCCGGACAACAAGCCATCCTGCACTCAGAAAGATGACGACGAGCACCGGCACGAAAATCATCGACCCGAACAGAAACAACACGTCACCCGGGTACAACAGCCGTTCGCTTTCCTGGATGAACGTGCCGCCGTTGACCAAAAGCAGGAGAAAACCAGCGAGCGTCCACCGCGCCGGACCATCCTCGCCGCCGGCGACGCCACCGTCGGCGACGCCGCCACCCGAGGCAATGACGAACTGATAACTGACGAGATAGGCCACCGTGAAAATCCCCAGGCCGACGACAGCGCCAGGTTTCAGCACCGAAAGGTCATAGCCATCACTCGAGTCACTCGTTTCCTGTTTGGATTCCGCCGTCGTGTCCGCCGCGCTGGAGGGCGCTGGCTCGTACTCGAGCCGTCTGTCGAGGGACATATCTGTAGGTCCAGATAGGCAGTCGTTATTCTTTCGGTTCGTTGACCTATGTGGGACTCGAGCCACGAAAAAAGCGAGTGGGCGCGGTCAGCCGTCGATTTTCTCTATCGCCTTCTCGACCGGGTCGGGCCAGCTGTAAAGCAGGCCGCCAGCGATAGCGAACAGTGCCGGGATCAGGACGCCGGCGTAGAGGACGGCGTCACCGGTTGCGATACCCATCGTGACTTCGGCGTCGGTTTCGTACTCCGCAACGACCGAGAAGATGACGGCGAGCACCAGCCAGCCGGGGACGACGAGCGCGCCCGCCTTGGCTGCCTCACCGGCATCCGACGCATCGGTGTATTTCGCCATGCTGTAGCCAGCGGCGAGCAACACGACGAGAGGAACGAGGATGAACACGATTGCGATGTTACCGAACTCCCCTCCAGCACTGACGAGCGAAGCGACCTCACCGTCTACCTCAAACGTCGCCCCGAGTCCGGAAAGCAGCCCCCAGGCGGCGAATTCCCAGGACGCTGCCATATCGTCAGCGTCGACGCCACCCAGTGCGAACGTCCCGATGACGACTGCCAAAGACGTCAGATAACTCAGCAAGAACGCACTGACGCCGAATACGGCCCCTTCCTTGACCGGCAGATCAGATCCCGCGTCCGGTGCCGCCTGTGGTTGCTCACCGGCCCCCTGTACTGGCTGTTCAGCCCCCGATTCGTCATATTCCATTTGATTCTCGTCTGCCATCATCGAGGGTATCTCACAGATAAGTTTTATAATTTTCGGCATATGTGTCCGCGACGGATTCGAGAACGAGGTGAGTGAGCCACTGCACAGGTTTTGCAGCCGTATCGAACGGGGACAGGAACCGGTGATCTATAGGCGGTGCAGGACGAGAACCCCGACCCTTGAGGTCGGGGGTGAAGTCC
>JAOPJZ010000045.1 GCA_025517525.1 Natronosalvus hydrolyticus
CCGGCGGAAATCCGATGGTCGGATTCCACGTCCTTCAGGGCGTGGAGGAGGTCAAATATCACTCCAGATTTTTGTGTCGTGAAACCAAGTACCGACTATGCCGACTGTGTACATTACCGCACCGCCAACGGCTGCTAACTCGATAGCCGAAACAATCATCGACGAACGGTTGGCTGCCTGTGTCAATCAAATCGAGACCACATCCACTTATCGATGGGAGGGAGCAGTCCACCGTGAGGAGGAAACAGTTTTGCTCGCCAAAACAACCGACGAGCGTTATCCTGCCCTCCGACAACGTGTTCTCGAGATCCATCCACACGAAGTCCCCTGTATCGAACGATTCGACGAATCCGATGTTCTCGAGTCGTTTGCCGCCTGGCGCGAGGACGTTACCGAAGGGAAGAACTGATCGTCGTCGTATTCGTGCCTGTCGAGAACTCGTCACACACTCGCGCTACCCGACTACCTCGAATGGCAACCCTTAAAACTCGAGCGAGGATTCATTCGGGTATGGCTGGAACCATCGAAGTGCTCGTCCCGGGTGGCCAGGCCAACCCTGGCCCACCACTCGGCCCCGAGCTCGGACCGACGCCCGTCGACGTTCAGGCGGTCGTCAGCGATATCAACGAACAAACTGCAGCGTTCGACGGCACCGAAGTGCCTGTCACCGTCGAATACGAAGAAGACGGGAGTTACACCATCGACGTCGGTGTCCCACCAACGGCTGCACTCGTCAAAGACGAGGCCGGATTCGACACCGGCAGCGGCGAACCCCAGAAGGACTTCGTCGCTGATCTCTCGATCGACCAGGTGAAAACGATCGCCGAGCAGAAGAAACCCGACCTGCTCGCGTACGATACGAAAAACGCGGCGAAAGAAGTCGTCGGTACCTGTGCCTCGATGGGCGTCACCATCGAAGGCGTCGATGCCCGCGAGTTCAAAGCGAAAGTCGACGACGGCGAGTACGACGACGTCCTCGTCGAGTAACTCTCCCACTGATTAACTGGGCGTGTAGCCTCCGGCTGACACGCTTTCCTTCTGCGGAATTCGAGACCCGTACACACGGGTGTAGGTAAAACACCTCGGAGACAAGCCCGGAGACACTCGCCTTGGATTTCTGTAGGTCCCCGAGGCAGACTCGAGAGATGAGTCAGTTAACCGTGGCTGCAGGAAAGCTGTGACCTATATCTACGACGAAAGTTTGCGATCCACAAATTGCTCCCAAACACAAATTGCTCCAAAACTCCAACAAAATGAGCCATTCGTCACGTGGCGCGAGAAACAACCACTCGAAACTCCCCTAAATTTTGTTCGCCGGCGGAACGACTCTGTCGGTACTCTCGCGGACACCGCCGCCGTTGAACATCACTCGGGCCCCAGCACCGCAGCCGAGTGCGGCTGCGAGGAAGCTGACGGCAACCGCGACTGGCGTAGCGAGTACCGTCAACGCGCTCAACACTGCACCGAGCACGATCCACGAAGCGACGTTCGTTGATCCCAGGCGACCGAGTACTGCCCCGCCGAGAGCTACGTACCCCATTGTAACAACAGCGGGCAAGAGGAGGCCACTAATGGTAACGAGCGGGATTGCAAAGAAAATCCCAACGTTGGTCCCACTGAGGACCAATCCGGTGTAGAATAGCCCACCGAGCACGATTGTGGCGGGAAGCCCGATACATAACGAGATGAACGGACTCCGATGGGACGTTTTGAGCGTGTCACTGGCGAATCCACGGAGGATTCCAATCAGCAACACTCCAACAAGCAACACGCCAGCGCCGTGTACAACCCCCTGTTCGACCAGTGATAGCCCCTCATAGAGCCCGAGGAGTTCCTCGTACGCTGTGAGTGGCTCCCCCGAGCCGGCGGTCATGTAATATAAGTCTATTGGCCCCATAGTTGTGAAATACATGAGCACCATAATATAGGTTCCGGAAATTAACTATTCTCGGGGCTAAAAATTTACGCTCATCGCGATGTTTCCTATGCGTTCAATCTTGTTTCGCTTGCCATCCACTCGAGGTCGGTTCTGTGGTACGAGGGCCGTGTCTCGGTGGTCTGACTTTTCGTTGTCGATCGAAGGAACGTTTCGCTGTCGATCGAACGGACAGTTCGACGGGTTTAAGTTCCCGATAGCACTCTCTCAAACCGAGACAGGCATGGCCTGTTTCACTGACCCGTAGGAGCATACCCTGCGTACTACGGAGGTGAACGATGGCAGATACGGATATAGAAACAGCAGTGACTCGCGCACTCGAGGAATCACCGGATCGGAACTTTACCGAGACGGTGGACCTCGCGATCAATCTGCGCGATCTAGATTTAAACGAACCGTCGAATCGTGTCGATGAATCAGTCGTGTTGCCGTCCGGCACCGGCCAAGAAACTCAGATTGTCGTGATCGCCGAAGGCGAGACCGCCGTCCGTGCCGAAGAGGTTGCGGACGAGGTCCTTTCGGGGAGCGACGTGGCCGACCTGGACGATGACGAAGCCAAAGACCTGGCAGACGCGACTGACTTCTTCATCGCTGAAGAGGCGATGATGCAAGATATCGCTCGATACCTGGGTACCATCCTGGGTCCTCGAGGGAAAATGCCGGACCCGCTCTCGCCCGACGACGACGTCGTCGAGACGGTCAATCGACTCAAAAACACCGTGCAGATTCGTTCTCGAGACCGACGCACGTTCCACACGCGCGTTGGTGCCGAGGACATGAGTGCCGAGGATATCGCGTCCAACATCGACGTCATCCTCCGGCGACTGCACGCCGACCTCGAGAAAGGTCCGCAGAACATCGACTCCGTCTTCGTGAAAACGACGATGGGACCGTCTGTGGAGGTGGCCTGAAATGAGCGCTGAAGCCCAGAGTGAGCGCAAAACCGAGAACCTTCCGGAGTGGAAGCGGGAGGAGGTCGACGAACTTGCGACGCTCATCGAGGACTACGAAAGTATCGGTGTTGTTGGCATCACCGGTATCCCCTCGAAGCAACTTCAAGACATGCGCCGCGGACTCCACGGCACGGCCGTCGTCCGCGTCAGCCGAAATACGCTGCAGACGCGAGCGCTCGAAGCCGCTGGACTCGACAATCTCGTCGAACACATCGACGGGCAGGTCGGCCTGGTGGCGACGAACGCCAACCCGTTCGCGCTCTACAAGGAACTCGAGGCGTCGAAGACGCCCGCACCGATCAACGCTGGCGAAGTCGCTCCGAACGACATCGTCATCCCAGAGGGTGACACGGGAGTCGACCCCGGTCCGTTCGTCGGCGAACTCCAGCAGGTCGGTGCCAACGCCCGAATCGAAGCCGGTTCGATTCAGGTGATGGAGGACTCGACCGTGCTCGAGACTGGTGAAGAAGTCTCGGCGGATCTGGCAAACGTCCTCAACGAACTCGGTATCGAGCCGAAGGAAGTCGGACTCGACCTGCGCGCCGTCTACTCCGAAGGCGTCCTGTTCGACCCCGAGGACCTGGACATCGATGTCGAGGCCTACGAGAGCGACGTGCAGACGGCAGCCGCCTTCGCACGCAACCTCTCGATCAACGCTGGCTATCCGACAGCCCAGACCGTTCCCTCGATCATCGCCAAGGCGACCGGCGAGGCCAAGAGCCTCGGCCTGCACGCCGCAATCGAGAACGACGAACTCATGCCCGACCTGGTCCGCAAGGCCGACGCGCAACTACGCGCCATAGCGGCTCAGATCGACGACGAGGAAGCCCTCCCCGAGGAGCTACAGGGCGTTGAGGCACCTGCTGTGCCTGCAGCGGACACTGAAGAATCGACTGACGACCAAGACGAGACGGACGACGCCGAACCCGAAGCCGACGACGATGACGACGACGATGACGATGGCGACGGTGCGGAAGGGCTCGGCGCAATGTTCGGCTAATACACTACGAGGATTACAACAATGGAATACGTCTACGCAGCACTCATCCTGAACGAGACCGACGAAGAGATCAACGAAGACAACCTGACCGGCGTACTCGAGGCCGCCGGTGTCGACGTCGAAGAATCTCGCGTGAAGGCGCTTGTCGCCGCACTCGAGGACGTCGACATCGACGAGGCCGTCGCCGAGGCAGCCGCCGTCCCCGCAGCTGGAGCCGCCGCCGGTGGCGCTGCAGCCGCAGCCGACGACGGTGACGATGACGACGAGGTCGAAGAGACCAGCGACGTCCCGGACACGACGGACGACGACGATGACGAAGAAGAGGAGGCCAGCGGCGAAGGTCTCGGCGAACTCTTCGGCTAAGTCGCACGACGACGAGCCGTTTTAGCTTCACTTTTATTGGTGATCGGGCCTCGTAGTGACACCAACGGGGAAACTACCAATCATCGATGCACACCGATCAATGAGGATGAGACAGCGATGACCACTGCCGTCTACTTCGATCTCGATGGGACGCTTTGTACCTATACGCAAGGATTCGAACGGCAGTTCGAAGCGGCGGTGAATCCATACGGCGAGCCGACTGAACGGGCCTATGCGATCTACGTCGAGGCGCTTTTCGACGCCCTCGACCGCTGTGCCGAAACACCGTATCGGCAGGCGTACGAAGCCGTGGTCGAGGGAACGAGTCTCGAGGCAGATCCGGCGGTGCTCGCCCGCGAACAGTGTCAGGTGGAACTCGAGGCGACGGCCGTCTCGAGTGAGACAAAGCGAGTTGTTGAACGGGTCGGAAACAGTTGGCCGACTGGTATTCTGACGAACGGCGATGGGCGACAACAACGTGCGAAAATCGACCGGCATGGACTCGACGAACTGGTAGCGACGGTGATCGTCTCGAACGAAATCGGCGCTCGAAAACCCGAGCCCACGATTTTCGAGACCGCTCGTGAGCGGCTACCTGCCGCGAACTACGTCTACGTGGGCGACACCTACGACGAGGACATCGTCGGTGCTCGTGAGGCCGGGTTTCGGACGGTGTACGTCCAGGGTGAAGATGGCGAGAGCAGTGAAATAGATGTCCAAACGACGAACACGGTACTCACAAACGACCCTGCAAACGAGTGTGCTGATGCGGTCGTCCCGAGCGTCGAATCCCTTCTCAATCCGGACGCGCTTCCCCCGGGACTAAGTCGCGTCTTCGAGGAAGTAGTCCCCTGACAGTCGGGGTAAAACGCGAGTTTCAACTCAGCAGCCTGGCTCGAGGCTGCACTCGAGTTTAAATCACAAGCGGCAGCCAGTGGGACCTGATGGTCCTGCCCGAGTTCGAACTCGTCGTCGACCCGGCGTTTTCGATCCCGTTTCTGTGCTGGGTTGCGGGCGGAATCGTCCTCGGGTCCATCAGCGGGCTGATTCCGGGCTTGCACGCAAACAACTTCGCGCTCGTTCTGGCAGGAGTAGCCACGAGTGTTCCGGGGCCGCCACTGTTCGTCGGGGCGGCCATGCTCGCGGCAGGCGTCGTCCACACCTTCCTGAACGCAATTCCAGCGATGGCGCTCGGCGTTCCGGACGCCGAAATGGCCGTCACGGCGTTACCGGGACACCGGATGGTCCTCGATGGGCGCGGCTTCGAGGCAATACGATTATCGGCCGTTGGGAGCCTGCTCGCTGTTCTCGTGGCGATTCCACTCGCCATCCCAATTACGCTCGGTGTCACGGCCGTCTACCCGTATTTGCGCGCTCATCTCTCGTTTCTCTTGCTCGCTATCGTCCTCGCGCTCGTGGTAACGGAGTACACCTGGGAACGACGGGCAGTCGGTGCTTGCTCGTTCTTGCTGGCGGCCGTCCTCGGCTGGGCGACACTCGATCTGTCGCCCGAAGCCCCACTGGATGCGGGTGGGATGCTCGCCCCGCTGTTTGCCGGACTGTTCGGTGCACCGGTCTTGATCGACGCGATCAACGGTGGAGGTGTTCCACCGCAAGAGGATGATGGGCTTCGTATTTCACGACCGTTCCTCGGTTGGACGGCCGTGGCAGGGGCAATGGCTGGTGCTATCGTTGGCTATCTGCCAGGCGTTTCGGCAGCAATCGCGGCGATTGCCGTACTGTTTCTGGTGCCTGGAGGAATCACCGATCGGGGCTACATCGTCGCGACAAGTGGTGTCGATACGGCCAATACGATTTTCGCCCTGTTTGCGCTCGTCGCAATCGGCCAACCGCGGTCGGGAGTGATGGTAGCTTTCGAAAACGTTGGCGCTCCGCTCAACCTCCCCGTTCTCCTTGTGGGGGTGGTCCTCTCCGGCGTCGTGGGGTTCGTGCTCGTCGTTTTCGTCGGTGATCTCTACCTCGAGTTGATCGGCCGCCTCCAGTACTGGAAGATCTCGGTGGTAATCTTGACGCTGCTTTGCTGTCTCTCCTTTCTGTTCACCGGTCTCGTCGGTATTCTCGTGTTCTGTCTGGCAGCGATCATCGGCCTCGTCCCGGTACGACTCGGTGCCCGTCGAGTGCACCTCATGGGGGTATTGATCGGCCCGTTAATTCTCGCTGGCTGGTCGGGATGGTGAGCGATTTGCTCCCCGTCTGGACTACGCCGGCTGTCGAGGCATCTCTCTTGGCTCCTATACCTCGTATTTCTCGAGGATACTCAGCCGTGATAGCACGAGTACTGGCTTGTGGGGACGGCAACGAGCCGACACCTGCGGTCGAAAGACAACCGTTAAAAGCGATGGGCGGGAAAGAGCGGGTATGAGTTCCACGGACCGACGGGAGACTCGTTCCTGCGTCTCCTGTGGGATCAACATCGCGGGTACGAACGCTGCGGCGTTCAAATGCCCAGACTGTGGCGCACAGATCTATCGCTGTGCCAAGTGTCGCAAACAGAGCAACCTCTATGAGTGCCCCGACTGCGGGTTCACCGGACCATAATCATGGGAAAAGTAGCCGCCAAAATTAAAGTCATGCCGCAAAGTCCCGAGGTCGACCTCGACGCGCTCCAGGAGCGTCTCGAGAACGCCCTCGCCGAAGGAGCCAAAATCAACGGTGTCGAGCGTGAGGAAGTCGCGTTCGGCCTCGTTGCGCTCTACCCGACCGTAATCGTTCCTGATGGTGCCGGTGGCACCGAAGGCGTCGAAGAAGCGTTCGGTGAAGTCGATGGTGTCGAAAGCGTCACCGTCGAGAACGTCGGCCGTATCTAACGCTCGAGCGCAGTTTTCGGTTCGATCTATCACGGGAAGCTACAGCACTCCCGTGTCCATACGACGTCTCTGTCGTTCTCGAGTTCCTTCGTTCGAGGGGCACGATGGTTCTCGAGTCCTGAACGAGCCTTCGTCCGTCGAGCGTATCGTGATCGGAAGGCAGCCATGATACGTTATTTAAAATAGTGAATTGCTACAAAGCCCATATTAATACCGAAGGAATCTTCTAACTTTGACTGAAGGCTGGTACGCCCCTTTTATCTTTGACTGCAGACTGTTTCCTATAGTAACCATTGAAACGATTTACACACCTATCGTGTCGCCGTCTTTCGATAGAGTGTGCAATGACTTTCAATGGCTACTATAGCTTCCCGCTGTTCAGCGACCCAACCACCGCTCTTCGGCCTCGACCCGCCCGGCAAGGACCACGTTGAGAACGACCCCACCGAGCAATGCCAACGAGCCGATGTAAAGCCAGGTAAGCAAGAGCATGACGCCGCCGGCGATACCGTACAACTGTACGCTATCGGAAACCCGGAGATAGAGGCGAAAGCCGAGGGCACATACGGTCCAGGAACTGGCCGTCAGGATTGCTCCAGGAAGCGCTTCACGAACGGTTACCGCCGAGGGCGGAAACAGGTAGAACATCGGGAGGAACACCCCGAACAGTACTATTCCCAGCAGGGGGATGCTCGCCACGGTCGCCCCTGTATCTCCGATGAGGTTCGTGAGGCCGACGTGGACGACGACCAAGAGCGATACGGCGAGTATCACCGTGAGCAAAATGAGACAGGTGTCTCGAGTCGCTTCGATCATCGAGCGTTTAGCCTGGACGCCGTAAACGTGGCCGAACGCTCGGTTCACCGATTGAAACATCGTAAACGAACTCCAGGTGAGGATCCCGGCGGCAATCAGCGCCGCCCGTCCACGTCCAGTCCCTTCGCCCATAATCGTCTCCATCACCGAGAGTAACGACTCGGCGTCCGAGCCGATAGCCGGTGCAAGAACCAGTAGAATGTGTTCCAGCCAGCCAAACATCGTGATTGCAATAATGAGGAAAACCAGCAGTGGAATCAGGGAGTTGAACAGGTAGAAGGCGACCCCTGCTGCAACGAGAACGATCTCGTTTTCCCGGGCAACCGCAATAGCGGTCCTACCGACGCCAGTGTTCATGTGGTGTCGGTTCGACGTTCACGACCATTATCCCCCGGTTGCAGTCGCAGAATTCGTTACGAAACCTGCCAACTCGAGTCGCTCTCACTCGAGAGCCGTTTGAATAGCCTGGTCGAGATCGGAAACGAGGTCGTCGACGTGTTCGATGCCCACCGAAACGCGAATGAGGCTGTCGGTCAGACCGGCCTCGAGTCGTTCCTCGCGTGGAATCGCGGCGTGGGTCATCGGTGCTGGCTGTTCGATCAGGCTCTCGACGCCGCCGAGGCTCTCGGCGAGCGTGAACACCTCGGTTTCCTCGACGACGGTCGAGGCCTGCTCGAGCGTGCCGTCGAGTTCGAAACTGAGCATGCCGCCGAAGTCGTCCATCTGGCGGGCCGCGATGTCGTGGCCCGGGTGATCTTCGAGGCCGGGATAGTAGACGTGATCGACGTCGGAGTGGCCGTCGAGCCATTCGGCAATAGCACGAGCGTTGTCGCAGTGGCGGTCCATCCGGACAGGAAGTGTCTTCGTGCCCCGAAGGACGAGGAAACAGTCGAAGGGGCCGGGCGTTGCCCCAACCGCGTTCTGATAGAATCCAAAGCGTTCGTCCAGTTCGGGGTCGTTTGTCAACAGCGCGCCGCCGACCACGTCCGAGTGCCCGCCGAGGTATTTTGTCAACGAGTGGCTCACGACGTCCGCACCCAGCTCGAGTGGTCGCTGGAGGTACGGTGTGGCGAAGGTGTTGTCGATGACCGAGATTGCGTCGTGTTCGTCGGCGATTGCCGCTGCCCCTTCGATATCGACGACGGACATGAGTGGATTCGTGGGTGTCTCGAGCCAGAGCAACTCGGTGTTGTCCTGGAAGGCGGCTTCGATGGCTTCGAGATCGGTCATATCAACGAAGGTGAATTCGATCTCGTACTGATCGTAGACCTGCGTGAAAATGCGGTGGGTGCCGCCGTAGACGTCGTTGCCGGTGACGACGTGGTCGCCGGATTCGAGCAGATTACAGACGGTGTTGATCGACCCCATCCCGCTGGCGAAACAGCGACCGTAGTCGGCTCCCTCGAGGCTCGCAAGGTTTTCCTCGAGATCTGTTCGTGTGGGATTCCCCGTCCTCGAGTACTCGTAGCCCCGGTGATCTCCGGGGGCATCCTGTTCGTACGTCGAGTTGGCGAAAATTGGGGTCATGAGTGCCCCAGTTTCCTCGTCAGGTTCCTGCCCGGCGTGGATCGAACGCGTTTCGATCTGGAACTGGTCGTCGTTCATACTCGAGCACTCATTCGGAGGCCGATTATAGCTGCCGACTCGTGGATACACCGATCGGTTCGTTTGGATCCCGCTCAGCGAGCGTTAGGAGACGAGCGCATAACGTGCGTTTTATAACCGTCACCGCTCAAGACCGTCGTAGGACTATGCCGAACTCAAATGGACCTCGTCAGGGAACCCGACGAAAGCTCGCAAACAAACCTCGAGAGCGTGGCACCTCCCCACCACAGCGTGCAATTCAGGAGTACGATGAGGGGCAGAAAGTCCACCTCAAAATCGACCCAAGCGTCGCCAAAGGCCGCTTTCACCCACGCTTTAACGGCCACACCGGCGAAGTCACCGGGAAACAGGGGAAGGCGTTCAAAGTCCAGATCACGGACGGCGGCGTCGACAAAACGTTGATCGCCACCGCCGCTCACCTCCGCGCTCAGGAATGACGATCTTCAAAGAGATCGTTGAGGAGGAGTATCTGACGGTCTCCGAGACGAAAGACCTGCTCGCCGATATCGAGGGTGAACGCGCGCTCGACGAAGATCGTGAGCTTCGATACGAACTCGCTCGAGCGATCGATCACGTCAATCGGTTCGCAGTCCTCGAGACCGAGGACGCCAAGGCGCTGGTCGAAGATCTTCAGGAATTCGAGAAGGTCAACGAGGCAACGGCGTACAAGATCGCGAACCTCCTTCCCCGGGATCGTCAGGAGCTTCGGACGGTGTTCGCCCAGCAGCGATACTCCGTTTCCGGCGAGGAACTCGACGAGATCCTCAACGTCATCGCCAAGTACGCGTAAACGGAGTCGTTCCCCTGCTCACTTTGTGGGTTTCGATACATTCGTCGTCCGACTCGGTGCTGGCCACGGCTTTCGTCGAGTTGGTTTCGTCGTCGAGCCAACTCTTTAAGTAACCCGTTGCCGTATCTTCCCCTAATGAGCGAAGCCGACAGCGATGAGACGGACGTACGCCGAGCGGTTGTGCTCGATTACCTCGCCCATGGTCTTTCGGAGGGCCGTCGGCGCTTTCAGCAATCACCCGCTGGATACGCCCTCGACACCGCGGATTTTACGCTTTATGAGGTTGCCTTCGACGAGGACGCCCGGATAACGATCGGGACCAACGTCGTGGTCGAACCGCCGGAAGAACGGGACGTAATCGAAGACTGTCGGCCCGTCAAGTACGACGACCTCTCTTCGGGTGCGCAGTCGGAACTCGAGTACGTAGTGCACGACCTCGTCGAAGAGAACGAGGAGCGATTCGTCGCCTTCTACAATGACGCCCAGCCGATCACGCTGCGATTGCACCAGTTGAACCTCCTGCCCGGTATCGGCAAGAAACTTCGAAATACGATTCTCGATGAACGGAAACGAAAGCCGTTCGAGAGCTTCGAGGAACTCGAGGATCGCATCTCGGGACTGCACGCCCCCGGTGAGGTCCTGGCCAACCGAATCCTCGAGGAGCTTCGCGATGAGGACCTGAAGTATCGGACGTTCGTGGGTCAGGAGCGATAGCGTCTGTCTTTGGACTCGATGAGCGCATAATTGTCGCTCAGCAGCCGTCTATAGCTCGATTTTATCGGTCGGCAGTACAAGACGGTGCGTTTACGGACCCCCCTCGCGTAAACTCGTTAAATGAGAGATCCAGATGCGTTGATTGCCCGGGCCGGGATTCGCGGTGACCCGGACCAGGATCAACACTTCCTCGTCGACGATCGGGTACTCGACCGACTCCCGACGTATCTCGAGGGGATCGACGAGACGCTGCGTTCACAGACTCCGCAACCGACGCCGATATTCGAGCACCTTCTCGAGGTCGGTGGCGGCACTGGTGCACTTACTGACCGCCTACTCGAAGTCGGGGAGCGGGTGACAGTTATCGAACGCGACCGACGGCTGGCCGCGTTTTTGCGTCGAGAGTTCGCTGACGATATCGAAGCGGGCCGCCTGACCGTAATCGAGGGTGATGCACTCGAGGTCGACTTGCCTGCGTTCAGTGCGTCTGTCTCAAATCTCCCCTACGGAGTCTCGAGTGCGGTTACGTTCCGGTTGCTCCCCAAAAACCGGCCGCTGGTCTTGATGTTTCAAAAGGAATTTGCGGAACGAATGGTCGCCGAACCGGGGACGCCGGAATACGGGCGGTTGTCTGTTTCGACGCAGCACTTTGCGGACGTCGATCTGGTCGAAACGATCCCCAGAGAGGCGTTTTCACCGCCGCCACAGGTCGAAAGCGCGGTGGTCCGGGCGATTCCACGAGAACCTGACTACGAGGTTCCCGACGAGGAGTTCTTCCTCCGGTTCGTCAAAGCGGTGTTTACCCAGCGACGAAAGACGATGCGAAACGCGATTCGAAACACCGCACATATTTCGGGTCTCGAGACACCGGACGCTGTCGTCGAGGCGGCTGACGAGGAACTTCTCTCCCAGCGTGCGGGGACAGTGACGCCTGCGGAGTTTGCGGAACTGGCCGTTCTGGCAATGGATGTTGGGCAACCGATAGAGAAGTGAACAAATGTACGAATTACTGACGGCGTTCGACTGGTTGGCAGAAGCGTTTTCCACCCAGACCCAGCGAATCGCGGTTACCGCTATCGCTATCGGTCTACTCGTCCTCGTCCTGGCGACGTACCGGCGCGTACAGTCCTGGCTGACCAGACACCTTCGACCACTGTATGCCGATATTATCACGACGATTTTGTTGCTCAGTGTGAGTGTCCTCACGCTGTCGATCACTATCGGCGTCTGGGACGTCACCGACGATATCGCCGATTTACTGGCGCAGTTCGATATTGGAACGGCAATGATCGCCAGAATGTCCGTTTCGTTCGTCATCCTGGTCATGACGATGATCGTCTGGCGATTCGTCGCGAGATTGCTCCACGACGTCGTCGCGAACGCGAATTCGGTGACCGAACATCAGGAGGAGGTGTCGGTCCGCATCATGCAAGTCACCATCTGGTCGGTGGCAATCGTCGTCGTATTGAGTATCTGGATCGATGACCTGAGCGGGCTTCTCGTCGGGGCTGGATTTCTGGGTATCGTGCTCGGTATGGCAGCGAGACAGACACTCGGTGCGATTCTGGCAGGCTTCGTCCTGATGTTTGCCCGGTCGTTCGAAGTTGGCCACTGGGTAGAAATCGACGGCCGTGAAGGAATCGTCACGGACATTTCGATCTTTAACACGCAGATTCGGGCCTTCGACGGCGAGTATATCGTGGTGCCGAATGATATCGTTATCTCGAGTGTCGTCCTGAACCGGTCGAAAACCTCACAGCTCCGTATCGAAGTCGAGGTCGGCGTCGACTACGAGGTGGATGTCGAACAGGCGACAACGCTCGCGCGTGATGCCATCGAAGACGTAGCGGAAGCGGCGACCTCCCCGGAACCATCGGTTATCACGAAGGAGTTTGGGCCGTCTTCGGTCGTTCTCGGCGTGCGGTTCTGGATCGATAACCCGAACGCGCGCAAGCGGGCAACGGCGCGGACGCAGGCTGTGAACGCGATCAAGGCACAGTTTCAGGGAGCCGATGTCAAAATCCCGTATCCACAGCGAGAGGTCAGCCAGCGTGGTCCCAGTTTGGAAGCTACCGACGACAGCACGTCCGCATCCGATTCGAGTTCGCCTGCAGAGACACGGACGCAATCACCATTGGATGGCGAGCACCCTTCGGGTGATCCGTAATGGACCTCGCAGCACGTCGTGGCCTCGAGACTGACGTCTATCAGCCTGCAGAGGATTCTCAACTGTTGGCGCAGACCGCCGGTGACCGCCTCGACAAACTCGAGCAGCGTCTCGAACGATACGGTGATGCCCCGTCGGATCGACTTCGCGTTCTCGAGGTAGGAACCGGTTCCGGGTACGTGGCCGACCAGATCGCGACGGAGACGGAGGCACGGGTGGTTGCCGCTGATCTGAATCCGCACGCCGTCAAACAGGCCAGAGAACGCGGTCTCGAGGCGGTGCGTGCCGACCTCGTCTCACCCTTTAGCGACGGGAGCTTCGACGCTGTCGTGTTCAATCCGCCGTATTTGCCCACCGACCCGGACCACGAGTGGGACGACTGGATGGAACGTGCCCTCTCCGGCGGTGAAGACGGACGGGCGGTTATCGATCCGTTCCTCGAGCGGGTCGCCCGGGTGCTCGCGCCCGATGGTATTGTATTATTGCTTGTGAGCAGTCTCACCGGCGTCGACGCCGTCGTCGAAACCGCGGGCGAAGCCGGGTTCAGTGCCGCTGCGGTCGCCGACGAATCCTTCCCTTTCGAGACGCTAACGATTCTCGAATTGTACCAGTGAATCCACTGGCAGTATATCACTGATTGGCTCGAGGGATCGAATAGTATTGTCTCGATAGTAATACAATATTATTTCGATAGTAATACCATATTAAAACCTTGTACAGGGGCTGACGTGCCCGAACAGTCGGTTGGCGATCTCGAGCAGGCTACCGTCCAGCGAATCGACTGTCGACTTTCTCCAGCCGAGTGAATTACCCACAAGCATTAGATGGGATGGAAAATATTAAGCGTCGGTATAGCCTAGCGCCTCATACGCATGACTGAGTACGTATCCACCACACCGGGACTGTTCCCGCTCCCGGACTGGGCAAAGGACGATCTCTCGGATCTCAAAGGCCACCAGAAACACGACCTGATCCGTGGCGACGAGTCCGACGACATCACGGCCGTCTACGACGAGGCTCGAGAAACCGTTCTCGACGCCCAACTCGAGGCTGGCCTCGACCTGATTTCGGAAGGCCAACTCCGCTGGGACGATATGCTGGCACACCCGCTAGCTGTCAACGACGCCGTCGACACGCAGGGAATCGTTCGCTACTACGACAACAACAACTTCTATCGCGACCCAGTCGTCACGGATGAACTCGGCTTTTCGGGCGACGTCGCCAACGAACTCGAGAAAACGGTTGCTTACACTGACGAAGCCGTTCAGGCGGTCCTCCCCGGCCCGTACACGCTCGCGGACCTCGCGACGGACGAGTACTACGGCGACGAGGAGGCGTTTCTCGCAGCCATCGGTGAGTACCTTGCAGGTGAGGTCGAGGAATTCCCTGCCCACGAGACGCTGTTCTTGCTCGAGCCGTCGCTCGTCGAGAACGCTCCCGAGGACGGCATCCACGAACGTGCCAGCGAGGCACTCGATACGGTCGCCAACGCGACGGACGCCGACGTCATTGTGCAGCCGTTTTATGGCTCGCTCGAGGAGAAAGTCTACGCGCACCTGCTCGACGCCGATATCGACGCCGTCGGCTTCGACTTCGTGACCGAACAGGACGGGAGCCTTTACAACATTCAAGAGTACGGTGCGACCGACGATATCGCACTCGGCCTCCTCAACGGCCAGAACACGCTTCTCGAGGAGCCGGAAGCGATTCGCGACCGTGCCGAGTGGGTGTTCGATAAACTGCCGGTATCCGACTTCGACACCGCCTATTTGACGACCAACACCGAAACGTTCTATCTTCCGTACTCGACTTTTGAGGCCAAACTCGAGGCCCTCGCTGATGCCGCTTCGCTGGCGGAGGTGACCCACGCATGAGCCCACACACAAACGAAAACCGCGACCAGTTTCGACCCGAAGAGCACGCACACGACCACTTCCTGCTGACGACGGTCGTCGGGAGCTATCCCAAACCGAAGTGGCTGAATCGGGCGAAAGACCTGTATCAGGACCCCGACCACGGTTTCGACGAGGACGACTACCAGGAAGCGCTCGACGACGCCGCCCGCCTGATCACCAACGAGCACGAACGCGCGGGCCTCGACGTCGTCGTCGACGGTGAGATGCGGCGCAACGAGATGGTCGAGTTCTTCGCCCACCGCATCGACGGCTACGAGTTCAACGGCCCGGTCAAAGTCTGGGGGCACAACTACTTCGACAAGCCCTCCGTCGTCAGCGAAGTCCAGTACACCGATAGCTGGCTGGTCGACGAGTACGAGTTCACCGCCGAGGCGACGAACCGCCCGGTCAAAGTCCCTATCACTGGCCCGTACACGCTTGCCAACTGGTCGTTCAACGAGGCCTACGAGGACGAAGAGGCCCTCGCCTACGACCTCGCGGACCTCGTCAACGAGGAGATCGAGAAACTGGTGGAAGCCGGCGCGCGCTACATCCAGATCGACGAACCCGCACTCGCGACGACGCCCGACGACCACGCTATCGTCGGCGAGTGTCTCAAGCGCATCGTCAAGGACATCCCGGAAGAGGTTCGCATCGGACTGCACGTGTGTTACGGCGACTACTCGCGTATCTATCCCGAAATCCTCGAGTTCCCCGTCGACGAGTTCGACCTCGAGCTAGCCAACGGCGACTACGAGCAACTGGACGTGTTCAAAGACCCCGAGTTCACCAAGGACCTCGCGCTGGGCGTCACCGACGTGCACGTCGCGGAGGTCGAATCGGTCGAACAGATCGAGCGCAACATCGAGAAGGGCCTCGAGATCGTGCCGCCCGAACAACTCATCGTCTCGCCCGACTGCGGCGTGAAGCTGTTGCCACGAGAGGTCGCTTACGGCAAGATGGCGAACATGGTCGAAGCAGCCCGTAACGTCGAAAAACGGCTCGACGACGGCGAACTCGAGGTTCGCTCCGCCCAGGCCACAGCGGACGACTAGTCGGGCTCGCTGGCACTGTTGAACTCTTCACTATCTGACAACTGAGTGTGCTGACTCGATGGAAATTCTGCTATATCCCATGAGAGCGTGAAACAAGTAT
>JAOPJZ010000046.1 GCA_025517525.1 Natronosalvus hydrolyticus
GCCTACCGCTTGACCCGCGCCTGAAGACGCGGGTATGCGCTTATGATTCCTATCAGCGAGTGGCGTGGATTGTGAGAGTCACCATGGGTAGTGGGGTCGCTCAACGCCTCGAGAGGGAGTAACTGCTTTTTGATAGAGTACATTTAGGTAGAGTGTAGGGTGTCCCACCCCACCCTGTCGAGTGTTCCGTGCGGGAGAGTGCAGGTCTTCAGATTGCCGTCCGGTTTTTGTTAGATGGAAAGAACGTATAGCCCCCACCCCACCCTGTCGAGTGTTCCGGCACACGAGCGGGTGCCAGTACGTGAGAGGACTGTAGTCGGGTTATCGCCATATTGATCACCGCTCAGTAAATCGGATGCTTCGTGATTTATCCAAGCAGTCCATCGGTTACGTACACAATCCCCGACGTTTTGCAGTCTGTACTGCCTCGAGTGACAGATCCACGTCCTCGAGTTCGTCGACAACATCGAGAGCCAACTCGAGGGTTACGTCGAGGTCGTATTCGTAGTACTGTCCGCCAGAGCGGCCATGGTTTCGCGCATAGCGTTTCAAAATGCCTTGCATCGCCAGATCTGAGAGATGGTCGTGCATCCGCCGGCGGACCAGTGGTTTGGTGCCAAACCGTTCGCCGATGGACGCGTATTCCGGATAAATCTCGCGGACCCGAGCGGGTGTTTCCTCCTCGATTGCGATACTCAACACGGCAGCAAGCGCGAGGTGGCCGTGTCGGGTGAGTTCCATCATTCCCTGTCTAATCTGTCCACGCTCGAGTGCCTGTTGGGCCTCACGAACGTGTGCTTCGGTGATCGTTTCAGCGTCATCCGCTCGCGTGATGTCTCCCGCCTTGTAGAGTAAATCGAGTGCCTGTCTGGCACTCCCCGTATCCTGGGCCGCCAGCGCGGCACATAACGAGAGGACGTTCGGTTCGTAGGCCGCTTCGTACAGCGCGTTCTCAGCCCGCTGGGCGAGGATTGACCGAAGTTCACCGGCCGTGTATGGCGGAAAGTGCACTTCCTCTTCACACAGCGTATCTTTGACTTTTGGGGAGAGACTGTCGTGGAAGCTCAAATCGTTGCTGATGCCGATGATGCCGGGCTTCACTGACGAAAGATACCCGTTCGCCCGTGCACGCGGGAGTTCGTATAATATACCATCGTCGTCACCAATATGGTCGATTTCGTCGAGAACTATCAACACCGTCCCACCGATGTTCTCGAGTTCGGTGTAGAGCATGTCGAACACGGTCTGGCGTGGGTACCCCGTCGTACTGATCTGCTTGCCGGGCGGTCGAAGTTCGTTCACGAGGTTAGCCGCGACCTGATAGGACGACGAGAGATTGTTACAGTTGAGCCAGACGACTGTGAGTTCGACATCGTCGTACGCTTCGACGTCCCGCTCGAGGTGTGAGAGGAGATATCGAGTGACGGCCGTCTTTCCGACGCCAGCTTTTCCGTACAAGAAAATATTCCGCGGTTGTGCTCCATTAATCACCGGCTGGAGCGAGGCCATGTACGTGTCGATTTCCTCGTCCCGCTCCTGAATAGATTCCGGCTGATAGTCTTCACGCAGCACGTCCTCATCAAAAAATATCGACGTGTCCCGATCGAACAGCGGCATTAGTTTGAACCCATGGTCGAACCTATATAAAACCACCGTGTCGGGTGCGTCGAGTGTTGGTATATAGTTACAAAAA
Source organism: Natronosalvus hydrolyticus (assembly GCA_025517525.1). GTDB lineage: Archaea > Halobacteriota > Halobacteria > Halobacteriales > Natrialbaceae > Natronosalvus > Natronosalvus hydrolyticus. The sequence continues at coordinate 1,694 of JAOPJZ010000046.1, forward strand.
TCCACCCCACATTGTCGAGTGTTCCAACACTGGCTCTATCGGCCGTCTTGTGCAACAGACGTTATGCAGTCGTCCCGATCACCTGCAGTGGTGGTTCGACATCAGCATTCAGAGACGGATACTGCTCGAGAATCAGGTCAGGGGCCTCGAGTCAGATATGATTGATGCCGTTAGATACGATTGATGCCGTTTGCTGAGAGATAGATCGGAAGTCTATCGATCACCTGAGTGGCTTCGTGTTACGCTGGCATTTTCATTCGGGAAATAGTACCTTTTCGATTGGTGATCGAATAGACTTCGGATCGAATTTGCACTGACGGTTGTCGAACACCGGATAGTCAACAATACTCTCGTGACAGTTCAGGTGACGATACGCATCGGTTCTCAAGCAATACACATCGACTCTCAGATTTATTTTCGATTTTGGAATACTGTGGAACCGATTCGATGTCGCTCGAGAACTCAGTGCGCCCCTAAACGTCGACTCATGGGTGAAGTCGGACGCTAACGCATGATTTCACCAATTAGTTCAGTTTGGGAAGCCACTGATCAGATTTGGGAAGCCACTGAGTGACACAAACAGGGGTTCATCCGGCGTAACAGGTATTCAATCGGTGCGTCTAACACTCGACAAAGTGGGGTGACTACTTTGCCCCGGTTCACAACGATCAACCGATAAACGTCACCGTCATCAACCGAACATCACCGCCATCAACCGAACATCACCGCCATCAACCGAACATCACCGCCATCAACCGAACATCACCGCCATCAACCGAACCCACCCCATCCTCTCGAGTCCAAACACTCGACAAGGTGGGGTGGGGGAGACAATTCACCCTGCAATCGCCGGGGTGTAAATCGACAGCGTAAACCCAGTTTCACTCGAACGGGTAAAACGTCCCGTTGATGTCCCATTCGTGGATACAATGGGTATCACCTACCAGCTTCGACCCATCCTCTCGCGCCAACTGCCAGGCGCCGCTGGTTTCGTCCCACTGTTCGGTTCGTTCACACTGCTCACATACCCGCTTGGTCGGTTTCCGCAGCTGTACACTCATTGGTTAGTGCATGACACTGGGTAGCCCACACATATAACGGTGTCAGTGTCCGGCAAGTCCTGCCCGGCAATATTTGCAAACCGACAGAGCAAAGGGCTAACCCGGAGACAGCACGGACGAACATGGTCACGTTCGTAAATCTACTGGTTCGGAGCGACGATCTCGACCACGAGGCGTTCCTCGAGCGCTGGCAGGGCGATCACATCGAACTCGCAAAACGGCTCCCTGGCCTCGAGCGATACGCGACCTCCGTGCCGACGAGCCCGGAATATGCCAGCTACGATGGCATTGTCCAGCTACAGTTTCCCGACCACGAAACGCTCAGTGACGCCTTCGATTCGGAGATCGGACAGGAAGTGCAGGAAGACGCGGCAACCTTCATCGACATGGACGAAAGTGAGACGCTCATCGTCGACGAAACGGTTCACCTGAACGATGCCGATACGGAGTCGGACGATGACCGATAGCGAACGCACTGACGAGCAAACAACGCAACCGGCGGACAACGAAGCAGCCACAGACACAGAAGCGACCGCAGATCGTGTCGTAGACACTCTCGAGGCACTTGACGTCGAGTTCGTGTTCGGCTACCCCGGTGGCCGAATCATCGAAGTGTTCGAGACGATCGGGCATCGCGAGACGGATATTTCGGTCGTCAGGCCGAGAGACGAACGCGAGGCGAGCGTGATGGCCGAAGCCTACGGCCGAATGACCGGTTCGCCAGCCGTGCTCGCCGGACAGGGCCCCTGGATCGGGAGTCTCGGGACGATCGGACAGATGGAAGCCAGACTTGGTTCCTCGCCGATGGTCGTCCTCACCGAGGCCTCTGAACGAGGCGACTACTCGACGCTCGCGCCGTATCAACAGGCTCGAGGGGATTACGGCGGTCTTTCGCTCCCAAAAATACTGGACGGGGTGACCAAGGAGTGGTGGTTCCCCCGGACCCCAAACGAAACCGTCAGAAGCGTTCAACTGGCGTTCAAACACGCGACTGCTGGTCGAAGTGGCCCCTGTGCGGTTATCTTCGACGGATCGGCGATCACTGACGACCTCGAAAACGGGCAGACCCCAGGACTGTGGGACGACAAGAGGCAGGTACAAAACTGGCGCTCGAGACCGACCGATGCGGACCTCGAGGCAGCAGTGGATGCACTCGAGGCGGCCGAGCGACCGGTGATTCTGGCTGGGAACGGCGTTCACTCGAGTGCAGGGGCCCACGATGGGACAGCCCGGGACGGCGCAGGTAGTGACAACAACTCGGCAGGCGATGAACGTCAGACAGGTTCGACTACTGAAAACGCGTACGACCTCCTCGTCGACGTCGCTGAGACGTTCGATGCTGCCGTCGCCACGTCGTATCTCGGTAAATCGACCATACCGGAGACACACGAACGAGCAGCGGGCGTCATCGGGTCGTTCGGTCATGAAGGCGCAAATCAGGTCGTCAGCGAGGCAGACGTGCTGTTGGTGGTCGGTTGTCGACTGAACCCGATGGATACCAACTGGCAAGCAGCCTCGTTCATCCGCCCCGACGAGCAGACAATCATCCACGCGGATATCGATTCACGAAACGCCGGCTGGGTATACCCTGCCGATGTTGGGCTGATCGGTGATGCGGGCGAAACCCTCGCTGCGCTGCTCGAGAACGCCGAAAACCGCGAGATTGCAGCCTTCACGGCTGATGGGACGTCGACAGCTACGAAGGAAAACGGCGAAAGCTGGGCACTCGAGCGAGCGGCAACTGCACGCCAAGACTTTCAATCTTCCCTCGATGAAACCGACCCGTCCGACGAGGGACTAATCAAGCCTCAGCAGGTGTGCAAAGCCATCGAGGCCGTTGTCGAGGAGGACACCGTCGTCACCGCCGATTCGGGGAACAACCGATTCTGGTTGCTGAACTACCTTCAGGTGCCGACCACCGGGAGCTACTATGGAAGCGGTGGCGTCGGGGCAATGGGCTGGGCCGCCCCCGCCGCGGTAACCGCTGCATTGCTCGGCAAGGACGCCATCTGCGTTGCTGGAGATGGCGGGTTCACGATGACGATGACCGCTCTCGAGACGGCAGTCGATTGTGGCGTCGCCCCGACGTTCGTCATCCTCAACGACCGATCACTGGGGATGGTTCGACAGATGGACGATTCGATCCCGGGCACCACGTTCCACGATACTGATTTCGTCGCCATCGCTCGAGCGATGGGTGGCGATGGCGTCAGAATAACCGAATCCGATGGTCTCGAGCGAACGATTGCCGAAGCCACCAGCGCAGACGTCCCAACGGTCGTGGACGTCAGGATCGACCCCGATGAGGAGATGGCCGACCAGCTTTCGTCCTCGTTTTACGACGAGGTCGGTGGCCTGCACGAGTGAACCGCCTCGGGGTCAAGCCCCGGGGCTTTCTCCTAGACCGCTTGTAAATCACCCCGGACGGTCACGAGTAGATCACTCCGGGCGGCCCGTATTATCGGTCTCGAGGTAACGGACACTGCTATGACGTCCGAGTCCAATGAGACAACCAATGGTCCACCTCGAGCGAATCTTCGTCCATCCGATCAAATCACTCGATCCGACGCCGGTCGACCGTGCGACACTCGTCGAAAACGGTGCCCTCGAGTGGGATCGACGGTATGCGATCCTCGACCAGTCGGGTGAATACGTCAACGGGAAACGAGAGCGTTCGATTCATCGATTGCGAACGAGTTACGACCTGGACCGGATGACGGTCACCATCGGAACCACCCTAGCAACTGACGGACGAGTCGACGCCGAAACCCCAGCAACTGACGAACGAGCCAACGCGGAAGGCCGAACCAACACTGAAGGAACCACGCGAACGTTCCACCCCGAGGAGCAAACATTCCATCTCGAGGAGGATCGCGAGACACTCGAGTCCTGGCTCACCGATTTCTTCGGCTACGATGTTCACCTCGTTCGTGACGACGAGGGTGGCTATCCGGACGATACCGACGCATCCGGTCCGACGCTCATCTCGACGGAAACCCTCGACGCCGTTTCTGCCTGGTTCGACGATATCGACGTCGCAGAGATGCGACGGCGTTTGCGGGCGAATCTCGAGCTGAGCACTCCGACGGCGTTCTGGGAGGACCGACTATACGAAAAACCGGGGCGTGCAGTGCCGTTCACGATCGGGACCACTCGATTGTACGGGATCAACCCCTGCCAGCGATGCGTGGTGCCAACTCGCCATCCCGACACCGGTGAACGGACGCCAGGCTTTCAGGAGAGGTTCGTGTCTCAACGAGAAGCCACGCTACCCGAATGGGCGGATAGGGCCTGGTTCGATCACTACTTTCGCCTGATGGTCAACACGAAGGTTCCGGAATCAGACTGGGGTGAGACACTCGCTGTGGGTGACGAACTCGAGACCGGTGACTCGAGCGTGCCCGTAACGGATCAATAACTCGAGTGTCCCATAGTCGACCAGTGAATCGAGTATTCTTAAATATGACTGACGCGAACGTTCCCGCTGGCCGATTGGGGACCGTTTCAGGATCAGATTCGTTGCGCCTCTGGATTATTACGTGTCCATTCGAACATATCCGGAATCCACTAACGAGACGATACGCAACGAACCAATGCGCGGAGGACACCACCATTGCACAGACGTGAGCGAAAATGATTGGCTGTGGTGGCACGAGACAGCCACATGTCAGAACGCTTTTGCCGTCCTGTATGGACGTTCGTGATAATGGCTGGGAAAACTGTACTCGTCACCGGTGGTACGGGCTTTATCGGATCCTACGTGGTCGAAGACCTCGTCGCAGAAGGGCACGATGTTGTCGCGTTCGACCTTTCGACGGATCCACGCATTCTCGAGAAACTGGACGTTGCCGACGACGTCGACATCCGACGCGGTGACGTCTCCGAGGTGACGGACGTTATCCGGGCCGTCCGGGAAACCGGTGCAACCCACATCATCCACCTCGCTGCACTCCTGACGACGACCGCTCGAGACCATCCTCGAACGGCGATGCAGGTCAACATCGAGGGAACGAACAACGTGTTCGAAGCCGCACGAATACTCGACGATCAGGTCGAACGCGTTGTCTGGGCATCTTCCGCGGCAGTGTATGCTCCACCGACGAACTACACCGACAACGACGGCTGGGTAACCGAGGACGACCTCGTCTATCCGGACACTCTCTATGGAGCGACCAAGGAGTACAACGAGCACCAGGCGCGCGTCTATTACGAGGATCACGACGTTTCACACGTTGGTCTCCGTCCGACAGTTGCGTACGGGCCGTACCGTGAAACCGGTGGCTCGGCGTTTCTCGCAAACATTATCGAAAAGCCGGCACTTGGCGAGTCCTTCGCCGTCGAGTACGGCGATCAGGTGATTGACTGGCAGTACGTCCGCGATATCGCCCAGGCGTTCCGCAAGGCAACGTTCGCACCGGAGGACCGTCTCTCGAGGCGGATCTACAACGTTCGTGGCACCGTTGCAACCATTCGAGAGGCTGCTGAAACAGTCGAATCAATCGTACCAGACGCAGATATTGCGGTCTCAGACGAAGGTGAACTCCCCTGGACCCAGCGACTCGATATGACGGCTGCAAAAGCGGACCTCCAGTACGAGCCCGAATACGACCTCGAGACCGGATTCAGCGAATACATCGACGTCCTGCGGGCCGAGAACGGTCTCGATCCGCTGTAACCACCGGCTAGTTAGTGACGAATTTTTGAACGGACAACGTCCACGCCAAGTCCTGGTGTTCAGTTCGCTACTGGTTTCCCAAGCCTGCTCGGATGCGTGAAACCGATCCCTGATGTCCGGTTTTACGCAGGCCCAACTCACGCAGGAGTCGACGTTTGGGATGGTACTACGACGCTGATTTTCACATCTGGTATTCAGAGCCAAAAGGCAAAGTATGCCCCCTCACATCCGATGGCATGGAAATCGGTCTCGATATCGGAACGGGGACACTACGGTCTGCCGTTGGGGAACGGCCGACCGAGCGTATCGCGGGTGAACTGGCAGTCGTACTCGCCCTCGAGGAGGAATCTGACGGCGAAGCGTACAACGGGGATGAGGCAACCCTCACTGACGTCCGTACGATCGAGTTCGAGGGGATCACCTACGCACTTGGAGCAGACGCCGCGGAACTAGCAGCCGCCAACGATATCGACCCCACGCCGCTCTTCGTCAACGGGGTTCTGGACGTTCGAAGCTATGCTGAACCTGCCCTCGAGGCACTCATCGAGTCCGTCCTCGACGTGTCACAGGGCTCGACCGACGATGGAATCTGGTATACTACGCCCGGGACGCTCGTGGATGCGACGGAACCGACGGACGCTCACCGCGAGTCTGTCGCCGCCGTTCTCGAGCGACTGGGATACGATGGGACGCCGATCAGCAAAGGATTTGCCGTCATCTACGACCAACTCGAGGACGAAAATGTGACCGGACTCGGCGTCTGTATCGAGTCCCAGACGACGAGTGTCGCCCTCTCGTACTACGGCGTCCCTGTCCTCGCGTTTTCACTGGCGAAGGGAACCGACTGGATCGTCGAACAAGCAGCCGGCGAAACCGGCCACTCGAGAGACCAGGTCGCATCGATCCTCGAGACGTTTCAGCTCGATCCGAGTGCGGCGACGGGTGGAGTCGAAAGCGCGCTCGCCCAGGCACACGACGCGCTCGCGGGCGAGTTGGCCGACGCGATCACGACACAGGCCGAGGCAGCCGACTTGCAACAGGGGATTTCGGTGCCCGTTGCTGTCGGCGGTGACGAAGCGATCGAGGGAATCGAATTTCTGCTCGGCGGTCGGTTCGATGCGGCAAAACTCCCGTTCTCGATACGTGGCGTTCGTCTCGCGAACGACCCGTCGGAGAGTCCGGTTCGCGGGGCGCTTGCAGCCGCGGCTGATGGCGTCGACGCGTTCGATGCGGTGACGTGGGGTGAGACGACAGGCACGAACTCGAGTGACTCTGATGCAACCACAGCAGGCGACTCCAGTACATCGACCGAGAGTGACTCGAACCCAACCGTCGTCCAGCAGTCCGCCAGAGGGGGCGGCCTCGAGAACAGCTCGAGCGTGTCGTTCGACGAAATGGACAGCGACATCGGCCGCCAGCGGAACGATGACGCCATCACACAGCTGTTCGACCGACTCGGGTCGCGCGACGAAGAAATCGAGTCCATCAGATCGGGACTCGAAGACGTTACAGACGACGTCGAAACAGTCACAACAGAACTCTCCGCCCTCGAGACCAGGGCCGATACGCTCGAAACGAAGGCAGAAACCCATGCGGAAAAGGAGGCACTCGAAGCGCTCCGCGGCGATCTCGAAGCTGCCGAAACTGGGTTACAGGACGCTCTCGAGACACTGGAAACGGACTCTATGGCGGAGATCGAAGCGCTCGATCAAACGCTCGAAAGGCTTGACTCCGACGTTGATTCGCTTGCAACCTCTCTCGGTGAGGATGTCGACGACCTGACGGCTACCCTCGAGTCTCATCTCGACGACTACGAAGCGACGAAGACTGATCTCGACGGACAACTCGAAACGCTCCAGTCCGATCTCGAGACGGTCGAAACGACGCTTAAAACAGTGGAAGAAACCCTCGAAACACGCAAGAACGAACACGAGGCTCTTCGGAACGACCACGAAGCCCTTCGTGACGATGCGCGCGGACTCGAGACGAGCGTCGATACCCTCGAAAGCGACCTTTCAACGTTCGAGGCAGGTATCACCGCCCTCGAGTCGACAGTCGACTCGGTCGGGTCAACAGCAGCGGCGCTCGAAACGCAGGCCGATGAGATACGTGGGGAGGTTACGGCTCTTCAGCAGGCGTTAGATCGTCTCGAGACGAGGACGGATACGCTCGAAACACGAACTGACCATGTCGAGACGAGGACGGATACGCTCGAAACGCAGGCTGAAACGCTCGAGGAGAAAACTGAGACCATCGTGACGAAGGCTGAAAACCTCGAGACGAAGACCGACGACATCGAGGCGAGGACTGCTACCGTCGAGACGAAAGCAGAAGACACCGAAGCACAGACCGACCACCTCGCCGAGAGAGCCGACGAATTAGTCGATAAAACCGACCATCTCGAGGAATCGATTACAGATGTCGAGGAAACAGGTGAACAGGCACGTGCTGACCTCGAAGAATCGATCGCGGCCCTCGATGAGACACTCCAGACGACGAACGAGCGGACTGAGGGAATCGAATCACAGGTTGAGAGCGTCACCGGCGACGTCGATACTGTCACATCGAAGTTCGACACGTTACAGACAGATGTCGAGCAACTCCGGTCGGATCTCGACACAGTCGAAGCCGAATACGCAACCGAAGCAGATCTCCAGACGACGACAGCAGCTATCGATGGCCTCGAGGGTACACTCGAAAGCCTGCAAACCGACCTCGAATCCGTCGAGAAATCAGTCGGCGATATCGAAACGGCTCACGAAACAGATATCGAAACACTCCAATCCGACATCGAAACGGTACGAGCCGCACTCGATGCGACTCGCACTGATTTGGAGGAAACTATCGATTCGAAGCTTGCCACACAGCGCTCGGCAGTCGACGAGTCAACTGCGGCCGTCGAACAGCTCACAACGGAGTTTGAGGCACGCCAAGACAACGTATCGGACATCCAGAAGACGGTCGAAGCCGTCGAAAACAGAAGCGGAAGCCTCGCGGAGCGATTGGACGCCCTCGAGACACAGGTCGAGTCAATCGAAGACGAGGTTCCCGAATCCGACAGGCTGGTAACCCACGAGTCGGTCGACCCTCGACTCGATACGCTCGAGGACACGGTGAATACACTCGAGGCTGAGCAAGAAACGACGGCAGAAGCTGTCGACCGTCTTGAGGGGATCGATACAGAGCGCAGACTCGATGGTGTCGAGGAGGATTTGAAAACCAGACTCGACGAGGTATCCTCGCGTATCGAAGACATTCAGACGGCGACAACAGATATCGAAGGCATCGAAGGTCGTGTGTCGTCACTCGAGGAATCACATCGCTCGGTCGAATCCGCGGTCGAAGCGCTCGAGACGCCCGAAGATGATGCTGCCCTGGCCGATATCGAGGCCCGACTCGAGCAATTCCACGAAACGCAATCGGCACACGCTGACACACTCGAGGGATTCCACGATCCATCCCAGTCGCTCGAGTCGCTTCGAAGCGATGTACGAGCGCTTGAAGAAGCCGTTGCTAAACAGCCAGCGGAGACGTCGGGTGCTGAAAAACAGGATACGACCCCAGTGACCGCCGGGGCCGTCGGCGGTGGAACAGCCGGATTCGTTGCTGGTCTGAGCCTCCTTCTCGGTGGACAGACGATGATTGGTAGCGTTTCGATAGTAATTGGTCTCCTCGTACTCGCGGTCTGGATCGTCTACAGTCAGTCCTGAACGGCAGGTCACAGAACCTTCGTGCTCGATCACGTCGATTCGCTCGAGAGTCGGAACGACGAACTATCCGTTACCAGCAGGGCGGCACAGAGCAGTGTGGCGATGGTGATCGAAGCTGCGAGTACCCAGAATGCGGGTCTGAATCCGACCGTTTCGGAGAGATAGCCGACAATTGCTGGCGCGATTGCCCCGGCCCCCATCAACAGCGTTCGCACGACACCGAGACTCCCGCCGGAGATAGATGGCGGTACCGCGGCCATTAGATAGGCACCCCGAACGGGCCGGAACCCGTGTGATCCGAGGCCGACTGCGACGAGTGCACCACCGAGGACGAATGCAGATCCGACGCCAGTGAGCGCGACGAACGCGATGAGGGCCAGCGAACCAACGGTGAGTGAGGTGACGATTACCGGTAACGTTCCCACTCGATCGGCCATTTCGCCAGTCACCAGCTGGATCAGACTGACCGCAAACAGAGCACTGTATATCAGGTTTGCCGTCGACAACTCGAGCCCAGCTTCGTCGGTCATATATAACGGTGCGAAGGCAACGAGGCCGTTGTAGGTGAACGAAAAACAGATCGTCGCCAGGACGAACGCCGAAAAACGCGGATCTCGAAACAGCGTCGCGTAGCGACGAATGCCGGGGGCCGACGATTCGTCACCCACTGGATTCTGCCCTCCGATGCTCGTGGCTCTCTCGTCGTCCACTTCGGGTCCACTCTCACTCGAGTGTTCGGGCCGATCGCTCTCGCTTTCGGTCACCGCCTTTCTCGAGTCGCCGTCAGCGTCGTCGGATTGGGCAACGTCCCGGCTGTCGTCATCGCGCTCGTGCGGTGGCGTGTTCGCCAGTCGTTTGGGCGCGCGGGTAACGAACAACCCAGCCAGAACGAGGCCAACGAGGCCGGCTGCGACGAAAACGAGTCGCCAACTCGAGACGGTCGCAAGTGAGAGGGAAGCGACGAAAACGACTGCCATCGGGGCGGCGACACCACCGAAGGTGCCGACCGTGTCGAAAAATCCCAGCGCACGACCGGTACGAGCAGGATACGCGCGAGCGAGGAGACGAACGGCGACGGTTTTGTGCGCTCCCGTGCCGGCCCCCATGACGAGCATGGCGACGACGAGGACGAGAAATGGGCTGTCGAAAACGAGCAGGAGGGCCGCGCTCGAGGCGAGAACGACGCCGGCCGTGATGACAGTTATCGAACCGATCCGATCGGCAAGGACGCCGGAGGGGAACTGCATCGCGGCGTACACTACCATGAAGCCTGTAAACGCTAGGCCGAGCACGGTGTTCGAGACGCCGTAACTCCCTTGCAGTGGTTCGAAAAGCGGGGGAAACGCGTATCGGAGGAATTTCGCGAGAAACCAGATGAGGCCCGTCAGGACGAGGGCGTCGTATTGCCCGAGTCCACTGACCGACGACAGCCTCGAGCCAGTCTGTGAACGTGACGATGGGCTCGAGTCGGACATATTCGATGCTCGTCCGAGAGACGACGGCCGATACACCTGTACCCTGCGGTTGCGGCAGGCAAACCGAGGCGTTTGAAGGTCTGTCGAACAACGCTATATCGAGGATGTCAGAGGATGATTCTTCTATTTCTGTAGTGGTACAAGAAAATCTCAGTATAGATAACGCAGTTACCGAAGGGAAAATCGATTGATTCGGTATATGTCAAAAGGTGTCAGCTACATACAGAGGCTGTAGTCAGCACGGCAAATCCGTTCATTCCGACCCGTCTTCTCTGAATCAGCCGTGCTATTCGGAGTGCGCGTTGACCCGAATGCCTTGTTCCGTCCAACGGAATCAGCTCCAAGACGACTGATAGAGGTCTCTTATTCGCTTGCTTCGATGATCACGTTCGTTGGTGTCGGGTTGCCGATGTTATCCCCGACAGGACAGCGCTCCTCGACTTCAGCACACAGTGCATTCAAAGTTTCCTCATCAGCATCCGACTCGACTTCGATTTGTACCTGTAGCTCTTGGTAGCCTGCTCGGACGTCTTCGGCGGCGCCAAGGAACTTTCGTGGATCAAGGTCACCCTGAATCTCGATTTCGACGCTATCGAGATCGATCTCACGCTCTTCGCTGACGGTATGCACGACAACATTAAGACAGCCAGCCCACGCACTGATGAGGTACTCAACCGGGTTTGGACCACTGTTAGTGCCGCCGAGTGCCGCAGGCTCATCAACGATGAATTCGAAGTCCCGTGTCTCAACAACCGTCTTCGTCTCGCTCTCACTTTCAGCCGAAATCGTAAATCGTTCGAGATTGTCTGCTTTGCTCATCACTTTATTCGATGAGACGATATCCTATCAAACGAGCGTTCGTGGACGGATTTACCGCCCTTCGTGACGCTCGCGGAGCGGCTTCTTTCAGCCGAACGGTCCCTTAACATCTCATCTGTGCATATTTTGATGGCAGAGAGAATCATTCGTATCGGCAAGTGTTGTCAATGAGAGCGCCTTCGGTAACTATGTTACCTATACTGACTAGGTCGATTCCCAAGGTTCGGAGAGAGGTGAGTGTAAGATACGCGCTATGAGTTCAGCACAGGTTGTTCGAACTACTCGGATTCTGTCAGGAGTGGCGTGACCGATTCAGAGCATGTATGCATCACTGGTCTCCGCGCGAGCGAAGCGAGCGCGATTCCCGGACGACGAGGCCGAAGGCCGAATCGTCCGCCTTTTTCATCGAAGTTTTTGCACCGAGTGGTTCGCCTGTGGCGAACCCGAGGTGGAAAAAGTTCGCGCCTTGTATGCAGCAAGCCCGCTGAAATCTATCATCAACTGAGGGTTTCAACGAGGCCGCTTATGTTGCCCACTCAAGCCGTATACAACCGATTCACGCGGATGCGAAGGTACCACTGCGACATGTGATAAATATAATACTATGGGATCGGATCAGAGTGGTTTCGTATAGACGTACTCCTTGACCTCCGGTTTCAGGTCGCTATCCTGGGTTCTGATCCGTTTGAAGCTGGCTGATTCGTAGAACGAGACGCCCACCTCGTTGTCTGCAAGGACGGCAAGGTACAGCCGATCGTATTCTCCGCGAAGGGAGTCTTGGACGTGCTCGAGCAGCGCCGTACCAATTCCTTCGCCCCACCGGTCGGGACGGACGTAGATCCGGTTCAGCGATGCAACCGCTGGCCGATCGCGGTGCGGACCGGCATGCGCGAAGCCGACGGGTTCGTCCGCTTCCTCGGCGATCAGGCAGACGGCGTCCTCACGGGCATGTGACTCTGTAATCGACGCCTTGAGGTTCTCAAGTGCGTACCACTGGTCGATCGTCTCCGTGACGGTCTCCTCTCCGAGGATCGGGTCGTAGGCGGCGTGCCAGCTCTTACGAGCGATTTCACGGATTGCCGCCGCGTCGTCCGGGACTGCACATCGAACGTCCAGAGACACGCCCCTTTGTTCGACACCCAGGGGATAAGCTGTTTCTCTCCTTCACTCATTGGTCAACAGAATCATCAAAATCCCCTCTCGCCAAGTAGTGATCACTGGTACCTCTCAGAGGAGGCGCATTCCTCAGTAGTCACCTTTCCGTTCGTACTACACTCGCGCCCTGTATTCACCTATGGAAATTCTGCTGACTGACCAAACCACGCTTGCCAAGATAA
>JAOPJZ010000047.1 GCA_025517525.1 Natronosalvus hydrolyticus
TCCGCCGGTACAAGAACGATACCGAACGCAACACCGCCGAGGACGGAACGGTTCTCGGGGTTGACCTCGGTATCGAAAACCTCGCTGTCACCAGCACCGCCTATTTCTTCAGCGGGCGGGAGCTAACCCACCGCCTCCGTGAGTTCGAGAAGGTACGCGCTGGACTCCACCAGACCGGGACGCGAAGCGCCCATCGGACCCTCGTTCAGTCGAGTGGTCGGGAACTTCGCTACGTCCGCGACGTTCTCCATCGGGCGTCGAACGCGCTGATAGACGAAGCCCTCCGCTACGACTGCGACGTAATCGCGTTCGAAAACCTAACGCACATCCGCGACCGAACCGGTGCGTCGTGGGGTCACAAGTGGGCGTTCCGAACGCTCTACGAGTACGTCGAGTACAAGGCCGAGTCGGTCGGCATCTCGGTGAAGCAAGTCGGGTCGGCCTACACGTCGAAGCGGTGTGCCGAGTGTGGATTCACCGCAGACGAGAATCGCCCGTCGCGCAACGACTTCCGATGTGTGAAGTGTGGGTCGCAAGCGAACGCGGACTACAACGCGGCGAAGAACATCGGTATGCGGTACGTCCGTCGAGGCCAACAGTCGTCTCGGCGGACGGGCGACAGTCAGCTCGCCCTAAAGTCTGGAACGGTGAAGCCGAAGCGCGGATTTACCGGCTACCCTGATGGGTTCGAGGCCGAGTTCACGGACAAGCCCCACCCTCCACGAGCGAGGCCGTCAGGCCGAGCGAAGTAGGGTGGGGTAGTTGACTTCGGTCGTTCCAAACGTCGACCTGTGAGCCGAGCCGATAACGATCATCCGAGTTGCCATACGTAGACGCTTGACGGAGTACTTAGGCAAAGATCGTGTCGCTACGCCGTTCGAGGATACTTGGCTCGTTCTGTTCAGTGGACGTGAGATCATCAACGACGGAGGTCAACGCAAAGATTCGGTAGACGGCATACTTCTCGCGGTCATCAGCGGTATCCAGGAACTGATGCAGTTCGTCGGTGTCGAATTCGGCATCCAGTGTGTCGATGCGGTCGATCTGTTCCCGAATGCATTCGAGCGTCGCCGGGTCGAGTGTCGTTTCGGTGTCGAGGTCGTTGACGGACTTGATAATCGGTTTGAGCGTCTCGAGGACAGACGGATACCGTGAAAGGATGTCATCAGCCAACGCCCCTGCTGCGTGTCGGTAGGAGCTGACTGGCGCACCATAGAGCGCGTGTGTGCAGTTCGCCGCAGTTGGAGAGAGCGCCTCGAGGAAGGAACGATACAGTTTGTATCTTGCCTTCTGTTCGGGCGGACAGTTCATCGCATAGCGGAAAAAGGGGAGCGAGTAAAACGGCGTTTCACTCCAGAAGAAGAGCCGATTCCGATCTTCTCCCTCGAAAAGGAAGTTCGCGGCCCGTTCGTACAGCAGGAAGTGTATGTAGATCCCGTCAGCAGACGTCTCCGGATAGGTTCGAACGTGTTCGCGAACGCTCTGGCGAATTGCCGCCGTCGACACCCCCGTTATTCGGGACACTTGATCGATGTCGAGGATGCTGTTTTCGTCGATGATATAGTCAGAGAGGTCCGCCCTGTCTACTGAACGGGATGGTGTCAGGTCGGGGAGCGCCTTGTCACCACCGTCACCCGTGATGTATGCCATCGAGCCGCCGTGGTTAGCCTCGAGTTGGCGCAAAAACGTCAGAACGAACGAGGTCATGAGACCGATTTGACCGTTTTTCGTTTTGATAAGCGTATCGAGGTCGGCCCCGGACGGATGACCGACGTCGTACGACTGCCATTCGACGTCGAACGCGTCGGCCAACTCTTCGGCGAGTTCGACGTCCGAAATAGGGACGTATTCTGTCGACTCCATAGTCGCCGCTTTGATCTGTCGGCCGGCGGCGTGATAGCCGGCGAGTACCGAGCGCGAATCGAGACCACCACTCAATGAGATGAGATCCGTCTCGAACGAACCAGCACGACGGTCACAGGCGGAGACGAATCGAGTCGCCAACTCTCTGGCATTCTGTGATCGACTCCGAGTCGTGTGTTTCGGGTCGTCGAACGAGAAGATATGGGCGTCGATGATCTCCAGCTCGAGCGGGTCGGCCCCGATACGAATGAGCGTCCCCGGTCGCAATCGTTCGACCCCGTCTATCAGTGTTCGCGTTCCCAGCGAGTAGCCAAAGAGCAAACACTGGGCCGCACCGAGTCTGTCGAATTCGGGTGGAACCGACTCAAGCAGGTATCGTAGTTCTCGAGAGAAGAGGATTCGCTCCGAATCGGCGTAGTAATACGTGGGCAACCGGCCCAGCACGTCGTTGAAAAGGACGAGTTCACCGGATTCTTTCTCGAAGATCGCACAGAGAAACGAGCCATCGACGTCGAGCAGCCACTCCCGGAAAATCTCGAGTGAACCGTCAACCGATGAATTTCTTATCTCGGTCGTCCCCCGGTCGTCTTCGAACAGGACCGAGGCGATAGATTGCAGTTCGTCAGCGAGTGACTCTTCCGGGACATCGTACAGTTTGCCCTCGAAACAGATCAGGTACCCCTCAGTTTCGATTCGCTTGATCGGGTACGAGGGGTAACCAGTGTATCCTATCTGATGACGGTGGGTCTCTTCGTGTCCCGTACCATCGTAGAGAACAGTCGTCGACAGGCGTTCGGTGTGCAACAGTTGTTCGAGGGAGGTCTCAAACGACGTATTGGCGCTTTGAGGTGCCTCCACCGGGGTACCGGTCCGACCAGTGAGTCCAACCATAAACGGAGGAACCGGGACCACTGGTATCGTTATTCGTTCAGTGGCAAGTAGTAGGAATTCGTTACTCTCTGGATACCACGGGTGTCTTCGGAGCCAATATGACGCTCTCATTGATATTTGGGTGAGTGGCTCCCAACCCTGAACGGATACGTGAAACCGATTGCGGGGTGACCGGTTTTACGCCGGGTTCGACGTTTGGGAGGGTACTTCGGGTAACAGGTTGGAAAGCCGACTATGAAGCGACGGTCCGCTATCGAGGGAACTTAAGCCAGTCCTGCCCAATGCTCGAGGTATGCATGTTGACAGTGCCGATGGCGTGCTCGAGATCACGTTCGACCGACCAGGTGTGATGAACGCGTTTACGCCGGATACGGCCGAGGAACTGGCAGACGCGATCGAAGGTGCCACCGTTTCCGAGTACCATGCGGTCGTGCTCACGGGCGAAGGGCCGGCGTTTAGCGCCGGCGGCGATATCGAAGCAATGGCTGAACGCCAAGAAGGACCACAAGAGGCGTTCGACCGAATTTCGGAGACGTTCGGCCGTGTCGTCGAAGTAATGCTCGAGTGTCCCGTCCCAATCGTCGCCAAGATCAACGGTGACGCTGTCGGCGCGGGATTGGCAATCGCCGCGCTTTCGGATTTCGCCTATGCGAGCGAGGATGCTACGTTCTCGTGTGCGTTCGTCCGTGTCGGTCTCATCCCGGATACGGGTGGGACGTTTCTCCTGCCCAAACTGGTCGGCCTTCGCACGGCCAAACAACTCGCGTTCACCGGCGAGTTCTTCGACGCCGAGCGGGCGGCCGATCTCGATTTGATTAACGAAGCCGTCCCGGCTGAGGACCTCGAGGAGCGAGTGACCGAAACGGTCGAGCGATTGGGCCGGCGTCCGACGTCGACTATCGGGCTAATGAAACGAGCGATGCACGAAAACCTCGGTCGACACTGGGGTGAGGCACTCGAATACGAAAATCTGCTGCAGGTACAGGCCTACACCTCGGACGCACACGAAGAAGGCGTGTCCGCGTTCCTCGAGGGACGGAAACCGGATTTCGACTGACTGCGACGGTTTGCCATAGTCTCTTACCGGTGATTCACGACCCAGTGAGGAAATCACCGGTAACCAATTACTGTGGACCGTACGACACACCCCATCGTCGGACCGCAGTATTCCTCGTCAGTTCGATTCCAACAGCGACTCTCGAATACCAACAACGCTCCTTGAGCCTGCATCAGCAGGCACCATCATCATTTCCATTCCTGATGCGTACCCGAATGCAATGACTCACGAAATGACAGAGGACGACATCGGCAAAACAGTCGTAAACGCAAACGGGGAATCGATCGGGATGGTTACGGCCATCCAACACGGGACGGCACACGTCGAGCCGGATCCCGGGATAACGGATTCCATCAAAGCCAAACTCGGGTGGGGCGATACCGACGAAGACGCCTACCCCCTACAGGAATCATCCATCGAACATGTGACCGACGACGAAATTCGCCTTCAGAGCGATCTTGGCCATGACGACTCGGGGCGGACACAAAACCTGTAGAGGATAGCCCGCCTGAGCCGTGCCTGTCTTAGTACCCTCCCAAACGTCGACGTGTGGGTGAAATCGAACCGCAACGCATGATTTCACCCACGAGTTCAGGTTTGGGAAGCCACTTAGCCCCCTCGAGCGTTCTCGATCGTAGGTCTCGAAGAACGCCGAGGGCGGCCAGCTCCTGACTCACTCGATCGAAACCGTCTGTAAGTCCTCGGCGAATCGAACGTCACCATCGTAGTGCCGAGCAATCGAGTCGCGCATCTCGGTGTGGCGTCCCTCCGTGTGTGGATACAGGTGGGTCAGATAGACGCGACCGATATCTTTGCCCGCGAGGACTTGCCCAAGTGCGTCCGGCGTCGGGTGATTCGAGACGTCGACATCGTCTGGGAACGAACAGTCGTGGACCAGAATCCCGGAGCCGTCGGCGAAGTTCGCCAGACCGGCGAACGCCTCGCTGTCACCGCTTATCGTCAGATAATCGTCGAAACGATAGGCCAGACACGGCAACGAGTGTCTGGTTTCATACCCCGTAACGTCGAATCCGGCGACGGTAAAGTCGTCGGCGACCACTTCACGAACCTGTAACTCGAGACGACCTTCCATATAGTCGTGGACCGAGAGCAACCCGTCGACGAGCGCCTTCGTCCCCTTTGGGCCGACGATCTCGAGGTGCTCGTCACCGGCCAGCCACCGGGCTTTCATCAATGGGAGGAGGTCGGCGACGTGATCGATATGGTGATGGGTGAGAAGGACGCTCGAGATGGCTTCGAATCCAACCCCTGACTGCTGGAGTCGCTGGAGGGAACCGCTGCCACAGTCGACGAGCAACGAGCGGCCATCGTCCTGGACAAGGATACTCGACTGGTAGCGATCGCCAGTGGGAATCGCACTGCCGGTGCCGAGAAACGTGACGCGCATACCAAACCCTGTGCCGTGATCGGGTAAAAGGATTTGGAGCCAAACGCATTTGAGGGGGCGGCCCCGAGAATCCGCTAATGAACGTCGATACCCTGCCAGTGTCGGCAGGTGAGCTGCCGTTCGATCCCGAAACGGTCGCTATCGACGATGGTGACGTCTTCGAAGCCCTCGAGCCAGCCGTCAGGCAGTGGTGGCTCGAGGAATTTGGCGAGTACGTCCCCGAAAACGGCGGCTTTTTCACTCCGCCGCAGAAGGGTGCAATTCCCCGAATCCAGTCGAGGACGAACACCCTCATCTGTGCACCGACCGGGTCCGGGAAGACGCTCGCTTCGTTTACCGCGATCATCAACGAACTGTATCGACGCAGTCGTGAGACGGCGGGGCTCGAGAATTCGGTCTACTGTCTATATATCTCGCCGTTGAAATCGCTCGCCAACGACATTCACCGGAATCTCGAGGTTCCACTTGAAGGTATTACTTCAATAGCAAATAAATCTAATTTCGATAGCAATGTGGAAAACGCCGACACCATCGACGAGATACGCCATGCGATCCGTCACGGCGACACCAGCTCGAGCGAGCGCCAGGCCATGCTCGAGACGACCCCACACATCCTGAACACGACACCGGAAACCCTCGCTATCCTGCTCAACTCGCCGAAATTCAGGGACAAACTGCGAACCGTGGAGTACGTCATCGTCGATGAAATCCACTCGTTGGCAGCGAACAAACGCGGGACACACCTGTCGGTCAGCCTCGAGCGATTGGCGGCGCTGGCCGACCACGACGAGGAGATAACGCGCATCGGTTGTTCGGCAACCATCGACCCGCTTTCGACCGTCGCGGAGTTTCTGGTCGGGAACGAATATCGTGAGCGAGAGAATAGGGACGCCGAGAGTCGGGAAAGCGATGCGGATCGAGACCCTCTGGAACGCGACGGAGACGGAAACGTTCCAGCAGCGCGCTCCGCTCTCGAGCCTCGAGACTACGAAATCGTCGACGCTCGATTCGCTCGCGAGTTCGACATCGAACTCGAGTGTCCCGTCGACGATTTGATTAACACCCGCCGTGACGTTGTCCAGGAAAAGTTCTACACGCTACTGCACGAGCACATCCAGTCACACACGAACACCCTCGTGTTCACGAACACGCGCTCAGGAGCCGAACGCGTGTTACACGGCCTTCGAGAGCGCTTCGACGCGTACGACGAGGAAAACTCCGGCTGTCACCACGGGAGCCTCTCGAAGGACGTTCGCCAGCGAATCGAACGCTCATTGAAAACCGGTGATCTCGACGTCGTCACCACCTCGACCAGCCTCGAGCTGGGCATCGACATGCCACACGTCGACCTCGTCGTCCAGATCGGGTCGCCAAAATCCGTCGCCTCGCTCTTACAGCGAGTGGGGCGGGCGGGCCACCGGGTTGGCGAGACGGTGACCGGTCGCGTCATCGCGCTCGACCGGGACGAACTGATCGAGTGCGCAGTCATGTGTAAACGAGCGGACGAGGGCTTCGTCGACTCGGTTTCGATACCCAGAAACGCTCAGGACGTCGCCGCTCAGCACGTCTACGGGATGGCAATCGCCGAAATCCGGCCCGAGCGAGCAATTCGGGAAATTTTGACTCGAGCCTACCCCTACCGAACCTACGGCGACGATGCGTGGGAAGCCCTGTTGCGTTACCTGACTGCCGAGTACGCCGGAATGGAAGACCGAAACGTTTACGCGAAAGTCTGGCGCGACGAAAACGATCCACCGGATGGCGAACATCACTACGATGAATATCCCGTGGGTCAAACTCTCATGGGAAAACGCGGTCGTCTCGCTCGCGTCATCTACATGACTAACATCGGGACGATACCGGACTCGTTTAGCTGTGATGTCCACACCCGGAGCGACAGTACCTGGGTCGGCCAACTCGACGAAAACTACCTCGACACCCTCGAGAAAGGCGACGTATTCGTTCTCGGGGGCGAGCACTTCGAATACCGCTACCGGCGCGGCTCGAAGGTGTACGTCGACCGCACGAGTGCCCGGCCGACAGTACCCTCGTGGTTCGCCGAACGCCTCCCGCTCTCGACCGATATGGGGCGTGAAATTCTCACCTTCCAGCGCGACCTCCTCGACCACCATCGGGAGGGTGGCGCCTCGAGAGTTCGGGCCTGGCTACGCGAATTCCCGCTGGACGACTCGAGCGTGCGAGCCATCGCCCGACTATTCGAGTACCAGTGTCAGTACGCTGGCCCGGAAAGTGTGAGCACCGACACGCGGTTGGCGATCGAAGTCGAACGCGACCGCCAGGAGTACGAACGCCATTACTACGTTCACTCCTGTTACGGCCGACAGGTCAACGACGGCCTCTCCCGACTGGTCGCCTACCGATGTGCACAACAAGCCACCGCGGACGTGAAAGTCGCCGTGGCCGACAACGGGTTCGTGCTAACGATGCCGTTGAACCGAAAAGTGGATCTCGAGGGAATCCTCGAAGACCTCACTGCAGCGTCCGTTCGTGACGACCTCCGGAAAGCCGTTCAGGGTACCGACCTGCTACAGCGATATTTCCGTATCAATGCGACCAGATCGCTGATGATCCTCAAACGCTACAAAGGCTACGAGAAATCCGCCAGCGAACAGCAGGTCTCGAGTGAGATGTTGCTCGGCTTCGCCAACGATCTCGAGGACTTCGCCGTCATGGACGAAACCTATCGAGAAATCCTCGAAGACAAACTCGCCGTCTCCGAAATCGAACGGATCGTCGGGCAACTCGAATCGGGCGAACTCACGTCCTCCAGTCAGTTCGTCGAGTCACCGACACCTCGAGCGTTCGGATTGGCCACGCTGTCGGCAAGCGACGTCGTCCTGGCCGAAGACGAAAGTGCCGTGTTACAGGCCTATCACGAACACGTACTCGAGGAAATCGGCGAGAAATCCGGTCGTGCCCGCCATATCGGAGAGTAATGTCCCCCGTCAGCGAGCGTTGGAAATCACGCTCGAAAACCCGACCCGGAAACCCGGAGCAGCCCCGTCAAGATGCGGTAGATGACCGACGGACCGTGGGTTTAATACTCGGTGGCTGAAATCCCACAACAATGGATACGGGGAGCGAGTTTCCGCCCACGCTGCCGACGCTATTTTCGCGAACACTTCGGGGCCGGTCCGATAGAACTGCGCTGATATCGAGTCGGGAAACCCTCAGCTACGAAGCCCTCGACCGGCGTTCAAACGCGCTCGCCAACGCGCTCGTCGACGCAGGGATCGAACCCGGTGACCGAGTGGCGACCGCACTGTCGAACCGACTCGAAACTCCGGTCGTCGACATCGCGATTTACAAAGCGGGTGGTGCGCGACTCCCGATCAATCCCTCCCTGTCGACCCGCGAAATCACGCATATGCTGACCGACTCAGCTGCCGACGCGATATTCTGTGAACCGCCACTCGTGCCCGACATCAACGAAGTAACGACCGACAACTCGCTCAGGTGTGTCGCCGATGCTGCTGGCCCGCCAGACGGTTGGCATACCCTCGCCGACCTCGAGCAACGCGGTGAGAGCGGGATGGCACCCGCGGTAACGGTCGACCCGGATTCGATTGGCGGACACTTCTACACGGGTGGCACGACCGGCGAGCCAAAGGGCGTCCTCTATAGCCAGTCGTGCCTGTCAGCGAACCTCATTGCCCATCTCGCGCAACTCGGCTTTTCCGAGTCGGATACGGGTCTTGTGTCGACGCCGTTATCACATTCCGGAGGTACGTTTCTCCAGTCGGGACTGCTCGCTGGTGGAACCGTCTGCGTGCAACGCGGCTTCGACGTTGAACAGCTGGTCGAGGTCGTGACAAACCACGACGTAACGTGGACGTTTCTCGTTCCCACCATGCTGTATCGCCTGCTAGACGCCGGCGTAACCGGAGATGACGTCCCCTCCCTCGAGCGAATCCTGTATGGAGCTGCCCCGATGCAGTCTGACCGACTTCGGGAGGCAATCGATCGATTCGGCCCAATCTTCGTCCAGTTCTACGGCCAGACGGAAGTGCCGAACCTGATCACGACGCTCGACCGACGCGACCACGCTCGAGCGGTCGAAAACGGCGACGATCGGTTGTTGCGGTCGGCCGGACGACCGTGTCCGTTCGTTGATATCC
Organism: Natronosalvus hydrolyticus; assembly: GCA_025517525.1. GTDB lineage: Archaea > Halobacteriota > Halobacteria > Halobacteriales > Natrialbaceae > Natronosalvus > Natronosalvus hydrolyticus. The sequence goes on from JAOPJZ010000047.1 coordinate 9,359, forward strand.
GAATTGTCGACCCAACCACGGGCAAAGAACAGCCTGCGGGAAAGCGAGGAGAAATCACCGTTTCCTCACCGTACTCGTTCGACCGATACCACGGCCGGCCCGATGAAACCGAGCAGGTACTCCGAGATGGATGGGTACATACCGGCGATATTGGCAAACTCGATGCAGACGGCTATCTCTACTTACTCGATCGGCTCCACAACGTGATCGTCACCGGCGGGCTAAACGTCTACAGCAGCGACGTCGAAACCGTTCTGGGCGATCATCCCGCAGTTGCCGACGTCGCCGTGATCGGCGTGCCACACGAGGAGTGGGGGGAGGCCGTCCACGCACTCGTCGTCACACACGACGGGGAGAGTATTGACGAATCTGCCCTGCTCGAGTTCGCCGATGACCGTCTCGCCGGATACAAGAAGCCGAAATCACTCGAGTTTGTCGATGAGCTCCCCACGACACCATTGGGAAAACTCGACAAACAGTCGATTCGAGATCGATACTGGGACGACAGAGACCGCCGAATCGGCTGATTTGACCGTGGTGAATCGCCATACATCGCGTGAAACATCACGGTCAAATATAACAAATAATAATAACAAGGACCAGTACTTGAGTTCTATCGGTGGTTTCTTTGGCAGTTCTAGTGTCCGATTGTCATAAACGGCAGGATTCGGCTTATGAGGCCGAGTCGACGACGTGCTCAGCGGCGAGTCTGCCAAACACTGCGAGCTGACAGAGCGAGCCAACGTACGTGAACCTGGTCACTCCGCCAGCCGTTCCCGGAATGGCATACAGGTTTTGAATCGGTGACCCCGAGCAATCCAGAACCCGACCGCTTGTGTCAATGTCGACACCACCGTGTGTTTGGGCGACGCCAGCAGTAAACTGAACGGCTGTAAACGGTGGGTCAGTAATCGGATGCCGCTCTGATTCCCGGGGGATGGTGAGTAACGTGTCGTCGTCCTCTTCGATCGCAGTATTGAACTGTTCGATCGTGTGAACCGCTCTGGCGGCCAGACCATCGACCTCGTTGACAAGTTCGTCGAGAGACTCTCCTTCCCACACGTTTCCACCCTGTTCATCGATCGTTTCGATATCATCGATTTCCTCCGATAGTTCGGCATCGAGGACGGAAAACGCGTATCCCTGTGGCTGTTCGGCGATTTCCTGGTTGATTATGTCGCTTCCCCGACTTTCGTCGACAAAACGATTCCCGTGATGATTGAGCATTACCGTGTCACTGGTGAAAAATCCAAGCGAATGCTGCGCCCAGACCAGATCCAGGTCTTCCTCGTAATGCTCGTCGATATCGTACTGTGGAGGCAATGGAGGCCACGGGGCTGGATGCCCGAAAAAGCGCCCCATGCTGCGACTGTGTCGCCCGCCGGCAGCGAGAGCCATCCGAAGCCCGTCTCCAGTGACCGTTGGTGCAGACCGGTGGGCGACGTTGTCTGCATCACGCCCCATGTACTGGACTTTCATTCCTGGCTCCGCCTGGAATCCACCGACTGCAAGAAGGATGTCTGACGCACCAACACTGAGGAGTTCGCCAGTTTCGCGGTTCTCGGCAAGTATACCGACAGGTGTGCCGTCGGTATCGAGGACGAGAGACTTTGCGGGCGTGTCAGTGTACACCTCCCCTCCGTGCCCTTCGAACTCATTCTCGAAGTGGTCGAAGAACTCGCGGCGTTCTTCGTATGATGCTCCGATACTGACATCGTAATCCGGATCACGCCAGGGGAGTGGCTCAACTGGAAAGTCACGCTCCTGTAAGTACTCGATAGTTTCGGTAAAGTTGTTCGCCAGCGCCTCGCCTAGATCGTTATCGACGTCGGGAGCGATCTCCTGCATGTGCTCCAGATCGTAGGGTCCATCGCCGATAATATACAATCCACCTGCGGAGGAGAGAGCCGTTCCACCGGTCTCAGGTCCTTTTTCGAGAAGCACCACGTCCAATCCATTCTCCGCAGTTATCAACGCCGAGATACAACCACCGAGTGAAGCGCCGGCGACGGCGTAATCAGTTTCAATGTCCCAGCGCTCGGCGTCGTCTGTTTCTTCGTGTTCGTCAATACGTTTTATTTTATCTAGCTCACCGATCGTCAGTGCACCCACAGTCGCTCCGGATGCTTGCATGAATTCCCGTCGTTGGAGTGTCATTTTTATTCACCTTTGATTGTTGTCGATTATGTTTCGGATGTTTTCGGTTTTTCCAAATTCTGTTCATTTTCTGAGAGAATTTCAATTTGTCCGCGCATCGAGAGCGGGTGTGGCCGACAGTAATATTCCGCCATGCCGGACTCTGCAGTGAATTCAACGGTTTGCGTCCCTCCATCTTCCATCAGTATGTCAGTTTCAATAACAATGTCTCCGTCCTCATCTTCGATCACAAAGTTGTGACCAACGCCATCCAGATTTTCCCACGTGAGTGAATACTCCTGCCCCTCCTCGAGTTCCAGGGTGGGATTGCTTTCTTCCTCAATCTCCTCGGGGTGTTTACCAATCCATCTTTCAACTCGAGCGCCAAGTTTGATTTCCCTGAGCTCGTCGTCGTCCTCCACCTCCTCTTCCTCCACATCGTCATCCTCCACATCGTCATCCTCCACATCGTCATCCTCCACATCGTCATCCTCCACATCGTCGTCCTCCACTTCCTCTTCCTCCACATCGTCGTCCTCCACTTCCTCTTCCTCCACATCGTCGTCCTCCACTTCCTCTTCCTCCACATCCTCTTCCTCCACATCGTCATTAACACACCCGGTGAGTGCGATCGCGCTAACAGTCCCCCCAAAGTACAGAACGCTGCGTCGAGATGTCTCGCTACTCTCGATCTCACTTTTGGATGGCACAATTAAATTGTCGGTGCTTAATAAGCAAAAAACCCTCCTGTAAATAGGTATTTACTGAATTATCATACAGGTTTCACGCTTATTTCTCGAGAATATTTAACAACAATATGAGTTATTATTCTAGTTAATTTAGCGTTGTGGAATTATGATCCGTGGGGGTTTGCCATACAGCGTTGAATTTGCCAATACGGTATGGTGTAAATGGTTACGGGGACATCCCCAGGACGGATCGTGGTTGTCTCGGAAATGACTTACAGCAGTCCGGTCCTGTTGAAATCCTTAGAGAATGATATTTTTCGTGGTCGTGATGAATATAGAGGAAGAGATGAGCAGGCCGTAGCCACTATCACACACTCATAGTGCTTGCTGTGAGTACCTTCACGAGGAGTGTTGAACGAGGCCGTATTAGCGGTGCTCACGACTGTACTGGGTCACCACGGAGGTAAAGAATCACAGCAAACACAATCAGTTATTAATCAATTGTTAGGTGTCTCGTCCGATATTATAAGTCAGATCACACGGTGCGAGCAACCTTAGACACCATGTGTTTAAAGAAGGATAACAGCAAAAGCAGAAATGTTAATATACTTATGAGAGGTTATTTACAACCGATCAAAGAGAATCTACGCAGATTTCAATGAGCCATGACTTCCATACTAACTAACAAAATAGAAAACACCGATACTATTGAGAACCCGGTTTTGGGATCGCAGATGACGTTCCTTGAACGAAGCGCTGATACGGGCGGTGAGCACGTCCTGATCGAAATCGTTGAAGCCCCACATGCACAGGGCCCACCACTACACATCCACCCGCAACAGGCCGAAACCTTCGAGGTCGCCGAGGGGAGGCTTAACCTGGAGGTCGATGGAGAGGAGTTGATCCTTGAAGAAGGTGAATCGGCGACGGTTCCATCAGGTAAACCCCACCGCTACTGGAACGGGAGCGACGAACAAGTACGGTCGACGATGGAACTCCGACCGGCAGGCAACTTCGAGATGTTTCTGGAGACGGCTGCTGGTCTCGCACAAGCCGGGAAGGTCAACGCTGCTGGCGTCCCAAATCCACTCCAGACGGCGGTCATGTTACAAGAATACTGGGATGTCTTTCGGCTGGTCGGCCCACCCCAGTGGCTCCAGAAGTCACTGTTCGCAATCCTCTCACCGTTTGGACGGATGCTCGGCTACAGACCCTACTATCGCTATGCCGCAATAACTGGCAGCGAACCGGAAATAGATGAGTAACCTCCCGATGAGAAGGACTTCGGACGTGGGATAGAGTATATCAATCTTTCTTCATTATCTCGGAGCGACTTAGGAGAGTGAGCAACTGTGGCCTCCATTCCCCTCAAGCGCTTGTGCCTTTTCGAGCTACGAGCAACATTCCGAAACGATGACCGATACGCGCCCTGTACCTACCGCTTCGAGCAGCCCTATAATTGAACGGTTCCCGTGCGAGACTCGCACGTTCTATTCAGCACCCAGTTCCTGTCAGTTCTGAAGGATTTCAACAGAGCCAGCAGTCCGTATAGCTCACAGCACGCTTGATTACGAACGTTGAAACGCAAGCGGCCTCCGGCGAGCACAACGGGGTGACAAATGCGGGTGCTCCGCGGATGAACTGTCGGGGCGATTCGGGGCTCGCCACCTCCGGAGACAGAAGCTCCGTGCAGTGAAGGTAATCGGTCGGCGAGGAAAACAGCACTCGAGTTGCTGTCCCACCCAGTTACGACGAGAGCGATAGCTCCCGATCGACCTGGGCCAACGTCGCGTGCATCCGTTCGACGAGTTCGTCGGCAACATCTCGATCGATCGTCAGCGGCGGCGTGATGAGCGTGTGATAGGAATCATAAGCGCATACCCGCGTCTTCAGGCGCGGGTCAAGCGGTAGGC
>JAOPJZ010000048.1 GCA_025517525.1 Natronosalvus hydrolyticus
CGGCAGAAGGGGAGTCCACTGACAAGCTCACGACTTCAGTCGTGGGTTACTGACACCAGCACCCTAACCACTCACGATACCACTGACATCGTCCCGGCGGTGAACGGCGAGGTAAACGACCTCGAACGTCACTCGAGGGAAACGCTGATACGCTGGACCACGAATAGTCGACCATGGCCAATTCGTGGAGTGACCGCGTCGTCGGCGAGCGAATGACCGTCGACCGGGAGTTCTCCTCTCGCGTCGAGAGTTCGCGCTTTACCAGCCAAGAGTGGAGCCTCATTATGACCGCGACGGAGTTCGAAATCGAAAACCCCGATGACCCGGAGACGGCGCGCGTCGTCGCCAACACCGACAAGGTCGAACAGATTCTCCCGGAACTCGAGAACATTCGCAACCAAGCTGGTGCAATGGGGGCTGACCCGGGTGCCGGTTCCTCCAGTTCGGGTGGCTTTCTCTCGTCGATCAAAAGTGCCCTTGGCATGGGGGGTGAGGCCTCCTACGACGAAGAACGTGAGGCTGCCGAGACTCTCACACAGGAGTACGCCCAGCAGTTGCAGGCGAAAATCGAAGCGAACGGGCGCTGGGAGGAAGTCTGCTCGCTGGCGGCCGAGTAGTCACCCAACGAATCCGTGTCCGCCATCTCGACCGAATAGTGGCTTCCTCGAGATGAGTACGGCAGCTTCCTCATACCGTACCCGAGGGTAACCCGTCAACCGCTATCGGCACAGTTCTCACACAGTAAGTCCGGACAGGGGCTCGGTCAGTCCCCAGCGTGAAACAGCGTCCGTTCGCTGGCCTCGTAAATGCTGATCAGTTCGTTGATCAACTCGTCGTAGGATTCGTCCTCGACACGGAGGTTGTCGAGTCGGTCGATCGTCTCTTGCTCGAGTTCGACACTGGGCATGTGCGAACCCTTGACATCCAGGTGTATAAAGACGACAGTCACACCAGCTGACTGTCAGGATTACAGGGAGAAAGTCACAGGGTCTTTAGGGATGCCCACCAACTACAGAGCCATGTCAGACGAAATCGAGACGACGACATTCACCATCGAAACCGAAGACGGCGAAACAGACGACGTGACTATTCCCTCCGGACTGGTCGACCTGCTCGCCGAAGAGGGACAGGACCGTGCCGAAACCGTCGCCGACATCACGCTGCTGTCGTTCGCCAGCCGTGCCCACCACATCGTCCATCACGGCGAGGACCAGGACCCGGAACTCGAGGCCCAGGAAGCCCGCATCATGGACCTGTTCGAGGAGCGATTCGGCGTCACGTTTGCGGAAGCGACCGGTCACCACCACTGACGGACGACCGCTGCAGAGACCGAAGTCATCAGCCGTTCCCAGCGACCGGCCGTCCGGATGATCACCGTTCGTACCGGAACGGAGGCGATTCGATCTTTTCACTCTCCGTATCGGTAGCGACCACATCGACCGTTCCGGATTGACCAGGACCTGCGGGCGTCGTCACCGAAATCGAGATCGGTTCAGATCGTTCCGTGGGAACGCCGACGGCAAACGACAGGTCCACCGCCGCGTTCCCCTCGAGTGACACCGACTCCGACGCCAGGACGGAGCCGTCAACCACGAGGTCGACCGTCGCCTCACCCGCGATGTCGCCCTGATTCTCGACCGTCGCATCGACCTGGATGGTCGAACCCGCCTCGACGCTCGAGGGGAGCGACAGATCGGTCACCGCAAACGATGCCGGCTCTCCCGCCGGCTCGATTTCGACTGTCGTCTCGTCGGCGTCGTCCGGACTCGAGGCAAACACGGTGTACGTTCCCGGCTCGAGTCCCGTCGTGTCGAAGACGATCGTCCCGGTCGCGCTCTCGCCGACGTCCAGATCGACTTCGAGAGCCGCTTCAGCCACTCCGTCGAGTTCGACGTCGATCGTCGCGTCTCCTGACTCGCCGCCGACGTTCTCGACCTGGATGTCGACCTCGAGTGGGTCGCCCACTTCGATTGGCGCGTTCGTCCCGCTGATATCGACATCGAACGCGGCTGGTTCGGTGAGGAACTCGGACGCTGGCGGCGTTTCCACAGTGATCGGGTCTTCGTAGGTGAACGCAGACATATCGACTTCCCAGATCAGCTGCTCGTCCTCGTTTTCAGGCGTCCACTCGACGGTGAACGTCTCCTCGCCGGGTGCCAGTTCCGTCGGCGGTTCGTCCTCGGTCGTTCCGGCCACGAACTCGCTACCGACAGCCAGCAGATCGTCGTTCGGGTTCTCGTAGGCGAAGGTGACCTCGAGCGTAGCACCGGGCGTCTCGTCCACCGTCGTCGCCTCGCTCGTCGTCACTTCAACGACCGAGAGTTCCGGGAGGTCCGGCCGCCCGTCCTCGAGGCACTGTTCGGTCTGCGGATTCGACACACCGCCGTTGAACAGTTGTGGGGCCCCGGGAACCGTATCGAGGGTCGTGATGGTGCTGCCAAAGGACCCCACTGCTGGGACCTCGACACTGATTTCGTCATCAGTTTCCTCGACGATCATGTGTTCCTCCCCGAGTTCGACGACGACCGTTCCGGTGAACGGGGCGTCCACGTTGACCGGTGCGTCATCGATTCCAAAGGCAACGCTGTAGTCGTTACTCGTGCCAACACCGGAAGTGTAGTACGCCGTCTGCCCGACGATGAACTCCTCACCCGGCCGGAAAGTTCCCGTCAACTCGACGGCTGTACAGTCGAGAAATTCGACCTCGAGTTCCGTCTCGACGGTGACCGTCGCCAGGTCCGCAATCGGGAGCCCGTCGGCGTCGACGTACGGTTCGTCGTCTTCGCCCTCGGTTTCGACGTACTCGAACGTCTGGTCTTCGGTCGTCTCTTGGTGGACGACAGCCGCCAGTTCGACCTCGCCGTCCTCTAGTATCTCCACGTCGAACTCGCCGCCGGGGACGTCGAACAGTTCGACCGTTACGTTGTCGTGTTCGCCCGGTTCGAGGAACGTCGAAACGCCGATCACGTTCTCCGGAGGGGCCGCCTCGAGTACTCCGTCCTCATCGACGACTGGATCGTCGTATATCGCTACGAAGCCACCGTCGGGAACGTCGACCGAATCGACGGTCACGTTCGTTCCGTCGGATTCCTGCGCTTCGAACGTCACCGCAGCCATGGGCTCCTCGAGGACAGTGTACTGAATCTCCGCAGTCACCAGTTCTTCATCGTCCTCGACCGACTCGACGGCGACCTCGACAGTGGTGTTCGCTGTGAGTGGCGGCTCGAGATCCAGAACGAGGTTTTCGACGGTCTGGTCCGCGTCGAACGTCTCGCTCTCCACTCGTTCGCCGTCGTACACAGCGGTCACGCGAAAGTCGACGGACGCCGTCGCGTCGTCAACCTCGAGCGTTTCGCCGTCGCCTTCCTGGTCGCTGATCGATAGCGTTGCCTCCGGTTCGTCGGGTTCGTCCGGTTCGTCGGGTTCGTCCGGTTCCTCTGGTTCATCCGGTTCCTCTGGTTCATCCGGTTCGTCCGGCGCTTCGATCCCCACGAACGCTGCCTCGAGGACCGGCCCACCGGTGACCGACACGTATGGCTCGTCCACCTCGCCGTCGCTCTCGATGTACTGGAACGACTGGTCACCGGTCGAGTCGAGGTGAGCGACGGCGTACAGAATCTGCCCGTCGTCGAGCGGTTCCTCGAGTTCGATCGCGACGTTCTCGTGTTCGCCCGGTTCGAGGTAATCCGAAACACCACGAACGCCATCGGCATCGCCCTCGAGTACCGCCTCGTCGTGGAGGGCGACGAAGCCGCCTTCGGAGAGGTCGACGGACTCGACAATGACCGTCTCACCGTCGGTTTCCTGGTCGGTGAACGTAATCGTCGCTTCGCCGATGAATTCGTCGACGTCTTCGGCTTTCTCGCGTGCATCATCCTCGGCGAACTGCGTTATTTCGGCTTCGTCGTCAGTGCCAACCGCGTAGGCGGTCGTGTCGGCCGCTGTTTCCCGCACGAGTAGCTGTAACTGTGTGACGCTCACCCGCTGGTACTGGACAGCCTTTGCCGTCTGCTCGCCCGCACTGCTCGCCGCCACTTGAACCTGTGTGGCTGTCGCCTCCTGGGCCTGCGACAGGGTGCCTTCGGAAGCGCCTTCGGCGAGGATCTGTACCTGCACGACGTTTACGATCTGTATCTGGGTCACGGCTCCCTCGCTCGCACCGTACGCGGCGGCCTGTAGCTGTTCGATGTCGACGATCTGGTGCTGTATCGCGCCGTCGATCGTCCCTTTTGCCGCACCCGTCGCGGCCGCTTGCACCTGCGCGACGGTGACTGTCTGTTTCTGGATCAACGCACCGCCCGCGGCCCCGTCAGCAGCCGCCTGAATCTGTTCGACGGTTGCGGTCTGGCTCTGGTAGATGGCTCCTTTGGCTCCGCCGAAGGCAGCCTCCTGAATTTGGGTGATCGTGATTTTCTGTATCTGCACGATATCCACCCGTTGGACCTGTTTCAGCGCGCCCTTACTGCCGCCACGGGCCGCTGCCTGGGTCTGCTCGACCGTCACCGCTTGCTTCTGCACCAGTGCCCCCTTTGCGGCCCCTTTCGCCGCCTGCTGGACCTGTTTGATCGTCACCGCCTGTCGCTGTTCGATCGTAATCCGTTGATCCTGCTCGAGCGCCATCTCCGTCGTCCCTTCGACGGCACCTGCTGCAGCACCCGCTGCGGCGTGTTGAACGTGCTCGAGCGTGATCCGCTGGCGCTGTTCGACGGTTACCGACTGATACTGTGCGATGACGCCGTAGGCCGCACCCTGGGCGGCTTCCTGAATCTTGCCGATCTCCCCGATGTCCTTCTCACCGGCTTCGTGGGCCGCACCCGCAGCGCCCCCTCGAGTCGCCACCTGTATCTGTTCGACCGTTGCCGTCTGTTTCTGGGCAATCGCCCCGTGGGTTGCCCCCCAGGTTGCACTTTGCATCTGGGTCGCGTTCGCCGTCTGATACTGGGCGAGCGCACCACCAGTCGAACCGGCAACTGCAGCCTGTACCTGCGACACGTTCACGTCCTGAGACTGGACCAGCGTTCCGTGAACTGCCCCTTTCGTCGCCGCCTGTACCTGCTCGACGTCCGCTTGCTGATGCTGGGCAACCGATTCGGTCGCCGCCTCGAGTGCGGCCTCACGCTGTTCCTGTGAGACGTTGATCCCCTGCGATTGCACGAGTTCGATTCCCTCGTCGACGCCCTCCTCGACAGCGGATTCGTGTTCGGGGCTAAGAGTGGCTGCGTCGCCTTCGGGTGTCGTCGCACCCATCGACACGAGAGGGAACGAACGCACCGGTACGTCGCCATCGCTCGCACCCGAGCCACCGGCGTCCACCGCTGACTCGGTGCCTGTGACCGTCGGACCACTCCCGTCGACCGAACCGACCCCACCGAGCAACGGCATCACGAGGATACTCGTCGCCATCGCTATCGCGATGAAAACGGTGACAGCGGTGCCGACGGGTTTCATGTTTCTTCCCCGATAATTACGGTATCGGCACCGCGGTCCTCGAGTGAGGAGGCGAGACGGACCTCTCCTCGATAGCTCGCTACGTCACCCCGCTGGCTCGAAAACGAGAGTCCGAAATCCCCCCACAGTTGGCGAAATAACGGATCGAATCCGTCGCCTTTCCCGCGTGCTTGGTGGATCAGTGTACGCTTCATTGGTGACCACACGCGTGTCGAATTGGCGTATAAGATGGCCGGTCGTTTCAGTCACTCCAGTGATACAAGCCCTGGTTACGACGGGAAAGTGAGGGGGATCACTGTTCCGCGCACGCCGCTTTTTCTCACACCGATAAGTGTAATCGTACCTGATAGGAAGCCGTCGGTTGTTTGCGCCTCCACGACGGTTTCGTCGTTCCACTGGACGGTGGCTTCGTAAACCGAAGCATTCTTTTTGGTTTACGGAACACTCGAGGTATGGCAACTAACTCGCAATCCGTCGACCTCGTCGACGGCGACGTGGTTCGCTCGTTCGCTCGAGCGGCCCTACTCGCGGCCTTGATCAGCGCGACTGCCTACGTCTCGATTCCCATCCCGATATCGCCCGTTCCGTTCACGCTGCAGGTACTGTTCGTCTGCCTCGCTGGACTCGTCCTCGGACCCGTCTGGGGATCCGTCGCAATGATCCTCTACCTCGCTGCAGGCGCAATCGGTATCCCGGTGTTCTCCGGCGGCAACGGCGGCATCGGCCACCTGTTCGGTCACACCGGTGGCTATCTCTGGTCGTACCCTGTCGCAGCGTTCGTCATCGGCGCAATGGTCCACCGTGGACGAACGCTGAAAGACGTCTCGGCCGTCTCGATACCCGTCCTCGCTGTGAGCCTGCTCGCAGGCCTTACACTCATTTACGGCATAGGGGTCCCGTGGCTCGCCTGGGTGCTCGAAATCGGTCTCGCCGAGGCCGTCTCCCTCGGTGCAGCCCCCTTTATCCCACTCGACCTGGTGAAACTCGCCGCCGCCGCTGCTATCGTCAAGAGTGGTCGCATCGACACGGTGTGACCCTATGCTCGAGTTTCGGTCCGTCGATCACGAAATCGGAGACCTCGCGGTACTCACCGACATCTCCCTCGAGATAGGTGATGGCGAGTTCGTGCTCCTCGCGGGTGCGAACGGAAGTGGCAAGACGACCCTGTTGGGCCACTGCAACGGCCTGCTTACGCCGACCTCGGGAAGCGTGCTCGTCGACGGCACCCCTGTCGAAGACGACCTCGTCGCGGCACGGACGGCCGTCGGCATGGTCTTTCAGCAACCTCGAGACCAGTTCGTCGCCGCAACCGTCGGCGAAGACGTGGCCTTCGGCCCTGAAAACCTCGGCCTCGAACGTGCAGAAATCGACGACCGAGTGCAGCGAGCGCTCGAAGCCGTCCGCCTTGAGGGACGCGAAACCGAGCGTATACAAACGCTTTCCGGCGGCGAACAGTCAAGAGTCGCCATCGCCGGCGCGCTGGCGATGGAGCCAACCCATCTGGTGCTCGACGAGCCGTTCACCGGCCTCGACGAACCTGCCAGACAGTCCGTACTCGAGCACCTCCGCTCGCTATCTGCGGCGGGGACGGGGATCATCGTGGCCACGCACGACCTGCGTGACCTTCACGCAATTGCCGACCGAATCATCGCTATGCACGATGGCAAAATCGCCCTCGACGACGAGCCCGAACGGGCACTCGCGTCGCTCGAAGCCCTGGACGTTCGCGTTCCCGCAGACGTAGAAAACCAGGAAACTCGAGCCTGATTGCCGTCATCCAATCGATCAATGCTCACCTACGAACCCGACGACACCCTCGCCCACCGGCTCGATCCCCGGTCGAAGCTCGCGGTCCAGATCGGGTTCGCCGCGAGCGCACTCGCCCATACGACGCCCCACGCCCTCGTCGTACTGACTGGGCTCGCACTCGGATTGCTCTGGAGTGCCCGAGTTCCCCTCCGCCAGGCGCTGTACGCCTACCGCTATGCCCTGCCCCTGCTGGCGCTGGCACCGCTGATCAGTGCGATCACACTCGGGGCACCCTGGTTCGATCCGCGGGCGGCAATCGCCCCCGCCCTGGCAAGCTATCGCGTCCTGTTGATCATCCTCGTCAGCGCCGCCTACATCCGCTCGACGCCCGTCCGTGACTCTCGAGCGGCCATCCAACGAACCGTTCCCGGCAAACCCGGCCAGTTGCTCGGAATGGGCGTCGCGCTCGTCTTTCGGTTCCTCCCGCTGCTCAGACAGGACCTCGAGACGATTCGTGACGCCTCGGACGCCAGACTCGGTACCGAGCGCAGCCTCCTCGAGCGCGTCGTCCACATCGGAACCGTCTCGCTTGAGCGGGCGTTCATCCGCGCTGATCGCCTCTCGCTTGCGCTACAGGCACGGTGTTTCGCCTGGAACCCGACGCTGCCACCGCTGGCGCTGACCCGACGAGACGCCCCCGCGTTCGCGCTGGCAGGGGTACTCGTCGTAACGGTATTGCTGTAGGCGTCGCTGAATATGTTCGTCGCGCCTGCACGTGCGAGCCGAACCGAGGGGCTCGGTTTGTACGTCGACGCGTAACGGAGTACTGAATACCCCCAATCGTCGACCGGTGGGTGAAATCGGACACTCCCACTCGGTTTCACGCGTTCGTACAAGTTTGGGAAGCCACTGAGACAGGGGTCCAGAACGGACGCTTACGGCTCGACAGGCTCGAGGACCGTCCTCTTCTCCCCCACGAGCGCCGACTCGAGTCCGTCTCGAACCGCCTCGAAGCCGATATCTTCGTCCACCAGGGCGAGACTCCCGACCGACCGCGGGTCGAACGGAACCTCGAGTGCGCCGTAGACGGCCTCGAGTACGTCTGCCAGTTCGTCGGCCGCGTCGACGATGACGATGCCCGAGACGACCGCGGCCTCGCGCTGGACGCGCTGGGCGATACCGACAACTTTCCGCAGCGTGTCTGATTCCCCGACGGTGAGCGAAAGCGAGTGCGCACCCGGACAGAACGAATCGGCGGGTTCCCCACGGCTCACCTCGAGATCCAGATTTTCGAGTGCTGTTTCGATGTCGGTGGTGAGTCGCTCGTACCGGTCGTCGGTTCCCCGTCGGAAGTCTGCAACCGGTTCGGCGCGGGCGAACGCCAGCGTGGTCGTTCCGTCGTAGACGACGGCTCGGCCCCCAACCCGTCGTTGGACTGGCGGGAAGCCTTGCCCCTCTGCCGCCGCTCGAGCCGCGTCGTACCCCTCGAGGCGGCTGTCACGGCGACCGAACGCGACCTGGCGGTGGGGTGCCCAGACGCGAACCGCGCGCTGACCCTTGGCTGCGAACTCGAGCAGGCGACCGCTGGCTTCCCGGTCCCCGTTGATGGTCGAGGCACGGCCACGAAGGACTCGAACGGAAGACGTCATGGCGGCGGCTTCGAGCCGAGGTATCTAAAGCCCCGCGACCCGACGTCGTGGTATGGACTCGTCGGTGACGGTCGATTCGTCGTTGTTGGCACACACCGTCAGATTCTCGCTGTACAACTCGCCGTATGCCGCCCACAACCGAGGCTGTGCCATCGACCTCTACCCCGGAACGCTCGCGGACGGGCGAACCACCGTCGCACCCTCTCCAGTTTCGGGGACCGTCCTCGAGACCCGGACCGTCCGTGCGCCCGCAAAGCCGTACGCGCCCGAACACGACCACCTGGTCTTGCTCTCTTGTGACGGCCCACAGCCGGTCGCTGGCCTCGTCGCTCGAATACTGCACGTCGACCCCGACGTCGAACCCGGCGAGTACGTGGACGCTGGCGACTCGCTTGGCACGCTCGTTCGCGCCGGGTTTTTTGCCCCCTGGGTCGACAACCACCTGCACGTCGGCTTTCGGACGCCAGACCAGAACCATCACCGAGCCAGCGGCTCGCTCGAACTGTCACTCGGCCTCGACGTCACCCCTCTCGAGTGGGACGGCACCGGCACCGTCATCGAAACGGGGGACACCTACGCCGTCCTCGACGCACCCATTCACCCCGCACCCGGTACGGCGTTCGTCGGAATCGCCGCTAAAAGACACGGAGGGGCAGAAACAGGAACGGCGGGACAGATAGAGACGACGACGGCAGGACAGTCAGAGACCTCGGCAGGAGAAACAATGGCGGCGACGGCAGGAGTACTCGACGGCGGGCTTCCACATTACGAGGGCGGTGGCTTTCTCGAGTGCGGGACGAAGAAATCGAGTGACCGGACCGAAGGCCACGCAGCGCGTGACACGGTCAGCCTCCTTGGCACCAACCTCGGGTCCGTCGACGGGCGAACGATCACCTGGGGCGACGTGACCGTCACCGCGAATGGGACCCCGATTACCGGCCTCTCCTGTTTTTGCGCTCGAGACGGCGGCTTCGGAGCCAAACTCATCTGTCCCGACCACGACCTCGAGCGGGGGACGAGGGTTTGCGTTGGCATCGACACCGAAGAGCACCAGGAAAAAATCTGACGACCAGGATAAATCTGACGAGGGGGCACCAACAGAAAGGGTTACGTTGCTCGAGCCCACTACTCATCCCCAATGACTGCGCTGAACGCTGACCTGCTGATCGAGTTCGCCGTCCTTCTCACCTACGCCCTGGCTGCAGGGATACTGACGGCCCTTGGTGCTGCAGCCGAGTACTTCAGTCTCCAGTATCTGGGTTCGGGCGAATTCGTCGTGGCCCTCTGGCTCGCGGCTATGGGCGCCATCATGCTGTACGCCGGGGTCGTCGGCATTGGCTACCGCAAACTGTTCGCACAGTTCGTCCGATAGGGCTGTTCGGCAATCACTCGAGGTCGCTGGAAACGAAGGAGGACTAACGGTTACTCGAAACCCCACGAATTATAAGCGACGGCAATCCGGGCAGACGAGTTGCCCGTTGGCATCCTGTAACGAATCCGTGAGCGAACCACAGGCCTCACAGACGCCCTGTGTGCTGAACTCGTCGTTCCCGTTGCCGTTGGTTAGCAGCGCCTGACCGACCTCACCCTCCGGCTCAGCTGTCGGTCCGCTCGAGACGGGTTCCCCCGTCGCGTTTGCCGCACCCTGGAACGACCCCGTCACAGCGATCACATCCCGCTGGGTCAACACGCCCAGTACCTCGTCTTCGTCCTCCACGACGAGATTGCGGATGTTTTCTCGAGCCATCATATCGGCCGCGTCGGTTACTGAGCGGTCCGCTTCGATCGAAATTACCGGCGAGGACATGACGTCGCCGACGGTCGTCTCAGCCGGATCGGCTTCCTCCTCGACGAGGCCAAGAACGTCCCATTCAGTCATGATACCGACCGCCTCGGAGCCGCGAACGACCAACACACAGCCGGCGCGTTCGTTACGCATCAATCGAACGGCACCAAGTACACTGTCAGATTCACTCACCCCGACGTATTCGATGGTAAGGGTTTCTCTGACCGAGAGATCAGATTCCATGTCCTAATAGACTGCACTGACGACCTAAAAACTACCTCCAGCACGTTTATACACTCACACACCGAATTGTTGGGTCTTGCTGTTTATCTCGAATGTGTGTCAGACATCCGTTCTAGCTTAGCGACTGACTGAGACGGTGATCACGTCGAAATTGCGTCG
>JAOPJZ010000049.1 GCA_025517525.1 Natronosalvus hydrolyticus
TATCCACGATAAGCCGTCGCTGTCACGTGGTTTTTCGCTTAGCTAAAGACGGATATACAGACTTCATAGGTAGAACAATGTCGGTTGTAACGTACACGTTAGAACCAGAATTTATAGTTCTCGGACACGAACCTTCGATCTGAGAAGATATGGGGACAGAAGTCCAATACAAGCCCGGAGCAGACGCGTCGCCAACTACTGTTATCGTGGAAACCGTTGCAGACCTGACCAACCAGGAAGCTCAGAATCTACCTGCGTTATACGACAGTGTTGATCCTGATGCTGTTGACCAGTTGTTCAAGCACAAGGGTGCTCAGCAATTGAAGCTGGAGTTCCAGTACGATGGGTTCCAAGTCACCGTGGATTCCAGCGGGTCAATCTGTTTGGAAGAAACCGGTTAGACTTCGTGACCGCCTAAAGTGTCTTCATAGTCTCGTGCACAGCTTTGGCACACAGTTGCTTCCTCCGGGTTTAAACGTCCGCACAGGCAAAGCCACTCATCGTCCGGAACAGGGCCATCCTCTTCAGATTCCTCTTCTGACTCAGATTCTTCCGGCTCGTCTGGTGTGTGGTCTTCTAAACTGCTATCCCCACCACTATCGTCGTCTTCGTCTTCACCTGTTTCGTCGAAGTCAAACTCCTCCTGTATCGTCTCCTGGAACTCGTCTCTCTCCAACTGTGCATGGTAAGAGTTACTGAGCAAGCCTTTCGCCTGAAGCATTGCCACAGCCTTCTGAGCAGCTTTCTCACCAACTTCCTCTGCCGCCCTGTCACCACAGCTCGGGAACTCTTCTTGGATGTACTCGACCGCTCGTTGCTTTTTACCGCTCTTCGAACCGTACCCGAACACGAACTCCTCGATCTGCACCAAGCTTTCTGCCACTGTTTTGTAGTCCAGGTCGTCCGGGCGGTGCGTCTCGTAGTCCTCCTCCAACTCTTTTCTCAGGTCTTGGGTGAACTGCTCGATACGCCGGATACTGTAATCATCTTCGACCAAACCGTCTTCCACCATTTCCCGGTGGATCTCCTCGTGGTAGTCTTTCCAAGCATCCGGCATACCCTTCTCAGCAACCTTAGTACGTAACAAGGAACAAGCCAGCTTCTTCCGTTGCTCTCCGATCGTATCCTCTTTGTCTTCTTCTTCGGCTTGTTTCTCTTCCTCACGCTGCTTCCGCACTTTGATGTATTCCTCTGCTGATTTCTCCCAGTCCTCTTTGAACAGTTTCCTCTGGTACTCTTCGAACTGGATTGTATCCCAGCGGTCCAAATCGTTGAAGAAGGAGAAATCATTGTGCGAGAACCGGTCTACCGGGTCGTGAACACACATCCGAGGACAAGGCAACCGGTGGCCGTACTGTTTCCGGCCTCTCATCTTCCACTCCGGCACATTGTTAACTGCTTCCAGGTAGATGAATCCCATACCGTACTCGGGAAACCGTCCGTCCAGGTTGTTGTACGGAGCGTGTTTCACCGCTGTTTCGTACCCTTCTTTGATTGATTTGAGGGCTTTGATCTCGCTGATATCCTGCTCGTTCATCGAGGTGAAAAACCGGTTGCTGGATTTGGATAGTATGATTTTCCGGATCTTGTCCGGTTTGAAGTCGAACCAGAAGTCAATGTTGTAGTGTCGGCTGTCGTCCATGGTTTCGGACAACTGGTTTTTCACTACGATATCCTCGACGTTGGTTTTCTCACCGGTGCTGGATGCTTTCACCCACTCCTGTGCTTCTATCGCTGAGACCACGAACTTCCTGTCCAGCTTTTTCAGTTCGTCGGGCTCGAGGCTGCGGACTATATCGGTCAGTGTCTCGACGAAGTGCGTGATAACGAATTTCCGTAAGAGGTCGCTGTTCAGAAACCCGGTGTACAATGTGACCATGTCGGTCTCATCGTTCAGCATTGCTTCCTTCAATTGTGGGCGGAGTGTGTGGTCGAAACCTGGTGAGCAGACTACTCCTTTTGTGCTGAATAGGGAGTCGAAACGGCGTTTGAACGCTTTCAAAGCCTGTTTCTCAGGGTTGACCTCGGTGACTTCGAACTCTTGCCCGTCCCCGAACTCGCCCTTTTGAACGTGTTTGTCATCTCCGATATCCTCCACGTTCTTCAAATCCTCTAACTGGGTGTTCTTGTCCACAACCTTCCTGTACACCTTCCGGTAGTCCTCGTAGTGCTGTCCGAAGATTATCTTCAAACCCCACTCCATCTGCTCGTGCCGGGCATAGTCGTTGACCGGTACTGCGAACGGTTTGAAAAAGTCGGGTACCGGGCATGTCGGCATCGAATCAGAGATAGGGACGAACACTTCGACGTTGAAACTCTGGTTCACACCATCTGCATACGCCCTTTTGTACGTACCAGGGAAGTTTTTCTTCTCTCGGTAGATCTGCTGCAAACGGTTGTTGATCTCCACCTGCTTCTGCCGGACTTCTTCCAACCGTGTTTTCAAACTCCACGTAGTCCTCTTCTCCAACAATTGGTCGATCTTCTCTATCCGCTTCAGGGGTTGGTCGTGCTCCAACAAGTCCTTCAAGTCCTTGATGTCTCCTTGTGTGATTTCTGAGTCCTCGTAGGATCCTTGCCGGAACTGGTCCAGGATGGAGTCAACGATCTCTATGGAGTCGTAGTTGAGAAGGAAGCCGTTCGGGAACATGAACTGGAAGATCTCTTCCAAGTGGTTGGATTTCGTGGCGTGAACCTCGAACACTTTCATGTTGTCCGTGGCCATCCCTTGTTCCTTGTTCCAACCGCTGACCTGGCCTTTCCCCGTACCACTCTTCCCTGCGTAGTATGTGTGGGAGCTGGAGTTGTTCTCTTTCTGGCCTTCGTTGTAGTCGGTTAGAACCTGCTCAAAACTTTCCATCCACTTGAACGGTTTCTTCAACGCTGAACATCACCCCCTTCCCCTTCTATAGGTAGTCCTCGTCGACGGCGTCTTCACCGTCATCTTCGGTTCGGCTGGCACCTTCTGTTGTGACTTCCGTACCGGTCACGATTCTTCGTGGTAGTGTGAGAATTTTGTCACCATTTTCTTCCATCAAGTTTCGTAGACGGGCACTTCGAGTGTTGATTTGCTCGGAGAGTTCTGCTTGGTACTGGATGTCTACGATACTCATGTCGACATCCTCTCCGATGGTTTCGAACTCACTCAGAAGTTTTTCGAACTTGTCTCCGTCAACGTCTCGACCCTGTACTTGGGCTTCAGAAACGGCTTCCACAAGGAGTTCGTAGGCTATGATGAACCGTTCTACTATGGTTTCTGTGTGGGTTACGGATTTTCGGGCGAACGCTTCCCGTGCTTTGACTGTGAGGTCTTCGTTTTTCTCGAGTACTTTGTTGATTAGCTGGGTTTTGTCTCGCTCGTCTTTCTGGGACCAGCTTTCGTCGCCTTTGAAGATTTGTCTCTCTATTGCATCGGCTGCTATTCTAAACCACCTGTAAAATTATTGTCTTCAGTGTTATTTATAGGATCGGTCTCGTTGACACCTTCCGGTGGTTCAGCTGCCTCTCCAAACCATTGACCGATCGGCTCCAATGCACCACCGGGGTCATCGATGAAGTACGTGATACCTGAGTACCGGATAGTTTCGTCCGCCAAGACATGCTGATCCACAAGCAACGCGATCACGATACATAGAAGGAAGAACAACGCTCCCATGCCGACAATCCACAGTGTGGAAAGATTGGCTCCTTCTGCAAACCGGTTGGCTAAGTGCCAGAAGTAAATGTACCAGAGAATGCTGGTCAGTGACAGCAGCATACCTATCAGAAGCAACGCCTCATGATGGTCAGAACCTGTAGCAAGGCCTTCTAACCCGGTTATCAAGTCGAGAATTGCTCCTCCGAACTGCAGTCCGATCGCGGAAGGCAGTGCAAAGTACCACTCCACTCCTTCACCGGTCAGAAAATTGTAGGAACCGAGTATCTCGGGTAGAAGCCCTACGACGAGCACAACCACGAGCCATAGCTTGGTCTTCCACAGTAATGCTAAACCCAGGATAACTCCTTTCAACGGGAGAAGAGACACCAGTTTCAGTATGATCCACAGCTTTCCTATAAGAGGTAACAGTTTGGCCAGTGCAGCGAGTATACCCATCTAATGTTTTCACCACGGTCTGGGAACGGAGGGTATCCAGTCTCTGGAAGTCGTGTTCGGTTCTCCGGCTTCAGGTTCTGGGTCTGGTTCAGGGTTAGCGGTGTCCGCTTGGTTCTGTCCTTGTTCTAACGCCCTGAGTGCTGTCTCAACGCCGTGTTCTGCTTCGCTGGGTGTGGATGCGTTTACTCCGGTTAACAGCTGTGACGCTTGGTTCAGTTGGTCTGAGTGTGTTTGGTCGGTGGACTCGAGTATCTCGTTGAGGTTGTCCAGTGCTGATTCTGCTGCCTGGCTGTTTCCTCGTTCGTACGCTGTCACTGCTTCTGATGTTCGTTGGTGTGCCAGTTCTCCAGGATCAGCGAGTCCGAGTGATAGTCTGATGTTGTCGAAGGCGAGTTTCCAGTTGTAGATTGGGGAGTCGGCTTTGATCAGTCCTGGTTCGGGTTCAACAGATGTTGTTTGGTTGGTTGCTACTGTGAAACCGATCAGTAGGAGCAGTGAGACAACGAATATGTAATATTTCATGTATATAGTATGGGAGTCTGCCATTTATAAAAGGGCGAATACGATATTCGCAAAATTGCTGCGAAAAAACGGATATACTGGGTGTGGAATTCAAAAATCGAAACGGGTCTCCTGAGAGTGGAAACACCACGGGGGACAGGGGTGCCGTTATAAACTGTGCCCTACAAAATCTATAATATAGCACATTACGAGTGAAATCCGGGTTCAGATCCCGGTCCAACAAACGGGGGGTGCGCAACCACAACCCTCTACCCAAAATCAATGAGACTTCAAAACAACCACACAATCAGATTTTTCGAGGTGAAAAACACAACCATTGACAGAACTAACCAAAGAAGACGCAGTACAGCACCTAATCAAGAACCACAACTTCAAACCAGGACAAAAATACAAACTCAAAAAGATCAAAGAGATAGAAACCAAGACCGGCGGAACCATTTGGAACACAAAAGACGTTAACCCCGCTGCACACATCAAACTACCAAGAGACCCTACAACCGGCTGGTCTATCTACGACCTCCGCTCAAAGAAGGACTTCTCAAGATACTTCGAAGAACAATTCCAAGACTTTCCAGACGGCAAATACGCAGCATACACTCAACGAGGAGGAGACAAAGGATTCGGATGGTTCTTCGTCCTTGACTACCGGAACAACGAAGTCGTGAACTGGTACAAGAAAAGCAAAGCCACCAACACACGAGAATACAGCTCCTCATATTACGCCTTCCCCGACTACTTCAGAATACGGCAAGACTGGAACGTCTAACAGGCTATCCGTTCAAGATCTCGTGAGCCTCCGAATCCGAATAGTCGTGCACCTCTCTCAAATGATCCAAGAAACCGTGAGGGCTCGTAGTCACACCTGTCTTGTAATACCCGCAGTCCGGGCAATCATACTCCGGCTCTAAACCCATTTCAACTTCAGGCGGCACCTCTTTCTCACCATCCTCAAGTACGGGATCGCTTGGCCCGGACATTTTGAGCTCCCCATCATCAAGCCGAGATTCATACCGGGCTTTCACCCAGCCATAGATCGCGTCCTCGAACTCCTGAAACGCCTCCTCGGAAAACTCCATATCCGTGCTGTAAAACTGAACCCACTGCTCAGAGTCCTCGTCAAAACCTAAAGCGTGAACTTGGTTTTCTCCCAACAGAGAGAGTGCGAACGCTTCATCAGATTCCGGTCGGATACAGTACTCCCGAGCATCATCCATACTGAGAACCTCGGTCTTCGTCAGGGGACGTGACGGCAGGGAGCTAACCGTTTTCACCATACACTTGATGTGAGAAGACAGGCTACATAAAATTCAGCACTCTAGAAAATACACCTGGTCAACAGTCGATAAACGACCGGATATTGCTTACAACGACGTTCATCGCCCGTTTGAACTCTCCGGGACTCAACTGGTAGTATGAAGTCGTGCCTTCCATCCTCGACGAGACTACGAATCCGTGATTCTCTGTGTGCAACGGGTTCTTTCCTTCTGAATCCCATGAGCCTCTCAAGTACCGTGCTACCCGTTTGAACTTCCGATCATCGCTTTCAACCTTTGGGTTCAAACCAGCTGCTCTCATCAAATCCTGCTTCCGGGTTTCTCCGTTAGCGATCAAGTGGGAGACTATCTTCTCACCATGGTCTTTGTATCTCGAGGTCTGTGAAGCGTTTCCGTAGCACAGGTAGAGAAGCTGTTCCATCGCTCTGCTCTTGTCCAGTTCTTTTGTACCTCTGTCTCCGTTCAGCAACTCGTGGATATTGGTTCTCAGAATCAGTACTTCACAAAGCAACTTGACGACGCTGACTTGTTCGTGAGCCCCACAGC
>JAOPJZ010000005.1 GCA_025517525.1 Natronosalvus hydrolyticus
TTGTCGGATTCAGCCCACGACTAAAGTCGTGGGCTTTCTCCTGTTTCTCTGGTAATACTGCCGGACAAAGAGAATTCGCCGGACGGTAGCGGTGAATTCTCACAATGTCTGACAGTGTACAAAGTAGAAGCGTTCGACGAGAAGTTCAGTTCGGGGCGTTCGACAGTGAGGAGGCGCACAGTTCGTTCATCGCTCGTCGAAGGCGCTGGGAGACGGCCGACTTGGAGACGTTCAGGCGGTCGGCCAGTTCGTCCTGTGAGATGCCACGTGGAACCTCGAAGTAGCCTTCCTCGTAGGCAATACGCAACAGCGCTTCCTGTTTCTGTGTCAACCCGAGGACGGCGCGCTCGCCGGGTTTGGCCATTCGCAACTGCGTCACGTGAAAAGAGATGTCCCGGCGATCACACGAGCGGTTGAACGCAACGAGTCCATCCCGGTCGGGAAACCGAATCTGGACCGTCCAGCCGGTCTGGCCGCTCGAGCGATCCAGAATGTGTCCGTCCGCCTCGGTAATCTGGCTGGTCACCCGGAGCGTGTCGTCGGTGATTTCGGCGCGGTAGACGCGCTTTCTGGGATACTCGTCGACGAGCGTTGCGTCGGCAATCGTCGGATCGGCTGCCAGAGCCGCCTCGAAGGAATCGAGGTCATCCTCGGCACACCGAACGGCAAAGAAGACCATCGTTCGCCCATCATCCAATTCCGACCAGTACTCAAGGGCAATCGAAACGGCAGGAAATCGCCGGAGTGTCGACCCCAACAGCAGTGACGGATGTTCGAGTTCGAGTTCGACGACGATGCCATCCTCGAGCGCACCCAGGGCCGGTTGCCCGGTGTCCGCAGATTGTGCGCTCATCGAACACTCACCGATCGAACTGATCGAGCGGAGTAATCGACGGTTATCGTCTCGAGGTTCATTAGGCGTGCATTACCGCTCACAGTACTTGGGGGTGAACGCTAACTGCTGAAAATGGGCACAGATCTCACGCTAGCTGTATTCATCCATCAAGGCGTCTGAGCGTCTGTGTATCGTGAATTACGGATTTTCGTGAGTGTTGGTTACCCTCGTAAGCTGTTGTTTCTCGCTGGTAATTTTATGAGGTGACATGTGTGTCTCAATATCATGGCAGCCATACACGCGGTTTTCAGTTCGGTCGAAAGTAGTTGGCGGTTACTCAGAAGGGAAGCCGAAATTCGCCGTCAGCGACGCGAATCCCGATAGTCGCCAGTGACGGTCAGTGTACACTCGCTCGAGACGCCATATTGCGAGCGGGTGCGTACATTCGCGATTACGTCACTCGAGCCAGCCGTCGTCGAAGAGGAGTTCGTACAGTTTGCGCTGGGCAATCCGAAGATGGCGGGCGAAGGTCGGCTGTGAGACCGCGAGCAATGCAGCGACCTCGCTGCCGGTTCGTTCCCGTGGCCATTCGAAGTAGCCTGCCTGATAGGCCAGTCGGAGCGTCTCGAGTTGACGGTCGGTCAACCGCTGGTGTGCGTGGTCGGCAAAGGAAGCGCCCGCCTGTGCACCTGGCGAAACCGTTCGCTTTCGCCGCAGTTCGACGCCCTCGAGATGACGATCGAGGAGATCGACGAACGACCGGACGTCGCTTTCGGCAGCGATTTCGATGTGCAGCGTCGGGTGAGATCCCGTCCCATCGATGGTCGTTATCAATCCACCGTGGGTCGTAACCCGCTGTGCAATCGTCTCTGTGGCCAGTCGAACGTACAGCGTTAGCCTCCCGTTGCTTCGACGCGCTCCTTCGAGAAACTCGATCCCGTCTATCGAGTCGACTGCCGACTGAACCGTCGGTACCTCGAAGCCACTCTTCTCGACGGCGAGCGCGGCGGTCGTTTCGTGGCGTTCCCCGAGCGGCGTCACCGACAGTGCCAACACGGATAGTCGACACTCGAGGCTCGTTGCCAGCGCGAGGAGTGGATCAGCAGTGGTCTTCCCTTCAAGCGTCTCCGAAGTGCCACCAGTAATCCGAATCTCGAGGTGAAGCCGTTCGTCACTCCCGATAAACCGACGACACTCGAGAAACGCACTCGCCATCGAGAGGACGCTGCCCACGACATCGAACCGTTCCCGTGTCTCGGCACCGAGGTCGGCGTCATCAGTACGAATCCCCAGGACCCCATACCGACGACGGTCGAATACCAGCGGGACGAAAACGGTGTCACCCATGGTTGTCTCTTCGCGCTCGCCACTGGGGAGCGATCTCGTCCCTTCGTAGCCCACCAGGTCCACCGCCGACAGGAGCGCACTGTCACCGGCTGCCAACGAATCGATCAGTTCACGAAACAGCGAGTCGGGAACCGTCCCATCACCGTTTCCGAGTGGGACGACCGTTATCCCAGCCTGTTCACGACAGCTGTATGTCCCGGAATCGAACGAGAGGTCGCCAACCCACGTCCCTTCGATCCACTCGAGGCTGACCAGTTCACGGCAGAGTACCCGTTCGAACGAAGAACGGCTCATACCGTCCTCGAGGCCATCGACCACACTAGTGAGGGCACCCCCAAGTGATTGCCATCGGCCGACGTCCGTCTCGAGATGTTTTCGTTCGGTTTCGAGCGCTTCGAGTCGTCGCTGGTTCTCGAGGCGCTCGAGCACAAGTGTGGCCAGTGCAACCAGCCACTGAACGGTGCCGATAGCGGCAGTATCCATCTCCTGGACGCGCGAACCGCTCCCAAAGAGGATGCCGCGGTCACCGATCGGTGCGACGAATATCGCCTCGTCGGACGCTTCCTCGACAATCGATTGTAAAGACGAATACTGGCCGATAGCGGGTCCCGAAATCTCCCGTGGATCGAGTTCCGGGTGCTCAGACAGCGCTATCGGTGGCAACCGAATCGGCGGGTCCGCACCCGCAGGGACGACTGCAGCGGGGTTCAGCCGATCGCCTGACCGAAGATAACACCCAGCGATGGAAACTGGCGTCGCGTCGACAATCGCCTCAGTAACGTTTGTACACACGCGAGAGGGGGTCGTGGCCCGTCGCAACGACTCGGCAGGGTGGGGATCCGCCGGCGTCTCTCTCTGACTGGGTTCACCGCCAGCCGACTGCTGAGTAACCGTGGGCGTGTCAGCAGTTGCCCCTAACAGGTTCTTTACTCGCCGTCGAACGACAGCAGGGGGGTCGTCCGGCCTGAGAACGTCCGTGGCACCCATTTCGAGCGCGGTGGCCGTTCTCTCGGCCCCCACGAGAGCGAGTATCGGACACAACGCTCGAGCGCGAAGGGCCGCAAAATCCGTTGCCGATACCTGATCGAATGAGACGACGACACAGCCGACAGTCGCTCGCTCGAGAATCTCCCGCCCCTCCGAAACGGTAGCGGCAGTCACTACCGTGTACTCGCCAGCGGCCATCTCCGTCCGGAGCGTCCGCGCTATGGTCGCCTCGTTCTCGGGGCGAATAATCAGCACCAGTCGCTCAGCGTTGGTGTTTACCTCGAGCGAGTGCTCATCAGACATGCGCACGGGAGACTACCGAGCGACAGTTCGATTACCCGCATGCTGGGTATCGTCGGCTCGGTCGGCGGGGGTCCTCGAGGAGACGGCAGACATCCGTATCCATGGGCTGGCGGGTCCGTTCACTGCTGCGGAAAACCGGTGTTGAGTATATTAGTAGTCTTCCCGTACCGATCGATAATCTCGGCTTAACAGCGCTGGGGAGTGTCCATCCGGCCGGAAAACGGTGGGCGACTCCCTTTCGTGACCGTGGACACTACAATACTTCGAGGACGAAGATGGCGAGATACAGCTGCCCGAGGCCAGCGACGATCATGATGCCCCCGGCCACTCGCTCGAGCGTTCGTGTACGCGAAGACAGGACGCCCATCCCGGCACTCAGGCCGAAGCCCGCCGCGATGGTGAGTGAAATCATCAAAACCGTAACAGTACCCACGTACGCCAAAATAACGAGCGCGCCATCGAGCAATGACAGTGAGAGGGCACTCCCAAGCACCCCGATGAACAGCGGTGCGACGCAGCCAGCGGCCGCGAGCGCGTACCCAGCACCGAACACGCCGAATCCGGCCACGCTCGAGCGACGTTTCGGCAGCGCTACCGACAGCGAAGGAGCGCGGTTGAAGACGACCAGGACGCCAAACACGACCAGCAGTGCGCCGATGACCGGTTCGAACAGAACGATGTTCGACAGCGTCGCATGACCAACGACGAACGTCGCCCCTAACAGGACAACGAACGTCGCGATGACGCCGGTTCCTGCGACGATCCCTCGAGCCAGTGAGCCACCGAGTGACGGCGCTTCGCTTTCGGTTTGGCTGGCGTAGTAACCGACATATCCCGGCAACAGCGGGTACGCACACGGTGAAAAGAACGTCGCAACCCCCGCTCCAATCGCGAACGCGAGGGTCGGAATGAGCGACAGATCGATCATTTACAGTGCCTGTTCGATACCGTCGATCAGTTCGGCCTCCGTCTTGACACCGGTCTCCGACCACTGAACGACGCCGTACTCATCGATAGCGACGGCGAGCGGATAGCCCGAGAGCCCGTAGCGTTCGGCGAGTTCGACGTTTCTGTCGAGGGCGACCGTCCAGTTACCGTCGTGTTCGACCCACCAGTCAGCTAACTCTTCTTCGGTAATCGACGCCCCGACAGCTTCGTTCGTAATCGAAACGAACGTGACTTCGTCGCCGAGCTGTTCGTGTACTGCGGCGAGTGCCGGCATCTGCTCGATACACGGCGGACACCACGTCCCGAAGAAATCCAGAAACATCGGCCCCTCGAGCGTGGGAATCTGCATCGTTCCGGGTTCGCTCCCCCGAACGTCGGCCGTCTCGACCTCGAGTGGCTCCACGTCCGGGCCGAACCAGCGCTGCAGGCGGTCCTGAACCGGGCCTGCACCCTGCGTTGCGACGACACCACCGGTCGCGAGCACGCCCAGACTGCCGAGGCCAGCGATGTAATCACGTCGGCGCATCTTATCCTCCTGTCACGGCCCGTACGTCCTCCACGATAGTTTCTGTGTCGGTTCGAAGCGCGTTCGGATACGACCGTTCGACGATCCCGTGTTCGTTCACGAGGAAAATGAGATTGTAGTGAACGAAGGTGTACTCGCCGTGGTCGTGATGGCCGCCTCCGTCTCCGTCGTCGTGGTCATCGCCATCATCTTCGTCGTGATCGTCGTTTGCGTGTTCTTCCTCGAGTTCGGCCAAGTCTTCCTCGTCTTCGACCCGGTCGAGGATCATCCCAAAGTCCTCTCTGAGCACCTGGGCACCCGATTCGTAGCTCTCCGGACGGAGGAAATGCCAGTTGCCCGCCTCGAGGTCGACACCCTGTTGGCCGGCGTACGTCTCGAGGACCTCCGGCGTGTCGCGCTCGGGATCGAACGTCATCGCCAACAGGGCGAGGTCGTCATCGTAACCCTTTTCGATTGCGTCGGCCTGTGCTCGTCGCAGTCGCAAGAGCAAGGCCGGGCACGCCCCGTCAGGGCAATGGGTGAAAAAGAAGGTCATCAGATACGTTCGGCCCTCGAGGTCGCTCGAGGAAACGGTCTCGCCCGTCAGCGGATCCGGGAAGGAAAACGACGGCATCTCGTGACCGTAAATCGGGTGGCTCGGCGATCCTCGGTCTTCCGTCGGCGTGTCGAGGACGGTTTCGCCGTCACCCCAGTCACCACTACCCGGTTGTTCCCCGCTCAACTGCGATTCGATCGTACCGAGACAGCCTGCAAGGCCAGCGATTCCGGTGCCGGCAAGTCCGCCCAGGTACGCCCGTCTGTTCATACTCGAAATGTAGGACCTGACGGTCAAAGGTGCGTTGGTTCGTTCCTCGAAATCTCACTCGAGCGAAGGGTCCGCGCCCCAGAATAATAGTGAATGCCCCGAGAAGAAAGTGGCAAGAGACCGTTACATCCACCTATCGGAGCCACCTATCGATAGGTATGGTGGAGGCACTGTTGATCGGTGGTGTACTCATCGCCTGTTTCGTCGCGTATAACATCGGTGGAGCAACGACCGGTCCCGCGTTCGGCCCTGCAGTCGGTGCGGACGTGATATCCAAAACCGCCGCTGGACTGTTGATGTCCATCTGTTTCTTTCTGGGGGCCGCGACGATCGGCCGTCGTGTTGTGGACACACTCGGCGAAGACCTCGTTCACGATCCGGGCGTTTTTACCCTCTCTGCTAGCATCATCATTCTCTTTTTTATCGGAGGCGCGCTGTTGGTGGGCAATCTCTCCGGTGCCCCTTCCTCGACCTCTATGACCGCCGTTGGCTCTATCGCGGGTTTCGCCCTCGCTGCTGATGTACTCAACTTCGCGGTCATCGGTGAGATTCTCGCCTGGTGGCTCATCTCTCCCGTTATCGGATTCTGGGCCGCAGTAATGGTCGGTCGATACCTGTATACGAGCCTGGATCGTATCATTTCGATCGATCAATCCGATGGGCCGTTGCTGACACTGGATCGGTCCAACCGTGTGCCTCGTCCAGCGCTCGGTCCGAACACGACCCAACGCGAGGTGGTCGGCGCGGCTGTCGTGGTGGGTATCGGCTGTCTAATGGCGTTTAGTTCGGGCGCAAGCAACATCGCAAACGCGATAGCGCCACTGGTCGGAAGCGATGCACTCGAGATGAATCTCGGCATCGTAATCGGATCACTCGCGGTCGCTGTAGGCGCGCTCACTATCGCTCGCCGGACGATGGAAACCCTTGGAAACGATATCACGGATCTCCCGCTGACTGCAGCGATTATCGTCGCCGTTTTGAGTTCGATCATCGTCATCTTGCTGTCTGCAATCGGGATCCCGGCCAGCTTCGTCATCATCGCGACGGTGTGTATCGTCGGCCTCGGCTGGGGACGCTCGACACGCCGTGTCTCTATCAGCGATGCAGTTCGTGGCGAAGCCACCCAGCGGATATCTATCAACTCCCTCACAGCCGACGAGGGGGCTCCGACAGTTGGGAATCCGGAACTGGCTGACTCATCATCAGAAACGACTCTTGGCGATCGATCATCGAACGCATCCGAATCACCTTCGCCCGGCGATCTCTTCGACCCTGAAACGACCGTTCGCGTTATCCTCATGCAAAACGTCGTGCCGATCCTTGCGACAATCGGATCGTATCTCACGTTTACTTTGCTTGGCCCCGTCTAATTCGATCAAGAGTTGAATCTTTGTACGGCGAAGCCCTTATTACGGACAGAAGGATGTCACTGCAGATGACGGGACGACAGACGCAGTTTTACATCGACATCGTGTACGGGATAGGCTTCAGCGTCGGCTTCGGTTACCTCCTTTTCGTCGGAATGGATCCGCGCGTCGCTGCGTTTCAGGGTGGACTGGTCCTGGGTTATTTCCTTCGCGTCTGGGAAAATATGAGCGTCTACGAGCAAATCCTCGAGGAAGAAATCGCCGAAGAGGCCGAAGCAGCCGTCGCCGAGGAAGCCGAAGCGGCCGTCGCTGATGAAGTCGCAGAACGCGTTCCAGGGGAAGCCCAGACGCAGGTCGAACGGGAAGTCGAAGCACAGGTCGAAGACGAGGTATCAGCGGAGGTCGAAGCACAGGTCGAAGACGAGGTATCAGCGGAGGTCGAAGCACAGGTTCCGGAGGAGGTCCCCGCTGCTGTCAAAGAACGGGTAGATGAGGTCGTGGAAAAGCGAGTCGACGAGAAACTCGAGACGCAAATCGACGACCGCGACGAGACCTCGCTCGCACATAGCAATGACAGCCATCGTTCCGACGATTCGGCCTGACCTCCAACACAATCAGAGTGCAAAGTATGACGGAAACGGTCCCTATCATACGGTTTACGGTCGTCTCTTCCCGGTGATTGCCGACCCGGTATGGGCAACCATCGGTAACAAGTTACTGGGGACCGTATCAGTCGTCGGCAGAGGCCGACCCTGATTCGACTGAACCGATCTGACGGTCGCTGGTACTCGAGTCGATCTCCGCCATCGCTGCCTCGAAGTGAGCCATCTCGAGTTCGATCGCATCGACGTCTCCTTGTGCCCCACGAACGTACTCACGGACGGCGATGGTCGCCGCCTCTCGACAAATCGCTTCGATGTCAGCACCGACGTATCCTTCAGTGCGGTCCGTGAGTTCATCGAGGTCGACGTCGTCGCCCAGGGGTCTCTCGCCAGCGTGGATTTCGAATATTTCGCGGCGGCCCTCGGCATCCGGTTCGGACACCGAAACGTGTCGGTCGAGTCGTCCCGGACGGAGCAGGGCCTCGTCGATCAGGTCCGGTCGATTGGTCGTCGCGATCACCACGACGTCCTCGAGTTCCTCGAGGCCGTCCAGTTCGGTCAGCAGCTGTGAGACGACGCGCTCGCCGACCTGTGAATCGCCGACCCCATGCCCGCGTTCGGCCGCAATTGCGTCGATTTCGTCGAAGAAGATGACCGTTGGTGCGTTTTCGCGAGCCTTCGAGAACACCTCACGGACACCCTTCTCCGATTCGCCGACGTACTTGTTGAACAGTTCCGGCCCCTTGATCGAGATGAAGTTCGACTGGGCTTCATTGGCGACTGCTTTCGCAAGCAGGGTCTTTCCGGTTCCCGGCGGGCCGTAGAGGAGGACGCCTTTGACCGGGTCGAGACCGACCCGTTCGTACGCATCCGCGTATTCGAGGGGCCACTGGACCGTCTCTTGCAGTCGTTCTTTCGCCCCCTCGAGACCGCCGACATCGTCCCAGGAAACGTCGGGAACTTCGACGAACACCTCGCGCAGTGCCGAGGGTTCGATACCTTTGAGCGCCGTTTTGACGTCGTCATCCACCACCTCGATCGACTCGAGAACGTCAGCGTCGATCGTGTCGGCGTCCAGGTCAAGTTCCGGCCGGATGCGCCGCAACGCCCCCATCGCACTCTCTTTGGCGAGGCTTTCGAGGTCCGCGCCGACAAATCCGTGGGTGTTATCGGCGTACTGTCCGAGGTCGACGTCGTCGGCCAGCGGCATTCCGCGGGTGTGGATCTGGAGGATTTCTTCGCGGCCGTCGCGGTCCGGGACGCTGATTTCGATCTCCCGGTCGAATCGACCGGGGCGTCGGAGCGCGGGATCCACGGCGTCGACGCGGTTGGTCGTGGCGATCACCGTTAGCCTGCCGCGTTCCTCGAGGCCGTCCATGAGCGAGAGCAGCTGAGCAACGACCCGACGTTCGACATCCCCGCTGACGTCTTTGCGCTTGGGTGCGATGGAGTCGAGTTCGTCGATGAAGACGATCGCCGGCGCGTTTTCTTCGGCTTCCTCGAACACCTCACGAAGCTGTTCTTCGGACTCGCCGTAGTACTTCGACATGATCTCCGGGCCGGAAATCGTCTGAAAGTGGGCGTCGATTTCGTTGGCGACGGCTTTCGCCATCAGCGTCTTTCCCGTGCCCGGCGGGCCGTGGAGCAAGACGCCTTTGGGCGGTTCGATCCCGAGCGTATGGAACAGTTCGGGGTGGCGCATCGGCAACTCGATCATCTCACGAACTCGCTCGAGTTCGTCGTCCAGACCGCCAATGTCCTCGTAGGTAACGGTCGGTGCATCGATATCGCCAGCGTCACCGGCGGGCGTCGTGACCGGTTCACCACCGTCTGCAGTCGTGTGAATCTCGGTGGCGTTCTGTACGACGACTGTCCCAGTTGGTTCGGTGTCGACGATCTGCAGGGGGATTCGTCTCCCGGATTGACTCGAGAACAGACCGAAACCTATCGAGAGGGCGACCGTCTGTCCCGTCATCAGTGCCTGGTCGACGAGTGTATCTCGGATGAGCGAATCGATGTTTCCCCTGATCCGCAGGTTTTCTGGGAGTGCTACCGTGATGGAGTCGGCCGGAGTGACCTCCGCCGGTTCGACGCTGACTCGATCGTCGATGCTGACGTTCGCTTCGTGACGAAGCTGACCGTCGATGCGGATCAGGCCGCGTCCCGCGTCCGCCCTGTCGCTCGGCCAGACACGAGCGACGGTCTGTCCATCGTCTTGACCCTCGATAGTGACGAAGTCGCCACTATTTACGCCCAGTTCCCCCATCGCACTTCGGTCGATAACGGCCATACCACTTCCGGGCTCTCTGTTCTTGAGCTGTTTGACTGTGAGATACATCGGTCTCACCTCGATTGTATGAAAACGATGGTACCTCGCGTGCCGATAAAATCGAGGCCAACCGTCTGAACCAGCGGACGATTAGCCTGCTACCTCGATTTCCGTCCCACTCACGGTCGCGTCGGTCTCGACCGGAAGACGCACCTCGAGGATACCGTTTCTGTACTGGGCCATAATTTCGGCGTCGTCGATGTTCTTCGGGAAGCGGAACCGCCGGTGGTAGGTCTTCCGGTGCCCGCGTTCGTCGTCTTCGTGTTCGGCAGCGACGTTGAGGACGCCCTCATCCCACGAGACGGTAATCTCCTCCCGATTGAAGCCTGGCATCTCGACGCTCAGGACGAACTCGTCGTCCTCCTCGTACAGTTCGTAGTCGGTACTCTTCGTTTCGAACATTCGGCTCGGGAAATCGAGCCCCTGAATCCAGGAACTTGGTGTGTTTCGTGGCAAGGCCATTACTCATCACCTCGGATTCGTTTAGACGTTGTATGCGCTTCTATATAAATATTGTGTAATATTACTGTTTTGTATAGGAAGAACAGATTCCTGCATTCGACTAGTGAACCAACGCCGTTTTGCAAACCCGCTCCCAAAATATCCTATGAACGACGACCCGGATTCGGCACCCTATTGGGCGTCCTCATCGCGGAACCTCGGTTGGGGGAGACGAGACATACTTCGGTCGGCAGCAATCGGTGGAACCCTCGGCGTGGCCGGCTGCCTCGAGCGACTGGGATTCGAAGAACAATCGGCGTGGGACGTTCCTCCGTTAGTAGCGGATCGTCCCGACGCCGTCTACATGCCGCCGTCGATAGAGGAGATGGGAACTTACGGGCAGGCGAGCAACGGCGAATTTACGGTCGACCTCGCGTTCACCTTCCCACACCGATTCTGGCTCGTCGCCGGTGACACCGAACGCGTCGACGTCACCACCGACGACACGATGCACCTCATGATGACCATCTGGGACGCCGAAACCGGCATCGTACTCCCTGTCGACGCGGCCCTCGAAATTCGAGACGATGGTGGGGACGTCGTTCACAGCGATCCGCCCTGGTCGATGCTCTCACAGCGAATGGGATTTCATTACGGCGACAACATCAGTCTCCCCGGTGAAGGTGGGTACACGGCGCGGGTGATCGCCGGCCCCGTGAGCGCTCGCCGCACCGGCCACCTCGCCGATCGACTGGAGGGAACCGCCACCTTCGAAATCGACTTCGAGTACGCCCGCTCGGATCTGCACGACCTCGAGTTGACCTTGATCGACGAAGACGAACGCGGCCAACCGGGGGCACTCGAGGCCATGGACCACGGCGACCACCCACACCACGGCGACCATGACCCCGACGACGGCCATCACGACCACGACGGCGAAGGACACGCCAGCCATCCACAACTGGGTGGCCCACCACTCGAGGACCTGCCCGGCACCCACGTCGGGACCGACACGTCCGCGGACGCCTCGGTTTCCCTCCGGTATATCGAGGCCGAACGATTTGGGGAAGGCGACGCTATGACGGACGGCAGCGAAGGGAGCGAGGACGAGAGCGACGACGGCGAAACCCCGTATCTGGCCGTCTATCCACGAACGCCGTACAACGATTTCCCGTTACCGTTCATGGCCATATCGATCACGTTCGAGTCAGGAGGGTCGACGGTCCTCGAGACCACGCTGCAGGAGACGGTCGACCACGAACTCGGGCACCATTACGGCGCTTCGAGTTCCGAGATCACAGACGCTGACACGGCAATCGTGACCGTGGACACCCCACCACAGGTTGCCCGCCACGACGGATACGAAACCGCCTTTTTCGAGTTCGACCCGCTCACGTTCGAACTGTCCTGATCGGCGACACAACGGGCACCTCGAGACCGAAGTACGCATGCATTTACAATAGCCACGCACCCCCAACAGACGGGGGCATGTCACACGCTGCCCGCCCTCACGTCTCCGTTGGCTGCCCGGCGTGCCGAGCCACCGTCTCGGCGACGGTCCCCTCCGGAACGGGTATCAAACAGTCTGATACCGACGATACGATCACGAAGGACGACCCCTTTCAGCTAGCCGGAATCGAAGCTGACTGCCAGGAATGTGGCCATACGGTCGAACTGTACTACTACACGGAACAGGACCCGATTTTTTGAATCGGTCCAGTACGCGCGCTCGAGCGCGACGCCTCTAACAGCCGATAACACCGAGAATCCACACGTTTTTTGCCCTCACTCACGCCATCTCGAGTATGCAAATCGAGAACAGTTTCCTCCCCGTCGACGGCGTCGGCGAGAAAACCGAACGTCGACTGTGGAAACACGGCATTACCCACTGGGATGAGTTCGACGGTAGCGTCGTCGGCACGACCCTCGCCGACCGCATCGAGAGCTTTATTCGAGACGGTCGCCGCCACCTCGAGTGCGGTGAGTACACCCCGTTCGCCCAGGCCCTCCCGGCCGCGAGTCGCTGGCGACTATACGAGAACATCCGCGACGATGTCTGCTATCTGGACATCGAAACCACGGGGCTGAACGCCGACCGCCACGCGGTCACGACGGTCAGCCTGCACCGCCGTGGCGAGACGACGACCTTGATCAACGGACAGGACCTCACTGCGGAACGACTGCAGACCGAACTGGACGACGCGGCCGCGCTCGTGACGTTCAACGGCCAACGGTTCGACGTTCCGTTCCTCGAGACGGCCCTCGACGTCGATGCCACGATGCCCCACATCGATCTCATGTACCCCTGTCGAAAACTCGGCCTCACGGGCGGTCTCAAACCCATCGAAAAAGAACTGGGCATCGCTCGAGAGCAACCCGATATCACCGGCCGTGACGCCGTCCGGCTCTGGCACCAGTACGAACGAGGAGACGACGCCGCCCTCGAGAAACTGGTCCGGTACAACCAGGCCGATACCGTCAACCTCGAGACACTGATGGAGACGGTTTCGAACCGACTGCACGAGTCCGTCTTCGAGGCCGCCTGTAATGGGGCGGACTCGAGAGTATAGGCCACGCGGACAGCTGATGACGATGGCGGCGAAAACGATGAAGACACTGCACGGACAGTGAGTTGGGACTTTGGGAAAGATAATTAAAAAATGAAAAGTGCACCACTTCCTCGCCCCAGCGACCGGGTCCGGTACGGCCCCTTACCGATCAGCGACCGTCTCGATCCGTCGCTGACTGGTACTCAGTGACAACAATCCCTATAGTTTACTCGGCTACGTCGACTGTCCCGTCACTAAAGACGGTGACGTCGTAGCCAGCGTACTCGAACTCCACGAATCCCCCACTTCGAGTAGCACCGTTTTGCCGAGGTGCAAACAGCGAATCCAGTGCCTCCGGATTCAATACATCGTAGAGCGAATCGTACTCCGGTGGCTCGAGCGCTGTTGGATCGACACCCTCTTTTTCCGCGACAGCAGCGATAATTCGATAACTGAGCGGTGGACGTTCGTTACTGTCCGATTTACCAGCTGCAAGTAGCATTGTCGGATGCTTTACAGCGCCATATATAAATCCACTGACCGCTGCTCGACTTTAGAGTACATATTTGTACATTAATGTACTACAATATCCCTCTTAGACTTTTCATATACCTCACTATTTTCAGTAAAAATTGGCAGTCTCGTTATATGGTATATGATGGTAACCACACGGATGCACAAGTACGGTAGCGGACTCAAAGAGCCTACCAGCGTAGTATCGGCGTTTCCATTACCGGTCAGTGGTATAGGCGAGTGAAACGATTTACACACGTATTGCGACGTAATCTTGCGATACGGTGTACAATGACTTTCACTGGCTACTATAGAAGTGTGAAAGACTGACAACAACGTGAGGAACGATATGAAAAGTGTACCCGAAGTAGCAAGCCAAGGCGGGGATTTGAACCCCGGAACTCTCGATTACAAGTCGAGTGCATGCACCACCCATGCTCCCTTGGCGCTCTTGCACTGTGTCGATAGTCACTCATCCTTTGAGTGTGTGTCGTTTTTCTTCGGCGAATTATCGCGCCGTTCGATCCGGGTGAACGGACGGAATGAACCGGTTCTCAGTAGAGAAGAGTGAGATAACTCGCTCTTATACGGTCTGCTGTAACTTGTTACCGGTGATTGCCCATACCGGGTCGCCAATCACCGGGAAGGGACGACAGTAAACCGTCTCAAAGCGTCCGTTCGAACCCGATTCGGAACGAGTCATAGCCCGCCTGGCGGTAAAACCGACGGGCCGACTCGTTCTCAGCCATCGCCTCGAGCGTGCAGATGTCGACGCCACGGCCCCGAAGTTCGTCCTCGGCCGCCTCGAGCAGTGCCGTTCCGATGCCCCGACCGCGATATTCGGGTTCGACGTACAGGTTCGAAAGCAGACCACGCGTACAATCGAGGGCGAGAGAGCCTCGTTCGACGGTCACCGACGCGAACCCGACAACCGTTTCCCGGTCTCGAGCGACGAGCAGTCCGCCGTCGACCTGATAGGCACCGAGTGTCGCCAGCATCGTTTCGCGGTTCGGATCGGCGAGGACGTGCGACCCATGGTTCGCCTGGTTGCGAGCGAGGCGAACCCAGGCGTCGGCGACGGCCTCGAGGTCGTCAGTCGTCGCTCGTTCAATGTCGATATCGGCTGGAGGCACGGTCGTACCGACCGGCGCGAAGAATATAACGATGGGTGGTCGCCCCGTGGATTGTCCGACGCGTTACTCGTCTGTGGCTACAACTGGTTCGTACTCGTCCGAGTCTTCAATGACGGAACCAGAGTCATCGGAATACTCGGGGAGACGACTCTGTCGGGCGTCCGGTGGTTCACCTGTGATCACGTACGGAACGAAAACGAAGACGGCGTTGATAACAAGTATCAGCAATATCGGTGCCAGAAAGAGGCCGTAAAACCCGAATACGATCGGTCCGACGATGTACGCGACCAGCAAGAGGCCAGTATGGGTTTGTTCACCGCTAATGTGTGCTCGGATGAAGAAATCCGGGATGAAATCGACGACGACCCCGCTCACGGCAAAGAGGACTCCAACAGGGATGAGCAACGAAAGGTCGCCCGTCAGCCAGGCGTTGACTGCCAGCAAAACGGTCAACGGCACGTAGACGAGTTTGATGCCGACGACGGGAATCAGGCTTCCCAGACCGGCTAATGCACCGAGGAGGGCCGGAAACGGCACGGCAACTGCGGCCGGGGCGAATGCGTTGTACGTATAAAACGTGATGACGCCGACGATGGCCGTGATGAACACGTTGACGATGTTGCCAAACAGCGTCATCGAAAGTTCCGGATCCACGGCGTCCACGTACGTTTTCAGGACGCCACTCTCGTCGTAGTTCTCGAGCAACCAGCCGACGAACCGTGGCCCGTCGATCAGCATGTAATAGGTTAAAACGACCACGATGAGCAACTGGACGACGGTTGCGCCGATGACACTGATCGCCCCTGTCATGCTGACAAAGAGCAAGCCGAGTGAGGCCTGTGAAACGGCTTCACTGACAACGGTTGTGAGTTCGTCGAGGTCGATTCCGGTCAGATCGAACTCCTCGAGTGCCTGTTCGAGGACCTGGTCTTGCACGTCGTAGGTCTCGATGAACGCCTGGGTCTCGAGGGCAATAATCCCGATCGTGTACGCGAGCAAGACGAGAAAGGGGATCCCAAAGAGGACCAGTGCGAGGAGTGCCCGTACTCGCCGGGGGAGGTCGAAACGTTCGAGGGTGCGGTAGATCGGCCGAACCGCGTAGTACAGAAAGACGGCAAAGACGATGACCGCCACGAACGAAATCGCGACGTAGGCGACGATGGCAAACAGGGCTGCGACGATCGCGCCGATGGCAAGACGCCGCTGGTCGAATCCATCAGATCGCATCTGGCTCGGAATACACAGCGGGAGTACTTATCAGTGGCTGTACAATATTTCACGCTGGCACACCGTTCGACAGGCGATTCCCCGAGATTCCAACGGAGATACCATCGTCTCGAGTGAGGATACATACGAAGCAGTCACATCTCGCCTTGACCTGAAAATGGTCAGGGAGGAGTGGACGGACTCGGTAGCTGGCCGCACTGATGGGAATATTGGTGATTATAGGGTACATTTTTGTGTTCGCCCACCCTACACCGAGGTATGTCAGACGTCGCGCTGGACGACCGTGGCCGTCTTACGCTCCCAAAAGAGGTTCGAG
The DNA here is from genome assembly GCA_025517525.1 of Natronosalvus hydrolyticus. GTDB lineage: Archaea > Halobacteriota > Halobacteria > Halobacteriales > Natrialbaceae > Natronosalvus > Natronosalvus hydrolyticus. Next base: position 16,229 of record JAOPJZ010000005.1, read on the forward strand.
AAAGATACGGGGACCGATACCACGTCGTTCAGCTTCCCGACGGGGTCAAACTGGTTCCGGTCGCCGATGACCCGCTCGAGGCACTCAGGGACGAGTTCGCCGACGTCGAGAAGTCGGCCGAAGACCTTCGTGAAGAAGCACGTGAAGCAGCGCTCGATGAGGCCGGACAATAGATGTATGCGGAAACCGATTTTCTTCTCGCGCTGATAAAAGACGATGACTGGCTCGGAGACGCCGCCGAGTCAGTATACCGCGACCATTGCGACGAGTTATGGACATCGCAGTTTACGCTCATCGAACTGCTGATGGTTGCTTACCGCGAACAACGTGATACCGAACGCGTCGTTTCGAATGCGGCCAACCTCGTCGAGGTACGTGGTGACGTGGAGACGGTTGTTACGGCGGCGACGTATGTGGAAGACCACGGGTTCACACCGTTCGACGCGCTTCACCTCGTTGAATCAAATGGGGATACCATCGTCTCGAGCGACGAGACATACGAAGCAGTCACATCTCGCCTCGACCTGAAAATGGTCAGTGAGGAGTGACTCCGCAATCACTAAACGCGGCTCGCCCCTACCTCGAGTAATGAGTGACTGGACCGAGACGTACCGCCCGACGACGCTCTCGGAGGTACGCGGCAACGACAAAGCCCGCGGCCAACTGAAAAAGTGGGCGGACACCTGGGACGAGCACCGAAAGGCCGTCATCGTCCACGGGAGCCCGGGTATCGGCAAAACCTCGGCCGCCCACGCGCTGGCTAACGACATGGGCTGGCCGGTGATGGAACTCAACGCGAGCGACGACCGCCAAGCAGACGTCATCAAACGCGTCGCGGGCGAAGCCTCGAAAAGCGGTACCCTCACCGGGGGTAGCGGGGGCCGCCGACTCGTTATTCTGGACGAAGCCGACAACTTCCACGGCAACGCCGACTACGGTGGCTCACGGGAAGTGACTCGAGTCGTCAAGGAAGCCGACCAACCCGTGGTGCTCGTCGCCAACGAGTTCTACGACATGAGCAAGTCGCTTCGCAACTTCTGTAAAACCATCGAGTTTCGGGACGTCTCAGCCCGCTCCATCGTTCCCGTTCTCCGTGATATCTGTCGGCGCGAAGGGATCGAGTTCGAGGAAGACGCGCTCCGGGCGATTGCCGATTCGACGAGCGGTGACCTTCGTTCGGCGGTCAACGACTTACAAGCAGTCGCCGAAGACAGTGAGGTGTTGACCGTCGACGACGTCGTGACGGGCGAGCGCGATCAGACGGAGGGCATCTTCGATTTTCTCGACCGACTGATCAAAGAAGAAGACGCCCACGGCGCGTTGCAGGCGGCCTATAACGTCGACGAGACGCCCGACGAACTGCTCAACTGGGTCGAAGACAACGTCCCCAAAGACTACAGCGGCGGCGAACTCGCCGACGCCTACGAGTTCCTGAGCAACGCCGACCGCTGGCTGGGTCGCGTTCGCTCGACACAGAACTACACCTTCTGGCGGTACGCGACCGACAATATCGCCGCCGGCGTCGCCGCCTCGAGACGGGAACCCAAGGGTGGGTGGACCCGGTACGGCCCACCGAGTTACTGGTCGAAGCTCGGGCGCACCCGCGGTACCCGCGACCGACGTGACGGGATTGCCCAGCGAATCGCCGACCGAGAAGGTGCCAGCGTCGGTACCGTTCGGCGCGAAATCATGCCCTTCCTCGAGGCGATGACCAACCTGTGTCGTAACCGCGAACTGACGGTCGCAATGACCGCGGCGTACGACCTCGACGCCGACGAGGTCTCGTTTATCACGGGTAGCGGTGCCAGTACGAACAAAGTCGAATCGATCGTCGAAGATGCAACCACACAGCGTGAAGAAACCGCTGTCGAACACTCGGAAGGTGCGTTCTTCGCTCAGGAGACGGACCAGTCGACCGAGGACTCGAGTGCCGACACCGACGAGGGTGCCACCCCCGAGGGAGTAACCACTGCCGAAACGGACGATAATGCAGCCGACACAACAGCAAAAGCTGGTACCGGTGCATCCTCGAACAAGTCCGACGAAGCCGACGCTGTGGAAACGGCCGACGCCGAGGAACCAGCAGAAGCCGACGCCGAGGAACCAGCAGAAGCCGACGACGGGCAGTCAGGACTCTCCGATTTCTTCTAGCTGGTAGCCCAGCGGATACCGATTTACTCGAGAGCCGAGTCACAAAACGTTGAACTGCTCACCGACGTCCTGAAACGCCTCGAGACAGTCGAAGATGTCGTCTCGAGTGTGCGTCGCCATCGGGAATACGTAGACGCGTTCGTGGGTGACCGTATCGGTCGCAGTGTCCGGCGATGGGGCATTTGAATCGATGTTCGATGAGACTCGAGCGTCGTCCGGCGGCGATGACCGATTTGTTACAACTCCCGTATCACCTGCTCCGTTTGTCGCAGGGTCGGTCACCTCCGTGGTGGTATTACGGGGGCGTTCGGATTTGGCATTCGCGACCGTGTTTGTTGTGCCTCTCGACCGCGCGTTCGCCGTATCGACCCCCGAAACGAGGACGTCAGCGTCTGCCAACGCCGCAACGAATTCAGAGGCGAGTCCGGATTGCTCGAGGCGGACGGGAAGAATTTGGGAATCGCCATCGACGTGATAGCCCAGTGATTGGAGCCCGTCACGAATCCGGGTAACGTTTTCCCAGAGCCGTTCGCGGGCGTCACCGTGTTTCGACCGGTGGAGTGCCTCGCTCGCTGCGGCCGCCGCCGTCGGTGTGAGACCGGCCGAGGCTGCGAACGGCCGCTCATCGATGAGACAGTTGATCAGAGCCGTGCTGCCAGCGACGTACCCGCCCTGACTCGCGAGCGCCGTTGAAAGGGACCCCGTCTGGATGTGCACCCGGTCAGCAACGCCTTCAGCGTGAGCGATGCCACCCCCACCCGCATAGAGTCCAGTGGCGTGCGATTCGTCGACCAGGATCCAGGCCCCGACGGCCTCGGCGTGTGCACACAGTGCCTCGAGCGGGGCGACCTGGCCGTCGATACTGAACACCGAATCGGTCACGAGAAGCCAGGATTCGTCGTCCGTCCCGTCGGTTGGTCCTCCACCCTCTGTCTCGGCGCCGGTTTGGCCATCACGGGCCCGAAGTTCCCGCTTGAGCGCGTCCGGGTCACAGTGGTCGTAGGCCACGATCTCCGCACCGGCCAGTCGACAGCCGTCGAGGGTGCTGGCGTGTACGCACTCGTCGACGAACACGACGTCGGGTTCGAGCGTGACGATTGCGGCGACGTTCGCGGTGTACCCGGACGGGAACGCAAGAGCCTGTTCGGTGCCGAGCGTCTCGGCCAGCAACCGCTCGAGGTCGTGGTGAACGATCGTATCGCCGGTCCCGACGCGGCTGCCGCCAGCACCGGTACCGACAGTGGCTGCGGCCTGTCTTGCGGCGTTCTGGACGTGCTGGTCGGCCGTGAGTCCCAGATAGTTGTTCGAGGCGAACACGAGCCGTTCGGCAGCGCCGAGAACGGGAAGGCCACCCTCCGGTGGCTCGGAGACGTACCCTCGAGCGTCGATTCGGTCGACCGGCGCTAATCTGTGTTTTCGACCGCTCTCGAGTCGTTGCTCGAGTTCGAGGTCGAACCCGCGATCTGCCATCTGCGTGAACGGTGTCGGCCCCATGATTTTACTCTCACGGTTCGTCTGTGTCCCGTGGCTCGTGACTGTCTCTCCTTCGAGACGGTCACTATGTCATTCGTTCGAGGCCATCACTCTTCAGGCCAGTGATGACGCGTGAATCCTCGGAAACCGTTAAACGCTGTATAGGGCCCCTGTATCCCCCGTTTCACCCCCATATGTGACGCAGTCTGATAGGGATGTGGACCGCGGTAAACGGCCAAAAAATAAAAATACAACCACCATTCGAGGTTATCTATCTTGACTGAGAGATGGTTAATATTCCAAAACTTAATGGTGTGTGATAATCTAATCCTAAAGAAGTAAGCATGACCGATAGTTCGATCGAGAAAAATTCGGGCGAGGGAAGCTTCGATACCGGGCCGAGCATGGAGGAGTTGTTCGGCGACATCGAAGAGGAGTCGCTCGAGGGGGAAAAGATCGATCGGCAGGAGGACGATCCAGGAGACGACGAGGAAATCGAAGATCTAACCGCTGCCGACGTATTCAACCAACTCCGCGACGAGGTGTCAGCAAACGACGGAGCCGATACCGTCCTCGAGGAAGCGAGCCCAGAAGACATCATCGCGAGTGCCGACGAACCAGTCACTGAGGAAGAACAAATCGACGGCGACCTCGTCGACGAAGGCGCACTTGACAATCTTCTCCTGACGGGCCGGACGAAAGGTGAGGAGTTTCTCTGGGTCGATAGCGGTGATTCGACGGAGACGGATTCGAGTGAGTCAACCGACACGAGTGCAGGCCTGAGCGAGATAGACGACGATGCCGATGGAGACGAGTCGGCTGTTAGCACCGAAGGCCATGCCGCAGACGTCACAGAGTCATCCGAGCACGGAGACGAAACCACGGACAGCCACGCTGAAGAGCTGACCGACCGTGGAGCCCCAGACCGCACGGGACAGGACGTGGAGGTGGTAAGCCAAAACGAGACCCTCGATACGGAGCCCACGCCGCAATCTACTACTGAATCCGGGGTCTCAACTGCGGAATCCGAGGCGTCAGCTGCAGAATCCGAGGCCTCAACAGCGAAGTCGACGGAAACTGACTCTGCAGGACGGCGTGATTATTCGCTCGAGTCGTCCGCCGACGAAGAAGAGAACACAGCCGCTGCGGACACGAAAGATGACACGGCGACAACGGATGTCCTCGAGGACGGGGACGAAACGGGCGGCGAAATCGTGCTTTCAGACGTCGAAAAGACGGATACCGAGATGGTACCCGCCGAAGACGACGAGGGCTCGGGCGGGTTCTTCGCCTGGATTCGCTCGAAACTTCCGTTCTGATCGCTGTCTTTACTTCGCTTTCCGAACTAATTTACTATTTTTTCCATAGCACGAACGTCCGTGTCCTGGCGCTCGAGGCTCGAAGCAAGTGAATGCTTCAGGTAAAGCGGGTGCGAAAGCGATTTTGCCGTCGATTTCGAACGATTCGATATGGCTACAGACGACGAACTCGAGCGTATCCGAGAGCAAAAGCGCCAGGAGTTACGCGACCGCGTCGAGGGTGCCGGCGGCGATTCGGTCGGTTCCGGTACGGATAACGCGACCGAAACTCCGGACGAGCCGATCGCGATCACTGGTCCAGACCACTTCGGTGAGGTGCTCGAGACCCACTCGCGGATACTGGTCGATTTCTACGCCGACTGGTGTGGCCCGTGTCAGATGCTCGCGCCGGTACTCGACCGACTGGCCGCTGAAACACCGGGAACCATTGCGAAAGTCGACACGGAGGCACATCCACAACTCGCCCAGCAGTACGGCGTTCGTGGGCTCCCAACGCTCATTCTGTTCGAGAACGGGGAGCCAGCACAGCAACTCGTCGGGATGCAACAGGAGGCGACACTTCGGTCGCTGCTCACGTCGTAGGTCGCCTGGAGCAAACGAATCGATTCCAAAAACACACGTTGTCACTGCAGTTCGTAGCCACCGTGTCGATCAGCCCTCGGAATTCGGATTGCCGCGAGCGAGGTGACTGCCTCGAGCAGGCATCACTCGAGCAGTCGCTCGATAGCCATTGACAGGGTGCAAAAAACGGGTTTCGAGTGAGGGTGAATCTTCGAGTTGACGTCCCGGTTATAGGAAGCTCTCGATGTGGTCAGCGACTTCCTCGGGCGTGTCGCCAACTGGAACGCCCGCGTCGTTGAGGGCGTTGATTTTGCTCTCAGCGGTACCAGTGCCCGAGCCCGAAACGATTGCGCCGGCGTGGCCCATCCGTTTTCCTGGCGGTGCCGTGCGGCCAGCGATGAAGCCGGCGACGGGGGTGTCGACGTGTTCGTCGATGTAGGCTGCAGCTTCCTCCTCGTCTTCGCCACCGATCTCACCACACATGGCGATGGCTTTCGTATCCGGATCGTTCTCGAACAGCTCGAGGGCGTCGATGAAGCTGGTTCCGATAATCGGGTCGCCGCCGATACCGATGGCGGTGGTCTGGCCGATGCCGCGTTTCGTGAGGTTGTCGACGACCTGGTAGGTCAGCGTCCCCGAGCGGGAAACGAGGCCGACGTCGCCCGAGGCGAAGATGTTCCCCGGCAGGATGCCGAGTTTAGCTTCGCCGGGCGTAATCAGACCGGGACAGTTGGGTCCGATGAGATAGGTGTCGGTCTCGCCCAGTCGGCGATTGACTCGAGCCATATCCTGGGTCGGGACGCCTTCCGTAATCGCGACGACGAGGTCGAGATCCGTGTCCAGCGCTTCGAACATCGCGTCGCCCGCGAACGCGGGTGGCACGAATACGACCGAGGCGTCGGCGTCTTCTTCCTCGACGGCTTCGTTGACAGTATCATAAACGGGGACGCCGTGGACTTCCTGGCCGCCCTTGCCAGGAACCGCACCGGCGACGACGTTCGTACCGTATTCGATCATCTGGCCCGCGTGGAACTTACCCTCGCCACCAGTAATTCCCTGTACCACGACGCGGGTGTCGTCATCGACTAGTACACTCATGCTTTCACCTCATCAGCGTACTCGACGGCACGCTGGACTGCGTCCTCGAGGGTCTGTTCGACCGTCACGAGGTCTTCGTTCAGAATCTCCATGCCTTCTTCCCAGTTGGTTCCGGCGAGTCGGACGACGACCGGTTTCGGAATCTCGTCGAACTGCTCGAGAGCCTCGTTGATCCCTTTCGCGACCTCGTCGCCACGGGTAATCCCGCCGAAGATGTTGAAGACGACGCTGTCGACGTTCTCGTCGGAGAACACCATATCCAGCGCGTTGGCGATTCGGGCGGCTTTCGCGCCACCACCCACGTCGAGGAAGTTGGCTGGTTCGCCACCGTAGTGGTCGACGAGGTCGAGCGTCGTCATCACGAGGCCGGCACCGTTGCCGATGATCCCCACGTTGCCCTCGAGACGGACGTAATCGAAGCTGTACTCGTCAGCCTTTTGCTCGAGTTCGTCGCCCGACGCGGCCTCCTCTTCCATTGCCGAGAGTTCCGGCTGGCGAAACAGGGCGTCTTCGTCGATGTTCATCACGGCGTCTGCCGCGATGACCTCGTCGTCGCTCGTGACCATCAGCGGGTTGATCTCGGCGTCCGAGCCGTCACGGTCGTCCCAGAGCTGATACAGCGTGGTCAGGACGCTCGAGACGTCGCGCGCGAGTTCGCGGTCGACACCCGCATCGTAGACGGCCTTGCGGGCCTGGTAGGGGTGCATCCCGAACGCGGGGTCGATGTGCTCGGAGGCAATCGCCTCCGGGGTCTCCTCTGCGACGGCTTCGATGTCGACACCGCCTTTCGTCGACACCATCGCGACGGGTTTGCCCGCGCCGCGGTCCATTGTCACGCCGACGTACAGTTCGTTCGTGAAGTCGACGGCTTCCTCGACCAGTACGCGGTCGACGTGGTAGCCTTTGAGGTCCATCCCGAGAATCGCGTCAGCCGCTTCGCGGGCTTCTGCCTCGTCGTCGACGAGTTTGATCCCGCCGGCTTTCCCCCGACCGCCGACCTGGACCTGTGCTTTGATCGCGACCGGATAGCCGATCTCTTCGGCCGCGGCCACGACGCCGTCGACATCCGAGGCGAGCTGTGATGCTGGCGTCGGAATCCCGGCGTCAGCGAACACCTGCTTCGCCTGGTACTCATGAAGTTTCATCTGCGAGTCACACGGAATTTTCCGTTCATCATTGTTAGTTGTTGGTTTGGGTAGGCCATACTATGGCTTCCCCTTCGTGAGCAATAGTAGCTAACCCCACTGTAAAAAGAACGCCGTTATTCTTCTGCGAGCAACCTGTACGTCGTAGGTGTGTTTAGCAGTAGCATCGATGATAGTTTGGGGGTGGATGTGTCCTGAGATGTTGCGGTAATTCTGTTATCCGATAGCTAAGGTGATTAATAGACAATGGCTCTGATTGTTATTCTTGTAGCTTCTCGAGGAGCGCGGCTTTCACTTTTGGATGTTTCATTGCGCACTCGAGGGACGGTTCCGGTGTTGCTTAAATCATGGGAGTTTGCGCTCGAGGCGGTGGCGTTCGTGACAACGGCGAAATACAACGACTGCAATCGGGCCAAAGAGTTATCCGGTCACTGTGAGAAATACGGGTGATCGTATGGCTGGCCGGTTGGAAACGGGAATCGACGTGCTGGACCGAAAACTGGATGGTGGGCTGCCGCCGGGCTGTGTGGTCGCCTACACCGCCAAGCCGGCGAGCCAGTCCGAGCTATTGTTGTACGAACTTACGGCCGCCCGTGGCACGTTGTATCTAACGACCGAACGAACCGACGACGTCGTTCGACACGCCATCGAGTCCTCGATGACTCGTGTCGGGAGTCCGACCGTTCGTCACATCAACGAGGGCGACCCGCTCGAGGAAGCCAACCGACTCATCAGTGCCTTACCCGATGGCGCAAATCTCATTATCGACACGATGGACGTTCTCGAGGTAAGCGAGCACGACGACTATCTCGAATTTCTCAACGGGCTGAAAATACACATGCTCGAGACCGGTTCCATTGCGGTCCTTCACTGTCTCAAACGTCCCAATCCGCCCTCGAACCGGCCGACGACCGAACACGCCGCCGATGCGGTGTTCGATCTCCAGACCGACCTGGGCGGGACGGAGATCGAAAACCACCTGACGATACCGAAATTCCGTGGCGGCGGTGCCCCCGTCGAATCGATCAAGCTCCAGCTTTCAGAACAGGTCGAGATCGATACGAGTCGGGATATCGCCTGAACACGAACTGTGACCGACGCCTCGCGCCAGCATCGTCTGCGAAAACGAATTCGAAATACTGCGACCCTAATACAGAATCGTTGGAAAGCAATTTTACTGACCCTCCTACTCGTCCTCGCCGTCGTCGCTGTTGGCATCGTACTCTACCTCGAGAACCCCTATCGAGGCGACAGTGGCCGCCTGGCAGCAATCGAGGACCGAGACGACGTCGTCCTCGAGGTCGAAGACGGTACCTACGTCCTCCACGGTGGCGAGATAACCGACGAGACTGTCGGACTGGTCGTCTATCCCGGCGCTCGCGTCCATCCCGATAGCTACATCTGGACGCTTGCGCCCGTGGTCGCAAACGAGGACGTGGTCGTACTCATTCCCGAGATGCCGCTGAATCTGGCTATCCTGGACTCGAGTGCCGCAGACGACGTCATGGACCGTCACGACGAAATCGACCAGTGGTACGTCGGCGGCCACTCGCTGGGAGGAGCGATGGCCTGTCGCTACGCGGCCCGAAACGACGAGCGGGTCGATGGCGTCGTCCATCTGGCCTCGTACTGTGACGATAGTGACGATCTCCGAGAGACGGACCTCGCCGTCCTCTCGGTACAGGGAACCGCTGACGGCGTCATCGACCGGGACACCGAGCGAGCGAACCGTGACCTGCTCGGCGACGCGGCCACCGTCGTCGAAATCGACGGGATGAACCACGCCCAGTTTGGTGCATACGGGGACCAGCGTGGTGACGACGCGCCAGCGATCAGCGACGAATACGCACGCGAACAACTCGTCGAGGCGCTCCTCGGATGGCTCCGAGACGAGGCGGATTCGCTCGAGGCCACCAATTCAAACGCGGACTTCGGTTTGGACTCCAAAACCGTCGTGACCGTCCCGTAACACTCACTGATCCACACGGGTATGGCCGGTATTTTTGGGGTACTCGGGATCAATCGAATCTGCATCATGGTTTGACCGATTCGGAGGATTCGTTGTCGGCTCACCCGTCAACGACGGACCGGGACGGTCGCTGACCGATACCCAACTGACACCAATCCCTATCACCCCTCATACAAGTACCCAACTGACACCAATCCCTATCACCCCTCATACAAGTACCCAACTGACACCAATCCCTATCACCCCTCATACAGGGACAGTTCGCGTGGCTACAGGGCGTTGCGTACGAAACGAGAAAACGGTGACAGCGTCTATTATTCGTCGTCGGCTTCTGCCTCGAGTTCGTCGACGATTTCGTCGGCGTCAACGTCGGCATCCTCGAGTGCGGCCTCGAGGTCGGCTTCGCCGCCGCCCATGCCACCCATGCCGCCCATCATACCAGGCATGCCCATGCCGCCCATCCCGTCGATGACCTCCTGGACGATGACGCGGTCGACGCCGACCTTGTCGATGACGTCCTGGGCGATCTGCTGTTTCGAGAACATCCACTGCTGGTTCATCGTCAGCTGTGGCGTCGATTCGACGTACAGCGTCTCTTTCTCGACGACTTCGGTCTCGTATTCGGGTTCGGCATCCTCGTCGTCCTCATCGTCGTCGGATTCGACGAGAACCTCCTCTTCGACCTCGTCGGTCTCGATGTGGAGTTCGGGTTCGACGTCGAGGTACATCTCGAACAGGCCGGCGGCCTGCTGTGCGCGGTCGTCGACGACCTCGAGCACTTCGTAGTTGTACTCGACGTCCTCACCGGCGAGTGGGTGGTTGAAGTCGACGCGTGCGCGACCGCCGACGATAGTGCTGATGTAGCCGTGGCGGTTATCGATTTGGACGTGTGCGCCAGGATAGCGGTCGTCCTCGTCGATTTTGTCGGCACTGATGGTTTCGACGGCGTCGTTGTCGTACTCGCCGAATGCGTCTTCGGCGGGAACGGTTACCTCACCTTCGTCACCGACCTCGCCACCGATAACGGCGTCTTCGACGTCATCGAAGATGTGGCCCTCGCCGAGGACGATGGTACGCGGTCCGAATTCGCGTTCCTCCGTGTCGACGCCTTCCTCTTCGGCAACGTCGGGGTCGGTCGTGTCGACCAGCTGGTCGCCCTCGACCGTCCGTGCGGTGTAGGCGATTTTGACGAATTCGCCCGACTGGAGTCCGCTTGGTTCCTCCTCGATGTCTTCCTGTTTGACGTCCTCCTCGACGTCATCGGTCGCTGATTCGGATTCGAGTTCGGCCTCTTGATCCTCAGTCATATGTGGTACGACCCGCCGTCCGCATTTAAGGTCGACGTTTTTGTCTGGAGTATGCGGTGAACGACACGTTCCTGTCCACCTGGTCATTATTCACTCAACAGGCGGTATCCGTGAGTGGGACGTACACACGCCCAAAAGCCCCATCCGTTCAGAGTGACGGTGAATGGACCATGACCAGGTGTATAAGACACCCTGCCTAATCTGGGCGCATGTACGAGGTCGAATTGAAAGTCGAGGCATCCCTCGAGACCGTCCGAAACAAACTCGAGGTGGAAGGGGCGACGAAACAGGGGACAGTCACACAGGAAGATACCTACTACGACGCGCCCCACCGCTCGTTTTCGGAGACCGACGAGGCCCTCCGAATTCGTCGTGAACGGGTCGATGAGGCGGCTGAGAGTCGATTGACCTACAAGGGCCCGCTCCTCGAGGAGGAGTCAAAAACCCGTGCGGAACACGAAACCGGCGTCGAGGACGGGGAAACGATGCACGACGTGTTGTCTGCGCTCGGATTCGAGCCGGTTGCAACCGTTTACAAAGAACGTGAACGCTACGCGCTCGAGGGCTACACAATCACACTGGATGCCGTCGATGACGTTGGTGAGTACGTCGAAATCGAGGCAGAAACCGAGAGTATGGAGGAGATTGAATCCGTCCGAATGGGGGCTAAACGGGTCCTCGAGCGGCTCGACCTCGACCCCGAAACCCAACTGCGAACCTCGTATCTGGAACTGTTGCTCGAGTAGACAGTACGGAGGTCGCCAGTGCCGGCGTATAACTCGAGGGTATCTTTCGGGCTGACAAAGTTTTCGCAAGTTATAGAACCAACCCGGCAGAACGGAGAGTAATGAGCGAACGGAACATCAGGGTCGAACCGATCGACCGCCGTGCAGTCGAGGACCAGGAGGTCGAAATCGTCGAACGAAAGGGAATCGGCCACCCCGATTCGATCTGTGACGGCATTGCCGAAAGCGTCGCTGGGGCGCTCGCCCGCGAGTACCTCGAGCGCGTTGGCAAGGTGCTCCACTTCAATACAGACGAGACACAGTTGGTTGCCGGCGAAGCCGCACCAGCTTTCGGCGGCGGCGAAGTCGTCGATCCGATCTATCTTCTCATCGTCGGCCGGGCGACCAAACACTACGAGGGGCAGACGATACCAACTGAACGAATCGCCCTCTCAGCCGCGCGAGAATACCTCGAGTCCGAACTGCCCCAACTGGTCTTCGGCGAGGACATCGTCGTCGACGTGAAGCTTGGCGAGGGCAGCGGCGACCTGCAAGACGTCTTCGGCGAAGACGAGGTGCACGTTCCGATGGCCAACGACACGAGTTTCGGCGTCGGTCACGCTCCACTCTCGGAAACCGAACAGATCGTCTACAACGCCGAACGACGACTCAACGAGGAGTTTGCGGCCGAGAACCCAGCGCTCGGCACCGACGTCAAAATCATGGGCAAACGCGAAGGCGACGAGATCGACGTGACCGTCGCTGCCGCGATGGTTGACGCTCACATCGACGACATCGACGACTACGTCACAACCGTCGAGGACGTCAGAGACTTCGTCGCTGACGTCGCCACCGAGTACACCGACCGAGACGTCTCCGTCTACGTCAACACGGCTGATGACGTCGAATCCGGTTCGATCTACCTCACCGTTACCGGCACCTCTGCCGAACAGGGAGACGACGGTTCCGTCGGTCGGGGCAACCGTGCCAACGGCCTCATTACGCCGAACCGTTCGATGTCGATGGAAGCGACCAGCGGGAAAAACCCGGTCAACCACATCGGCAAGATCTACAACCTGCTCTCGACCGATATCGCCGAGAACGTCGTAAGCAACGTCAACGGCATCCGCGATCTGCGCGTCCGGCTGCTGAGCCAGATCGGCCGGCCGATCGACCAGCCACACGTTGCCGACGTTCACGTCGTGCTCGAAGACGACGTCGCCCTCGAGGACGTCCGCGGTGACATCGAGGCAATCGTCGACGACGGCCTCGGGAACGTGACGGACATCACCAAGCGCGTGATCGACGGCGAACTCGAGACGTTCTGAAAATCACTACAGGCCTCGCTTCGTTTCTCCAAAAAGCCTCGCTTCGTTCCTCGCCGGTGGCTTCGACGGCCAACTTCTCGAATCGACAGGGATCCATCGTTAATCTTGCGATCAATACGCCCCCCACTGTATCGGGTTGACCGTTACTACCGCATCAGATCTGCCGTTACCAGCCCATCAGGTAGCTCTCCCTTCGCCGCCTTCGCAAGAATCAAACCCCCACTCGAGAAACTCGAGTATATCGAAACGAAATAGCACTGATACCCGTGTCCGATTCGAGTGATTCGCCGAGTAGCCGCAACATCGTGATCGCCGTCGTCGCGAGTACGTTCTTTGTCGGATTCGGTGGTGGCGTCGTCTTTCCTATCCTGCCAAACCTCGGGGAAGTCCTCGGCATTTCGGCGTTCGTCGTCGGCCTCATTTTGTCCGCGAATCGATGGACGCGGCTGGTGGCAAACGCGCCGGCCGGGGTACTCATCGATCGGATTGGGACGCGAACGCCGTTCGTCGTCGGACTGGCAATCGAAGGCGTCGCCACGTTCGGCTACGTGCTGGCGATCTACGCCTCGAGACCGGACACCACACTTGGGGCACTGGTCGGATTCGTCTCCCCGTCACCCGAGGTGTGGTTCATGGTGGCGAGAATCCTCTGGGGACTTGGCAGTGCCCTCGTGTTCGCAACGGCGTACACGATTACGGCTGACGTGAGTGAGGCTGACTCCCGTGGAACGAGCATGGGTGTGGTGCGAGCGGGCATTACGTTCGGGTTCCCAGCCGGATTGGTCCTTGGCGGGATCGTCAGCGAACTGTACAGCAACTCCGCGGCGTTCATTTTGGCCGCTGCCTTTGCGGGTCTGGCAAGCATCATTGCCTATCTCGTGGTCCCGGAAACGCACGTCGAGGGACACGACAGTTCGGTCAAACCCTGGGACCTCGAGATCACGGTTCCGGCGATCACTGTGGGCCTGGTCAACTTCGGCCTCTACTTCGCCTACGTTGGCGTCCTGTTTTCAACGCTCGTGCTGTATCTCGGCGACGCATCGCTCACCATTTCGACGGCAGTGTTCGGCTACGGCATCGAGTACGGCGAGCAAGGCACCTCGGGGCTGTTGATGGCAATCACCGTCCTGATGGGCGCTGTTTTCACGATTTCGGGTGGTGTCGTGAGCGATTCCGTCGGCGCCCGAGTGCCCGTCCTCGTCAGCTTTCTGCTCATCAACTGCCTCGGGTTCGTCGTTCTCGCTCTGGCCGGTTCTTTCGTGACCGTCGTCCTCGGCTGTGCACTCATCGGTGCTGGCCAAGGTGGTGTCAGTGGCCCGCTCACAGCACTTCTTGCCGACCTGACGCCCGAGGATCGCATGGGGCGGGCGATGGGGACGAACAACGTTCTCGGAGACGTCGGTGGCGGCCTCGGCCCCCTCGTCTCGTTGCCGCTGGTCGGCATCATCGGCTTCCCCATTATGTACACGGTCAGTGCAGCAATCGCACTCGGGGCTGGCCTCGTGTTGGTTGCCGGGGTCTACACCCACACCGGGCACGTGAGTCCGGATGTGGCCGACGCCCTCGAGTGATGGAGAAGGTTACAGGAGCGATAACAGGGCCTCGAGCGGCTCGAACCACACAGCCGCCACGAGCACGGCCAGGAACACGTACGAGCCACGTATGAGCAACATCGTCGCGATGGTTGCATCCCCACGGCGAGCGATAGCGGCGACGAGACCGAAGGCCGCGATAGCGAGCAGCGCCCCTGGTGGAAAGAAACCCAGCGCGACCATGAGGACGACGATCGCCATCCCAGTCGCCATCAGCCCGTACGCGAGCGTATACGCTCGAGCGGGGCCGACGACCACGGCGACCGTCCGTTTTCGAATCGAGCGGTCGTAGTCGTAGTCTTTGGTGTCGTCGATGACTTTGATACCGGAGAGTAATACGAGAAAGACGATGGCGAACGCGATAGGGACTGGTGCCAGTGACGTCGCTTGCACGTAGTAGCCACCCAGGATACTCAGCGCGATGCCCGCTGGATAGCCCATCGTGGCCGAAATCGGGTGCATGTCCAGTTGCGGGGCGTGAAAGTACGCGATTATCCAGGCAGGGACGGTGAGTGCGACCGCAATCGGGCCGACAGCCAGCCACAGTAATACACAGCAAACGGCGAACAGAGCCGACGAGGCAGTGAGACCAAGTCGACAGCCAGCCACAGTGAGCGGGTGATCATCGTCTTCACCCCGAACGTGGAAATCGATGTAGCCATCCTTGACGTGTGCGGTGTAGACCGCCACAAACATCGCCAGTACGTGAACAACGGCGATCCCAGGGTCGACCCCCCGAGCTAAAATGGCCCCGAACAGCGAGGCGGCAAGCGGTGGCAACATAAACACCGGATGTACCTGCGACCAGTAGGCTCGAGCGGTCGCCTCGAAACCACTGGCCTCTCTCGCGAGGGACATAGGGTGCAATATGCTTTCACGTGACATAATTGTGAAGGCGGGGGCAACCCCGTGCAGTCACCTATCAGTTCAAGTACGGTGCAGATTTGGAGAACCCAAAAAGTCAGGCGAAGAGCGAACGAATACCAGTATACAATGGGCAAAGAAGATTCCGATACCTCACTCGAGAACCGCCTCAACCTGCTTCACGAGCGACTCGAGGCAACCGCCGAGTTACCGATCGACCATCGAACGAACCGCTGGCTTGGCGAGGCAGAAGCCGTCGTCCGGGATGCGGCTATGAATACGCTTGATGAAGCGACTACAAAAAAACGAGTGCGACAGGCCAAACACTTACTCGAAGAAGCCGATGGGACCGGAAACGAGCAAGCGGACGAACACCTCGAGGCAGCTCTGGAGTTGTGTCACTCGATTCTCGAGGACGGTTGAGATTTGACTTCGGTACGTTTCAGGAGTATTACACCTACAGTAAGTTAGTGTCGTTTCACACGGATTTCGCTCGTCGCTACCTACTTGACCAACAGTATTGGAGAGCGCACTGTCCCAGAATGCGATGCATTCACATGAGTTACAATCGACGATCCGTTCTATAGGGAATCGGGACACTGGGTGCAACGCTGGCCTTCTCTGGCCTTGTAAGTGCGGCCGACGGCCGGGCACGGTAGCTGGCCAGGACGAACGGTACTGGATCGAACAACGTTTCCGCTGCCGGCTTCGACGTCCGATGGGAACTCGGCGGCGGACGAGTGCTACTCGTGGACGGGTCGACAAATGCCGCCGCCAACCTCGAGGCCGTCCAGGGTATTTCCCTCATCGTGCCGGATCGCGCGTTCGAACTCGAGACGCCTGCGCTCGAGGGCTCGGCCGACGCCGAGGCAGCCAGCGTCGGTCAGGTGTTGCCGAACTCGGTGCCGGACGAACGAACGCACTCGAGACCGTCCGTCAACTATCCTGAGTACCTTCCCAAATGTAGATCCATGCGTGAAACCGGACACCCGGAATCGGTTTTACGCGCACCTTCAGGTTTGGGAAACTACTGAGACAGCGGGTCTCCAGAAAACGGCGCTACCGAACCGCGTTGGTCGCCGCGTGCATGATTTCGAGAGCCTCTTTCAAATCCTCCACCCCGGTCGCATACGAGAGCCGAGCATAGCCCTCGCCGTTAGCGCCGAAGGCTTCTCCAGGAACGACGACGACGCCTCTCGAGAGGACTTCGTCACACCAGCCTTCGGGAACTTTTGGCATCGCGTAGAACGCACCCTGCGGGGTCGGTACCTCGAGGCCGGCATCCTCGAGGCCGTCGAGGACGACGTCACGTCGCTGCTGGAAGGAATCACGCATCTCGGCGACACAATCCTGTGGGCCCGAGAGCGCGGCTTTAGCGGCGTACTGGGCCGGGGCAGAGGCACAGGCCTGACAGTACTGATGGACCCGAAGCATGCGTTCGATGCGTCGGTTCGAGCCGATGACCCATCCCAGCCGCCAGCCGGTCATCGAGTACGTTTTCGAGCAGGCACTGACGACGACCACGTTGTCCGTGTTCGCGTAGGCCAGCGGCGAGTGGTGTTCGCCCTCGAAGACGATGTGTTCGTACACCTCATCGGAAATACAGAGGACGTCGTGTTCGTCGGCAATACGGGCGAACTCGCGAATGTCGGCTTCGCTCTGGACGGCACCTGTGGGGTTGCCGGGGCTGTTGATCACGAAGGCGGCCGTCTCGTCAGTGATTGCCGCCTCGACGGCGGCGGGGTCGAGTGTCAGGTCGTCCCGAAGGTCGACCGGTTTCGGAGTCCCGCCGGCGAGTTTCGTCAGGGCGTCATATGCCACGAAACCGGGATCCGGGAAAATGACTTCCTGGCCGGGATCGACGTGGGCCTCGAGCGCCAGGTGGAGCGCCTCGCTGCCCCCTGCGGTCACGATGGCGTCGTTCGGGTCGACGTCGATGCCGTAGTTTCGGTCGTAGGCGTCCGAGATGGCTTCTCGAAGCGGGAGAATGCCTTTGTTGGAGGTGTAGGCGTCGGTGTCGCCCGACTGAATGGCGTCGATGGCAGCCTGTCGGGCGTGATCGGGCGTCGGAAAGTCAGGTTGCCCGATGCCGAGATTGATCGCATCGTCGCCGGCCGCTTCGAACACTTCGCGGATGCCGCTAATCGATACTGCCTCGACACGGGTGGAAAACTCCGCCATATCCCTATGAGCGTGGGCCACCCCGATAACTGTTGATACGTGCGGCCGGAGAGGGCGAAACCCAGGCCTGTTCAATATACCACGATCCTGGCTGGGAGGCCTCGAGATTGTATATGAGTGGCGTCAGCCGAACCGACTCGCGTCTGGTCGGGGAGAAAACTCGAGCGAACAGCGGACAGCCGCGCGAACATCCAGCCGGAACACATTTACTCCCGGTCTGATATGTACCCGATAATGATGGATCGGAGAACAGCACTCGCCGCCGGGTGTACCGGACTGGTGTCGGCGACTGCTGGCTGTATTGGCTTCGTCCTGGGCGAGGAGTCACTCGAGTATATCGCCGAGCCGATTTTACCGTCGGAACCGGCCCTCGACCGGACGGGCTACGAACTGAGCGATCAGGGCTGGCTAGGAATCGGCGAGGAGATAGGCGACCGACAAATCGGTGCCGCCGCGTGGTCAGGAGCGTACACGAACGACGTCACGATTCAGGGCCAGAGTCAGGAAGCGGCCATCTTCGCGTGCCTCTCCATGCCCAAAATCGAGGTCGCCGGCTCACCGATCAATCCCTTCGCCGACATGACCCCGCGAGAACTGCTCGAGGAGTTTGGCGACGAAGTAGATTCGGAGTTCGATGACATCTCCCAGCCACAACCGACTGGGGAGTCGTTTTCACTCCCGATGCTTGGCGAGGCGCGGACAATCGAGGAGTTCGTCTCCGAGACGAGAATACAGGGTGAGCCCATCGAGTTGCTCCTCTGGATCACGACGTTCACCCACCGGGATGACGTTATCATCGTGTTCGGAGGGTTCCCGAGACAACTCGCCGACGAAGGGGTTCTCATCGAAGACCTGATGGAGTCCGTCGAGCATCCACCGGAAGGCGACCGCGGCATTCCGGAGGCGAACACTGACGAAGGTATCGACGACGGGTTGTGAGGGGGCTCGAGGGAGATAAGAACGCGTCTAAGGCCGAAGAGGACGTCTCCTGGTTGCTAGTGGCTTCCCGAGCCTGAACGGGTGAGCCGAACTCATCGGTTCGGCTCACACGTCGACATGTGGGAGAGTACCAGATCAGAGTCCAGCACGAGTTACCGTTTCAACGCATGCAAAAAGACGACCGGACTCGAAATGGGCGAGGGATTCGCCGGTGGGGAACGGTTGTGCTTGGAGCGATCATCGGAGTTGTTCGGTTTCTGGCCGAGTTCGTCAGCTATACGCTCGTGTACCTGTTCGCGAAGCTGATCCCGTTCTTCGTCGTCGTGATCTGCTTGGGCATCTTTTTCGTTTTGTTCAGCCTGTTGTCGGTACTTCTATCGCCGTTTGGAATTTCGGACCAGGCGATTGCAGCAGTTGCTGCGGTTGGAATTTTGCAAGTCTATGGAGACTCGGTCTCAGAGTCCTCTTTGGAATCTCCCTCCTCCCGCCACTCATCGATCGTATGAGTAAATGGACTCGAGAAGACGACCGCTGAAAACCAGCCGTTACACGCAGGTTACTGAAATTCTATAGTTCGCCGACAGAGAGGTACATCCTATGGATTCTGCTCTGTAGGATCGCTAGACTGGAGGGTGACGACTGGGTTATCTCTGTAGAAAGCGAAGCGGCAGAGTGTTGTGAGTTCTGAAATCCGCCGCTTCACCCGGAAGTCGGTCGCCAAAGCTAAACAAGTTGTCGCTAATCCAGATGCCTCTGCTGACCCGGTTGGCGGTGGCGGCTTTGCGGAGTGGGCGATGTTGACGCTGCATGCGCTGCGGATCGAGCTGGGTAAATCCTACCGCGTGACGTGTGATTTGCTGAGCGAGATGCCGGGCGTCCTCGCCGAAATTGGACTGTCTCGGATACCTCACTACACCGTGCTCCGAGACTGGTTCGAGACAATTTCGATGGCGACGTGGCGAGCGTTTCTCGCTGCGTCGGTCGAGAACCGCAGCGGGCACGCTGCGATTGATTCGACCGGCTTCGACCGTGATCAGCCGAGTCGCCACTACGCTACCCGCTCACACTATCGCGTTCGCACGCTGAAGGTCACCGCTCTCGTGGATGTCGAGACGCTGTATATCACCGACATCCACTCGACGACGTGTACACCGTCGGATTTCCGAATCGGCCCGCAGGTCGCTCGACGGAACGTGAGCGACCTGCGGAGCCTCGCCGAGGACCGTGGCTACGACGACAAAACCTTCCGTGACGACCTCCGCAAACACGGAATTCGGCCGCTGATCAAACATCGGATCTACTGGACGCTCGATCACGCGCACAACGCTCGCATGGACAGCGACCGCTACAACCAACGCTGGATGGTCGAAACCGCCTTCTCAAGCATCAAACGAACGCTCGGTGCAGCCGTTCGAGCCAGATCGTGGCATCTGGAGTTTCGCGAAATGGTGCTCAAAGCCACTGTTTACAACCTCCGTCGAAGCGTCCGATACCCATGAAATCCACCGCTGGGTATCGATCCTACAGAGCAATGGATTCAGCACGTTCCCACAGAAATCTGTTAAAAGGATTACCACGGCAGAGAATAGAGTTGCCACCACCAACACCACCGAAGTGGTTCACCGCCAGTTGCTCTCGTCGACCCGCTCAGGACCCTCGAAATCTCGCTCCGAAGTTACTCTCGGCGCTTACTGACTCGCGTCGAGCCAGTTTTCGGGTCGATGTGGACGTGGTAGCGGCCGTCGTCGGTCGTCGCCGGAACGATCCAGGTGCCTCGAGTCTGGTGTGGAAGCGAGGTTTCGATGTCGGTGCAGCCCTCCGCCTCGAGTGCGTCGTATGCCGCAACAGCTGCTGATTCGATGGAGCCGATACGAGTTGTGCCCGTTCGGGATGTGAGTGTGTCGGTCATGGTCGGAGCCCTCACCCGTGACTATGTTTCACACGGACATGTATACCGCAGTTGATTCCCACTGAACGGGAACAGACGTGGACGGACTATTTGATCTGGTTAAATCCGCCTTTAATTAAATTCTCCAGGGAGCGACCTCGAGATGATTTACTTGTTCTGTCAACAGGTAAAAATTCACGTAATTACATAAGGCTTGAATTTAATGTACGACTTGCATGTCTGCAACACCACAAGTCACGGACAGATCGGCATTCAAAGAAGGATCGCTCGGGATGCAGGCCCTCCTCGCGGTGATCACACTTGGCCTGTATATGATTTACTGGACGTACAAAACGGCAAAAACCCTCGATCAGGGAACAGACCAGAGCCTAACCCCAATCTTGGCAGTCATTCCAGTCGTGAACATTATCGCCTTCTGGCAGATTTCTAACGCGGGCGAGGCTGTTACGGAGCAGGGTGCAATGCCCGTTTTCCTCTTGTTCCTTTTCTTCCCGATAATCTCTTGGTATTGGGTCCAGAGTGGGATTAATTCCGTTGCATCCCAGTAACGACCCAACCCAATTATAACAGAAACGAGCACAGCCGAACAGCGCCACGTTCGCTTGCTCTATCCACGCTTGTACGTGACACCCGACCCCGTCGTCGGGTACTCCCAGCTGACGTTGTCGTACGGGCAGGCAAACCGACAACTCGAGCACTCGAGACAGTTCTCGTAGGCGATGGTCGGCAGATCGTCGGTATCCTCCCGACGCCAGACGTCGGCAGGGCAGACCGCCATACAATCACTCGTTTCACACGAGTCCGTACAGATGTCCGGGACCTTCACGTCGAGGTGGGACTCGCCGGGGTCGTCGTACGACACCGTGTACAGTCGGTCTTCCATCGAGTCGTTTTGCATCGTCGGAACCTGTGGGGTTGCACTCATTGTTATCTCACCAGTTTACGGTATCGCAGGGCCAGTTTCGTTGCGCCTTTCCAGCCACCCAGCGTCTCGAATATCCGCTGTTTGGCGGCTTTCGCGTGGGTCGCTTTCGGGGAGCGGTCCATCCGGAAGTACTCGGTGCTCGCGTCCGCAATCGCCCGCGGTAGCTGTTCGAACAGCAGGTCACGGTCTTCTTCGACGCGTTCTGTGAGCCAGGCGTAGCGCTCGAGGTTTTGCACCACGTACGAGTTCTCGAGTCGCTCGGGATACGACTGGAGCGCGGACGCCCCCGTCTTCCCGTTTTCTGCGGCCTTGGCGATTGTGTCGCCGGCGTAGTAGCCGCTTTCGACAGCCATGTTCGTCCCCTCGAGGTGGACGCCGTTGTTGAGGACGAGGCCCGCAGCGTCGCCGACGATGACCGCCCCGTCGTGAACGAGATCGGGCATCGTCTCGGCGCCGCCCTCGGGAATCGTCTTCGCGCTGTACTCGACGGTTCGGGCGTCTTTGAGCAACGGTGCGACGGCCGGGTGGCTCTTGAACAGGTTCAGCGTCTCCTCGGGCGACTGGCGTTTGGTCGCCGCGTCGTCGAGGCTGTAAGCGACACCGACACTGACCGTGTCGTCGTTCGTGTAGATGAACCCGCCACCGTAGGCCTCGCCGACGGCCCCTTCACCGAAATAGTGATAGGAGACACCGGCGTCACCAACCAGCCGGAACCGATCTTCGATAGCTTCGTCGTTCTCGGGGAACTCGAGCACTTCTTTCGCGGCGACAGCGATGTTTGTACGGTCTTCTCTCGCCTTGAGGTCCGCTCCCTCGCTCACGAGCGAGTTGCCGCCCTCGGCGAGGACGACGTAGGGGGCACGAATCTCACCATCGGGCCGGTCCGTTTGGACACCGACGATGCCGCCGCCTTCACGGACCAGGTCCGTAACCGTGGTTTCGGTGACGAGGGTCGCACCCGCCTCGACGGCCTGCTCGGCGAACCATTCGTCGAAGTCCCCACGGAATACCGTGTAGGAGTCGTTGTGGGGTTCGCGGTGCCAGTCACCGGGTTTGAGCGAGACAGCAGTCTCGTCGTCGTGGCTCAGCATACTGAAGCGCTTCTCGCCGATGTAGCGCTCGAATGGTGCTGAATCCAGATCGGTTAGCTCCCGGATCGTCGGCGTGTAGAGCACGCCGCCGAAGACGTTCTTCGCCCCCGGGTACTTGCCACGCTCGATAAGCAATGGCTCGAGGCCGCGCTGTGCCATCGTCAGCGCCGCGGCGCTCCCGGCAAGGCCCGCCCCGACGATGATGGCATCGAAGTCGTTGTCGTAGTTCGGTGCCTCGAGGGCGGCGTCGCCAGCCCGCTCGTCGAGGAGTGTCGCACCAGCCGCCTGTGTAGATTTATCGTTCATGCTTTCACCTCCATACCGTCGCGCTCACGAAGCGTCTCCGTTAGTTCCGGGCAGACGGTTGCGAAGTCGCCAACGATGCCGTAGTCTGCGTGCTCGAAGATTGGCGCGTTCGGATCGTTGTTGATCGCGATCACCGTTCCGGATTTGTTCATGCCTTCGATGTGCTGGATAGCACCGCTGATACCGATGGCGACGTACAGTTCGGGCCGGACGGTTTTCCCCGTCTGACCGACCTGTCTCGAGCCATCGATCCAGCCTTCGTCGACCGCGGCGCGGCTCGCTGCCAGGTCGGCACCGAGTGCCTCCGCCAGTTCGACAGCGGGTTCGAGGTCGCCTTCGACGCCAGCCCCGACGGCGACGATCCGTTCCGCTTCGGTGATATCCGCGGTGTCACCGACTTCGCGCTCGAGCACTTCGCTGAGCGTGTCGGATTCCTCGACCACGACGTCGACAGACGTGATTACATCGTCATCGATTTCGACGTCCGCGTCCCGTTCGCCGGCTTCGAAGACGCCGGGGCGGATGGTCGCCATCTGTGGCCGGTGGTCCTCACAGAGAATCGTCGCGAGGATGTCGCCACCGAAGGCGGGCCGACGGGCCTGCAAGAGGCCGTCCTCGTCGACGTCGATTTCGGTGACGTCGGCCGTCAATCCGGCGTGGGCCGGAACGGCGACTCGTCCGGCAAAGTCGCGGCCGGTGTGGGTGCCACCGATGAGGACGATGGTGGGTTTCCGGTCTTCGACCATCGCCCGGAACTGCGCCCCGTAGGGGTCAGCCCGGTAGGGCTCGAACACCGGATCGTCGGCGATCAGAACGCGGTCAGCACCGCGCTCGAGTGCCTCCTCGGCCACATCATCGATGTCCTCGCCGATGACCAGCGCCACGAGGTCCTGTCCCAGTTTGTCCGTGAGCTTCTTGCCTTCCTCGAGCAGTTCCCACGAGACCGGCATGACCTCGCCGGCGTGTTCCTCGATGAACACCCAGACGTCTTCGTAGTCGTCGATATCGATACCACTCCCTGCTGGTGTCTCGCTCATAACATCACCTCCTGGATCTGGTCGGCCAGATCGTCAGCCGAATCGATGACCTCGCTCTTCCGTTCGACTGGCTGGACGGTTTCCATGCCACCAACGGAGGTTGGGGAAACATCGAGGCCGACCTCGTCTTTGATTCCCAGGTCTTCGGCGGTCAACTGCATCGGCTCGAAGTCATTTTCGGCGTACAGTTTCCGATGCAGCGGCGCAGGCCGTGGCTCGAACTCACCGTAGGCGACGGCGACGACGACGGGCAGGTCTGCGGCAACGCGCTCGTACCCACCCTCGACATCGCGCGTGGCGATGAGTTGGTTCGCTTCCGGTCGGGCTTCGACGTCTTCGACGTAGGTCAGTTGTGCCCACCCATTGTGGGCGGCGATTCCTGGCGGCACCTGGCCAGTCGAGGAGTCAGTCGTTTCCTCACCAGCCATGACGATGTCGGCACCGAGGTACTCGGCCGCCCTCGCCAACGTCAGGCTGGTCGGCCAGGTGTCACTCCCAGCGAAGGCACGGTCAGTGATAAGTACAGCATCGTCACAGCCCATCGCGACAGCTTCCTCGAGCACCGGCGTCGCCATCGGTGGCCCCATCGTCATCGCGACGACGCGAGCGTCGACCTCGTCTTTGATCGAGAGCGCCGCCTCGAGGGCGTCTCTGTCCGGCGGGTTCATGACGGCGGGTGCATTTGCCCGATCCAAGCGACCCGTATCCGGGTCGATACCGACCTCATCTGCGTCGGGCACTTGCTTGACGCCGACGACAATTGTCCATTTCATATGCTCACCTACGCTGACAGAGGGACCGTACAGCTATCATAAATGAGCTTGATTCCCACGGCTTGGGAACGCCTCGAAGCCGGCAGCTGGTCTGCAAAGCGTGGAGATCGCTACCGGGACGCTCGAGCCGTTGCCTCGATGAGGGCCGTCAACGGCTGCTCGGCTTCCTCGGCGTCGAACGTCGCGACAACCCCCCGTTTCGGTGCGTCGGCTTCCGCAGTCGTCGCGTCTTCCTGGTACGGGTAGTGGACGACGATGACGTGGGCAAAGTGGTGCACCGTCGCCCGGTGATGGCCGAACGGCTCGTCGGGCAACCGCTGGCTCGTCACCTGTCGAAACACCTCGAGGGCGATGGGGGCGTCGTCTTCGTCGACCCGATCGCTCATCCCGTGGACGGTCACGCCGTCGGGTCCGTACTCGACGGTCGCGCGTGGGGTCGGCTTCGCTGTCGATCGTGACTGTTTCCCTTCGCATTCGTGCTCGTTCATACCTCGCGATAACCCCGAAGACCGCATGACGATGACGACGACTCCCGACTCCTGGTAGGCGGCGAAGCAGTTACGTCAGCTACCCACGACTATAGTAGCCAGTGAAAGTCATTGCCCACCCTATCGCAAGACGGCGTCAACGGCTGTTCGAGAGAACGGGACTCGCAGCAAGTTCCTGGGACGTGTTCATAGGGACAGTTTCCCAACGAAGAACCGAGACTCAACGCTTGAAAGCGGACTTCCGAACGTCCGGTTGGCTACGATAATCCCTATTAGAACATATACAGACCACTCAAGTCCTGGACTTCCCTCACTGAGAGTCAGGCCCACGTCTTCCGAGGAGTTCGCAGGTTCCATCTCATTGCTGGTTCCTTCGAATACTACCTGCGTTTCGGGCTGAGCCACAGCAGCCCCCACCGTCGATAGCGGATTCGTGATGTCCTTACCGACGGCCCGTTTGCCGATTGACGATGATCCGGATCAGCGCATCATTCCCATGTCATAGGAACGTCCCTGAATATATATCCACAGTTCACGGCTACCATACTCTATGGGGCAATCTGCTTTCGGTAATTCACACGATACAAAAGTAAACCCTCTTCGAGCCACGTTACTGGTCAAACCGCCCGCAAATTCTTTCTGTCCGATCATCCGTGAAGCAGACAACTCGACGATCGTCTCACAGAACATCCCGAGCGACAAATCCGAGTGTCACACGTGTCACTGCGAAGTGCGGGCAGAAGACCGTGCGAACGAACACACGTCGTTCATCTCCGCAGAGATGGACTCGTCGTGCATCTGTACGGCGGCCGCCGAGCACGAGTGCATCTTCTCGATCAAGTCTGTTCGGAACGGTTCTTTCGTCGTCTCGATCATCGTCAAAGAACGGGAGACCCTTACCGGCATTGTCAACTCGCTCAGGGAGATCGACGCATCCGTTTCTCTCGAACGGCTCACGAGAACCTGTGATGATGATGACAGTTGGTTCGAGATTAACACATCCAAAATCACGGACAAACAACGTGAGGCAGTCCATCTAGCCGTTGAACTCGGCTATTACGACCGCCCACGACAGGCCGACCTCGAGGTGCTCGCAGATCGTCTCGACATATCACGATCTGCGGTATCACAGCGTCTCAACGCCGCCGAGGTCACGCTCGTTCAGTCACTCGTGGGCGAGTGAGTCCGACCCCGCTGTCAAAGGGGAGGAGGAGACTCACTGATCGATCCGACGGTGACGATCGAGGTAGATGCGGTCGCTACAAAAACGGGTGTAGTATTGAGGGGTACACTCACTGCTTACTGTCACTTGCAAATAATCATGATCTTCCCACGGTACATCGAGCCACTGGATGGGTGGCTTATACTAAGCGGAGTATCCCTATCATGAATTCCGACCGGGGTTACCAGTACAAACTGGTCTACAGACAGCAGAAACCGGTGTGCGGCCACGAAGCCTGGCTTATCGACTGGACGCTCGAGTGGGTCGACTATGGCTGCGCGAGACTGGTTCAGGTTCGTCGTGAAGAGTACATCGATGCGATACAGTTCGCGATCCGTATCGAGGTATCGAACGAGCCGGAAACCGACGAAATACCCGAAATCCACGAGGAACGGTTTGAGCGTCTCGAGAGGCATACCTCCGACCTCATCGTTAGCCGTGGCGGCACTGACGTCACCGAAATAATTATATTCGAGGATTGATACGGTTTACTGTCGTCTCTTTCCGGTGATTTCCCTATCGGGTCGGCAATCACCGGTAAACAGTGACAGTAGACCGTATGAGTCGCGTTTTATAGTAGCCAGTGAAACGATGTACACACCTATAGTGGACACGACCGATGTCCCATAAAAGGAGTATGACGACTCGTGGCGGTCGCGTCAGGACTGGCCGTTACCGGATGCGGACTCGCGACCGTACGAGTCGGGTGTCACACGTTTTGTCGGAACGCCCATCCAGAAGCCGAGTGCGCCCGCAACGAGAAGGATTCCCGTCCCGAGGTACGGGATCTCGAGCAGGGGTGCGGCCGTCAAGAAAAACCAGACATCGACGACCGGGCCGAGAAGCGCACCGGATCGATACTCGAGAACGACGAGTACCCACTCGAAGACGACGAATGCAGCCGGAACGGATGGGATAATACCACCAGCAGCCGCCGCTCGCCATCGCCGACTCGAGAGGCTGAAGCCGATGAGGAACGACCCCGCGACGAGACCGCCGACGAACGCTCGTTTAACGCCGTATCCCTCCATGATGGGGCCACTAGTGCCGTACGTCTGAAGGAGAACGGCGCCGTACAGCGGAACGGCCACGGCCGTAACTGTCGCGACGACGAGTAGTTCCCGCGTCGGCGGAACGTGGCGTCCGTGACGGACGAGGAGCCATCCTGCCGAGATCGCGAGCAATCCGAGCGCGGTGAATGCGGCGTGAAACAGCGGAAGGAAACCCCAGTCCGTCCCCGGATAGACCGACAGTGAACTCACGTACGTCGGATGGGCGAGTAGAACGATTCCGGCGGCGGCGAGCACCGACCCGTGCCCCCAACGAGGGGAAGCCGGCGACCCGGTCACGATTCCCCCTCAATTCGGTTGCTCGTGTGATCGTTCGTGAACTCACGGTCGCCATCGCCATCGCCCATCTCGGATTCGAACAGTTCACAAATCGCCGCAAGCGATCCGCTCACCTGTGTTCTCGGCTCGCCCGACGTCCCCGGGTGTTCGTCGTCGTCGACCTTCCCCGCTGGGGCCCGCTCGAGATGGCACGCAAGCCGCTCAGTGACGAGGCAATCAACCAGCGTCGCGGCGAGTCCTTCGAGAACGCGTTCTTGTTCGGAACTCAGGCCGTCCGCAGCCGTAAGCATCCGCCGTGCCCGTTCGATCTCGCGCCGTTTGACTTCTTCTGCGTGCTCATGAACGTCCTCGAGGATGGCCGCCTGTACGGTTGGTTCTAACTCGCCCACAAGACGTCCGCGTTCTCGGTGAACGACGCGTTCCGGACTGGCTCCCGACCGAACCCGCCGGTGCACACGACAGGCGGATCTGACGACTCGTGCCAGCGGCCCCGTAAGCGTCCCCGATCGCCGTGCCCGGACGTATGCCTCGAGGATGCTCTCGACTGACGGGGTGTCGGTCGCGTCGAGGGTGCCGGTACGTGCTGCTCGAGCCAACAGGCGGTCGATGGCTTCGATTCCAACGAACACGTCGATGTCATCGACCGGTTGGACAGCATCGGTATGCATTCCCGGGACTGTGCCGTTCCGAATCTCGAGCTCCGCTCGAAGCTCATCGATCCTCTCCGCCTCGGAACCTCTGACGTAGGCATCGAGGACGGTTGCGTTTCCAAGGACGAAGACCTCGGCGAGCCCATCGCGTTCGACCAATCCATCTCGGAGCGCACCGATGCGCCGCTGCATCGTCATCGAGTCCGTCGTTCGAGCGACGGACACACGAACACAGGCAATCGACTCGAACGCGAATTGCATCATCTCACCGGCGCGGGTCTTCTCCGATTTCCATGCCGAGCACCATCGCCGCCATCCGTCGCGGATTATCGTGGACGTCCCAGATCGACATCTCGTCGTTCCGAGTCGGGATGTAGCCGCGGTGTTCCTTGCTCGTGAGCCACGTCCAGTCGACCTGTCCGGGGTAGATCAGCGGTATCGTGTAGGTCGGGATATCGTCCCAGTCGGGCTCGTCGCCGGAGATTCGGACCGCCTGGAAGTCGGCATCGGTCCCCTCGCCGAGCCCGAGCTTGTACGGGTAGGCGACCCAGTGCCAGCGCGAGCCTGCTCCGTGATGGAGCGCGGGCGAGAACGTGTACACTCCGCCGGCCTCGAACTCCGTCTCGCCCAGGTAGCCAGACTGGAGGTCTCGCCACATCTCGATGGTCCACTCGTCGTCCTCCCAGCGGCCGTCAATCTTCCAGAGGGCACCGGGGCCTTCGACGCGATCCGGGAACACCATCCGGCGTGGGATGACTGCACCCTCGAACTCGGCGATGTCGGGGTCGAACGCTGCGGTCGTGTCGGTCGCGTCGGGCGGATGGGCGTCCTCGTCGCGATCCTCGTCACGATGAATCAGCGTGTGCGTATCGGTTTGCAGAACGTTCCCGTCGTAGATCTCTTCGAGTTCCAGCGCGCCGTTCTCGACCATGTCCGGGTCGAACATATACTGTGGCTGACCGTCTTCGTCGAGGCTTTGGCTGTCACGGATTCGCTCCGAGGGTTCGTCCATCGCGCCATGCCGGTGGTCGAGGATGCAGTGGACGGTACCGTACCCGCCCGGAACTCCCCGTGCGCATCGGGCCATCACTAGGTCCACGAACTCTCCGTCCTCGAGCATCCGGTCGAGTTCCTCCTGGTCTTTCACGTCGTCCCAGGGGTTCTCCCACCACTCCCCGGTTCGGGACTGGGGAATGTACTTGCGGACGTCGTCGTTCCCGAGGAGATCACCGTGGTGAGGGTGGTCCTCGACTTCTTCAGCCGTGGGGGCTCCAGGAAGGTGTCGTGTCCCTTCGTGGACGGTGATCCACCCACCGTAGTTCTCGAAGCCCTCGACGCTCCCGTCGTTGAGCAGAAACGAAAGTCGGTCCTCCGTGAACCCGGTGTGGTCCTCTCGTTCCTCGTTAGCGATTTCCGGATTGACGTTTCCGTATCGCGTCCATTCCCCATCCTCGTAGACGAAGAGGTCGTGGAACCAGCCGTTCTTGATCGGTTGCTCCCAGTTGAACCTGAAGTAGAGCTCGTCGTCGTCGTAGGCGACCTGGAAGTTCAGGTTCTTGAGAATTTGCTTTGGAACCCAATCGAGTTTGAAATTCTCTATCTCCGAGTAATCGATGTCGTCGTCTTCACTACCTGCCGCCTCGGGGTCCTCGCTAAACAGACCGAGACATCCCGCGCTTGCGCCAATCGTTGCCGTTGCGCCCATAGCCATTAGAAACCGACGTCGAAGCGTTCCAGACGCCCGCTTTGGAATCGCCGCTTCGCCTTTCAGAGCGTCCCTGGCTTCGTCGATACTCAGGTTCGCGACTTCGTCGTCCGATCGACCTCGAGGTTCCTCAGTCATATGCAATACTCGGTTCTTGGGTGGGATTCGAATTGGTCTGGAGTATACAGCGGTTTTTATACTCACCGACCCAACCGCCTGCGTATGGCCGCCACGACCGTTCGGAGAGCACCCCCCGACTGGCAGGTTCCGTATAACCTGCCGTGACCTTCCGCTCCAGCGGGTAGAAAAACGATCCTGCACCAGTTCGCCCCCTCGAGTATATAAACTCCTGTAATTTCCACACGCAACCCTACCCGCAACCCGGTCGGATCCTTATACATGATGAGGGTATTGGTATGAGTTCCGACATAGATCCGTCCCGGTGTACGTGTGGTTCGGGGACATGTTCCGGGTCAAATGAGAGCGATGAATCGTCTGAAACAGCGCCTAAAATGCCTGATCTCGGCAAGGGATGGACTCCTGGTGACCTCGATGAGGACTGGGAAGCCAGCGCCGAGGCCAAACTCGAGACCGTGGAGTTCGACACGGAGCTGGGCATCGAGATCAGTAGAGACGCGATGGCCCTTGCACGGGGAGAAATGACTGAGACCGCGTTCCACGAAAAACACCACGAAGCGGTCTTCGAGGAGTTCGGGATCGATCAGCGGCCGACGTACGAAACGACGGTCAAAGCGAAAACTGACGACGACGGGGATGCGCTTCCCGGTGTTCCCGACGTCGGAGGAGACGCGGTCCCGTCCCGGCGAGGATTGCTAAAGACGATGGGTGGGCTGGCCGCAGCGGGAGCGGCAACGAGTATGGCCGGTTGCCTCGACCAAGCAGTTGACACACCCGCGAGCACCGCAGATTCCGACGGCGGTGACGTTCAGCTGGGGATGGTAATTGACACGGATAAATGTATCGCCTGCCTGAAGTGTGCGGAGGCGTGTAAACAGGAGAACGATACCGACCGCGGCAGCCAATGGATGCACGTGTTCCGATACGAGGAAACGGAATACGACGACGTGAGCGAGGGGCAGATGCCCCGTCCGTGCCAACACTGCTCCGAACCATCGTGTACGTACGTCTGCCCGACCCAATCGCGGTTCAAACGTGAGGAAGATGGTATCGTCCTCACGGACTACGATCGATGTATCGGTTGTAAGTACTGCGAGGTCGCCTGTCCGTACGGTGTAAACTTCCTCGGGAAGGACGAGCCGACCGACAAGTCTCCCGGCTTTTTCGGCTCGGACACTGATAAGAACGATCGACGAGTCGGCGGGCCGCCACCTGCAGGTGTCATGGGCAAGTGTACCTTCTGCGTTCACCGACAGGACGACAGCGCCCAAAAGGGGACGACCGCCTGTGAGGACGACTGCCCCGTCGATGCGATCCACTTCGGTGACATGAACGATGCGGACAGCCAACCCCGCCAGTATCTCCGAGAGAACCGAGACCAATCCCGGTTCAAGCTACTCGAGGAACAAGGAAACGAGCCGAACGTCGTCTATCTGGGTAACGAGCCATCGAAGGACGCTACACCGACAGATGGACCGTTCACCTACGAAGATCTCGGTATGGAGACGCTCGCAGACGATGGGGGTGACGATCAATGAGCACTGACGTCTTCGAGGATAGGATTCTGTACCCGTTAGAGCACACATCGAAACGGTACTACGCCCTTCTCGCGATCTTTTCACTCGGAACGGTGCTGTTCCTGTTGGCGTGGGCGTACCAACTCAACGCCGGCGTCTGGGCGGTGACCGGCATCGGTGACTGGGGGATATCCGCTGGGGTTCCCTGGGGACTGTACATCGGCGGGTTCGTCTGGTGGGTCGGTCTTGCACACGGAGGCATCGCCATCTCGGCTGCCGTGCGCGTGATCGATATCGACCGGTTCGCTCCCATCGCCCGGGTATCGGAGATATTGACGGTGCTTGCGCTCAGTATGGCCGCGTTCAATATCGTGTTGAGCATGGGTCGCCCTGACAGGATATTCAACACGATCCTCTGGTGGCCGGCAACCGTACATCACTCGCCGCTGGCCTGGGACATCGCTGTAATTACGCTGTACCTCGTGCTGAGTCTGACGTATTTGTGCCTCTCGCTTCGAGCGGAGATCGCTGCCTTCCGACATCGACTCCCTACCGTATTCTCGCCGCTGTATTCGATGCTTACGATCGGGTACTCGAAGTCGGAAGACGAGAAGATCGAACAGATCCTCTGGTGGCTCGCGGTAGCGATCCTTGCGCTCGTACCGCTGCTTTCGGGTGGCGTCGTTCCGTGGCTGTTCAGCCTCATCGCCGCCCAGCCAGCGTGGTACGGGGCCGCTGCCGGTGCAGCGATGCTCACGGAGTCGCTAACAAGTGCGCTCGCCGGTGTCATCATCATTACGGCGATTTTCAGGTACGCGTACGACTGGGAAGATGTCATCGAAGATCGAATCTTCCGTGATCTCGCGGTCGTCCTCGCGTTCCTGTCACTAGCGACGATCTGGTTCACGATGCACGACATTTTGACCGGGCTATACACGGCCCCAGCAAACATCGGTGCACTCACTGGAGCGATGCTCGAGTTGCCGTTCTTCTGGTTGGCCGTCGTCGGGCTCGTCGTCTCCGTCGTTGCATTGTTCCTCATGATCGGCTGGCCCGACCGGTTCTTCAGCATTCCGGCACTGGTCGCCATCTCGGTAATCCTCTCTGTGACGATCCTCAACAAGAAAGTGATGTTCATCGTGGAAGGTCTCATGTTCCCGACTGCCCCACCGCTGACGAACCTGTACCCCAGTGGATCGTATTCCCCCACACTCCTCGAGTGGTGGCTCTTCATCGGCACGATCGTGCTGCTTGGATTCGGATTCCTGATCGCGACGAAAGTGATCCCAATGGTTGAACTTGACCCGGAGGAGGTGAACTGAGATGGCGCATGAAACGATACACCTCGGACTGTACGTAATCTTCGGAATCATCATGCTCCCGGTGTACGTGATGATTCTGGGCTGGTTGATCGGGAAGCCCCGAAACTATCGGGGTGTCGCTATAGCGTTCGGATACATCGGCGGGTTTATCGTCCTCATCATCGCGGGACTGTTGGTCGTAGGACTCGTGACCTCGATGCTCACACCCTACTGACCACGACCATTGCTTCTGATCCCTATTGGTTGCCGTTTTCGCTCTCACTGACGAACGTCTCAGTGGTTCGTCACGCCTGAACGTGTGAGCCGAACCGATAGCGGTTGTCAGGTTCGGCTCATATGTCGACGCGTGACGGAGTACTCGAAGATACGTTCAGATCTATCAGTATTTCCGCTGTAAGTCGCTTCTCGAGAGACCGCAAGTGAAGACAGCTTGCAGCTGTTCGAGCACCCCCTGTTCGACGGCAGCCTTCGATATCCTCACACTATGGTAGCCAGTGAAAGTCAGTGCATATCCTATCGCAAGACGACGTCGCGATGGGTGTGTATATCGTTTCCAGGCTACGATATTTCGAACTGCTCGCTATCGTCGACACGCTCTTTGATCCTGAGGCACTCAAGCAGCAACCTATCGAGCGGTATGTACCGTTTTCATCGGCCTCGAGTAGTGGGGTTCTCTGACGACGACGAAAAGAATTGGAAGCGGACTCAGTAGAACTCGCGGACGAGGTCCATGGCGTTGTCGGGTGCGCCGTCTGGAATCTCGGCCATGTTCTCGGTGACACCGTGTTGTTCGTGATACGGTACCGAGTTTTCGTTCTGGTACATCACGCCCTGATACTCCTTGTCGGCATCGAGGATGACGTCCTTTGCGGCTTCAACGTCGTGGCGGTCGTGATCCTCCTCTTTGAGGTCGACCAGCGTGTCACGGAAGTAGTCGTAAGTGTCGACGTCGTTGAACGTCACACACGGGCTGAACACGTTGACGAAACCGAAGCCGTCGTGTTCGATGGCCTCCTCGATGATCTCTGCGTGACGCAGCGCGTCGGACGCAAAGGACTGGGCGATGAAGGTGGCTCCCGCGGCCTGTGCGAGCGCCAGCGGATTGACCGGTGGCTGCTGTGGCCCTTCGGGCGTCGTCGAGGTCTCGAAATCCGAGCGCGAGGTCGGCGAAGCCTGGCCTTTAGTCAGGCCATAGATGCGGTTGTCCATGACCACGTAGGTCATGTCGACGTTGCGGCGAACGGCGTGGACGAAGTGACCGGCACCGATGGAGTAGCCGTCACCGTCACCGCCGGCAGCCATCACTTCGATGTCCGGACGGGCCATCTTGACGCCGGTCGCCACAGGCAGTGCACGACCGTGGACGCCGTGGAGCGCATAGGCGTGCATGTAGGTTCCGATCTTCCCGGAACAGCCGATGCCAGCCACGAGGAACGTGTTGTCCGGATCGTTACCCGTGTTGGCGAGCGCTTTCATCATGCCGTTCATCGTCCCGAAGTCACCACAGCCGGGACACCAGGTCGGTTGTTTGTCCGATTTGAAATCGGTGAATCGGACGTCTGATTGGGAACTCATTGTGCTGGAGCCTCCGCAGAGATTTTCGCCGCAATTGCATCGGCGAGTTCGTCCGCCTTGAAGCGGACACCCGTGTACTTGTTGATGCGGTCGACGCGGGTGAGCGTATCGTGTTCGATCACGTCTGCGAACTGGCCGGTCGCGTTACACTCGACGACAATTACGTTCTCGGCATCCGTAACGTCGTCGGTCAGGTCCGGGCGCGGGAAGATGTATGGCACCGAAACGACGCGGACGTCGATCCCGTCGTCCTCGAGGTACTCGAGCGCTTCGACGAGCGCGCCCTCGTTCGATCCCCAGGAGATGACGAGGTTCTCGGCGTCCTCGTCGCCGAACTCGCGGTAGTCCCAGTCTTCTTCTGTTTTGGCCGTTTCGACCTTACGATTTCGCTTGTCGACCTGCTGGACGCGGACCTCGGTATCTTCGGTTCGTCGACCGAGTTCGTCGTGTTCGAGGCCGGTAGACATATGTGCGCCGTCGGTCATGCCGGGAATCGCTCGTGGGCTTACGCCGTCGTCGGTCGCCGCGTGGGCGCGGAATCGGCCCTTTTCGTCGAGCCACTCCTCGACATCGTCGTCGTCGACGAGTTTCCCCCGGTCGACTTCGACGGCGTCCATGTCGAACGTCTCCGGCGAGAACGTCTGTTCGGTGACCGCCAGTGCGAGGTCTGCGACCACGTAGACCGGCGTCTGGTACTTCTCGGCGTAGTTGAACGCCTCGACGGTCTTCCAGAAACACTCAGCGATGGTGGTCGGCGCAACGACGAAGCGTGGAATTTCCCCGTGACCACCGTACAGCGTCATGTTCAGGTCGCCCTGTTCTTGCTTGGTGGGCATCCCGGTCGACGGGCCGGAACGCATCACGTCGACGATGACGAGCGGCGTTTCGCTCGTCGCGATGAGCCCGAACGTTTCGGCCATCAGGTCGATACCTGGACCCGAAGTCGCCGTCATCGAGCGAGCCCCGGCGCGCGCTGCACCGAGAGCCATGTTGATCGCCGACAGTTCGTCTTCGGCCTGGACGACGTGGCCGCCGTACTGCTCGATACGGCCGGTTAGATACTCCATCACGTTCGTCGCTGGCGTGATCGGATAGCCGGCGTAAAACCGACAGCCGGCGGCGAGTGCGCCCATGCCGATGGCTTCGTCACCGTTGAGCAGGACGTAGTCGTTGTCTGTCGTCTCGAGGTCGTAGCCCAGTTCCAGGTCGTAGTTTTCACGAACGTAATCGCGACCTTTACGGGCGGCTTCACGGTTGTTTTCGACGATTTTTGACCCCTTCCCGCCGAAGCGTTTCTCGAGGGCTTCGTCGAGATACGCAACGTCGAAGCCAGTGAGTTCACAGGCAGCCCCGAGCGCGACGACGTTGAGCATGATGGCCCCGCCTGCCTCCTCGGCAAGCGTTTTCAGTGGTACGTCGACGGCAGTGATTTCGTCAGGAATCTCGGCCTCCCACGAGCGTTCACCGTCGTAAATGACGGCGCTGCCCTCGTGGAGTTCATCGAGGTTCTCGTCGATGGTTCGCTGGGTGAGCGCGACGAGAATGTCGAGCCGATCGACGACACTCTGAACGCGATCTGTCGAGGTCCGAATCTTGTAGGCGGTGTAACCGCCCCGGATTCTCGACGCGAAATCCTTCGACGTAAAGACGTGTCGTCCGGCTCTGGAGAGTGCCTGGGCGAAAATCTTCCCTGTGGAGTCGATCCCGTCCCCGGCCTCGCCTCCGATTGCCCAGTTTAAGTCCTCGGTCATGTCGTGACGGACGTTGCCCGTAAGGCATCAAAAGACTTCTGAAACCCCACCCAACCCGTAGACGGATCTAATTGTTAACCCTGTTTGTAGTAATTTTCAGACAGGTGGGAAACCGGCCGCTCAGACTCGAGTACACACCCTGAGACCACGCCTGAGCCGCCGAGAAGTAACCGTTCGAGCGGCCGGGAAGCAAACACCTTTGAGGTGACCGACAGAACGCTTCGTGCATGGACCGGACGGACGTCACCGTCGAATCAGTCACCGAAGTCGGATCGTCGACCATCGCAATCGAACTCGAGAGCCCAGCCGGGTTCGAAGCCCTGCCGGGACAGTTCGTCCTGCTTCGAGCGACGCCCGACGACGAGGAGATTACCCGATACTACACGCTTTCCTCACCCACCGTCGAGGAGACGTTCGAAATCACGGTCGGTATCGATCCCGAGGGTGAACTCGCGCCGTGGCTCGCCGAACTCGAGGCCGGGGATGCAGTATCCATCGAAGGCCCCTACGGAAAAGTCGCCTACGAGGGCGATCAGGACGTCGTCGCCGTCGCCGGGGGTCCCGGTGTCGGTCCGGCAGTCGCAATCGCCGAGGCCGCAAACGCCGCAGGCCACGACGCCGCGGTCATCTATCAAGACGACGAACCGGCGCACGTCGACCGACTCGAGGCTCTGGAGGCCGCCGGATGCACGACCACGCTCATCGACGACGGGGACGACGAGAGCCTCGAGGGAGCGATCGAAACCCATCTCGAGGGGGGCCAGTTCTACGTTTTCGGCTTCGAGGACTTCGTCACGCAGGTTGCAGACGCCATCGAGGCCGCTGGGGGCGATGCCGACGAGGCGTTGATCGAGAACTTCGGCTAATAGGGTCTCATAGGGATTGTTGTAACCCATAACCGGTCAGCGACCGACCCGGTCCGACGCGACCGGTAAGAGACTACAACAAACCCTATCAAGGAGGATTTCTCGAGGACGAGGAAATTCCACGGTTTATATAATTTCACAGCCGAATGGTTGCGTATGACTCTCGTCGTTCCTTTCGACGGCTCGCCGCTCGCTAAAGCGGCGCTCATTCGGGCCGCCGACTTCGGGCGCGTCCTCAATGACCCCCTCGTCGTTCTCTCGATCATTCCCCAGAACAATACCCAGTATGCCCGAGAGCGAGGCTGGCTCGAGCCCGGCGAAGCCTTCGATATCGATCGAATTACGGAGCGACTTGCGGAAGATATCGAAACGCTCGCGCCCAGTGCAACGTTTCGGTATCGGGTCGTCGACCGGTATGCGACCGCTGGCACCATCGCGATAAAACTTCGACAGATGGCCCAAGCGGCCGACGCCTCGATGGTTTTCGTCGGCAGCGAGAACGCCGGTCGAATCGTCACCTCCCTCAGTTCCATCGGGACCAACGTCGCCGCCGACAATGCCTACGACGTCGTAATCGTGCGAAATCGAAAACCGGAGAAGATCGAGCAACGAGCGACGGCAACTCGAGCGACAGACCCCAAAGCCTGATGACGAAGGGCAGGCCCCGAAGTCTGATCAGGCCTCGAGTGTCCGAAGGCGTCCGGAAATCATCTCTCAAACCCAGGAATCCAGCATAGTACTCCGTCACGCGTCAACGTGAGAGCCGACCCGACGACCCTATCGGTTTGGTTCTCACGTTCAGGCGTGACGAACCACTAGTGGCTTCCCAAACCTGAACGGATGCGTGAAACCGATTACAGGCGTCCGGTTTCACGCATCGGTCGACGTTTGGGAGGGTACTAGAAGCCGACCGCCTGCCCGTCTTTTCGCGGTTCCGTCGCGCCGGTGAGAATGTCGCCCGTTCGTCGTACGAGTTGTGCGCCACCGAATAGCGACGGCTGGAGGATGCGGACATCGTGGCCTTTTCTGACGAGGCCGGTCTGCGCTGGAAGTCGTTCCTCCACGCCGAGGGTCCCGTCCTCGCGGTAGCGCCATCGAGGCGCGTCCAGCGCTTCCTGTTCCCCCATCCCGTAGTCGACGAGATTCGAGATGACCTGCAGGTGGCCCTGTGGCTGCATATACCCACCCATGACGCCAAAGGCTGCCCAGTCGTCCTCGTCGAACTTCGCAATGGCCGGCACGAGCGTGTGGAACGGCCGTTTCCCCGGCTCGAGGGAGTTCGGATGATCTGGGTTGAGCGAGAACGACGCGCCGCGATTTTGCAGGGCGATGCCGGTGTCGCCGGCGACGAGGCCGCTGCCGAAGCCAGCGAACCGGGAGTTGATGTACGAAACCAGGTTCCCCTCGCTGTCGCCCACGGTGAGCAACACGGTGTCGGCGTCTTCTGCAGCCTTCGTCGGCACGCCTACTTTGGGGTCCTGGATTGGTGTGTCGGTGATCGCTTGCGCTCTCTCGCGCGCAAAGGATTTCGAAGCCAGCGGCGGCACCGTCTCGTATGCGGGGTCAGTGATGTAATGATGGCCGTCGACGAACGCGAGTTTCATCGCCTCCGCGAACGCGTGGACGCGCTCGGGGGAGTCGTAGGGATGGTCACCCGCGCCGATTTCCTCGGCGATATTCAGCGCCTCGAGAGCGATCAACCCCTGGTTGTTCGGTGGCAGTTCGAACACCTCGGTTCCGTTGTACGTGGTCGATACCGGCTCCAGGAACTCCGGTTCGAACGCCGCCAGGTCCTCGAGGGTCATGAACCCGCCCTGGTCCTGAATTTCCGCGGCGATGGCCTCGCCGATCTCGCCTTCGTAGACGATATCCGCGCCCTCATCGGCAATTTTTTGCATCGACTCGCCCAGTCGCTCGAGCGTGACGACCTGCCCCGGATCCGGGGCGTCATCTTCGAACAGATACGCCTCGCGAGCGTGGTCGTCCGTAAACAGCCGTGGCGCTCCCTGCCAGTAGTACGAAATTACTTCCGAGACGGGGTAGCCGTCGATGGCGTACCGGATGGCTGGCTCGAGGACGTCGGCCAGCGAAAGCTGTCCCAGTTCCGCAACGGTGGTCTCCCAGCCGCGAGCGGTCCCCGGAACTGTCACCGCGTGGGGGCCAAGAAACGGCATCTCGAGGTCCCCGTCCGCGTCGCCGTCATCGACCGCATAGCCACGCGCTTCGGGATACCACGAGTCGGCGTCGTCGTGCTCGCGAATCGACTGGGAGACGTTCTCGACGGTCGCGTCCGCAGGCGCACCACCGCAGGCGCGCATCGCGCCAACCTCGCCGTCAGCCGTGCGGTACAGCGCGAACACGTCGCCGCCGAGCCCAGTCGAGGTCGGTTCGACGACGTTGAGCGCCGCAGCGGTACCCACTGCGGCGTCGAACGCGTTGCCACCGTCGCGCAGTATCGATAGCCCCGCCTGCGCCGCGAGCGGTTGGCTCGTCGCGACCATCCCGCCGGTCGCGTGCACTGCCGAGCGCCTCGAGGTAAATCGATCCAGATCGTACGTCATAGCCCGAGGTTTTCGCTCGAGGGTCTAAAGCGCGGGCGTCGCGGCAGGGTACGTGCGGTCCGTACCGTTTCGGTATTACTACAATATAAAAAGTATTTTGATATAATATTACAACCAATGTCAGAAGTGATTCATTCGGGGCTCACAGGTCCTTCCGTCGAATTGAAGTGGACACGGCGGTCCGTTCCCACGGTGAGACTGACTCGAGCCAACTCGAGGTCGATATCCGGACGGTCGACGATGACGACCGAGTGGCGACTCGTGTGATCGGACGTTCGCAGGTTCGGGTCCGTATAGTAGCCATGCAAGTGTACGCCGTCGGGCACCGCCTCGACGCGTCGCCAGACGTGGTTAACTGACCCCGATCCGAAGCCGGATTCGACCACGACGAGACACGACTGGTCGAAGTCGATTCGGTCGAGTCGGTCTCGAGACCCACGGTCCATCGCCTCGAGGTCGAACACCCGATCACGTTCCGCCTCGTTCTCGATCAGTCGAGCCGCGTACTGTCCGTTCTCGGCTTCCATGCGTGAAAGCGTCCGATCATCGATAGGCACGCTCGACAGGTGTTCAAACGGGAGAGACGGTTCTTCGGGCATGGATTCGCCCAGATAGTGATCGTTCCACGCGTCCTCGTCGGCCGGATCGTCCGGCGGTTCCGGCCGTTCGATTTCGTAGGGCGGTTCGTCTACCCGTGGTACCTCCGAAATCGGATCACGGTCCACGTCGTCGGTCCCGCTTTCACCGTCTGGCGATTCGATACCCGCTTCGATGGTCATGGGAATGTCGACGGCGAGATACTCACTCGTATCGAACGTCCCGTCATCACTGAGGGTCGTTCCGAGCGTGACCTCGAAATCGCCAGCCTCGAGATTCGGTGCCGATGGATACAGTTCGTACGTTCGGGTGAGTGATTCACGGGACTCGAGTTCGACCGACACGGCGATCGAATCCGCGCCTTCGACCCGTTTGCCGTCGGTGCCGACGACCGAACTCTCCTCGTAGGCATCGCTCCAGAAGGTGAGAGTGGACTCCTCCTCGTCCCCGTCCGTCGGCGTCGCCTGCAGGATGCCAAACGGCGCTGGCCCACCGGACTGGGCGAAAACGGATTCGACGTGGACGTTCGTGAGCGTGGCTTCGAGCACTCCCGGCGAGTCGGCCTCGATGTGTGGGTCGAGGAGTTCGACCTCGAGTGAGCAAAGTTCGTTCGTCTTTCGCAGTGGAGAATCCTCTAAAATGAGAGTATACGCCAGTTCTGATCCGCCATCATCGTCGGATTCGTCATCCCCGTTCGCGCCGTTACCAGCACCCTCCTCAGGTTCTCCAATTTGGTCGCCCAGACAGCCTGCCAGGACGCCTAGCAGCGTCCCACCAGCACCCGTTACGAGCGTCCGTCGTTTCATACGGACACAAACGAAACAACCAGATAAGTGTCTTGAGCTAGCTCAAATTCGTGTTTCACCGTTGGCCCAGATAGCCGCATCCGTCCCGTCCGAGCCGGCTCGAGCACAACGTTCACGTCACCTCGAGCGAAAACCCAGATAACGAACGCGATGGCCGACGGACCCTCTCTCCCTGGCGTCGATGACGAGCACTCCGACGAGGAGCGCATCGTCTTACACGTCGACGCCGACTGTTTTTACGCCGCGTGTGAACGTCTTCGAGAACCCGAACTCGAGGGCGAACCCGTGGTCGTCGGCATGGGCTACGAACCCGGAGACACCGTGGGGGCCGTTGCGACCGCCAGTTACGAAGCCCGCGAGTTCGGCGTCGAAAGCGCGCAAGGAATCGAGAGCGCGCTCGAGCGCCTGCCTCGCCGGGCCGAGGTGGACGACGACCCCGAGCTGTCTCGCAAGGAGACGGGCTACTACCGACCCGTCGACATGGAGTACTACCAGTCGGTCGCCGAGGACGTGAGAGCGATTTTGCACGACTGTGCGGACGTCGTCCGGGAGGTGAGCATCGACGAAGCCTATCTGGACGTCACCGACCGCACGGCCTGGTCCGTCGCCGACGGGTTTGCCCGCCACGTCAAAGACCGCATTCGACGGGAAGTCGGGATCACCGTCAGCATCGGCGTTGCCCCGTCGATGAGCGCCGCCAAAATCGCCAGTGATTTCGACAAGCCCGACGGTTTGACCGTCGTCGAACCGGGAACAGTCGGTGCCTTCCTGGCCCCGCTCGAGGTCGATTTACTCCACGGCGTCGGGCCGGTCACCGCGCGCGAACTCAGGTCGATGGGGCTCGAGACCGCGAGCGACGTGGCCGAGGCCGACCCGAACGTCCTCGTCGACCGGTTTGGCGAACGCGGTCGGGACCTCTACGAGCAAGCACGGGGTGAGGACGACCGACAGGTCGAACCCAAAGGACTCCCGAAGAGTTTCTCCCGCGAATCCGCGTTCGACGGTGCTGTCGAGGAACCGGAACCGAAACTCGAGGTCGTCGACCGACTCGCTGACGCCGTCGCCGCGCGCGCCCAACGCGAGGGGGCGATGTACCGAACCGTCGGCGTCAAAGCCGTCACACCTCCCTTCGAGATCAGTACCCGCGAGCGCTCCCTACCCGGCCCCGTCGACGACCCAGACCTCGTGGCCGAC
Source organism: Natronosalvus hydrolyticus (assembly GCA_025517525.1). GTDB lineage: Archaea > Halobacteriota > Halobacteria > Halobacteriales > Natrialbaceae > Natronosalvus > Natronosalvus hydrolyticus. The sequence continues at coordinate 58,663 of JAOPJZ010000005.1, forward strand.
ATCGCGCGCGACCTTTTCGCGGAGTTCGAAACGGAACCGGTCAGGAAACTCGGCGTCAAGGTGGCCAACCTCGAGTTCAGCGAGGTCGATCAGGCGAGTCTCGACGGGTGGGAGGGTGTAGGCGGAGGCGCGGACGTGCGGAACACCGACGGCTTGCGCGAGGAGTCGGCGGACGCAGCGACAGTCTCCGATGGCAACTCGAGCGAGGTGAACGCGGGAGCCGAACACTCGAGGAAACTTCACGAGTACAGCAGTGACTCGAGGGAACGAAACGACAGCAGTGCCTCGGGCGGAGCGGACAGTACCTCGGGCGGAGCGGACAGTGATACCAATAACGCGCACGAATCCGACCCCCAGGAAAGCGAACCGCCGATTACGCCTGAAGAAACTGACGATGGACAGCTGTCACTGGGGGCGTTTGCGAACCGGAAAACGGCGGGGGACAAGTAGCAGGTCTATTTCCCCCCTCAAGGGGTGACGCGTGAACAGAATCCGACAACTGCTATCGATTCCCTTGACGCGCTCAGGTGTGAGGAACCACTAGATGACTTCTTCGAAGTCGTTGTGCCCGTGGATGTCGACACCCTCCTCGGTTATCTCACAGAGGAACACGCCGTTGCCGGAGCCGGTGTCGCGCTCGGCGGCGGATTTGATGCCGCGCGCAGCGATCGTCATCGCTTCGTCGTTCGAGAGGTCCGGTTCGTAGGACTGCTCGAGGTGGCCGTAAGCCAGTTGCATCCCGGAGCCGGTGACGGTGTAGTCGTCTTCCATCACGCCGCCGGCAGGGTCGATGCTGTAGACGTGACTGCCGTCGTCGTCGACGCCACCCAGAATCGGGTGGATGGCGAAGAACGGCCCGCCGCGGGCGAAGTTCCCCGCGAGGGTGGCGAGGGCGTCGATACTCATCTCCTCGCCGCGCCGGGCGCTGTAGAGGTTGACTTCGGCGCGGAGGCTCTTGATGAACGACTGAGCGCCACCGACGCTGCCGACCATCGTCAGCGCACCGCTTGGGTGAATCTGTTCGACCTTCTGGACGTTTTTGTTCGAGACGAACCGGCCGCCCAGGCTCGCGCGCATGTCCGTAGCGATGACGACACCGTCGGCAGTCGTGATGCCAATAGTGGTCGTCCCTGTCTTGTTGACAGTGTCGAGATCGGACTGCGAGAAGCCGTTTTGCGGGAGCGAGCCGAGTTCCGGCTCGTACGGCGAGGGATCGTTCGCCAGCTGGTCGACCGTGCGAGCAAACTCGGAGTCGTGGGTAGGCGTTCGCATTGAACGAGTGTTACGGTCGACAGGGTATAAAACATCGGCGGTCACCTCGCCTCGTTCCGGTATTTCATACGGACTGTTGTCACTGTGTGTCGGTAATTACCGACTCGGTAGGGTAATTATCGGGTACAAACGACAGTCGACCGTCTCACCGATCGAAACAGGAGTGGCTCGAGCGCGGACGCTATTGGAGAGCAGTCTCGATGACAGGGGTTCCGCACCGTCTCGAGGGTAACTCGTCGTAGCTATAGTAGCCATTGAAAGTCATTGTACACCCTATCGAAAGAGGGCGTCTCGATACGTATGTAAATTCGTTTCAATGGCTTATATTGTGTGCGCCTGGAAAGGACATACGTACGCCCGGGAAGCACGGCACAGCGGCGGCGCTGAGGGGAGTGCAAATCGAATCGATCAGTTCGGGAGAAGGCTTACTGTGTGGACGCTGGCTGCGATGCGTTTTCGAGGGCCTCGCCGACCGTGGCGAGAAGCTTGTGGATCGGGAGGGACACGCCAACCCGTCGGGTGGCGAGGGCGAGCGGCATCAGGACGATGCCGACCGCGATACACAACTGGTACAGTGCGAACAGCGTCGCGTGGTACGCGCGGGTTATCATCTGTCTTCAGTCCATCCCCAGACCGGGGGTGTATAAAAGGGTTACTGCCGAACGCCATCCTTCATGATCGAGCATTTGGTTTCAAGGTCGGCGCAGTCTGTCGATTAATATCAGGTTGTGTTGAACACAACTCAGGTGGCGTTCGAGGCGAACCACGCGTATCCAGACGAGATTACCTGCCTCTACTTTGCATAACTTATGAGCAACGTAGCTAACTCATGCGCACCCCGTGACCCGTCAATATCGTGTGTACAGAGCCCATGAGTGTGTTTCACATGGTATTACTCCACCCTCCATAGCGGTACTCGAGATCGGGTTTCGACCGGCGACCGAAACCGCAAAGCAGGAAACCCCTCGGAACTACGTCCACCTATGGGAAATTATCTCGTCGCAATGGAAGCAGCCTGGTTGGTCCGTGACGTCGACGCGATCGACGACGCAATCGGCGTCGCTGTAAGCGAAGCCGGAAAACGCCTTAACAGGAAAAACATGGAGTACGTCGAAGTCGAGGTCGGCGCAACCGGCTGTCCGGCCTGTGGAGAACCGTTCGACTCGGCATTCATCGCCGCCAACACCGCACTGGTCGGCCTGGCCCTCGAGATGGACGTTTTCAACGCCGATGGCGAAGAACACGCCTCGCGAATCGCCAAAAGCGAAGTCGGCGGAGCCCTGCGTGACGTACCGCTCTCGGTCGTCGAAGTGTTCGAAGTCGAAAGCGACGACGAATAGCTGTCTCGAAGGCACCTGCGGCCATTTTTACTCGACTCTCGAGTTCGCCAGATCGACGGTTCTCGAGGGTAACCACGAACGTCAACGACCGCGGCCAGTAGTGGAGACACCCAAACAACTTTCTATAACCCGTAGTTATTGTATCGTATGGAGTTACCCACGCCAACTGATCTCAGGCAACGGCGAAACGACCTGGGGCTCACCCAGAGCGAACTCGCCAACAGGGCCGATGTCTCACAGCCGTTGATCGCCCGGATCGAAGGCGGTGACGTTGACCCACGGCTCTCGACGCTGCGACGAATCGTCAACGCGTTACAGGAAGCCGAAAGTGACGTCATCAAAGCCGCCGATCTGATGCACGAAGCCGTCGTAAGCGTCGCTCCGGACGACCCAGTGAGTAAAGCGGCTCATCGAATGGAACAGGAGGCCTACTCACAACTGGCCGTTATCCAGGATGGCATTCCAGTGGGTTCGATCAGTCAGAGCGAACTCGTCCACCTCGAAGAAGAACACCGGGACGAACCCGTCTCCGAGCACATGGCCGAATCGTTTCCAACGGTATCCAAAGACGCCACCCTCGATGAGATCAGCAACCTCCTCGAGCACTACAAGGCCGTGATGATCACCGAGGCTGGTCAGACAGTCGGCATTATCACCGAAGCCGATCTGGCAGCCCGACTCTCCTGATAGCGAGTAGCGAGGAAGCTATCTTTTCCTGATTCATCGGTTTTGCCGGCTCGATGCACGCATTGATTCCTCGAGTCGTTGGTCTGCTGGTTTACCCAACTAACAGCAACCACCAGATAATATCACTCAGTTATATTAGTGCCTACCGCTAACCCGAGCACGATGCGATTTAGCGATCAGTTACTCGAGGCCGGTGAACCGATCTGGAACGCACAGCAGTCTCATCCCTTCGTGACAGAACTCGCTTCGGGAACGCTCGAGGAATCGGCGTTTCGTACCTGGGTGTGTCAGGACTACCAGTATTTGCTCGATTACGCTCGCGTGTTCGCCATCGCTGGATCACGAGTTCGTGACGAGGAGACAATGATGCACCTGCTCGGGGTCGCACATCGTATTCTTGCCGACGAAATGGACCTACATCGCTCGTTCGCCGAAAACTACGGCATCAGCGGGTCCGAACTCGAGTCGGTACTAAAGGCCCCGACCTGTGTTGCGTACACGAACTTCTTGCTTCGCACCGCCTACGAGGGGTCCGTGGCCGAAATTGCCGCGGCCATCTATCCCTGTGGACAGGGCTATCTCGATATCGCCGAGTACATGGCTGAGCTCGCGACCGAAGATCATCGGTACACTCCGTTCATCGATAAATACACCAGCGACGAGTTCGGCGAATCGGTCGGCTGGATGCGCGAGTTCGTCGATCGCTGTGGTGAACGGTATCCTGGCGAACGCGAGGCGATGAAACGGGCGTTTCTCACGAGCGCAAAACTCGAGTACCGGTTCTGGGAGATGGCCTACACCGAGGAATGCTGGGAACTGGAACCGACGACGGCAGTAGCGACGCCCGGAATACAGTAGCCGTACGAACTGCCGAAAACAACCGCAGCGAATCTACTCGTGACCGGTCACACGAACCGGTTCGTACGGCTCCTCGAGATACTCCAGTTCCGAGGAACTGAGCGAGATTTCGAGCGCCTCGACGGCCTGCTCGAGGTGTTCGACGCTGGTCGTCCCCACGATGGGTGCGTCGACGTGGTCCTGATGGAACAGCCAGGCGAGCGCTATCTGGGCCATCGTCACGCCCTTGTCCGCTGCCAGTTCTTCGACGCGGGCATTGATTTCCGGGCCCCCGCCTTCCTGATAGGGGTGACTGTACAAATGCTCCTCAGACGCGCCACGTTCCGTAGCGTCGACGTTCTCCGCCGGCCGGGTCAGATAGCCGCGAGCCAGCGGCGACCACGGAATCACGCCTATTCCTTCCTGTTGGCAGAGCGGCAGCATCTCGCGTTCTTCTTCCCGATAGACCAGGTTATAGTGATTTTGCATCGAGACGAATCGTTCGAGTCCCAGACGTTCACTGGTGTGCAGTGCGGTCGCGAACTGGTAGGCCCACATGGACGACGCCCCGATATACCGCACCTGATTGCGCCGGACGGCGTCGTCCAGTGTTCGTAACGTCTCCTCGATAGGAGTCGTCTCGTCCAGTCGATGGATCTGATACAGGTCGATGGTTTCCATTCCCAGGCGGTCGAGACTCGCCTGTAGCTCCTGATCGAGCGCCTTCCGAGAGAGACCCCCTGAGTTCGGGTTCGTCTCGTCCATCTGGGAAAAGCCCTTGGTGGCGACGACTGACCGGTCGCGATAGCCCTCGAGTGCCGACCCGAGGATGCGTTCCGATTCGCCGTTCGAGTACACGTTTGCGGTGTCGAAAAAGGTGATGCCGAGGTCAATTGCCCGCTCGATTATCTCGTGGCTTTCCTCCTCTTCGAGCACCCAGGGTCGCCAGTCGCTCGAACCGAAACTCATACAACCAAGACAGATTCGACTGACCTCGAGACCCGTGTTTCCGAGCGTGGTGTACTCCATATCATACCCTTTCTGGCATCCCTAAAGAGTATATCGAACGGTGACCTCGGGCACGATAACTGTCGTGACGCCCGCTCTCAGAACACGCCTCGTACCAGCGACCCGAGCATCGGAATTCCGAGAGCCGCAGCGACCACAAGATACGAAACGGGAGTCATCTCGAGGACGGGCCACACCGACCCACCGAGCGTGAGGGCGAACACGAGAAGGACGAGAAGCCCAAACCCGGCACCCGCCCCGACAGCCCCTGGTAAGGTCTTCGAGACGAGGCCGACGAGCGCACCCCCAACGAGTAAGCCAAGCCAGTGGAGCCACGTCAGCGTGATCCCGACAGCGACGGCGACGACCAGGGCACCCTGTCGGAGTCGAGGGTTAGCCCGGACTCGCTCGAGGGCGGTATCTGCTGTGGGGTTCTCGATGGTTCCCACGCCGTCATCGTCCCCGTTCTCGAGCCCTTCCGTCTCCGCGTCGGGGTCGACGGAAGGTTCGTCGTCCACTGAGGCTTCGTCGCCCGTCATTGGGACCCCTCCTCGAAGGTGATGGTCTCCTCGCCGGCAATTTCTAGGTCCATGGATTTGTACTCGCCGTCGGCCCAGCGCTGGAACTGGTCGTCGTAGTGTGGCGAGAAGTACTCACCCGAGTTCCCACCGGGTACGATTCCCCAGGCAGCCTCGCCCGGTTCGACGACCATCCGCCAACTCGCTCCCACCGACCGCTCGACCCGGTAGTTATCGACGGTGGCCCTCGACCCATCGCGGGGTCGCTCGTCGTAGTTGAGAAACGGCGCTTGCCCGCCAAAGGGGTGGGAAACCGGCGCCGTCGTGTTCCAGTCGCCGTAGGTCTGCCAGCCCTCGCTGTCGATTTCCTCGAGGGCGTCCTCGATCCCCTGGACCATGACGCCGGCCCGTGAGCGCCCCTCAAACACCGGACTGTCCGGCGAAAGTGTCTCGAGCACCCACTCGTTCGGATAGTACGAGTCATCGAGGTCGGTGTCTTCGAACACCGGATCGAACACCGCCCGTTCGAAGTTGTCGATCCAACGGGCAAACACGAGCGCCCCACGCGAGTCGCGGTCCATTTCGAGGGACCACGACTCGAGTGTTTCGAGCGCTGTCTCGAGTGCCCCCGGATTCGAGAGTGTCGCCTCGTCGTTTTCGAGGGCGTTCCTCCCGGCCTCGAGCAGTTCGGGGACGAGGGCAACGGCGCGTTCGTCCCTGGTATCGGTTTGCAGGTCGCGGTGGAACGCCGGGTCGGTGGGTGTTCCAGAATCTGCAACCTCGTCGAGCACGTCGTAGATTCGACGCCCGCGATAGGGGGTCGCGTAGGCAACGCCGACGTAGTGTTCGGGATTGTCGGCAACTCGCTGGTTTGCCGTCGCGAGCACGTCCGGATCGATGGCGTGTGGCTGTTCTTCGAACGGGACGAATCCATCCCAACTCGAGTCTTCGTAGGGGGTAAAGCCGTCCCACTCGGCTTCGGCCTCGGAGCCGTCGAACAGGCGGTTGCCGGTGACGACCTCGCCATCGATTTCGCGGATAGGGAGTCGTCCGGTCACCACGTACAGCGTTCGGCCATCGGCGTCAGCATAGACCAGATTCTGTGTGGGCAAGTCGAAAATCCGCGCCGCCTCGAGTGCGTCCTCGAGACCGTCGCTTCTGGTCAGTTCGTAGACCGCTTGTGTCGTTCGGGTCGCGCTGAGTCCCGTCCAGGAGACGCCGACTCGATGGTCCTCGCGCTCGAGCAACGGGCCGTGAACGGTCTTTCGGGTCGTGATCGTCCGGTTTTCGGCCCCAGAAATCTCGATTTCGCGTTCTGCGGTTTCGAACGAGCGCCACTCGTCTCGGTAGCGATAGCGGCCTTCGTCGTCGTCGATTTCGTAGGTGTAGCAGTCGAGGACGTCCGCGCCGACGTTGGTGAACCCCCAGCCACCGCGGTCGTTCGCACCGATGATGACGAACGGAACCCCCGGGAATGTCACGCCGCGAACCGAGGCGTCGGGTGTTTCGACGTGTTGTTCGTACCACAGCGGCGGCGTCATCAACGCCAGGTGCGGGTCGTTGGCCATGATCGGCGTCCCGCTTTTGGTGTGTTCACCCGAAACGACCCAGCTATTCGAACCGACGCCGGGTGGCGATTCGAACGCCGAGAGCCAGTCAGTCAGGGGGCGGCCGGGTGCGTTTGCTGCCGTCTCTGAACGAGCGGCTCGAGAGAAGGTTCCTCGAGTCGACATGGCTTGAGTAGAGCCATCTCGAGTGCGCTGTCGCCTGGCATCGGTCGATTCGGCGGTCGACTCATCCTGAGAATTGCCGGACGTGTCGGCAACCCCACGAAGGTCGCCCAGTCGTTCGCGGTGTTCCGGGTCGGTCCGAAGAACCGGTACGTCGTGGTCCATCGCCACCGGGTAGAGCTCCTCGAACAGGTCGGCATCGAGTTCGTCGGCGATGACGGCCCGTCTGAGTTCCCCGAAGTTGCCGGTGAGCGTCCAGGAGATCTGTTTTTCCATCAACATGGAGTCCACCGGCGTCCAGGGTTCGGGTTCGTAGCCGAGCAACTCGAACTCGAGCGGGAGCGCGTGGTCCTCGAGCGCCGCGTTCACCCCCTCAGTGTAGCGCTCGACGAGCGGCCCCGCTGGCGTCTCACGGACGGCGTCCCAGGTCGCTTCGGCCGCACCCACGAAATCCATGCGGACGTGAAACTCGTCTCCATCGGCGGCTCCCTCGCCAGCCAGTTCGGCCGTCTGTCCACGCATGACCCGGCGCTGTAAGTCGAGCTGGAACAGTCGGTCGAACCCCTGAATGTAGCCGACTGCGAACGACCCTGCTTCCTCGCTCTCGGCCTCGACGTGTGGCACCCCTTCGTCATCGACCGTGATCGTCGCCCCACCAGCCGGACTCTCGACGCGCTCCGGACGGGTGCGGCGGGCAGCATCCCAGACGTCACCCGAAAGTGGCGCGAACTGCTCGAGTAACTCGTCCGCTGCCGAAAGTGAGAGGCCGGCAGTGCCGGCCAGAACCGTCGCCGCGAGGACCCCGCGGCGTGTCATGTCGCCAGTCACGTCTCGACATTCGGGCAACACGTCTTAACTGTTGCAGGCAACGCCCCCACTCTCAGGGAACGAGATGCGTTACCGGCGAGTGAGTAGGATCGGATAGTTCATCTGTTGCGTGCTGGTTGGCGTCTCGAGAACCGCCAGCGATGCCACTCTCTGTCTTCGATGCAGTCTCGAGTTACAGTTCCTTCGTCTTCAGGTTACAGGCCCTCCGTCTTCAGTCTCGAGACGCCCACTCGCAAGAGGAGGTACGAGCCAAGGCCGAGGGCGCTGTAGCCCACGAGCAACAACCATGTGGTCGTCGTCTCGCTGCCGATGGCGAACTTCGCAATGGTGTTTGCGGGGTGTTCGGGCAACAGCGTCGTCACGACGAGTAACCCGACGATACCGGCCGAATAGAGCAACTGTGCCTGTCGACGGTCCGGTGCGTAGAGTGCCACGCCGAGGCCACCCGCGACGATACACAGCGCCAGCACCGAGACCAGCACGACGAGGGGGCCGGGATGGACGATTGTCGTTCCGTTGAGCGCAAGCAAGAGCAACCACGCGACGGCCTGCAGCGGCGCTAGCCCCGCCGTCGCGACCAGTTTCGCGTCGATGACGTCCGCGAACGAAAGCGGCGCAACTCGCAGCAACTCGAGGGTACCCCGCTGGCGTTCTTCGATCAGCGAATCGACGGCGATGGAACCGCTGATGAACACTGGGAGGAACAACAATAGCGGGATCAGGATGGTGTAGGTGAATCCGACGTAGGGGTTCGCCCCGTCCGTCTCGGGAACCGGCAGTGGCTGTGACTCGAGGCGGTCGACGTTCGCGGCCCGTTCTTCGAACTCGACCGCCCGGAGTGACTCCTGGAGTTCCGAAATGAGGAGCGTGGTCCCCAGACCTTCGTCCGATGCCGTGACCGTTATCCGGAGGGTCTCGTCCTCGAGTCGCGTCACCTCGAGGATGGCCGCGACCCGTCGTTCGCTGAAGGCGTCGTATGCAGTATCCGGGTCGTCGTACGGCTGGGCACTGAGGGTATTCTGCTGGTTGACGATATCGAGGATTGCCTCACGGTCCTCGCCGGTGACGGCAATCGCCATCTCGCCACCCTCCACCGCGCTGGGATCGTACAGCGAAACGAGGCCGACGACCAGAAAGCCCGAAAATCCGGCGATGACGAGCTGGATGGCGAGGGCGAGCACGATGGTCTTTTCGGCGCGGAGCGATCGGATTTCACGGTGAACGATGGCCAGTTTGGCCCGCCAGGTCGGCTCCGTCGTCGCGTTAAAGGACAAGGACGATCACCCCCAGATTGTACGTCGCGTGGACCGCAGTTGCGAGGACGAGTGCGACGAGGTAACTTCGCCGCCCACGGCTGGCTCCGAGCGCACCGATCATCGCGGTCACGACGTGTAACACGAGCGGTGCCAGCGCGATGGCGGCGAGTACGAGCAAGGAGTCACCGGCGAGTGTTGGACCGAAAGCGGCCTGCCCCTCGACGATGTCGGGGAGGCCCACCAGCTGGACGACGTGGGTGAACTTCTCGCCGACGAAAAAGCCGAGCCCGGAAATGGCACCGATCCCCAGCGCCGTTTTGACCGAGGAGTCGAACCGGGAATGGGCATAGCCCGCGTAAACGTGAACGCTCTTTGCGACCTCTTCGACGCCCGCTGCGACCAGGAAGATGATCGGCAACGAAAGCGTCTCTGGCAGGGCAAACACGAGCGACACCGTCAATAGCTGGATGGCAAAGACGAACGGGATAAACACGATTGGCATCGCGAACACGCTGGCTTTGCCACGGACGTGTGTCGCGATTGAGTCGATCACCTTCGAAGGAACCGGTTTCTGGGTGAACATATCCTCCTCGCGGTAGCTCCCCAGCCCAAGACCGAACAGGACGGCCGAACCCAGGTAAAACGGTGCGGTGGAAAACAGGTATTCGACAGCTCGAACGCTCTCACCCTGCAAGTCGAGCACGACCAGCGTCAGTGGCGAGATGAGCGCAATCGGGGTGACGTCGGTGAAGATGGCAGGAACGAATGTGTAGGTCGTCAGGAACACCGAAATCGTCACGGTGACGAACGTGAGTTCTTTGAACGAACGGGCGAACATCGCGCCGACGAACGTGGCGGCCAGGAAGAGGAGGGCGATAGGGATGACTGCGGCAACCGAGAGCCAGCCCCCGTCGATGACGAGTGCGATTGCACACACCAGTCCTGTCACCCCGAGCAGGTACGGGAGCGTCTTCCCCGCGACGATTTCGTACCGCGAGGCCGGTGAGACGAGGAGGAGTTCCCCGCGGCGGTTGATCCGCTCGTCCATGATCGTACTCCCGTAGGCCTGAATAACGAAGTTCATCGGCACGACGAACAGGAACGCGAGCACCAGCGACTGGAACGGGAACGGCGGCGTAATTGAGCCCGGCGTCTGCGGGCCGCTCGAGTCGTCGATGGAGCCGCCCCCGAACTCGGGCGTCGCGATAGCTGAAGCGTCGTCGTCAGCGGTTTCGGAACCGGTTCCGTCGTCGCTCGAGCCATCGGTTGCTAACGAATCGCCGTCCGCTTCCGTTCCATCATCCCCGTCGTCTGCCTCGAGGTCCCCGTCACCGACAGCTTCGAGCGGTTCCCGTTGCTCGTACACGAGCGTCACGCTGACGGGAAACGCGGCGGCGGTGTCAGATTCGGCGATCATCAGCGCCTCGTTGTGTCGTTCGACCGCATCGGAAAACGCTGCGTGGGCGGCGTTCCCTTTCGCCGTCTCGGCCGGATTGACGTGGCCGTTCGCGTAGATAATCAGGTCCGCTGGCTCACCGGGATCGACGGTTCGAAACGTTCGATCCGCCGTGGCGACCTCGTAGTAGGGGCTCTCCTCGTCGACGGCAACGGTGTATAGGCCGTCCTCGAGGCCGACCCCGTCGTCGACGGCACTGTAGCCGACGAATCCTGCGGCGAGCAACAACACGAGAACGACGGCGATCGTCTTCCGATCGACCGTCCCAGCACTTCGAGTGACCTCCCAGCGAGCGATCCGCCAGATGCGGCCGAGCGAGCCACGGTCGTTCATCCCCTCGCTCGACACCCCGCTCACGCTGTCGCCTCGTCAGCCACCTCGAGGAAGATCTGCTCGAGGCTGGGCGTCTTCGTCTCGATATCGGTTACCTGGCCCCCTACAGCTTCGACTGCCGTTCGGACGGCATCGACGCCGTCCATATCGGTGACCACGTATCGACAGTGGCCGTTTTCTCGAGCGTACTCGGCGACCGGTGCATCCACACCGTCAGGGCCGACAACCGTACCCGCAGCCCCCGGCGTGGACGTCACGTGGTAGGTTCGACCGCCGTATGCCGAGCGGATGTCGTCGATAGTCCCTCGAGCAACGATAGTTCCCTCGGACATGATGACCAGGCGATCACAGATGCTTTCGACGTGAAAGAGGTTGTGCGCGCTGAAGACGACGGTTTTCCCTTCCTCACTCAACTCGCTGGTAAACTCGAGGATGTAGTTCGTCGTCAGCGGGTCCAGTCCGGAGGCTGGTTCGTCGAAAATGAGTACGTCCGGGTCGTTGACCAGCGCCCGAGCGATAGCAATCTTGCGTTTCATCCCCTTCGACATGTTCCCGAGTTCCCGGTCGCGGTGCTCGAGGTCCAGTCGGTCGAGGATGTCGTCGATTCGCTCGCTCGCGACCGCGCTCGGCACGTCATAGAGGTCGGCGAAGAACTCGAGATACGAGAGCGGAGTCATCTCCTCGTATAGCGGGGACTGCTCGGGTAGAAAGCCCAACCGCCGTTGCATGGCGGGGGCACCGGCAGGGTGACCAGCGACGACGGCCGTACCGGCCGTGGGTTCGATCAGTCCGGCGAGCATTTTCAGCGTCGTCGTCTTCCCAGCCCCGTTGTGGCCGACGATGCCGAAGACCTCGCCACGCTCGATGCTGAAGGAACTCCCCTCGACGGCGGTGAATCCGCCGTATTCTTTGCGGAGGTCCGTGACTTCGATCATTGATTGTCTCGAGAAAAGCGGAGCCGTTAGAAAAGGCTAGCGGCCGTGATAGTCACCCCAAACGATAGAAGGTGAAGGCCACAGTTACCGGTCTCAACTGTTACACTGGAAGCCGGGGACAGAATGAGCTTGTACCAGACGGAACATCCACTTTTCCACGGCGAATCGAGAAATAGCGATCACGTTGCTGAGATAGTATGCCAGAAAACATTTCAGGGAAGAACATCCAAAACAAATTATGAAAAGACGGACGTTCCTGATTACCGCCGTTGGCTCTGGTGGATCGTTGGCCATCGCCGGTTGCCTCGGCGACGAAGCCGACGATGCGGCTGACGGTGACGATTCGGCGGCCGATACTGGGACGGACGATGCGGCCGACACGGACGACGAGGAACCAATCGACGTCGAAGCCCTCATCGAATCCGCGGATAACAGCCTCCAGGCAGCTGTCGACGAACTCGACGAGGCCGTAGAAGAAGCCAACGACCCCGTATCGAGCGATTCACACGCAATCGAAACCCGTCCAATCACCGCCCGACTGGACGAGGCCAGTGCCGACCTCGAGACCGCCAGGGGCGAGGCGACGGACGAACAACTGCGTCGAATCGAAGCGCTCGAAGGGGCCATCGACTGCTTTCGAGCCCTGGTGAAGTCGTTTGGAGCGCTCGGCCATGCGTTCGACGAGTACGATACGGGAGACCAGTACTTCGATATGGATCGGTTCGAAGATGCCATCGATGCGTTCGAGCGAGCAGAAGACCGTACCATCGAGGCGAAGGCCCACGTTTCAGACGCCAGGGAGGCCTTCGAGCGGATCGATCCCGATGCAATGGACGATATCGACCAAACCGACCTGACCGAGTTAGCGGTCGCAATAGACGAGGTAGAAGAAGTTATCGTCGCGATGGAATACCTGTCCATCGGCATTCGGGAGCTAGCTGTAGCGATGAAATCGTTCGATACCGCCAATCAGGAGCTGGATGCCGGCCAGTTCGAAGAAGCCGCGGCAGCGTACAGCGATTCTTCGAACCAATTCTACGTCGCTTTCACCACGTTCCAGGAAGCCGAAAGCGAAGTATCGGCCGGTTTTAGAGCAGATATGATAGAGATGTCGTGTCTGGCCGAAGCGTTGAGTGACGCAACGGACCACTTTGCCAAGGGGGCCAAAGCATTCGCAGACGGCCGAGACCAGGACGGATCAGATCACTTCGATGACGGTGAAGCGGCGCTCGAACGATGTGACGATCCGATGGAGTGAGCGGAAAACAGGTTATCGTCACGGCGGTCGCTCGAGCGAGAGCCGCTTGGTGGTCTTCGCGTACCAGCTTCCAGCCAGCCGACCGACGGCGTCGACCTGTTCGATATCGATTTTGCCGTCCGTCGTCACCGACTCCTCGAGGTGGACGTATCGGACCCGGCCGAGGACGAGCGTCGAGCCGCCGACGTCGAGTAGCTCCTCGAGCGTGCACTCGAAGGCGGCCTTCGAAGCGGCGACTCTGGGTGGGATGACGACTGTCGAGGGGGCGCGCTCGATGTCCGCGTGGTCGAACTCGCTTTCGCCGGCCTCGAGGGTGGCGCTGGTCGCGTTCATCGCCTCGGTCAGGCCCTCGGTGACGAGGTTGATAACGAACTCGCCGGTGTCCTCGATGTTCTGGGGCGTGTCTTTGAGTCCGTCGGCAGCGTCGACGGGGGCGAACAGCACCGTCGGCGGGTCGATTGCGGCGACGGTAAAGAAACTGTACGGAGCCAGGTTGTCGACCCCGCCCTCGCTCGTGGTTGACACCCAGGCGATGGGACGGGGAACGACGACGCTCGAGAGGACCCGATACAGCGAGCCCTCGTGTTCGTCGACGTCGATCTCGAGCGTCTCCGTGATCCCTTCCGCACCAGATTCGGCCTCACCCGTCACTCGCCATCACCCTCCTCCTCGTGTGGGTCGATAAACGCGCTCCCGGGAACGCCCTCGTTGACGGTAAATCCTGGGCCCGTCGTCGCGAGTTCGAAGACGAGGCCGTCCGGATCGCTGAAGTAGATGCTCTTGAAGTAGGTCCGGTCGCGCACCGTCGAAACGCGAACGTCGTGAGCCTGCAGGTGCTCGCGCCACTCGAGCAGCGTTTCCTCGTCTTCGACGCCCATCGCGAAGTGGTGACTCGCACCGGGACCTGGCTGGCCACGGCTGTTGGGGTACTCGAAGTAGGTTATCGTGGTTCCGGGTTCACCGTCGGGTGTCGGAGAGAAATAATAATGCAGGGTCCCCGGGTCGTCGTAGTTCTCGGTCATCTTGACGGTGTGAAAGCCCAGGACGTCCTCGTAGAACCCCTTCGTCGCATCCATATCCGTACAGATGTTGGTGACGTGGTGCAGGCCAGTCGTCGGCGGCGCGTCGGATGTCGGTTCGGGCATCGTAGATAGTTACCTCGTGTTAGCTGGTTCGTTCCCGAACTGCTATAGGCTTTCGCGACGAACGGGTTAGCAGGTAACCCTGATGTCATCCGAACGAACCACAGCGCCCGGGGAACAGTCTCACGTCGAGGACGACGATTCCGTCTGCCCCGTCGTCGAATCCATCGAACAGATCGGCTCCCAGTGGCGACTGGCCGTCTTGCACGAACTCCAGAACGGCGAATACCGATTCAACGAACTCAAGCGGGCGACCGACGCTAACGCCCGCACCCTCTCCCGGGTACTCGAGGACCTGGGTGAACACGGCTTCGTCGAACGCCGTATCGAAGAGGACGCCCCCATCGCGACCTACTACAGCCTGACGCCGAAAGGCCGCTCGCTCGAGCCCGTCTTCGACGAAATCGAGTGCTGGGCTGGTTCGTGGCTCGATGCCTCGAGTGATGAGGACTGATACGGTCTGCTGTAACTTGTTACCGATGATTGCCCATACTTGGTCGGCAATCACGGCACGAGACGACGGTAAACCGTACGACGATTGCCCAGCTATACCAGCGAGAGATCGTGTTACCGAATGGACCAACGCGACGACCGAGTTGCCGAATTCGGACGTTCAGTCAAAATGAACGTGACGTCCCCAGGTGGGCTGGCTCGAACGGGTAACCGATATCAGCGTAGAAAACTGCCAGGTTTGCCTCGAGGTCGGTCACGAGATAGTGGTCGATCACCGCACGAAGTTGTTCGATACGGTCGTGGTTGGCGTTCGAAAGTGCCTGTAGATAGGCCGGCCCGAGTTCCTCGCCAAACCGAACGTTCGTTACTGGTGACCCGTTCCAGCGTGTTTCCGGTTCGTCGAGGCCGTACGACAGAAGACACTCCTCGAGTTTCGGCCACTTTTGACCAGTTCGATTGCACACCGCTTTTCGATCGGCGAATAAATCGATATGCGTCTCGAGAGCGTCGATTTCGGGGATGGCAGTGGCACGGTTCAACAGATTTAGGCGGTCTCGAAGGAAACCGAGGTCGAAATCGTTTCCGTTGAACGAGACCACCCCGTCGACGCCCAGTTCATCGAGCCGTTTGAGGCCACGCTCGATCAACTGTGCCTCGTCGTATTCTTCGCGGTGATATCGTTCGTACGCGGCATCCTCACCCGGAGCTCCGCGTTCGTGAACGCCAATTCCGATAGAGACGGTTTCGCCCTCGCTTGCTTTGTAGTGAGTTGTCTCGATGTCGAATGTCGCTACGCGTTCAAATCCGGGATCGTCACGATCATATCTCATAACTAATCTTTTATAAATAGACTATTGAAGCTTCTTATAGTATAGCAAAAGTGAGCCATAACCCTGACTGGCACTATGACCTCTTGCTGCAGGTTTTTGTACGCTCAAGCTGTCCACGACTGGCGACGACCTCGAGATTCGAATACCGGAGGGGTTATCAGTACGTGAAAGAGAGGAGGAAATAGACGGCACGGTCAGACGGCGGCCTTTCACCTTTCGTGGTTTCCACGCGAGGTTCCGCTGGCTTTCCTAACCCGTCTCTCTAATATCTTCGAGCGATTGCTACATTTCGAAGAGAGGGACGGTCAGTATATCCGAAGACTGCTCGGGTCGGATTCAATGGTTTCGCCCCTCCGGCAATAGCGACAGCCAGAACACGGAAGACGAATTCAGCGGAGCACTCGCCACGTAACCTCGAGCACTCGCCACGTAACCTCGAGCGCTCGCCACTCGGCACTCAACGGATACAGTGATCCATCAGTCCTTTCAGCATCTGCACCGATCTTCATCGGCTAGTACCCCCCCAAACGTTGACCCATGAGTGAAAACCGGACGCCCGTAATCGGTTTTACGCATCCGTTCAGGTCTGGGAAGCCACTATAGTAGCCAGTGAAAGTCATTGCACTCCCTATCGCAAGCGGGCGTCGCGGTAGGTGTGTAAATCGTTTCACTGGCTACTATAGTTCGACCGCCTCCTCGCCACAGTGTGGACAGTGCTCGTAGTCTTCCTCTACTGACTCCTCACAGGACCGACAGACGTACGCCGTTTCCGCACCCGCCATGAACGACCGTTTCGTTTCTTCGAATTTCTCCCCGGCTTTCCTGAATAGGTTCATTAGTCATATCAGGTCAGAGAGTCGAATAAACGTTGGGACTACGGATTCTATCCTCGCAGATCGAACGCCACCGCCAGATTAGTCGGCCAGTAGACGAACCGGTAGCGACCGGCCGGTAGATCCGGACACACCTCGAGCATATCGTGTCCCGTCTCGAACTCGTCGGTCGAAAGCTCGAGTGACCACTCGAAGCCTTCTCCCGGCGGGTGCGTGTAGCCCTCGTCGGTGTAGCCGGGACCGTACTCGCTTTCGCCATCGTAGACCCGGACGTCCTCCCATCCGGCTTCCGTGTACACCTCGAAACCGAACTTTCGATCGTTGCCGGTGACCTGCTGATCGTTCGTGATGTTGGTCATCGTAATCGTCACGGTTTCTCCGCGCTCGGCCTCGAGTCGGTCGATTCGCATGGCAAATCGGTCGTTCTCGCCCCAGTCGACGGTTTCACGGGCATCCATTCGGGTTACGTTCTCATCGTCGCACTCGAGTGCCGCAGGCACGATATCGGGCTCTTCGTCGGGTCGGACGTACCCCTCGAGGTCGTCCGGGTCGACCGATATATCGATCGACGTTTCCACGGTTTCGGTTTCGTCCCACCCGTCCGTGATCGTCACCGCAGCCGTCGTCGGCAGGTCGCCGTCGACCGTAATCCGGGTGAGCGTCGACGGATAGATCATCGCCTGCCCGCAGGCCTCGTCCGCGTCGCGGGTATCGTGAACCGTCGCCGTCGCCGTCAGGTGGTCGCCGCCGTCCTCGAGCCCGACATCGGTTATCTCGAGGTCGTTCCAACAGAGGTCGGGGCCCCCGGATTCCACGAACAGCAAAATCGAGGTGTCGAAATCGGTTTCCTCGATGAACGGTCCCAACGTCTCTTCGAGGTGGTCATCGGACACCGCCTCGATTGGGGTGACGGCGCTCAGCAGCTCCTCTGAGCCGGCGAGTGCCGCGGTCCCAATAGCGTCGTCGTCCCACTCAGGCCGGTCGGTCCGGGTCGCAAAATGGATCGTCTCGACCGATTCGGGCTCGAGTGTGGGGTCGGCGTTATCGTCCGAGTTGTCGTCGTCATCTCCGTTTCCAGCACCGGGGTCGTCACCGTTGGCGAGACAGCCGGCGACCGCACCAGTGGCTCCGAGGGCACTGAGTCGAAGAAGATCGCGTCTCGTGGGAGCGTGCATACTCGAGGCTAAGCGACAACCGGATAAGTGCCCTCGGGAAGGTAAAACGCGCTTTTCACTCACTCGGATCGAGTTCGACCAACTCGAGCGACCGATCGAGATGGCAGACCTCGTGTGGCGGGTCGCCGACGATCTGTTGGATGCGGTACTCGCGGTCGAAGGCGATACCGTCCGGTTCGCAGTAGGCATGACTCGGACACTCGACGTACGGGCAGGGACCACCGAGACTGGCTTTCGACCCGCTGAACGCACCTTTCTTTGGGACGTTGGCAGTGACAGTCACCGGCTCGACTTCGACGGCTCGGACACCGCCGTCGTGCATGGCACACTCGAGCGTCTGGGCGTTTTCTCGAACTTCGGTAACGCGGTAGGTGCAACCGGTTCGGAGATTGAGACACTGGCTCCGGTAGGGACAGCCGGCACAGCCGTCGGCTTCGCCCTCGTAGACGAACTCCGTGCCGGGTTCGGCGAGGCGTGTCCCGAGGAGGGTGACGGTAGACATCGTACTGACGGACCTTCGAGACGGGGGCTGTTAAGCCTCACGTCCGGGCACGTCACTCCTCGGCGACGTACTCCGTAGCTGAGTGGCGACAATAGTTCCTAAAACTGTTGGGACAATCGAGGAGCCCGTTTCCGTTCGAGTATTGCAGAAGATTCGTTGCGGTCTCTCCGATCAGCGAGGGACCAGAATCTCGTTAGCCCGGACGTGACTACAATAATCCCTATCAGTCGCTTTCGCCCGTCAACTCGTCCAGCTTTTCGAAATAGCGTTCTCGAGGGACCTGATACATGTCGCGATATCCGATCTCGCCGTCGGCGAACTCCCGGGCGAGTTCGAGCGTTCGTTCGACGGCTTCCTCGCGCGTCGGGAACCGATTGGTTTCCCGAAGGTGGACGTCAGGCTCGAGATACAGCGTCACGTGCCAGTCGCGTGCCGCTGACCGGTCGCCCGGATTCACGCCGGGCCGTCGGGTGCGACGACCGTGGGTGAGATACAGCGTGGGGAGGCATTCAGGTGGGAAGTCGTCGGCGTTGAACACGTCGGGTCGGTAGGCGAGGACACAGCGGCCGTTGTCCTCTTCGTTCCAGATACGCCACCCCTCAGCTACGGCGTCGAACTCGCTCATCAATACACAGTACCCGCTCGCTCCTATAGGGACTGTCGGATTCGATAGGGGATGTAGCCAGTGCTCGAGCACAATACTACAGATGGTGAAATCAATGGATACAGAGGAAATAGTAATAAGCAGCAATTACGGTTTTATAACATCATATTGTGTCTCGGATAGTCCACCGAAATCGTGGTCGGGGCTGAAGACCGCGCGCATCTCGAGTGAGAGTGGGTGCGTGCGAGTGATTTCGACTCGATACCAGCCACTTGTTTAAATACGATGAACACGGAGTGGCCCATGTTTTGTGCTAACATACAAGGATTCCTGAACGATTTTGCCGGAAAAAGCTCCTGATAAATATCTTTTGGGGTTAGCCTTAAGTACTTGTAATACAACCTCATTAAACACTATCGGTATCCGGCTGCAAGACCGATTCCGCTTCGCGCCCGTCCCCGGCGCATCGATGACGACCCCTCGAACGTGAGGCCGCGTCGATTGAAGTGGTAGAAGTTCACACATGACACGCCCTGCACCTGCCGCCCAAGCACCTTCATCGCCACGCCGTTACGAGCGAGTAGACAGCGGGCGTGCCGGACACCGACACGACCGGGGAAGCAACACACACAGACCATGACTGGTGATATCGAGACGCTCGAGACGCTCAGTACCGATTACAAAGCATCCATGCCCGAGGATCTACGGGAAACCCACGCCTTTAGCTGGTACCTCAAGGCCTGTTATACCGATCCGAAAATCACGCGCAACGCCCACCAGCGCGTGGCCGACATGTTCGACTACTACGGGACCAGCTACGACGAGACCGAAGGCGTCGTCGAATACAAACTGGCCGCCGAAGACCCCCTCGGAGACGGAGAGAATACGTTCTACGGAACGGTCATTCACCAGTCGATACACGAGTTCGTGAACAAGGTCAAATCCGGCGCACGACGCCTCGGACCCGAGCGCCGTATCAAACTGCTGCTCGGGCCGGTCGGCTCCGGAAAATCACACTTCGACAAACAGGTGCGCAAGTACTTCGAGGACTACACCCTTCGCGAAGAAGGGCGTATGTACACCTTCCGGTGGACCAACCTCGGAGACGTCATCCGTGACCAGGACCCCACCGACGACACCGTTCGATCCCCGATGAATCAGGACCCGCTCGTGTTGTTGCCGTTGAAACAACGCCAGCGCGTTATCGATGACCTGAACGAACGGCTCGACGCGCCCTACACCATCCGCAACGAGCAGAGCCTCGACCCCGAGAGCGAGTTCTACATGGACAAACTGCTCGCTCACTACGACGACGACCTCCAGGCTGTCCTCGAAAACCACATCGAAATCGTTCGCCTCGTGGCCGACGAGAACAAACGCCAGTGTCTCGAGACGTTCGAGCCCAAGGACAAGAAAAACCAGGACGAGACGGAACTGACCGGCGACGTCAACTACTCGAAAATCGCCGTCTACGGCGAGTCGGACCCACGAGCGTTCGACTACTCGGGGGCGTTCTGTAACGCAAACCGTGGGGTTTTCTCGGGCGAGGAGTTGCTCAAACTCCAGCGGGAGTTCCTCTATGACTTCCTCCACGCCACCCAGGAGATGACGATCAAGCCGAAAAACAACCCGCGAATCGACATCGACCAGGTGATCGTCGGGCGGACGAACATGCCCGAGTACAAGGACAAGAAAGGCGACGAGAAGATGGAGGCGTTCAACGACCGGACCAAGCGGATCGACTTCCCGTACGTGCTCTCGTACGAACAGGAGGCCAAAATCTACGACAAGATGTTGAACAACGCCGACGTTCCCGACATCAACGTCGAGCCACACACCCTCGAGATGGCGGGACTATTCGGCGTGCTCACCCGCATCGAAGAGCCCGATACCGAAACCGTCGACTTGCTCTCGAAAGCCAAGGCCTACAACGGCGAAATCGACGAAGGAGACGACATCGACATCAAAAAGCTTCGCCAGGAGGCCGCACAGAAAGCCGAAATCGGCGAAGGAATGATCGGCGTCTCGCCCCGTTTCATCGGCGACGAAATCGCCGAGGCGATCATGGACTCGAAACACCGTTCACGCGGATTCCTCTCGCCGCTAACGGTGTTCAACTTCTTCGAGGAGAACATCGAACACCACGGCTCGATTCCCGAGGAAAACTTCGAACGATACTACCGCTACCTCGAGACCGTTCGCGAGGAGTACCGCGAGCGCGCCATCGAGGACGTCCGTCACGCGCTGGCCTACGACGTCGACGAAATCCAGCGCCAGGGCGAGAAGTACATGGACCACGTCATGGCTTACATCGACGACGATACCATCGAAGATAGTCTGACCGGCCGCGAACAGGAACCCGACGAGACGTTCCTGCGAGCCGTCGAGGAGAAACTGAACGTGCCCGAAGACCGGAAAAACGACTTCCGACAGGAGGTCTCGAACTGGGTCTCCCGGCGCGCACGCGAAGGTGACACGTTCAACCCACAGGACAACGAGCGACTGCGCCGTGCGCTGGAACGCAAACTCTGGGAGGACAAGAAACACAACATCAACTTCTCCGCCCTCGTCAGCGCCAACGAGTACGACGACGACGAACGTAGCGCCTGGATCGACGCTCTCATCGAACAGGGCTACTCCGAAGGCGGCGCGAAGGAGGTGCTCGAGTTCGCCGGCGCGGAGGTCGCCAAAGCCGAAATCGAGGACTGATATGCGCGGTACCGACTACGTGACCGCGGCTGACCGCTCGCTCGAGGCTGCCTACGAGGAGCCGATGAGCCTCTCGTCGTACGTCGACCGGATCTTCGAGACGCCAACGACCGCCTCCCACGCCTCGAAGTACGTCCTCGAAGCCATCGAGGCCGCCGGCACCCGAACGGTGATCGAGGAGGGCGAAGAAAAGCGGCGCTACCGGTTTTTCGACGACCCGCACAACGACGGCGAACACGCCATCCTCGGGAACACCGGCGTGTTGAACGCCTTCGTCGACGACCTGCGCTCGATTGCCGCAGGCCGGGCCAAAGACGAGAAAATCATCTGGTTCGAAGGGCCGACCGCGACCGGCAAGTCCGAACTCAAGCGCTGTCTGATCAACGGTCTCCGCGAGTACTCGAAGACGCCCGAAGGACGACGCTACACCCTCGAGTGGAACGTCACGACGACCGAACCCGACGAACGCGGCCTGAGCTACGGGACGACGTCCACGAGCGACGACGAGGAAAACTGGTACGAGAGTCCCGTCCAGGCCCATCCGCTCTCGGTGTTTCCCGAGGGCGTTCGCGAAGACATCCTCGCCTCGCTGAACGCCGAGGTTGACGATCACATTCCGATCAGCGTCGAGACGCGCCTCGACCCGTTCTCGCGTGAAGCCTACGATTTCCTCGAGAAGCAGTACCGACGGGACGGCGTCGAGGGACTGTTCTCGGCAATCAGCGACGAGCGCCACCTCCGCGTGACGAACTACGTCGTCGACACCGGACAGGGAATCGGCGTCCTTCACGCCGAAGACGACGGCCGACCAAAGGAACGACTGGTCGGCTCGTGGATGCACGGTATGTTGCAGGAACTGGATTCACGCGGCCGAAAGAACCCACAGGCGTTCAGCTACGACGGCGTGCTCTCACAGGGCAACGGCGTCCTGACCGTCGTCGAAGACGCCGCCCAGCACGCCGATTTGCTCCAGAAGCTACTCAACGTGCCCGACGAACGCTCGGTCAAACTTGACAAGGGCATCGCGATGGACATCGACACCCAGTTGCTCATCATCTCGAACCCCGACCTCGAGGCCCAGCTCAATCAACACGCCGACCGAAACGGCATGGACCCACTGAAAGCACTCAAACGCCGGCTCGACAAACACGAGTTCGGCTATCTGACGAATATGAGCCTCGAGACCGAGTTGATCCGGCGGGAACTGACCGGCGAAACCGAGGTCTGGGAGGCCGAAACGTACGACGAACTCCGCGAGCAGATCCGCGAACCGGTGTTCGTCACGGTGAAAGACGAGGACGGCGAGCACCGCGCTCGGGAGTTTGCACCCCATGCGGTCCAAGCGGCGGCGCTGTACGCGGTTGTGACCCGCCTGGATGAAGAACGGACACCTGCCGAACTCGATCTCGTCGAGAAAGCCCTGCTGTACGATCAGGGATACCTGCAGGAGGGAGACACTCGCCGGTACAAAGACGAGTTTGACTTTGACGGCGACAGTCACGACGGCGAACACGGGGTGCCCGTCACCTACACGCGGGATACGCTGGCGGACTTGCTCCACGAGGATCGGGACCGCCACCACCCCGACCTGGCCGTCGAGGACGTCATCATGCCTCGAGACGTCCTGAACGCGATGGCCGACGGACTGTCCGACGCGCCGGTGTTCTCGACGGGCGAGCGCTCGGAGTTCGAAAACCGGGTCGTTCCGGTGAAAAACCATTGCTTCGATCAGCAGGAGGCCGATGTCATCGACGCGATCATGCACGACAAACGGGTCGGGGAGGCGACCGTCGCCGAGTACGTCGAGCACGTCTACGCCTGGGAAACCGGAGCGGAACTGTACAACGACCGCGGCGAGGAGATCGAACCGGATCCACTGAAAATGAAGCTCTTCGAAATAGAGCATCTGGGTCGATTCACCGAAGCCGCCTACGAGTCGAACCTCCCCAGAGAGAGCGTCCGCGAGTTCCGCAAAGAGAAGATCATTACGGCGTTGAACCGCCACGCCTGGCAACAGCGCGACGAAAACTTCGCCGTCGACCAGGTCGACTTGGCATCGATCCCCGCCGTCACGTCGGTCCTCGAGAGTCACGACTGGGACGACGTGCGCCGCACGTTCGAAGACCTCGAGCCTCGCCAGTGGGAGGACCCGCCGAGCGGGACCCAGACCGAAGCCGTCAAGGAGGCGACCATCGACCGACTCGTCGCCGATTTCGGCTACTCGCCGGCGTCTGCTGAGTTGACGAGTCGACACGTCATGGGACAGGTGAGCTACCGATGGGACTGAAAGACGACCTCGACCGATTCCGTGCAGTGGGCGAAAAGCGTCGCGAGGACCTCGCCGAGTTTATCCAGTACGGCGAGTTGAACAGCGGCGGCGACGATGGAATCCGCATCCCCGTAAAGATCGTCTCACTGCCCAGTTTCGAGTACGACAAGCGCGATCAGGGCGGCGTGGGACAGGGTGATGGCGGGACGCCCGACGTCGGCCAACCGGTGGGCCAACCGCAGCCACAACCCGGCGACGGCGACGAAGACGGCGATCCCGGCGAGGAAGGCGGCGACCACGAGTACTACGAGATGGACCCAGAGGAGTTCGCCGAAGAACTCGACGAGGCGCTGGGACTGGACCTCGAGCCAAAAGGCAAGCGGGTCATCGAGGAGAAAGAAGGCCCCTACACCGACCTGACTCGCTCGGGCCCGGATAGCACGCTCGATTTCGAGCGAGTGTTCAAGGAGGGACTGAAGCGCAAACTCGCGATGGACTTCGACGAGGAGTTCCTCAAGGAGGTGTGCAAAGTCGACGGCATTAGCGCTCGAGCGGTCTTCGAGTACGCTCGGGGACAGAACCTGCCAGTCTCGATGGCCTGGATCGAAGAGGCCCATGACGAGGTGGCTGACGAGCGCGGGAAATGGGACGACATCGAGGCAGTCGAGGCCAACGTCGAGCGCGAGAGCGTCCAGGACCAGATCCGTCGGGAGGGTATCAAACACGTCCCCTTCCGGCGTGAGGACGAGCGCTATCGCTTCCCCGAGATCATCGAGGAGAAAGAGAAGAACGTCGTGGTGGTCAACATCCGCGACGTCTCGGGCTCGATGCGCGAGAAGAAACGGGAACTGGTCGAGCGAACCTTCACACCGCTGGACTGGTACCTCACCGGGAAGTACGACAACGCCGAGTTCGTCTACATCGCCCACGACGCCGATGCCTGGGAAGTCGAACGGGAGGAGTTCTTCGGTATTCGAAGCGGCGGCGGCACCCGCATCTCGAGTGCGTACGAACTCGCTGCCGAACTGCTCGAAGAATACCCATGGAGCGACTGGAACCGCTACGTGTTCGCTGCGGGCGACTCGGAGAACTCGAGCAACGACACCGAAGAGCGCGTTATCCCGCTCATGGAGTCGATTCCGGCGAACCTCCACGCCTACGTCGAAACACAGCCGAGCGGCAACGCGATCAACGCGACCCACGCCGAGGAACTCGAGCGCCACTTCGGCGATGGCGAGGACGTCGCAGTCGCATACGTCAGTAGCGAAGACGACGTCACTGACGCGATTTACCGTATCCTCAGCACCGAAACGGAGGCCACCGACGATGACTAACGCGAACGCAGAACGATTCCACAAACAGGCAATCGCGGGCGAACTCGAGCCCGCGGTGACCGACGCCCGGGAACTGGCACTCAAACTCGGCCTCGAGCCGTACCCGGTGAACTACTGGATCGTCGATTACGACGAGATGAACGAACTGATCGCCTACGGCGGCTTCCAGTCACGGTATCCTCACTGGCGCTGGGGCATGCAATACGACCGCCAGCAAAAACAGGGCCAGTACGGCGGCGGAAAAGCCTTCGAAATCGTCAACAACGACAATCCGGCCCACGCGTTCCTCCAGGAGTCGAACACGCTGGCCGACCAGAAGGCCGTCATCACTCACGTCGAGGCCCACTCTGATTTCTTCGCCAACAACGAGTGGTTCGGCCTCTTCACCGGCGATAGCAGCGACGCCGCACAGGTCAACGCCGCGGCCATGCTCGAGCGCCACGCCGACGCCATCGGCGAGTACATGGCCGACCCCGAAATCGACCGCGCCGAGGTCGAAAAGTGGATCGACAACGCCCTCGTCCTCGAGGACACCATCGACCAGCACGCAGTCTTCGCCCGCCGACTCGAGTTCGAACGAGAGCACGAGGAGTTGGACGACGACCTCGCCGCGAAACTCGACGAACTGGGGCTCTCCGATGAGGTAAAAGGCGAGGTCTTCGACGATGAGTGGCTGGAGAAACTCGAAGGCGACGACGGCGGGGGCTCGTTCCCGGCGGAACCCCAGCCCGACGTGCTGGCGTTCGTCCGAGAGTACGGCAAACAGTACGATCGGGAGAGCGAGAAAGCCGCCGATATGGAGCCATGGCAGCGTGACGTCCTCGATATGATGCGCGCCGAAGCCTACTACTTCGCCGCCCAGAAGATGACGAAGATCATGAACGAGGGCTGGGCAGCATACTGGGAATCGACGATGATGACCGACGAGCGTTTCGCCGGTGACGACGAGTTTCTCAACTACGCCGACCACATGGCGAAGGTGCTCGCCTCCCCCGGTCTCAACCCCTATAGCCTCGGCATGGCCCTCTGGGAGTACGTCGAAAACACGACCAACCGGCGGGAGGTCCTCGAGCGCCTGTTGCGCGTCGACGGGATTAGCTGGCGCAACCTCGAGGAGGCCGTCGACTTCGATTCGGTGCTCGAACAACTCGAGCCACCGGCCGCACTCGATTCGATTTCGAGTGAGAGCCTGGAAGCGCTGGCCGACCTCTCCGACGAGTGGGTCGACGAGGAGGCACTCGACGCGGCGAGAGCGGGCGACATCGACGTCGACAGACACCCCTGGAAGGTGCTGACCCACGCAGGACTCGCCCGCCGGCACTACTCGCTGGTCAAGCCACAGAACCGGGGCTTTCTGTCCCGAGTGAGCCAGAACGAACTCGAGCAGATCGGTCGCTATCTGTTCGACGACGCGCGATACGAGACGGTCGAGCAAGCGCTGGAAGACGTCGAGTACAGTGCGGGCTGGAATCGCCTGTTCGAACTCCGGGAGAGCCACAACGACGTCACCTTCCTCGATGCGTTTCTCACCCAGGAGTTCATCACCGAGAACGACTACTTCACCTACGAATATTCACGGGCGACCGGCCAGTACCACGTCTCGAGTGTTGACGCCGAGGACGTCAAAAAGAAGTTGTTGTTGCAGTTCACGAACTTCGGCAAGCCGACCATCGCCGTCTACGACGGCAACTACAACAACGCCAACGAACTGTTGCTCGGCCACGAGTACAACGGCGTCATGCTCGACCTCGGGCAAGCGAAAGCCACGCTCGAGCGCGTGTTCGAACTCTGGGGACGACCCGTGAACCTGCTCACAATAGTCAAGGAAGTCGACGACCACGACCTCGAGGTCGCCAAACGGCGCAGTCGGGAGCCATCGCCCAGCGAACAGGGCAAGCGGATTCGCTACGACGGCGAACAGGTGACCGTCGAAGACGTGCCCTGGGAGGAAGTCGAACATCTCGCGGCCGACGACGTGGATTACGACACGAAGCCCGAGGAGTGGCTGGCCTGAGGCGAGTTTCTGTCACTGTGCACTTGGCGACCTCCGGGGATGGTCGCTGGCCGGTACGAGACGACAACAAACCCTCAGAGTGTGACTTTTTACCTGACCTGTACGGAAGCCGTCCCATCGCAAGTGGCCATTCTCGAGCTATCGTCAGACGTTCATTTCACCCTGCATGTTAATCCACAATACTTATTATGTTGTTCTGAAAGATACCATCCAGATGGGAGGGGAGGGGACGGACACGAGGGCAGGAACTGACGAGTCGCTCGAGCTTGGCCGTCTATTGGCCCAGCTCAGTACTGACGAGGTGGAGAGACACGCCCCGGCAGTCGAAACAATACGGGAACGGGTCGAGACGGAGCCATCGATGTGTCTCCCCACCGTGCCGAAGCTACGGTCGCTACTGGGGGAGTCCACGACGGCAGTCGATCAGGATATCGCCTACTGTCTGGCACACCTGGCTGCGGAGGCACCCAACGACGTCGCTCCATCGGTCCCAGACGTCGTCTCGTTCGTGGTCGAGAATCCAGCGACCCCGGCCAGAGAGGACCTACTCGCGTGTCTCACGGCCGTCGGCGAAGAACGCCCCGAACTCGTTATGAAACACCTCGAGCGCGTCACACTCGAGAACGAAGCCGTCACGCTCGAGGGCGGCGTCGACGGATCGGTAACCGAACGGGTCGATGCGGAGTCGGTGACGGTAGCTGACGTCCACGAGCAGGTACTCGCGACGCTTGAGCAGCGCTGAGCGTGGGTCCCACCCATACTTCGTTTTTGATAGTGAAACGTGACAATCACACTGACAGCGGCCGATCCGCCGAGACACAATCCACGCCCCGCCAGCCAAGCACTCGAGCGAGAGCCGTGTACTCGAGCGACCAGGCGTGTACCTCGAGGTCCACGGTTTTGGCTCGAGGGACGAGAGGGGTGCTCAGACAGCGCCAGTAGTTCGCGCCGATAACGTCACAGTCGAGTTCGACCGCGAGCGTCACCGGCGTCGTGAGCCGGCGACTGACGAGTAGGCCCGTCGGCTGACCCCGGTCGTGTTCACGTATCATCCGCAATTCCGGCGTCAAAAACGACGTCGTGACGACGCGGTTGGAGACGCCTTCGAGCGCTTCGAGCACATCTTCGGCGATGCCCAGGGCCTTCATCTCGAGATTGATTTCGACATCCGGTGGGAGCGCCTCGAGGACCGCCTCGAGTGTTGGAATCGGTTCACCGGAGTCGAGCACAGTAAG
Organism: Natronosalvus hydrolyticus; assembly: GCA_025517525.1. Classification (GTDB taxonomy): domain Archaea; phylum Halobacteriota; class Halobacteria; order Halobacteriales; family Natrialbaceae; genus Natronosalvus; species Natronosalvus hydrolyticus. The sequence continues at coordinate 87,221 of JAOPJZ010000005.1, forward strand.
CGACTGAAGCTCTTCGAGGTCCGTTTCCGACACCAGGCCCGTTCCCTCGGTGACGCGCTCGAGGGTCTCGTCGTGGAAGACGACGAGTTCGCCCGACCCGCAGCGACGCACGTCGAACTCGACGGCGTCGGCCTGGGTCGCCGCCGAGCGGAGCGCGCCGACCGTATTTTCGGGCTGTGTTGCCGCGAATCCGCGATGAGCGATCAAACGCATTCGATATCGGTCGTATGGTTCCTATCGGCTTGAACACTCGCTCTCCTCGCACTTGGTGCAACGAAAGGAGGGTGCCGACGCCATCTCCGACCCCGCGTGTTAAGCGTTCACAGCACGAATACGAGACCATGGGACACGCTTCCATGGAGTTCGATGGAACCGTCACCGTCATTACCGGCGCCAGTGGCGTACTCGGCAGTGCGGCCGCCCAGGCGTTCAGTGAGGCCGGGGGAACCGTCTGCGCACTCGACGTCGTCGAGCCGGACGACGAGGATGCACACCTCGAGCCCGACGAGCGCACTCACTTCTACCAGGTCGACCTGACTGACGAAGGCAACGTCGAGGACTGTTTTGCACGGATTATCGAGGACCACGGCCGGATCGACAACCTGCTGAACATCGCAGGCACCTGGCGCGGTGGCTCCCCCATCGAGGAGACGCCTCTCGAGGAGGTCGAACTCCTGCTGGATATTAACCTCAAAACAGCGTTTCTGGCCTCGAAACACGCACTCCCACACCTGCAAGAGACCGGCGGGGCAATCGTCAGCGTCAGCGCCCGTTCAGGCCTCGAGGGTGGCTCCGGCGACGGTCCCTACCGAATCACGAAGGCAGGGATACGCATTCTGACCGAGACGTTGGCCGAAGAGAATCGCGGGACAGTTCGGGCAAACTGCGTCATGCCCAGCGTGATCGACACGCCGATGAACCGGGAGATGATGCCCGACGCCGACCACGAAAGCTGGGTCGACCCCCCCGATATCGCCGAGGTAATGGCATTTCTCTGCACCGACGCCTCGAGTGTGACCAGCGGGGCTGCTGTGCCGGTTTACGGCGAGGCGTGACAGGGACCTAATCACTTACTCGAGCGCTCGCTACGGGGTTGGTGTCGGGAATACATTGGTGCAACTGCCCTCCGGAGATACATTGGTGCAACTGCCCGTCGTAGACCTCATCACGCACGGACGTGCGGGCCCAACCGCGAGTTATCGCCGACTTCGAGAGTCCTCAACCAGTGGAGTATCGGCTCGAGACAACGACACGGGCCGTGTCAGAAGCCTCAAATTCTCGAGTTGTGGATAACACTGCCGGAACCTGTCAGTATATGCGGTTGGAGAACCGATAGACCGAAGCATTATTTATTGCCGCCCTCCCCTGGTAATGTGATAGCCTTACACATGGACGTATCAGATGTAATAACCCGGGGAAAGGTAACCATCCGCGAGCAACCGCTACTGGCTATTGCGGTGCTTGCAACAGCCCTGTTGGCTCTCGACTTACTCGCCCGCCTCGCCGGCATTGAGGTGCCGCTCGCCGGTGGGCGAACGTTCGGCGGGGAGCTGTCGATGGGCCGATTCAGTGGACTGGTGTGGAACGGGATCATCGTCGGGCTCATTTTCGGGCTCGCCGGAATCGGTCTCTCCATGACGTACAGCATTTTGAACTTCGCGAACTTTTCACACGGTGACCTCGTGACGACCGGCGCGTTTACGGGCTGGGGTGCAGCCTTGCTCGTCGCCGGCTGGGGGATCGGTGACATCGGCCACCTGCTACTGGTGCGACCCGGGAGCGGAGCCAGCCCGAACGAGATCGGTGCCTCGATCGTGCAAGCACCCCTCTCGATTCTGATCGGCGTCATCATCGCCGCCCTCGCGACCGTCGTCGTCGCAGTGATCATCGATCGCATCGTCTACAAACCGATGCGTGATCGTGGCGGCATTCCGCTGCTCATCGCCAGTATTGGTGCTGCACTGGCACTTCGATACATTCTCCAGTTCGTCTACGGCGGTCGAAACCGCGGCGTGACCTCGACCCAGGACGTCAACACCGAGATAGCCGGCTTCTCGGTCAATATGCACGAACTGACGCTGGTCATCGTCGCCATCAGCCTCATGCTGGCGATGCACTTCATGCTCCAGCGAACCAAACTCGGGAAAGCCATGCGCGCGATGGCCGACAACAAAGACCTCGCGCTCGTCACCGGGATACCGACCGAGCGTGTCGTCACCGCCACCTGGGTGCTGGGTGGCGCACTGGCTGGCGTCGCTGGCTACCTGTACGTCCTCGAGCGCGGAACCATCGAGTTCAACATCGGCTGGTTCCTCCTGCTGTTCATCTTCGCAGCAGTCATCCTGGGCGGGATCGGTTCGATCTACGGCGCGATTGCCGGCGGCTTCGTCATCGGCTTCGTCCACGAAGTCTCGCTGATCTGGATTCCCTCTGACTTCAACGCTGCCGCGGCGTTCTTGATCATGATCCTTGTGTTGCTCTACCGACCACAGGGCATCTTCGGCGGGGTGACGACAGCATGACGGCCGAAACGGCCGACGGCTCGAGCGGAATCGACGGCGAGGACCCGTCGATTCGGGACATCCTGGCCACCGAAATCGGCAAAACTGATTTCAGGATCGTCATTTCGACGATGCTCGCCATCTACGCCCTGTTTATCGTCCTGACGTTCCTCGGCGGAGGCGACATCAATTCGGCAGGCTCGAGCATCATCCGGCTCACGTTCCTGTTTGCCGCGTACGGAATCTTGACGCTGGCACTGAATCTCCACTGGGGATACACGGGGCTGTTTAACATCGGGGTCGCCGGATTCATGGCCGTCGGGGTGTACACCATGGCGATCGTTTCCACGTCGCCCGACGCTGTCTCGGGGACTGGGCTCGGACTGCCGCTGATCGTTGGCGTCATCGCCGGGATGATAATGGCCGCCCTGGTCGGTCTCGTCGCTGCCGTACCGGCACTTCGACTCCGTGCAGACTATCTCGCGATCGTTACGCTCGGCCTCTCTGAGATCATCCGGCTGACGCTCAACTCCGCAACGCTGTCGAACTGGACGGTCAGCGTGTTCGGCTTCGGAACCGGGGGCGGGAGTGGCATCGACCTGCCCGCTCGGCCGACCGATGCACTGCTCAACACCGCGTTCGGGGACGTTCTCGTTGACGTGCTGGGTACGTTTCTACGGCCTTCGGTGATTCGCCGTTCCCTCTGGGTTCTGGTGATGATCGGATTCGTCATCGCCGTCTACTGGCTGCTCGTCCGCGTCGGTAACTCGCCGTTCGGCCGTGTCCTCAAGGCGATCCGTGAGGACGAACTCGTGGCCCAGTCACTCGGCAAGGACACCCGCTGGTTCAAAATCAAGGTGTTCATGCTCGGCTGTGCGCTCATGGGCCTCGGTGGAATTCTCTGGCAGGGCTCACAGGGCTACGTCAGTCCCGACTCGTTCCGCCCAATCGTGACGTTCTACGTGTTCGTCGCGTTGATCATCGGCGGTTCGGGATCGAACACAGGCAGTCTAGTCGGTTCGATCCTGTTCGTCGGCTTGTTGTTCGAAGGACCACGAACGCTCGCCAATATCGTCTCCGGGTCGTTGAGTCTCGGGAGCGCTCCGGGCACCTTCGCGGGTGCGATGGCCCCACTCGCCTCGCTCGAGATAACGCCGCTACTCGCGTACTTCATGAACAACATTTCCGCGCTCCGATTCATCCTGCTCGGCGTCGTCCTCGTCATTATTATGCAACGACGACCAGAGGGTGTGCTGGGCCACCGAACGGAAACCGCCGCCGCGATCAGCCTCGACCGCCCGGGTCCTGCACGGACCAACGGGGGTGAGAGCGATGAGTGACGCGACGACCGAACCGGCAGAGGCTGCCCCCGAATCGGAGCGGTCGCTGTCAGGTGACGTTCCGCTACGCGTCGAAAACCTCCGAAAAACCTTCGGGGGTATCGTCGCCGTCGACGACGCCAGTTTCGCCGTCGAGGCCGGCTCCCTCACGGGACTCATCGGACCGAACGGGGCCGGGAAATCGACGACTTTCAACTGTATTACCGGCGCACACACGCCCGACTCGGGCACCGTGACGTTCCAGGGTGAGGATATCACGGGCCGTCGCCCCGACCAGATCGCCACTGAGGGGCTCGTGAGGACGTTCCAGATCGCGCGCGAACTCGAGGAGATGACGGTCCTCGAAAACCTCATGCTCGCACCACAAGGGCAGATCGGCGAACAACTGTGGCGGTCGGTCACGCCGGGTGCGCGAGTCGAGGTCATCGAGCAGGAACGCGAACTCAGAGAACGCGTGTGGGAAACCGTCGATTTCTTCGAAATCGATCACATCGCTCACGACGAGGCGGGGACGCTCTCTGGCGGGCAGCGCAAACTGCTCGAGATGGCGCGAGCGATGATGACCGAACCGGACATGCTGTTGCTCGACGAGCCGCTGGCCGGCGTCAATCCGACGCTCGAGGAGAAGTTGCTCGAGCGCATTCACGACCTCCGCGAGCAGGGCTACACGTTCTTGCTCGTCGAACACGACATGGACGTAATTATGGAAAACTGTGAACACGTGATCGTCATGCACCAGGGTTCGGTGCTGGCAGAAGGGGAACCGAGTATGGTGAAGAACAACGACCGAGTTATCGAGGCCTACCTCGGGGAGATTGACGTATGAGTACCGACGAACCGGAATCAGCGTCGGATGCAACCCTCGAAGAGTCGCTCAAAGCGGAGACTGACCCGTTAGCGGCCGTTCCGGACGAGAGTATTTTGCAGGTCCGGAATCTCGATGCCGGCTACGGTGATCTCCAGATTCTCACCGATGTAATGCTCGACGTCGGTGAAGGCGAGTACGTCACCATCGTGGGCCCAAACGGTGCCGGGAAGTCAACCCTGATGAAATCGGTGTTCGGGTTGACGGCCCACATGGGCGGGACCATCGAGTTCCAGCGGGAACCGATTCAGGAGTTGCCACCCGAAGAGATTATTCACAAGGGAATCAGCTACGTCCCCCAGAACGAGAACATTTTCGGGACGCTCACTGTCAGGGAGAATCTCGAGATGGGGGCATACATTCTCGACGAGGTGCCCGAAGCCCAGATCGAAGCAGTCTTCGAGCGGTTTCCGGTGCTTCGCGAGCGCCAGGACCAGAAAGCCGGCACAATGTCCGGTGGCCAGCGCCAGATGGTCGCGATGGGGCGAGCCCTGATGCTCGATCCCGATCTGTTGTTGCTCGACGAGCCATCGGCCGGGTTGGCACCCGACCTCGTCCAGGAAATGTTCGACCGGATCGACGATATCAACGCCGATGGGACGGCGGTATTGATGGTCGAGCAGAACGCCAAAACGGCGCTCAGACGCTGTGATCGGGGCTACGTCCTCGCCCAGGGCGAGAACAGTTACACCGATACCGGAGATCGCCTGCTTGCAGACGACGAGGTCCGCCAGCAGTTCCTCGGCGGCTAAATAGGTCGGTTGTCCGTCCGTTTTATTTACAGACTGGTTCCGGGCGTTTGCTGTGATCCTCACATCTCGAGGCCGCAAATCACATCCGACAGTCCCTCCACGTTTGCATGCACTCGAGAGTCAGGCCCAGAGTCCCACACTCACGATTGTGGGGGTACGGGTCCTGATACGGTCTACTGTAACTGTTTACCGGTGATTGCCCATACCGAGTCGGCAATCACCGGGAAGAGACGACAGTTAACCGTATGAGTCATGACCCGCTTCTCACGCGTCGACCGGGGAGTCGGATCTGTCGGCCACGATGGAGTCGCCTCCTGATTCGAGCGGAAGAATGAGCGGGCTGGCAGGGATTGCTGTGGCTCAGGAACGTAAAAAATGGAGGAAGGTGTGTTGTGGTTCAGTTCTCGAAGTCGACGGTTTCCTGTGTCTCGATTTCGCCGTCCTGATATCGCAAGACGTCGTAGGAAACTGCCTGCATGTCACCGTTATCGTCGAAGTCGACACCGGAGGAAGCGCCCTGATAGTTGACTTCGTCACCGTCTGCAACCATCTCGAGCCCCTCAGCGAGGTTCGTCGCGTCGACTGTCTCGCCGCCGGGGTTGGCGACTTCCCTGATGTTATCTCGGATATCAGTGCCGCTTGGGTCGTCACCCGCAGCAACGGATGCGAGTGAGATGACGGCAGCGGCGTCGTACGCGTGACTGTTGAACACAGCAGGTTCGGAATCGAACTCTTCTTCGTACAGTTCGGCAAACCGATCTGCGCCCGGGCCAGCCGCAGATGGGGCCGTTCCCCACACGTCGTTCATCGGGTTACCGACCTCGTCAGGGAGTGTCCCGTCGATGAGGCCGTCGGGAACGATAACGTTGCCATCCCAGTCGTCGGCGTAGTTGTCGTAGTAATCACGGAACAGCGTGATTCCCGACTGTGGGAAGCCAACGACCATCAACACGTCAGGATCAGCATCGAGTGCCGACCCAAGCTGTGACGCATAGGAGGCCTGTTCAGGTTCGAACGAGACCCGGTCGGTCACCTCGCCGCCGTTGTCCTCGAACGCAGCCACGTACGATTCTTCGAGCGCCTGTCCGTAATCGTCGTTGAGATACAGGGTTCCTGTCGTACTCGCGTCCAGATTGTCCATGATGACTTCTGCCATCACCGGCCCCTGCAGCGCGTCACTCGGGGCGGTTCGGAAAATATAGCCGTCGTCGTCCAGATCGGTAACGGCCGGTGCCGTCGAGGACGGCGAAATTCCGACGACCTGGTTGGGAATGAATATCTGTCGAGTCACCTGCAGGTTAACATTCGAAGCGGCCGGGCCAACGACGGCCGGCACACCCGCATCCACGAGGTTCTGTGCCGCCGAGATACCTGCTTCCGGGTCGGTCTCGGTATCGCCGGTCTGCACGTCGAACTCGAAATCTGTCTCGTCTGCGAGCTGGCTCTCGACGAGCAATGCTCCATCTCTGATAGAGACGCCGAGACTACCGAGGTCACCAGTTTCCGGCATCAACACACCGTATGTGATTTCTCCACCATCGCCGCCCCCACCAATGTCGCCGAGGCAACCCGCCAGACCGACTACGCTTGCACCACCAACTGTCGTAAGCACCTGTCTACGGTTGAACTTCCGTACCATGGTTTACGATGTCGTGGGTGATATAAAGAGTTTGTGTGTGTTTGACGCGCTAGCAATCAATTATCCTCATTGTGTGATGTGACCTCATTTCAGTGTATCCCAGAACGTTTTTCCTATCGCTCGTCCTTGCCTCGGGCAATGACCGCAGCCCGGAGGATGGCACAATGACGATGGAAGACCGGATCGAAGAACTCGAGGCGATGCGCGAGGAGGCATTGCTCGGCGGTGGCGAAGAACGAATCGAGCGCCAGCACGAGAAAGGGAAGATGACCGCTCGAGAGCGCATCGAGTACTTCCTCGACGACGATTCGTTCACCGAGTTCGACCAGCTCCGAACCCACCAGACCAGCGACTTCGGCATGGAAGAGCGCAAGGTACTCGGTGACGGTGTCGTCACCGGCTACGGCGAAGTCAACGGTCGGACCGTGTTCGTCTTCGCCCACGACTTCACCGTCTTCGGCGGGTCGTTGGGAGAGGTCTTCGCCGAGAAAATAACCAAGGTGATGGACATGGCGATGGAGGTCGGTGCGCCGATTATCGGCCTCAACGATTCGGCGGGGGCTCGCATTCAAGAGGGTGTCAAATCCCTCGCTGGCTTCACCGAAATCTTCCAGCGCAACCAGCAAGCCAGCGGCGTCGTTCCCCAGATTTCGGCCATCATGGGCCCATGTGCCGGTGGTGCCGTCTACTCGCCATCGATCACGGACTTCATCTTCATGGTCAAAGACACCAGCCACATGTACATCACCGGCCCCGGCGTCACCAAAACCGTCACCGGAGAAGAAGTCACCCACGAGGAACTCGGTGGCGCGATGACACACTCGAGTCAGACCGGTGTCGCCCAGTTCGCCGTCGAATCCGAAGAACAGGCACTCGATGACATCCGACGGCTGCTCTCGTATCTCCCCCAGAACAACGTCGAGGATCCACCGCGAGTCGAGCCCTGGGATGACCCCGACCGACGTGACGAGGCCCTCGAGTCCATCGTGCCGGACAGTCCACAGAAACCGTACGACATGGTCGACGTCATCGACTCGGTCGTTGACGAGGGCTCGTTCTTCGAGGTTGCTGAAAACTTTTCGAAGAACCTCGTCGTCGGCTTCGGCCGCCTCGACGGTCGGTCCGTCGGAATCGTCGCCAACCAGCCGCGCGTGAACGCGGGGACACTCACCGTCGATTCCTCCATGAAAGGCTCACGGTTCGTCCGCTTTTGCGATTCGTTCAATATTCCAATCGTGACGTTCGTTGACGTTCCGGGCTACATGCCCGGTACCGACCAGGAACACCGGGGAATCATCCGACACGGCGCAAAATTGCTCTACGCGTACGCCGAAGCGACCGTTCCGCTGCTTACGGTCATCACGCGAAAAGCCTACGGCGGGGCCTACTGTGTCATGGCCTCGAAAAACCTCGGCGCGGACGTCAACTACGCCTGGCCGACGGCCGAAATCGCCGTCATGGGGCCACAGGGTGCAGTCAACATCCTCTACCGAAAGGAACTCGAGGAAGCTGACGATCCCGATGCCCTTCGGGACGAACTCATAGAGGAGTACCGCGAGCAGTTCGCCAACCCCTACACCGCGACCGACAAGGGCTTCCTCGACGACGTTATCCTGCCGACAGAAACCCGTCCACGCCTGATCGCTGACCTCGAGATGCTCGAGACCAAACGCGAGGACGCCCCCGACAAGAAACACGGCAACATCCCGCTCTGATGACCGACCACGAGCACCCAACGGGGGCCGACCCCGGAACGATCGACGATCCGAATCCGCTGGGAGAGGTCCTGCCGGCAGACGTCGCCCTAGATCTGCCCGACGATGCGAGTACCGAAGAGGCCGCGGCCATCATCGCAGCTATCGGTGCACACCTCACCGATCTCGAGCAGGCCGCGGCCGCCACTGACGACAGGGAGGAAACCTGGGACGGGAAACGGTGGGCCTACGCCGGTCGACTCAGGGCCCAGCGTGGACACGCCGCACGCGTCCCGAAACGCGCCCCCACGAATCCCTGGTTGGCGGCCTCTCGAGCAGATCGGTTCTGATCCCAGTGTTGTCCTCGAGCAGTCCAGTTTTGCGATCTGGTCGGTACCATATCTCGATCACTTACTACATAGTTGCCATTAAATTGCTATTGTATCCCAACCGCACCCATAGCCCCCTGGGAAATCTCGAGTAGCGGTCCATCGTGTGGAGACCACCAACTCGAGGATGTGACCTCATCCCTGGCACAGATCACAGGATAGACGGTAGTAACGGCTACAGACACTCGAGAACGGATCGACAACAGAATATGTAACGATGGTTCGTCGTCCCTTGCAAGCGGATTGTGATATATCGTCAACTGGCAAATGTAGCGCAGTTTACGGTATCAGTTGCGAAAAAGTAAGGTAGTGGCTATTCGACTGTTCAGACACGAATGTTCAGGAAGGTTCTGGTGGCCAACCGTGGCGAGATTGCCGTCAGGGTAATGCGAGCGTGTGAGGAATTGAACGTCGGAACCGTCGCCGTCTACTCCGAAGCGGACAAACACGGCGGCCACGTCCGCTATGCCGACGAAGCATACAATATCGGGCCAGCACGCGCGGCCGAATCCTACCTCGACCACGAGGCCGTTATCGAGGCCGCGCGGAAAGCCGACGCCGACGCGATTCACCCCGGCTACGGCTTCCTCGCCGAGAACGCCGAGTTCGCGCGGAAAGTCGAAGCGGCCGAGGGCATCACCTGGATCGGCCCCTCGAGCGACTCGATGGAAGCCCTGGGCGAGAAGACGAAAGCCCGGACGATCATGAGCGACGCCGACGTCCCCATCGTTCCCGGGACGACCGAACCCGTCACCGACCCCGAAGAGGTGTATACGTTCGGCGACGAACACGGCTACCCCATCGCAATCAAAGCCGAAGGTGGCGGTGGCGGCCGCGGCATGAAAGTCGTCGAAGACGAGAGCGAGGTCGAATCCCAACTCGAGAGCGCCCAGCGCGAAGGCGAGGCCTACTTCGGAAACGACTCGGTGTATCTCGAGCGCTACCTCGAGAACCCACGCCACATCGAAGTCCAGATCATCGCCGACGAACACGGCAACGTGCGTCATCTGGGTGAACGCGACTGCTCTCTGCAGCGCCGACACCAGAAGGTGATCGAAGAGGGGCCATCGCCAGCACTATCCGACGAACTTCGCGAACAGATCGGTGCATCCGCCCGACGCGGTGTCGCCGCCGCCGACTACGTCAACGCCGGCACCGTCGAGTTCCTCGTCGAAGAGGAACCCGGCCGTGAGGGCGTACTCGGTCCGGACGCGAACTTCTACTTCCTCGAGGTCAACACCCGGATTCAGGTCGAACACTGTGTGACCGAAGAGATCACAGGCATCGACATCGTCAAACGTCAGATTCGCGTTGCCGCGGGCGAAGAACTCGATTTCGAACAGGACGACGTCGAGATCGACGGCCACGCCATCGAGTTCCGGATCAACGCCGAAAACGCCGCCAAGGACTTCCAGCCGGCCACGGGCGGCACGCTGACGACGTACAACCCACCGGGCGGCGTGGGTGTCCGCCTCGACGATGCGCTCCGCCAGGGTGACGAACTCGTCACCGACTACGACTCGATGATCGCGAAACTCATCGTTTGGGGCGAAGACCGTGACGAGTGTATCGAACGCTCACTGCGCGCCCTACGAGAGTACGAAATCGAGGGCATCACCACCATCGTCCCGTTCCACCGACTGATGCTCACCGACGAGACGTTCGTCGAGGGTCGCCACACCACCAAGTATCTCGACGAAGAAATCGACCGCAGCCGCTTCGAGCAGGCCCAGAAACAGTGGGGCGATGACGGCGACGGCGCCACCGAAGATGAAGACGTCGTCGAACGCGAGTTCACCGTCGAAGTCAACGGCAAACGCTTCGACGTCAACCTCGAGCAACGCGGCGGGTTCGTCCCGGCCGGTGGGGCCAATCCCAGTGAAAGCGCAAGCCCGCCACAGCCGGCCGGTGGCTCGAGCGAGGCCGAAGCTGAGATACAAGGTGACGGCGAGCGCGTTGACGCCGAAATGCAAGGCACTATCCTGTCTGTCGAGGTCGGTGAAGGCGACGAAGTCGCCGCCGGCGACGTGGTCGTCGTCCTCGAGGCGATGAAGATGGAGAACGATATCGTGGCCTCGGCTGGCGGCACCGTCGCGCAGGTCGCCGTCGAAGAAGGACAAAGCGTCGACATGGGCGATACGCTGGTCGTCCTCGAGTAAGCGGGACTACCCGCATTTTCAGGTGGGTCCCCCAGCAGATCGGCAATCACCGGTGAAAAGTTACAGCAGATCGTATCAGGCGTCCGGACCGATCCCGAAGCGCTCGATGAATCCCTCGACGTTCGGAATAAACGGGTCGATCTCTTCGTATCGGACCGATCCCAGCTCGGTGCCGTTAATCGTTCTGAAGTGACTGTACAGGTCATCCGTTTTTATGGCCGTCGTTACCATTCCCTTCGCGAGTTGCATGTTGTACTGCCCGGCGACGAGAATCGCGGTTTTCGAGTCGGGGTCCATCAACTCCGTGACTAGAAAGACGAAGCCATCGACGTCGTTCCGATAAGCCTCCCACCGGGTAAATGTGTCCGGGTCGAATGCCTCACTGAACGCGTCGGCATGGTTGTCCGGAATAACGTGGACGAGGCCGTAATAATCGTCTTCGCCGTCTTCCCGGCCGACCGCTGAGGTATGTACCGCTGGCATCGTGATCACTTCCCAGCCGTCTTCGCGACGCTCGTCGGCAATGGCATCCATATCCTGATTCGTCCGCTTCCAGGCCTCTTTCACTGCCGGTGTTCGGGCGCGAAGCCCGACAGAATCGTCATCGCGTTTGGACATATCCCACATTCATGCAGGGATTCGGATAACCGTTTCGAGTGCTTCAGCACCAAAAATACCCAAACGTCCTCTCGACCGGCTTGAAATCACATCGGCACGCTCGAGGTGAATCACGCTCTCGAGTCACAGAGAGCCCTGATCGAGTACTCAGAGGGCGTCTCGTTGCCAACCAGTGGTTCATACGGTTTACTGTAATCTCTTAGCGGTGATTGCCGAACCAGTAAAGACAATCATCGGTAACAAATTACAGCAGACAGTGTCAGAGTCCGGTCTTCGGTGTCGTGTCTTCGGTGGAACCTATAGACTCGGCTATAATCCCTATCACAGCCTATCTCCGAATCGTACTCAGGATCAACCACCTGGAAAATCCCTGCCCATGTCCGGATATGGATCGGTTCGCCCGTTCCACCGATCGCCCGCCCTGCTCGGTGATCGACAGACCAGACCCCGCGTTCTCTATCAGGCCCCGACGCCGAGTACGGTCTCGAGTAGAAACGACACCAGGAGGACACCGACACTGCTCCAGAAGAGTTTGCCCGATGGTGAAATAATATACCTCGGTGGTGGTGGCGTTATCCAGCGAAACGGCGGCAGTTTCCGTACGAAACACTGGAACCGCGTTTGATCTGGTTCGGCCCCAATCGCCCTGCCCGCTTCGGTGCCGACCGTTCCCGATTGGGTCCGCTCGAGTTCCTCCGGCGACGACGGCCAGAGCCGAATCGTCGCATACGCCATGATCGCAAATCCAAGCAAAAAAAGGCCGATTTTCGCCCCTTCGAAACCGCCGCCGACTGCCAGGCTCACCGCGGTAACCAAGGTTGTCGAAACCAACACGACACCAGTCACGTACGCAAGCGTATCCGCACAGACGAGTACTGCGACACGAGTTCGGGCAAGTCGGGGCGAAGAATATGGTGCCATACCGGTTCGAGAGAATCCTTACCGATGTCGGCGGTCGATGACTGCTCGGGGCGTATCGTGTCCGGGTTCGTGCCGGTGACAAAGGCTGACCCGACCGTCATCACCAACTGGATGATAGGCCGGGATATCCGTGTCACAGACGCTGCCGAACTCTTCGTTGAGCAACTCGAGTGCGCTTTCCTCGTTCTTGGCTCGAACGTCGTCCGCAACCTGCTCGAGAACCGGTTGAATCGAATCTGGAATCTCGAGACCTTTGAACAGTTCATCGTAAATTTCGTTGATGGATCCGAAGCGACTCTCTCTACCGAGTAGTGACTTGAGACGGTCACTCATCCCTCGTTCGGCCCGTTTGCGTTCCCGGACGATCTCTCGAAGGAGGTCAAGTTGCGTCCAGAGGGTATCGTCGAGGTTTTCGTACTCCTCGGGGCGGATACGCGCCGGACATCGGGTGCTGAACGGACAGCCACTTGGCGGATCTCGCGGGTTCGGCGGCGTTCCCTGCAAGGTAATTCGATCCCTGTGCGCTGTGGGATCAGGTTCGGGAATCGCCGACAGCAATGCGTGCGTGTAGGGATTGGCCGGATCAGCAAACAGCTCTTCTGTCGGGCCGATCTCCATGATGTTACCGAGGTACATCACCGCAACGCGATCACAGATGTGGCGGACGACCGATAGGTCGTGGGCGATAAACAGGTACGTCAGGTCGAACTCGTCTTGCAGGTCTTCGAGCAGATTGATCACTTCTGCTTGCACCGACACGTCCAGTGCACTCACCGGCTCGTCAAGGACAATAAACTTCGGTTCGAGCGTCAGCGTTCGAGCGACCCCGATTCGCTGGCGCTGGCCACCGGAGAACTGGTGTGGATACCGATAGTAGTGTTCGCGCTGGAGACCGACTTTCTCGAGGAGTTCACGAACCCGCTGTTGACGCTCTCTGGGCGTCTTCCAGTCGTGAACGTCGAGCGGTTCACGGACGATTTCACCGACCGTCATCCGGTCGTTGAGACTCGAGTCCGGGTCCTGGAAGACGATCTGGGCGTCTCGACGCCAGGCTTTGAGTTCGGGGCCACTGAGCGTCGTGATGTCGGTTCCATCGAAGTGGATCTCCCCGCTAGTCGCTTCCTCGAGTTGTACGAGGGTACGACCGAGCGTCGTTTTGCCACAGCCGGATTCACCGACGAGGCCGAGCGTCTCGCCCCGTTTTATCTCGAAGGAGACGCCGTCGACTGCTTTGACCGGGTTTCCACCAAACAGTTTTCCTTCATCGTAGTAGGTTCGAAGGTCGGACACCTCGACCATCACATCGTCTCGTTCGTCCATCATTTCTTCTTCGGACTGTAACGTTCGTTGACTCATCAGTGCTCACCCTCCGTCGACTGCGTTTCGGAATGGCGTTCGATTCGGTCGATTTCCGAGACGTCTTCCGGATACAACAGACACGCTGCCGTATGATCATCCACACCGGATTCGACCGGAACCGACACCGGATGAACGGAGTCACAGGATTCGAACGCCTTCGGACACCGTGGTGCAAACCGACAGAACGTCGGTGGCTCGTTCGGCGTCGGCACGTTCCCTTCGATCGTTTGCAATCGATCACCTTCCTGTCGCCCCGGAATGGACTGTAACAGCCCTTCAGTGTAGGGGTGTTTGGGGTTGGCGAACAGCGTGTGGACGTCTGCCGTTTCGACCGTTTCACCGGCGTACATCACGTTCACTCGGTCTGCAACCTCTGCGATCACACCCATGTCGTGGGTGATGAACATGATTGCCAGGTCGCGTTTTTCCTGTAACTCTTCGAGCAACTCGAGAATCTGTGCCTGAATCGTCACGTCGAGTGCCGTCGTCGGCTCGTCACAGATCAACACTTCCGGGTCACACGCCAGCGCCATCGCGATGACCGCACGCTGGCGCATCCCGCCCGAGAACTGGTGTGGGTACTCTGCAACGCGTCGTCGCGAGTCCGGGATGCCAACAGCCTCGAGCAGTGAGATCGCTTCTTTCGTTGCGGCTCTCCCGGAAAGATCCTGATGGAGACGAAGCGCCTCTTTGATCTGATTACCAACCGTATAGACCGGGTTGAGACTCGTCAACGGATCCTGGAACACCATCGCGATTTTGCCACCGCGCATGGCCCGCTGGGGTTTCCCCTCGAGACGGGTAATTTCGATGAATCCATCGACGACCTCGCCTGACGATTGCTCGGTAATGAACACACAGTCGTCGCCGTCGGTCAAGCCGAGCTGGTCACCGTAGCCTGCGGCAAGCAGGTCGGCGATAGTCATTGACTCGACTGAATCGTAGCCCAACTGGGCTGGCGTGACATCGATGCCCGGTCGTTCGAGTAGCGATCGAACGTCGTGTTCTGCCTCGAGTTCCTCGACGTCGACCGTGCGTCTCGAGAACTTCGTCGCGAATTCGCGAACGGTCTCGAGGTGGGTGAAACGAATGCTGCTGCCAGCGAGGATAACGCCAGGATTGTCGACCAGCCCCATCATCGAGCGTGCGGTAACGCTTTTCCCGGATCCGCTTTCACCGACGATCCCGACGGTTTCACCGGGAGTCAGATCGAACGAGACGCCGTCGACGGCACGAATTACCTCCTTGTCGGTGTAAAACGCCGTCTGAAGGTTTCGAACCTCGACGATCGGGTCGGTGTCGGCACGGGCTGTCTGTGCTGGAGATTCCATAGACATTATCCACCACCTCCCGTGGCAGCGGCCGTTGCTCCAGCATCGCCCGACTCACTTTCGGGATCCATAGCGTCCCGAATGCCGTCACCGAGTGCGTTGAATCCGGTGACGACGAGGACGATCAGGATGCCAGGGACGGTTGCGATATGCCAGGAACTCGTCGAAACGTACGACCGGCCGTCACTGACCATCCGCCCCCATTCAGGGGTCGGCGGGTTGATCCCCAGGCCGAGGAACGACAGGGCAGCCGTCGTGATAATCACGCCACCAAGTAACAACGACGCGTAAATCAAGATGTAGCTGAGGATGTATGGTGCCATGTGTTTGCGCATCGTTATCATCGGCGTCTGGCCGTAGCTTTTGGCCGCATCGACCCACTCCTGTTCTGCCACCTGAAGCGAGGGGCCACGTATTGCCCGCCAGAGCCCTGGCCAGTACAGCGCCCCGAAAATTAACGCGAGTAGTAACCCCCCGCTATAGATGTCGGCCAGTGGATGGTTCCCCTGTTGGAAAACCACGGAAAGCAACAACACCATCAGGAAGACGGGAACGGAGATGATTGTGTCACTCACCACAATTGTCGCAATGTCGATAGTACCTTTGTAGTACGACGTGATCAGCGACATCATCAGTGCAATCGAGGTAGCGATACCGATACCGATCAGCCCGATCATCAGCGAGGTCCGCGCCCCGAATGCGAGGAACGTAAAGAGGTCCTTGCCATCGGGATTCGTCCCTAACGGTGCCCATCGGTCGTACTCGTCGTAACTCATGATCCCAACGGTGCTATCACCACCCTGGGATCGACTCTGGATGTTTGCAGTCCCGTGAGCTACCGATTCGACTTGCCCATCGTCAGTCAGATATTCGAACTCGTTCTGGTACGGACTGTAGAGATTCGCCTCAGCGTTTGCGGCACCGAGTGCGGGTGCCCACAATGCGAGCACGACGAATCCAAAGACGACGATTAGACCGAAAATCCCCCAGTAGTGGGTACGGAACCGGTTGATCCAGTCGTCTCGAGGCGTCCAGTCCGCTTCGCGATAGTGTTCACGGTAGGTCGTATACCCCTTCCAGAGCCAGACCAGGGCAGCGAACGCATACGCGTAGATAACGATAACACGAATCGACCAGGCAATCGCCGGCGAAAGGCCGAGGAACGTCCCTTCCCAGCCGCCATCAGGCGATCGGTGACCCTCGTTCGAAATCAGTTCTCGGTCACTGAGGGTCCACCCGTTTGCGACCCACTCGAGGGCGTTCGTCAGGCTGGCAACTGCAGCGTCAACCGCACCGCCAACTGGCGTCACCAGTATCAGGGCCGCACCGACACCGAGTCCGGCGGCGATGACGAGTCGCTCGAGGAGATGCTCGCTGAGTGCGTCCGGACCGATCTGTCTGGCATCGAGCCCGATTTTCTTCGATACTGAAAACGGGACGAACAGCGATTTGACGAGGAACGCACCAGCGATCAACACCAAGGCTGCCGTCACGCTAAACCCGATGGCTCCACCAACCTGACTGAGACCACCTGAAACGCCGCTCAAGCCGTCTGCAACGTTATCAGCAACCCACCACGGGACCGACGGAATAGCACCGATCACCATACGCACGGCCCCACCAGCGGCAAGTATCCAGCCAACGATTCGCCCGAGTTCGAGAAGGATCAACAGCGCCAGTCCCGCCACCCAGATGAGTGCCGGTCGTGGGTTTGCAGCAATCCGTTCTCGAAGCGTCAAGACAACGTCCGTCTCATCAGATGACATGCTCATTGTTCGTACCCCACGCGTGGATCGAGTATCGTGTACAGGAAGTCCTGTAGAATGTTCAACGAGATCGTTATCAGTGTGAAAATAAAGATCAGTGCACCTGCCAGGGGCAGGTCACCCTGCGTTGCTGAGAAGAAGAACAGCCGGCCGAGACCATTGATACCGAAAATGACCTCGACGATGACTGATCCGCCAAGTAGCAACAACGCCTCGTTCGTGATAATCGGAACGAGCGGAATCAGGGCGTTGCGGAAAACGTGCTTCCAGAGAATCACGCGTCCTGAGAGTCCCTTGGCTTTGGCCGTCTCCACGTAATTCGAATTGATCGTCTCGAGGATAGCCGTCCGGCCAATTCGGAGTTCACTCGCCATCGACGCGGAACCGAGGACGACAGCCGCTGGAAGAATAACTTTGATCGCAACGGCAAGTGTCCCCCCATCGAAATAGAACCCACTCGGCATCGGAACCATACCGAGTGATTGCCACTCTTCGAACCCGATGAAATCCAGTGGTGGTGTACCGATGAGGCTCCGCACCTCAGGTCCAATGGTGTACCAATCGAAGCCAAGGAAGCCCCCACCTTGCGTTCGACGCAGGACGGCAAGCAGCATAATCGCGAGCCAGAAGTTTGGCATGGCGAGCCAGACGATGCCCGAAAACGACGCAATGTAGTCGCCCCAGCTGTTCGGGTTAAGTCCGGCATAAAACCCGAGTGGGATGCCGATGAACAGCGGTAGTAACACCGCCCAGAACCCAAGCCAGATCGTCCGTGGGGCGTAAATGGCAATGAGCGTGTTCACGCTTCGGCCCGACTGAATAACGTATGACTGACCGAAATTAAAGGTCACCAGGTTGAACATATAATCGATGTACTGGCGCCATAGCGGCTCATTGAGCCCCATATTCTCTCGTATTTCTGCGGCCTGTACACCACTGGCTTCAGGTCCAAGCATCGCTGCAACCGGATCGAGGGGCCCCATTCTGAGGATGACGAAAATGACCGTCATCACCAAGAACAGAATTGGGATCGATAGCAGGACTCGCTGGAAAAAGTATCGCCAGCGGCTCATAACGCATCACGTGTGGTCCACGCGGTAAACATGTGTAGTACTAAGCTCTCGGTATGCATTCGAGGGTAATAGGTGTCATGATTTTCCGGAACCGGGGTTGTTAAACGTCGTCGATGGCGGTGACGGAAAAGTCGACCCATCACCCGACCGCCAGTTCGGTGTTATTCCTCTTCAGCTTCCCAGTCGAGGTAGTAGCCGTCTGCCTCTTCGGGGATCAGGTCCGTGTTGGTGTTGGCGGGTTCGAAGCCGAACAGGCCGTATGCGGGGTCGGCCCAGCTCCAGATCCAGCCCAGCGAGTAGAATCCAAGGTCACCGTCCTGACCACGGCTGATCAGCGTACTGAACTCCGCTTCTTCGAGCGAGAGGTCGATGCCGGTGCCGTCGAGTTTGTCACGAGTATTTCGACCGAACTCCTGGAACGTCTCGCTCGCGTAGGTCGTCAGCGTCATCTCGAACGGATCGTCTTCGGTATAGCCAGCGTCGGCGAGGACTTCCTGTGCCGAAGCCAGGTCCGTCTCGTTTGGCGAGTATGGCCAGTCGTCGACGAACTCCTGGTAGCCCTCTGCACCCGTGGGCCAGATTCCCGGCGGCGTGAAGCTGAATGCCGATTCGCCACGCCCCTGGAAGATCAGGTTGATCAATTCTTCGTGGTCAGTGACGTACGCGACTGCCTGTCGGACAGGCTTTGGCGTCTGTCTTGCGTTGAATGCGACGTAGAACGTACTGAGTTCAGCGACACCGAGGTAGTTGACCGTGTCACCGTTCTCGAGCGGTCCGTACGTGCCGACGTCACGGTTGAGGTCGTCCTGGTCGGCGTCGATGTTGTCCTGTTCGTAGTACGCGGTCGGAATGCCGAAGATGTCGGCGTTACGTTCGTTGACGTACGTCCAGATGGCCTCGTCGTCCTCGATGATCTGCCAGTGGATGGACTCGAGGTTTGCTGGATCGTCGTGGTAGTCGTCGAAGCGCGTGACGCGGGCTTCCGTCCCTGGCTCCCAGACTTCGAACTCGAACGGACCGGTGCCGTTCATCACTTCGGCGGCAAACTCTTCCTGGTCGACTTCGCCATCGTAGCCCTCGATGTCGCCGACGAAGCCTTCCGGAATCGCTCCGAAGGAGTCGTACGTGAGAATGTCGAGGGCTGCTGCTTCGACCTCTGCCAGCGTCATCTCGAACGTGCGGTCGTCGATGACCTCGACAGCGAGTGAGTCAGGGACGATGTTGTCTTCCTCGTCAGTCTCGTGGTCGATGCCGAGGAAGCCTGAACCGAGGATGAAGTTAGCACGCTGGCTGTTTGGTGACTCCGCAAGACGACGCCAGGCGTATTTGAAGTCGTCAGCGGTGAGTTCTTCGCCACCGTGGTAGGTTGCCTCTTTGATCGTGAACGTGTACGTGAGGAGGTCGTCGGAGACATCGACCTCTTCGAGCAGTTGGTTCTCGAGTTCGGGAACCCCGTTGGGGTAATCAACCAGGTTTTCGTACACCTGGTTGATGATGACGGCGGACGCCGTGTCAGTCGACTGAATTGGGTCGAGTGATGATACCGTCGAGTTGATGAGGTTGAGTTCGCCGTCATCGACGGACGTGTCGTTGTGCTGCTGGCGGTGGCCACCGAGGGCACCGGTCCGTTCGACGTCCACGTGGTCGTACCAGAACCGCTCGTTGAGGTTGTGGTACAACGGCAGGAGAATCATGTCGTCACGGACAGCCTCTTCCATCTCGACGTAGGCCTGGTTACGCAGGTCTTCGTCTTCCGGAGCTGGGTTATCCTGAATGCGGTCCCAGGCATCCTGGGCCTTCTGGACGTTCGAAATGTCCTCGTCACCGTTACCGTTACCGTTACCGTTACCGTTACCGTTACCGTTACCGTTACCGTTTCCTTCACCGTTCCCGTCGTCGTCCCCATCGCCACCGAAGCACCCTGCCACGGCCGCCGTGGCTGCACCGGCGCTAGTCGCTTTGAGGAATGATCGTCGGGATACACCTGATTTATTTGGCATCTCAGCTAGCAGGAATCTCTCGAGTTGTATAAATTTTGCCTTTGTTATCGGCAGACATTCGCTTGGTTTGACCTATCATCCTTAATTTCACGTTAAATATACTCGACCCTGAGTAAATTGTGTGCCAGTATCGCCAGTTTTCGACGCGCGCCCCAGAGAAACATCTTAAAATATACCGCGAATAATAGTGCGCGTTCGTGAACCGGCTTCGCGACACCATTTCGTCCCCACGGACACGGCTACCTCCCACACTCGAGATGGTTTGATTTCGTCGCTTCAAAAAGGTTCGCTGATAGCGACCTCACAGCCGTTCGTTCAGACCAGCGACCAGGTTATTACACCGGTCTACGTCGAGCCCTCAGCACCCCGAACGACGAACACCGGAACCGGTGATCGGTCAACCACACGCTCGGAAACACTTCCCATCGTAATCTGTTTCTCACGCGGGCTCTTTCCGTGGGTACCGATCACGATCAGATCGATATCGGACTCCGCAGCATACTCGAGGATCGCCTTCGCTGGTGTCCCTCGCTCGACGGACTCGACCGTCTCCAGTCCGGCCTTGCTGGCCCGTGCAGCGACGGCGGCCGTCGCGCTCGACGCGCCATCCTCGAGTTGTGATGTTATTTTCTCACGTGTATCGCCCGTAGCGGCCTGCACGATTCGTGTATCGACCACCGATATCGCGTGAATCGTGGCGTCGTTATCCCTGGCAATGGGCAGGGCGTGTTCAATTGTCTGCTCGACGGTGTCGCTGCCATCTGTCGGAAGAAGAATATTGTCGTACATGGGTTTGCCTCCTCCTCAATCCACTCGAGGAGCCCTGAGGAAGGTTTCGGTCGTTCCTGACACTCGGGAATACAGTGCGACCGTTGGGTCGAGCGTGGAACCGTCCATCTTACGAACGGATCGCCGCTTCCTGCCCCTTTTTCACCCGTTCCCCAGAACTACTGTGTGATGAGCGATCAGACCCAGATCGACCTCGATTTCGTCCAGCTTGGCCGAACCGGTATCCATACGAGTGAACTGCAGTTTGGCACCTGGCGATTCGGTCGAACGACCGAAGAAGGCAACCTCGAGATCAGCGAGGAGCGCGCTCACGAATTGCTCGACGCCTACGCTGACGCCGGCGGCCGATACATCGACACCGCAGACGTCTACGGCGGTGGCGAGAGCGAGCGCTGGATCGGTGACTGGCTCGACGAACGCGACCGCGAACGGTACACGATTGCCTCGAAACTCTACTGGCAAATTCGTGACGGCGACCCGAACAGCGGGGGAACCAACCGGAAAAACGTCCGCCATCGCGTCGACGCCATTCTCGATCGACTCGAGACCGACTATATCGATGTCCTCTATATCCACCGCTGGGACGACGCGACACCGACCCAGGAGATGATGAAAACCCTCAACGGAATCGTCGAATCGGGCAAAGTGCATTATCTTGGTGCGTCCACGATGCGGCCGAACGCGTGGAAAGTCGCCCGGGCGAACGCCATCGCCGACGCACACGGCTGGGAGCCCTTTACCGTCTTGCAGCCACGATATAACCTGGTCGACCGCGAAATCGAAGGCGACTACCTCGAGTTCGCCCGACAGCGCAACCTGGCGGTCTGTCCCTGGAGTCCCCTCGGGCAGGGCTTTTTGACCGGAAAGTATACTCGAGACGAAGCAATCCCGGAGGACTCAAAAGTGGCCGAGTCGAGTCGGTTCAGGGACTCGTATCTCACCGAGGAAAACTTCGACCTACACGACGAACTCGACGCCGTCGCCACGGAGGTAGACGCCACACCGGCACAGGTCGCCCTCGCCTGGTTGTGTCATCGTGACGGCGTCACCGCACCAATCGTCGGTGCGCGCACGGTAGACCAACTCAAGGAAAACCTTGCAGCCGCATCGATCGATCTCTCCGAAGAGCAGGTCGACCGGTTGACGGCCGCAAAGCCGGGCCCGTACGACGGACTCTGAACCACCTACACCACTGGGTTACGATTCAGCTACCGACGTGGCGACGACACCGTTAGCGTACTCAACACCGTTAGCGTACTCACACTAGATTAACGGTTCGCGTAACGGGTTTTCGACAGCTATTCCGCCGATAGATGGCTATTCCGATGATACTTTCTCAAGGATGCGCACGGTCGACCCCACAGAGAGACTGTTGGAACAATTGACTGCCGAGCGCTCACCACGGGTCGGCACTCGGCGGTACGTGCCGCCACCGGCCCCTATCACTCAGATGACCCCCCAGCCGCTCGTTCTCGCCACTCCCGTTGCTGTTCGCGCTCGGAGATGTGATGAACGCCGTCGGCGAGTTCCTCCCGGACGTCGGTTTCGAACGCCGTTACATCCGCGAGGAACCCCTCCGAAAACTCGTCTACCACCTCGTAGGTCCAGCGATTACCGATGGCTCCGGCCGGCAGGTGTTCGTCGCGGAGATCGTCTGCCCACGATTCGTGGCCAGCATCTCGGAGTAACGTCTCTGCCGTAGCCATTCGGTCCATGGCTCGCCCGACCTCGTGATGGCACTCGAGCAGGGTGCCGTAGCCGCGGTAGAGATGCTCGATTGCGAGTTGGAGTTCGTGAAGACAGTCCTGTTCGGCGGAGGCCAGTTCGATTTCGTCGCAGGACGTGGTCGACCCATCACCCGTATGTGGGTCGTCCGATTCGTCGCCTGATGGAACCATACGCACGCGACCACGAAGAGATACAAAATACTGGCTCCCGGACAGTCTGCTCACCCGCTGTGCCCCGAGGGTTGCGACTCGGCGCTCGATTCCGGCAGCCGGTGTCGAAAGCGTGACAGGAACTCAATTTCGGAACGAACAACCGAACGAGTCCTGGTCGAGACGCATATAGTTACAATTGAAACGAATCGCACATCTATCAAGACGCTGCCTTGTGATAGGATGGGAATGATTTTCAATTGATAATATGGCTGACAGGGCTTTGGAACGCGATCAGGTCCGGTCGGAATCCTTCGGACCTGAACGGAATGGGTATGGACATTTTCCAGATAGCCGGGAAGCGAGCGCTAAACGCCTCTAACGGCATTTTTGAGCCAGGGACATTGGATCATCAGAGCAACGAACCGCTTGCAGAGATGAATATCAATTCCTCAACAAACGCTCATAGTCTTTAACCGTCTCGAGCGAGTTTCTCTACTCGTCCATGAAACGCCCGCCTCGACAGAAAGAGCGCACGGAGACGACATCAACGGAGGAAACCGAGACAGAGGAGGGCCGAACCTGTCCGGAGTGCCACTCGAGTTCACTACGCCAGAGTGCAGATGGCAGCGAGGTCAGTTGTGAAGACTGTGGATTGATCCTCGAAGAAGAGACGATAGACCGCGGTCCAGAGTGGCGGGCATTCAACGCTTCCGAACGCGATAGCAAATCCCGCGTCGGTGCGCCGACAACCCAGACGATGCACGACAAGGGACTGACGACGACTATCGACTGGAAGAACAAAGACGCCTACGGCCGGTCGCTCTCCTCGGAAAAACGCAGTCAGATGAATCGGTTGCGCAAGTGGCAAGAACGTATCCGAACCAAAGACGCCGGCGAACGCAACCTTCAGTTTGCGCTTTCGGAAACCGACCGCATGGCCTCTGCGCTCGGTGTCCCGCGTTCGGTTCGGGAAGTCGCAAGCGTCCTCTATCGGCGCGCCCTAGAGGAAGACCTCATCCGCGGGCGCTCCATCGAAGGGGTCGCAACGAGTACGCTGTACGCCGCCTGTCGGATGGAAGGCATTCCACGCTCGCTCGACGAAGTATCCGCCGTCTCGCGCGTCGACCGGATGGAAATCGGCCGCACCTATCGATACATCTCGAAAGAACTCGGCCTCGAGATGCAACCCGTCGACCCGAAGAAGTACGTCCCCCGGTTTTGCTCCGAACTCGAACTTTCCGAGGAGGTCCAGAACAAAGCCAACGAGATCATCGACACGACTGCCGAACAGGGACTGCTCTCCGGAAAATCGCCCACCGGCTATGCAGCGGCCGCAATCTATGCTGCTGCCCTGCTGTGTAACGAGAAAAAGACTCAGAACGAAGTCGCCAACGTCGCACAGGTCACCGAAGTCACGATTCGAAACCGCTACCAGGAACAGATCAGCGCGATGGGCTTCCC
Organism: Natronosalvus hydrolyticus; assembly: GCA_025517525.1. Lineage (GTDB taxonomy): Archaea > Halobacteriota > Halobacteria > Halobacteriales > Natrialbaceae > Natronosalvus > Natronosalvus hydrolyticus. Next base: position 111,758 of record JAOPJZ010000005.1, read on the forward strand.
GAACTAGAGCCGGGGTTGTCGCTCCTCGAGTTCTTCGCGGGGTCTGCGTCCAACGGTACTGATTGCTATCGAGCGGTTGCAACGCACCAACAGGAGGGAGGGGTATTTTACAGTTTCATACCGACAGGATGGCTATGGGAGGTGGATTGGAACCGACCGAGAAGTACGATGGCACCATCCGAGTCCGATTGTTGGATGACGCTGCTGAGACGACAGAAATTCGTTGTGCCTCGTACCACGATGCTATCGACGTTGTAAAAGACCACCAGTGTTCGGTGACAGCAGCGAAGATCATCGACCGAGACGATGATGTGGTATTCACCTCCGCAGAGATGGACATCGACGACTGGGCGCGTGAGTGGGAACACGCGAAACGTAGCCTCTCAGTGGCCGTCGACGCATACGACTGCCCATACGACAATATCGCTTGCTTTACTGATGACCTGTGCGTCCACTGTAAGATGGACGCGGTGCAGGCCCAGTACTGATAGAGATTATCGTAGGAGTTCATCATTTCCCAACGAAGAACCGAGATATAACGCCGAAGGCCGGACTTCGAGACCCCGAATGGCTACGATAATCCCTATGACTCGAGATTCGTTACGGTGGTACTCCCGGGTCGACACTGTAATTCTGGAGGGGCATCGCCGCCGGTTTCAGGTGACGCGTATCCGCTCATCCGGTCAATATGGTCGCAACTGCTCCCACAAGACTCACCCAGTTTCCACCGGCGGTCCGATTCAAAACGGCTCCTCGAGCGAGGACGTCACTGGGACAACCAACCGTTTCGGTGGCCTGGTCGGAAGCAACCAGGGTGCCGTGACCCAGTCGTCCTCGAGCGCCGACGTTTACATCGGTGGGCGCATGCTTTTACGGTCTACTGTAGGCTCTTACCGGTATTGGCCATACCGAGTCGGAAATCACCGGTGAAAAGGAACAGCAGACCGTATATACATCACCACCCACAACGACAATCCAGTAATGGCCGTCGCTGACTCGCTGGCACTGCTAACGCTCCCATCGACGACGCTCGAGGAACTCCCCCAGCCTGCTGTTCGTGACGCTTTGCAGTACTTCGAGCGGGATCTCATCACGATTCCGGGCCCCCGTAATCCGGTCGCGTATGCGGCCGTCCGTGATGGCGCTCCGAACCGGCCTATCGTTCACCCACAACTGGGCCACGGTGGTGACCCCATCAACCACTACCGCTACAGCGATGGTGGCGTTCGTGAGGCGGGCGATCAGGACCTGCCACCAAAGACGATAGACGTCATTGCGGTACAGCGTGCAGACGTACTCGCTCGTCTCGAGACCCAACTCTCGACAGGTGAACGACGGACCGGCAGCGAGGGAGCCACGTTCCTGATCGTCCCACAACTGACCGTCGAGTGGGATACAACCGCACTCTCGTCGACGCTCCCAAACGCCGACGAACTCGCTGCAATCAGTTCGGTACTCCCCGAGCCGATGACGGTACTCGCCGGTGGCCAACCAGCGACCTACGCTCACGAGTGGGGCCTGTCCCACGACGGTTCGACGGTACGGGTCCCGGTTGCAGGACTCGGCGCAACGGATCGGGACGAATCGAAGATCGCCCAGTGTACCTGCACGCAACACGGCAATGTCGGTGCCGAAGCAGTCGATGCTGACCAGTTCGGGCTACGCGCACTGCACGGTGTTGGCCGTTCAACCGCCGACCAGTTGCGAAAACACGGCTGTCAAACGACGCGTGACGTCCGCGACCTCTCGGTCAGCGAGCTCACCGAACGTCCGGGTATCGGGCGAACCACTGCCGAGAAAATACACGCACACGCTGCGGTTATCGATTCGAGTGAGCCACTGGTGTTGACGAACAAAACGCCGGTCAAAACGTGCGACGGTCGACCACCACTGTGTCTCGACATCGAAACTGATGGACTCACGCCAACGATCATCTGGCAAATCGGCGTCTACGACCCGGCGACCGACAGCCACCAGGCGTTCATCGAAAAAACCAACCCAACCGACCCAGCACCAGTGCTCGAGGCATTCATCACCTGGCTGCTCGCCAACCACCGTGACCGAACCCTCCTGACCTGGAACGGTCATCGCTTCGATTACCGATATATTCGGCAGTTCCTCGACCGGTACCACCCCGAATACGTCGAAGCGTGGGACGGTCTCTGGACGTATGATCTGTACAGGTGGGCGGTTCGTGATGGTAACGCGTTGCTCCCCGGGCGAACGAACAAACTCGATCACGTTGCTCGAGCGACCGGCTACGAATCGGGAGACACGGCCCTCACGGGTGCACAGACGGCAGCCGCGTACCAGCGGTTCATGCGGAACCCCAAGGATCCAGCGAGCGAACCCGACTGGGAGCGCCACCGGGCGTACTGCGAGGACGATTGTCGAGCGCTCTGGTACGTCTACCGGACCGTTATGGAAGCACCACGACGTGACATGACCGATAGTGGTGCCGGTGGTGCCGATGGACAACAGGCCGGACTGACTGATTTCTAGCCATGACCGAGATACCCACGACAGAGACGGATATCCAGGCCAAAATCGACGTCACGGGCACCGCCCTCGTCGAAACGTTTCCACGCACGGGCCTCACCTCCGAATCCGAATATATCGATATCATCGAACTGCCCGCAAAGCCAGCAAACACCGTTCCAGCAGGCGATGTGCTGGTACCCACACTCGCAGACCCGTACCCGTACGACCTGTTCAGCCACCAGGCAACCGCACTGGACGCACTCGGGGCCGGCGACAACGTCACGGTCACGACGTCGACCTCGAGCGGGAAAACCCACATTTACGGCCTCCAGATTGCCCGAAATCTTCTCGAGGCCGATGTCCTCAACCCTGATGGAACTCGCGCGAAAGACGCCACCACTGCGTCGACCGCCCTGTGCGTGTATCCGACGAAGGCACTGACGAAAGACCAGCACGAGGCGCTCGAGGAACTGTACGACCAACTCGGTCTCGACGTTCGGGTCCGGGTGTACGACGGTGACACGACCGGTGATCGTCGAGCGATCCGCGAGGGGGCCGACGTTATCCTCACCAACTTTGCCGGCCTCAACGTCTACCTCGAACACCACGACAGGTGGAGCCGTTTTTACAGCGGCCTCGATCTCGTTGCGGTCGACGAATCACACACCTATACCGGCGTCGAAGGGATGCACGTCGCGTGGATCCTCCGACGGCTGCACCGCGTCGTCGACTACTGGGGTGGCACTCCACAGTACGTCCTCACGTCGGCGACGATCGGTAATCCGAGGGTGCACTCAGAAACACTGCTCAACGCGCCAGTGACCGTCGTCGACGAGGACGGGTCACCACACGGACGACGGGATCTCGTTTTCTGGAACCCACCACCGCGTGCAAAGGCCGAAAACGAGACTGGTGATCCGGCCTCTGCACTCGAGGGGGAGACGGATACAGACGAAAGAGCCGTAACTGAGCGCGTCCCCGCAAGCGTCGAGGCACCCAGAATATTCGATCACCTGACGGCAAGAAGCGTTCGAACGTTGCTGTTCTGTCCAAGCCGTAAACTCACCGAACTGAGTGTGCAACGAGCAGCAGATCATCGTCGATCCACCCCTCGAGCGTCCGGGCGCTCGAGTTCCGGCGACTATGCGGCGTACAATGCCGGGCTCGGCCGCCGCACACGTCACGCCCGAGAACACCAGTTCAAGACCGGCGCACTCACCGGCCTCGCGACCACCTCCGCACTCGAACTCGGCATCGATATCGGGAGCCTCGATGCGACCATCCTGATGGGGTATCCCGGACAGCGCCAGGCCTTCTGGCAACGGATTGGCCGTGCAGGGCGCGGAGCCAGTCGAAGTCTCGCCGTGATGGTCGGCGATCACCGCACCCTCGATCAGTACGTCATGAACAATCCGGAGTACGTGCTCGAGACCGACGTCGAAGACGCGGTCGTCGATATCTCGAACAATGCCGTCTTCGCCAGCCACGTATTGTGTGCCGCTGACGAGATTGCCCTCGACGAAGCAGATATCGACACGTTCGCCGACGAAGAGCGCCTCCGAGCCGCCACAAAAATGTGGCGCGAAGCCGGCTTCGTCGACGGCTACCTCCAGGGGGCAGTCCATTACAGCGGCCCCCGCCGCCCACAAACCCGTGTCAATCTCTATGGTACCACCGACATAGACTATCAGCTTCGACTTGCTGACGGTGTCGACCGAGAACGCTGGGGGCTCCCCGACGAACTCGATCTGGAACCCGTTGACCGAAACCGTGCTTACCGCGATTATCACGAAGGCGCTGTCAGGCTCCAGCACGGCCAACAGTTCGAAGTCGTCACTGTCGACGAGGACCGACCCCAGCCTGTCATCGAACTCGAGCCGGTCGATCGCCCGTACTACACACGGACACGAAACAAGGTCACTGTGCTCGATGCCACGTCCGAACGGTCTCGAGAGATTAACGGGTTTACGCTTCACTTCGGTCGCGGAACGGTGTTCGTCCATCACCACGCCTACGACGAGATGTACATCGGCAACAGCGAGCCGAAACGACAGCTGATTCCGACGAACACCCCACCGATCCTGATGGACACCCAGTTGTGCTGGCTCGAGGTTCCCGAAGAGATCGAAGCGGCGCTCATTCGGAAATATCGCGAGTACGGCGTCGAGACAGGTGTCGGGCAGGAGCAATCAGGTGTTGCACACCTCGGGTACATCGCCGGGTTACACGCGGCCGAACACGCAACCATCCAGACCGCACCGCTCGAGCTTAGAGTCGATAAAAACGATCTTGGTGGGTTAGCGACGCTCGTCATGGACACCCACTATGCCCACCCGGAGCACGACGACCTCGCCGACTCGATCGGTGACTCCTTCGAAGCCGCCAGGGCCGTCCTCGAGCGACGCTCCCGGGAGTTAGGTGAACAGACGGCGTCGGGCTGGTTCATTTACGACGGCGTCGATGGTGGGCTCGGATTCGCTCGCGCAATTTACGAGCAGTTCGAGGCTCTCGCCGAGCGCGCCCGCGATCAACTTCGCGACTGTCAGTGCGGACAGCCCAATGGGTGTCCGGCCTGTACGTTCGACGAAAACTGCGGCAACGATAACAAACCACTCCTCAGAGCATCAGCCGTGGACGTCCTCGAGCAACTTCTGGGCGAGGCCGATCGTGACGACCTCGAGGCGTATCTCCCTGACGAGTACGGTGGTGAACGTCGACCAACACTGTTCTACTCGTGACTGCCTGGTTTCGGACCGGTAAACGAGTACGCTTATCTCGTCCCAAGGTATTCTTCAGGTATGCCTAGAAGATTATCCAAAAGGCCTGCAGAGAATATATCACTCTCGAGAGCCGGTGAACGGACCCTTCGCATCGGCGACGACAGCCCCATCCGGATCAGTACAGGCCATCGGATTCTGCACCACGATGGCAAATGTGCCCGGCCACACGGGCACAACTACGAGATTACGGTCGAAGTCACGGGCGAGTTGTCCGAACACGGGTGGATCGTCGATAAGGGCGACGTGACTGCAGTCATCGACGACTGGGATCACCGATTTCTCGTCCAGGAAGGCGATCCGCTGATCGAGGCGTTTGCACAATCGGATGACACCGACGCACTGGTCATCCTCGAGCATCCCCCCACGGCCGAGGTGATGGCAGTGCTGCTCGAGGAACGCATGCTCGAGGCGTTCCCTGATACCGTCTCGGGAGTTTCGGTGACCGTTCGAGAAACCAACGAACTCTGTGCCACGTACTAATGCCAGTCGCAAGTGACGTTTCAGGCCTTGGCTCCAACGACGACGGAGACGGGGACGGACTCCCCATTAACGAACTCTTCTACTCGTTACAGGGTGAAGGAAAGCTCTCCGGTGTTCCCTCAGTGTTCGTCAGGACTTCTGGATGTAATCTCAGGTGCTGGTTCTGTGACTCCTATCACACCTCCTGGGAACCGACCGGAGCCCGGCTCTCGATCGAAGATATCGTCGACGAAGTCCGCGAGTACGAACACGCCGGTCACGTGGTGCTGACTGGCGGTGAGCCGATGATCCACGAACAAGCCGTCCCACTCTTGGATGAGTTAGCAGCGTACGGCTACCACACGACCGTCGAAACCAACGGCACCATCTATCGAGATGCAGCGATTGATCTGGCGAGTATCAGCCCAAAACTCTCGAACAGCACGCCCACACCAGATCGTGACCCAAAAGGAGATGGTGAGTGGGAGCGGCGTCACGAGGACCAGCGCATCGACCTCGAGGCGCTCACAAACCTGGTCGACGAGTACGAGAGCCAGTTGAAATTCGTCGTTACCGGGGCGGATGATCTGTCCGAAATCGACACCCTCGTTGACATGCTCCGAGAGCAGGTTGCGGTTACCGTTCCTGACGGCGACGTGTTATTGATGCCGGAAGGCATGACTCGAGCAACACTGGATAAGAACCGAAACCACGTAGCCGAGCTAGCGATGGAACGCGGCTATCGATACACGCCGCGATTGCACGTCGACCTCTGGAACGACGAACCGGGAACATGATCGAAACCGTCCAAGCGGTCCTCGAGCAGGAGAGCGAACCGATATCATCTGGCCCTGCGAGGGCACAGAACCCGACCGATGGCGATTCACTAAACACGATATATGCATGCCTAACGACAAACGCGCAGTAATTCTGGTTTCCGGCGGGATGGATAGTGCGACCGCGGTCTACGAAGCGATCGATCGCGGCTACGAACCGTATTTCCTCCACACCTCCTACGGACAGCGAACCGAGAGCAAAGAGCACGCCTGTGCGAGCGCGCTGGCAGCGGCGGTAGATGCAGCGGACTTCCTGCACATCGAGACGAGTCACCTCTCGAAAATCGGCGCCTCGAGCCTGACCGATTCGGACATGGCAGTCACCGATGCAACCCTCGAGAACGACGAAATACCGACGTCGTACGTCCCGTTCCGAAATGCCAATCTGCTGGCGATGGCCGTCTCGTATGCCGAAGCCAACGACTGCGACGCAGTGTTTATCGGCGCGCATTCGGAAGACTTCGCCGGCTACCCGGACTGTCGACCGGCGTTTTTCGACGCGTTCCAGCAGGTCATCGACGTCGGCACCAAACCGGAGACACAAATCGACCTGGTCGCACCGTTCGTCGACTGGTCAAAGACGGACATTGCAGAGCGAGGCCTCGAGCTGGGCGTCCCCTACGAGTTGACCTGGTCGTGTTACCGAGATGAGACACCGGCCTGTGGCACCTGTGATTCCTGTGCCTTGCGTCTCGAGGCGTTCGAGAACGTCGGCTTGAGCGATCCGATTGAATATTGAAATGACCGACCATTCAGAGAGATAGAGTGATTCGAGTGATTCCTCTATTATTGGCTTTGGTGAATCACCATATAACGTCGAGATATAGTGTCTCGCAGTCATCCTGAGACCGGTTAATCGGTTCGTCACCGTCGGATTCCTCAAGGATACACTCACGATTGCTCCAACGTGACGCCTCGAGCGACAGGATTCTACGCGGTAAGTCGTTTCCGCCTAGTGATTCACCAGGGCCCTATTATTCACTTTTTGATTACGATAGACTGGATGTACTGGTTCTCGACGATGGCCGTCCCATCCGTCGTTCGATTGTATTGGCTCATGACTCGGTAGAACACTATAAGGCCGACTCGTGGGCCGAGATTTCACCACGTTACGGAGAATCGAGGAGAAAGCCTCGCCCTTTACAGTAGACGCCGAACCTAATTTACGGCGTTGCTGGTAGGGTGGCTATGGTCAAGACGACCGAAGCTAAACGGGTCTGTCGCGCCGCTTCCAGCGTTATGTATCCAGCGCTCGACTTCGACATCAAACCCTGTGGGAGCTACACGAGAGAGGACTTCTTGGATGTCCTCTCTCGTGTCGCCTTCGAGCAGGAGTTCGCCAATACCGCTGGGAAAACGTGCCAACTCGATCACGGCGAGCCCGTCGACGTGACGTCGACGGCTCGTAATGGGCTCGCAAAATCACTACTCTACCACCTCCGAAACTTGGAGATGGACGCCATCGACGACCAGTTCGATGGCGTCCGCGACGATCTCTTCGAGATTCTCCGGAAACTACGGCTCTTACCCGCCTGTGTCGATGTTGCGATCGATCTCCACGAGTGGCGGTTTTACGGCAACGCCGACACTGACCACGTGTTGCTCACCTATCCCGATCAGGGAACCAATCGAACGTACTGTTTTGCGACGATCTGTATCGTCACACCGGGAACGCGATTCACGCTTGAGATGCTGGCACTGGAGGCAAACGGCTTTCGCGAAAAGCGCGAAGCCGTTCGCTCGCTGCTCGAAACGGCACGAGAGTACGTCTCGATCAGACACGTCTATCTCGACAGAGGCTTCTACCAGGTCCACGTCGTTGCGGAACTCGAACGGCTCGACGTCGACTATCTCGTTCGCGCACGGCCGAGTAAAGAGATGAAAGCCCGTCTCAGTGCCGGCGCTGAGACGGTCGTCGATGCGTATCTCATGCAACGGAAACGGAAGCCAACTGCATCAGTTGAGGTAACAGTATTTGCAGTGGCGCACCGCTCAAGCGAGGACGAGCACGTCTGGTTTGTGACGAATCTCGCCATTGAGGCTGACTCAGCGAAAGCGTACGCGGCGGCGTTTCGCCGCCGCTGGGGGATAGAGACGTCCTACCGCCAGACTGGTGACTTTCTCCCGAGAACGTCGTCGCCGACGTTCTCGGTGCGATTGTTCTACTTTCTGTTCGCGGTTTCGATGTACAATCTGTGGATCCTCGCAAATGTACTCGTTACAGCTGGTACTGTGCCTGATAAACCGCAGATATCGACGCGTATCTTCTGAGAATTGCAATCCAAATCAGTTGATCGACCAGTTTCGCTCGGCCGCCCGCGTTGAATCGGCGTCTACTGTTCAGGGCGGGGAGGATGTCAATCTGTCTCGTCGCTGGTCAATCGTTTGAACGTAACGTACAGGACGACGAACATCACAGTGAAAACGATTCCACCCTGTACCACTTTGGCGGAACGGCTTTTCCCCTTCGTCTCCGGGGCGGTATCTTCGGTCGCCGTTTCGGCTGTATCTCCAGCCGTTTCGTTGACGGCTTCAAGAATCGGATACCGTAGCGGTGACTCCATCCCAACTTTCACCGCTTCCTTGGCGAGTCGTTGAATCAGGTCGTTTTCCAGATCAGTACGTTCGATTGCCGTTGCCATTCGTGTTACTTTCTCTTTTGGGCTTACACTTGACATGTTTCCTCAGCTACTGCGTATACAAGCCATAGCCAGATAGGTGTCACACCAGAAAAGGCCCAGCAGTGAACAGTAGGACGTAATTCGTTTCGCTGCATCTCCCAAATCGGCACCCGTTCGGTTTCTACGCACTGTTACCCCCCAACAACCATGTATCAACGCCTGAATCGTACACCCAATGAAACGGGTCCTCCTGGTCGTCGTTGTCGCTACACTGCTCGTCCTCGCTGGCTGTGTCGACGGAGTCGGGACAGACGTTCCGGCAGTCGAGACGGATGATAGTCTCGACGATGCTGACTCGAGCGAATCGAACGACTCTGACACAGAAAACGGAGATCGTGAAGTCGATGGCGAACTCGAGATCCATCACATCGACGTTGGACAGGCTGACGCCACACTGCTGATCGAACCCTCCGGTGAGACGATGCTTATCGACTCCGGTGATTGGCGACAGGGAGGGGCTGATGTGATCGACTACCTCGAGGCCCAGGACGTTGATCGAATCGACCACCTCGTAGCGACGCACGGCCACGCCGATCACATTGGTGGCCACGACGAGATTATCGCGTTCTACGAGACCGAACGCGATGGAATCGGTACGGTCTACGACTCTGGCGTGGCAGCGACGAGTCAGACGTACGACCGGTATCTCGACGCCATCGAAGACTACGATGTCGAACTACTCATCGTCGAGGAGGACGATCAGTTTGAATTCGGGGACGCAACCGTCACCGTACGCAACCCACCTGCAGGCGACTCGGGGTCTGATATACACGATAACTCAGTCGTACTCACCATCGAATTCGGCAACTTCTCTTACCTTACTACGGGCGATGCTGAAGCCGGCGCCGAAGAACGAATCGCTGAGAAGTACGGTGACGATCTTGACGCTGACGCCTATCAGGCTGGCCACCACGGATCGTCAACCTCGTCGACGACACCGTTCATGAACCAGGTCGACCCGGACGTTGCGATTATCTCGAGTGCCTACGACTCCCAGTATGGCCATCCGCACGACGAGGTCCTTGCAGAGTTTGCCGACCGGGGCATCGAAACCTATTGGACTGCCGTCCACGGCGACGTCGTCCTCACTACTGATGGTGACGGATACGAAGTACAGACAGCGAACGAGTTCTCGACTGATGCCGGGGACATCCTTGAGGAGAAACCTATTGACGATGATGACACCCAGGATTCACTCACCCACCCAATTGACGTGGCTACAGCACCACTAGCAGGCTAATGGCTGAAACGTATACGGCGACCCTCGACCGGATTGTCGATGGAGAGACGGCAGTTCTCTTGCTCGAAGACGATGGTGAAACCATCGAGCAACTGGACGTCGACGTCGGGCAACTTCCACAAGACGGACAGCACGAAGGGGCAGTTTTCAGCGTGACCGTCGACGGTGAGACGCTGTCCGAAGCTGCGTACCTGCCTGACGTTACCCAGTCGCGAAAGGCGGCGGCCCAGGAACGACTCGATCGGTTGTCAACGAAATTGTCCGACCGAGAGTAATCGAACGGGCGCTTTGCATCTCCCTTCTTCAGATGCTAGAGAATTGTCGTGGCCTACACCTGCATACTGATCGCCATTCTCTGTTGAAATCCGCAATCAGTGATAGCTTGGCGGGGCTATGCTGAATAAGGGGATGGATACACCACCGGTCTCCGCGCGAGCAACGATCGCAGTTCCCGGACGGTGAGGCCGATAGCCGAGTCGTCCGCCTTTTTCATCGAAGTTTTTGCGCCGAGTGGTTCGCCGAGGGCGAACTCGAGGCGGAAAAACTTCGAGCAGTCTATCCAGCACATCATTCCTAGCTCGTTCTGAGGATTCCAACGGAGCCATCGTTACCTGTTACAGGCTGATTGTCCGGCCTTTCCCACCTGAGTCACTCGAAAACGTCGGCTCGACCCTGAAACCAGAAGTACCCCTCATCATCGACGGATGCCAGATCACCCGTCAGGTACCAGTCGTCGATAAACGTCTCGTCCGTTCGATCCGGGTCGTCCCAGTATCCCAGGAAGAACGACGGAAACGTGCCCTGGACGGCAAGGAGTCCAGTCTCGTTCGGCTCAAGACGGCTTCCACTCTCGGGGTCGAGAATTACTGCCTCAATCCCCGGTAAAGGCTTGCCCATACTCCCAGGGCGGGTTTCGATCGACGGGTACGTGTTGATGATCATATTTCCCGTCTCAGCCTGGCCGTACGTGTCGTGAATCGGGGTACCCAGAGTCTCCGCTCCCCACTGGACGAGATCCGCATCGAGTGGGTCGCCAGTACTCAGCGCTCGGTGAAGATCAAGATCTACATCTTCAAGCAATTCATCGTGATCACGAAGCTGTCGGTAAATCGTGGGTACGCTGAAAAAGACAGTGACGGGGAACTCGTCGAGGAGACTGATCCACTGTTCGGGATCGAATCCACCCTCGTATACGAGCAGCGTGTGGCCCCAGAACCAGACACCGAGCGTGTTGACCGGAGCAGTCAGCCAGCCGATATCGCCCGTTCCCCAGTACAGATCCGTCTGATGCTGATCGAGATTACCCGCGTACAACTGAGCGGCGGCGATGCCGACAATCCAGCGGTGTCCGTGGATAATTCCTTTTGGCGGGCCCGTCGAACCGCTTGTATAGTAGAGGAGTGCGGGATCGGACCCTGCTGTCTTCGCCGTCTCGTACTCACGTGATGCAGTCTCCATCGACGTATAGTAACTAATGTCACCGCGATGGATGCCGGTACCATCGTCGCTGACGCTGAGTACGTGTTTGACCGACTGAACAGAATCCAGCGCAGTCGCGACAGTTTCACGATGCGCAGGTGTCGTGATCACGACGCGAGCGTCGCTGTCGGTCAATCGATTGGCGATCCGATCGGGACCATACTGTTCATCGATCCGCCCAAATACATATCCTGCTTTGAGCGTCCCGAGCAACGCAACGTACTGTTCGGGTACGCGTGGCATATACGCGAAAACGCGGTCGCCATCCTCGAGATCGAGATCGTCGAGAACGTTTGCGAACTGGTTCGACCACTGCATTAGTTCCCAAAACGTAATTCGCTCGCGCTCGCCGTCCCGACCGACGAAGAATAAGGCAACAGTGCCACGTTTCGTCGCGTGACGGTCACAGACTTCGTGGGCTATATTGATCTCGTCAGGAGCGTCCCAGTCAGCATCGGCGTAGATGTTCTCCCACTCGAACACATCGTACAGTCCGTCGTAATTCGCGAGATTCGGGGTCTTGCCCATACTGCTCTGATTCGACGGCTGGATTCATAATTCGGTGGCTCTGTTAAACTCAGTCAACGAACACCGTTGTCTTGGTCGATAGGGGTCACCGCGTCCCAAGACAGTGTCTGTCGAGTGCTGTATTTTGAACAGTAGAGTCAACTCCCATTGACGCAAAAGCGTCGCTCGAGGCTCGGCAGTCAAATCACTTCACTCGAGTCGTCGCCCAGGCCGCCACCGAGCGAACCCCCTCGTCGGGATCATCGTCTGCCATCAATTGCAATTGTGTCAGGGCCACCGTCGCCTCGAGGTGGCCAAGTGCCTTACACGCGTTTCGCCGCACGATCGGTGACGGATCATCCAGTAACTCGACGAGTGCCGGGATCGCCTCCTCGGTTGCCTCGCTATCGTCGACAGCAACGTGCAACAGCGCTGCTGCAGCGTTACCGGAGAGATACTCGTCGTCGGTGTGGAGACAGGTAACGAGAACCGGGACGTGATCGCGGAGGGCAGTCGGATACTCCGTGGCGATGTCTCCGAGGAGTCCAACAGCGTTCGCACGGACTTTCGTTTGCGCGTCTGATTCAGCGATCTCGGCGAGCGTCTCAGTTGGCGACGTCCCAATGGCCGGATACGCGGATACGACCGCTCCGAGCGTGGAGAGTGCGTTCGTCTGGTACGCGTGGTCTCGATCCGTGAGACCGTCGATCAGTTGCGGCACCACCGGTTTCACCTCCTCTGGATACTCGTGAGCGATGCCGGAGAGGATGTACACCGCGTTCGTGCGTATTTGATCGTTCTCCGCATCCAGGAGCGTCGAAAGCGTCGGGACGAGATCCACAAACTCGCCTGGAGCCGTGGCGACCAGTTCGACGCAACAACCGGTGGCCGCCTGGGTGACATCGGACGGCTTCGTCGAGACGTGATCGACAATATCGTTTCGGAGTTCGAGTACCGTTTCCGCGTCGTTCATTGCCAGTTGGCGGAGACACCGGAGGACGAGCGCGGTCTCGAGAGAGGGTCGACCGAGTAACCGATCGAGATCCGCGACGTACGCCGCCCCGACATCGTCGCGGACTCGAGCCACGTTGAGCAACGCAACGATCGCCGCTCCGTGGGCAGCGGGCGGAGCGAGCGGGTTCGAGAGAATCTCAGCCACCTCGTCAGGATCGACCTCCATCGGATCCGTCAGTGCCTGATGCCGAAGCTCCGTCGCCCGTTCGGCAATCCCGCCGTCTGACTCGTTCATTGGGTATGGCTTTATCAGCAACAGCAATAAAGAAAATGTCATATTCAAATACAGACGTGCAATACTCGTTGGAAGGGTCTGCTAGTAGCCTCGGAATGGTGAATTCGATACAGTGGTGAACCGATTCACGCCTGTTGCTCCCCGATCCCACTTGAGCGCTTACGAACTTCTCGAACGGTCGCCGACGTCGAGTTCGAACAGCGAGACGACATCGGTCGTTGGCTAGTGTTCGATCGACGCGTGGAGCGCCTGAAACGTTACGAGCCCGGTTCGATTGCGCTCAAGTGCGTTCGATGGAGTCATGTCGATACCGTGACCGGGAAAACGCTAGTGGCGAGGTTCCGTGATTCAGTCCAACCGAGCACAACTATATCCTCCCGCCGTACGATGCTCCACAGAAGACCACCCAGAGTACCACCCTATGTCAACACGACCATCCGACTCGTTCGATCTCGTCGAAGCGTCGATAGCCGACATACACGCGGCCATGGAAGTGGATCGAGTGACTGCGACAGCACTCGTTGATCGATATCTCGAGCGAATCGACACGTTCGACGACGACTTGAACGCGATCCTGACGGTGAACGACGGCGCTCTCCAGCGTGCCCGCCAGCTCGACGCCCACTTCGCCAGCGATGGGCTCGTCGGCCCCCTCCACGGCATTCCCGTCCTCCTCAAAGACAACCACGATACCCACGATATGCCGACTACGGCAGGATCGGTGGCACTCCAGGAGTCCGCGCCGCCGCGAGACGCGTTCGTCGTTCGCCAACTCCGAGACGCCGGGGCTGTCGTCATCGCCAAGGCGAATCTCCAGGAACTCTCGTTCGGCGTGGATACGATTAGCTCACTGGGCGGGGCAACGCGAAACGCCTACGATCTCGAGCGCCGACCGTCAGGATCCAGCGGCGGAACGGCCGCCGCCATCGCCGCGAATCTGGGTGCGATCGGCATGGGAACCGATACCTGCTCGTCCATCCGGTCACCGGCCGCATTCAACTGCCTCGTCGGGATCCGTCCGACCAGGGGGTTGTGTAGCCGAACCGGTATCGTGCCCCTCTGCGGAACGCAGGACACAGCGGGCCCGATCACCCGAACCGTCGAAGATGCCGCCCGGACGCTCGACGTCATAGCCGGGTACGACCCCGAGGATCCAGTCACGTCTCGAGGCGCTAGCCACCCTCCGACAGAGGGATACGTCGCCGCTCTCGATGCGACCGCTCTGAACGGTGCACGAATCGGCGTCGCTCGACAGTTCTTCGGCCTCCAGGCAGACGAGAGCGCCTCCGAGGCTGACGCCGAGGCGGTGACGACCGTCCTCGAGGGCGCGCTCGAAGCAATGGCGGCCGCTGGGGCGACCATTATTGATCCGGTCGACATCGTCGATATTGATTATCTCAAAAGCGCTCGAGTCCTCCGCTACGAGTTCGCTCGTGACTTCGACGCCTACCTCTCCGAACTCGGGGACGCAGCACCGCACGACTCGCTGGCCGAGGTCGTCAGCACTGGAAAAATCGCCCCTGCAATCGAATCCAGATTCGAAGAGACCGACATTCTGGGCGTTGACGCCGACGCGGTAGATCGGAACGTCGACTACCTCAGACGACTCGTCCGAAGAGAACAGCTCACAGAGACCACGCTCTCGACGCTTATCGAGCACGACCTCGACGCCTTGTTGTACCCACCGTCGACGATCCCACCGGTCAGGATTCCGGATCACCAGCCGTTCGACGAGATGAACTGCGAGTTATCCGCGCACACGGGACTGCCCGCGGTCGTCGTCCCCGCTGGATTCACTGCCGACGGGCTCCCAGTCGGCCTCGAACTACTCGGTGGCCCGTTCGACGAACCCAAATTACTCAGCTTCGCGTACGCGTTCGAGCAGACGACTACCCATCGTCGGCCACCAGCCCAGTTTGGAGAACTCGATCGTCGGGATTGATCGCTGGGTGAGGGAGCGTTCGGTTCGCACAGTAGTTCCCGTGTATGCGTCAACGGTTACTCCGCGGCAGACGCATTGGAAACAGGGCCGGCTGGCATCAGTTCGTCAAACTCCTGACTGTGGATCCACTCACACAACTCCACCAATTGGGCACACGCAGCGTCGAACAACTGCTCGCCCTTCTCTTTCGAAGCGTCTGACGGATCACCGAAACTACCGGTTTCTGCATTCCCGACTGCATCGTAAAACGTTCGGGCACCGTTCTGGTGGGTCTGGACGTCGGCAAGGTCGACACACCCGGTCTCTTTGGCCTCCTCGAGTTGTTCCGCTCTGACGTTCTCCGTGAGGTACCACACCATCGATGTTTCCTTCGGCCCTGCGTGAGGGCCGTTCTGCTCGAACAGCTCCGTCACTAGCTCTGGAATGCTCTCATCCCACATCCACTCGATGGCGTATGCGACTTCATCTTCGTACAGCCGACGTCCCACTTCGCGTAGATGTGGAACGTTCCCACCGTGAGCATTCACGTAGACGATTCGATCGACCCCGTGGTAGGCGAGGTTCCTCGAGAGACTTTCGACGTAGGATCGAAACGCAGGCGCATCGACCCACATCGTCCCCGGAAACTGGCGGTGATGAGAGCTGACACCAATATTGATAGTGGGCGTGCACAGGTAGTCCGCTCGAGTGGCCGCTTCCCGAGCAAGACCCTCTGCGATGATGTGATCGGTCCCTTCGGGGAGGTGGACGCCGTGTTGTTCCGTCGACCCAATCGGGACAATCGCTAGTGACTTCTCGTCGAAATACGACTCGAGTTCGGGCCACGTGTAATCTGCAAGATACATGTCCTTCTGCATACTATCCGAATGATGAATAGTCATTCGACGGTATCACATCAGATTGCTCGCTCGCTGCCCAGTACCGCTTCGTTCGATCGCCGATTCTATAGTAACAATTGGAACAATTTACACACCTATCGCGACGCTATCTTGCGATGGGATGTACAATGACTTTCAATGGCTACGATAATGTGGGCAATCACTTCACCACAACCACCACCTCTCTCACAGACGTATCTGGCGAAACGATGAACGAAATCTAACTGCGGTTGTGTCACGTCCACGTTCGAAAATTGATTGATCAGGGAGTCGTTGATTACGATCACGAGCGTCGACTGGTGAGCGCGACACCACAACTTGACCAGCCACAACCGTACATGGCGACGACTGTTAAGAGAGAGTTTACTCGAGCGCCAATCGTGACCTAAATTCGGGAACGCCCGCCACGTCGACAGCTGCTCGAAAGAGCGACCCTGCTGGCGAGGGGTCAGCACCGTCGTGACCTTTGGCAGTCGTCACGTAGAGTTGCTGGTAGTCGTCCCCGCCGAAGGTAACGCTCGAGGCCTTCGGTGCAGGGACGTCGATTCGGTCGACTTCCGTACCGTCGGGCGCGTGGCGAACGACGCTGTGGCCGTTCCAGCGCGCCGACCAGACGAACCCCTCCTCGTCAACGGTGAGGCCGTCGGGTACGCCGTCGTCCTCGGCAGCCACCACGAACGTTTCTTTTCCGGAGATATTGCCGGTCGATCGGTCGTACTCGAAGCGGTGAATCGTCCTCGCTTCTGATTCGGTAACGTACATCGATTCCCCATCCGGGCTGAACCCCATGCCGTTCGGAATGTCGTACCCCTCCTTGTCGGCGAGTACGTACGTTCCGTCGGTGTCGATTCGGTAGAGGGTCCCCGGATCGGATTCGGTGGGCATCGTTCCGGCAAATACTCGCCCCTCAGGATCGGCTATCACGTCGTTAAAGCGCGAGTCCTCCTCTCCAGGGATGGCATCAATCAGGTACTCGAGATCGGCCTCACTCCCGTCGCCATCCCAGAGGGCCACGCCGCCGGACTCGAGGAAGAGCGCGAGCGATCCATCGGCTTGAATCGTAAAACCGCCCACCGGCCGCTCGAGCGACAGTACTCGTCTGCTTTCGTCCGTCACCGGATCGTACGTGTAGAGCTGTCCCGACGGGATATCGACCCAGTAGAGAAGCGATTCGTCGGGGTGCCAGAGCGGGCCTTCGCCGACTCGGTGGTCGTGGTCCGCGGCCAGTTTCGCTCGCGTCATCGTTTAATCCCTCCTACTTGGCTTCCTCGGAAAGCGCTCAGATTCAGGCTTTCGCCCGGCGTACTCGAACGGGATTGGAGCAACGGGCTGGATGGTTTTCGATCCATGTTCAGTGATCGAACGAACATAGCATAACCAGTTGGTTTTTGTACACAGCCACAGGGACCTGTGCTATGACACGGACGATTTACTTTGTTGGTGCTGGAGCGACTGCACACAGACACGCGGAGGCACTCGAGCACCTACCCAGGGGTGATCGACCGGAGATTGCTGCAGCCGACCCGAACGGGGAAACGCTCGAGTCATTTTCCGATGTGGTTCCAGACGCTCGGCTGTACGATTCGAGCGAGGCCATGCTCGAGGAGCCAGTTCATCCGGACGACTTCGTTATCGTGTGTGCCCCGCCGTTCGTCCACCACAGTGAGACGCTGGCAGCGCTCGAGTCCGGACGGCACGTTCTCTGTGAGAAGCCGCTGGCGGTGACACAACCGGAGGCGGTCGATATGGTCGAGACCGCGAAAGCGAACGACCGGTTACTCGGTGCCTGTACCTGCCGACACTATGGGACACCAGGAACGCGGCACGTCACAGAGTTAATCGCAGACGGGGCAATCGGCGATCCGTACCACGTCACCTGGGTACATCGTAGCCAACGCGGTCGGCCGGGAATCGAGTACCAGCCGGCGTCCAAGTGGTTCCTCGACCGGTCGAAAAGCGGCGGCGGGATCGTCATGGACTGGGGACCGTACGACTTCGCAGCGCTGTACGACCTTCTCTCACCCGACGTTGTTGCGGTCCGCGACGCGTGGACGGCCCAGCCCGAGACGGGTGTCGACCCCACTGATCTCACCTTCGACGTCGAGACCCACGGTGGTGCGAGTCTGGTCTATCGAACCGGCACCGACGAGGTCAATGTCACGTACGAACGAGCCTCCGGAACACACGGTGAAGAACGGTGGGTCGCCGAAATCGAGGGAACACGCGGTTCCATCCGTTGGGACTGGACCGATGTAGACGAGGCTGAGGTGACGCTCTCGAGCGACGACGACGGGACGGTAACCGAAGAGTCGACCACTGTTTCCGGGACCGAACCGTTCGGACCACACCAGCGACCACTCGTCTTCTTCGATCGGCGTATTCGCGGTGAGGACGCTCCAATCCTCACGAACGAGGATGCCCTGTTCACGTTCTCGACAATCCAGGCGATCTACGATTGTGCGGCGTCCGGAGAGCCCCAAGAAGTCCGACCTCACGCCCTCGAGTGAGCAGGTCGTCGACTACCGATACGTCCTCCCGGAACTCAGATTCGTTGTACTCTTCGCTGGCGTCGTTCAGATTGGAGACGGGATCACTGGTCGCTCGACGGCGGCCAATTTGAGTAGAGAGAAATAGCAGAGACGCTCGAAGACCAGCTTTCAGTAGATTAGCTCCCACGTGAGATGGGGTATCCAGTTGTCAGCCTTTGTCCCAGTCTTTTTCCATGTGGAAGGGTCTCGCAGGCTTTCATCACCTCTGTGCTTTCAAAACCCTCTTTTCATTGCATTGAATAGTGACTTCGCAATCATGTGTGATGGGATTTTATGAGTAGGACGTTGTTTGTTACCATATGGCACGTAAATTACCTACAGACTGGAGGAGTCGGCGAAAACGTGTCTTTGAGCGCGATAATTTACGATGTTGGAACTGCGGTCGCTACCACGGAATGTCTGGAATGACGCTCCACGCCCATCACATCCGACCGCGCGAGCGGGGTGGCACGCACAAGGTTCGAAACCTCGTCACCGTCTGTGATCGGGCCATTATCAAATCCACGATGGTATCATTTCGAACCCTTCCCACGAAAATCCTCTCGACCGGGCCGTTGAGGCGGTGCACGGCATTGGTTGGCAGGTTCAAGAGCGAGTGGGAAAAGACGACATCGTCGAGATGGTGAAAACGCACTCGATCCCCTCAATGGATTCGCTGCAGGCGCATCTCAACCTCGTTGATCGCGCAGAGGATGTGGGTTTTGCGCCAAGAAGCCTCAGCGATATCGTTGGTGATCTACGCTCCCATGGGCAGACGGATTCCGCTGAGTGTAACGTGGTCGAGCCATAGTTTGATATGAACGGCTCGAAATCGGAAGACAGCGTCGGGAAAAGGATGCTCCGTCAGGGATTCGAACCCTGGTCATTGCCGTGAGAGGGCAATATGATTGGCCGGACTACACCAACGGAGCAGTAGTGCCGTTCGTGCTACGTTCTACGGTTGCCGGGAAAACCGTTTAAGCGTTCCGTTTCGGAAACGGAGTGTCCGTCTTTCGCACACTCGAGTCACTCTTCGAACGGAGACCGAGCGGCTTCCGGTTCGAACCCATCCAGACTGATAATGTTCTCTCGGCCAACCCGAAGTTTGCTGATGGTCCCTTCGGATTCCATCTCCGAGAGCAACATACTGACCTTGGATTTCGACCAGCCGGTTTCGTCGACGATGTTGACCTGTTTCATTCGGCCACCGTTTTCACGGATCAGGGAGACGACACGGTCTTCGTCACTCAGCAGTTCCGCATCGGTGATCGGATCGGCGGCACCCGTCTGTGCTCCATCGGAGGACTCTGCAACCGCTTCCTCCTCCGATTCGGTCTCGGTTGCCGTCGAGGAACCCTGTCGATATCGATAGATGCCAACGCTCACAGCCGCTATCAAAACGACCAGTATGGCCCCGAGTAGCCAGCTCGAGGCACCGTTCCCGACGGTCTCCCCCAGCGTACTGAGTGTGCCACCAGACTCAGAGGGTGTATCTCGTTCGAGGACCACTCGCGGTTGGCCATCGAGGAACTGCTTGCTGCCGGACCAGGTAATCGAGTTGCTGTCCTCGAGTGAGGCCCCGGTGACCTGTCCCTCAGGCTGGACGCTGGTAAACGTAAGGTCGTCGTCCGCTTCGACAACTAGCGTCTGCTCGGAGGTGATGTAATACCCGCCATCGAAAACGTCGCCGACGATAATCTCGTCGTCCGAAACGACCGCAAAGCCTTCCCAGGTAAAGGACATCTCGACGACGCCTCGAGTGTTAAATCGCTGTTCGATCGTGGCCGACCGGTTAAAATCAGTGGCGGCCATCTCCCTGTCGGTGACGTCGCTACCGAGCTCGGTGAGTGCTTCGGCCTGATTAACGAAGTCGGTGTACAGTTCGGTCTCTTCGTCTTCGAACTCCTCGGCGAAGGCTTCGAACTGCGATTCTTCGTCGCTCGACGAGAGGATCCGTTCGTGACGGAACGTCCAGGTCGCATCGCCGTTACTGTGGACAGTTATCGTGTAGGTCGTGGTGTCGAACTCACGCGTGGTGAGATACGTCCGCGACTCGAGGTGGTGACGGTCAGTCGGTGACTCGAAAGTGGCAGTCGAGTCGAGTCGATCGTTCGACTCGTCAACAACCCCCGTGTCGCCGAGCGAGGCGTCAACGCCGGCACCAGTCCCGTCGGCTGCGAGCATGGGTCCGCTCGCCACGAGGAGTCCGAACGTGATGAAAATCACAATAGTGCCTATTGTGAGTGCCGGCCTGTGCATTCGTCTCTGCTATACGCGCCCCTGCTAAAAGAGTTTGTGACTGTGACGAAGGGAATGCAGATCCGTACCACGACACAGAGACACACAACTCACCTTCGCAAGTCGATACGAACAAAGGGCCGACCCGCCTAGTAGCGGTTATGATCGTCAATCTCTCCGAAGGTATCCAGGCGTTCACGAGTAACGTGTTTCTGGTCGACGGAGAACGAACGGTACTCGTCGATACCGGTGCCAACTTCGACGTCGTCGAACGGATCCACGAACACACCGACACCCTCGACGCGGTCGTCTTGACACACACGCATCTGGATCACGTCGACAATCTCGAGGCCGTCCTCACGGCGTTCGACGTCGAGGTCTGGGGACACGACGAATCGTTTGCTGGCATCGACCACGCGCTCGAAGACGAGGGATCAATTACGATGGGCGATCACCAGTACGTCACCTACCATACACCGGGACACAAAGGCGACCACCTCTGCCTGTACGCTGAAGACCCACAGGTGTTGTTTGCGGGCGACCTCGTGTTCCAGAACGGCAGTTTCGGCCGGACCGACTTGCCAGAGGGAGACCGAGCAACGTTGATCGAGAGCATCGACCGTATGCTCGAGGTGCTCGACCCGTCGCTCCGTGAACTGCACACCGGTCACGGACCGAGCGTCACCACGGACCCGTACCGACACGTCGAACTGGCGAGTCAGATGGCCAGACAGCACTGATAGGACACCACTGAGAGGACAACGGACTCGATCCGGCCAAGCGAACACGTCTCGAGGCCAGGCTCACA
Source organism: Natronosalvus hydrolyticus (assembly GCA_025517525.1). GTDB lineage: Archaea > Halobacteriota > Halobacteria > Halobacteriales > Natrialbaceae > Natronosalvus > Natronosalvus hydrolyticus. The sequence goes on from JAOPJZ010000005.1 coordinate 133,864, forward strand.
CTCGAGTGGGCATGGGCTCGGGACCACTACCAGTGAGGGTGGAAGATTACTCGTCGTCCGTTTTCAGCCCGTAATAGCCCGGTTCGTCGTCCGTCCGAGGTTCGCCGACGACCAGCTCCGAGGCGTTCGTCATCACCCACGGGATGGCCCAGTCGAGCAGAATATCCTCGGTTTCCCTGTCGATGTCCGCCCCGGGATCCAATCCCTGTAAGAGTCGAGCAATTTCGTAAACGCTGTACATCTGATCCGGCTCGAGGAGTTCCTCCGGGGTGTAAAAGTCACACGGTGGCAGCCGGTTAAACTCGTCTTTTGGAACTGGCATACGACGACGTACGCTCGCGGAAACGGTAAACGATGTGGATTCGCTGGCGTTGTCACTCCTCGATCGGCTGCATAAAAATGTGAAGGTAAACGGAGTCGTCGCTTACTCGAAGTGGTCGAGGCACTTCTGGTACTCTTCGGCGACTTTGTCCCAGTTGACGACGTCGAAGAAGCCTTCGACGAAGCTGCCGCGGTCCGGGCCGTAGTCGTAGTAGTACGAGTGCTCCCAGACGTCACAGGCCAGGATGGGGTGAGATCCCCAGAGTGCGCCCTGGTCGTGTTTGTCGACAGCAACGTTACGAAGCTGTTTCGCAACTGGGTCGTAGACCAGCAGTGCCCAGCCACCGGCAGCACTTGCTGCAGCCTCGAACTCGCCTTTCCAGCCCTCATACGAGCCGAAGTCGGCCTCGATGCGGTCGGCGAGGTCGCCCTCTGGCTCGCCGCCACCGTTTGGCGACATGTTCTCCCAGAACAGCGTGTGGAGGTAGTGCCCACAGCCGTTGTGGGTGACGCTGCCGAGCGCGCCAGCCGTCGAGCTGTAGTCACCGGACTCGCGGTTTTCGGCGAGGGTTTCCTCAGCAGCGTTCAGGCCGTTCACGTAGCCCTGATGATGGGTGTCGTGATGCCAGGTAACGACCTGTTCGGAGATCGATGGCTCGAGTGCGTCGTAGTCGTAAGGAAGCGGTGGAAGTTCGTGGTCAGTCATTAGTGAACACCACTTACTGCTAACGACAGCGTACCTGTTAAATATTGAGGAGTGAAACGGTATCATACCACATCATTGATCGGTCAAAACCCCTGAAAGTTGAGCGACCGTCCGTCGAAAGCAGATGGCCACTTTCTCGAGCGGCTATCAAACGTATGGGGGCTCACGAGGCTGCGCTCAACCGTGGGGAGATACCATCGAGTGAGTTTACCAGCAGGTAACTGACCGAATCGCACGCGAACGATCCTACGGACCTGATCGCTAGTGGCTGCCCAAACCTTGACCGGTGCGTGAAATTATGCGGTTGCGTTCAGTTTCACGAATGGGTCGACGTTTGGGAGTACTAGCTGTCTCGTTCTTTATACGCGGCATGCTCGAGCCACTCCTCGAGTGAAGGCTGGGCCCAGTATCGGATCGTCTCGCTGCGCTGGTCGTGCTCGATAACGCCTGCTTCCTCGAGTTTTGGCAGGTGGATATGATACAACGCGATCTGTAACTCGTCCCTCGAGGGGCCGTCATCAGGCTCGTGTGCGGCGACGAAATCGACGAGTTCCTCGACCGTGCTGACGCCATCAACGGCATCATACAGGTGATACAGAACGAATCGTCGCCGCCGGTCGGCAAGAATATCGAACACCGTATCGAGCGACGGGGTCGTCACCCCAACGGGTGTATTTGTTGCGGTCTCCCGCTCACGCATTCGAAAACCACCTACCGTAAATTACCATTCGAAACCACCAGTGGCCCATACTGGGACGAGGACATTAGGTGTTACGTCTATCTGAAAGAGGATATGTGTTTTTTCAAATAGCCACCGTGATTTGCCTTACGTCTCTGCAGTACAGAAGAGAACGGTATGGAAAACGAACAACGAATCCTATTCGTAGAGCCAACCAGCGTCGTGCTGGTCGTAGTCGATGAGTTCGTCTTCGTCGAAGTGGATCGCGATTTCGCGTTCGTTCGCGCCCTCGTCCTCGTGGTCGGCTGCGTGGACGACGTTGCGACCGAGGTCGAGTGCGTAGTCACCGCGAATCGTTCCGGAGGCCGCCTCGAGCGGATCGGTTGCGCCGATCATCTGGCGGACCTGGCGAGTCGCGTCCTGGCCTTCCCAAACCATCGGGACAACGGGGCCGGACGTGATGAAATCGATAAGACCGTCGAAAAACGGCTTGTCCTCGTGTTCGGCGTAGTGCTCTTTGGCCCGTGCTTCGGGCATGTTGATCACTTTGATGCCGACGAGTTTCAGGCCACGGTCCTCGAGTCGGGAGACGACTTCGCCAACGAGGCCGCGGGCGAATGCGTCGGGTTTGACCATGACGAAGGTGCGTTCGTGGTCGCTCATTCTTCGTCGTCCTCGTCAGCGTCGGCCTCTTCCTCCTCAGCGTCGGCTTCTGCTTCTTCCCCCTCAGCGTCGGCTTCGTCCTCATCTGCGTCGGCTTCCGCCTCTGCCTGAGATTCTTCGTCCTCCGCCTCTGCTTCGGGTTCCTCGGCTTCGACTTCCTCCTGAACTGGACCTTTGCCACGACGGCCGTCTTCGGTCCACTCGAGGTCGCGCGGTTCGCGGCCGAGTTTGAAGTTTTTCTCCGCCTTCGAGTCGACGAAGTGGAGGACGCTGCCATCCTTCTGGACGTACATGATGCCCGTTCCTGGTTCGATTTCTTCGCCCGTGTAGTCACAGGTTCGGTGTTCGACCATAGTTACTGACCTCCGATGGAGTCGGCCTCGCGGGCGGTCTCGCGCAGCTGGAGAATGTCGCCGACGCGGACCGGTCCGAGACAATTTCGTGTGATGATCCGTCCCTGGTTCTCGCCATCTTTGATCCGGCATTTGACCTGCATCGCTTCACCGTGCATGCCAGTCTTGCCGACGACCTCGATGACTTCGGCGGGGGTTGAACTGCTTTCTCCGTCTTCAGCGCTCATCAATAATCACCTCAGTTGAGGTCCTCGACCTTGCCGGCGATATCCTCGACGTCGCTGGCCGCTTCACCGGCGTCAACGATCGCCGCGGCGGCGCTTCCGACTTCGAGGCCGGCGGCGTGGCCGACGTCGTCCTGGGTCTCGACGAAGACCACGGGAATGCCTTTCTCGTCAGCGAGTTCGGGGAGGTGCATCACGATCTCCTCCGGGCTGACGTCTTCGGCGACGAAGACGAGTTCGGCGTTGCCACGCTCGATGGCTTTGGTCGTTTCGTTCGTTCCTTTCTTTACACTGCCTGTGTCTCGTGCGACCTCGAGCGCCTCGAGGGCGTCATCTGCGAGGTCGGCTGGGATGTCTGTAGTTACGTAAACTGCCATTGGTTGTTCACCTATCTCCCACGCGCAGGCTCGCGCTCCCCTGCCATCCGGGCTGCGTTCCCGGGCCGGATTTCCGGCGGTTTTCCTGTGAGGCTAGGAGCATCATCAACCCCGCGTAGGGTGTACGACTGAGTAACGGTGCCCTCCTTAAAAGCGTGTCCAAATGCGTGAGCCCATGCGACACCGTTACACGAGTCAGACAGAGTACCTTCATACGGTCGGTTGTAGTCTCTTACCTGCACCATATCAGTAATTGCGGGTGAATAGCTATAGTAGCCATTGAAACGATTTACACGCCTATCGTGACGCTGTCTTGCGATAGCGTGTACAATGATTTTCAATGGCCACTATACAACCGACCGTATCAAGGGCTCGCCTCCCCAACGATTTCACGAACGATGAGCGATTCCATCGCCGCCCACGCACGACGACTGCAGGCTGAAGCCCGCCAGGAAAACGAGCGGCGGGGACTCGTGCTTATCGGTGATCGCGAAGACGGGTATGACGTCCTCGAGACGATACTCGAGGGGCTCGAAGCACCGATCTCGAGGACGACTCTCGTGGGACCTGCGGACCGACTGCGCTGTGAACAGCGAACCCAACACGAGACGAGCGGATTGCTCGGAACCACCCGCGACGTCGTCATCGTCGACGCCCACGAAGGCCTCGAACCGAACACGATTGGCCGTGTCGTGGGCACAATAGATGGCGGTGGCCTTTTCATACTGCTCACGCCACCACTCGAGGAGTGGGCCGAAACGCGTGATGCGTTCGACGAATCGCTCGTGGTCGCACCCTACACGCTCGAAGACGTTTCGGGACGGCTTCGACGACGACTCGTCGAGACCATCCGCGCACATCGGGGCCTCGCCATCGTAGACGTGGGTTCAGGCGAAATCGTCGACGAGGGGTTGACGAATCCGGCACCCAAACTCGAGCGAGTCGGTCGCTCCAATACAGAAACTACAGAAGCCATAGCTGATACAGAAAGCAGAGCAAATCGAGAGGGCGACGGTATTCGGGAAACAGCACACCAGGTGGGCGAGAAAGACCCCAAAACCGAGGCTTCGTTCCCCTGCCTCGCGTACGACGCCTGTCGAACCGACGACCAGGCGACGGCGCTTGGCCACCTCGAGGCCCTGTCCGAACCGGGGCGTGCAGTCGTCCTCGAGGCCGACCGTGGCCGCGGGAAATCAAGCGCTATCGGGCTGGCGGCTGGCTCGTTCGCCGCTACTGGCTCGCGCGTGCTGGTGACCGCTCCCGACCGTTCGAACGTCGACGACGTGTTCGCTCGAGCGAGGGAACTGCTCGAGGACCTTGCGGCCCATCGCCCAGCCGACACCGCCGGCGAGCTAAATCGAACCGCCGTGGAGCCAGGCCGAACCGCCGTGGAACCAGGCCGAACCGCCGAAGTCCCACAGTCGGTGACTGCCTCTGGAGGCGATATTCAGTATCTCCCGCCACTCGAGGCCACAGATCAGCTGTCGGAATTCGATTTCGTCTTCGTCGACGAAGCGGCTGCTCTCCCGGTCGCCGTCCTCGAGGATTTCCTGGACGCCGAACGAATCGCGTTCGCCACGACCGTTCACGGCTACGAGGGTGCCGGACGTGGCTTCTCCGTCCGCTTTCGGGACCGACTGGCAGCGAGCGACCACGCGGTTACCGAGTACACGCTAACCGAGCCGATTCGCTATGCCGGCGGTGACCCGCTCGAGGTCTGGTCGTTTCACGCGCTCTTGCTGGACGCAAGGCCGGTCGTGCCGGACCTGCTCGAGGACGCGACCCTTGACACCGTCAACTACCGAAAACTGGACGCCGAAACCCTGCGTGGCAACGAACGGCTCCTCCGGGAGACGTTCGGCCTGCTCGTGCTGGCTCACTACCGAACCGAGCCCAACGACCTGGCGCGACTCCTCGATGCACCAAATCTCGAGACATACGCGCTCACGTACGAGGGCCACGTCGTCAGCGTCGCGCTGGTCGCTCGAGAGGGGAACCTCGAGCGGGCCGACCAGCGGCGGCTGTACGAGGGGGCCCGACTCCGCGGCAACATGATTCCGGACCTCTTCAGCAGCCACCTTCGGGACGAGGCTGCCGGCGGCCTCGCCGGGGGTCGCGTCGTCAGAATCGCGACCCACCACGCAGTGCGATCTGCGGGTTTTGGCTCGCTGTTGCTCGAGGAGCTGGCCGAGGACGTAGAACCGTCCGTCGACTGGCTGGGGACGGGGTTCGGGGCAACCCCCTCGCTGGTCTCGTTCTGGCACCAAAACGGGTATCGACCGCTGCACCTGTCGACGACCAGAAACGACGCCAGCGGCGAGTACTCAGTGATCATGTGTCGCGCGATGAGCAAAGACGGGCAAGCCTTCGTCGACCGCCACGAGCGATGGTTCGTCCGGCGACTCCCGAACGTGCTCGCCGACAGCCTCCGCGAACTCGATCCCGACGTTGTCCGGGCCATAACTCGCTCGCTCGACCCCGCCTACGCACCCCCACTCGAGCTCACCGACAACGAGTGGGAACTGGTTGCCGGGGCTGCGTACGGCCCTGCGCTGTTCGATGTCGACCCCGGCCCGTTCAGCCGACTGGTGTATCGGTACCTGCTCGAGCGCGCTGGCGGTGGCCCCGAACCCGACGAATCGACCGGTCGAGGGACTGCGTGGGGAGGGGAACCGCTGGATCCACACACCGAACAACTCTTGATTCGACGCGTCTTGCAGTGCCATCCCTGGGCGCGGGTCGCTACCGACCTCGACTATCACTCCTCACGAGCGTGCAAACGAGCACTTGGGAACGCCCTCGAGATCCTGGTCGACACACACGGAACCGACACAGCACGCAGCGTCAAATCGCGGTTCCAGGAGTGAAACCTCGAGGGAAAGCCCCGGGCACTCGCCCTGTTCCGGCTGTAGCCTATCGACGCCGGTCAGCGATCGATTCTTCGCCGGTTTCGGCCGCCACGATTTCGTACAAAAGCGCCCGGCCGCCGTCGTCTTTAGGCCTGAGAATCCGCCCGAGACGCTGGGTGAACTCGCGCTCGCTCCCGCTCCCGGAGAGGACGACCGCGACCGAGGCATCGGGGACGTCGACACCCTCGTCGAGCACGTTCGAGGTAACCACTCTCGAGTACCTACCCGACCGGAATCGCTCGAGGATTTCTCGCCGTTCGGCCGTCCCGGTCTGATGGGTGATGACGGGCGCGAGAAAGCGTTCGGCGACCTCGTACGCCAGGTCGTTGTGTGCGGTAAAGAGAATCGTTCGTTCGCCACGATGGGTCTCGAGCACGTCCTCGAGGGTCTCGAGTTTGCGTTCGGCCCCGAGCATTATCTCGCGCGCCCGCTGGCGAGCGAGTAAGGCTTCCCGCGCCGCGGGGTCGCTCCCCGACCGTTTCACGAGTTGCTGGTAGTCGGCACCCGACCGTAACTGGATGTTCGATCGGGCGAGGTAGTTCGTGAACGTTTCCTGATTACGTTCGTACGCCTCCCGCTCGCCCGCCGTCAGCGTGACCTCGAGTCGTTTGACGTCGTAGGCCGCCAGATGCTCGCCTGCGAGGTCGTCTGCCGAAAGGCGATAGACCAGCGGGCCGAGCAGTGACTCGACGATTTCGTGGGCCCCGTCGGGCCGCTCGAAGGTCGCCGTCAACCCCAGTCTGGCGGGTGCGGGAAGCGTTCGCGCGATATCTCGGTACCCCTCGCCACCCAGATGATGTACTTCGTCGAAAATGACGAATCCGAACCGGTCGCCAACGGAATCCGCTTTCAGATACGCCGAGTCGTACGTCGAAACCGTCAGCCACTCTAGGCGTTGTTCGCCACCACCGAACTGGCCGACCGGTACGTCGAACTCCCGCCGGAGTTCGCCCACCCACTGTTCGAGCAGGTCGATTGTCGGCACCACGATCAATGTCGGCGTTTCGAGTCGGGCGATGGCCTCGAGCGCGATGACCGTCTTGCCGCTCCCGGTGGGTAACTCGAGGACGCCAGCCGGGGCGTATCGTGGATATCCGACGGTAGACTCGGCCGTGCCTTCGCTGTCGAGGGACTCCGCTGGAACGTGGTCGATATCGGCCCAGCGGTCCGTCTCTAGCCAGGCCTCGAGCGCGTCTTGTTGATACGACCGGAGTTCGTAAGCGGTCGTGTGGTCGAGTTCGGACGCGGTCGTGTGGTCGAGTTCGGACGCGGTCGTGTGGTCGAGTTCGGACGCGGACGAATCACCTCGAGAAACCGGAGCCTCGACACACAGCACCGAATCCGCTACGGTGACGGATTCGTTGGCGAGTCCAACCCGTAACGCGGCGTACTCGTGTGCTGGCACGCGAAAGATCTCCGAGCGAGAGTCCCACTCTAGTGTCAGCATCGATAGTTCGTCGATGAACGACGGCTCATCGGTATCAGTCTCGAGACGGATCGTTCCGTCCTCGAAGCGAAGCCTGACGGACGGCGTCGTATCGGACACGATCGGAGATGAGGGTGGCGATGCTATAGAAGATGGTGATGTCCAACGAGAGGGAGGCATATCTATCGAGGGACGGCACCCATTTCTGCGTACCAGTCACCGATGGATAGTGGCCCAGCAATCCATCGGTCGAGTGTCACCTCGAGTGACCTGCCACGACGCGTACCTCAACCCTTTTATTACCGCTGTTCCTTGTCTGGCATATGAGCGAAGATGAGGGCCTGAACTCCACAGCCCAGGGTGTCCCAGCGGAGGGAGACGCCGACGGTGAGCACCCAGCCGAATCGGATGGCGAGGATGTCGTCGACGCCGACACGGAACCAACGACAGACCGCGATACGGAATCGGCAGCCGACGCTGCCGACACAGAAGATCCGGTCGAGACGAACGACACGGAACAACCGGACGACCCATCCGAGGAACCGGCGAGCGCCGAACCGTCCGACGAAGAACCGGAAACCCCCCAGACGAGCGAGGACATTCAAAATCTCCTCGAGACCCTCCAGGAGTACGACGACGAAATCGCCCGCGACGTCAACTCCATCGTTGAGATGGCGCGCGAACTTAACGGCACCGTCCAGCACCAGCGGGCCGAACTCGAGGACCTCAGCGAGCGAGTCGAAGCCCAGGCCGAAACAATTGGCGACCTCCAGGATCAACTCGACGAGCGCGAACAGACCCTCGAGGATCGCGAGGAAACCATCGAGGAGTACGAAGAGCAGATTGGCGATCTCAAAAGCCACGTCAAACGGACGCAGGCGGACTTCCAGAACTACAAAAAGCGAGCCAAAAAGCGCCAACAGCAGATCAAAGACCGCGCGACCGAGGACCTCGTCGAACGGCTCGTGACCGTCCGAGACAACCTCAAACGAGCCCTCAGCGAGGAGAGCGAAAACGTCGACAGTCTGCGGGACGGCCTCGAGATGACACTCAAGGAGTTCGACCGTATCCTCTCAGAGGAAAACGTCGAAGAGGTCGACCCCGAACCGGGAACTGACGTCGATCCACAGCGCCACGAAGTCATGATGCGCGTCGACAGCGAGAAACCCGAAGGGACCATTGCAGACGTGTTCACGCCAGGCTACGAGATGGGCGATAAAGTCATTCAGAACGCGCAGGTGACGGTGAGCAACGGCTCGCTCGAGGAAGACGAACCGGACGATACTGAGGAAGCCGACGACATAGACGGCGAAGCGCCTGGGGCTGACGACAGCGAAGGCGACGACGCAGACGCTGAAGAAGCAGACGCCGAGGACGCAGACGCTGAAGAAGCAATCGAACTTGGTGGCGAAGTCGCTGAAGACGATAACGATGACGGCGAAGACGAAGACGAAACAAAGGGCGACGAGTCGGACGACCTTGAGGGCGAAACGGCAGCCGATAACAGCGACACCGACGACGGTGACGAAGTCGAGGCTGCCGAAACCGACGACGATGCCGAAACCAAAGACGGGAGCGGCGATGAAGCGGCCGATACCGAAGCGACGGACACTGGCGACGATGGCCAAGTGACTGACGCTGACGGAACCCAAAGCGCTGCGGAAGACGAAATCGGCGCGGACGACGAAGACGAGCAGTAAACCCTGCTGGCGTCCCCCAGAAACACCTCCATTTTCGGCTCTGACGGAATTCTGATTGCTGTTCCCGAGAAGGGTACCTCGAGGCTTTGGCGTGTCTGTGAAGTACGTATGCAGAAACAGGCGAAGGAGCGACGCCTCGACTTTCGAGAGTGAGCGAGTAAAATGACGCCTCGAGTACGGTTACTCGCGGCCGAGCGTGTGGAACTCCTCGTTGGGTCGCATATCTGCAAGCTGGGCCATCCGATTCGAGAGGTTGAAAAACGCGGCCACGGAGCCGATATCCCAGATTGCGCGGCGGCTAAACCCGTGATCCTCGAGTGCCTCGAGGTCTCGTTCTTCGACCGTTGCCTGGTTTTCCGTGAGTGTGACGGCGAGGTCCAACATCGCCCGGTGACGGTCGCTGATATCCGCGTTCCGGTAGTTCGAAATGAGTTGGTCGGCGAGCAACGGGTCGTCACCGTAGAGCCGAACCAGTGCGCCGTGGGCCGTGTTGCAGTAATAACAGTCGTTCGCGCCGCTGACGGCGACGATGATCATCTCGATTTCGAGACGCGTCAGTTCGGTTTCCTCGACGAGCGCATCGTAGTAGTCGAAAAACGCCCGGAAGTGAGAGGGTCGGTAGGCATAGGCGAGAAAAACGTTCGGAGTGAACCCGGCACGCTCCGTCTCGTCTTCGATGCGTTCTTGCAGATCTTCGGGAAGCGATTCGACGTCCGGGACTGGAAAACGCGTCATTGGCTCGATGTCTGCCATGCGCTTGCGCACGTTCGGGGAGGCAAAAACGTTCGGGGTCTCGCCGGTGGGTAAATCGGGGTCGTGCGGTTGGGTATATTGGGGTTGGCTTTGAGTCTCGAGCAGGGGGCTCACTCGAGTTTGATTCAGGGGGAACGGAATCGGTCTCTTCAGGGAGAACGATATCGGTATGGTCAGGAAGAACGCCATCGGCGTCGGTATGTTCACAAGCATTCTCGACGGCAGCAACCACAGGACATATACTGGGTGGTGACTTCCTTTCTGGCAGATGTATCAACTCGGCCACTACGGCATCACGATGCTCGCCTACGCGCCGGTCGGTGCGAGTGTCGCCATGGCCGGCGAGGAGGTGCTGGCGATTCTCGGTGCCGTCATCTGTCTCTCGCTGTCGACGCTTCCCGATGCCGACCACCAGATTCCGCTCATCGAGCACCGCGGCATCACCCACACGCTGGTGTTCGCCCTCCTGGTCGGTGCCGTCATCGGCGGTGGACTGTATCTGGCACTCGAGGTCGTCACCGGCGCACCCGACACGACGCTCGTTACCTTCGTGTTCGCCGTATCAGCGTTCGCCATCGTCACACACATTCTCGGTGATGCACTGACTCCGATGGGCGTGGCTCCGTTGTGGCCGCTCACGTCACGTCGCTTCACGTTAAACGTGACGCCGGCGAAAAACCGGTTGGCGAACTATGGCCTGTTCGTGCTCGGCGTTGGAGCGTCGGTGCTTGCCGTGATGACCGTGTCCGCACTCGGGTGAATTGCCTCGAGGATGAAGACATCCCAGGTTGCAATACTCGAGTTATCGATGGTTTTTGTTAATAATACACGATTGGTAGTAACTAACTCTGGTTATGATAGTTGTATGCAATAAGTAATCGAGTGCAGAGTGAGCAACGGTAAGAACAATATACTGCCGAGCGCTTGTCACTGGGTCGGTGCTCGTCGGTGCGTGAAAGCCAATAGATCCAATCAGGCGGCCGCCCGACCACTCTCGAGCGGGCGACTCTCCCGGAAGCCTAACCAGGCACCGACGAGCAGGGTCACGAACAACGCGCCGGCGACCAGCAGGTACGTCAGGTCGAGTGCCGGCGAGTAGGTCATCACGGATTCGCGGCTCAGGATAAGCGTTCCGAGTGTCAACAGCGTTCCGAGCGCGATCGTCCCTCGAGTCGCCAGGCTGTCGAAGACCTCGGTGCCATAGAGCGCGGCCAGCGTGACCACGGCGAGCAGCGTCAGGAGGACCCCCATCTGAATCGTCAGCGTGGTGGGGGTGTTTTGCTGGATGAAAATCGGGCTCAAAAGCACCTGCACCGGGACCGTCACCGCACCGATAGCGAGGCCTATCGCGACGTGTCTCGCCCCGAGGCGGTCCTCCCAGGCGAGGACGAGCGCCACCACGAAGATAACGAAAATCAGGATGGCCGTCCAGAAGTGGAAGTTGAGGATCGTCATCTCGTACGAGAGGACGGTCTCGGCGCCGAGATAGACCTGGATCGGCGTCAAGATCAGGCCCGCAGTGACGAGGCCGGCAACGGCTTTCGTCGCGTGGTCGGTCCAGATGGCGGCTATCGCCGAGGCGATAATTGCGAAGCCGGCCAGCATGGCAACGACGCGGTGGATCCACTCCCAGAAGGAGGGTTGACCCTGTGGCAACAGGTTCAGGAAGCCGCCGTCACAAACCGGCCAGTTCGCATCACAGGCGAGTCCCGACCCGGTCGTTCTGGCCGCGACGCCGAGGATGATCGTTCCCGCGACGAGGGCGACCGTCAGCGTCAACAGATACCGAAATCGGGTCCGATCGAATTTGATCGGCAACCGCGAGGAATCAGACGTATGGGCATCGTAAGACACGGGTTCTCATCGGGGGTTAGGAGTGGGCGTATTTGAATCGTCCGTGTTCTTCCCGAGCGATGGGAGCGCGAGCGCCGTTTCGCTAACATGTGCGGGTGCTCGAGTGGATGAATAGATGGCGTATCGACGGAACGGTTCGTCGGATTCAAGCCGCTCCCGCTCGTGGCCTCGGCATGGAAAAACTCGCGCGACTGGACGCCTATCTCGAGGCTCACGACCTCGCGTCCGTCTGGTTCGCACGACCGAACTCGTTTGCGTGGCTCGCTGGTGGCGACAACGTCGTCGACCGGGAAGGTGACATCGGCGTCGGTGCGCTCGGTTACGACGGCGAGGCCGTCACCCTGCTGGCGAACACCATCGAACTCGAGCGACTCCGCGAGGAGGAGGTTCCGGACCTCGAGTCTGCGGGCGTACCCATCGAGACGGAGACGTTCCCCTGGTACGCACAGTCATTGCCGGAGGCACTCATGGCAGTCGTCGACGGCGAACCGGCGGCGGCGGATTTCGACGTTCCTGACGAGAACCTCGAGCGAATCGACCCGAGCGAGATTCGCCAGCCGCTGACCGAGACCGACATCGAACGCTACCGCGAACTCGGGCGAGAAACCGCGGCCGCCGTCGAAGCCGTCTGCCGGGAGTTGCAGACCGATGACACCGAAGCCGAAGTCACCGCCGCCCTCACGGTCTCGCTGGCTGCACAGAACATCGAGGCACCAGTCGTTCTCGTCGGCGGTGCAGAACGCGCCCAGCGATATCGACACTACACGCCCAAGGCGGTCGAGTTCGGCGATTACGTCCTCGTCTCGGTGACGACCCAACGCCACGGCCTGCACGCGAGTTGTACCCGAGCCGTTGCGTTCGATCCGCCTGCGTGGCTCGAAGACCACCACGTCACCGCTGCTCGAGTCGAGACGACCGCGCTGGCCGCGACGCAAGCGGCCCGAACCTGGCCAGCAGAAGCGTTCGCGCCTCGAGAAAGGAAGGACGGCAAGCGGGCGGCGGCAGACGGCGAACGGACGCCCGACGATGATACCGAACGTCCAGCCACCGCCGGAGACGTGTTTGGCGCTATCCAGGGGGCCTACGACCGGCTTGGCTTCGACGGGGAGTGGGAAAAACACCACCAGGGCGGCGCTGCCGGGTTCGCGGGCCGAGAATGGATTGCGACGCCGGACCACGAGGCACCCATCGTGACGCCGATGGCCTACGCCTGGAATCCGACCGTCGCGGGTGCAAAGAGCGAAGACACCGTACTCGTCACCGAGGATGGTTTCGAGGTTCTGACGACCACCGAGGACGCACCGATGGGCGAACCCTGGCCGACCATCGACGCCCGTGCCGTTAGTCCCGAGTTCGACCTCGAACTCGAGCGGCCGGGGATTCTCGGCGTTCACGACTCGTGAGCACGTATTATCCATCGCCTCTAGTCAAAACCCGACGAATTCACCTCAAGTTATAACCCGGCGAATAACCGACTCGGGGAGCAACTCGAACAGCCAGGCGACCAGTCGCCAGCGCTGGGTGACGTAGACGTGTGCGCGGCGCTTACGAATCGCTCGAGCGATCTGACTGGCGGCCGTTTCCGGCGAGGAAACCCAGAACGGGTCGTCGGCCAGCAGCATTTTGGTGTCGACGTACCCCGGTTCGACGGTCGTGATCGTTACCTCAGTATCGCGTGTCGAGTTTCGGTGGCGCAAGCCTTCGAGGTACGTCGAGACGAACGCTTTCGAGGCGTTATACGCCGGCGCGCTGGGATTGCCAAAGTGCGAGGCGACCGAGGAGACACCGACGAGATGGCCGTCGTGGTCGCTCGCGGTCGGGCCGCGCGATTCGAAGTGATTCAGGGCAGCGGTTGCCAGCGCGGTAAAGCCGCGAACGTTGACGTCGACCGTCTCGCGTTCGGGCGGCCACTCCATATCGGCGTTCCCGGTTCCGAAACCGGCATTGAGCACGACGACGTCGACTGGCGGCATGGCCTCGAGCAGTTCGTCAAAGCCTGCTCTGGCGTCCTCGGTGTCCGTTACGTCCATCGTCGCGACGTAGGCGTTCGTGGGCAGGGCCTCACCGACCGTTTTCAGCCGTTCGGTCCGTCTGGCTGCCAGTCCAACCTCGTAGCCATCCGCCGCGAGTTCGTGTGCCAGCGCCTCGCCGATTCCCGACGAGGCCCCGATGACGATTGCACCTCGGGCCGTCGTAGACGCCTCCATATTCGTGCATCTCACCTCGAGACCGTAATGGTATCCACTCGAGGCAGATCCCCCGATGAAAGCGAGCGTGTCGATACGCCTTTTTCCCCCGCCGATCACTGTCAGGCATGGACCTGGTCGCCGTGCTTGCCATCGTGTTACTCGTCGCCGGGATCCTCGGCACGCTTATCCCGCTCGTTCCCGGCGGTTTGCTCTCGCTGAGCGGACTCTATCTGTACTGGTGGCACAGCGGGTTTGCCGAACCAGGATTCCTCGCCCTCGGAGTGCTTACGCTACTCGGTGTACTCACCCTGCTTGCCGAACTGTTCGCCTCTTCGTTTGCGGCGCGGGCGGGCGGCGCCTCCTGGGAAACCACTGGTGTGGCCGCTATCGTTGCGATTGCACTCATGTTCATTAGCGGCCCACTCGGCTTGCTCGTCGGCCTCTTCGGGACCGTCTTTCTCCTCGAGTTTGCCCGCAACGGTGACGCCGACCAGAGCGCCCGAACCGCCGTGTTCGCGACGGCCGGGATACTGGCGTCGACGGCGATTCAGGTACTGCTGACGACGACGCTTTTCGTGGGGTTTCTCGTCGCCGTCTTCGTGTTGTGAGGCAGGAGTTCGTCTTCGTGTTGTGAGGCAGGAGTTCGTCTTCGTGTTGTGAGGCAGGAGTTCGTCTTCGTGTTGTGAGGCAGGAGTTCGTCTTCGTATTGTGAGGGGGAAGTCCGTCTTCGCGTGTAAAACCGCGCGCTCGAGCGGCCGACGTGCAGAAGACAGACGGTGAATATGCTATCGGTTTGAACCCGCGTATGAGAAAGCATATACGGAGACGGTTGGCAGGAGAGGGTGAAATGAACGAGGATCGAACCGTCGTCGATATGCTCGAGCGAGTACGGACGTTGCGCCGACGCAAGTGCTGTCCCACCTGCGGTGACGTCGTTTCGATTCGCGGATTCAGGGGCGAGTATCGCTGGGAGTGTGTGGACTGTGATGCGCTCGGTATCGGATACACGTCTCGTTCGGCCGCTTTGAAAGGGCTTGACCGCCAACACAAGTGACGTTGCCGTCGGCGGATTCGATACACACAGCGTCGTTCCCCTCAACTCGAGTGAGATTCACGAAGCGACACCAGTACGGTGTGGCTTTATGTCAACATCAGTGGGACGATAGCCCGGGTTCATGCCAATCGAAAACCTTGCCCGAAGTGACGTTGTAACGGCACGAGAAAACGAGTCAGTCCAGGAGCTCGCAAAGCGCATGGACGAGTCCAAAGTCGGGAGCATCGTGATTACGGACGGCAACGAACCGATCGGGATCGTCACCGACCGCGACCTCGCCCTGCGGGTGATTGGGGACGGAACGGATCCGGCGTCTACGACGGCCGGAGAAGTCATGACAGATTCGCTGAAAACTGTCGACGAAACGGATGGATTCTACCGTGCCACCGAACTAATGAGCGAACACGGTATCCGCCGACTGCCCGTCTGTAATGAGAACAACGAACTGGTCGGAATCATCACGTCCGACGATCTCACCGAACTGCTCGCCGAGGAGCAAATGCAGCTCTCGGACGTGATCCAGGCCCAGCGACCGGCGTACTGACGACGGCGTCGGCATCCCACAGGTTGATCCGCTCTCTCGATGTGAGAAAGTGGTCGGAATACCGTTTTCCTTTTGAAAACTGGAAACTCGAGAGAGACACACGTCGATCAGCGCGTCGCGATGAAACCCGTCACCAGAGATCACCACGATCTACACACCCGAAAAAGCTCTGTCACTGGATGACAAATATCCCTCGAGATACCATGCCGGAAACGTGTTCGGAGTCCGATTGCGACCGACCGGTGGCCGTCGAGTTACACATTCCCTGGACGGAAAACCGGTTCGTCTGTGCGGCCCACGCTCGCGTGCTGGGCAGACAGGACGGCGTCGTGGCCGACCCGCTTCCAGACAGCGAATCAGATCTCCTCGAGGATGGGGGCTGATAGGGTTCGTCGGCGTCTCTTCCCGGTTAGCGAGTACCGGTTTGTCGCTGACCGGTACACAGTGACAACATCCCTACGACCTTCTCGAGCGCCGATCCTTATCGACTCCTGTGCAGTCATTGATCGGGGACGAAAACAGACCTCACTCGAGCGAAAAAGCGGCTGAATATCGACACGGCCAGTACGGTAGTTTGCGTCAGGGATGTGCGTAGTATGCGACGGAGCCGTCTTCTTCGACCTGATCGAGTCGGACGAAACCGATACGCTCGAACTGGCAAACGGTCCCGGCGTCGTAGTCGAGAACGCCCGGTTCCGCACGCCCCTCGACGTCACCCTCCATCGTTCGCAGCGTGAGCGGGACGCTTTCGTCGGCAGGGACCCAGTGAACCACGTCGACGTCACCATCGCGAACGACGTCGATCGATTCGCCGGTGTACTGGAGTACGTCGCGCGTGTACTGGAAACAGCCCAGACCCTTGAGCCAGATGCGTTCCTCACGGCCCGGCAGGTCATCCTCCTCGAGGGCGACAGCGTCGCCGACGGGAATCGCTCTGGTGCCACGGTCTTCGTGATCCGGGTGGAGTTCGGGCGCTGCCTGTTCGGGTGGACTGCCAGCGAGGCCGACTTCGACGCCGTCGCGGACGAAAAAGCGACGGTCGCTCTCGTCGTCGATCAGGTCGCGGTTGTTCGCGTAGATGGCGCTCATCGCGAGGTCGACATCACTCGTCGAGGTGCCGAGTCCGGCCATCGCTTCGGTGATGGCCTCGCCACGGATGCCACGCCGACGGAGGCTCTTGAGCGTCGGCGCGCGAGGGTCGTCCCAGCCGTCGAGTTCACCCGCGTCGATCAGTTCTTTGAGCGTCGACGTACTCATCTTCACGTCGTAGGCGTCGACCTGAACGTGGCCCCAGTGGATGACCTCCGGATACTCCCAATCGAAGTAGTCGTAGACGAACCGCTGGCGTTTGGCCGAATCCTGAAGGTCGATACCGCGAATAATGTGGGTGATACCGATCAGCTGGTCGTCGATTCCCGACTGGAAGTCGAGCATCGGCCAGCACCGATACTCGCTCGCTTCCTCGCGCGGGTGTGGCGTGTCGACCATTCGGAACGCGACGAAATCACGGAGTGCGGGGTTTTTGTGCTCGATATCGGTCTTGACTCGCAAGACCATCTCACCGCTTTCGTACTCGCCGTCAATCATCGCCTTGAACTCCTCGTGCACCGTCGCCGGCGATTTATCCCGATGTGGGCACGGCTCGCCGGCGTTTTTCAGCTCCGAGAAATCCTCGCCGGAACATGAGCAGGTGTAGGCGCCGCCGGCGTCGATCAGGTCTCGGGCGTGGTCATAATAGATCTCGAGGCGATCGCTCGCGACGAACGTCTCGTCGGCTTCGAAGCCGAGATACTCGAGGTCCTCGAGGATGGCATCGTAGGCCTCGAGGTCGGGGCGTTTCGTCTCGGGGTCGGTGTCGTCGAAGCGAACGCAGAACCAGCCGTCGTACAGTTCACGATACGTGCCGATGACAGCGGGCATCCGTGCATGGCCGATGTGCCAGGGGCCGTTCGGGTTCGGCGCACAGCGCATCCGAACCTCGTCGGCGTCCTCGGCTCCCGGCAGGTCGGGCAGCAGCTGGTCATCCTCCTCGTCTTCGGCTTCGATTTCTGCGAGTTCGTCGGGGGCTAACGTCTCGAGTCGGTCCCGACGAGCTTCCTGGTCGAGATCGTTGACTCGGGCGACGACGCCGCCGACGATGCCTGGAACGGCATCAGCATGTTCCCTGAACGCCGGGTTATCTCCCATCAGCGGCCCCATAACCGCGCCGACGTTGGCGTCACTCTCGTGTTTGATGGCGTTCAACAACGCGTGTTTCTCCGCTTCCCGCTCGACGGCCGCACGTAGATCCTCGTCCATGGCTATTGACAGTGAGTTTTCGCCCAGCGTTGAAAACTACCCCGGTGTGGGCCCGCTGGAGGGTGTGCCTCGAGTCGAAGCAGACACAACAGATTCAGCGCAGGCCGCGATGGGAACACACGAAAAGAAACGACTCATACGGTTTGCTGTAACTTTTCACCGGTGATTGCCGATCCGGTATGGGCAATCATCGGGAGGAGACGACAGCAAACCGTATCAGGAGACGTCGTCGATATCTTCTTCGTAGACGATTAG
Organism: Natronosalvus hydrolyticus; assembly: GCA_025517525.1. GTDB lineage: Archaea > Halobacteriota > Halobacteria > Halobacteriales > Natrialbaceae > Natronosalvus > Natronosalvus hydrolyticus. The sequence continues at coordinate 152,169 of JAOPJZ010000005.1, forward strand.
CTGTGAGATCTGCATCCAGAGGGCGAACTGCTGGAGGTCGCCGTCGTTGTACGCCTCGAGCCACTCCTGGCGAACACCCCAGCCGTAGGCCTGCCCCTCGAGCGGGTTGGCGATGTCGCCGATCAACATCTCGTACTCCGTGCCACCACCGTTCTGGACGACGATTTCGTTGTACGCCTGAACGATCACGCCGAGTTCGTCCATCGTCGCCTGCTCGAGTGGATCAGTTCCGACGTCGGCGGGTTCATTTTCGCTGTCAGCATCGTCCGACTCGGTTTCGCTATCAGTTTCGCCGTCGCTATCGTCTGCCGTCTCGCCGACGACCGCCGGGTCGACCGTTGACTCGTACTCGAGAATGAGATCGCCGTCGTTTTCGTACATCGCTTCGACCGTGATTTCGTAGTCTCGGAGGCCTTCTTCGAGGACGTAGTAGAACTCACTGGGCGTCCCTTCAGGTGGGTCACTGGGCCTTGATGGGGCGAACGATTTCCCCGAACTGCTGCCGATAATGCCGCCGAGGCAGCCTGCCGTGGCAACCGCACCGGCTCCGGCGAGACCGCCGAGAAACTGGCGACGAGAAGGCGTCAATTCTCGAGTATCCATACTGCTAGTGGACACCCTGTTCCCAAAAACCCGCGTTCGATATCGAACGGTGAGTCACGCCGTAACTCGAGGGATGAGTTGTGCCGAGGTCGATCCGAAGAGAGCTGCAAACACCGTTTTCGGCTGATCAGATTGCAGGTCATCAGCAACCCTGCCAGTGGCAAACGGGTGGCGTCACTCGAGGGACCTCGAGCAAACAGGGAAAAACAGTTCCCATGTAGTACCTTCCTAAACGTCGACTTGTGCGTGAAATCATCGGATTCACGCATCCGTTCAGGATTGGGAAGCCACTAGTAGCCGCGTTCGATGAGATAATCGGCGACCTGGAACAACAGGTCACGCGCCTCGTTGTCGGGCAGGACCTCGAGTCGGTCCTTCCCGCGCTGGACGAGATCGCGCGCTTTCGTGTTGGCGTACTCGATGGAACCGGCTTCCTCGAGCGTTTCGACGGCGGCGTCGATTTCAGCTTCGGTGACGGCGTCGACGTCGGTCGTATCCACCAGAGACTCGATGTCGATCCCCTGATCTCGAGCGTGAACCGTGATGAGCGTCTGTTTATGCTCGACGAGGTCGCTCCCACGCTGTTTCCCGAGTTGTTCGCTCGGGACCGTCAGGTCGAGGACGTCGTCTTGAATCTGGAACGCCCGGCCGACGTCGAGTCCGTAGCCATAGAGCGCATCGACGGTATCCTGGTCGGCCCCCATCAACACGGCGGGCAACGCCGCAGATGCCGCATACAGAACCGCCGTTTTCTGCTCGACCATTTCGAGATACTCCTCCGGCGTGACGTCGTCACGCGATTCGAAACTTACATCGAGTGATTGTCCCTCACAGATCCGCGTACAGGTTTTCGCGAGGATGCCGAGTGCCTGGACCGCCCGTTCGGGGTCGGCACCGGTCTCGAGCATGATTTCGAACGCCTTCGAGTACAGCGTGTCTCCCGCGAGAATCGCCGTCTCGAGGTCGTAGGCTTTGTGGACGGCCGGGACGCCTCGTCGCAAGTCGTCGTCGTCCATGATGTCGTCGTGAATCAGCGTAAACGACTGGATGACCTCGACGCTGACGGCCGCGGCCATGATGTCGACCGTCGAATCGGTGAGTGACGGAAACTCACGGTAGGAAACGGAGAGCGTTTCGACGTCCGCGAGTGCCTCCGCAGCGGCTAACAACACCGTCGGCCGGAGTCGTTTCCCGCCTGCATCGAGGAGATATCGGGACGCCTCGTAGAGCCGTTCGGGTCGCTGAATCGGAAGTTCCTCGGGGATGGCTTCGTTGACCAGTTCGCGTCGCTTCCCGACGGCCTCGAGCACAGCCTGTTCGCGTGCCTCTGGTGATGTCATATCAGTCGACAATCTGGATCAAGTTGCCGTTCCGTGAGACGTGGACATCACGGCCCATCTTGTATCCCTCGCTTTCACACAACTTGACGTAGCCGGAAAGACCTTTGAGGTCCTGGTGGGCTGGGATGATGTTCTGGGGCTGGAGCGCATCGAGCATGGCGTAGTGCCCCTCCTGGTTGAGGTGCCCGGAGACGTGGATATCGTCGTAGACGCGAGCGCCCTGCATACCGAGCAGTTTTTCAGCCTGGTACCGCTGGCCCTCGTTGGTCGGCTCCGGAATCACGCGGGCGGAGAAGACGACTTTGTCGCCGTCGTCCAGTTCGTACGGTGTTTCACCACGGGCCATTCGAGTCAACATCGCGCGCGGTTCGCCCTGGTGACCGGTGACAACGGGGAGGAAGTTCTCTTTGCCCTCGTTCATGATCCGTTTGAACGTTCGGTCGACGGATTTCCGGTGACCGAACATGCCGAGATCCGACGGGAAGTCGACGAAGTCGAGGCGTTCGGCGGTCCCCGAGTACTTCTCCATAGAGCGACCGAGCAACACTGGCTGACGGCCGATATCTTTGGCAAATTCGACTAACGACGTCACGCGTGCGATGTGACTCGAGAACGTCGTTGCGACGATTCCGCCGTCGTAATCCTCCATGCTGTACAGGACATCGCGCAAGTGTTCGCGGGCGACGTTCTCGGACGGGGTCCGACCGCCTTTGTTCGCGTTCGTACAGTCCTCGATGTAACACAGGACGCCGTTGTCTTCGCGACCGATCTCGCGGAAGCGCTTCATGTCGATGGGGTCGCCGATGACCGGCGTGTGGTCCATCCGCTTATCGAGACCGTAAACGATTGCGCCCTCTGGCGTGTGGAGCACCGGGTTGATCGCGTCGATGATCGAGTGGGTCACGTTGACGAACTCGAGTTCAACGCCGTGATCGCCGATAGTCATGGACTCGCCGGGGTCCATCTTCACGAGATCGTTTTCGACGCCGAATTTCTGTTCGCTATCGATCTGCTGTTTGACCAGTTCGATCGTGAACGGGGTCGCGACGACGGGAGCATCGTATCTGTGGGCCAGTTTGCTGATCGCACCGATGTGGTCAAGGTGGCCGTGTGTCGGAACGATGGCCTGGACGTCGCCCTCGAGGTCGCTCATGATCCGGTCGTCCGGGATGGCGCCCATGTCGATCAAGTCGAGGCTGTGCATTCGCTCGGTTTCGACGTTATCGTGGATCAGGACCTGCGAGAGGTTCAGACCCATATCAAAGATGACCACGTCGTTTCCGGCGCGGACTGCAGTCATCTGCCGTCCAACTTCTTCGTAACCGCCAATGGTTGCAATTTCGATTTCCATAGTTGTGTTAACTGGGCGCGTATGCGCCCATCGAAACGGTCCACGGACTGATAGGAACTGTTGTAACGCTGTTCCACCGATCACCAGTACGTTTCGGTGATCTGCGGTCCGTGATCACAACAATCCCTATCACGGGTACGGCAGACCGCCACGGTGTCGCGTCGGCCACAGTCCCGCTATGCGTTCGGGTGTAATCCGGACGGAAAGACGGCGAGGCCGTCGATACGTCGCGCGAACGCACTTGCCCGCGGGTTTCGCTATCGGCACCTACTCGCCCAGGTGGTATAAAGTCCGTGGGTTCTCATGGCCGTTCGAGGCTCGAGGTGCCCAACACGGATCCTCCCGAAAAGAAATTGTCCCGGCGTGCAACGTTTCTCCCGTTTCCCTATGTTTTATTCTACACCATTATTCGTGATAAGATTAATAACGATTCCCCGTACAGTGTGTGCTATGTCACCGAGACACGATCACAGCCACGACGACACGGGCTCGAGCGTTTCCAGACGAGCGGTCCTGCGAGGAGCGGCCGTTTCAGCGGTCGGTATCGGTGGTCTCGCTGCGAGTTCGTCACCGGCACAGGCGGGCAAGAAAGGCGGGTGTGACGACCCGCCGATGGAGTATCCGCGAGTCACAACGCGTGGACACTTCGACACCACCTGGTGGGGCAGCGTTTACGTGACGAGCGGCAACGATGCCACGAACTACGACCTCGCAGGCGACCCGATTCCCGGGTTAGGCGGTTCCATACCCGGCGAGTTGCTCGTTCACGCTCATGGCTGGAACAACGATCTCGAGGGGGGCGTCTGCTCGGTGAGCGAAGCCGGGTCGACGTTCGACCTCGAGGGCTATGCACATCCGGTCGTCGGCTACACCTGGGACGCCGATTACGGCTGGTACAACGCAACGGAGATCGCCGAGCAAAACGGCGCGAAACTCGCGGCGTTCGTCGCCGACTACCACGTACAGAATCCGAAAGTTGCGATCAGGCTTTGCTGTCACTCTCTGGGTGCCCGGGTCGTCCTCAGTGCCGTTCAGGCGCTCGACAACTGGGGTTATCGCGACGCCGTCACGAGCGTCACGCTTCTGGGCGGCGCAGCGGATAACGGCGCACCGGCCCTCGAGGGAGAGTACGGATCAGCCATCGAACGAACTGTCGGTCGACTCGATAACTTCTGGATGAACGACGATGCCGTACTCAACTGGGCGTACAGCACCGCCGAGTGGGGAACCGCCATCGGTGCCAGCAGCCTCGATGGGACGCCCCCAGCGAACTACGCCGACCACAACGTCGATTACGTCCCGGACCACTTCAGCCACTACAAGCCGGATGGCTGTCTGGGTGAGGTCCTCGAGACGTTCTGAACCGATTCTCGACGCCTCTCGTTCGAACGGGTTCTATCGTCCTGGTCATAAATTAGATACCACACTGGGACCAGATCCGACTGCACATCCCTTCAAACGTCCGTTCTGGCACCAGTCACGGTACATTGACCTTGACCAGGAGTAGACGACGGCGCTGTGCTCGAGCGGCGTATACGCACAGCGAGCGGCCGTGACGAACAGCCTACGAAGAAAATCGGTCAAACGGACTCTTTTCTCACCAAATATTGCCACCAAAGATAGTTTCCACCGATCAATAAAACGGCACTCACCGGAATACAAACATTTCTAAACACACGTACAGAACGAGTATGTGAGCTATGTCGAAGGATCTCGAGCGAGACCTGGGTCTGTTCGCCGTCATTGCGATCAGTATGGGCGCGATGATCGGCAGCGGCATCTTCATTCTCCCTGGATTGGCGATGGCGGTCGCTGGGCCGGCCGTCATCGTCGCCTTCGTCCTCGCCGCGATTCTGGTCGTCCCCGCCGCACTCAGCATTGCTGAGCTCGGCACAGCCATGCCCGAAGCCGGTGGCGATTACGTGTTCATCGAACGCGGGATGGGGCCAGCAGCCGGCACGATCGCAGGATTGGGTACCTGGCTCATGTTGATGCTCAAAGGCTCGCTCGCGCTCTATGGCGGCATGTTCTACATTCACTTCGTCTACGCCTTACCGACCTGGGAGCTGATGATCCCCGGGCTCGAGTTCGCGCTCACAGTTCCTGGGGTCAGGGCTCTCGGTGTCACATTGGCACTCATTCTCATCGGCGTCAACCTCCTCGGAGTCAAACAGACCGGCGGCCTCCAGTTGGTCATGGTGATCGTCATGCTCGTAATCCTTTCCGGGTTCGTCGCCGCCGCCATCGTCCAGGTCGAGGCGGCGAACTACGCCGATTTCTTCGGCGAGGGGATCGGCGGGATTCTGAACGCAACTGCGCTGGTGCTGGTCTCCTACGCCGGCGTGACGAAGGTCGCAGCCGTGGCCGAGGAGATCGAAAATCCTGGCCGGAACCTCCCGCTTGGGTTGCTCATCTCGCTGATCGCGACCAGCTTTCTGTACGCCTTGCTCGTGTTCGTCCTCGTCGGCATCATCGAGGGCGACGAGCTGGCCGGCTCGGAAGAACCGATGGCTCTCGCGACCGAATTGCTGTTCGGTGACGTGGCGATTCCGGTTGCCGGCGTGGAACTCGCCATCGGCTTCGGTGCCGTCGCCGCGATCGTTATCGCCGCGTTGCTCGCACTCGTTAGCACGGCCAACGCCGGCATCTTGACTGCCTCGAGATACCCACTGGCGTTGAGTCGAGACAGGCTCTTCGTCCCGGCGTTCGAGTACATTCACCCACGGTTCAAAACGCCGTTCGTCGCCATCCTCACGACGGGTGCAATTATCGTGCTCGTCGTCGCGACGATGCCGGTTGACGACATCGCGAAGATGGCCGGTGCCTTCCAAATTCTCGTCTACATTTTGGTCTGTGGGGCATTGATCGCCTTCCGAGAGCGTGATCTCGAGTGGTACCAGCCGGATTTCCACGCTCCCGCCTATCCGTGGGTACAGCTCTTCGGCATCGTTTCGGGCCTGTTCATCATCACACAGATGGACTGGCTGCCGATCGTCGGCACCGTCGCCATCACGCTCTTTGGCTTTACCTGGTATCACTACTACGCCCGCGACCGGGTCGAACGGGAGGGCGTCGCCGTCGGCCTCGCCAGACGCGAGGCAGGCAAACAGTTCGTCCGCGACACAGAAGTGGAGTTAGCGAGCGATGATCGGTACGAGGTACTCATCCCGCTCCGTCGGGACGTCACGCGCGAGCAAGAAAACGCCCTCCTGCAACTCGCCGCACCGATCGTCCGCAGCCAGGGCGGCCGCATTCGTGTCGTCCGATTCGACGAAGTACCCGACCAGGTACCCCTCGACACGGCAGCGAGCGAACTCTCCGAACGAGATGTCGCGTTCGAGGAACGGACCGACGCGCTGGTCGATCAGCTCGACGTCCCGGTCGAAGTCGGCGAGATCGTCAGCCACGACACTCGCCACGCCGTCGTCAACTTCGCCGAGCGAACCGGTGCGGACCTAATCCTCGCCCGTCAGGAGGCAACCAGCCGTCTCGGCACGTTGTTCGGCCGCGATACGGACTGGATCCTCGAGCACGCTCCCTGTGATGTCGTCTTCGTCCAGCACGAACGGCACACGCCGGTCGACGATATCGTGATCGTAACCGACCGCAGTCCGTTCAACGATCCGCTGAAGGTCGAACTCGCGAACACGCTGGCGACCCAACTCGATGCCCGGCTGCGATTCCTCTACGCCGTCTCTGAGAACGCACCAGACGAACTCGTCGAGACGGTCGAGGACTACCACGCCGAACTCGACGCCCTCTGTACCGTGCCCGTCGAGAGTTCGATCGTCCGGGCGAACGACGCTGTCGACGGGTTATCGGCCGATCTTGAGCCTGCAGACCTCGTCATGCTGAGTACGGTTACCCACCGTCGGCTCCCGGATCTGCTCATCGAGCAGCGTTCAGATCGGCTCGCGGCTGCCATCGAACAGCCGGTGTTGCTCGTTCACTCGAAGAAGACCAGGCGTGGGTCGTTCCTCAGGCCGATTCTCGAGCGCGTGTTGTTCGAGTGAGCATTGAGTCTTCGATCGTCGACACGCCGAGAACACCTCAGGGAAACATGTTAAAACACACAACAATATCATAAACCATCCGATATTTGTTAGAAACCTCGGAAGAAGAGTTATTTGAGGAAGATCTATGTTTATACCCTTTAGAAACTCTCTAACACCATTATTAACTTCGACCAGGCCTTACCAGTGTCGCAACAAAGAAATTTTGAAAATGCCCACAACACCATCGTAAAACCCCCATATTACGACTTAACGATAGAGTTCCCTCCATAGTGATGCTATAGAATAATAATTTTTACAGGATAGAAATATATCCGATATATTCACTCTGGATGGCGTTGGAGATCCGCTCGAGGATACTCCGCTGCCCACTCGCTCCCGACGGTACTCGCGAGATCATGAACGCGAGCCAGTTCGGCCACCGCATCATCGTGTTCGTCGACCCGAAGATCGTGGGCCAGATGTGGTTCAGCCGGGTCGAATACTGCCAACGCGGCACTCTGCGGGTATTCTCCGCGTTTGTCACCACCCGCGTTGGCACCCGCCTCGAGCGTAGCGAGTAACCGTTCATCGAGCGATTGCCCGACGGTCGTCTCGAACCGGTCTGCCATCGCGCCGAGGACATCCTCGCCGACGAGCATATTGCCGGCGACCGTGTAGTCGGGCCCGACCCTCTCACCTGCGGTCTCGACGCACTCATCACCCGTGACAGCAACAGTACCGCCGTCGGCATCGACGCCGTGAATCTGGCGAACCGCGGCGTGGGGGTCGTCCGCGAGTAGCCGTTCGACGGCCGCGTCAATCGGCTCGCCCGCCTCGAGCGCCCGGATCGTTCGAACGCCGAGCGGCGTACTCGTCATCGCCTGGGTACAGACAGCTCCCGAACGGCAGACGAACGGTGCGGTCGACCCGACCGCGATCGCTTTCGTGGCAACCGCAACGCCGTGACGACCGTCGACCGTCGCACAGATCGAGAACGTCATGACTCCTCGACTTTCGAACCGGCGACCGGCCGATCGGTCACCGGTTCACTCATCTCCTCAACCGAGAGGTGACAGGAAATCTGATGTGTACTCTCGTCGCCGACCGCCTCAGGAAGCGGTTCGTCGGTTTCACACACGTCACCGATCTTCTTCGGACAGCGCGTGTGGAACGGACAGCCACTGGGCGGGTCCAGTGGACTTGGAACGGTTCCCTCGAGTAGAATCCGATCGCTCATTTGCGCAGGGTCGGCGTGGGGAACCGCCGACAGCAGGCTCTCCGTGTACGGATGGTACGGTGGATCGAACACATCGTCGACGGAGCCGAACTCCGCGATCTTACCGAGATACATGACGGCAACTCGATCACAGAGGTGCCTGACGACGCTGATGTTGTGAGAGATAAACAGATACGAGAGTCCGAACTCGTCCTGGATATCGTCCAGCAGGTTGAGAATCTGGGCCTGTACGCTCACGTCCAGCGCCGAAACCGGTTCGTCACAGACGATCAGCTCCGGTTCGACGGCCAGCGCGTTCGCGATGGCGATTCGCTGTTGTTGCCCACCGGAGAACTGGTGTGGATACTTGTCGATATCGCTGGCCTGGAGGCCAACGCGCTCGAGCAGTTCTTCGATCCGTTCGCGCTTTTCGTTCCCCGTCGCAATATCGTGTTTTTCCATCCCGCGACCGATGATCTGGCCAACGGTCTTGCGCGGGTTGAGCGAACTTTTCGGGTCCTGGAAGATTATCTGCATCTCCTGACGTAGGCTCCGGATCTCCCGTTTTCCGAGTTCGTGTAACGGATGCCCGTCGAAGTACACCTCGCCGCCGGTTGGCTCGAGCAACTGCATCACCGTCCGGGCGACTGTGGACTTCCCACAGCCACTCTCGCCAACCAGCCCGACCGTCTCGCCACGGTTGATCGTGAAGCTCACGCCGTCGACGGCTTTGACGTACCGTCGCTCGAGGGTCAGGCTACCGCCGTCGGTTCGCGCCAGCGAGAGGTTTCCAAAGAGGCCGTCACCTGCCGAGAAGTGTTTCTCGAGACCGTTGACCTCGAGCAATGGCTCCGTATGCGTCTCGCGATGACGCCGTTCGACGCCTTCTTCGACCGCCGGCTCCGAGAGGTCGAGTTCGTCCGCCCGGATACAGGCCGCCTCTGTGCCCCCAGGTGCACCGGCGACCGGTTCGAGCGCCGGATCGCTGCCGGAGCGACACGCCTCGATGGCGTGCGGACACCGGTCGGCGAAGTTACAGCCGTCCGGGAGTGCCTGTAAGTCCGGCATCGAACCGCCGAGCGCGTAGAGGCGGTTTCTGTCCGAATCGACTGCCGGAATCGCATCGATGAGCGTACGGGTGTACGGATGTCTCGGTTGCTCGAAGATATCGGCTACCCGTCCCGTCTCGACGAGGTTGCCGGCGTACATGACCCCCACGCGATCGCACGTCTGGGCGACCACGCCGAGGTTGTGTGTGATCATCAAGATCGAGACGCCGCGTTTCTCCCGAAGGTCGTTCAGCAACTCCAGGATCTTCGCCTGCGTCGTCACGTCTAGGGCCGTCGTCGGCTCGTCGGCGATAATGAGATCCGGTTCGCAGGCGAGGCCGATCGCGATCAACACCCGCTGGCGCATCCCGCCGGAGAACTCGTGTGGATACTCGTCGATGCGCGAGGCCGGATCCGGAATCTCGACGTCTTCCATCGCCTCGATTGCGATCTCTCGAGCCTCAGATTCGCCGACGTTCTGATGAAGCTGGATCGTCTCGATGATCTGCTGGCCGACCGTGAGGACGGGGTTGAGCGCGGTCATCGGGTCCTGTGGAATGAGGGTAATCTTGTTTCCACGGACGCTGCGCATCTCCTTTTCGGAGAGCGCGAGGAGGTCCTGACCATCGAACGTGATCGAACCGGAGACAATCTCGCCGGGATACCGGATGAGTCGCATGATCGATTTCGCCGTCACGCTCTTGCCGGCACCGGATTCGCCGACGATTCCCATCACCTCCCCGTGATCGAGGGCAAATGAGACGTCGTTAACGGCGGTAACGATACCTTCTTCGGTGCGAAACTGCGTTCGCAGGTCGTCGACTGCAAGTAGTGAATCGGTAGTAGTCATTCGATGATCTCCCCCTTCGGATCAAGGACGTCACGGAGGCCGTCACCCAGCAGGTTGAAGCCGATCACCGCGATGGCGATCGCCAGTGCCGGGAAGAAGACGAGCCATGGCGCATCGCCCATGAACGCCCAGCCCTGATTGATCATCAGGCCCCATGACGGGGTCGGCGGCTGGACACCCAGCCCGAGGAACGAGAGGCTCGCCTCGAGCAACATGGTGAACGCGATGTTGATCGACGCCTGGACGAGTAACGGCCCGACACAGTTGGGCAACACTTCGCGGAAGATGATGTACGTGTCACTCTCTCCGCGAGCGACCGCGGCTTCCACGAACGATTCGTTACGAACCGACAGGGCGGCACTGCGGGCCACCCTGGCGATGAACGGAGTATACACCAGTGCCAGCGCGATGATGACGTTGTTCAGGCTTGGCTCGAGGACGGCGACGATGGTCAACGCCAGCAAGATGGGCGGGAACGACATCATCGCGTCCATCGCCCGCATCAGGCCCTCGTCGATGAGCCCCTGGTAGTAGCCGGCAACGACGCCAATCGTCGTCCCCATGACCATCGCGGCGCTAATGGAGGTGAATCCGACGTACAGCGAGATACGAGCACCGACGAGTACGCGGCTGAATATGTCGCGGCCGAGGTCGTCGGTCCCCATCAGATGCTGGAGCGACGGGGACTCTTCCCGGTTCTGAATGTTCGTCGCTTCGGGTTCGTGTGGCGTCAACGAAAACGGCTGTATCGTCATGTCGAAGATGGTGATTTTCTGGGCGAAAATCGCAACAAAAAAGAGCGCGACGATGATAACGAGACCGATCATCGCCTTCTGATTCCGTCGGAACTGCCGAATAAAGCGGCCGTAATGGGCCTTGCGCTCTTCGGTCAACGTGAATCGACTGGTTGACATTACTCTTCACCTCCGTATCGAATCCGTGGATCGACGTACGCGTAGAACGCGTCAGCCAGGAAGTTCGAGAGCATGTAGATCAACGCGATCACGATGATACATCCCTGCAACAGCGGGATATCGCGGTTCTCGATGGCCGTCAGCGTCAGCCGACCGATACCAGGCCAGGAGAACACCTCCTCGAGCACGACCACGCCACCGAAGGCGTAGCTGAACTGGAAGGCGATAACCGTGATGACGGGAATCGCGGCGTTCTTGAGCGCGTGTCGGAGGACGACAGCCCGCTCGCTCAACCCTTTCGATCGAGCGAACTCGACGTAATCTTCGCTCAGTTCATCGATCATACTCGAGCGCGTCATCCGCATGATGTACGCAGTGAGTGCAACACCCATGGCGCTCGCGGGCAAGATGAGGTGATGAATGGCCGCTATCGGATCCTCGAACGGCGAAACGTACCCCCTGGTCGGGAAGCCACCCAGCGTCAATGCAAAGACGTAGATGAAGACCAGACCCCACAGGAAGATGGGGAGCGAGAGGCCGACGAATGCGAGCATCGATGCCGTCAGGTCTGTCGGAGTGTTCTTCCGCACGGCGGCGATGACACCCAGCGGAATCGAGAGGGTCACCGAAACGATCGTTGCCGAGATGGCGAGCAACAGCGAGCGCGGCAAGCGAATCGCAATTAGTTCGGAAACCGGCGTTCCGTACCGTAACGAGGTACCCATATCGCCCTGTATCAGTCCGACGACCCAGTCGATGTACTGGAGATATAGCGGCTGATCGAGTCCGAGTTGGGCCTCCAGTGCTGCGATCGATTCCTCGGTGGCGTTCGGGCCAAGAATCAACAGCGCCACGTTCCCCGGCAGTATGTTCGTCAGCCCAAACGCGATGAGCGTCACCAGTAACAGCGTGATGGCCATGAACGCCAGCCGCTTGAGGAGGTAACTAATGAACGCCATCTATTGAGGGGTAAATTGTCGTATCATATCGATAGCTGTGGAAATCGATTATTCCATCCAGGTGTTTTCGAAGCGGAACGTCGAACCGTCCGGAGACATGACTTCGCCCTGGAAGTCGTGCGTTCGTGCCATCAGCGTGGGCATCCAGTACAGCAGGATGTGGCCGGAACGGCGTTCTTGAAGAATTTCCGCCGCATCGTGGTACAGCGGTGCGCGATCATCCATCTCGTAGTACTGGCGAGCCTCGTCGACGAGGTCGTTGTACTCCTCGTCTTCCCAACCCGTAAAGAAGAACGCGCCATCGGAGTGGAACGGCCGGTGGAAACCGGCGTCCGGGAACCAGAGCGCGAGGTAGGAACTGGTCGTCGCCTGGAAGTCACGGTCGGTGTAGACGTCGCTGAGCCAGTTACTCCACGTGATCAGCTGAATATTGAGGTCGATACCGACCTGCGCGGCCTGTGACTCGATCACCTGTGCGGCCGTCACCTGGTCGTTGTACTGTTCGGGAATCTGGAACGTCACTTCGAATCCGTCGGGATAGCCCGCCGCCTCGAGGTGTTCCTGGGCGAGGTCGTAATCCTGTGGCCGGGGCTGGAGGTCCGGATGTTCCCACTCACTACCTGGGGCTGCGGGGCTGGTGGCAACCTGCCCTTGACCGTAGAGTGCAGCCTCCATGACTTCCTGTTTGTCGATAGCGTAATCGAGCGCCAGTCGGGCGTCGATATCGTCGAACGGTTCCTCGTTGCAGTTCAATCCGAGGTACGTGAGCGATTGTGGGAACCGACGGATAAAGTCGATATCTGGGTCGTCCTCGAGGTCCTCGGCGTGACGCGGTGGCACACCGTTGATGAAGTCGAGTTCGCCCGCATTGAACGTGTTCAGTCGGTTATCGTCGTCCGAAATCTCGTTCTTGGTTACCTTATCGAGATACGGGAGGTCGTCGTCCCAATAGTCGTCGAACCCGACCATCACGAATTCTGAATCGAGCTCCATGCTCTCGAACTCGAACGGTCCAGTACCGATCGGTTCGTCCACCTCGTTCTCGTCGGCCTGGTGGGCCGGAATAATGTGCATGTGGGACGTCGCCATCCGCGAGAGCATCGGGGCGAACGGTTCGGAGAGCACCATTTCGAAGGTATGGTCATCCACGACCTCCATCGAATCCACCAGTGCCATGTAATCGGCTGCGAGACCCTGTTGTTCCTCGATACGATTGAACGACGCGTAGACGTCTTCGGCCGTCAGTTCAGTCCCGTCGTGGAACTGGACGCCCTGTCGGATGTTGAACGTCAGTTCGGTGTTGTCTTCCGACGTCTCCCACGACTCGGCGAGCAGTCCCTCGACTTCGTACTCCCAGTTGACTCTGGTGAGCCCCTGTGTGATGTTCTCGAGGACCCGTGCACTGGCAGCTGCACTTTCGAAGTGGGGGTCGAGACTCTGGACGGGAACGCTTCCGCCCCAGAGGACTTCACCGCCGTAGGTGGCGTCGCTGTCGTCGGTGTCCACTTCGGTTTCGTCACCGACGCCATTTCCTTTACCGTTGCCGTTACCGTTACCGTCGTCATCGTCGCCGCCGAGACACCCGGCAAAGGCGATTGGTACACCTGCTGCAGCCGCTTTCATGAAGAGACGACGACTTGGCTCCGTTTCGGAATCGCTAGTCGCTTCTCTCCTGTGATGGCTTGTCATACCTACCTATCGATATTCGAATTGTGCTATTTAAATCTATGGATTTTGAGGGTAGAAACGGCAAATTCTCGACAAGCGGACCACCGAACACGTGGTTCTCCGGCGGTGTGTCTCATAGCGGTTCGTGGAAGCCCTGAGGCACTCGAGTGGAGACGATACCGGTCGAGTGTCTCGATAGTTCCACGAATAACCATCAGTGTTCCTCCGAAAACGATGGAACCGACGGGAATCCATAGCAACTGTCGCTTACACCGGCGCCACACGATCGCCCGTCACTCACTGGCCAACGTCGCAAGCGCCGCCGCCAGAACCGTCGTTGCGCTGGCACAGTCCTCCCAGTCGGTCCACTCCTGTGGATTGTGTGAGATGCCGTCTCGCGACGGCGCAAAGACGAGGCCGGCATCGGTTACTCGAGCGACGTTCATCGTATCGTGGGCCGCCCCGGAGTGCAGACGCAACGTTTCGATACCAGTTGACGCACCGGCCTCGAGCAACGCCTCTCGGCACCGGTCGGCCATCGGCTCGGGCGGGATGTCGTACGGTCTCGAGATCGATACCTCCACATCGCGTTCGCTTTCGACGCGTTCCCCACTGGCCTCGAGGTCGGCGACGAGCGCCTCCATAGACGCGGCCTCGATGTCGCGGATATCGACGCCCAGACGGACCGTTCCGGGGATGACGTTGGTTGCATTGGGCGAGACCGTGGCTTTGCCGATCGTGCCGACGGCCGAGGACGACTCACTCGAAACGATTCGGTGTGCCGACGACTCGAGGTCGAGGATGAGTTCGCTCGCCGCCGCCAGCGCGTCGGTTCGGTCGTGCATCGGGGTCGAACCGGCATGATTGGCTTCACCCCGGACGTCGACGTAGCAGTGGGTGATGCCGGTGATGGACGTGACGACGCCGGCCGCCGCACCGGCTTCCTCGAGTCGCGTTCCCTGTTCGACGTGGAGTTCCAGCCAGGCGTCCCACTCGGCTGCATCGATGTGCCCCTCGCCACGGTAACCGATACGCTCGAGCGAGTCGGCAAGCGTCGTTCCCGATTCGTCCTCAAGGGAAAGCGCTTCCTCGACGGACAGCCGCCCCGTGGCGACCGACGAGCCGAGTAACCCGTTCCCAAAGCGCTGTCCTTCCTCCTCCGTGAAACAGACGACGTGTACCGGTCGACCGAGTGAATTCGACGTTTCCTGCATCGCTCGAACGGCCTCGAGTGTGGCATACGTGCCAAGCGGGCCGTCGAAAATGCCGCCCTGTGGGACCGAATCGAGGTGACTGCCCGCCGCTATCGGGGCCAGCGACGGGTCCGCACCCGGCGGTACCCAGCGACCGACGATGTTTCCAACAGCATCGACCGTTACCTCGAGACCCGCGTCCTCGAGACGGCGAACGAATCGGTCGCGTGCTCGTTTGTTCTCGTCCGTTCCCGTCAGTACTGTCCGTCCATGGCCGTCGACGTCGGGAAGGACGCCGAACTGGGCGTTCGCTTCGATATCGGCTCGAAGCCTCTTTGCAGAGACCTGCATATACAGTCCTCGATGTGGAGCACGCTGTGTTAAGTGTTTGCGTTTCCCAGCTCTCGTCGACGTAGACCTCACCGAAGGCGGGTATTTTTACGTTCGCAGAAAGCGAACCGTTGTGACACCTGTTGTAGAAGGTGAGTACTCCAGTCGAAGGTGTGACTTCTCGAGCGATCTGTGACACATCCGGCAGTCACAGCGCAATCTCCTGTCTGTACGTGGCTTCCCAAACTTGCACTGGTGGGTGAAACCGATGGCCGTTATCCGTTTTCATCCAGAGGTTGACGTTTGGATGAGTGGTCTGAAAATTGTTTCCCAAATGCGAACAGCTATAGTTTTGGCCTCCCAGTACCCCGTATGGCCCAGGACCAGCACCGATCCGCTCGCACACTCGAAACAGTTGCTCGAGCCTGTGACGTAATCGACACCCTCGATGCCCTCGGCGGTGCCGGCGTGACCGAAGTGGCGACGGAACTGGATATCGCAAAGAGTTCCGCACACGCGTATCTCAATACCCTTCGAGAGAAACGCTTCGTGGTCAAAAAAGGCCACCAGTATCACCTCAGCCTGGAGTTTCTCTATCTCGGAAAATCGGTGAGACACCGGCATGTACTCTTCGCCCATGGGAAATCGGTCGTCGACCAGCTCGCCAGCGAGAGCGGCGAGTACGTCCACCTCATGGCCGAGCAACATGGCCTCGAGCGAAACGTCTACAAGGTAGCTGGCGAGAACGCCGTCGGCGACACCTATCACACGGCAAAAGAGCGTAAAACCGATTTTCTCCACTTTACGTCGACGGGAAAGGCGGTTCTCGCCCATCTTCCCGAATCACGCGTTCGTGATATCGTCGACACCCATGGCCTCCTCCAAAAGACCGAGAACACCATCACGGACCTCGAGACGCTGTTCGAGGAACTCGAGACCGTCCGCAACCGAGGCTACGCGGTCAATGACGAGGAGGAAGTCAAAGGGATTCGCGCCGTTGGTGCCCCTATCCGAAATGCGAACGGAACCGTCCTCGGTGCCATTAGTGTCTCCGGCCCCTCGAGCCGTTTTACCGGTGAGTACCTCCACAAGGAAGTACCACACATGGTCAAAGAGGCCGCGAACGTTACCGAAGCCAGCATCAACATGTCCGACGCGAGCCAGAGCTTATAGCGGGTCGGAGTAACGACCCGACACCAACCTATTACAGCCATAATAATGTAATAGATGGTAGGTAGTTACCGGAGCGATCCGCGAACGTAGCCCAAGCCCGTTCGCATTTGCGTAACAGCCTGGATCGAGGGAGAAACTCGGTTCGCTTCCTCGGAGCAACACGTTGTAGAAAATCATCTTTCAGAAAGAGAGAACAATTGAATAGATCTCAAGACCGACAAATAAATAGATGATAAGTCATATATATTATCCGTAGTAGCAAATATCAAATATATTTTATACTTCCCAACACAGCGTTATGCGTTGATATGTGAGTCGTAACACCTCCCAAACCGGTTCAAAACTCGCCTAATCTCGATAAACCACGATAATTCTGCAGTCGAGTGGTACTCGAGTTTGTACAAATATAAGAATACTCGAAGACCCAACATCTACACAACATAATTGCCAATAATGAATATATTTCACAGATTCTCTCGATAAACACTATAAATAGAGGGTAAAAACCAGACAAACAATCTAACAGCACGAACTGACTATGAAAACTATATATTATATTAGTATATATGGTAGTTCTTGGTAAAATTCCCCCGAGACCGCCCTCAGTTGACAGACAAATATAATGATTCAGACGGCCAATCTACTCGGCCGGTTCCAGAAAAGCTTACTCGAGGCACACGCAGATACCCGTATGATCAGAACGTTCGACGGTCACGCTCCGATTATCGCAGACTCCGCGTACGTCGACGAGAGCGCTATCGTCATCGGCGAGGTCACTATCGGTCCCAACGCCAGCGTCTGGCCGGGAGCCGTCCTCCGTGGCGACCACGGTGAAATCGTCCTCGAGGAAGGCACCAACGTACAGGACAACGCGACGATCCACGAGGGCGCACGAATCGGGCCGCGAGCGACCGTCGGTCACAACGCCATCGTCCACAACGCGACCGTCGAAGAACGGGCCCTGGTTGGCATGGGCGCAATCGTCCTCGACCGGTCGACCATCGGCGAGCGTAGCATCGTTGGGGCCAACAGCGTCGTCACCGAAGGAACCGCCGTCCCGGAATCGGTGCTCGTTCTGGGCGCTCCCGCAGCAGTCAAAAAGGAACTCGAGACCGACGCCTGGGAGGCCGCTGCTGATACGTACGTCGAACTTGCGACACGACACGCCGAAACCGGCGAGGTGCTCGAGCGAGGGGCCGTGGGTACCCCTCCAGACAACGCGATGACGGATGAAGAGTGAACAGCAGGTTCGAAAAGAACGTGACTCAAGCCTATTCGCGGGCAATCGTCGTCCCTGGCGATTCGCCTTCCAGAAACGCCGACAGCGCCTCGAGACCGAAAATTGACGCCTCGGCCTCGAGAGCCAGTAATGCTTCCACTTTTGCAGCCATCCCACCGGTCACATCGGTCGACTCACTCGCCCCCAGAACGGCTGCGACGTCCTCGTAAGAGTCGATTCGGTCGACGACCGCCCCGTCGTCGTCCAGCACGCCCGGTACCGTCGAACACAGGCCCACGTGGTCAGCATCCAGGTCCGTCGCCAGTTCGGTCACGAGTTCGTCGCCGCTGATGATCGTCACGCCCGCATCGCGCTGGGCAACCACATCGCCGTGTAACACCGGAACGAACCCTTCTGCGAGCAGCGTTTCGACCGGTTCACTGGGCAGTGTAAGCGTGCCATCGGTATCGCGAGCTCCCAGAGAAAACGGGTGGACGGGCACCGCTCGAACGCCCTGCTCGAGCAAGCGGTCGAGGACGAAGCGGTTCAACGTCTTCATCGCGCCGTGAATCGCGTGGACGGCACCGACGTCGTGTGACCCACTGGTCGTACTCACCCCATGCTCGCTCGCGTTTACGTGCCCGAAACTGCCGCCGCCGTGCACGATGACCAGCTCTGGAGCGGCCCGACCGGACCCACGGGGCGACCCTTCGAGGGCGGACCCAATGGCCGTCGCGGCCGTCTCGAGTGCGGCTCCGTCAAGCGTTTCCTCGCGGTCTTTATCCGTGATGACGCTCCCGCCGAGTTTGAGAACGGTCGTCATTCGAGTCGCTTCACCCCCTCTTCGGCGAGTTCGGCCCGGAACGCGTCCTCACAGCCCGGCGTAAACCGAAGCGCCGTCTCGGCTTCCGGCGTCGGGTCGAGCGCGACGATACAGCCACCGCCACCCGCGCCGGTCAACTTGGCCCCCAGCGCGCCCGCGTCGCGGGCCGCCCACACCATCGTCTCGAGCGAACGCGCCGAGACGCCCAGCGCCGAGAGGAGGCCGTGATTGAAGTTCATCAACCGGCCGACCTCCTCGATGTCGCCCGCCTCGAGCGCCGCTTCTCCCTCCCGAACGAGGTCACCGACCGTCTCCACCGTCTGGGCCGCGAAGTCGTACTCCTCGCGCAGCGACCGCACGCCTGCGACGAGTTCGCCCGTCTCGCCAGCGCCACCGTCGAACCCGATGACGAACGGTAGCGACGGCGCCTCGAGCGAGCGACAGTCATCACCTTCGACGCGGACTGCCCCGCCCGTCGCCGAACAGAACGTGTCTGCACGTGAGGCCTGTCCCTCTTGGACGGCGTACTCCGTCTGAAACGCCCGGTCTGCCAGTTCCTCAGTCTCGAGGGTCAAACCCAGTTCCCGCGTTGCCGCGTCGATAGCCGCGACCACAACCGCGGCCGAGGAGCCGAGTCCGGCTCCCAGCGGAATCTCACTCTCGATGGTAACGTCAAAGCCCACATCGGACTCTCCCGTGACGTCTCTGACCTGCTCGATTGCCCCGTCGACGTACCCCATCGCCGCCCTGATGAGAGGCTGTGGAACGTCGATGTCCGGATGCCCGTCACGAGGACCGCCGTACTCGACGGTAAAGCCGTCCAGACTGAGGTCGTCTGCCTGTACGCGAAGTGCGTCGTCGTCCCGTCGCTCGACCGTCACGGTCGCCCGTCGCTCGATGGCACAGGGAACCGCCGGCTCGCCGTAGACGACTGCGTGCTCCCCAAAGAGATAGACCTTCCCGGGAGCGCTCGAAACTGCCATGTACGGGCGTTCGCACGACGACGCTTAATACCTATCTTCTCGACCTGGCCCGACAGGTCACCCTCGAGCATGCAACCGACAGTCGACCCTACAGGGCAGAGACGAACAGAAGAAACTGAACGACAGCGTCGAAACGTTAGACCAGGCTCTCGAAATCGTCGAGCGCGTAGCTTGGTTCGGCACCACGGCGGTCGAGGACCTCGTTTGCGAGCAACCAGTAGACGACAGAGAGGGCTTTGCGACCTTTGTTGTTCGTCGGCACGACGAGGTCGACGTTGCTCGTCTGGTTGTTCGAGTCACACATTGCGATAACCGGAATGCCGACCGTGATCGCCTCTTTGACCGCCTGGGCGTCACCGATCGGGTCCGTGACGACGACGACGTCGGGTTCGATGTAGCCGTCGTATTTGGGGTTGGTCAACGTGCCCGGGATGAATCGACCCGTTCGAGCACGCGCACCGACCGCTTCCGCGAACTTCTCCGCTGGGAAGCGACCGTACTGGCGACTCGAGGTGACCAGAATCTGCTCGGGTGCGTAGTTCGCCAGGAAGTCCGCAGCCGTGCGGATACGGCCGTCGGTCTTCGAGACGTCCAGCACGTACAGACCATCGGTTCGGACGCGATGGATGAACCGCTCCATGTCCTTGGTCTTTTGCTGAGTCCCGATGTGGACACCGGCGCCGAGGTAGTCCTCGACGGGGATGAGCAAGTCTGCCTCCTCGTCGGGCATTACATCGTCGTCGAGAGTTGGTCCGGCTGGTTCATCCGCGGCCTCCTCGGCTGCGGCGGGCTGTTCGTCTACTGGCTCGACGTCCTCGGCGGGTTCGGCGGCGGGGCCAGCCCCTTCGGCTGGCTCCTCGTCGATCGCCTCCTCGGCGGCGTCGAGTCCGTCCTGTTGTGCGTTTTCCTCAGTCATGTCGCATCGTCTGCAATTCGGATAAGCTCGTTGAGCTTGGCGGTTCGCTCGCCGCCGACCGCGCCCGTCTTGATGAACGGGACGTCGGTCGCCACAGCGAGGTGTGCGATCGTCGTATCTTCGGTCTCGCCCGAACGGTGGGAAACGATCGACTCGTAGCCGTTTTCGCGGGCGAGTTCGATCGCATCGAAGGCGTCAGTAAGTGTCCCGATCTGGTTCGGCTTGATCAGGATGCTGTTTGCCGCGCCCCGGTCGATCCCGTGAGCCAGTCGCTCCGTGTTGGTGACGAACAGGTCGTCGCCACAGACGAGCGTCTGGTCACCGACCTCTTCGGTCAGTGTCGCGAAGGCCTCGTAATCGTTCTCGTCGAGTGGATCCTCGACGTAGACGAGTTCGTACTCCTCGACGAGGTCTGCGATGTACGCGATTTGCTGGTCGGTGTCCCGACTGGTGTCGCTGTACTCGTAGGTTTCCGACTCGTCGTCGTACATCTCAGCAGCGGCAACGTCGAGTCCGAATCGAATCTCGAAGCCGACCTCGGCTTCGACCGTCGAAACGGCCTCCTCAACGATTTCGAAGGCCTCCGCATCGTCGATCGATGGGGCCCACGCGCCTTCGTCACCCTTTCCCGCAGGGACGTCGCGCTCGTGAAGCAACTCGGAAACTGTTGCGTGCACCGCCGCGTTCGCAAACACCGCGTCGGCGACGCTTGGCGCGCCGACGGGTGCAGACAGGAACTCCTGAATGTCCGTCGCATCGGCAGCGTGTTCGCCACCGCCGATGACGTTTCCGAGCGGCACCGGGAAGTTCTGGCCACGGAACGTCCCACCGAGATGCTGAAACAGCGGCGCACCGAGAACGTCTGCCCCGGCTTTCGCCGCCGCCATGGAAATCGCGACCGCGCTGTTGGCCCCGATTTCCGAAAAGTCCTCCGTGCCATCCGCTGCACGCAAGATTCCGTCGACTTCCCGCTGGTTCCCCGCAAAGGCCTCACCGACCAGCCGAGGGACCGCGTGTTTTCGAGCCGCGGCAATCGCCGCTGACGGCTCACGTTCGATCGCCTCGTACTCGCCGGTACTCGCCCCCGAAGGCGCAGCGGCGCGGCCGAATCCGCCGCTTTCGGTCAGCACGTCAGCCTCGACCGTCGGGTTGCCCCGCGAATCGAGGACTTCGCGCAGCCGAACGTCGGTAATCAGCGTCATTTCGGCCCCCGATACACCGTGAACGGCAACACACCTGCGTCGTACTCCTCGGCGGCGATCAGAATCGGTTCTGACTGGTCAGTCGGCGTCAACACCGGCGCACCGTAGGAGATTTGCAGCGCTCGAGCGCCGAGGATGCGTGCTTTTTCGTATCGATTGTGGCGTTGTTCTTGCATGCTTACTGGTAGGGTGAAACGACATCGACGAGGTCGGTATGGCTGACGAGCATTCGCCGGCAACAGAATCGATCCACACCGAGCTCGTCGAGGACCTCCTGTGGGTCCTCCTCGCCCTGCTTTGCTCGTTCGTCGAACTCCTCCCAGTGTTCGCCGACGACGTTACCGCACGTGAAACACCGGACCGGTACCATCATATCCTGATCACCTCAGCGGTAGGATTTCTGGTAGCGGGCCCGTGCACCGGGTCCACCCCACTTTTTGGGTTCGGACTGGCGAACGTCGTTGACCAGCAGCGAACGGTCGAACTCCATGTACGCATCGCGGAGTTCGGCGTCGTTCGTGTGCTGGACGATCCCGCGAGCGATAGCAGTGCGGACGGCATTTGCCTGTCCGCTCACACCGCCACCCTCGACGCGAACCTCGACGTCGATCCCGTCTCGGAGGTCGTCGCCTGCAATGCGGAACGGCTCGAGCATCTTCAGACGCGACATCTCGGGTTCGACCAGTTCGACCGGCTGGGAGTTGATTCGTACGCGACCCTCGCCCTCGCGAACGGTTGCGCGGGCGACGGCCGTCTTCTTCTTTCCACTCGTGTTCGTTACCATGTGACGTTAGCACCTATCTGTTCGGACACTTCGTGCAGGTGGACGAAGCGGATATTCGAGAGTCGGTCCAGTGACGTGCCCTCGAGGATCTCGGCCTCGCGCTCGTCGTCGCCCTCGTAGGGGTTGCCGACGTAGACGCGAACGTTCTCGAGCGCCTCCCGTCCGCGAGGCTTTTTGTACGGCAGCATGCCACGAATCGTCCGCTTGAAGATCGCATCCGGACGCCGTGGGTAGTACGGCCCCTTGTCGGACCCAAGCTGGAGACGGGTTCGGTAGGTGTCGAAAACGTCCTCTTTGTCACCCGTAATGACGGCGTGTTCGGCGTTAACGACGGCGACGCGATCGCCGGCCAGGGCGCGCTGAGCGACCTCGCTGGCGACGCGGCCGAGGATACAGTCACGGGCGTCGACGACGACGTCAGCGTCGTATTCGGCGACGGACATCAGGCGATCACCCGGACGTTCGAACCGTCGGGGTTCTCCTCGAGCAACTGCTCGAGTCGAACGGATTCGCCGACCTGTTCAATTTTGGTCTCCGCCGAGGACGAAAAGTCGACGGCGGCGACAGTGACGTTCTTTCGTAGTGCGCCGGAACCCAGCACCTTGCCGGGGACGACGACGGTCTCTTCTTCTCTCGCATAGCGCTCGATACGCCCCAGATTGACCTCTGCGTGGTTACGCCGGGGCTTCTCGAGACGGTCTGCGATATCTCGCCAGACGGCTGCGTCCCGCTCGCGGGACGTAGACTTCAACTCGGCGATGAGATCGGTAAGTCTCGGATTGGTCTTTGTACTCATTGGTTTCCTCCAAATTCGGGAACAAGAATTCGAGACGATGTCACGGACCTCGAGCGATCGGCGGCCGGAGACGAACGGTCGTCTCGGCCGAAATTTGGTGCTCGAGTCGGTGAATCCCGTCTCGACAGATCGGAGAAGTGATGCAGGGAGCAGGATTTGAACCTGCGAACTCCTACGAGACAGCGCCCTGAACGCTGCGCCGTTGGCCTGACTTGGCTATCCCTGCTCGCACTTCCCCGTACCCGTCGCCCCGTAAAACCCCTTTCGATTTGAACATCCGCGCGGACGCCAGTCTCGTCGGTGTCGGCGCTGGCGGCCGGCGGCATCGAAACGGAGTGTGTCGGGCGATGGGTCATGATTGGATCGTGTGTTGGTATCGATACGTTACAGCTGGACGGCTTCCTCGAGGTCGGCAGCTCGCGAATCGATGGTGTCGACCGCGCGCGTTACGAGGTCGGTTGCGTCGAACGAACCGTCGGTCTCGACGTGGAAGACGAAGGCCCCGGGCACGTCCTCGACGTGGACTTCTTTGCCGGGATATCGCTCGGAGAGATCGTGGTCGAACTCGCTCGTGAGAACGAGTTCACCGTCGTCTTCTATGACGCCACGAATGATCTGCGCCTCCTGCTCTTCGAACTCCGAGATGTCCTCGCCAACGGTGACACGCTGGAGGTGTCGGTAGCCGACGGCCACGCCGCCCTGGTGTTTGGCGTGGTCCTTTCCACGGTCGAGGACGGCGTCTGCTTCGGCCTCGAGTCGCTGTCCGTCTTTGAGTTTGATAATCGGCACATTCTCGTCGGCCGGGCGGACGAGATCGTCACTCGTGACGAGGTCGCCCGAGTAGGCCGTTCCTGGCCCTTCGACGTCGATCGAGAGCGTCACGACGTCGTCCTCGGCGAACTCGCCTTCCGGCGGCGTCGTCAGGGGGACGAGACCGAGCCTGAGCGCGAGTTGCTCGTCGAACATCACTGACGAGTTCTCGATGAAGCGGACTTCGTCGATCGCCATCGTGGGGACGTCAGCGACCATCGCTCGCCGGATACCGTTGGCGAACGCTGGCGTGACGCCACGGACGAGAAACCGGATATTCCGATCCCCGCGTTCGACGAACTCGACGTCGTATGCTTCTGTCATGGTCTAGAAGCCGCCCTTGCCTTTTGGTGCGCGCGACCCGTCGTGAGGGATCGGGGTCACGTCTTCGATACGACCGATTTCGATGCCCGAGCGAGCGAGCGCGCGAATCGTCGCCTGTGCGCCGGGACCGGGGGATTTCTGCAGGTTCCCGCCGGGACCACGAACGCGGACGTGCAGGCCGGTGATGCCCGCTGCTTTGACCTCTTCGGCGATGGATTCAGCCATCTGCATGGCTGCGTACGGCGACGCTTCGTCGCGGTTCTGTTTGACCGCCGTCCCACCGGAGGATTTAGCGATCGTTTCGGCGCCCGTGAGGTCGGTCACGGTCATGATGGTGTTGTTAAACGATGCGTGTACGTGGGCAACGCCCCATTTGTCGTCTGCCATATTATTGTCCCTCCGCTCGTTCCGGGTGGAGTTCGTCCGCAAACGGGCTGTTCTCGTCGAACGCGACCAGGTCCTCCTCGTCGACGTTGACGACGTAGGATGGAACTCGCTGACGCTGTCCGTCGAGGACGATGTGGCCGTGCGTGATGAACTGGCGCGCCTGCTGTGGCGTGTGTGCCAGTCCTTTCCGATAGGCAACCGTCTGGAGACGGCGCTCGAGCACGTCTTCAGGCTCGAGAGCCAGGATGTCGCCGAGTCCGTCGGCTTCGTCGAGAATGCCGACACGTTTGAGCCGACCGAGGAACTCCTCGGAACGGCGGATAACGACTTCGTCGTCCTGTTCCTGGGCGAGCAGGTCACGAGCCTCGCGTCGGTACGAACGCAGCTCGGACTGGGCACGCCAGAGTTCTTCTTTGTTTTTGAGACCGTATCGGTCGAGCAGCGAATGCTCGCTCGAGATACGCTCACCCTGGTAGGGGTGATTCGGCGTCTCGTACTGTTTGGTGTTGGATCCGAGTGGCATTATTCGTCATCCTCTGCTGCTTCCTCGGCAGCTTCCTCGCGGAGTTCCTCGACGTTGACGCCGATGGTACCCTCCGTTCGGCCGGTGGATTTGGTT
Source organism: Natronosalvus hydrolyticus (assembly GCA_025517525.1). Taxonomy (GTDB): domain Archaea; phylum Halobacteriota; class Halobacteria; order Halobacteriales; family Natrialbaceae; genus Natronosalvus; species Natronosalvus hydrolyticus. Next base: position 177,673 of record JAOPJZ010000005.1, read on the forward strand.
CGCTGACCGCGGACCTTCTGGCCGCGCTTGTGGCGCACGCCCTTGTAGGAGTTGATCATCTTCATCCGGTTGATGTCGTGCTGGCGGGCCAACTGAAGATCGTTCCCGGTCTGGTGGCTGTTCTCGCCGGTGTAGAAGTCGTTCTGGCGGTTGGTGAGCCAACCAGGGACTGTTTCGGCGTAGTTCTCTACGGCGGCGACGACTTCGTCGATCGTCTCTTGCTCGAGCGCACCGAACGTCGCAGTTCTGTCGACGCCGGCTTCCTCGGCGATGAGTCGGGCGGTTCGTCGACCGATCCCGTTCATCTCCGAGAGTGACCGTTCGACGGATTTCGTCCCGTCGAGGTCGGTCTGCCCGATGCGGACGAAGTACTGAAGGTCGTCGTCCTCGGCTTGGTCTTGAGGTGCTTCCTCGCTCATATATGGTTTCTCGTGTGTGGTCGGTTGTGCGATTCGAACGTGACAGCAGTCACCAGTCTCTGGTGAAATGGCGGTCACGCAATCGACGTCGTGGCGGGGATTCGAACCCCGGAGGCTTGACGCCACATGGTTAGCAACCATGCGCCTTGGGCCGCTTGGCTACCACGACACCGTGGTCAATGTCGCCTATACAGACTCGGGGACGCATCCCCTGCAGTGTATTGCACGCTCACTTTCCCGGGGACGGTACTTAAGGGCAACGATAGAGACCGCCAGAAAGCGCGCGGAACGAGTCGTGTTGACAACCAGAATACACGGACTTATTAGTCGGCAGCCAGAAACGTCGGGCAATTGGTGCCTTCCACGGACACACTCGTTCGGCTTGTGGTTGCGCTTGCAGTGATCGCCTCGATCGGTTTCATCGCGGCGACCATCGCCGATCCGATCGACCCCGCTGGGAGTCCCGGCACTGGACCAGCCGATGAACCCGGTCCAGGGGAACAGATTCCGGATACCGAGATGGACGAACAACCGAGCGGTGAACTCCCGACATTCTTGGAGTATCTCCTGTATGCCCTGGTCGCCATCGCCGGTATCGCACTGGTCTGGTATCTACTGTATTTCAGACGCGAAGCCGTCAAAGCCGGGGCTGTGCTCTTACTCGCCAGTACGATCATCATCGCCGTCATCTACCTGCTCCTTCAACTCGGCAACGCCCCCGAACTCGGCGGCGCACCCAACGAGACCGTCAATGAAACGCCCGAAGTGGGCGGTGGGGACCCCGGCGCCGACACCGAACGAGAGACGGACAACCAGGTTCCGCCAATCCTGGCAGCCGTCGGCTTGCTCGCATTCATCTTCATCGCCGGCTTGCTCTTGAGCAACCGGTCACCGGGTGACGGTGACACGAGTACAGAATCGGCGGCCGATACCGAACCGACAGACGACCAACTCGCCGTCGCCAGCGCCGCCGGGCGGGCCGCCGACCGAATCGACGACGCACACTCGAGCGCCCTCGACAACGAGGTGTACCGTGCCTGGCGGGAGATGACCGACAGCCTCGAGGTCGACCGACCCGAGACGACGACCCCCGGCGAGTTCGCCGACGCGGCCGTCGGCGCCGGACTCGCCCGCGAGCACGTCGATGAGCTAACGAAGCTGTTCCAGGACGTTCGATACGGTCACGAAGAGACGACCGAAGCGCGCGAACGGCGAGCCGTCTCGATTCTCAGAGAGATCGAGGATACCTACGGAGACGGCGAAGAGGTGGATGAAAGTGACGAATGGGGGACAGACGGATGAGCGCGAGTGACGTACGGGGGAGGGATGCCGAGAAAGGAAGAGAAGTGATGAACGTCAAACGAATACCACTGATTGTCGGCGTCGCGATTCTCCTAGTCGCACTATCGATCCTCGTCGGATTCACCGATCTCGACGTTACACAGGGATTCGTCGGCGCCGTCGGACTCATCGCCATCGGCGCAGCACTGAACGGCTTCGCTCGGCGACGTCGGGAGGTAGAAACCGCCGAGACCACAGATCCCGAACACCGAACGACGGTTCCCGTCCCGGGCGCGAACTTCTCCGAGACGATCAACCAGTTTCGAACGGACACGTACACCTTCGCTACTGGCTCGAGACAGATAATCGAAGGGTTGCAAGGGGCCGCGGTGGCTGTTCTCACTCGCTTCGAAGGACTCTCCGAAAAAGAAGCCCAACGCCAGATTGAAACCGGCGAGTGGACGAGCGACGAGCGCGTCGCCGCCTTTCTCTCACCCGATCTCGAGACTCCCGACCGACCGATACGGAGTCGACTCGCAGCAGCCCTGGACAGGGAAAGCAGCTTCCGCTCGGACGTCCGGCGAACGACCGCAGCAATCGCCGCCATCGGCTACACCGGCCTCGAGGCGGCCGCACCGGAGTCGATTCCACAGTACGACAAAGAATCTCTCGAGAACGTCGTCCCCCGCACCACGGCGGCATCGACGAGCGGACTCGCGCTTACTGCGGTTCGCCACACGGGCTACTGGACCGGCGTCGGCGGACTCGCACTGCTTGCGGTTGGGCTGGGCGCGGTGGCCGAATCCCCAAGTGTCGTCCTCGCTGGCGTCGTCGCTGCGGGCTACGCCGGCTTTGCCCACATCCAATCGGTTCCCGAGCCGACGCTCTCGCTCGAGCGAACCCTCAGCGACGAGCAGCCGGAGCCGGGTGACGAGGTCGACGTCACCGTCACCATCACGAACGAGTCGAGGCGGTTGTTGCCAGACCTTCGAATCATCGACGGGGTCCCGGCCGGCCTCGCCATTACCGACGGCTCCGCCCGCATCGGCACCGCACTTCGCCCCGAGGAATCCGTGGACCTCGAGTACACGGTCACCGCGAGACGGGGGACACACACGTTCGATCCGGCCGTGATCCTGACGAGAGACCTCTCTCGAGCGAGCGAGAAAGAATACTATCTCGGGGTGGAAACGACGGTGACGGCAGAGCCCACGTTGAAGCCGCTCGCAACGCAGGTCCCGTTACAGCCCGCAGCCGCCGCCTTCTCCGGGCAGTTGACGACGGCCGACGCCGGCGAAGGCACGCAGTTCCACTCGATCCGTGAGTACCAGCGAAACGACCCGCTCAACCGCATCGACTGGAATCGTCACGCCCGCTCCGGCGAACTCGCGACCCTCCAGTTCCACGAGGAACGAGCGGCCCGCGTCGTCATCCTGATCGACGCGCGCAAGTCGTCGTATCTCGCCCCGGAACCGGATGCACCACACGCCGTCGACCGCTCGGTCGAAGCCGCCGGGCGAATCGCCGCCTCATTGCTCGACACCGGCGACACGGTCGGGCTGGCGGCGCTCGGACCAGTCGACCGGACCGGTGACCGAAAACTCGACTTGCGAAACACCTGCTGGCTCGCGCCGTCGTCGGGCCAACATCACCGGGGGCAGCTACGGTCACTGCTGGCCTCACACCCACAGTTCTCAACGGTGCCGCCCAACGGTCGCACCCAGTGGCACCCACAGCTTCGGCTCATCCGCCAGCGGCTCACCTCCGAGACCCAGGTCGTTTTCTTTACCCCGCTCTGTGACGATGCCAGCGTCCGTATCGCCCGACGTCTCGGTGCCCGCGGTCACGCCGTAACCGTCATCAGCCCAGACCCGACGGCAGAACGCACGACGAGCCAACAACTCGCTCGAGTCGGCCGTCGAATTCGGCGGTTCGACCTCCAGCGAGCCGGCATCCCCGTCATCGACTGGAAGGGCGAGCAGTCGATAGACGAAGCCGTCGCACGCGCCAACAGTGGTGGTACCCGATGATGGAACTGACCCGAAAACCCACGCGGCAAAACACGGTAGCATCGATCACCGGAGCGGTCGTCGCACTGGTCGTCATCGGCTCCGGATCACCGGCCGGCGGGCTGTTCGGCCTGGTCGGACTCGGCCTGCTCGCGCTCGGACTGCATCGCGGCGCTCGACTCGCGGTCGACTTCGGTGGTGGCGTCCTCTTTATCGGCGTCATCCTCGGTGGCCTCCAGGGACTCTCCCCGGAAGCGACCGTCATCGGTGCCGTCGGCACACTGCTTGCCTGGGACCTCGCCAACAGCGCCGTCGAACTCGGGGAACAACTCGGACGCGAGACCAAGACCGACCGCCTCGAAGCCGTCCACATCGTCACGAGCCTCGCCGTCGGTCTCCTCTCGGCGACGCTCGGGTACGGGGTGTTCATCTTCAGCGGTGCCGGCTACTCCCTCGGCGTCGCCGTCCTCCTGATTCTCGCCGTCGTCTTTCTGATCGCCGGGCTTCGCTCGAGTGAACCGGCAGCCGCCTGAAAACGGCCTGCCCCCGAACTGGGATATGCCAGGTCTGTTAGAATCCTTTTGTACACACACAATCCACATGCTGAATACACAGTGTGACTACGCCCACGACTGAGAGAGAATCTACGATGGGGAGTAATCGGTCAGTACTGGTGAACAAGGTAGTGAATCTCATTATTTCCCAGTCAATTTTTCTTTCAGGTGAGTTTTTATTGGATCGAGAATTGTTGTCAATGTGTTTGTCTCTGTCCCAGCTGGCCAATTCTTCTCCCTCTCATTCTAAAAGGAAGAGGTAGTAAGCTGAAGTCGGGATTTCGTCAGTTTTTCAGCGCTAGCCCCTCGTGTATAGAGAGTTATTCGACTTGTAGCATCTCCCGAACCATGTACGGATGGCCGTATCCACAGTCATGGGTACAGACGAAATCGAACGTTCCGGTTTCGTCGGTGACGAACGACGTCTGGACAGGTTCGTCTGCGGTGCTCAACACCATCATTTCGACGTCGTATCCAGGTATGATCAGCTCGTGATCCAACATCGTTAACTCGTTCTCATCGTGGCCATCGTCATCGTGGTCATCGTCATCGTGGTCATCGTCATCGTGGCCATCGTCATCGTGGCCATCGTCATCGTGGCCATCGTCATCGTGGCCATCGTCATCGTGGCCATCGTCATCGTGGCCATTGTGAGCGTGGTCGTGAGCCTCTTCGTAGACTTCCTCAATCGTAGCGTCCTCAGGTTCAGGAATAGTCCCATCCTCGACGTGCTGTTTCGTCCGTTCCAGCGCATCAAAGTCCTCGAGTATCGTTTCAACAGGCTCAGGTAGATCTCCGAACGCGTCGCTTGCATGATCGTTGATCGCGACGATGGTTAGCTCGGTTCCCTCTGGGACTTCGATTAACTCGTGTTCAGTTCCATCTTCGTCGAACGCAGCAAACCCCCAATGATAGGCGACGATGTAGTAGGTTTCGTCACCGGGCTCGTCACCGAGACCAACGTCATCTAAGCACCCAGCGATGAGTGCTGTGGCACCGATTCCCCCACTTTGTAAGACTGTCCGTCTGTTGTACAATTCGTTCATTATCCCTCACACATATATAAATGATATTTTCTGGGAAAAATGCAGCGTCGTTTCCTGTTATGTGAGAACAAGGGGCACGCATTAAGTATGATGATGGAAATGGATTTCCGTGATGAGGGTTTCAACAGAAAAGATATGTCCTGATTGGCGTGTGCCCGGTTCGATCACAGACTGATACGGTCTGCTGTAATTTTTCCCGGCGATTGCCGACCCGGTATGGGCAATCACCGGGAAGAGACGACAGTAAACCGTATGAACACTCGAGCGGGCAAAGAATAGCGAATACTCGATCCAAATTCAGACGCCGATATACTCCTCGTTGAGTTCCCATTCCCCGTTGCCGTTGCGGACCATGTACTCGCCGTAGTAGGGGACGCGGTTGGCGACGACCTCCCGGAACGCCTCGCGGATTTCGGGTTTGGTCATCTCACCCATCGGTCGGAGGTCATCGTTGCGGTTCAGACAGCCCTTGAGATAGCCCTGGTGAGTTACCCGAACGCGGTGACAGTTCGCGCAGAACGTCGGATTTTCGACGGGGTCGACGATTTCCACCATGCCGCGCCGCTCGTTGCTCGGTTCACTAGCGGATTCCGCACTCGAGCCGTCGGCACTGATCCAGTAGCGTTTGCGGTCGTGCATCTCCCGGTGTTCGATTTCGTCGGCCTGTTCGGCCAACCAGTCGTGGACGCGCTCGATGTCGACGTTCCATTCCGGTTTGCCAGTGAGTTCGGGCATGTATTCGATCAACTGGAGCTGTAATCCCTCGTTTTCGGCGACGTGATCGACCATCTTCGGGACGTAGCCCGCAGTGTGTTCGAAGACGACCATGTTGAGTTTGACCGGATCGAGACCGGCAGCAAGCGCTGCCTCCACGCCCTCGATAACCTTGTCGTAGGCACCGCTTTTGGTCACTGCGGCGAACGCTTCCGGGTCGAGAGCGTCCTGAGAAACGTTTACCCGGTCGAGGCCCGCCTCGACCAGATCCTCGGCGCGCCCGGGGAGGAAGGTACCGTTCGTCGTCAGCGAGACCTCCATCGAGCCGGGCGTCCGCTCGATGATCTCCTCTAAGTCCTGACGCAACATCGGTTCACCACCCGTGAACTTGACCGCGTTGATGTCGAACTCCTCGGCAACCTCGAGAAAACGGACGACGTCGTCGGTTTCCATCTCGTCGTCCTGTGGATCCATCGGCCCACGGGTGTCACCCAGCCCCTCGTTGTGACAGTAAATACAATCGAAATTGCACCGATCGGTGAGCGAGATGCGTACCCCGGTGACCTCGCGCCCGAACTCGTCGGCAAGCATATGATGCAGTATCGTTCGAATCCGCTTAAACTCGAGGGTCGAAGGTGGGTTTGTGAAACCATTTTTGGTTTCATCTTTCGAGTTCGAAGACAGTCGGGGCCGCTGCTCACTCAGTGGCCACGCTGTGAGTAACCACTACCTCGCTCGAGACACTTCTCTGGATATGGACCGAGAAATGCTGACTGATCAGCGCGAACTGGTCGAGTTGATCGAATCCGCCGGCTGGGAGGTCACCGGACTCGAACTCTCGAGCTACGATAGTCCGTGGGTCGACGAGGACGCCCCGGAAGCCGAAGTGACGATTACGGCGCGAAAGCCCTATGTCGAGGACGAGGACGCTGACGAAGACGACGAGAGCCCGTTCCGAATCAGCGATTGAGACGGCCAGGGTGTCACCCCAGAACTCGCGATATCCTCTGGATTCGAGGTAACTCGGCCACCAAAGGCTCGAGTCGGACTGGTTACGGCCGCTGTCTCGAGTGCGATCCGGCGTTCGAGACGGTGTGGAGACGCGTTACCCCTTGATATTACACACCGGAAACGTCCGGGCGACTTTGTCTCCGATACCGAGCGCGTCGGACACCCGAACGACTTCGTCGACGTCCTTGTAGACGCCAGGGGCTTCCTCCGCGACCGTAGCTCCCGACTGGGCTTTGACGAACACCTGCTGGGTGTCCTCGAGTTCGGCCTGAACGGTTTCGCCCCAGTACTCCTGTTTGGCCTGCGTTCGACTCATGAGTCGGCCAGCGCCGTGGGCCGTCGACCCGAAGCTGACGTCCATCGAATGCTCGCCACCTCGGAGGACGTAGCTGCCAGCACCCATGCTGCCCGGGATGATGACGGGCTGGCCGACATCGCGGTAGCTCCGTGGGACGTCGGGATGGCCGGCCGGGAACGCTCTCGTCGCCCCTTTCCGATGGACGAACAGGTCCCGCTCTTCGCCGTCGACGGTGTGTCGCTCTTTTTTCCCGATGTTGTGTGCGACGTCGTACAGGAGCTCCATCTCCATGGACTCCCACGAGCGATCGAACACGTCTGCAAACACCTCTCGCGTGCGGTGCATGATGAGCTGTCGGTTGACCCACGCGAAGTTGATCGCGGCGTTCATCGCCGCGTAATACTCCTCGGCCAGCTGCGAGCCGGCCGGCGCAGCCGCGAGTTCCTTATCGGGCAACTGGTTCAGCAGGCCGCTGTGGTGGCGTTCGATCTTTCGCAAGTAATCGTTACAGGTCTGGTGACCCAGCCCGCGAGAGCCACAGTGGATGAGGACGACGATCTGATCTGCTTCGAGGCCGAAGGCATCCCCGACCTCGGCATCGAAGATATCGGTCACCCGCTGAACCTCGAGAAAGTGGTTGCCCGAACCCAGTGAACCGATCTGATTTTTCCCGCGGTTTTTGGCCTTCTCGCTCACCTTCGACGCGTCGGCACCCGCCCGGACGCCTTCGTCTTCGCAGTGTAACAGGTCGTCTTCGACGGCATAGCCGTGCTCGAGCGCCCAGTCGACACCGCGCTCGAGAATCGCCTCCACGGTGTCGACATCGGTCTCGACGACACCCCCACCGCCGAGACCCGACGGAATCGCTTCGAAGAGCGCGTTCACGAGGTCGCGTTCGCGACCCTGTAGGTCCTCGTACGTGAGGTTCGTCCGCATCATCCGGACGCCACAGTTGATGTCGTAGCCGATCGATCCGGGTGAGATACACCCGTTCTCCGCATCGATTGCCCCCACGCCCCCGACCGGGAAGCCGTACCCCTGGTGACCGTCTGGCATACAGATGGCGTGTTTGGTCATCCCGGGCAGATGCGTCGCGTTTCGCAACTGCTCGAGTGTCCGGTCCTGGCTGATTTCCTCGAGTAACGCCTCGCTCGCGAGGACGCGCGCCGGAACCCGCATATCGCCGGTCTGTGGCATCTCCCAGACGTACTCGCGAACTCGCTCGAGGGTAATGCCGTCGGCGTCGAACGTTTCGGTCATATGCGGGTCTTCACCCGCGAGACCCATAGGGCTTTGTCAGTCCTGTTCTGGTACGTTGTAACCGTTCGTCCGGATTGGCAACAGCCTCGGCCCCGAGGTCCCGGCTTCTCGCTTTGAACCGCCTGGAGATCGGTTCATGGATACCGATTGTCGGTGACGTGGTGTTGCGAAACAGTAGTATCGAATTGCAACCAATTTGGTAGGGTTGCAGTACCATTTGCTATCGTTATTATAGTGAGGTTTCGAAGTCGATAAATCCGGTCACTTCGCGAGCACACCTCGAGGCAGCCAAAAACGACAACACAACCCCGGATCGGCCCTCGTTACACGTCGAAAACGACGTACGCTTCCCACCCCGAATCCGTTTCCTCGAGGCGCATATCCGCGTAGGTGATGGCTTTGATCTCTCTGGCATCGATCGACTCGAGTGAAACCCCGTGGGCGCTGGCCTCGAGTCGCCAACGGTCGATGGCCACCGCTGAAGCCGACATCGAATCGTCCGCAGTCGCTGCCGAATCCTCCGAAACCGCTGTGGAGTCGTCCGATTCGTCGACACACTCGAGAGACTCGATTCGGTTGTCGACGGGTAACTCGAGGCGGATATCCCGTTGATAGATGAGTTCGTCGAGATACTCGAACAGCAGGGCTTCACGGCTTTCGGCGACGGCGGTGACGTCGAATCGCGCCGACGAATCGTTGGGAGCTTCGAAGGCCTCCAGTCCGTCCCAGGAGGCCGCCGCCAGCCCCTCTGCCACCGCCGCAAACGTCTCCTCGAGGGTGTCGCCAGACGCTGCGACGCCGACGTCGGCAGTGTGCGGGCGTAGTTCGTACTGCATAGTGGCCGATACCACCTCGAGGGTTCTATATGCCCCGTTGTGGGGACTTCACTCACCCCCGTGGGAACCTCACTCCTGTGACCGAAAGCGAACGGCGATGTTGTCCGGGTCGAGGACGGCAAATCCGGGTTCATCCTCGCCTGCCGTAGCCCCTGGTTCCACCGCACCGGCGGGCAACCCTGGTTCACCCGCACCGACCGACACTCCGGACTGCACGTCAGTGACCGCAGACCCAGCCGCCTCGAGGCGTCGACGAACGGCCTCGAGCGAGTCCGTATCCGGCAGGACGAACTCGAACCATGCCAGTCCCCGAGTCTTTGCTGCCGGCTGTGTTCGGCCGTTCCAGGTGTTGAGGCCGATGTGATGGTGGTAGTCGCCAGCCGCAAGAAACGCAGCCTGTGGCAGGTCGGTCTGGACCGACTGGCCCACGATATCCCCGTAAAAGCGCCGAGATCCGTCCAGGTCGGTCACCTCGAGGTGGACGTGTCCGACTTTCGTCCCCGCCGGCACGCGGTGGCCCCCGTTTGCGTGGGTTGCAATGGCCTCCAGATCGAGCGGGACCGTCCCGATTTCGACCGTCCCGTCGTCGCGACGCGGCCAGGACTCCCGTGGCGTATCGATGTACATTTCCACTCCGTTTCCCTCCGGGTCTCGCAGATACAGCGCTTCGCTCACGTAGTGGTTGGAGGCACCCGACAGTTGCCAGTCCTCACGAATTCGCTCGAGGGCGGCCCCAAGCGCTGGTCTGTCTGGGAGCAAAAATGCCGTGTGAAACAACCCGGCCTGCTTCAGGGTTCGCACTGGGACCGATTCGTCGGCCGCCAGCACGAGTAGAGTCGTTCCATCGACGCCAAGACTGGCCAACGTCCCCTTTCGAGAGGTGATCTCGAGGCCAACGATGTCGCGGTAGAATGCGACCATCGACTCGAGATCTTCAACGAGAAGTGCGATCCGCCCAATTCGCGTCCCGTCGGGAAGCAAGGGAGTCTCGTCCATTGTTGGAGCATGGGGGCCAGGGTATTTGTCTCTGTGCGAACACTCGTATTACTTCCCATAGTCCAAAAAGGGGACAGTGGGTGAGACATCGATTCCTGTAATCATGGGGCATCCAATTCGAACTGCGCCACAGAGCGTCGCTGCCGGTGGAATTATATTGGTGACAGTGATACTGTGTGGTAGTGAGCGTCAACATCGACAGTCGCGTCGTCGGCCCCGGAAACGACGAGTACGTCGACGCGGCCTGGGCACTCAAAGAGGAGATCAGCCAGGCTGAGGGGGTCCTCAAACAGCGGCGTGACTTTTTCGTCGACGCCTATCGACGATCGACAGTCTACTGTTATCTCCAGGAGGGGGAACTGATCGGCTTTACTGCGGTCCGACGCGACGGCTACATTCTTTTTCTGGCTGTCTCACCAAAGTGTCGCGGGAAGGGCATCGGCAAACGCCTCGTCGGTCACGTCGCCGAAGACCACAACACCATCACCTGTCACGCGCGGACGACCAACGAAAACGCCCTCCAGTTTTACGAACATCTCGGCTTCGAGATCAAACGACGTATCGACAACTACTACGAAGACGGCGGCGACGCCTACTACCTCCGACTCGGCTCGAGTGCCAGACTCACCGACCGTATTTCGGACCTTATTCGCCGGTAATCCGTGTGCTATGGACTGGCAGTCGACAGATGCCATCGAGAAGATAGTGTCACACTCGAGCGCCGACACGGCCCTCGAGCACGGAGACACCCTCGAACCCGTACGAAATCGTCCCGTCGAAACGCCCTGCCTGTGGATCACCCGCGCCAGCATTCGGAAACGACTATATGCCCGTACTCCCGACTGTCGTGGACGCATGGAGGAGCGCACGCGAGCCTATCTTCGGGGGCGGTTTCGAGACCACTATCGGCGCACGGAGATCACGCCGCCCCCTTCGGCTAACGAACGCGAGTGGGGCTACATCCCCTGGACGGAAGGCCCCAAAACCACGATGGTTCGCCACCGGTCGCTCCTCGAGTTAGGTTCCATCGAGGACTTCCTCGAGCGCAAACGACCCCAGCACGTCTACTTCTCTGTCGGTCGCTACCGCGATCCGGGTGCGAGCTCGATGACCGAAAAGGAGTGGCGCACATCGGACCTGGTGTTCGACCTCGACGCCGACCACCTGCCACGGGTCACCCTCGGCGAGCACTCCTACGCCGAGATGCTGGCTACCTGTAAGGAGGCCCTCTTTCGATTGCTTGACTTTCTCGAGGACGATTTCGGCTTCGAGGACCTCGAAATCGTCTTCTCCGGCGGGCGGGGCTATCACGTCCACGTCCGTGACGAGGCGGTCCAACACCTCGAGCGCGAGCATCGACGAGAAATCGTCGATTACGTCCGGGGTATCGGTCTCGATTACGAGGAACTGATCGAGACCGAAACCGTCGCCGGCCTCGGGCGCAAGACGCCGACACAGCGGCGACATCTCGCCATCGACGGCGGTTGGGGTCGTCGAACCCATCGCCACTTTATGGCCTTCATCGACGAAATACTGGCCCTCGAGGAAGCGGACGCCCTCGAGCGCCTCCAGTCGTTCGACGGCATTGGCGAAGGAAAAGCCAGAGCGACGCTCAACGCCGCTCGAACCAACCGGGAAGAACTCGAAGCGGGGAACGTCACGGTCCACACCGCCGTTTCACAACTCGCCGAACGGTTCGCCTCGATGGCGGTCGAACGGGACAACGCGCCCATCGACGAGCCAGTGACGACGGACACGAACCGGCTGATTCGCCTCCCCGGGAGTCTCCACGGCGGCAGCGCCCTCGAAACCCGTCGAATCGACCGCGGCGACCTCGAGGCGTTCGACCCGCTGGTCGACGCCGTCCCCGAAACGTTCACCGGTCACGAGATTACGGTCACCGTCACTCGCGGTGGGGAGGTGGAACTCGGTGGCGATATCTTTACAGTGCCAGAGGGTGACCAGTCACTCCCAGAGTACGTTGCCATGTTCCTCATGGCACGCGGTCGGGCGGAGAAAGAGAAAGAATGAATCTCGACGAGTTACGCACGGTGCAGAGCAAGGAACGCCAGAAGGATAGCCTGCAGCACCTGCGCCCATCGTTTTACCAGGAAGTCGGCGAGTACATCGCGAACCTCGAGGCAGAGCGTGAACGCCTTGCAGACGCGGCCGACGACCCGTTTTCTTCGCCCGAAGTCATCCAGTTGACCGACGAAATCGAGACGGCCAAAGACGTCGTCGAAGCCATCTACGAACGTCGGATGGGAAAACTCGTCAAACAGGCGAGCCTCGCTGCGGCCGGCATGGCGGCCAACGACGAGGGGCTGACCGCCGAGGAGGTCGATCTGTTCGACGACCTCGTCGACCGGATTCAGGACAACAAAGCGCGAGTGCTCGAGGTGCTCGACAACGGTGGCGACGTGCCCCCGGTCGAAGATGGCGCCAACAGCACCCACGAGTCTGTCGACTCGGGCGTCGATACCTCCGCCGACCAAAAACGATCACCGACTGATCCAGCCCCCTCGAGTCAACCACCCGCTGCGGGCGACACTCGCGAACCCGAATCCGAGCCATCCGCCGACGGGGTGAGCGTTGCCGACGCCATGGGCGGTGACTTCTCGAGTGCTGTAGGCGAGGGGGAACCGGCTGAAGCCCCGCCGACCGAGTCGAACGAAACGCCTCCACCGCCACCACCGGACGAGCCACCGGTCGACGACGGGCCACTCGAGGATGCCACCGAGGGAACGACGCCCGAGCCGTCAGCCAGTGATCTGTCACCCGAAAATAATGTCGACGGTACGGCACCGAAGACCGACGAAACGCCAGCGGGCAATGGCGCAGACATCGAGCGAACGACGGTCAAAATCACCCAGGACGTCGGCTCGATTCTCGGAATCGACGACCGGGAGTACACGCTCGCCAGCGACGACATCGTCACCCTTCCCGAACAGAACGCGACGCCGCTACTCGAGCGGGAAGCGGCCGAGCGACTCGAGTGACGTGAGCGCGACCGACACCACTACTACCGTCGAGACGAAGGTTCTCGTATGCTCGAGATCGGCGACGAGGCACCCGACTTTGCACTGCAAAATCAACACGGCGAGACCGTCACCCTCGAGGACTTTTCGGGTCAGTACCTGATCGTCTACTTCTACCCACGAGCCAACACCGAGGGCTGTACGGTCGAGGCCTGTGCGTTCCGCGATGCCCGCCCATCGTTCGAGAGCAAAAACGCGGCCGTCGTCGGCATCAGCGACGATCCCGTCGATGACCTGGCATCGTTCGCCGAGGAGTACGACCTCGAGTTCGACCTCCTCTCGGACGAAAACGGCGATATCTCGGCCGCCTACGACTCCTACGGCGAGAAGCAGATGTTCGGCAACACGTTCGATGGCGTCTTCCGGAACACCTACGTCGTAGGCCCCGACGGCACCATTAGAGCTGTCTTCGAGGGCGTCTCGCCCGAAGGGCACGCGGAGGAAGTGCTGGAGACACTCGACTAACGAGGACAGAGGACACCAATTATAGAAGGTCCTAAATAACCCATCTCCCAGGTAAACCGAATAATCAGCGGGAACGCGTACGCGGCGCGACGCGCCGCGTTTCACCGAGCGCTTTGCGCTCGGCTTTTTGGTGGAGATTTTTGCAAGCGGTTTGAGCGATCAAAGGGAGCGAAAACCCGCAAGAAAAAGGTCCTATTGGAAGGTTCGGCCTAACTGTTCATCGCCCGTTTCGGCTTCGGGTTTCTGGAACTGCTCTTCGATCTCCTCGTAGCGCTCGCGGGTGTCGGCCGTCACGCTTGGTGGCACCTCCTCGAGGGCCGTCTCGAAGTGATCCTTACTGAGGCGGACGTTCCCGACGGTGTCGGCCATGTCATCCGGGTCGACGGACTGGATGAACTCTCGGGTCGCTGCCATCGAGGCCTCCCGGCAGACGGCTTCGATGTCCGCGCCGACGTAGCCCTCGGTTTCACTCGCGAGCCACTCGAGATCGATTGCGTCGGCCAGTGGCTTGTTACGCGTGTGGACCTCGAAGATTTTCGCACGGCCCTCCTCGTCGGGGACGGGGACGTGGACGTGTCTGTCCAGACGACCGGGACGCAACAGCGCCGAGTCGATCAGGTCCGGTCGGTTGGTCGTCGCGATGACCACGACGTCCTCGAGTTCCTCGAGACCGTCGAGTTCGGTCAGGAGCTGTGAGACGACGCGTTCGCCGACGCCGGAGTCGCCCTGGCGCGTTCCGCGTTCAGTGGCGATAGAGTCGATCTCGTCGAAGAAGATCACGGTCGGAGCGTTCGACCGTGCCTTCTCGAAGATCTCACGGACACCTTTCTCGGATTCACCGACGTACTTGTTCAGCAGTTCTGGGCCCTTGATCGAGATGAAGTTCGACTGGGCCTCGTTGGCGACGGCTTTTGCGAGCAGCGTCTTTCCGGTCCCCGGCGGTCCGTACATGAGAACTCCTTTGGCAGCCTGCATGTCCATAGCCTCGAACACTTCGGGGTAGTCGAGTGGCCACTGGATCGTCTCGCGCAGGCGCTCTTTGGTGTCGGACAGCCCGCCAACGTCGTTCCAGGTAATGTCAGGGACTTCGACGAACACTTCACGGAGTGCCGAGGGGTTGATACCCTTGAGCGCCTCCTTGAAGTCCCGTTCGGTGACGCGAAGCTGTTCGAGTACTTCGGCGTCGATCTCTTCCTGTTCGAGGTCGAGTTCGGGGCGGATCCGCCGAAGGGCGTTCATCGCGGCCTCTTTCGTCAGGCTCGCGAGGTCGGCTCCGACGAAGCCGTGGGTGTTCTCGGCGTAGCGGTCAAGTTCGACGCTGTCCGAGAGGGGCATCCCGCGGGTGTGGACCTGCAGGATTTCCTTGCGACCGTCCTTGTCCGGAACGCCGATCTCGATTTCACGATCGAAGCGACCGCCACGGCGGAGCGCGGGGTCGATGGCGTCAACGCGGTTCGTGGCCGCGATGACCGTGACCCGGCCGCGTTCCTCGAGGCCGTCCATGAGCGAGAGCAACTGGGCGACGACCCGTCGTTCGACGTCGCCGCCGGCATCTTCACGTTTGGCGGCGATCGAGTCGATTTCGTCGATGAAGACGATCGCGGGGGCGTTCTCTTCGGCTTCCTCGAACACCTCACGGAGCTGTTCTTCAGACTCGCCGTAGTATTTGGACATGATCTCCGGGCCGGAAATCGTGTGGAAGTGGGCGTCGATTTCGTTGGCGACAGCTTTCGCCATCAGGGTCTTCCCCGTGCCCGGTGGGCCGTGGAGCAAGACACCTTTCGGTGGTTCGATGCCGAGTTGCTGGAAGAGTTCTGGATGGCGCATCGGCAACTCGATCATCTCACGAACCTGATCGAGTTCGTCGTCCAGGCCACCGATGTCCTCGTAGGTTACGTTCGGTAGGCCCTCCGCCCCAGTCTGCTCGCCAGCGCTAACCTGTTCGGCCGGCGTTTCCGAAATCTGGATCTCAGTAGAGTCGGTGATAACGACCGTTCCAGCCGGCGTAGTCGAGGCGATTTTCAGCGGGACGGACTGCCCCGATCCTGCCATCGGTCCGAACGAGAGCGAGAACGGTACCGTCTGGCCCTCGGTTACGGCCTGTCCACTCAGTTTGTCGCGAACAAGCGGTCCGATGTTGCCGCGAATGCGGAGATTCTGTGGAAGGGCAACCGTGACGCTGGTCGCCTGTTTGACGTCCGCTTTCTCGACGGTCACCCGGTCGTCGATACCGACGCCGGCCTCCTGGCGGAGTCGACCGTCGATTCGGATCACGCCACGACCCTCGTCTTCGGGATACCCCGGCCAGACGCGAGCGACTGCACGTTCGTCACCGTTTCCTTCGATCAGGATGTAATCGCCGTTCTCGAGGTCCAGTTCACGCATTGAGACGCGATCAATCGCAGCCAGTCCACGACCCGCGTCTTTCTGTTTCAGTGGTCTAACGGTGAGTTTCATAATGACGCCTCTAGTTCGACAGTCAGGACGCCGTTTCGCATAAACGCTTGTGCGTCACTTGCCTGCACGGGAATATCGAGTTCGTATTGCTCATCTCCGACGACGACGATGACCGTCCCATCGACGACGTCAACCGAGCACTCGGCACCGACGCCGCCGAAGTCGACGGCGAGCACCGTTCCATCGTCATACTGATACCGACGAACGATGCGGTCGTCGTCACGAGCGAATTGGTCGATTTTCATTGTAACTAACTCAAGGTAAGTGTTTTATCTATATAAATCTTTTGTGGGAGAATCGCAATACGTAGTTGATGCAGGTGAACAGAACTAGAATTGCAGTTCCGACGAAGAGGGGGGTCGACAGTAGCCCGAACCTGAACCGAGAATCCGCCTTCCCAGAAGACGATTTGTAGCCGACAGTATATGGGGCTTGCCCCCGTCAGAAAAGGTATGCCCACGGTCTCTCACCACGGTCGCGACACTGCCTACGAGTACGCCGACCGGGACGCCCCGGGAGCCCCGATCTGCTTCGTCCACGGTAGCGGAGGTTCGAGCACGGTCTGGAAATCACAGCATCGAATCGCAGACGAGCATCCCGTCGTTGCAGTCGATCTGAGCGGTCACGGCGAATCGGACGATATCGACGGCGAACCTGGCTATACGACGCTTTCAGCCTACGCCGACGACGTCATCGCCGTCTACGAGGCAACCGACAGCCGGGTCCTGGCGGGGAACTCACTCGGTGGCGCCGTAGTCATGCACATCTTACTCGAGCGATCCGAGGAGATACCCGTCGGTGCGGCCGTCCTCACCGGAACCGGCGCACGACTCGGCGTCCTCGAGGATATCCGTCGTTGGCTCGAGAACAACTTCGAACGCGCCGTCGACTTTCTCCACGGAACTGATCGGTTTTTCCACGACCCGGACCCACGCCTGCAAGCGCTCTCGAAAGCTGCCATGCGAGAGTGCGGTCGCGAGGTGACACAGCGTGATTTCCTGACCTGCCACGAGTTTGATGTCCGCGGGCAACTCGGCACAATCGATGCCCCCACGCTGGTACTTCACGGCGAATACGACCAGTTGACGCCGCCGGACTACCACGAGTATCTGGCCGACCACCTCCCGGCAGGTACCCGACAGGAGATACCCGACGCCGCCCATCTCGCGATGCTCGAACAGCCGGACGCCTTCAACGAGGCACTGGTATCGTTCCTCGATGACGAGTCATAATCGTCTCGTGCGGCCTCGAGCCAACTAACAGAGGCCCTGGCCGATACGGTCACGCCACTGGCTCGTCCTTAATAACACGCCACTGGCTCGTCCTCAATAGATCCGATCCACGTCCGATTCCTCGTAACTGTGTTCCGCTTCCGGGAACGTTTCAGATTCCACGGCGTCCACGTAATCCTCGACGGCAGCTTCCATTTCACCCTTGACATCCCCGAACTGCTTCGAAAACGAGGGACTCCAGTCGCTGAGTCCGATGACGTCGTCGATGACCAGCACCTGTCCGTCACAGTCCGGACCCGCACCGATACCGATAGTCGGGATCTCAATGGCTTCAGTCACCTGGGCGGCAACGTTCGAAGGAACGTGCTCGAGCACGAGCGAAAACGCGCCGGCATCCTCGTGCGCCTGTGCTAACTCAAGGATGCGCCGTGCCGAATCCTCGTCCGTTCCCTGGCGTGGGAACCCGCCGTACTCGTTGACGTGCTGGGGTGTCAGTCCGAGATGCGCCATCACGGGAATGCCGAGTTGCACCATCCGCTCGGTCAACTCGACCGTGTGGGGGCCACACTCGAGTTTGACCGCGTGTGCATCTTCTTCTTTGAGCATGCGACCCGCGTTCTCGAGGCTGGCCGCTTCGTCGACGCCGAAGGAGAGAAACGGCATATCGGCGACGACGAGTGCGTCGTCGGTCGCCCGAGCAACGGCGCCGACGTGTCGAGCCATGTCGTCGACGGTAACCGGGAGGGTCGTCTCGTAACCAAGCGACGTGTTTCCAAGACTGTCGCCGACCAGAATAACGTCGACGCCGCCCCCGTCGAGGATAGCCGCCGTCGGCGCATCGTACGCGGTGAGCATCGTAATCGGTTCTTTCCCCGCCTTGGCACGAACGTCCCGAACGGTTGGCATGCTCGAGGGTTGTCGTCTAACGGTTAAACATCACTGTTTTTCATCCGAGGGCGGCGGCTGTATCGCCACCTCCGAGGCCTTCACGACGAAACATGCACCATCGTACGCTGAAAGCGGACTCTCCTCGAGTGCCACCTGCCAGCCGTGAGCGGCCACGATCTGTTCGACGATGGCGAGACCGAATCCGGTTCCTTCTGCTGTGGTCGAATATCCTGAATCGAAGATGTCTTCGCGTTTCTCCGGTGGAATGCCGGGCCCATCGTCGACGACGAAGAACCCATCCGGCGTGGTCCCGACGGCGACAGCAACCCCGAGATTCTCATCCGACGCCGTCGTCTCGGCGCAGTCAGTATCCGCCGTGTCGGACCCGTGTTCGACACTGTTGCGAAACAGGTTTTCGAAGACCCGCAGTAACCGACCTCGATCACCCTCGAGCTGTCGGTCGTCGATTATCTCGAGCGTCGCGTCGGCCGTCTCGACGTTTGTCCAGGCCTCAGTGGCCAGTTCTTCCAGTGACAGTGTTGACGTTTCGGTCACACTTGCCCCCTCTCTGGCGAGCGTCAGCGCATCGTCGATGATGTGTTCCATACGCTCGTGCTGGGTGGCCAGCACCTCGATCGCCTCGTCGTCGACGCGTCCATCGAGGATATCGAGATACCCTGACGCTACGTTGAGCGGGTTTCGAAGATCGTGACTGACGACGCTCGCAAACTCGTCGAGTCGTTCGTTCGTTCGCTCGAGTTCACGCTCTCGTTGCCGTCGTTCAGTGACGTCCTGTAAGACGATGAGCATCCCGCCGGCCGATTCGACGAGTGGTGTCGTTCGAACTGTGACACAGCGGACGTGACCATCACGTTCGATCTGTCGCTCGGTTTCTTCGGCAGAAAGCACTCCCGTCAGCGGCTCTTGTCCGAGTCGAACCGATTCAGCAGCGTGACCGATGAGACGGTCGTCTGGTCCATTGAGTAACGTCCTGGCTGCCGAATTAACGTCGACGATTTGTTGAGTTGAATCCAGGACAACGACCCCATCACGCATCGTTTCGACGACGGATTGGCGCGCAATTGGAATCACATCGAGTAGCTGGTATCGGTAGATAGATCCGGCGATAGCCGCTCCCGTGACGGCGAACGCCACCGGCGTCCAGTTCAGTAGTGCACTGCCACTTGCCGTATACGCGATGTTCGCGGCCAACGGGACACAGACCGCGATGACGATGCCGATAGCCTGCCGCCGATACAAGCTCCTCGAGACGTATGCAAAGTGGGTAATAAGAGCGAGGCCGGCCACGATCACTGCGTACGCATAGGTAAGATGGGTACCATACACGATTCCCGGCGTGAAATCGACAATCGAACCGTCCGCCACCACGCTTACGTCCGAAAAAAACAGTCCATGCCAGCTATTGGTTACGAGCGTCCCAAGTGAAAATAGCGGAACGACAAGGAGCCCGCTGACCGTCAGTTTCGTTAAATACCGACCGTAGCCGGCATACTGGAATGCAAAGACAAACCAGACCACTGGCAGCGCAAACGTCGAGACGTTGCTCAGCCCGAACCAGAACAGCGTCATCGACTCGCTAACAGTCAAATGCGCGAACAACGAACTCACCGACCAGAGCGCCGTCACTGCCATCATCGCCGCCAGTAGCAAACGGACACGGTCACCCTTGCGATGGCTGCTACGGACAGCATAAATCGAGATACCAACGGCCAACGCAGCAGCAATGGCAAGTGCAACCAGATACAGAAGATTACGGTCAGTCATAGCGCTCGTCTCAGGAAGTTTTATGTATATTTCGCTCGAATCCTTATGAATCCGCTGGCCTCGAGTCACAGCAACGAGACGTTTGAGGAGTCCACAGTTCAATTCTATTGTATGATCGATCGCGGGCACGGTAGCCCGCGGCTTTTGTGATTCCCTTATACGGTTTACTGTCGTCTCTTACCGATTATTGCCAGTCCGTTATGGGTAAAACCGGTAAAAGTTACAGCAGACCGTATTAGTGCTCCGTCAGGTGTCGAGTGCTGGGTGAAACTGGACACCCGCAATCGGTTTCATCCACGGCTGCAGGGTTGGGAAGTCACTTAGACCAACAGATCGGGTCACAGGGGGCCAGGACGTCAAAAGCGTCGTGTTTAAGCACGCAGCCTCGAGACTCCCGAATGTGCCCGAACGCGTCGAAACCAGTTCGCCGGAGGGGATCGATTATGGCTGGGTCATGCAGGTCACCTTCGTGCTCACAATTCTGGTCGGTGCGCCACTCGTCACCCTCGCCTCGATCCCCGCTGACTTGCCCACATGGGGTGCTCGAGCCGAGTTTGCGGTCCGTCTCGGCGCACCCATCTGGATCGTAATCGCCCTATCGGTGCTGGCGTACGCCAAACGGACCCAGGCAAGCGATAGACGACCGTAGGTCGACTTTCGTGGTTTCTGTCTGCAAGGGCTGTTGAAACCCTTTTTGATGATGGGTTTCAGATGTCATTTTCTTCATTTGAGCCCCCTCCCAACCCATCGAAAGGATCGACGGAGAGGTGGTGAAGACCGTCGCTATTGGCGAGCAACTTCTTGGGTCTCGCTCTCGGCATCTTCCCGCATATTGGGCTGATGCATTTCCCATTCCAGATAATCGCGGAGCCCGTCCTTGAGAGGGCGGTGTGTAATTCCCAGTTCCTCAGTCGCTTTGCTGTTATCGACCGGCCATCTAACGGCGGTGAGAAACCGGAGGGACTCGGCTTCGAATCCTTCTGGAGGCGTAACAATCCGCTCTACTAGCCCCATTATGCTGGCGAGCCCGGCGAATACTTTCGGGGAGACGACTCGAGGGATCGGAACGCCTGTTATCTCCTCGGCACACTCGAGTACGTCGACAGCATCACGAGGTTTCCCCGAAATGATGTACGTTTCCCCGGGTATTCCCTGCTCCATCGCGCGAAGGTGCCCGTTAGCGATATCTCCGACGTGGTCCCAGGGTACGTAGTGACCACGCGGGATCATCGGAAGATTACCCTGAAGATAGCCCTGAAACAAGCCTCGAATCGATCCGTACGATTTGTCTCCAGGTCCGTAGACGATGCCTGGTTGAACGATGACGAGTGGAAGCCCATCACCGATCATGGGTTTGGCGACTTCGTAATGAGCCTCCCATTTCGTCCGATAATACACGGCTGATTCCGGGCGCTCCGGCGCAACCGTTTTATCGATATAATCACGCCTTCGGAATGGATACACGCCGAGTGTGCTGGTGTATACACCCTTTGGGATTTCCAGTTCCTCCATCAGTTCGAGAACGGTTCGGGTCCCCTCCACGTTGATCCGTTCGGCTTTTTCGACGTTGTGAGGGCCCGGGCCAACATAGAACCATGCGGCAATATGGAACACGCCGTCAACACCGGTCATCGCATCCCGCATACTCTCTTTCTCGGTGATGTCGCCCTCGACAACCGTGACCGCCTCCGGCAGGTGACTCGCGTTCGACAGCGTTCGGGTCAGCGCGACTACATCGTGGCCAGCCGCGAGAAGTTCTTTTATGACGTGCGACCCGATCAATCCAGTCGAGCCAGTGACGAAATATTCCATTAGATGTTGTATGACACCTAGCACCAAGTAGGTTTCTCGAAACGGTGAACGGACAACTCTAGAGAACTCTTGTAGAGCAATACGAGGTCGTGATAGAGACACGCTCTCCATTCAGCAGACCATTTTTGAAAGCGACCAGGGGCTTCAACAAGACGTTTACCACGGTACCCGAAGTCACACCCTCACTCGAGTCCACAATCCTCACTCGAGTGCGACAATCCTAAAAATCGCCATCGGTGCTGACTCTCGAGAAAAATGAAAAGAAGAACTACCGCCCCAACTCGAGCGTTCGCTGTCCGTCCACATACTCGAAGCCCGTTCCCGCCCGCTTCGCCGTGGTTTCGTCCCGTGGTGAATCACCGACGAACAGCGTTCGTTCGGGGCGTACACCCAACCCCGATATCGTCTCGAGCAGCGGTTCCGGATGGGGTTTGCTCGTCGCCACCGTATCCCGACCCACGACGGCGTCGACCGGTTCGAACAGATCGTGCGTCTCGAGTGCGAGATGGCAGGCCCGTTCACAGTTGAGCGAACAGACGCCGATCGGCATCGATTCGGGCTGGTCGACCAACTCGTCGGCGTGGGGGAGTCGTCTCGAGGCTCGCGCACCATCGTGTTCGTGGCCCGCAATCGTCGATTCGACCGGCGATTTGAGTTCGTACTCCTCGGCGCGCTCGAGTAACTCCCAAAGGCTGTCGCTTGGGGGTTCGATACTCGCTCGCTCGTACACTGCGAGGACGTCACTGGCGACCGCTCCCCAGTCGACTGCGAGGTGGACGAGCGTTCCATCCAGGTCGTAGACAATGGCGTCGTACTCGGTCACGAGACAGTGTATGTCTCGAGGAAAGATATACTGTCGGACAGCTACTCGAAAAGACAGATCGTCGGACAGCTACTCGAGGAGGTGTCGACCGATGATTTTCTTCTGGATTTCGGTCGTTCCCTCGTAGATTTCGGTGATCTTCGCGTCACGGTACAGGCGTTCGACCTCGCCGTCAGTCACGTAGCCGTAGCCGCCGTGAATCTGGACCGCCTCGTTGGTGACGAACATCGCCGCCTCGCTCGCGTTGTATTTGGCCATGCTTGCAGCCATCGCCGCGTCGTCGGCCCCGGCAGCGCGTTTGCGGGCCGCATCCCGCGTGAGCAAGCGGCCCGCCTGGGTGCGCGTCGCCATCTCCGCGAACTTGTGTCGGATCGATTGAAAGTCACCAATAGGCTGATCGAACTGCTCGCGCTCGCCGGCATACTCGAGGGCGATGTCGAGCGCCGACTGCGCCAGGCCGACCGACTGGGCCGCGATAGCGATCCGACCGCCAGTGAGAATGTCGAACGCCGCAGAGAGTCCACGACCCTCCGGTGTGAGTCGGTTTTCGGCGGGAATTCGGACGTTGTCGAAATGTAACCCCGTCGTGTCACTCGCCCGGAGACCGAGTTTATCTTCTTTCTCGCCGACGGTGAGGCCGTCGACGTCACCCGGCACCAGAAACTGGGTGACCGTCGAGGGGTCGGTTCGGTCGGTTTTCGCAAAGAGGATGATGACGTCGGCGCGTTGGCCGTTGGTAATCCACTGTTTGTCACCGTTGATGACGTACTCGTCGCCCTCCCGCCGGGCTTCGGTCGACATCTCCGCCGGATTCGACCCAGCGTGGGGTTCAGAAAGGGCAAAGGCTCCGACAGGCCGCCCGGTCGCCATCTCGGGTAGCCAGCGTTCTTTCTGGGTCTCGTCGCCAAAGGAGGCGATACAGGATGTTGCCAGACAGTGAACCGACAGCGCGGTCGCCACGGCGAGCATGCCGTAGGCGACCTCCTCGTTGACGATGGCGTACGTGACCGGGTCGGCGTCGTAGCCCCCGTACTCTTCGGGCACGGTGAGCCCCGTGAGGTCGAGGGCAGCCAGCCCATCCCAGACGTCTTCGGGAAAGGTTTCCGTCTCGTCGGCCTCCAGCGCCGTCGGTCTGATCTCCTCGACGGCGAACTCCCGCACCACCTCACTGATCGCTTCCTGCTCCGGGGTGAGTTCCATACCTCGAGTTCCGGGCCGTTGGCAAAAAATGCCACCGTTTTGCCGGTGCGCGATTCGACGCGCTCGAGCGAAGGCAGTTCGGATGGACAGAAGAAACCGAAAAAAGGTGATGCCGACGTTACAGCAAGCCGAGCGCCTCGAGTTCGGCCTCGAGTTCGGCCGTACTCTCGTCGTCTTTTAACCGCAGCGGGCTTCGGAGCGGCCCGGCATCGAAGCCGCGAAGTTTGAGCACGGTTTTGACGCCGGACATGTACGCGCCGCCGGTTTTGAGCGCGTCACGGACATCGTAGACCTCGCTTTGCAGTTCTCGAGCGCGCGCTTCGTCACCCTCGTCGTAAGCCTCGTACAACTCGACCACGAGTTCGGGAAACACGTTCGCGACGGCGCTCACCATGCCCGAGCACCCGATCTCGAGGCCCGTAAAGAGTAGCGAGTCCGAGCCCGCGAGGAAGGTCAGCTCCGAGTGGGCGTCGATTGACTGGGCGAGCCACGGAACGTCCTTGCTCGAGTCCTTGAGGCCGACGATGGAGTCGATTTCGGTGAGTGCGGCGAGAGTCGACCGTGGAATGGCGTTCCCAGTTTTGCTCGGGATGTGATAGATGTAGATCGGTAGATCGGTAGCCGCGGCCACGCGCTCGTAGTGCTCGAGGTAGGCCTCGTGGTCGAGCGGATAATAATAGGGCGTGACGACGACAATGCCGTCAGCGCCTGTGGCCTCGGCGTGTTCGGCGTGCGCCACTGTTTCGCGAGTACTCGGTGCGCCAACGCCAGCGATGACAGGGACGTCGCCGTCGATTTCGTCGACGACCGCTTCGACCACGCCCTGTTTCTCTTCGGGCGTCAACAGCGGGAACTCGCCGTTCGTTCCCAGGGGGAAGACGCCGTGTGCGCCGCCATCGACGACGAAACGGGCGTGGGCCGCCGTCTGTTCGTAATCGACCGACTCGTCCTCGTGAAACGCAGTTACCGTCGGTGGGACGACACCGTGAATCGAGAGCGGGTCCGCCGCTCCTGGATCGTGATAGGCCATACTCGAGTGTGACAGCGGGACGCGTATAAATGGGTCCGTTCGCGGCAGGTATCATAGGGTCTATTGTAGTCACGTATCACCGAGCGCTCGCCACGGCGTCAGCGTCGACGATACATTGATTCAATAATCTATCAATCGTTCACCACCGGCACCGGCCGCTGATGGAGGACATCGGAGAAAACGTTCCCCAGAAAAGACATCCAAAGAACGCAGAGAACGAGTCCAAGGATCACCGCCCAGTGAAACTGTATTGCAAGCGGCGCAAGCACGAAGAGAGGGAGCGCTACCGGGATAAGAAGTATCTCCAGCACTCCTCCAAGCCATGGTGGCCCAAAACCGGCCATTTCGATGAGTGCCCAAACAAACGAGCTTGAGACGAAAAGACCGAATACGCTGAGAGCCGTATCATCCGGCTGGAAGATTCGCTGCCGATACGGCAACGTATGCGGTCCGTTCGTGTTCGTTTCATGCCTGAAGCGTGCTAGAATCGCAGCAAACACAATAGAACCGAAAACGGCAATCCCGATAGCAATTGCGACCAATTCTGTAGTGGGTTCAGTATAGGGCGGGAGCCGCTCTGTCGTCACGTTACGATTAATATACCAGACTGCCGGAAAGAGCGCCATAAAAAACGGGATAATCATTGCTCGAACGAACTGTCGCATTATTCCCGTTCTATTTTGCTAACAGATAAACATAATCGGTCACCGACTGATACGGTCTCCTGTAACTGTGTACCGGTGATTGCCCATACCGGGTCGGCAATCACCGGGAAGAGACGACAGTAAACCGTATGACCCGCTCCATCGGTGACAAGCAAGAGACGACAACAAATCCTATCAGCAGGTCGGTGGGTACTCGAGACTCGAGCAAAAACGCGTTTGACTCGACTGTCTCGAGGTGCAAAGAACCGCTCTCAGTACCCTCCCAAGCCACTCAGTCAGCCGAGCCGGTCTCTATCGGCGCGCGAATGCGGTTGCCCCACTCCGTCCAGGAACCGTCGTAGTTTTCGACGTCTTCGAAGCCGAGCAGTTCGGCGAGGACGTACCACTCGATGGACGACCGCTCGCCGACGCGGCAGTAGGTGATTACCGACTGGTCTTCGGTAATACCGACGTCTTCGTACAGCGCCCGGAGTTCGTCGGCATCCTTGAACGTCCCGTCGTCGTTCAGCACCGAGGTCGTCGGGACGTTTTTCGCGCCGGGGATGTGCCCACCACGCTGGGCTGTCTCCTGTAATCCTTCGGGAGCAATGACCTCACCCGTGAACTCCGCAGGTGAGCGAACGTCGACCAGCGGTACCCCGGAGTCGATCGCCTGCTCGACGTCGCTCTGGTAGGCCCGGATGCTCTCGAACGGGCCTCGAGCGTTGTACTCCTGGGCTTCGAACTCCGGTTCGTCGGTCGTGAGCGGATACTCATTTGCGACCCAGTAGGGTTTCCCGCCGTCGATAACCCGCACGTCCTCGTGGCCGTAGTATTTGTACTCCCAGTAGGCAAACAGCGCGAACCAGTTGGGGACGCGGCCGCCGCCGTACAGGACGATTGTCGAGTCCTCGGTGATTCCCGCCTCGGCGTTCAGTCGCTCGAAGGCAGCTTTATCGAGCAGGTCGCGAGTCGTCGAGTCGCTGAGGTCGGCGTCCCAGTCGAAGAACGTCGCGCCGGGAATGTGGCCCTCCTCGTAGGGGGTGTACTCCGAGTCGGCAGTGACGGTCGGATTGTTGACTTCAAGCAGTCGGTACGCGGGGTCGTCGGCCTGGAACTCCTCAAGGTGGGTTTCCACCCAGCCGGCCGAAACGAGCGTGTCGGTATCGTGGTTCGTCATGCAATCGTATTCGTGGTCGCTATGGGCATAAGGCTGGCACTGACGGTGAGTAGCGACGCCGCCTATGACGGTTCTGTGGAGGTTTTGTGGCCGTTTAGCGTTCCGATCGTGTTCCTCGATATACCGACGCCGTCGTTTGTGAATTCGGCCGTTCATCCACGGCCACGGCAAAGGTTGCAGGTGTCCGTGACGGGAGCGCGAGGCCACGATACCACCGCAATACGTTCCCAGATAGTCTGCTGTCTTCCAATCTTGTCTTATCTCGAGCGAGGAAAGGGCATACCAATTCACGTACCTCGAGTGAACGACGGGCCAAGACCAGTTGTACGCGTCTCGAACAAACGACGGGAGCATACGTATAGTAGTCATTGAAACGATTTACACACCTATCGCGACGCCGTCTTTCGATAGGGTATGTAATTATTTTCAATGAACACTATATTGGACCAGCAAGAACGCCTCGCCAGTGTCGGCAAACGAAATTTCGATTCCGAACGCGGCACAGTCCCTCCCGCCTACCCCCGAGGGGTACGAAGCACTGTACGAATTTACCTATCCAACGGTGCCGTTGATTGTCGGCTCAAGTCTTCTGGGCATCGGGATGGCCGTCGCGGTGGTAGCCCTGTTGACGTCCCTCCACGGGCCGGACATATTCACGTTCTTCGAGGTGACCGTCGATGGTGAGACGACCACGTATGCCATGGATCTGACCGCTATCGGAATCCCGTTTCTCATCGCGTTGGTTGCAACGACCGTCCTACACGAGGGACTCCACGGCCTCGTCTTTCGGTACTACGGCCACGACGTTACCTTCGGCGTCGTCCCGTCTATGGGTGCGTTCTACGCCGCCGTCTTCGGCAAATTTCAACGTTGAGACGACATCCTACACGTCGGCAGTACGCCACTCGTCGTCATCACCCTTGTATGCGCACCCTTGCTTTTTGTCCCGATTCCCATCGTTGCCATCACCGCCGGTTTCGTCCTCGTCATAACACGGCGGGCGCTATCGGCGACCTGTACGCACTCTGTCGACTTCGGCGGCTTCCCAAGGGGACGCTCCTGTACGATATCGATATTCGTCGTTCGTACGTCTACGAGCCGATGTCTGGCGGAGCCACAGAGTAGCGTCGGCACTGGTGGTGATGATGGGACGTCGAGACAGTCGAGGGAAAGGTTTCGCTCGAGGGTACCCATAAGTTCGAAGCGTCGTCTGCCACAGTCCCGATTTCTCCCCACTACCTGTTATCTGTACGACGGAGTCACAGAATCTAGAGGGATTGTTCTCGTCTCTTCCCGGTCAGCGACCACCCCGGTTCGTCGCTGCCCGGTACACAGTTAGCCTATCGGAAGGTAGCAGTGGTTCGACAGCGCTCAACACATCGGGAAAAGCCTCAAGCACGGGCATTGACCAATTCTCGTATGGAACTCGTGGAAGCCACTCCAGACGACTTCGATGCGCTCATTGACCGCTGGTACGACCTCGCCAGGGGAATGGAAGCGTACTCCGAGTTGAACGAACTCGCCTACGCGGACGTTCGCGACGTCCCCGACGACGGCTTTCGCGCACACCTGCAAAACGATGAGATCACGGACTACCGCATCGTTCACGAAGAAGAGACTATCGGCCTCCTCACGCTCCGAGTGGGCCGTCATCCCTCTCGACAGTACTCGAGGTACCTTCGTATCGTGAATCTCGTTATCGACGAAGACGAGCGGAATCAAGGTCACGGTGCGGCGGTCGTCGAGCAGGTGAAATCACTCGCTCTCGAGCGAGGCTGTGACCATCTCAAAGTTTCCTGTGAGTGGCAAAACGAGGGCGCACGCCGGTTTTATCGTGGGATGAACTTCCAGCCGAAGCAGGTCGATTACGTACAGCCCCTCGAGTGAGTCCTCAGACGTGGGTCTATCTGGCCGCGGCAAAGGATTGGATGTACTAACGGGACCGCAGCCGATCAGTTCGTGCTCACGATCTTTATCACGTCCCCTTCCTCGAGTTCGTAGCTATCGCTGATTTCCCTCGAGGACCGAGCGTCGACGGCGTGCAGATAGCCGTCGCCGATATCGGAGTGGACGGCGTAGGCCAGATCAACCGGCGTCGACCCGTCGGGCAACAACAGCGCGTCCGGGAGCACGTCCCCGGTGCCGTCGGTCCACTTCGAGGCGTCCTGCACCGGATACGCCGTCAGGTACTCGAGCAGGTCGTACACCGCGTAGTTGAGCGCGGCCTGGACGCCTGTGCCGTCCCACTGGGCCATCGTCTCGGCGAGCCCCTCGAGTGCGGTACGCTGGGCGTCGCTCACGTCGCCGGTAATCTCGAGTGTGGTGTCACCGGGGTCGTACTCGATCAGGCCACCCTCGGCGGCCTTTCTGAGCGCGCGTTCGCCTTCCGCGGTGGTCGGAATCACGGGCTTGTCGAGTTCTAGCAGACGGTCGACGTTTGCTTCGGGCGCAACGTCGATTTTGTTCGCGGCGACGACGATTGGTTTGGTTCGCTGGCGGATCTCCGTTGCCAGCGCCTCCCGGTCTTCGTCGGTCCACTGAATAGGGTCGTCGGGGTACTCGAGTCCGCGCAGAATTTTGGCGACGTCGGTGGGCGAGGCACCGAATCCGGACATCATCTCCGCCAGCACGTCGTCGAGGTCGAAGTCGGGCGATCGGGATTTACGTTCGACGCCCTCCCAGTTCCCCTCGACGATGCCGGCCAACCACAAATCCATTTCTTCTTCGATGAAGTCAATGTCCTCGAGCGGGTCGTGACTCCCGATATCGACGGGTTCGCCCTTCTCGTTCGTCCCGCCGGAGGCGTCGATGACGTTGATGATGACGTCGGCGTTGGTCAACTCGTCGAGGAACTGATTGCCAAGCCCCTTCCCCTCGTGGGCCCCGGGCACGAGACCGGCCACGTCGAGCAGTTCGATGGGGACGTAGCGCTTGCCGTCACGGCACTCGTCGCTGGTACAGCGCTCCTCTCGTTCGAGACACGGGCACTCGGTCCGAACGTAACTGACCCCCCGATTGGCGTCGATGGTGGTGAACGGATAGTTCGCGACGTCGACGTCGGCCATCGTCGCCGCCGTATAGAAGGTGGACTTCCCGGCGTTTGGCTTGCCGGCAAGTGCAATCGAAAGCATACCAACCGATTACCGAGGTCAGGAAAACTGTCTTTCGGTTCTCGAAGTCACTATCCTCGGTTCACTCGAGCGACCAATCAGGGAGGCGGACGGGTATCGCTTACGGGATCGGGCGTGAAAAGAATTAGAGCGGTCGATCTCGGACGCCGTCCCCAGTCCGGGAATCGCGATACTGTGTTCGAATCGGTTCATCTCCATCACAATCGTCAGCACGAGTGCCAGGTAGAACGCCGCCGCGATATCGGATGATTCCGTCGAAATTCAGCCCGTTGCTCGAGTATTCCACCAACACCGGAACGCGCGACGGAGGTGTACCGTACAAGTATAATAGCCATTGAAAGTCGTTGTAACCCTATCGCAGGAGGGTATCGCGATAGGTGTGTAAATCGTTTCAATGGCTACTATAGAGGGTGAATGTTCCGGGTCAAAGCACAATTGAGAGGCGAACAACTAGAAAGTATGGAACTAGACGAAACCGACCAAAAAATATTGTATCTACTCAAAAAGGAAACGAGAACATCGCTAACACACGCTGAAATCGCAGATCGAATCGGCGTCTCTTCTAGCACCGTGAGCAACCGGATCCAGGCGTTAAAAGCGGATGGCATCGTCGAGAGCATCAACCCACAGATAAACTACGAAAATGCCGGTGTTCCCTATCACATGCTTTTCGTTTGTACGGTACCAATTGAACAACGAAAAGCACTGGCAAAAGAAGTGATTGAGGTAGACGGCGTCGTCGAAACCAGGGAGCTATTAACCGGACGCAGAAACCTCCACGTCGAAGTCGTGAGCGAGGAGATAAATACCGTCGAACTGGCCTCCGAGGCGATAGAGTCGCTCGGCATTTCTATCGAAGAGTCTGACATCTTCCGTCGAAAAAACTCCCAACCGTTAAACTACTTCATTCAAGATGAACTAGACGAATCGGAGCGATAATTCCAGAACAAAGTACTATCGAGCGTGCTGAAACCAGTGGATGCCAGCCAGTTTTCTGGTTTTCTTCTGGTTTTTTGCAAATAAACGGTACCTCGCGTTTATACGTATGAGCGTGTTATTAAAGCACATGAGTTCGACCTACCCAAACCGATCCTCGGGAGCGGTAACCCACCAGATAGTCCAGGAAATTGCCGACAGTAAAGAGATTGATCCCATAGAAGTCACTCCACCACTCCATTCTGCAATCGATGTTGAGGCGCTCGAGCGACTCTTCGCATCGACGAAAGACGGGCCGCGGTCGGGGCACGTCACCTTCGAATACAACGACTGTACAATTCAGGTATCAGCTGACATGGATACGACCGTCGAAATTAAGGACAAATAATAGCCGCCTGCATTTTTCTGACCCGACTCCCTCGTCCAGTCGGCGATAGCGTTGCGGATCGGGCATTCATGCACCAGCACGGAGCTGGACGGGTACGCCCTCGTGGCAAACGGTGATCTCGTTACTGATACATCCGCAAGGGCTGAGCCTGCGTACTCTCGGCTTCTCCCATCTCGCGCATCCGTCGGGCAAAGGCCTCGCGCTGTTCTCGAATCTCGGCCGCCCGATCGATCAGTTCGTCGACGTCGACGTCGATGTCGACGATCGGTGCCAGCGTCTCCTCGAGCAGGACGCTCGCCGCTTTGGGATCCGGAAACTGCGGGCTGCATTCGACGACGAGACCGACCGCATCGACATGGAGTTCGGCAGCTCGGTTGAGCAACGCGCCGGTCGGACCGCTCACGACGCCGTCTTCGGATGGTGCATCGATGCCGTGTTTCTCGAGGTGGACGCCGCCGTCTCCGGTCGATACGCCGAAAACGTCCGGCTGATCGTCCCAGTCGGTCGGGAGCCCGCTGAGATACAGCGGCGTCGCCTCGTGGTCGACCACCCAACTCGTCAGACAGTCGGCGACCGTCTTGACCGCCTGGCTGCTGATCGGAACGTCACTCTGGAGGGCGAACAGGTCGTGGACTTCGCTGACGTAAATTCTGACCGGGGGCTGTATCGTCGACCGATCCTTCCGGTAAATACCGATGCGGGGCAGTCCCTCGCAGTGGACGCTCGCGTGATAGTCCATCTCGAGCTGGTCGATCAGGTGGTCCGTGGCGATCTTGCCCACCAATCCGACACCCGGAAAGCCTTCGACGAGTGCCGGTTCCTCGAGGTCGACCGTCGAGCCGTGGACACGAATCCGTGACATACTCGAGATGACTCGCGCTATTCACTTAAAAGACGACCCGCGAGTCATTACCGAGGCACAGTCACAACGCTCGCTTCGAAACCCACAAACGAACAGCCCGCAAACGACCGGGCAATGGAGCCTCTCGAGCGGTACCGACCGATTATCGACGATTTCGAGGCGTTTCGAGCAGCGTGTGAACGGCCGCTCGGGATTGCCGTACGCGTCAACACGATCAAGGCTGACGTCGACCGGGCCATGGCGACACTAGACGAAGACGGGATTCCGGTTGAGCAGGCCGACTGGAATCCACGCGTGTTACGCCTCGAGACGAACGCACCGGGTTCGACGTGGGCCTCGTTTCACGGATTCATCCACACCCAGGAGGAGGTCTCGGCCGTTCCGCCGGTCGTCCTCGACCCCGAACCGGGCGACCGCGTTTTCGACGCCTGTGCAGCCCCCGGCGGGAAAGCCACACAACTGGCAGCACTGCTTGACGACCGTGGCACTGTCGTCGCCAACGATAACAATCTCGGCCGGCTTTCGGCACTCAGATTCAACGCCGAACGTCTCGGTGCGACCTCGCTGGCGGTGACCAACCAGGACGCCCGAAACTTCTCGTTCAATCCACTGGCGTTCGACGCCTTCGATCACGCTCTCGTCGATGCGCCCTGTTCCTGTGAGGGAACGATTCGGAAGAATCCCACGACGCTCGAGGAGTGGACCCTCGACCACGTCCACTCGGTAGCCGGCATCCAGAAAGGGATTCTCAAACGCGCAGTGCAGGCGACGAAGCCGGGCGGCACTGTCGTCTACTCGACGTGTACCTTCGCCCCCGAGGAGAACGAAGCCGTCGTCCAGCACGCCCTCGGCACAACGGACTGTCACCTTGTCGACATCGATATCGGTCTCGAGTCCGTGCCCGGTATCACCGAATGGCAGGACGAAACGTACGAGGGAAGCCTTGAGAAGGCGATCAGAATCTATCCACACCACAACGATACCGGTGGCTTCTTCGTCGCGAAACTGGAGGTGGGTTCCGCATGAGTGACGGTGACTCGAGCGACGGCGAATCGAACGTCGGCCAGCGATTCGACAGGCTTCCAGCGACGGCGAGCGAACGCGTCGTAGCGGGGCGAGCAACCAGAGCCGAAGTCCTCGAGTACTTCGAAGACCGGTTCGAAATCCCACCCGAAACGTTCGACGAATACACGTTCTGGGAGAAAGGGGCGGGAAAGATCTGGATTTTCAGCGGAGAGAGTCCCTCACCCGCCCCCGTCGAAGCCATCGGCATGACTTGCCTGCGAACGCGACAGGAACACTGGAAACCGACGACGGATTTCGTCCAGCGCTTTGGCCGGCAGGCAAACGCCTGCGTGATCGATATCGAGCGCGAGGCCGCCCGACGCTTTGTTTGCGGTGAAGACCAGTCCCTCGAGTGGGACGGCGACTGGGGTTACCTGATCGTCGCTCACGAGATCGCCGGCGAACGTGAACCGATTGGCGTCGGTCTCTACCTCCACGGCGAGTTGCGATCGACGGTGCCGAAAGGGCGACAACGGGAACTGTAGCCCCCGTATACGACGGGCGCGAGCGCACTTACGAGTGAGACAAAGCGAGCGAGCACTCAGCCACGTGTCGACTGGCGAGAAAAAGCGAATTTTGTCACACGATGTTACGCTCCAGTACGGGCGTGGAAAACCAGTAGCGCATCCCGTGGATTCTCGAGACCACGATCGGCGGTCTGCCCCGGAAAATTACAGTAACGGCGTCATTCTCGCCCAATTCGGTCCCTTTTCGACCCGTCTCGTCCAATCGTTCATGGTGATGCACCCGTACTCTTCGAGCATCGGTAAGTGAACGTGATATAGGCTGATCATCACGTGCTCGACGTCCTCCTCGTCAGCGGCGTCGACACCAGGTTCTCGCGTTGCAACTGCCGTGGTTAACTCGCCGAGTTCGAGCGCGGCGTTTTCCGTGAGGACATCGAGGATCACTCGTCGTCGCTCCGCCGCGAGCAGTCTGTGTCGTTCGCTTTCAGTCAGTCCGACTGTACTCGTTCTCTGGCCCGTTGTGTCGTTCCGGAATTGAGACATTGTATCACTTCGATTTCGGTGGTTCACAGTTTCTTCCAAATACCCCTTCGCTGGTAAGGGTGTACTAGAAGTGGTTAGGTCCTTTTGAGTGAGTCAACAACCAGGTTACAATAACAGTAATTTTCCCCGATGTATTCGGTGCTATGTAAAGGACCATTACGCTCGAATCGGGCATCTCGGCAGTGGCTCCATCGACGGAAGGCTAATGCGTTCGACGACCAGTAGAAGGGCTATGGAACCGGACTCGTTGACGGATGCACTCCGGGAAACACTCGCCGTCTTCGACGAGCGCGGTACGCCGCAAACGACGCCGGAGGTAGCCGATTCTCTCGATCTCGGACGACGGAGTACGTATGCCCGATTGGAACGACTGGTCGAGCAGAACCGCCTCGAGACCAAAAAGGTCGGGGCGAACGCTCGCGTCTGGTGGTTGCCCCAGGAACCGGCATCTTCGAACGATCAATCGGTCCACACGTCGACAACGGATGGTATAGACGCCGACGAGTTCGCTTCGCTGGTTGCTGCCGTCGAAGAGTACGCCATATTCACGCTCGACACGGAGGGGCACGTTCGTAGCTGGAACACCGGTGCGAAACGGATCAAAGGCTACGAGGCCGAGGACATTCTGGGTGAACACTTTTCGACGTTCTATACCGACGAAGACAGGGAAGCCACCGTCCCCGAACGGAACCTCGAGGAGGCTGCGAGAAACGGTTCGGTCGAAGACGAAGGATGGCGAGTTCGCGCCGACGGAACGCGCTTCTGGGGACACGTTACGATTACCGCCATCCGGAACGAGAACGGGACCCCGGAGGGGTACGTGAAGGTGACTCGCGACATGACCGACCGCCGGGAGTACGAACGTCGACTTGAGGGCCAGACCGAGCGACTCGAACGTCAGCGCAATGATCTCGAGACCGAACTCCAGCAGGTGTATGATCGCATTTCTGATGGATTCTACGCACTCGACGAGGATCTTCAGTTCACGTACATTAACGACCACGCATCTGATACATTTGACCTCAACGAGAACGTTATCGGGATGCCTATTCAAAAGGCGGTCACTCTCACGGAGACGTTCGAAACGAACCTGTTCGAGGCCGTCGAAACCCAGGAATCCGTATTTTTCGAGGATTATTACGGGCCGTTGAACAAGTG
Organism: Natronosalvus hydrolyticus; assembly: GCA_025517525.1. Lineage (GTDB taxonomy): Archaea > Halobacteriota > Halobacteria > Halobacteriales > Natrialbaceae > Natronosalvus > Natronosalvus hydrolyticus. The sequence continues at coordinate 213,201 of JAOPJZ010000005.1, forward strand.
GTTTGTCAACGCAATCTACCCGTCCGCGTCCGGGCTGTCGGTCTACTTCCGCGAAATCACCGACCAAAAACAGCGCGAACACGAGTTAGAGCGCTACGAACGAATCATCGAGACCGTCGAAGACGGTATCTACGTCCTGGACAGTGAGCATCGGTTTACCATGGTCAATAGCGCGTTCGCCTCGATGACCGGCCGGGAACCCGACGACCTCATCGGAGCCCATGCCAGCACCGTATTTACAGGCGAATTCGTCGATATCGCCAACGAGAAACAGCGACAACTGGAATCCGGGGAACTGGATATCGCTATCCTGGAAGAAAACCTCTTCCGGGCCGACGGGACTTCCTTCGTCGTCGAGAGCCGATTCGACCTGTTCGCCCTCGAAGATGGCAAAACGGGGCGCGTTGGCGTCACCAGAGACATCACCGGCAGAAAACGACGCGAGCGAGAACTGGCTCGATTCCAACGTGCGGTCGAAGCGTCCGGCCACGCCATCTACATGATCGATGTCGATGGGGAAATGACGTATGCCAATCCAGCGTTCGAAGAAATAACTGGCTACTCGAGCGAAGAGGTTATCGGGGAGACACCGATGATGCTTCGATCCGACGAGCACGGCGACGTGTCCGACGAGATTCCCTGGGAGAGGGTCTCGTCGGACGAAATGTGGGACGAAGAGATAACCGGCCGCCGAAAAAACGGGAACCTGTATCACGTCGAGCAAACGATCGCCCCGGTGACTGACGAAGACGACGAGATCGACCGGTACGTCGCCGTTCAAAAAGACATCACCGATCGGAAAGAACAAAAAAGGGAACTCGAGACGCAGATACGGCAACAGGAGGTCGTCACCCATCTCGGCCAACTCGCCCTTGAGAACGACGAGTTCGACGCGTTGCTGGCCGAAGCGGTCGAACTGGTCGCCGATACGCTGGACACCGATTACTGTAAAGTCCTCCACCTCGACGGTTCTGCAGAAGCGTTGCTGGTCTGTCAGGGAGTCGGCTGGCACGACGGGATCGTCGGCGAGGCGACCGTCCCGGCCGTCGATGAAAACTCCCAGGCGGCGTACACGCTCGAGACCGCCGAACCGGTGGTGGTCGAAAACCTCGAGACGGAAGACAGGTTCAACGGACCGGATTTGTTGACGAATCACGGAGTCAAAAGCGGTATCAGTACAATCATCGGCTCGCATACCGATCCATGGGGAATTCTTGGCACCCACGACACGGATCAGCGATCGTTTTCCGAGCAGGACATCAACTTCGTGCAGTCGGTCGCAAACCTTCTTGCATCAGCGATCGATCGGCGCGAGTACGAACAGGAGCTACTGCACCAGCGCGAGGAACTCACAGCGTTTGTCAACCTCAACGAAGTCTTCTCGGAGATTACGGCCGCCGTTATCGACCAGTCCACGCGCGAGGAGATAGAGGCCACAGTCTGTGACCACCTCGCAGCCTCCGATTCGTACGTTCTCGCCTGGATCGGCGATGTTTCCAGCACCTCACAGATGGTAAATGTGCGGGCCGAATCCGGTGCGGAGGAGTACCTCGAGGAGATCGCTATTTCGGTCGATCCTGACGACAAACGAAGTTGCGGACCAACCGGTAAGGCGTTTCTCACAGGGGAGTTACAGACAGCCCAGGAGATTCACACCGACCCGACCTACGAACCGTGGCGAGAGACCGCCCGCGAACATGGTTTTCGCTCCTCAGCCGCCGTACCGATCGTCCACGAGAATCAAATCTACGGCGTCCTGAACGTCTACTCCGACAGGCCGCACGCGTTCGACGAGCAGGAAGGCGAGTTGCTTTCCCAGCTCGGCGAGATTATCGGCCACTCTATCGCCGCTACCGAGCGCAAGCAGGCGCTCATGAGCGACGAACTCGTCGAAGTGGAGGTCCAGGTTCAGGACGTCTTTGGTGCTGTCTACGCCCAGGTCGAGACCGAGGGAACGATCACGTTCGACCGGATGGTCAACGTTGGAACCGACGAGTACCTCGTCTACGGTACCGCAACACAGGATGCACTCGAGACCCTGACCAACCTTGTCGAGGTGGTACCACAATGGGATTCGATATCGATCCGATCTCGCGAGGACCCGATCCGCTTCGAACTTCGGCTCGTTGATCCTCCAATACTTACGGCCGTCACATCACTTGGCGGATACATCAAACAAGCAGTCATCGAAAACGGAAATTATCAGATGACGGTTCACCTCGCACCGAGCGTCGACGTTCGGCGACTTATCGACGACATCGGGTCCACGTACCCACGAGCTGAAATGCTCAGTCGCCGCCAGATTACCCGCGCACGCGACAATCCACAGTATATCCACCGCCAACTCGTCACGAAGCTTACCGAGCGCCAGTATACGACGCTCGACGCCGCCTACCACGCGGGCTTTTTCGAGTGGCCTCGCAACGCCTCGGGTGAAAAAGTCGCCGAATCGCTGGACATCGCGCCCGCAACGTTCTCTCAACACCTCCGGAAGGCCGAACAGAAGGTGTTCGATTCGTTGTTTTCGTTCCCCTCCACCGATCAGGCCAACAAGCTGGATAGCTGAAGAGTCCCCCGTCGCTTCGCTTCGGAATCTCGACGAGGACCTCCTGATCGCTCGAGGCACGGACCGCCACAACACGTAAGCAACTCGCCTCACATCCTCGAGTATGGAGCGGATGCCACTCGGCGTGTCGCGATTCGACGAGATGATCGGTGGCGGCGCACCGGCTGGAAGCGTCGTCGTTGCCGCGAGTGAAGCGGGCGCGGGTGGTCGCGAATTCTGCTACACGGCCACGGCGATGAACGGGCTCGCAGAGGCCGACACCAATCTGTTCGAGTTCTACTACGGCGAACCGGGACCGGGGGTCACCCTCCCCCACGAAGTCCACTACGTGACCTTTACCAGCGAACCGGCTGCCATCGTCGACGAGATGCGCTTCGTTCTCGAGGACGACCTCGTGGATTCTGGCACCGAGCCCGTCTCGTTTGCCGACCTCTCGAGGGAGTTCTTCCAGATGACCCCCGTCCCGACCGAGTGGTACAACGAACAGAAAACGAACATCACCTCCCTCGGCACCGATACAACCCGACAGAGCGTCCTCGAAGCGCTCGGAGACTACTTGAGTGCCAACGCGGCTGGCAATCTGGTCATCATCGACTCGATAAGCGACTTGCTCGTCGCTGCGGAAGCCGAGTTCGGCCGGGCAAACCTCGCCATGTTACTTAAGGGACTCAAACGGGCGGCCTATCGGTGGGGCGGACTCCTCCTCTTGCTCGTCAACGTCGATGTTCTCGACCGCCGGCAACTCGGTCGCATCAAAGAAGCCGCCGACGGCACCCTGCTTTTCGAGTGGGAAAGCGGTGGCTCCGAGCGCGACCGCACCCTCGTCGTCGAGGAGTTCAGGGGCGTGCTCTCGCGCCTCGAGAAAGAGAACATCGTTCGCTTCGAGACGGAAATCCGGGACAGCGGATTCGACATCAGCAACGTCCGGAAGATCCGGTAACTCCCGTACTCGAAATGGCGGACTGAGCCGCACTCGAGACGACTGACAGCCGAGTGTCGCCAACGGACCCTGACTCGAACAACAGTATCACCGACGGTCCGGCCACTGATTGTCCAGTGGATGCGAAAACCGCCGGAAACCGCCACAATCACTAAGAGTACATCGTCCTAATACCGATTCGATGGCAAGTGAGGAGCAAGAGCAACACCAGGTTTCGGTTAGCCTCCCACCCGAAGTGGGGACGTGGCTCGAGGACGAAGCCGACCGGAACGACCTGAGCGACGGGCAGTTATGTCGACAGCTCCTCACCACAGTCAAAGCCGCCACCACGAACGGCGACTTCGAACCCGCCGATGTGACCCGTGTTGAAGCGCTACGAGCAGACCTCGAGGCCCAGCGCGAGGAGTTCATCGACCACGTCGAGGACGTCCGCAAGCGCACCATCGAGGTCAAACGTGAGACGGACGGAAAAGCCCCCGCTGACCACACTCACGAAGAGTTCGCCCAAACCGCGGAGATCATGGCGCTCGAGGAACGAATCGCTGCGCTCGAGGGTGTACGCGAGGACCTTGAGGCCGGACTCAAGGACGTCGAAACAACGGTCGATTCGGGATTCGAGAACTTCGAATCGATCCTCGAGCACCTGTTCGAGTCCACGGACAACCTCGAGGACAAGTCGACGTTGCTCGCCACCGCGGTGCTCGACCTCCGAGAGAAACGCGACACCCTTGCCGTACAGGAGCGTCGGCGATCGGAAGCCGAACAGCTCAAACTCGCCGCAAACCAGCTCGGCGTTCGGACCGCAACCTGCGAAGCGTGTTCGGCGGACGTCGACATCGCACTGTTGACCGAACCGTCGTGTCCGCACTGTCAGAGCACCATCGCCGACGTCTCGAAGAAAAGCTCGTTTTTCGGCACCCATACCCTCGAGGTTGGCGACCCACCTGCGCTTCCCGATCACGCAGCTGACGCCGTTTCGACGACGGACGGTGAGGAACTGTTCGACTCCGTCGCCGCCGTTTCGACCGAAGAGACCGACCAGTCAGGCCAGTCCAGCGACGAAGCCCTCTCCAAACGGCAAACCGAGATCGATTCCGATGAGTGACGACGAAACACCGACCGAAACAAATGAATCCACACCTCGAGCGTTCAGGTACGACGAATCCAAAGGTGGTGAACCGTCAGCCGACGACGAGGAACCTTCAGCACTCGAGGGGGAAACGGAACACGACGACCAGGAAGCGGTTCCCGCTCTCGAAGCGGCAACGAGTCTCTCGCGGGCTGAAGCTGACGAGGAGACGACACACGAAAGCCCCCTCGAGGAACTGACCGGACGAATCGGCGAACGACAGTCCGAAACGGGCGACACGCCCTTTGACGAACTGTTCGACGAGGAGTCCGTCGACGAAATCGATCCTGACCAACTCTGGGAGAAACTCCAGGGGTCCTCGGACGAACCGACGGAAGGGGCCATCGATGAACCCGAGATTCGGACCATTCCCAAGCGAAAGTACTGCCACCAGTGTGAATATTTCACCGAGCCACCGGTGGTGGGCTGTACGAACGAGAAAACGAAGATACTCGAGATGCCGTCGATGGACTCCTTCCGGGTAGCAGACTGCCCGAAAATCCTCGAAGACGAATCGCTCGAGCGCGACCATCGGTGACGGCCTCCTCAACTGGAGCAAGAGCGGTGACGGCCTCAACGGCTGGCACATGAGGGTTTTCTTTGCACTCCCGAAACATGAGGAGCCTTTGATAGGTATTTTGCATCGCATCCATCGGAGCCCTGTAACCGTGTGACTGGTACAACAGCGCAGCGAGATATCGTGAACACAACTCGAGTAATTACCAGCAGTAACAATGGGCCATATCGTTTATACCCGGTGTACGCCTACACCGCACATATCGTAGGAATGGTGGAAGACGGTGTCGGGAATCAGGTCGCGGGTGCTGTTACGGATCGAGGGGTTACACTGGTCGGTTTCGGGCTTATTGGAGCGACGGTGGCGTACGCACTCTTTGCAAGCGGTCCCACGACAACACTCGTGCTCGAGCTCGTGGTGCCCGTCAGTGTCGCGATTTTTTTACTCTGGTACGGACAGCGAGACAGTTTATCTGCTGGCAAACAGCGGCTCATCGCAGCCACGGCCTTCCTGAGTGCGCTCGCGTCGGTCGCCATCAGTCTCTGGATTACCTATCTGTACACGCTACGGTTCGGACAGACCGGCGAACCAACCCAGATACTGTTGACAGCAACGAGTATCGGCCTCGGCGTGGGGACAGTGCTGGGACACGTCTACGTCGATTTTTCCAGACATTACCGCGCTCACGAACGGCTCTCACAGGCGGTCGATGCGTCCAACGACGGAATCGCCATTTTCGACGAGCATCGCCATCGCTACGTCAATGATGCCTACACTGACCTGTACGGCATCGACCGATCACTCGAGTACACGCCCTGGGACGCTCTGTATACGAACGCCGCCTGCGTTCGGATCGAGCGCGAGGTGTTCCCGGCACTCGAAGAGCGCTCGTCCTGGCGCGGAACACTCACCGGAATTCGCCAGGACGGCACCACGTTTCCACAGGACGTAACCGTAAGTACGCTCGAGGACGGCTACGTCGTCATCGTCCGTGACATCTCCGAGCAACGGGATAGAGAACAGCGGATTCAGGTTCTCAACCGCGTGCTCAGACACAACCTCCGAAACGCATTTACGGTGATTCAGGGGCACGCAAACATGATCGCAGATCAGGACGCTGACCTCGAGCGTACCCACGTCGAACCGATTCGACACGAAATTGCCGACCTCCTTGCAACCGCTGATAAGGCGCGTGGTGTCGAACGCACCCTCGAGCGACGTTCTGATCGCTCCCTGATAGAGCCCTCGAAGGCGGTTCGCTCGGCTGCCGATCGAGCCACGGCAGCCTATCCAGGCGCACAAATCCTCACGCACGTCGAGGAGTCAGACGCCCCGACCGTCGACGGAAGCATTGTCGACGCGTTACACGAACTCGTCGACAACGCGGTCGAACATCATCACGAGACGAACACTGGCGGCGAAGACGGACTACCGCTGATACCCGCTGACGCTACACCGACGGTCGAAATTGGCGTCCAAAGTGTCGACTACGACGGCAACTCCCGCCTCGAGTTCACCGTCAGCGACGACGGGCCGGGAATCCCGGAAACGGAACGGCAGGCCGTTCTGAATGGGGAAGAGACCCAACTCGATCACGGTTCAGGACTCGGGCTCTGGCTCGTCACCTGGATCGTAACGAACGCCGGGGGCGACCTCCGATTTTCGGACCGGCCCGAAGGTGGTTCAATCGTAACACTCTCGTTCCCGCTCGAGGGATCGAACGCACGTGGGCGAGAACCCGACCGGTCCCGCACACAAACGGCCGACGCTCGGTGAAAACCGAGTGTTTTGCTACCGATCCAACATCTTGGTCGGGGCGACATATATATACGTTCAACTGCCTTGGTACGTGTAGTCATGGTGGACAGACACGGATCGAATCGAACGCGAAGAGACATATTGACCTACGGCGGCGCTGCAGGCATGCTCGCCGTTGCCGGTTGTATCAGTACGACAGACGACGACGGCAACGGCAACGGCAACGGAAACGGAAACGGCACCGACGACGATGACGATGGGAACGGAAACGGTGACGACGACGCGGTGTACGAAATCGGGATGGTCGACTCGTTGACTGGCTCACTCGCAGACTTCGGTGAGCGAAACCAGCGGGCGAAGGACCTGGCACTCGAGCACGTCAACGCGGTCGGCGTGGGGGGTGGCGAACTCGATATCATCGTCGAAGACTCCGAGAGCGAGAGTCAGGCGGGCGTCTCGGCCGCACAGAAGCTCGTTAACCAGGACAACGTCCCGTTTCTCATCGGCGCAGTCGGCTCAGGGGTTTCCCTGTCGATTTACGAGAGCGTGATTCAGGACACCGACGTCGTGCAGTTGAGTCAGAACTCCACGGGCCTCGGACTGACCGATTTCCCCGGATTGCTCAGAATGTCGCCCAGCGGGCGAACCCAGTCGGTTGCCCTCGCCGACATCATCAGTGAGGACGGCTACGACGAAGTAGCAGTCACCTACATCAACGACGAATTCGGTGAAAGCCTCTACGACGCATTCGAGGAGGCCTACGACGGGACCATCGCCTACGAGAGCGCACACAACGCAGAGGAGGCATCCTACTCGAGTCTGGTCTCGGAGATGAACGGTTCCGACGCTGAGGCGTGGCTGTGTATTACCTACCAGCAGGAGTTCGCAACGATGGTGACGGATATGTTCGAGAGCGGGTACGAGCCACAACTGTATGGGTCGGACTCCAACCGTGGCGATACGGTCATCGCGAACACTCCCGAAGGGAGCATGGATGGGATGAAACTCGTCGAACCGGCTGCGCCTGAAGAGCAGGACAACTACCAGGACTTCGCGGCTGCCTTCGAGGACGAGCACGGCGAATCACCAACCGCGTGGTCGGCGTTCTCGTACGATTGTGTCGTCACGGCGGCACTCTCCATCGAGGCCGCAGACGACTTCACCGGCGAGGCTCTCGGAGAAGTCGTTCGTGACGTCACCCGTCCCGAAGGCGAACAGGTCTTCACCTACGAGGAAGCGCACGCTATCCTTGCAGACGGCGGAACAGCCGACGATATCGACTATCAGGGAGTCAGCGGCCCAATCGACTTCGACGAAAACGGTGATCCCCGAGGAAGTCTGGTCGTCTTCGAGGTCCAGGACCACGACTACGAAGCCATCGAGTTCCGGGAATCGTAGGCCCAGATAATGTCTGCTATCGAATTCGCTGCTAACGGCGTCGTCTACAGTAGCATCATCGTCCTGGGAAGCATCGGCCTCGCAATCATCTACTCGATCGCCGGGTTCGCGAACTTCGCCCACGGTGACACGATGACCGTCGGCGCGTACGCCGCGTTCGTCGCCTTCGGTATCATCGGCGGACTCGGCTTTGGCGTTCTCGGACTGCCCATCGGGTTCTTCCTCGCCCTGCTGGTCGGTATCGCCATCGCCGCACTCGTCGCCATCGTCACCGAGAAAATCGTGTACAAACCGCTCGAGATCGGCTCTATCGGCCTCTTGATCACCTCGATTGGGGTCGCCTTCGTTTACCGGGCGATGATTCAACTCGGCTTCGGGGCCGACGCCAATCGGTTCGACATCCCGGCACAGCGCCCCATTGAGGAACTGATTCCGTACGGAATCCGAATTACGTCACACGACCTGGCTATCGTACTCTCGGCGACCGTCCTCGTCGTCGCCGTCCACGTCCTGCTCCAGTACACCGACCTGGGTCGGAAGATGCGAGCGATGGCCGACAATCCGGACCTCGCTCGAGCGAGCGGTATTCGAACCTACCGAATCAAACTGTGGTCGTGGGTACTCGGTGCCGGACTAGCCGGTGCCGGCGGGGGATTTCTTGGGCTGTACAACAACCTGAATCCGCGGATGGGCTTTAGCGTCCTCCTCGTCATCTTCGCCGCCGTCATCCTGGGCGGTATCGGTTCGGTGTACGGCGCGATGCTCGGGGGCTTTCTTATCGGGATGGTCGTCGAGATGACGCCACTGCTCTCTCGGGTTGGAATACCTATCGGGGTCGACTACGGCCCAGCGGTCGCGTTTCTGATCATGGTCGCCGTCCTGCTCGTCCGACCGACTGGAATTGCCGGTGATGGGACAGCAGGCGGGGAGGGAATCTGAAATGAGTGACCGATTCGATATCGGCGCGTACTGGGAGGACTTCACCCCAATCGAACGGGTTCTCACGGCTGCACTGGGTATCGTTACCCTGCTGTTGATCCTGTTTTTGGGGACGGGACGACTGGGGCCCTCGTACTTCCTCTTCCTGTTCGGACTGGGCGGGATGTACGCGCTGCTCTCGCTCGGGTTGAATTCCCAATGGGGGTTCACCGGGCTGATCAATTTCAGCGTCGCCGCCTTCTTCGGCATCGGGGCCTACGGCGCGGCGTTGATGACCGGGAGTAACTCGCCGATCGCTGGCGGGTTCAATCCGATTTTCGGGCTCCTTATCGGGCTCTTGCTCGCCGGCATCATCGCCGTCGCCATCGGGATTCCTACCCTTCGGCTTCGCGCCGATTATCTCGCTATCGCCACCCTCGGTCTGGCTGAAGTCATCCGGCTATTCTTGCAAAACGAACGCCAGTGGACCAACGGCAGCGCCGGCATTCGGGGCATCCCGAGTTTCTTCGAGGGGTGGCCGATTCTCGGCGAGTTCCCACGGCTCATGCCCGGCCTCGAGATCGGAATCATCCCAGGAACCGCCATCGTCCTCGAGACGACGTTCTGGCGACAACTCCTCAACGTCTCTCTGATGTTAGTGTTCCTCGGCGCAGTATTTTTCATCCTTCGACGAGCCCAGCGTTCGCCGTGGGGACGACTCCAGCGAACGATTCGTGCAGACGAGGACCTGGCAAAGGCACTGGGGAAAAACACCTACCGGTACAAGATGCAGGCGTTCGTGCTGGGAAGCCTGATTATGGCGCTTGCCGGTGTCTTCTACGCCCACCTCAATCTGTTCGTCAATCCCGGTGACCTCGATCCGATCACGACGTTTTACGTCTGGGTCGCGGTCATCCTCGGGGGCAGCGGCTCGAATCGGGGCGCGTTACTCGGCGGCTTCGTCGTCGTCGCGATCCGAGAGGGGTCTCGCTTCGCTAACGACATCGCGTTTATCCCGCTCGATGCAGCACCGCTACGGTTGTTGCTGATCGGACTCTTGATCGTTCTCGTGATGCGGTTCCGGCCGCAGGGACTGCTCCCGCCGCAGCGAGAACTGATCTGGCCGAGCGCTGTTGGGAACAAAGCTCCCTCGGGGCCGGACAAAGGCGTCCCACAATCCGATGGCGGTGATCCCAATGAGTGAATCCACGGTGAACGCACAGACGAACGCACACATGTCGAAAGGTGACGTCCTCATGCGGGTCGAAGACCTCCAGAAGTCCTTCGGTGCGCTGCAGGTCACCGACCACGCCAGCTTCGCGGTCGAGCGCGGCTCGATTACCGGCCTCATCGGACCCAACGGGGCCGGCAAGTCGACGATGTTCAACCTCATTTCGGGGTTTTACCAGCCGGAAGGCGGCTCCGTCGAGGTCAACGACGCCGATGTCACCGGCATGCAACCGTACGAGGTTGCAGAACACGGTCTGATCCGAACGTTCCAGACGCCACGGAAAGTCGAGGGAATGACCGTCCGCGAAGCGATGCTCGTCGGGCCACAGAATCAACCCGGCGAGTCGTTCTTCGAGCTATTTACCGCCCCCTCGAGGGTAGGCGAAGCCGAACGAGAAAACCTCGATAGGGTCGAACAGGTCCTTGAGGAGTTCGAAATCGACCACCTCGCGACCCAGCCGGCAACAGACCTCTCTGGCGGCCAGATGAAACTGGTCGAACTGGCCCGTGCAATGTTAGCCAAACCGGATATTCTGCTGCTCGACGAGCCGGTTGCCGGCGTCAATCCGACGCTGGCAAACAAACTCGCCGACCAGATTCGGCGACTCAACGAGGCGGGAACCACGTTCTTGATCATCGAACACGATATGGACTTCATCATGAACCTCGCGGACCCGATTATCGTCCTCGACCAGGGCAGCGTCCTCACGGAAGGGACGCCTGACGACATCCGCGCGAACGAACGCGTGATCGACGCCTACCTCGGCGGTGGTGGTGCATGAGCCCCCAGACCGACGTGGATACCATGGACGCCCAAACCGACACCATCCTCAGCCTCGAGGGCGTCGATAGCGGCTACGGCGAGGTCCAGGTGCTCGACGACTGCTCGCTCCATCTCGATGCCGGGGAAATCGTCTGTCTGATCGGGCCCAACGGGGCCGGCAAATCGACGGTCCTGAAAACGGCCTTCGGCATGCTAACGCCCTGGACCGGACACGTCCGGTACCACGGCGAGGATATCGGCGGCATGGCACCCGAAGACATCGTTCGCGAGGGGATCGGCTACGTCCCCCAGACTGAGAACGTTTTCGGCTCGCTCACTATCGCGGAGAACCTCCGGATGGGCGGTGTCGCCCGCAACGACGACATCGAGCCAGTGCTCGAGGAACTGTACGACCGGTTCCCGTTGCTCGAGGAGAAACGGACGGCGAAAGCGCGCAATCTCTCCGGTGGACAACGCCAGATCCTCGCGCTCGCTCGCGCGCTGGTGATGGAACCCGACGTGCTGTTGATCGACGAGCCCTCCGCTGGACTGGCACCGAACACCGCAGACGGGGTGTTCGCCGAAGTCCAGACCGTCAACGAACTCGATACGGCGATTTTGATGGTCGAGCAGAACGCGAAAAAAGGACTCGGCATCTCCGACCGCGGCTACGTCCTCGATCAGGGAACCGTCCGCTTCGAAGACCGGGCTGACGCGTTACTCGAGGACGACGAGGTCGGGAAACTGTACCTCGGCGGCTGATAGGGTTCGTTGTAGTCACTTCCCACCGATCACCGACCTCGTTGTGGACGAGCAGCGGTAAATTGTTACAAAATTCGGTCCTGTTGAAATTATCGAGTGGTTTCTGAGTGGTCTGCTGAATACAGCAAGCCGAGCTTGTTTCTTCTGAGTTGCTCGTTTCTGCATCACCCAGGTATATACGAACAGGACAGAAGAGACGCTACGGTTTGGCTTATGCACCCTGCCACCGTATCCAGTTTCCATACGATTCGAACTGCGCAATCTGAGACTCGGTAACATCTCCTTCTTTGAACGTTACTATCCGATATGTAGGCCGGCCAAGCCCTTCATTGGGGTCAATTGAGAGCCAGTGAACAGGTTGTTCTGTACTATGATTAGATAGGAGTGACCGGAGCTCCGCTATCATACTTTCTTCAAGTTGATAGAGGACGTGCGTGCTGAACACAATGAGATCGGCATTATTCGGAGCATCCGACAGTTGAGTTGGTAATTCAGTAACGGCATCTCCTTCAATGAGAGACGGCTGTTTCTCACGTGCAATTTCAATAGCACCCGTGAGTTGGTGGTGCCGGTGAAGTTGATTCGGGTGAATAAGGGCATGAAGCCACCGTGCATCCTGTTCTGTAGTTACATCAAGCGTATTTAGATCGATCCCACGGCGGTGAGTGATTGTCGGAAGATCTTGCGAAAGTGGCGGTCGGTGGTCACCACGTACTTCTGTGGTGATTGTCACGGGGGAATCGTGCTTCCCAATCTGAGCACGCGTACCAAACTCGTATCGGTACTGATCCCAATTCAGGTTAAGGCCTGCACTTGTTCCGATCTCGATTTGAGCTAACAGATCATGCTCTGCAATTCTGGAGACGTGCTCAAACGACGGAAGGAGGAGCGCTGACCGGCCGACATCATTCGTTTGGCAGCGACGAGTTGCGATTATCGATCGCAGCGTATCCTCGTTTGCTACACAAAAATCTCGGAAGTGAGAGACAGGATCTGTCTCAGGCCCGTTTCGGTTACAGGTTGGATAAAACTGGGTAAGTGGATGATCACTTCCGCAGAGGAGCAGTGAATGCACCGCTGCAAGTAAGAGTTCTGGCTCGGGTTGTCCGACCGGTGCTTCTGAAGCGATATCAAGAAGGTGCTCATCGGTGGCCGTTGCCTCCGCCAATGTTGCATAAAGTGGACACTTGTCTGCTACCCATCCTGCATATCGTGAGAACTTATCAGAGATATCCACGATTTTAATCGAGGCAGACACGTTGTAAATCCCATCGTTCTATCTCGGCAGAGACTGCCACCTCCACTGACCGACTACCACCCCTTCGAAGGTCGACTCTCAGTCGGTAACATACTCGCCCATTCTATAGTAGCCAGCGAAATTCATTGCACACTCTCTCCCAAGACGACGTCGCAGTAGATGGATGAATTGTTTTACTGCCCACTACACTTGCCAGTGTCTGACTGTCCTAGTGAACCACTCTACCCTACTCGCTCACGGCTGACGCCGTGCTCCTTGAGGGTAGCGCGGGACCGATGGTCCCGCTGACCATGCGAACGGGCGCTACGCGCCCGTGAGCAGATAAGGCTTCCTGCTTCCACGACACGCTTTGCAGATACAGGCGTAGGTTCACCTCCCGGGGGTTTCAACAGAGCCAAAATACCCAATGATGGCCCGTTTAATCGTCGTCCATCGCCATTTTCATCGGTTCGACCCGCTCACCGCGTGGGCCCTCGAGGTCGACGGCTGGCAAGAGGTCACGGAGGTACAGCCCCGTGTACGACTCCTCGACGCGAGCGACTTCCTCGGGTGTCCCTGTCGCGACGATGTCGCCTCCGTTTTCGCCGCCTTCCGGCCCAAGATCGATGACGTGGTCGGCGTTTTTCACCAGATCCAGTTCGTGTTCGATGACGACGATGGTGTTGTCGTTGTCGGTGAGTCGATGCAGCACGTCGATGAGCTTTCGTTCGTCCGCCGAGTGTAGCCCCGTCGTGGGTTCGTCGAGGAGATACAGGGTGTTGCCGGAGTCGCGTTTGCCCAGTTCCTCGGCGAGTTTGACACGCTGGGCCTCCCCACCGGAGAGCGTCGTCGAGGGCTGGCCGAGTTTCATGTATTCGAGGCCGACGTCTTTGAGCAGTTGGAGGCGACGTCGGAGTTGACTCGAGGACTCGAAGAAGTCGTAGGCTTCCTCGACGGACATCTCGAGGACGTCGGCGATGGTTTTACCCTTGTACTCGACGTCGAGTGTCGCGTCGTTGTATCGGTCGCCGCCACAGGCCTCACAGGGGACGTACACGTCAGAGAGGAAGTTCATCTCGATTTTGACCGTCCCCTGCCCGCTACACTCGCCACAGCGCCCTTCCTTGACGTTGAACGAGAAGCGCCCCTTTTTGTAGCCGCGTTGTTTGGCGAGTTTGGTCTCGGCAAACAGCTCCCGGATGTAATCGAATACCCCGGTGTACGTCGCCGGATTCGAACGCGGCGTCCGACCGATCGGCGACTGGTCGATCAGCCGGACGGTCTCGATTCCCTCGATTCCCTCGATGTCGTCGTGATCACCCGGAATGACGGACGTATTGTCGTTCATCCGTCGCGCCAGCGCCTTGTACAGCACTTTGTGCATGAGCGTCGACTTTCCGGAGCCCGAAACGCCGGTAATCGCCGTGAAACAGCCGAACGGAATATCCACGTCGACGTCTTTGAGATTGTGCTGGCGGGCCCCGCGAATGGTGAGCGCTCCCTGTGGCTCTCGGCGCGTCTCGGGGACGGGAATCCCGCTGCGCCCGGAGAGATAGTCACCCGTTACGGACGCTTCACAGGCCTTGACTTCCTCGAGTGGCCCGTTGACGACGACTTCGCCGCCACGTTTGCCCGGTCCTGGACCCATGTCGATGATGGTGTCTGCCCGGCGCATCGTCTCCTCGTCGTGTTCGACCACGAGCAGCGTGTTACCGATATCTCGAAGTTCACACAGCGTGTCGAGCAGTTTGTCATTGTCCCGCTGGTGCAGGCCGATCGACGGTTCGTCGAGCACGTAGAGCACGCCCACGAGGCCAGATCCGACCTGCGTCGCCAGGCGAATGCGCTGACTCTCACCACCCGAGAGGGTCGAGGCCTCCCGGTCGAGGGTGAGGTACTCCAGACCCACCTCACACATGAAGCCAAGCCGGGCCCGAATCTCTTTGAGAATTTCCTCGGCGATGGTCAGGTCCCGCCCAGACAACTCCGCCTCGAGGCCTTCGAAGTGCTCGAGGGCGTCCCCGATAGACATGCGATTGATTTCGTCCAGGGTGGTTCCAGCGACCCGAACGTGTCGGGACTGCGTTTTGAGTCGAGAGCCATCACAGGCTGGACACTCGGTGACGGCCATGTACTTCTCGATGTGCTCGCGGGTCCCCTCCGATTCGGTCTCGAGGTATCGCCGGTCGAGGTTCGGGATGACGCCCTCGAAGCGCTTGGTCTTGCGACGGATCCCGTTTTTCGTCCGGCGTTTGAACACGACCTGTTCGTCGGTACCGTAAAGGAACTGGCGCTGAACGGCATTCTCGAGGTCCGCCCAGGGGGTGTCGACACTCACGTCGAAGTGGGCTGCGACAGCGTCGATTCGGGTCTGGTAGTACGACCGGTTGTAACTCCAGGCTTCGAAGACGTTTTTTAGGGGTTTTTTGGAGTCCTGGACGACGAGATTTTCGTCGACTTCCTTCGTTTTTCCCAGCCCTTCACACTCCGGACACGCCCCGTGCGGGCTGTTGAACGAGAAACTGCGCGTCTCGATTTCGCTGAACTGGAAATCGCTGTTCGGATTTCCAAGCGCCGTCGAAAACTCGATGGCAATTCGGTTGTCATCCTCGCCAGCCAGGTCGCCCGTCGAGCGTGTGTTCGACCCCAGGTCGATTTCATCGCTCGGGTCCGGGATGATGATTTTGAGGACGCCATCGGCCTCCTCTAGGGCCGTCTCCACGCTGTCAGTGATTCGTGGGCGGGCTTCCTCGGTGATCTTCACCCGGTCGACGATCACGTCGATGGTGTGGTCGTAGTTTTTATCGAGTTTGGGTGCTTCGAGGCTCAAATCGTGTTCTTCGCCGTCGACTTCGACCCGAGAGTAGCCCTCGGTCAGCAGTTCCTCGAACAGGTCCTCGAAGGCGCCCTTCTGGTCGCGGACGACGGGGGCCGCGATTTTCGCGCGTGTTCCCTCGGGCAGGGCCATCACCTGCTGAATCATGTCCTGGGCCGTCTGAGTGCCGACTTCCTCGCCGGTGATGGGGTCGTACTGGGTGCCCACTCGAGCGTACAGCAGGCGGAGGTAGTCGTGTAGTTCCGTCACCGTCCCGACGGTCGACCGGGGGTTGTTCGCGGCGTTTTTCTGGTCGATTGAAATAGCCGGGGAGAGACCTTCGACGTTCTCGACCTGTGGCTTGTCCATCTGCCCGAGGAAGTTTCGAGCGTACGCAGAGAGGCTCTCGATGTACCGCCGCTGGCCTTCGGCGTAGACGGTGTCGAACGCCAGCGAGGATTTCCCCGATCCGGAGAGTCCCGTCACGACGGTAAATGACTCCCGTGGGATCGAAACGTCGATATCTTTGAGGTTGTGCTCCTGTGCGCCTTTGACCTCGATTGAATCCTTGCTCATAGCAGACTCGAAAAACGACGGGGTCGATCGGCGGGTCGATTCATTGTGGTGAGTCAGTGGCCCGAGCGACTTAACGGGTCTGATACGCGAACAACCATGCCGGTTTCCTCCCCCGCCGGAAGGGTTCCGCGACCGCCTCGGTGGAACAGATGCCGACGGAGAAGCGAATGTGTAACCGTTCGTCGCGATTGCACAGTGACACAGGTTCGGAACACTCGAGCAGTATCGAACACAGTGCTTTCAGGACAGATAGTGTGCCTTTTTTGACGAACGGAGTTTGTCGGCACGGACAGCCCGAAACCGTGAATGGAGGGTGAGAAGCGTCACTCGCTCGCGTCGGTGGCCCCCGCAGGCTCGACGCTCACCGCTGTCGATGGGTCGTCCGTCGATTGGCTCTCCGTCCCGGTTCCCCGACTGAGCTGGTCGAGGGCATCCCCGTGACGAAGCAACAACGCGCCGAAGCCGACGTGCAAGAGTACGTCGATGTAGGTACCGATGAAGATACCGACGAAGGCATCGAGTAGCCCGAGCCCCTGTCTCGAGACGAGGCCAACGATCAGGTAGCTGATCCAGGCGAGCAAGAGCAGGTTGCGGAGCTTGCTGAACAACAGGTGTCGCTCGGGAGTCGTCGCCCTCGCGTCTTGGGCACCCGGTCCGAGCAGCGCGTACGCGATCAGCAGGAGACTCAACAGCGATACCGCGTTCGACCCGTACGCGAGCGGTTCGGTCAGAAACCACGAGCTGATCGTCCCACCGAGCAGTGCGAGGAAGGCGACGAACACCCCGACGGTCCCGAACCGACCGACTTCACCCACTCGAGTGAGCAGCCACAGAATGACGGAAACGCTGAATAGATACGCGATAAATCGCGTTGCTGGAACCGGTTGGCCCGCCTGTGATTCGATGCGAATCGTTCCCGTGCTCATGCCGACGTAGGCGAGACACAACACAAAGGTGACGTAGGCTGCAGCGACGCCGTAGCGTCGACGACGGGTGGACAACTGTAGCGTCCACACCAGAAAGCCAAGCGTTGCGACCGCCATCAGGACGGCCGTGTAGAGGTACAGATCAGGTTCGCTGATGAGCCCCTCAGTCGCCCACTCGGTGCTCCACTCGACAGCCGACGCGACTATCGATTCACGCATCGTCCCATCCTCCGTCGGCGCGAACGGCCTGTTGTGAGACGTCAAACACCCGCACGGCATCGACAAGCTGGTCGGCCCGTTTGTCGAGCGTTTCGACCTCCGTCGAGACCGATTCGATTGTCGCCGTCGACTCCTCGGCCGCGGCGGCAACCTGCTGGGCCTGGCTGGTCGTTTCCGCGGAGACGCTTGCCACCTCGTCGACAATGGTTGCCAGCTCCTGGGCCGACGTCGCCTGACTCGCCGTCGCGTTGTTGATCTCGTTGATGCCGTCATCGACCACCGTGACGCCGTCGACGATCGACTCGAGCTGGGTGTTGAGTGCCGACACCGTCTCCGCCGTCGTCGAAACCGACGCGTCGACGGCCTCGATCTCCTCGGCACTGAGCGCCGCTCGCTCGCGGATGGATTCGAGGGTCTCTTCGATGTCGTCGACGGCGGCCTGCGTCTCCTCTGAGAGAGACTTGACTTCCTTTGCGACCACCGAAAAGCCCTCAGTATCGTCACCGTCGCCGGCACTCCGTGAGGCTTCGATATTCGCGTTGAGCGCGAGGAGGTTCGTCTGCTCGGCGATCTCGTCGATCAGCTCGATCACCGCTTCGATCTGAGCGGCGTCCTCGTTGAGCTGATCGATCGTCTCGACGACCCGCGCTGTGCGAGCTTCGGCGTCGGTCATCTCCGAACTCGCGGTAGCAGCAGCCTCCCGACCCTTGGTTGCCAGCGACGACAGCTGCGCCGACTGTTCGGCTATCGAGCCCGTCGTCGAGGCGATCTCTTCGACCGTCGCCGACAGATCGTTGACCTCGTCGGCGGCAACTTCGAGATCCTCGGTCTGTTTTTCCGACCCGTTCGAGATCTCTTGAATCGACTCGCTAACCTCGCGACTCGCTCGGCGAATCTCGCTGGCCCCGGCCTGCACGTCACCGCTGGTCTCGTCGACGATTCGGGCGAACCGGATTACCTGGGCGACCGTCTCCTCGAGATCGGCGACCATTTCGTTGAACGAGTCAGCAATGGCGACCATCGCCTCGTTATCGATTTCGGGCTCGAGGCGCTGACTGAGATCACCGTCGGCGCAGGCGGCCATCGTCTCGCTGTAGCGATTGGCCGCGTCGTTCAGCGCCCGGTTCTGTCGTTGCGTTTCTTGTTTGGCTGTGAGTGCACGTTCACGCTCAGTTTCGAGATCGTCGAGCGTCACCGCAAGCGAGTTGCGCATCGTTTCGAACGAGCCGTACAGTAGACCGATCTCGTCGATTCTGTCGGTTTCGAGGTCGACCTCGAGATCACCGTCGCCGATTCGTTCGGCCCGCTCGGCGAGCTGGCTCAACGCCAGTGACACGTTCCCGCCGAGAACGATCGTTACCAGCCCGAGATGTAAGAAAAAGACGATCGTGATGCCGGTGAATCCGGAGACGACCGACCCGGTCGACACCGTCGAACCGTCACCGGTCGCCAGCACGTGGGCGGTGAATAGG
Source organism: Natronosalvus hydrolyticus (assembly GCA_025517525.1). GTDB lineage: Archaea > Halobacteriota > Halobacteria > Halobacteriales > Natrialbaceae > Natronosalvus > Natronosalvus hydrolyticus. The sequence continues at coordinate 232,427 of JAOPJZ010000005.1, forward strand.
ACGCAGATAGCGACCGTCGTGGCGAGGACGCCCAGTAAAGCGGTGATGATTTTGTAACTATACCGTCGCCGTATCGTTGCTGGAATGGCTGTCTCGAGTGGCATACACGTTCCCCCGTGGGCGAAGATGGGCCGCCTGTCGAACACTTGTTCGTGGTCGTTGAACGATCCGTTCGCCGAAGCGGACAATCGGACCTACTGTTGTGCCATGTGTTAACACCATTGGCCGATTCTGTTCGGACCAACGGGTAGTAAATGAAATAAAGTTTATTTCGGAGTTAGACGCCTGTTCGTCTCGAACACTTGAGCATTACTCGTCGGCAACCAGGCAGTAGGCGTGTCCGGGTGCCTGGAGTTCCTCCTCGACACTTTCGTCCCAGTGGCCGGTGATGTCCGCGCGTTCGGCGTAGTAGATGCGACCGTCCCGGGGAATCGGTTCGCTAGTGACGTGCCCACGATTTTGTACCCGCCAGCGGACCTCGCCCGTCTCCTTGTGGAGGGCGTACAGATGGCTATCGTAGGACCCGACCAGGACCGTGTCTGCGGTAACCGTGAGCGAACCGATCACGCTGCCGCCGACGTTGGTCGACCAGTAGCGCTCGCCCGTCTCAGTATCGAGTGCGTGAACGTGTCTATCGTTGCCTGCTATGTAAACGACGCCGGCGTCGGGATCGATACCCGGATTCGACATGATGATCGGCCCCGTCTCGAACGACCACTCCTCGGTTCCGTCCTCGAGGTCAACCCGGTAGAACGATCCATCCCACGAACCGACGAACGCGCCACCGTCGTAGGTCGGAATCGTCCCTTTGATTTCGCCGCCCGTCTGGAATTGCCACTCGAACTCGAGGGAAGGGAACTCCCAGGCGTACAACACGCCGTCGTTCGAGCCGGTGAGCATGCGTTCGGCAACAGGGTCGATGGCCGTGGACGGGTGGGGCATCCCCCACAATCGGTCGTCTTTCCACAGCGGCTCTCCGGTGCCGGCATCCAGCGCCCACATCGTGCCCGCGTTGGGATTGGAATACTCCGTCACGACGTAGATGACACCCTCCCAGTAGGCCGGACTCGAGCCGATGGCGATCGATCCGTCGAGCCGGGTATTCGTCGTTCGCCAGATCGTGTCGCCGGTCTCGACGTCGAATGCGTACATATCGCCGTCGTACCCACCGAGATAGGCCGTGTCTCCGACGATAGTCGGTGTGCCGTGAAATCCCAACGACCGACCAGCGCCGGTCATATGTGCCCAGCGATGTTCGCCGTCGGGCGTGACGGCGTGGAGACGCCCGGTGTCGGAGGGAATCAGGATCGTCTCGCCATCGGGTGTCGGCATCGGCGTCGACTTCGCGGCCGTGTGACCGATATAGTTCACTGGCATGGACCAGTTGACCGACACCGATTCGGGGACCGTCTGGTCGGGATAATAGCCCAGGCGTCGCAGTCCGCGGCGAAACATCGTTACGTCGTCCCGGTCCGGATACGTTTCGTCGTACGGTAGGTGAACGGGGTCAAACGAGGCCTGGTCCCGGTCGTAGGTTCCATAGCCGGGCAGTGCACAGCCGGCGAGTCCGCTGATAGCAACCGTGGCACCGGCGAGGAACTGCCGTCTCGAGACCGGGCCGGGTTGGGAAGGGTCCACCATATCCTATCATCCAGTTTGTAATGGGGTGTTCATAGCTTCCACGGTCGGGGATCGAACATGCCAGTCACACGGTCTGTGGTAATTGCTCGAACAGAGTCAGCGATCACCGATAAAACGGCACAACGATCCGTGTAAAATAGTGACAGTGTGAAGCGTCCGCTGTCCGAAGGATACTAGTGGAATATAATGACATTGGAGGCATATGGCAAATATAGTGGGTAGCCTTATATGCGAAATGAGTGACTGTTGATCCATGTCAGTACACACGACCCACTGGAATGATACCGAAACTTGTCCGTTCTGTGGCGGTGAACTCGCCGACCCCGGTGAAGGGTTCATCACGCACATCGGCCACAACTCCGAGTGTCGGTCCGAGTTCGAAACCTGGCGTGAAAACGTCTCGAGCGACCTCGGTGGCACCTGGAGCGGGTAGTTGACCGCCGTTTCTGTACGAATCGTCAAATCCCACGATTCGTCCCAAATGCGTTTCCAACGGCAACTGTCACGCATTCGGTGACAACGACCGTCCCGTCACGTGTCAACATCGAACCCCGAGGTCAACGATAACTATCGATTCGGCGAACAGATCGGTATTGACTGGTACACCAGTTCGCCTCGATCCCCCTGTGTTAATCAGACGCTCGAGTAGTCTCCATCGCACTCGAAGGAGTGGTACCGTCAGCGAGCAGGTACAGGTAGTCATCGAGGTCCAGGGCGAACTGTCGCCTCGAGGCCATTTTCGGATCGATCCACTGATACTCGAATTCGAGGCCGACTTCCTCGCCAGTTCCCGTCACCGTGTGGGTAAACTCGTCCCGGGAATCGTAGACAACGGCGTGATAGAAGTGTCGAACGTAGTGTTTCAACGGCGAGCAACGGCGACGCCACACGTCACTCACGAGGTGGGTGGTCGGTCCAATCGAGCCGATACCGCTCTCTTCGACAATTTCTCGAAACACCGCTTCCCGGGGCGTCTCCGCACCTTCGATAGTTCCTTTTGGGATCTGCCACCCCTCGTGTTCCGGGCTTTCGAACGCGAGAAAATCACCGTTGGGCCTGGTCAGATACGCACAGGCTTTTTGTACGTAGGTTCCTTGAGTCTGCGCCATTGGTGATAAAGGAACACACTGCCACATATAAATGTTTCACCAATAAGATAATAGCATACATAACCAGATAAATAGAGGGTAAACACCGTTATTGATTGTACGTATGTCCAACATACAACGCGATAACGTGTACGCAGACGAGTCCCGTGAAAAGCAGCGTAATCAATCCGTTCGAGAGCCCCATGATCAAAAGTGGGAGGTACAATACTGGTAAGCAAATAGCGGCCCAAAAACTCGCCACCCGCATCTGATCGGCAAACGACGGAGCATACCGCTCGAGCCGCCCACTCGTTTCGAATTCCCGGGAGAACGCTCCCTGCTCGTTCGACCGCTTCCCATCATCGCTATCCTGTATAGACCGTGGTCCTGACATCGCCTCGCCGAAAGGAGGACAGCGGGTGATATATACTACCGTCGTCGTTTCGGCGAACCACCGACCGTTCACTCGAGTATCCACCAGCCAACCGTCCGTTTTGTATTATTACCCGCGGGTAATACAGTATTACTGCCGTTCAGTCGCTTCGATTACGGTGTACGACGCGAAATCTTACGGCAAAAGTCGTGTGAGAAGGGCACCACGCGAAACTTCGCTGTCGAACCGAACAGTAACTCGGGAGAATAGCTATCTGAAGCCGAAACGAGGGCAACAGTCCGTATTACTGGAAGCCGATACGGCTGCCGCGACGCCCGGTACCAGGTTCGACGGCTTTCGTCCCGCCTTTGAAGTCGCGCTCGATCTGTTCGTAGTACTCGAGGATATCGTCCGTGATCGTTGGGCGAACGTTCTCCATGGCCTGTCGAAAGTGACGCATCTCGACGATATCGGCGTCGTCGTCTTCCCGTAGTGCTTCGATGGCCGCCTCGCGAGCGATGGACTCGAGGTCGCTACCGACGTAGCCCTCGGTGATCTCAGCGATTTCTCGGAGGCTGACGTCTGCAGCTAGCGGGGTGTCATCGGTGTGGATCTCGAGGATGCGTTCACGTCCTTCGGTATCCGGTTCGCCGATCATCACGAGTCGGTCGAATCGACCCGACCGCAAGAGCGCGGGATCGATCATGTCCGGACGGTTGGTCGCGCCGATGACCAGCACGTCACCCATATCCTCGAGTCCGTCGAGTTCGGTCAGGAGTTGGTTGACGACGCGTTCGGAGACGTTGCTGCCGACATCACCGCCCCGGCCGGGTGCGAGCGAGTCGAGTTCGTCGAAGAAGATCACCGTCGGCGAGACCTGTCGCGCCTTGCGGAAGGTCTGACGGATCGCCTTCTCCGATTCACCCACCCACTTCGAGAGCAGTTGCGGGCCACGCACGGAGATGAAGTTCGCGTTCGTCTCGTTGGCGACGGCTTTCGCCATTAGCGTCTTCCCGGTGCCCGGCGGCCCGTACAACAGGACGCCCGCTGGCGGGTCGATGCCCATCCGATCGAACTTTTCGGGGGTACGAAGCGGCCACTCGACTGACTCCTGGACCTTCGATTTGGCGTCCTCGAGACCGCCGACGTCGTCCCAGCTCATCTTGGGCAGTTCCACGAGGACTTCGCGCATCGCCGACGGTTCGACTTCGGCGAGTGCGCCACGGAAGTCCTTGCGTTTGACGATCATCCGGTCGATGAGACTCGGCGGGATGTCCTCTTCGTCGAGATCGATTTCGGGCAGGTACCGACGAAGCGCTTTCATCGCGGCCTCTTTGGTCAGGCTCTCGATGTCAGCGCCTACGAAACCGTGGGTTTCGTCCGCCAGATGCGAGAGGTTGACGTCGTCCGACAGCGGCATTCCGCGGGTGTGAATCTGCAAGATTTCCTCGCGACCGATCTCGTCCGGGACGCCGATCTCGATCTCGCGATCGAAACGGCCTGGTCGCCGAAGGGCCGGGTCGACGCTGTCGACGCGGTTGGTCGCCGCGATGACGATGACCTGGCCTCTTGCCTCGAGGCCGTCCATCATGGTCAACAGCTGGGCGACGACACGGCGTTCGACCTCGCCGGTGACGTCCTCGCGTTTGGGGGCAATGGAGTCGAGTTCGTCGATGAAGATGATCGCGGGTGACTCCTCGCTCGCATCCTCGAAGATTTCCCGGAGTTGCTGTTCTGACTCACCGTAGTATTTGGAGATGATCTCGGGGCCGGCAATAGAGAAGAAACTGGCGGAGGTTTCGTTGGCAACCGCTTTGGCGAGCAGCGTTTTTCCGGTGCCCGGCGGGCCGTGTAAGAGGACACCCTGTGGCGGCTCGATCCCCAGCTTCTTGAAGATCTGTGGGTGTTTCATCGGCAACTCGACCATCTCGCGAACGCGCTGGATCTCGCCCTGGAGGCCACCGATATCCTCGTAGGTGATGCCACCACCGGTTTTCTCGAAGCCGGAAATCGGCTCCTCTCGTAGCTCGACATCCGTGTCTTCGGTGATGAGGACGACACCCTCGGGATCGGTTTCGACCGCGATGAGCGGGATCGCCTGTCCCGGCGAGCGCATGAACGGATGGTTCGTCGAACTCATAACGGGGACGATATCGCGGCCCACCACCGGCCGCTTGAGGATCTGACGTTTAACCATGCCCGCGGCGTCCGAGCCGAACTGGACCGAGGCCTCTTCCGGCGGGGCAAGCACCAGTTTGTTCGCCTTCGTCGCCTCGGCTTTGCGAATCGTCACCCGCTCACCGATACCGACGTCGGCGTTCTGCCGGGTGAAACCGTCGATTCTGACGGTGTCCGTGTTCCAGTCCTGCCGGTCTGCACGCCACACTTTCGCGGCGGTCGTCTCTGCGCCTTCGATTTCGATGATGTCGCCCGGACTGAGCTTAAGATGTAACAGCGTGTCCGGGTCGAGACGGGCAATACCACGACCCGAGTCGTTGGGGTATGCTTTCGCGACCTCCAGTTGCACTTCGTTCATGATTGTGGGTAGACGGGGATACTCCTGACTCCGACACCGTGTCGGATAGGTTTTTTGCTAGCGACGGTCTGTGCCTGTGCTAGACGGTACCATATCAAACTCAGACAGCGAGGTACATAGATGTACCGGCACCAGTCGATTTGGGAGACGTAAACGATACCAAAAGTGAGGCCTCGAGCGCCGGTGAGGAAATCGAGACGAAAAGGCACTCGTTCGCCAGACCCTGGCCAGACGATGGATGGGTTTTTGGCCCACACCCCCGCCTGTATTAGTATGACGACGACGCTCGTATTCGACGGCCGTATGGGTGCCAGTGGCGATATGCTCCTCGCCGCCCTCATCGACGCCGGCGCAACGGTGTCAGCCCTCGACCCAATCGAAGACGCACTCGAAGTGGAGTATCGAGTCGGTTCAACGACAAAGTGTGGGATTGGGGCGACGACAGTCGACGTACTGTTGACCGGCGCGGATACGGCATCGAACAGCCACGAACACGCTCACCAGCACGAAAGCGATCACGACCACGAACATGGGCATACTCACTCCCACGATCACCAGCATGCAGACGACCACGGGCACGGTCATGATCACGAGCACGTCCACGCGGAAGGCCACGGCCCCCACCGAAGCTACCTCGAGGTCTGTGAAATCGTCGAAGGAATGGATCTCGAGTCCGACATCGAGTCCACCGCACTTGCCATCTTCGAGCGCCTCGGGGAAGCCGAAGCCAGCGTCCACGGCACGGACCTCGAGTCGATCCACTTCCACGAGGTTGGAGCCGATGACGCCATCGCCGACATCGTCGGAACCGTCGCCTTGCTCGCAAACCTCGGGGTCGAACAGGTCATAACGACACCGCTGTCGGTCGGCGGCGGGACCCGGTCGATGAGCCACGGCGAGTACCCCATTCCGGCACCCGCCGTCCTCGAGATTGCCGAGCAGGCAGACTGGGCACTGACCGGCGGTCCCGTCGAGGCCGAACTGCTCACCCCGACCGGGGCTGCGATTCTCGCCGAGGTGGCCGACGGGGTTAACACCCTCCCATCCATGCAGATCGATGAAACGGGCTACGGTGCCGGAGGCTACGACCTCGACCCGCATCCGAACGTGTTACGCGCACTGCTCGCGTCCAGGGGGCTCGACCGATCACTCGTGCGAGACGAAATCGCTGTCCTGGAAACGAACCTCGACGACGTGGCTCCCGAGGTGCTGGGTGGCCTCCACCAGACGCTTGGCGAGGTCGGCGCTCGAGACGTCGCTATCGTCCCACTGACGATGAAAAAGTCCCGGCCGGGCCACCTGGTCAAAGTCATCTGTAAACCCGAAGACCGTGACGCGGTTGCCCGTCGACTCGCCGAAGAGACGGGAACGCTCGGTATCCGAGAAACCGGGGCTTCCCACCGCTGGATCGCGAACAGAACGTTCGAGACGGTGAGCCTCGAGGTAGCCGGCGAGACCTACGACGTGACGGTAAAAATCGGAAGCGACGCCGACGGCGAAGTGTACGACGTGAGCGCCGAGTACGACGACGTCGCTGCCGTCGCGGCCGAAACGGAGGAACCTATTCGCTCGATTGCGCGACGGGCGGAAGCAGCCTACGACGAGGAGTACTGACCCGGGCGGACTAGTACCTTCCCAAACGTCGACCGGTGAGTGAAATCGAACCGCACTGCGTGATTTCACTCACAACTGCAGGGTTGGGAAGCTACTAGGCGTCCCGGTCAGCCAGCAGTTCGTCGGCCGTCACCAGCGCCTCCATCTCGAGGCCCGCTGCCTCCACGTTCTCCCGGCCGCCTTCCTGCCGGTCGACGACGACCAGCGCCCGTTCGACGGTCGCACCCGCCTCGCGCAGCGCTTCCACGGCGTAGACCAGACTCGTCCCCGTCGTGACGATGTCCTCGACGACGACGACCTCCTCCCCCGCCTTGAGTCGTCCCTCGATCAGGTTCGCCGTTCCGTACTCCTTTCGCTGTTTCCGGGCGATAACGTAGGGGACGCCCGCAGCGACGCTCGTTGCGGCCGCGAGTGGGACGCCACCGAGGGCGACGCCACCGAGTTTCGCGTCGGCCTCGAGTCGGTCGGCAAAGGCTTTGGCGATCAACTCGAGACAACGCGGATCGGTCTCGAAGAGGTACTTGTCGACGTAGTACTCGCTGGTCCCGCCGTGTGAGAGTTCGAACTCGCCAAACTGGACGGCATCGGCCGCACGAAGTGCATCGATGAGTGCCTGATTCGTCATTGGCGAGAGTGGCGTACCGAGTTCAAATAAGGGATGTGATGTGTGTCCGAGGAGAGGCTACCGAACGGTTTGTGGCGGCCCGCCTTACCATGGTTCGTTTTTGAGGCCCAGTTTGTACGCGATCACGTTCGTCGTGACGTGTAAAATCGGGGTGAGGATGACGATAACGATGATGACCTCGAGCGTAAACCAGGTTCGGAACCAGTCAGTTGCGAGCAGGGCGGTCAACGGCAGGGACACCACGACGAAATCGAGCTGGTCGACGCCAGGGAACATCGCGCCGCGGTCACGGCCGGTTCGGCGTTTGGCGAACGATGCCAGAATATCGCCGAGCATCGCTCCGCCGGCGAGGCCGACGGCGGCCAACGGCGTGAAATCGGGGAGGTCGAATCCGACGGCGTCGCCCACCGATGGTGCGAGGAGCGTCAGCAGTCCTGCCACTGCGAGCCCCGAAACGATACCGCCGGCGGTCCCGCGCCAGGTTTTCCCATCCCCCAGAACGCGTTTTCCACCCCACTCTCGACCGCCGTCGATCGGTGGCCCACCGCCGAACAGGACGGCCGCATTGTTCGGAATATACGCCGGTAACATCACCCAGAACGCGACGGCGATCGTCTCGAGTACTGCCATATCCGCGCCAACGAACCCCTCGTTCTTAATCGGGATGGTTCGGATCGCTCCGGACGAACGAACCACAAATTGGAAAGTACTCGGCTCCCGACTATTCAGTATGATTCCTCCTATCGCGAGTCGGTTCGTCGCCGGGGAGACCCCTGCAACCGCTCTCGAGCACGTCAGGTCGCTCAACGAGCGCGACATCAAGGCCATCGTCAATCTCCTCGGCGAGCACTACGACTCCCGTTCGCCGGCCGAGGCCGACGCGGCCGAGTACCGGACTCTCGTCCGTGACATTGCTAACTCCCGTCTCGACGCCTGTATTTCGGTCAAACCCTCGCAAATCGGACTCGACCTCGGCGATGACGTGTTCCGCGAGTTACTCGAGGAAATCGTCGACGAGGCGGCCGAACACGATGTCTTCGTCTGGATCGACATGGAAGATCACACGACCACTGACGTCACCCTCGACGCCTACGAATCGCTCGCCAGGGAGTACGACGGCGGCGTCGGAGTCTGTGTTCAGGCGAACCTCAAGCGAACAAAAGCAGACGTCGAACGACTTGCAGACGTGCCTGGAAAGGTACGGTTCGTCAAAGGGGCCTACGACGAACCCGCCGAAGTCGCCTACAAGGACAAAGCCGAGGTCAATCGCGTCTATCGGGAACTGCTCGAGTACGCGTTCGAACACTTCGACGGGGGCGTCGCGATCGGTAGCCACGACCCGGAGTTTATCGAGTACGCTATCGAACTCCACGAGGAGTACGGAACGGATTTCGAGTTCCAGATGTTGATGGGCGTTCGCGAGGACGCACAGGACGAACTCGCGGCGGAGTGCGAAATGTGGCAGTACGTCCCCTACGGCGGCCGGTGGAAGTCATACTTTTACCGCCGGATGATGGAGCGAAAGGAGAACGTCCTGTTTGCTGCACGCGCGATTCTCGGCCGGTGAGATGCGGTTTGACCTGCCGAAAAAGGAAGGGCTGATAACCCCATAGTGTGACTCCCATCACATGACCTCGTGGAAGCGGGACTTTGCGAGCGGGTTGATCGTTCTCGGCCCCATCCTCGTCTCTCTGTACATCCTTTTCTGGCTGTACGGAATCATCGCAGGGATGACTCCCGGCGTGATTCTGGATGCCGACGTGCTCACACCGTTGATTCCGGATGGGGCGTTCGACGGTGCCGACGAGACCCGCGAACAACTCGCACAGTTCCTTCGCGTCATCGTCGTCCTGACCGTTTTCATCATCCTCACCCTGTCGATGGGGTATCTCATGCGGACCACCGTCGGTGGCCTGCTCGAGCGAATTCTCGACAATCTGGCCAACCGAGTGCCCGGCTTGCGCGTCGTCTATAACGCCTCGAAGATGGCTGCCGAGACTGCATTCGGTGAACAGGAGTCCCTGCAGACGCCGGTCAAACTCGAGACCTGGGACGGATTGCGGATGACGGCGTTCAAAACGGGAAGAACGACCGATGACGACCGAGAAGTGCTGTTCTTGCCGACCTCTCCGAACATCACGACCGGCTTTGTGATCGAGGTCGAATCCGACCGAATCACCGAACTCGACGAAGACGTCGAGGACGCCCTCACCCGTGTGTTGAGTGCCGGATTCGGAGATGCCGATCGCGGTCGGGGCCTGGAGGGCGGGATCTCGATCGATGTGATCGACGAACGAGCGGCCACCGGCGACGAGCAAAAACGCGAAGCCGACGACGATTAGGACGAGATCGACGAATGGCGGAGAACCCCCTCCGAACTGACTCACAGCAGACGCTCCAACGACAACGCCGACGGATCGCCCTGAGCGGAGTGTTCGGCGCGCACGTCGGATTTCTGGCCCTGTTTCTGGTCTCGACGTTCGAGGCCGGGCTCCTTGGCGTCTTCCTCGCTGGGCTCGCTGCGTTCGCACTACCCTGACTATTGCCGTTGTATCTGACGGCACCGGTGTGGCTCGAGCACCAGCAGTCAACAGTTGATACCGACGAGCAGCTCGAGCAGAAACTCGAGTACCTGCTCGAGACGGAGTCGCTCGAGGCGAGCAGAAATACCGTGGCGCGTGAAACCGAAGTACAATAGCGTCAGCGATTCACGATTGGATACCAACCCCAGTGACTATTACGCCATCTGCACGAGTGTGTTGACAGACGATGGTCTCGTTGCTCGAGGTCGTGTTGATCGCGACGGCCGCTGGCTGTGCCACCGGAATCGGGGCGCTGCCGACGTTTTACACCGATCAGGTGAGCCACCGTCTCTACGACAGCGCCGTCGGTTTCGCCGCCGGCGTCATGGTCGGTGCCGCCGTCTTCGCGCTGGTCGTTCCCGGACTCGAAATCGGAGCGCCGCTCGAGGTCGTCATCGGGCTCCTCGCCGGCGGCGGCTTCTTGCTCGTGGCGAACGCCACACTCCCGCACCTCCATCTTCGTATTACAGACCAGGACGAACAATTCGAGGGGACGGCAATTATCAGTGAGGACGGCGCTGACGGCACACGAACGACCCTCGAGGCGACAGAAATACAGGACAACAAACGCCGAGCGCTACTGGTCGGCGGCGCCGTGACGATCCACAACGTCCCCGAGGGATTGGCCGTCGGCATCGCCTTTGCCAGCGGAGAGCCAACTCTGGGATTTGCCATCGCCATCGCGATTACCGTCCAGAACATCCCCGACGGATTCGCGATGGCCGTTCCGGCGGCTCGAGCGGGAGTTTCACCGCCCCGAACAGTCCTGTATACGACGCTCTCCGGAGGCGTTCCCGAACCGATTGCTGCTGCGGCCGGGTTCGCACTGGTCGCGATGGTAACCGGTCTCTTTCCCGTTGCGGCCGGGTTCGCCGCTGGGGCAATGATCGCCGTCGTCTTCCGCGAGATGATCCCCTCGAGTCACGGCCACGGCTACGTCGATACGGCGACAGTGGCGTTCTTACTCGGCTTTGCACTCATGCTCGTGGTGGATACTGTGCTGGCCGTGTGAGCGTGTCGGCGACACGGGCCGATGGCCACCGACACGCGCGGATGGTCAACATTGAGTCCGAACAGTACTGAGAATCGAAGCCGTCGACCGGCCCAGAGCGATGTGGGGACAGGGCTCCAGGCCAGCGACGGAACCGAATGGGAGATGCGGCCAGTCCATCTGTGGGGGAAATGAATCTGGCTGCCGACGTGGTCGGCGTTCTCCAGTACAATACAACACACTATAAAATTAACCCTTTTACAGTAAAATTATCACCTCGATTGGAGACTCGATTTCGACACGAGTGCGTACCCAATGCTATTATCCAGCACATGAACCGTCCGAAAACAGCCCGCTACCGTCGCCCGCCTACAAACGCTTGCTCACGTACGGACCGTCCTGGTGGTAGCCCAGTTTGTTACGATAGTACGCTCGAGCGCCGATGCCCGAGATGACGCTGACCTTGTCGTAGCCGGCGTCGGCCGCGATGGCTTCCGCTCGTTCCATAAGCTGTCGGCCATAGCCCTGATGCTGGTGTTGCCCGCCTTCGCTCTCGTCCCCGACAGACACCTCGCCGCCGTAGACGTGGAGTTCACGAACCAGGGCAGCGTTTTCGAGTTCGGCACGCACCGGATCGTTGGGAAATCGAAGCCGACAAAAGCCGATCAGCAGATCCTTTTCGAAGTCCTCGATGGAGATGAAGTGTTCAGTGCCACCACAGGCGTCATAGGTCAGCACCTCGAGATCGATCTCCTCGGGTTCCTCGTCGTTCATCCCGACCTCCCGACAGCGGATGCAGTCACAGGTCCAGCCGTGTTCATCCATGCGCTTGCGGGCCAGTTGGCGCAGGTTCGACTTCCAGACACCAGCATCGATGAAATCAGCCGGAATGTCACGCTGGACCCGCTGGAGCCGCGTGTACCGGGGAATCATGTCCTTGATTTCGGCGACCAGTTCGGCAGCCTCCTCGTTGTCGAGCGGGTCGTACTCGTCGTTGTACCACCAGTCGTAGGTCGCAGTCCCTCGCACCACGAGCGTCGGGTAGATTTTGAGGTAATCCGGCCGCCACTGCGTCGACTCGAACAGTTCCCGGAAATCCTCGAGGCACATCTCCTTGCTCATGCCGGGCTGGCCGGGCATCATGTGGAAGCCGACTTTGAACGCCGAATCACGGAGCCTGCGGTTGGCATCGATGGAGTCTTTTGTCCCGTGGCCGCGGTGCATCTCCCGGTTAATGCGCTCGTAGGTCGTCTGTACGCCCACCTCGACTTTCGTCCCGCCGAGTTCGAGCATGCGGTCGATCTGTTCGGGGTCACACCAGTCGGGCTTGGTTTCGAACGTCGTCCCGATGTTCCGGACGTCGTTCGTCTCGTTTTCGGCGATGACGTCCTCAAGGTACTTGAACTCGTAGTCGTCGAAATCCTGAGCAAAGCTCACGCCCTCTGCTGGTTCTGGTTCCTTCTCGACGTCGTAGTCGTTCATCGCCTCGAGAGCGCGTTTGACGAACCACTCCTGATAGTCGTGGCTCCGGGCGGTCATCGTTCCGCCCATCAGGATGAGTTCGACTTTGTCGACCGGGTGTCCGATCTCGCGCAGTTGCTCGAGTCGCAGCGTCACCTGTCCATAAGGGTCGTAATCGTTCTGGACGCCACGGGCAGCGGCGGGTTCCTGTCCGGTGTAACTCTGGGAACTCGAGAACTCCGAATCGGGGCCACCGGGGCAGTACAGACACTTCCCGTGCGGGCAGCGCTCGGGCGAGGTCATGATCGCCACCGGCGACACCCCGGAGGCCGTTCGGACCGGTTTGCGCTGCAACACTGACTCGAGGGTCTCGCGATGTTCCTGTGGAGCGTAATCGAGCAGTTCGGAGTTTTTCGGCACCTTCGGTGCTGAGTGTTCCGAACACGCCGCTAGCTTGGCCTTCTCGACCTCGTCTCGCTCGATCTCACCGTCGAGGATCCGCTCGACGAGTGTTTTACACACTGCCTCGAGCGCCTCGGATTCGCTGGCACCGCTCATCTGGAAATATATGGCCGTGGAAGCCGGTTAAGGGTATCGTCTCGATCATCGAGACTCACCGGTGAAATGCACCGAGTTGTCGGTGCCGGCGCACACCGCTGCTCGATCACATTTCCGACAGGATAGTAAGTAACCTCCAGGTAAGGTGTGTGATTACACTAGTATCACCTAACTGTTTATTATCTGGGTGTCCTCTATCGGCTATGAAATTATCCTCGGACCGATCCGTTTTCACTTCGACTGCGCCTCTCAGCAGGCGGCAGACACTCACCGGGCTCGCTGGCATCGGTACCGTGGGTCTGGCTGGCTGTCTCGGCAGTGACGACAACAGCGGTGACGACTCGAGTGGCAGCGGTGATAACAGCCCCGGCACCGCCGAAATCACGTTTCACGGCGAGACCTACAGCTACAACGATGCGTCCTGTGAAGGCACCACAACGTTCCCGCCCGAAAACCAGATGATTCATTACCGTGATTACGGAACCCAGTTCGAATTCTGGGTCGAGCGGTACGACCCCGAACAGTCAGATACCGTCAAAGTCCACCTCGGGTTCCCGGAAAGTAGCGGTCAGACGATCGGAGAAATCGAAGCCTACGAGGGACAGACGACGGCCGATGAGATCGAATTCGAACTCGAGAGCCACACCTCGGGGTCGCTGGCACTCGAGCCCGCAAGCGATATGAACGACGACGTGGAGCACGACCCTGACGGCGGAGTAGTCGAGTGGGACGTCTCCTGTTGATTGGAACCCTTTCGTGAGCGCTCCCAACACGCTCGTGATGGCTCTGGTCATCATTTTTCTGGAAACCGGACGGAGGAGGCGAGTGTCGATGAGACTCGAGACGGGGGCTAGCCAAACCGAGTAGCGAACCGAAAACTGGACGGTTGTAGTGAATTTTAGTGTCCATACCATACCGTGCCAACATTATATGGGAGGTCGGCGTACTTCTTCCTGGGTGAGACTATGGGAAAACACATCCTCATGATCGTCGGTGATTTCGGCGAAGATTACGAAATAATGGTTCCGTTCCAGACCCTCGAGGCCGTCGGCCACAGCGTCGACGCCGTCTGTCCAGAGAAAGAAAGCGGCGACACGGTCAAAACGGCAATCCACGATTTCCGCGGTGACCAGACCTACCTCGAGGAGCGTGGGCACGATTTCGTCCTGAACGCCACAATGGACGAGGTCGACCCGACAGAGTACGATGCGCTGGTCGTTCCCGGCGGCCGGGCTCCGGAGTACCTCCGTACCTACGACGAGGTGCTCGAGACGGTTCGGCACTTCTTCGAGACGGACAAGCCCGTCGCCTCGCTGTGTCACGGGCCCCAAATTCTCGCCGCTGCGGGCGTGCTGGACGGCTACGAGATGACGGCCTACCCGGCCGTTCGCGCCGAAGTCGAAGCAGCCGGCTGTTCCTGGGTCGATGGCGTCGTACGCGACGGCAACCTCGTTACCGGACAGGCCTGGCCGGACCACCCAGAGTGGCTCGCCGAATTCATGACCCTGCTCGGTGACGAAATCTCACACGGAGAGCAAATCGCTGCAGACGACTGATCCGACGACCGTCCCTCGCGACTAAAACGTCGGCGACGAACTCACTCTCGTTCCAGGCTCCGATCACGCGAACGGAGCCTGGAGTCCCTTTCGGACACTCGATCCTCCAGGTCCTCCAGCGACTCGGTCTCGAGTAAGTACTCGAGTTTCCGTTCGAACTGGTCGTCGGTGAGTTCCCCGCGGGCATAGCGATCCCGGAGGGTCTCGAGGGCATCGGTCGCATCGGTTTCCTCGTTTAACTCTGCTCGCTTCTCGTCTTCTTCAAGATCCACTTCCGACTCCTCCTCGTCGAACAGCATCGAAATGATTGGAACCACGGCGACGTACCCAAAGAGCATGACTGCGAGCCAGAGGTTCCCACCGACACCGCTCACCAGCAATCCAAGCCACAGGCCGGTGATCAGGGTTGCTGCAATTCCTGAGGCGTTCTGGCGAAAACGCTCTCCAGCCGTCGGTTCCGCTGCCATATTCGATTGTCTTTCCGAAGCTAAAAAGACGTTTCTACTCCGAGGCATATCGATCGAAGAAAACGACGTTTCGTTCAGTTCAGGCGTTCGCCAACGGCCTCGAGGGCAGCCTCGCGAACCGCGTCGCGCTCGCCCGAAAGGAATGTCAGGTAGCCATCGCGGCCACCGACGACGTGGACGCCAGCACTCGGCACGGCCTCCCGAACGGCCTCGCCCAGTTCTCGAACGTCGATAGCGTCACCGTCGCGGACGTGCAGTTCGTCCTCGTCGACGCCGAGGGTCACCACAACGTCGTCCCGCCGGTGGAGTTCCTCGAGCAGCAAGATGGCCGTCGGAAAGTTGAACCGGTGGGTGAACGCCGCCGTATCGAGGACATTGACGGCAGTGCCGCCCACCTCCTCGGTGGTGAGGTTCACGCGTGCCGCCTCGAGTTCCGTCTCGAGCTTGTCGCGGAACTGTTCGGAGACGTGGGCTGCGAGGTCGCCATCGTCGTCGAACAGCAAGTCGGCGATGAGTTCGCGTTTGTCCTTGTAGGACTGATAGTAGGCCTCGAGGGAAACCGCTTCACGGCGCTCCGATTGGGCGGTCTCGTCGTAGCCGGCAGACGCGGCGAGTTCGGCGTACACCTCGGGGACGTCGCCCCAGAAGCTCACGGCGGGTAGGTGCTCGAGGTCGCCACGAACGTCGTCGTTGACGTGGGCAGCGACGTTCGCCGCGAGGACGCTCGAGGTGACCGTCGAGAGGTCGACCTCGTCATCGGCGAGCGACGGGGAGACGGCGACGGAGACGGCGTCGACAATTTCCGTGTCGGCGCGACTGTCGTCGATGACCAGACGGTCGACCCCGTAGATGTCGAGCAGATCGTAGCCGTCGAGCGAGTCACGCGTCGCACCGGCGTCGGTCAGGACGACCAGCGGGAGTTGCTCGTCGTGACGGTCACGAGCCTCGAGCATCGAGGTGACGTCGCCGGTTGCCGCGTCCATATCGTAGACGTGGCCCTCGAGCGGTCGGCGCTCGAAGTAGTGGTAGACGGCGTCGTCTCGCGTATGTTTCTCGTCGATCAGCGGCAAAACGGCACGTTCGATGGCCGCACCGGCGATGTAGCCGTCTGCCGTCGCGCTGTGACGGACGACGATTGGGCGCGCTTCCATGACGGCGCGGCGAATCGTGGTCGCGGCCTCGACGACGTCGTCTTCGACCGCGGCAACCGATTCGTCTTCGGCAAGCGGCGCGACGATGGTTGGCCGTGCTTCCTGTTCGATAGCGGCGTCGAGTCGGGCCTCGACGGTCGCTTCCTCCTCGCCCTCGAGAATTTCGAGCGCTTCCGTTTCGACCTGGAGGTCGCCACGGCGACGTTCGACTTCGCCACCCAGCGAAACCATATCGCCGGTTTCGACCGACGGGTAGGCGCGAACGCCAGCTTCCTCGAACGCAGCACATTCGACGGTCCCGGTTTCGTCGCTGAGTTCGAACACCGTCGGACCGCTGGTCTGACGGACGCTCGCAATCTCGCCCTCGAGGCGAACGAGCGTCCCAACCTGGTCGCCGATGGCGTCGACCGTCGTTCGGTTGAGTTCGGCCGTCGCGTCGGCCGCTTCGTCGGTCGCCGGTTGGGCGGTTGTGGTCGCAGCACCTGCCCCACCCTCACTCGTCGATTCGACGGGCGATGGGGACGGGGCGGTCGTCGGTTGCGCGGTATCCGTCTCGGATTCGACTTCCGGTTCGGCGCTGTCGTCCGCGTCATCCGTGTCGTTGCTTCCCTCCTCGGGGAGAACCTGTTCGCCGTCTGCCGTCTGAATGATCTCGCCGCGGAACTCGCGTGGTTCCTGGCGAATCGACCAGCCGAGGTCGACATTGCCGTTGTCCCGGACATCGAGGACCTGAACGTAAACGGAGTCCCCAGGCTCGAGGTCGAGGCTTTCGAGACGACTATCCAACTCGCTTCGGTGGAGCAAACCCGTGACGTGGTCTCCGATATCGACGAAGAGACCGAAGTCCGCGTAACCGTCGACAGTCCCTCGGTAGTACCGAGGTGGGACGAGTTCCGACGGGGACGTACCTTCGAACTCGAAGGCGACGTCCTCCTGGTGGAACTCACAGACCCAGCCGTCGACGGGCTTGCCACAGATGATACAGTTACCCATCTACTCGACATAAACAGGTAGGGCCTAAAACGGTTGTCGAAATACGTTCGCCACGCTCGAGCCAACCAAGCGAGGGAAACTCTGGAAGGCGATCAGCTTTACTCCTGGCGATTTCGACCATTATTACACAGCCACAGCTTCAGCTTTGGGCGACACTCAACCACAGCTTCAGTGATGACTCCACTCGGGGTTGGATGCTTGAGGCGGTACGTATCAGTCTGTTCAAGCCAGACCTTCCTGCCAGTGTTGCCCTACCCAGACAGTACTCGTGGATCGAACCCTCGACGCTGATCCGACGAATCCTGAACCAGCGGTACTCGCCCGAAAACTTGCCACCCTACTCGTCAAAAATCGGAGAGGATTCCTCGAGATCGGCCAGGTCGTCGGCAATCGCTCGAGCCTGTTCAGGAAACAGGGCAACCTGTATCTCGTTGCCTTCGTCGTCTTCGAACACGAGTTTGACCCGTTTGTCGCCGAACTCGCGAGCCCCCGCGTCTTCGACGGCGAACAGTTTTGCCGTCGCCGATTTGTTCGTCGGCCCGACGTTTTTCAGACTCCCGTCTTTCAGTTCGATCATGAAATTCTCGAGATTCAGCGTGAGCATGTGACCGGCAGCTACGAACGGGGCGTACAAAAGTGGGTGTGGCCCGCTCGGTGACCAACCCGCAACGAGACAGTATCGTAATCGATGACGCAGTGTGACTCACTGGGAAGCGACGGCTACTTTTATAAATCTGTCAGCAGAACTCACGCTCGTATGGAGCTTACCTGGCATGGCCACTCGACGTGGCACGTTACCGTTGGCGAGACCGACCTGTTGATCGACCCATTTTTCGACAACCCGAAGACCGACCTCGAGCCTGACGATGTCGACGCACCCGACTACGTCCTGCTCACGCACGGGCACGCCGACCACATCGCCCACGCCGAGGCGTTCCCCGATGCGACCCTCGTCGCGACACCCGAACTGGTGTCTTACTGCCAGGACAATTTCGGTCACGAGAACGCCGTCGGCGGCATGGGCATGAACCTCGGCGGCACCGTCGAGTGTGGGGACGCTTACGTGACGATGCACCGAGCAGACCACACGAACGGTATCATGACCGAGTACGACACCAGCGCAGGTATGCCAGCCGGATTCATCATCTCCAACACGAAACCAACCCAGGTCGCCGACGAGGACTCGACGACCTTCTACCACGCCGGTGACACCGGACTCATGACCGAAATGCGAGACGTCATCGGTCCACATCTCGAACCGGATGCCGTGGCCGTTCCCATCGGCGACCACTTCACTATGGGCCCCTGGCAGGCCGCCATCGCCGTCGACTGGCTGGACGTCGATTACGCGTTCCCACAACATTACGATACGTTCCCCCCAATCGAGCAGGACCCGGCGGACTTCGAACGCGAGGTGACGGCCACCGGCAGTGACGCTGAGGTCGTTGTCCTCGAGGGTGACGAAAGCTTCACGCTCTAATGTAGGTTGCGCCCAGCAACAATCGGTTTGGCCGACTCCGTTGCGTTTACGGCGGTGGCCGTCGAGTGTACGGATGCAATGACAAAAGAAGTCACAACCGTCTCCGAAGCGGGATTCAGCGCGACCAACACGATTCGAGAGTTCGAGACGACCATCGACGCCACGGGCGAGGACGCGCCGGACACGCTCGAGACGCTGCTGGCGACTTACGGGGCCTGTTACATCCCGGCGCTTCGCGTCGGCGGCCAGCAGCGTGGAGTCGACGACCTCGGGAAGATAGCCATCGACGTCACCGGCGACCTCAACGACGACGACAAGCTCGAGGCAGTCAGTTTCGGCATTCGCGTCGAAGCAGACGTCGACGACGAAACCGGCAACAAAATCATCGACCGCGCGTTCGAACTGTGTAAGGTTCACGACGCCCTGAAAGAGTCGCTGCACGCCGAGACGAGTTTCGAAGGCGACGCGTTCTAGGTCGACCTGATCACGTTTACTCGGTTTCGTGTACGCTACCAGGTCTGGGGAAGGCGCTTTACTAAAAAAGGGGAAGGCAATAGTGAACAACCAGCTATCATTTCATAATTCCGAGTTATAGGAAGACAGATAAATGATATATGGAACAGTAGGCAAATTTCATAGGGCGATTTCATCCTCTCTCGAGCAAGGATACAATAGAAGCGTATAGCGGCTTATCGGACCCATTTTGAGTGTTTCTTGCGACCACACCCTGTCACCAGATACCAAACCCATTCCGAAAATAGGACAGTACCGAAATACTATCAGTTATGATAGGTTTATGCTGTTTGATAGCCTATATACTATGATCAATCATGGCAACAAGAGACACTACCATTGAGACAGCACCATCGTCGTTCAAAGACCGATCAACTATCGGGAAGACTCGAGTCGTCACGTTCACGCTTGCCCTGGTCACGGCGGCGCTCATGACCGTTGCGTTCCTACCAGAGTTGCTCGCGACGCTCGTGACCGGGTGGACCGGAGCGGGCGGGGCGGAACTCGGTATTCACCGGCTTCACGTCATGGGAATCGCGACCGTAGTCGCCGTGTTCCTGCTCGGGCTGTTCGCACAGGCGTACAAACCAACTA
Source organism: Natronosalvus hydrolyticus (assembly GCA_025517525.1). Classification (GTDB taxonomy): domain Archaea; phylum Halobacteriota; class Halobacteria; order Halobacteriales; family Natrialbaceae; genus Natronosalvus; species Natronosalvus hydrolyticus. The sequence goes on from JAOPJZ010000005.1 coordinate 252,650, forward strand.
CTCGCCTCGCCTCGATGTGGGGTGCCTTCGCCACGATACTCGTCGTGAGCGCGGGCACCGTCTGGTACGGCGTCGGCCGACCCGAAGAAGTGCTCCCATTCATGGCGATCACGAGTATCGTGCTGGTTGCCCATCCAGCGGGTCGTAGCTTGCTCCGACGCGCGGGTTCCTACAGCCCCGCCATGCTGGCACTGGTCGCCATCGCGGCGGTTCCGCTTCTGGCGTTCGCGTTCAACCAGTGGAGTCTCTCCACGAGCGCGACTGACCCACACGCACTCGACGGGCACTACGTAATGATGGCCGGACTCGCCATCGCACCGCTCGCGTACGGACTCGTCGCCGCACTCGGGTTCACCGGCTGGCGACTGGCCGCCTGGCTCGCCGCGCTGCCGATGGCCTACTACGGCCTCATGTCCATCGCGTTCACCGACCAATCCGGGTCCTCCGGCGTGCTCTGGGGCGCGCTCGCGATTATCTGGGCCGTCGCGTTCGTCACAACCGCGGAGTACTCGAGACTCGAGCCCTCGACGCTGATTCGACGAAACGTCACAGAAATGCAAGGAGGAAGCCCACGACTTTAGTCGTGGGAGGAATCCGAGAAGGCTTTAATCAATCC
>JAOPJZ010000050.1 GCA_025517525.1 Natronosalvus hydrolyticus
GAGGATAATGAATGTATGAATGATCGGCGGCGAATCAGCTTTCCCAGAGGGTCTCCCACTCCAGTACTCACCAATACGCAGACGGGCTTATCTTCCGTGTTCGGGATGGGTACGGGAGGAACCCCGCCGCTATGGCCGCCGTAATGCCGACAGACGGACTCGAACCGCCTCTCACACGACCCGAAAGCCGTGTGAGTCAACCTGTAATCGGTAAAACCGCATGTCCGTGTAGTCCAGTTAACGCCTGGACCCGTTCACGGGTCCAGTGCAGATCCATGTGAAATGAATGTGTGGCTTGGTCTGTTAGTGCTCGCGGGCTCAACACCTCGTTGCCTCGGTGCGTACACCCCGAGTCTATCGAACTCGTCTTCTACGAGTGACCTCGGTGGAATTTCTTTTTCAAGTGGGTTTCGAGCTTAGATGCGTTCAGCTCTTACCCCGTGGTGCGTAGCTGCCCGGCACGTGCTCTTTCGAACAACCGGTACACCAGTGGCACCCATTCGTAGTTCCTCTCGTACTATACGAACGTTCTCGTCAAATTCCATGACACCCCCAATAGATAGCAGCCGACCTGTCTCACGACGGTCTAAACCCAGCTCACGACCTCCTTTAATAGGCGAACAACCTCACCCTTGCCTGCTTCTGCACAGGCAGGATGGAGGGAACCGACATCGAGGTAGCAAGCCACCCGGTCGATATGTGCTCTTGCGGGTGACGACTCTGTTATCCCTAAGGTAGCTTTTCTGTCAGCAATTGCCCGCATTGGGCAGGCTAATTGGTTCGCTAGACCACGCTTTCGCGTCAGCGTCCATTGTTGTGCCGGACACTGTCAGGCTTCCGTATGCTCTTGCGCTCTTTCTCGGGTCTCCGACCCGAGTGAGGAAACCTTGGGGCGCGCTCGATATCTTTTCAAGCGCGTACCGCCCCAGTCAAACTGCCCGGCTACCGGTGTCCTCCTCCCGGAGTGAGAGTCGCAGTCATCATCGGGTAGTATTTCAATGGCGACTCGGTGGCCCGCTAGCGCGGGTACCTGTGTAACGTCTTCTACCTATGCTGCACAATGACGACCACGTCTCAGCGACAGCCTGCAGTAAAGCTCTATAGGGTCTTCGCTTCCCCTTGGGGGTCTCCAGACTCCGCACTGGAATGTACAGTTCACCGGGCCCAACGTTGGGACAGTGGCGCTCTCGTTAATCCATTCATGCAAGCCGCTACTAAAGCGGCAAGGTACTACGCTACCTTAAGAGGGTCATAGTTACCCCCGCCGTTAACGGGTCCTTCGTCTCATTGTACTGAGTGTTCAGATACCCGCACTGGGCAGGATTCAGTGACTGTACGAGTCCTTGCGGATTTGCAGTCACCTGTGTTGTTACTAGACAGTCGGAGCGCCCGAGTCACTGCGACCTGCCTCATTCCGAGGCAGGCATCCCTTATTGCGAACGTACGGGACGAACTTGCCGAATTCCCTAACGTCGGTTGCTCCCGACAGACCTTGGCTTTCGCCGCCATGAGTACCTGTGTCGGATCTCGGTACGGACAGTGTGCTCGTCTTTTCACGGGCTCCAGGTTGACCTCACTTTCGCTATCCTGACATTCATTCGCTTCTTGCCATTACGGCTTCCACGAACTTCGACAGTTCGACCGGGCGAAAGCCCGGCTGAGGTGGCCCCAAAGCGTCGACTTCTATTGCACACCGGCATAGGAATATTAACCTATTTCCCTTTTGTCAGCTTCGACTTACGGGCTGACTTAGGACCGGCTAACCCTCAGCTGATTAGCATTGCTGAGGAACCCTTACTCGTTCGGCCGTCGGGGGTCTAACCCGACTAACGCTGCTACTATGACCAGAATTTTCGTTCCTGCACGGTCCACACGAGATCTCTCCCATGCTTCTACCCGAACAGGACGCCAACCTACAGGATCGCGATCTGAATCGCGCCGCTAGGTCTCGGTGATGAACTTGAGCCCCGATCATTTTCGGCGCCGCAAACCTCGGCCGGTAAGCTGTTACGCTTTTCTTAGAGGGTAGCTGCTTCTAAGCTCACCTCCCGGCTGTCTAGGGCTTGCGACCACCTTCAATCGCACTTAGTCCATACTTGGGGACCTTAACCCAGCTCTGGGTTGTCTCCCTCACGGTACACAGGCTTACCCCGCGCACCGGACTCCTCACGTCGACGGCGTTCGTAGGTTCGGAGTTGGACAGGGGGGCACACTCCTCTCGGAGTGCGGTCCCCCAATCCGTCGCTCTACCCCACGAACTACCTCAGTGAAGGTCATGCTTCGACATGTTTCGGTTGGAACCAGCTGTTTCCGGACTCGATGGGCCTTTCACCCCTAGACGTAAGTCACGAGAGGGTATTGTAGGACACCAACTCTAACGGGCCTCCACGTGCCTTTCGGCACGCTTCGCCCTGCTCACGCCTAGATCGTCCGGTTTCGGGTCGTGCCCGTCTGACTCCCCGCGCTTGAACACGGTGACCCTGGCCCGAAGGCTGCGGTCATATCGGTTTCCCTTTGCCTACCCGGATACTCCGGTTAGACTCGTCAAACAGGCACACTCTCTGGTTCGTTTTTCAAAACGTACGACGGAACACCGGCTTCCCACTCCGCTTACTACAGGTTTGCACCTGATTCATTGAGAGTGGGACCTTTCGTGCCCCGTCGTTCTATCGCCAACTGATTTCACGCCCTATTGCACCTCCCTTTTTGGGGTGCTTTTCAGCGTTCGCTCACGCTACTAATTCGCTATCGGTCTCGAGGAGTGTTTAGTCTTCGCGGTCAATGCCCGCGATATTCACGAGGGATATCCAACCCCCGCTACTCTGGAGCTGACGCACGGAGTACTGATCGACGGTACGGGACTGTCACCCTGTTTCGTACTCTGTTCCAAGAGATTTCGCGTCGATGGTCGTCCGATGAGAGTCAGTCCGAACACCACATTGCCCTAAGGCTTCGGTTTGGACTGTGTCGGGTTCACTCGCGGTTACTAACGACATCGCGTTGCTTTCTTTTCCTGTCGATACTAAGATGTTTCAATTCTCGACGTTCCCTATTGCGCAAAGCAATTGCAAGAGGATTCCTATTCGGAGATCCCAAGTTCTTCCCCTCCATGCGGGTCCCTTGGGCTTATCGCAGCTTGGCACGTCCTTCTTCAGCTCTCGAGCCGAGCGATCCACCAGCTGGCACAGTAGCCACGTTCTTTCGGATCTTGGGTTGCTGGTCACGAGATGTGACCAGCGATGTGACCCGGGAACGGGTCCAGTGGACGCCTGGACTACACGTACATACGGTGTCATCTGCACGCCAGTAGACGGCTGGCATGCATTCACCCTTCCCTACC
>JAOPJZ010000051.1 GCA_025517525.1 Natronosalvus hydrolyticus
GACGCAATTTCGACGTGATCTCCGTCTCAGTCAGTCGCTAAGCTAGAACGGATGGCGAAAGGACGTAAGATGGTAACCGCGTGACGAAACCGGAACGACAATCGGTTTCAACGCCACCTTGTAGATTTGTGGCGAACGTTTACGGCGAAATACTTATTTTGGCAACCTTTGAACGGGCGAATAGCAATGTCGCTTTCTGAATTCGTTACTAATCTCTTTTCTGGGTCGAAAGCCGACGAGTCGCCGAGTGAACCGTCGAGTCCATCAGGGGAGGGAACGAGCCAAAATGGAGCTGTCATCTACGAGTGTCGCCAGTGTGGAACCACCGTTTCCGCTGGGACGACGATCTGCCCGGCCTGTGAGAGTGAGAATATCGTCGACTACCCTATCGAATAAAACGAAACAAACCTGTAAGTGGTCACAAAACGAGTCATATGGACATTCGTCTCGACGAGGTCAACAAGCGCATTATCCACGCGCTGATGCACGATGCCAGGTCGACGTCGGCACCCATGATCGCCGATGAGGTCGGTGTCTCTCCAGCAACGATCCGAAACCGTATCGGGCAACTCGAGGAAGCGGGCGTGATCGAAGGCTACCACGCGAACGTTGACTTCGAGCGTGGGGACGGCCGACTCCGAAATCTGTATCTCTGTAACGCCCCGGTCGAAGATCGCGAACGGCTTGCACACAAAGTCCGACTGGTTCCCGGCGTGATCAACGTCCGTGAACTGATGACTGGCCGCCGAAATCTCCACGTGCTCGCGGTCGGCACCGATACTGGCGACCTTCGGCGAATCGCCCGCGAAATCGCCGCACTCGGGATCGACATCGAAGACGAGGACCTGCTCCAGGCCGAACACTATCAGGCCTACCAGCCTTTCGGCCCGGACGAGGAGAAACCACAGCCACTCTCCGATTATATCAGCCTGACTGGCGGTGCCGAAATCGTCGAGGTGACGGTTCCGAGGGGCGCACCGATCGAAGGACTCACACTCGAGGACGCTGGCCGAAACGGTCTGCTCGCTGATGACGTTCTCGTCGTGGCCATCGAACGCGACGATGCGGTATTGACACCTCGAGGCGGGACGGCGATCCAGTCCGACGATCTCGTAACGTTGCTCTCTCGTGAGGGAGAAGCGAATCTCGAGGCGTTTCAAACCGACTAATACCGAGCTGTACGCCGTGTGCTGATTCCTGCCAGTCACAACCGAAAGTCATCCTCCCCGGTTACCGAACGTTCCGGAAGCGAACCGAGACGTTCGCCGACGTGACGATATGTTCCTCGAATCTCCCCGTCTCGAAAGAGACCTTCTGGAACGAGACCAGTCATCCGCTCGGGAACCGGTCGACCGAGCGAAGCCATCACCATCGGTGCGATATCCGCTCCAGTGAGTCGACGTGTCGTCGTTCCACACACAGCGGGGCCGGTGAGAAAACAGTGGCCAGGAATCGAGCGAACGAACCCGCGAAACCCACTAAATGGTGTCCGGTTCGGCTCCGTCGAAATTGTACAGTTCGTGCCTGCAGTCGACACGACGACATCGGGGACGTCTCTCGGGGGTCGACCTGGATACAGGTGATCACGTCGGCAGACGAACTCGAACGCTGGATTCCCGTCCGGGTCGACACAGTCTGCAAGCGCGTCGATGACGGCTTGCTGCGTTTCTCGATAGATTGAATTGGTGATCTTTCCGTTGGGTTCGCGGCCCGCAACGTTGAGTCTGATTCCACCGCCCGTCTGACTCGGACAAAACGCCCTCGAGCGTTCCCAATCGTAGGCGGCCCACGCAGTCGTTTCGCCGTGTTGCCTGTGAGCGTCCGCGTTCTCATCCGAAACAGTAACCGAGGGTGTGACGTTGCAGAGCGGAGCAGTGAGTCGTTCCAGTACCTTCCTGATCCCAGTTTGTTTCGCAACAGCAGTCCGCTCGAGCTGCCCGGCCTCGACGAGGAGTTCGTTGAGGTGAACAGCGTAGCCATCGACGTGGCGGACACCGGCTGGCGAACAGCCAATGACGGTCGTCGTTTCGGAAACTGAATCGAGAAGCCCCTCGACCAGTCTGTCCGCGCTGTGGAGTGCTCGTCGACGAACCGTTTCCGGATCGGCCCCATCTGCCCTCGTGAGTCGGGCGAGCAGCCGCGGCGTGAGAATCGGTACGTGGACGATGGCTAGTTCCCAGGGTTCGTTTTCCAGACAGTCCTGACAGACGCGTCGTCGACGCTCGAGCAGTACCTCGAGGTCGCTACAGGAGTGGACGTCCGCTGTCGTCCACGGGCGGCTGGCTGGAGTGGCTGTCGTCGGCCCGCGTGTGTTTCGCCCAGGTATCAGCGTCGTGTTCTCCCCATCCGAGCGAGAAATGCGGCACTTGGAGGGGGGCGCCGCACTCATCACTGGAAGTCCACACACGACCGCACGTGCACCCTGGCTCGCCAGATACTCCCACACGTATGGACGGTTACGGTCGGCCAGATTGGCCGGCCGTTCGGACCCTGGATAGCCATCTCGAGTGCGATGATCGAAAATCCCGTGTTCGTGTGGCGCGGTGCCGGTTGCGACGGTCGTCCAGGCGCTGATAGGCGCCTGTGGAACCGGTGGATCCAGTGGCGCGGTTGTGCCCGTCCGCCGCAGTCGGCTGATCGTGGGCATCACACCGGAATACCGCTCGAGATACTGCTGATCGAGTCCGTCGAACGAAAAGACGAGCGTCTGCATTATCAGGCCCTCCCCAGCACTCGAAACGTGGCCCCCGGCGTCGAGTACGATACCCTGGCAGCGACGCCGGCGGTTGAACGCATCGACTATGGGGACGCTACTCACCGGTATCGTTAATTGGGTATTTCCGGGGGCGACCGCGGTTTACAGAGGGTGAGTACCACGGGGGTCAAGGAAGTTGACATCCTCCCCGCCCTGAAGGGTAAGGATTCCCACGGCACCGCACCGCTGGGTTGGGATGGTTACGGTTTGTAGACACC
>JAOPJZ010000052.1 GCA_025517525.1 Natronosalvus hydrolyticus
CGACCCCAGTCAAGCTAAGCGTTCCGATTTTACCGAGGACTCGTCGGATTCATCCCACGACCAAAGTCGTGGGCTTTCTCCTTGATTCTGTAACATCTTCTGCTCGAGGTGGCTTCTCCTGTGCTCGAGATAACTCCTTCCTGTGCTTGAGATGCCTTTCCTGTGCTCGAAATAGCTCCTGCTGTGTTCGAGGTCGCTTCTCCTACGCTCGAGGTGGTTTTTCCCTGTGTTGTGCCGTGCGCTCATCCGACTCATCGTCGGTCCCGTCACCAATAACCGAATCGTACACCTCGAGCAGCGAATCGGTGGTCGCCTGGAGGCTTACCTCCCCCACCATGTCGCGTCCGTTCGAGCGAACGCCATGTTCGAGTGTGTCCGTGAGGCCGTCGATCAGTTCCTCATCGTTGGTCGCCACTGTCGATGGTTCGACCCCCTCGAGGCGCTCGCGAACGTCGCCCACGTCGGCCGCAACGACCGCCAGGTTGCAGGCCATCGCCTCCTTGACCGAGTTGGGTGACCCCTCGCTGTGTGAGGTCAACAGCAGGGCATCAGCCGCGTTCATGTACGCGACCATCGCCTCGTGGTCGACGCCCGAGACGGTTCGTAGTTCGACCGGCCGCTCGAGGCGTTTTCCGACGGCGTCGACGACACGACGGGCGCGCGGGTAGTTCTTCACCGACCGATCAGGCGCGTAGGGAAACAGAACGTTCGCCACGTTTTCGGACCAGCCTACGGTCTCGAGGGCTTTCTCCTGCGGTTGGGGTTTAAAAATTCCGAGGTCTACTCCGTCCGGAATGACTCGACACGGCGTGCTGAGAGCGTCAGCCATCGCCTGTGACATGACGAGGACCTCGTCACAACGTGGTGCACACAGGCGACTGACAGGTTTGACAGGGCCGTGCACGTCGGACCCCCACAGTGAAAGGACGACTGGGAGTTCGCGTTGGGCGAGCGCCATCGGTGCGGTGAGTCCATAGTGCGCGTGAATCAGGTCGTACTCGGCTAACGGCTCCGCTCTGACGGTTCGGAAGAATCGAAAATAAGGTATCGGACCTCGAGAGCGCGCCGCTGTGGGATCTCCGCCGACAGCTCGAACCGTCACCGAGACGCCCCGTTCCTCGAGTGCCTCGAGTTGCTGTTGTAAAAACGGGGCGTCGGGCGCGTTGGTGAGCGTAAGGACGTCCATTCGTCTCTCCGTCGAACTGGGTCGGCGATGGCCTTTGTTACGGATGGCTTTCTTCCAACGTTCTATGAACACGCTTTTCGTTTCCAGATCTGGGGTTTCAATTGTCGACGTGCGTTGCTATCGCATGCGGCGTCTACGCTTTCTCGAGTGTCGATACAAACGCGATAGTACCCTAACGGCACCCCAAATCGGCTGCGTACGGCTGACACACCGTTCGCGCGGTAGCATCTCACGCATGGTAGACAGTGAAACGAGTTACACACGTATCTCAACGCTATCTTGCGATAGGGGTGCAATGACTTTCACTGGCCATTATAGTTTCCTTCGAGTCAGCAGTTGCAAAGTATCATGACTGGGTTCTGGAGGTCGTAGGTGACCGTTACGGCGTGCTGACACAACTGTGTCGCCAGCGAAAGGACCATCCGTTCTAGTTTAGCGCATCGAGGCACCTGGAGAGGCCGAGCTAGAATC
>JAOPJZ010000053.1 GCA_025517525.1 Natronosalvus hydrolyticus
TTATCTTGGCAAACGTGGTTTGATGAATCGGCAGAATTTCCATAGGTGAATACAGGGCGTGAATCGGTCACGCATCCGAAGCCAATTCATCCCGAACCGTGGCGGTAACCTTCTGTTGGGTCGTCTCTTCAACGCGTTCGCCACTCCATCCCAGGTCAGGAACATCGTCTCCATATCGAGGAATGATATGAATGTGGGCATGGGGTACGTCTTGGTGTGCCTTGACGCCGTTCTCCTGGACGAGAGCGAAGCCATCGAGTTGGTAGGCCGATTCGAGCGCATCTGAAACGTGGTGAACGGTTTTGAATACCCTTCCGGCGAGAGAGTTCGGCATGTCGGTTGTGGTTTCGTAGTGGGTCTTGGGAATAACGAGCGTATGCCCCCGAGTCGCAGGTTCAATATCAAGGAAGGCAAGCGAATGCTCGTCCTCGTACAGTCGATACGCAGGCGAATCCTCAGCGACGATCGAGCAAAATACACAATCTGTCATAATTGGTCAGTTCACCGCACCACCGATAATTCCTCCGGCTGTCGGTACAACGCATTTCGTTCGTACAGCGTACATCCTCTGATTTGGTCACGCCATTCCTGACAGAAGCCGCGTAGTTCGAACAATCCGTGCTGAACACACAGCGCGTATATCATAGAGGGGAACCGGTCAATACTAGAGGGTCACGAATAGGATGTAATAGAGGGGTCAGGCACCGGAAATAGGTCAATAACCCTGCATGTCATCTGATTCCTGATAGGCGTGTATCTGTTCCAGCGATTCCTCCGAGAAATTTCGTTCCATCAGGGGGATGTCGTCTTCGTAAAACCAGTAGGTCACGAGCGATGGATGTATACCGGCCATCACACCAATCCACCAGAGTGTTCGTTCCCGCTCCCAAAACAATTCCCTGAGGCGTTCGCTGTCTGGACGGCGCTCGACGAGTGATCGGTACTCGTTTTCGGGAGCATCGTCGTCGTTGGGCGAAATAATCCCCTGCTTCTCTAGCAGATATGCAGTGACGAATGGCTCACCGAGGTTAGGGACGGTTCGGTTTACTTCGTCTGCATACAACGCGTCGTGGATCGTCTTTACCGCATCGTAGGGCGCGATACCGTAGACCTCGTCTCGCATCTTTTCGACGTGTTCTGTAACTTCTGGGGCGGGCGGGCCGATAGTGGCTTCAACCGTTTCCCATGAAACTGGGTCGAAAGTGCCCATGTAAATTTCACTGAAATGAGGATGTGCTGACGGTATATAGTATTTCATCACAGCACCTTTTGCCCCATTTAGAGGGTCAGTTTGCAAGACTATTGGCCAATTTATTCAGATTTAATCACTCGTAAATAACAGGACAACGTGCTGCACTCATCCTCTGAGTCGGTCACGGCATTCCTGACAGAAGTCGGGTAGTTCGAACCACTCGTGCTGACTCGATGGAAATTCTGCTATATCCCATGAGAGCGTGAAACAAGTATG
>JAOPJZ010000054.1 GCA_025517525.1 Natronosalvus hydrolyticus
CACCTATGGAAATTCTGCCGATTCATCAAACCACGTTTGCCAAGATAATTCTTCGGGCGACAAGGACTTGCTGTAGTTTTCTGGCGTAGAATCGACAACCGGCGAACCGATAGCTACTGAAACAGCCATCAGGCGGGGGACTTCTTGTTTGCGAGAGTAATCACTCACGCTGCCGCCAGCCAGCCGATGAGCGCCGCCCCGGCGGCGCTCAGGCACTCACCCCTGGTGGATCGTACACCTCCTCACGGTCAAGCATGTGATACATTGAAACCAGCAACTTCCGGGCGGTTGCCACAATCGCTGTTTTCGAGTTCTTCTTTCGAGCTAACCGGTTGTAAAACCGGCTGAGGTACTCGTCTTCGCACGTATGAACCGCACTGTACGACGCTTGAACGAGCAACCACCGGACTCGTCCTGATCCTCGCTTCGAGATGCTCCCCTCAAACCGCGAGTCGCCAGACTCGCGGATTATCGGGTTCAACCCGACGTAGCTAACAACTTCCTTGGCCCGGTCAAACCGGTTGACCTCGCCCAACTCCGCGTAAATCGTCAACGCCGTAAAGTAACTCACACCAGGAATCGTCATCAGGAGCTGGGTCTCCTTCAGAGACCCAGCCCGCTCCTCAATCTCCGCTTCCAACGATTCGATCTGCTCGGTGAGCACCTGAATCAGTCCCAGATACGACTCCAACAACGCATCCCACGGGGCCGGGAGCGAGAGTTCCGCCAGGAACTCTCGTCCCTTCACACTCAACGGCTTCACCTCCCGGGTGATACCGTGGTCACTCAACAAACCATGGATCTTGTTCGCGTACTCGGTTCGGTTCTCGACGAGCTTCTGGCGCCCGCGCACGAGTGCGCGGGCTTGCCGAACCTCGTCGGTTGGAACGTAGCTTTCAGGAATCGATCCTAACCGAACCATCCGAGCGAGTTGTTTCGCGTCGACGCGGTCGGTTTTCTTATCCGAGTCGGAGATCAGCTTTAATTCGCCTGGATTGGCGACAGTCACATCCAGATACTCTGAAAGAGTATCATGGATGTGGTAGTAATTGCTGGTCGCTTCAAGCGCGGCTTTGGACCCAGCGTACTGCTGTGCAAAGTCGTCGAGGTTCGCGTTTTCGACGCGAACCTCTTCGACGATCTCACCGTTTTTGTCCAGTACTGCGATCTGTGAGTACCGTTTGTGTACGTCGATTCCAATGAACATTGGACTCACCTTGGAACGCCGGTGCGTGAAACAGAGATTCACCTATACGGGCTTTCCCGACTGCCGCCAGGAGCGGCAGTCGGGCTGTGATGCCCAGGACTCGGCTTCCTACGCACTCGGACCAGTCAGCACCACGTGCTCTCGGACACGGAATACACCTCGGTCTCTTGCGTCCCATACTTGTTTCACGCTCTCATGGGCTATAGCAGAATTTCCATCGAGTCAGCAC
>JAOPJZ010000055.1 GCA_025517525.1 Natronosalvus hydrolyticus
GAGGAAGCCCACGACTTTAGTCGTGGGAGGAATCCGAGAAGGCTTTAATCAATCCACAAGCGATAGCAGTCGGACTCCCCAACGCCGGTCGTGGTATTTATAAAGAATTAGTTCAATATGTGAAATACGGATGGAGGACGTAATTCGCACCGTTAACGTCAAACTCGACGTACCTGCAGAGCGGTGCGACGACCTTCATCAGACCAAAGATCAGTTCCTTCACTGTGCGAACACCACCGCAGAGTGGGCGTGGAGACACCCGAACGATTACTGTATAACCTCGAAGCAGAAAGCGGAGAAAGCCCTCTACGACAGACTTCGTAATGAAACGGAGTTGACCGCGAACCTTGTCCAAAAAGGGATTCGACGTGCTATCGAGGCCACTAAAAGCGGTGTCGCTCGACTTAAGAAAGGCGACAAAACCAGTCAACCACACTTCGATGCGTGGAGCGTCGTCTATGACAAACGCTCTGCGACGTTCCACCGCGACTACGTTTCGCTGTCCACGGTGAACGGTCGCGTCGAGTGCAATTACGTGATTCCCACCGAGCCAAAGGGGACACCGATTGACGAGTATCTGTTGCACGAGGACTACGAGTTCCGTATGTCCACGTTGCAGTACGACCGACACTCGGAGTCGTTCTATCTCCATGCACGGATGCGCCGAACTACAGACGAACAAGAGCAGTCCACGACTTCTTCTGAGACCAAGCACAGAACAGTCCTTGGTGTGGGCCTGAACGTGGACGGCTCGCTCGCCGTGACTTCCACAGGCGCGTTCATCGGGAACGCTGATGAGATGAACCATCGACGCCGAAAGTTCGAGAAGACTCGCGGGTCGATGCAACAGACGGGAACACGGTCGGCCCATCTGTCGATTCAGTCGATGAAAGACCGCGAACACCACTGGATGCAGGACGAACTGCATCGTGCCTCGAACGAGATTCTCGACGAAGCCCGTGACCACGGCTGCACGCATATCGCGTTCGAGAATCTGACCGGAATTCGTGACCGGATGGCAGGTGCAAAACGGTTCCATGCATGGGCCTTCCGACGCTTGTACCAGTACGTCGAATACAAAGCCGAGATGTACGGTATTGAGGTCGAACAATTGAGTCCGGCGTACACGAGTCAACGGTGTTCGTCGTGCGGGTTTACCCATAAGAACAATCGGCGGTCGAAACACCAGTTCGTGTGTCAGAAGTGCGAGTACGAACTGAACGCAGACTACAACGCGAGCAAGAACATCGCTCGCAAACTTCTCAAGAAACTCCACTCGGGGCAGAAGTCTTCGGGTGGAGGCGCACCCTGTCAGTGTGCGCTGAAGTCAGGGACGCTGAACCTGAACGGCGGTTTCCACGCCACCGTCGAATCGACGGCAGAAGGGGAGTCCACTGACAAGCTCACGACTTCAGTCGTGGGTTACTGACA
>JAOPJZ010000056.1 GCA_025517525.1 Natronosalvus hydrolyticus
GTGAACCGCCTCGGGGTCAAGCCCCGAGGCTTCCCGTGGTTTAGTCGGACACTCCCATGCGACCATCGGCTTGGTGGCCTCGAACGGTTGCGTGGGTCACGGTCGGCTGGTTCACACAGCCCGATGCCTGCCGTCGCAGTTTCCGAACAACCGGAAGCGTGTTGAGAGTAGGCACATTTCGATTCAACGACACCAATCCTTTCTTCGCAATATTCACTGCCGCATTCCGGTCAGCATGGTCTTGCCGACCACACGCGTTGCACTTAAACCGCTTCCTCCGACGATTCGACCGAGCCGTATGCTCACACCCAGTAAAAGAACACGTCTGGCTGGTGTAAGCCGGGTCGATGTCATCGCTCGGAATCCCCTCGAACGCCGCTTTGTACGCGACGAACGATCGGAGTTTGTGAAACGGTAAGGAGTGCAACCGACGATTCATCCGAGTGCCGTAGTCAATCGAGTCTCGCATATGCTTGAGGTCTTCAAACACAACGAGCGGCGACTCGAATTCCTGAACCCACTCCACGATTCGGCGGGAAACTTGGTGGAGTTGGTCGTGAACGTATCGTTCTTCCTTGTCCTCGGACACGCGGTCGAACCCTGTCTGTCCAGCGTTCTGCATCCGCTTGCGCATCGTGAAGTACCGATGGCGCTCTTTCTTGATTTCGGGGTAATCGATGACCACTGAGTCAACGATGTCGTCCCCGTGGAGGGCGGCAAGAGCTACACAATCCTCGTTGATGTCCACACCAACGACGGTTCGAGCGTCAGTCTTGTCTTGGACGGTAGCTTCGAGGTGAGTGACGTTGACGTGGAGTTCGTGGTTGCCGTTGCGCATCATCGCTTCGGCGGTTCCGACACGCCACTCGTCGCTTTCGAGGGCTTGTTCGAGGAGTTCGAGGTTGTCTGGTGAACCACGAAGTGCGCCCTTCACCGGGTTGTACGGCTTGGCACTAATGCGGTATTGTATTTCACCGTCTTCGAGGGTGAGGTTGTAGCCTTCGGTGAAGTTCATTCGCAACGGGTACGGCCCAGTCTTCTCGTGACTGGGCGTGTTGTAGTCGTCGCGGTCGTAGGACTGCTGAAGTGCGTCGAGTGCCTTGGCGACGATTCGTTGCGTGGTGTTCTTCACGAGGTCAGCTTCGGCTTCGAGACGTGGTGAGATGTCGTCCCAGTCCGCCCCGTTTTTCGCTAATTGAATGGTCTGGTTGTACACCCATCGCGCTTCGTGGTACGCTTCGGAAAGAAGTCGCTCATCACCGGATTGGAGTTGGAAGACGAGTGTCTTCGTGAGCGACTTCTCCACACCTTAATCGACGGACTCGGGTGTTGTAAAGGTATGGATTAGCGTTGATAGGTTAGGCGTTGTCGGCTTCACCCTCGGGGTCAAGCCCCGAGGCACTCGCCTTGAACCGCCTGTAGA
>JAOPJZ010000057.1 GCA_025517525.1 Natronosalvus hydrolyticus
TCAGTACTTCACAAAGGCGTTAGTTGAGAAGTCCGCTTGGCTGAGTTGTGACCAAACAAACAAAGCCAGCGGACAGTGAAATCCACGAGGACCAGCTCCTTAACTTTCTCGTCAACGTTCTCTCCGGCGCATTTACGCTTGAGCTCGGTGAGAACGCTGAAATCGATCCAGAGGACATTTTCGAGGTCCTCGTCGGCGCGACCGCCGACGGGACCTCGATCTCCTCGCTCTGCAAGAAGAGCAAAGACGCTCCTTCAGCAAACGACGTTCTCTATCACCTACGAACCAAGTTTGACCTCGAAACCGTCGAATCAACCGGCAATGCACTTCTCCAGCAGGACGTCCTCGAAACGCTCCCCCAGCAGGTGGAGGTCGTCGCGGACCTCCACCTGCGCCCCTACTACGGTGACGAAGACGAGACAGACGGCCTCTACTACAGCGAGGCCAAAGCAGGAACCACCGCGTTCCACACTTACGCCACGCTCTACGCACGCGTGAACAACAAGCGCTACACCTTGGCGGTGCGCCGTCTCACCGACGGCGACACCGCCAGCGACGTCCTCGCTGAGTTCCTTGGACTGCTCAACAACTTCGAGTTCGACATCAAAGCGGTCTATCTCGACAGCGGATTCTACGACGGCAAGTGCCTCACGTTACTCCAGGCGCACAATTTCGCCTACATCGTTCCGATCATCAAGTGGGGCAGCAAGATCAAGACCGAACTCAACCAGGGCTGGAGTCGTGAGATCTCTCACGATCTCACGACGTCCTACGGCGAGCACGAGTGGACCGTCGAATTCCCGGTGATGATCGACTGTACCTACAAGAATGGCCGATACGATGAGCATGGAGTGGCGCGTCACGGCTACGCCGTCGACGCGCCGTTCATCGACGAACCACGACAGGCTCGATCCCACTACAGCAAACGCTTCGGGATCGAAGCGAGCTACCGCCTTTCGGAGTCAACGCTGATCTCGACGACGACGCAAGATCCTGTGAGACGACTGTTGTTCGTCGTGTTGAGTCTGCTGCTCCAAAACGTCTGGCGGTACTTGCACTGGGAGTACGTGGCGACGCCCCGCCGTGGCGGGCGTCGCCTCTGGTGGTGGCCCTTCGAAGAGTTCATCGACATGGTGACTCGGGCAGCGTGGACGGCCCTCGCGGTGCGTCGGGCCGTCCCCGCAAATCGGACACCGGATGACCGGTTCCACCGGTAACTGGTGACTGAGTCTGCCCTGCCGATCAGTGGCAACGCTATCGCGTCGGCGGCTGATCGCCGCCGACTGCGACGACCCCTCGTTTCTTGCCGTCGGTATAGATCTACGGAGCACCAAATCGAGCTCTGATTCGTCGGTAACTCACGCTTCAGCGTCAGTTAGATGAGGATGCTTTGTGAGGTACTGA
>JAOPJZ010000058.1 GCA_025517525.1 Natronosalvus hydrolyticus
TATTCGTCTTTAGCTAAGACTCACACCTCGGTTGTATAGCGGTAGCAAGCATCTCTTGTAACACTGGCCGTTGCTGGTGGATCTTCTGTGCGTCTTCGATCAGTCGGTTGAGCAGCGGTGGCGGCGAGTAGCCGAGGTATTCGCCAAGTTCGTGGAGGATGAGCTGGGCGTGCGACCGAAAAGTCGCCGCCCAGCGTTCCGGCGGAAACACGATCTCATCGTCCGCCTGTTCGGTGACCAAATCGAGCAATTCACGACTCACGAGCAGTGACAGCAACGCCGCGTACAGCAGAATCTCGACAATATGCTTCTTCGTCGTGTCGAACTCGTCCAGTTCGTACTGCGTCTTCAACTCCCGAAACAGCAACTCCACCTCCCACCGACAGCGATAGATCGTCCCTAGATCCGACGGCAGGAACTCCTCTCTCGGCAGATTCGTGAGATACAGGTGGTAGTCGTCGGCGTCCTCCTTGCGGACGCCGACGACGCGAAACCGCTTCGTATCGCGTGATTGCGTCCCACCGTACGGTCTTCGGTCGAATTCGGCTTCGACTTCCACGTCGATGTACTCGCGGTGCAGATCATCCACAATATCGTGGATATTCTCACCTTCCAAGGGAATGGCGCGCCCGCGCCATTCCCGTAATTCCTCCGTTACGACCGGGTTTGCGTTCTCTTTCAGCCGACTCACGAAGTAGCCGTCGTTCTCATCTATCAACGCGAAGCGGCGATACTTGAAGTAGGCTCGGTCGAACAGAACGAGCCGATCATCGAGCCACGGCCCTGTGTTAAACAACGTGCTGTCGTGCGTTTTCTCGTCAGTTACGTCGAGCCGTTCTATCGTCTGCTCAGTGGCATTGTGGAGCAGGTGGAGCTTCGCTCCAGCCTGCTCCTCGTGGCGGGCTTGGAACTCATCGGTGAGGAACTCGTGTAACCGCAATACCGTTCCATCAGCAATCATCACGTCCCTGAATCGGTCGATATCGGCGTCAACAGTGTCAGGGACAGCGACCTCGTCGAGACCGTGCTCGACGAGGTCGCGGAAGTACTCTGCAAGAGACGGCGTCAACCGGTGATAGAAGCCGCCGGGAGAGATCGTCTCATCAGCTGTCGAGTTGTAGCTGCGTCTGAAGCCAGCGAGTGTTCGGCTTTCGCCTGCGGCGAAACCGAACACGAATGCCCAGACGAAGGCGGGAATCTGGAGCTTGCGGTCGCGTTCGACCACGCCGAGTTCCTCGGCATGCTCTTCGAGGAACTCGGAGGGAAACAATGTAGTGAGCCGACGCATAATCCGAGATGAGGAGGTTTCGTTGTGCACACTCGACACCTCCTCATTCCTTCCGAAAAGTATCCACGATAAGCCGTCGCTGTCACGTGGTTTTTCGCTTAGCTAAAGACGGATA
>JAOPJZ010000059.1 GCA_025517525.1 Natronosalvus hydrolyticus
TCTAGTCCATCGCAATATACGTTTTCGTGTCGGTGACTCCCTCGAGGCCCTGTATTCCGCCGGAGGCGGCTTTGAGCACGCCGTACACCTCCTCGGTATCGACCTCGGCGATGATATCGTAGTTCCCGGCGACGATATGGGCGTCCGTAACCTGCTCGAGGTCGCGGATGCCTGCGAGCAGTCCCTCGGATTTTCCGGCGGCGGTTTTCACCATGATAAACGCGTGAACCATCGTCGCAGTGTGGTACTCTCTGTCATGACTAAAGCTTTTGCCCGTTTCGCTGGTGATCGGGGCGGTGTTTCTGTAGGACGACCATGTTTCAGGGTAACATTATTCATGGGTGGCGCCGTATCACCTGCTATGCGGTTTGTCATCATCGGAGCCGGTCGAGTTGGCCTCCGGACCGCTCGCGTCCTGCGCGAGGAAGGTCACGAGGTGACGCTGGTCGAACGCGACGAGTCCGCGGTTCGCCGTGCCCGCAGTCAGGAGTTCGAGGTCTTCCAGGGCGATGGCGCTCGAGAGCCCCTCCTCGAGGAGGCGGGCATCAGCGACGCCGACGCGCTCGGTGCGCTCACCAGCGACCTGAATGTCAACTTCGCGGCGTGTATGATCGGAAAACATCACGGCTGTCGGACGATCATGCGCATCGACGAGGATTATCGCGAGGAGATTTACCGCAAGTACGCCGACGAGGTCGACGAGGTGATCTATCCCGAACGGCTGGGCGCGATGGGCGCGAAAAACGCCTTGCTCGGGGGTACTATCCGGGCCATCGCCGATATCGCCCAGCACCTGCAGGTGGTCGAACTGACCATCACTCCCGAGGCACCCGTCCGCGGGTACACCATCAGCGAACTCGAGTTGCCCGCTGACGCCACGTTGCTCGCCTTCGGCAAGGAAAACGGCACGCTCGCGATTCCGACGGCTGACGAGTCACTCGAGGTTGGCGACCGACTGGTCGTCCTCGCCGATTTCGACGTGTTGAGCGACGTCCGCCAGATTCTGGTCGGCGAGCCGGCACAAAACATGGTGACGGATGGCGGCCTCGAGACGGGCACCGGTTCCGATTCCAGCACGCACTCGAGCGAACCACGCGGACCGAACATCGGAGGACACTGAGATGGTTACTGCATTCGTGATGATCAAGGCGAACACGGGCGAGGCGGACCGACTGAAACAAAACATTGCGGATATCGAGGGCGTCGAGTCGGCACACATCGTCGCCGGCGATGTCGACATCATCGCCAAAGCGCGCGTCGAGACGCCGGCAGCGGTTAAAGAGATCGCGGCGACCCGTATTCAGGGTATTCAGGGCGTCGAGGATACCCAGACGTACATCGCGATGGACTAGAACCCAGCTTTCAAC
>JAOPJZ010000006.1 GCA_025517525.1 Natronosalvus hydrolyticus
CCATACTTGTTTCACGCTCTCATGGGCTATAGCAGAATTTCCATCGAGTCAGCACGACGCTATGAACCTCATCTGAACCTGACAGAACGCTCGCTGGTCAACAAGCAGCCGCATGTATCGACTTATTCCCTGCATACGTAGTTGAAATCAACTCTGCGGGAAGGATTTTATGACACTCTCGTATCCGTATCCTCAAGGCCGCCGCTCACGTCTCCCGGTTGCGTGTTCGAGCGAGTCAGCGAATACAGCGACTGTCTGGCGTCACGAAAACTGATCTCACGGTCGATGCTGTCGACGGACTCGAGTCGGTCGAGCGCGTGTCGAACGGTTCGGTCCGGCAACATCGTTTCAGCCGCTAGCTCCTGTTGAGTCATCCGGTCGTGGTGCTCGAGCACGAAATACACGAGTTTCGCACTCGGTGGGAGGTCGCGAATCGAAGCACGTGCCTCTGACATGCCATCCCTTCACGGAAAGCGATACTATCCATTGCGCGGTCTGGCATGGACGGGCCACAGCCGGTGTTGGCAAGCGCCGCTATCCGGGTCTGGCGAACACAATCGAGATATGGGGACTCTCGGGATCAGGCGAACCGTGATTTTCACCGCTCATCCTGTCGTCTGTGAGTCACCCTGTCGTCTGTGAGTATTCGTCGACCCATTCTTTCAACGTAATCCCCATCGTAGCCTGGGTAATCGCGTTCGAACTCGCCGAGTTTGCACTCTTGACCAGTTCGGCCTCGAGCGTTCGCGTCGGCACCTCGCCCAGGAAGTGTGGTATCGCCCGCTGAACCGCGAGCGGACAGCCTACCTCGTGGGCCAACGCATAGCCCGAGATCGAGTGTGGAATCTCCTCGCTACAGTAGGTCGGATCCGGGTCAACGAGCGACTCGTCGACGAAGTCGACGTACTCGTAACACTTCCCGACGTCGTGGAGCAAACACGCTCCAATCAGCACGTCTTCGTCCGGATCTGCGCCGTGAAAATCGCACTGGATGGCCGCCGACTCGAGGGCGATTTTCGTCGTTCCGCGGACGTGCTCGACGTTGCCGACCTCGTGAATGTTCCAGGCGTAGGGGACGTCCTGAATCGTTCGCCAGCCACCACGTTCGAGGCCGAGCACCCACGCCTCGACGACCTGGTGGCGGAGTTGCTCGTCATCGATACTTTCGAGTTCGGGAAACGCCTCTCGGACCTGCGTTTCATAATCCATGGTACCCATCAGTTCTCGCTCGTTCGGTCGACCTGCAGCGTCTCCTGGCCGATAAACCGTGGCCGGTCTTCGATCGCGAGGAAGTTATCGACGTCCTCGCGGGCCTCCTTTGCCTTCCCACGGTCCGGATCGTAATCTCGAGAGCCTTCACTGCCCAGTGCGTCGTACAGGGCATCGAGGTCCTCGAAGTAGAGTTCGGCGACGCCGTCGAACTCGGCGTTCTCGGGATCGGCAGGCAGGACCGTCGCATACCGGACGACGCCTTCGATTTCGCGGGCGATCGGCGTGTGGTTCTCTTGCCAGTACTCGACGAACTCCTCGTGGCTCATCCCGTCCTGCCGGACCAGGAACGCCGAATGTTTGTACAACCCAGTCGTATCGCCGTCGGTTTCGTCTTTCTGGACGATTTCCTCGCCGATGAACCGTGGTCGGCCCTCGAGGTCGAGGAAGTTGTCGACGTCAGCACGTGCCTCGGCCGCTACCTCTTTGGTCGGATCGTAATCCCGTGACCCAGAACTGCCGAGGGCGTCGTGTAAGTCCTCGAGCGTTTCGAAGTAGAGTTCGGCGAGGCCATCGAACTCGGCGTGTTCGGGTTCGGTCGGGATCACCGTCTGGTAGCGTACCACACCTTCGATGTCTCGAGCGATCGGCGTGTGGTTGTGTTGCCAGTAGTCGACGAACTCCTCGTGGCTCATCCCGTCCTTTCGCACCAGCAGGGCGACATGCTTGTACATACGTCTCGAGGGTCGGTATGTGAGTGCAAAAAAGGTGAGGAATTCCTGTCGCTCGAGTGTGAACACTGGTGTTCAGGTGTGGCTGACAGTGCGTCGTGGCGCTGTCGGTGTCGAACCATCTGACGGACAGATGGCGGGGCCCCAGCCGTTATAATATTTAATATATAGTAAATTAATATATTATTTGTAGTATATACTACCATATCCGTACCAACTGACCCTACAGGGAGAGAAAAAGCACAATGTTCAATCCGGACTCGAATCGAGACTACGCATGACGCTGTACGATCTGTCACATCCGCTCGAAACGGGGATGCCAGTCTACCCCGGCTCACCACCGGTCGAAATTGGCCGGACAGCCACCATCGAATCGGACGGGTACGCGACCTCGAGGCTCGAACTGTCCTCACACACTGGGACGCACATGGACGCCCCCGCGCACATGCGACCGGATGGGAATACGATCGATACGGTGGACCTCGAGCGCTTTCGCTTTCGAGCCGTCGTCGCGGACTGTCGAACACTCGAGCCGAGAACACCGATCGACGAGAATCGATTGACCGGGGCGGTGACGGTATCCGAAAAGACCCTCGAGACAGCGTCCTTGCTTCTCTGTTACACTGGCTGGGCGGAGTACTGGGGCACCGATCGGTACTTCGACCACCCGTATCTGACCGCAGACGCCGGAGAATGGCTCGTTGAACACGACCTCAATCTCGGCATCGATGCATTGAACGTCGACCCCACGCCGGGAGCGGACGATGACGATCCAGATGCAAAGTATGATGGAGCCGCCACGTACCCGTTTCACCACACCATGTTCGCGGCGGATCGGGTCCTCCTCGAGAACCTTCGTGGACTCCACGCGCTCCCAACTGACACCGTTTTCGAATTGCTGGCGTTCCCGCTTGCGGTAGCTGACGGTGATGGGTCCCCGGTTCGAGCCGTTGCTGTCGTCGAAGAATAGTGAGCATTCGAAGTTCTGGCTCACTCGGGCGGTACCGTCGTCACTCGAGCGTCTCGATGACCCCAAGACTCGAGCAGGCGTCCCCATCCAGAAATCTCCCTCAGAGGGGCAAGTTCCCGATCGTTGCCTCACCGTTTCTCAGAACGTTTTTGCGCCGGTCGACCCAACTGGTTGACGAATGGTTCTCGCCACGTCGCCACTCGTCGCTCTCGGTGGCCTCATTGTGATTGGAGTGCTGAGTGCGCTCGTCTACTGGGACGCACAGCGAGTCGGGTTCGACCGTCCCCGACTCTGGGCCGGAATCGTCGCCGGTTCGACGGGAATTGGCCTCGCGTTACACGTTTTCGTCGGCACCGTGCCGATTCCGGGGCTGCTCGTGATCGTTCTCGCGGGAATCGTGTTTTACCTGTTCGAACGAGACGACGTGGTACGCGGGGACGAACCGGCAGACCCGCACGAGCTTCCGGGTGGGCCGCCGGTCGATGAACGACGTGGTGACGATGGATCTGAGGAAGACTCCAGATAATCACAGCCCGTACGGGGACTTCGAGAGGAACGCTGTCTCGAACGATCGACCGTCACGAACTCTATCTCCAAACCGAACTCGTTCGCGAGGTCGTCGTCCGTCACCTCTTTGCCCATCAGTCACGTACACCGTATATGGAACAAGCGACGCTCGGTGGCGGTTGTTTCTGGTGTATCGAGGCTGCGTTCAAAGAACTCGAAGGGATCGAGGGGGCCACCTCTGGGTACGCTGGCGGCCACGTCGAAAACCCGAGCTATGAGGCGGTCTGTCGCGGTGAAACCGGCCACGCTGAAGTCGTCCAGCTCGAGTACGACCCGGACGTGATCAGCTACGGTGATATCCTCGAGGTGTTCTTTACGATTCACGACCCGACGCAGGTGAACCGCCAGGGCCCGGACGTCGGCACCCAGTACCGCTCGGCCATCTACACCCACAATGACCGCCAACTGGAACTCGCGATGGCGTTCATCGAGGAACTCGAGGACGCGGGAAGCTACGACGACGATATCGCCACGGAAGTCGAACCCCTCGAGACGTTTTACGAAGCCGAAGGTTACCACCAGGACTACTTCGAGAAGAATCCGACGGATGCGTACTGTCGTATGCACGCGGCCCCGAAAATCGACAAAGTTCGCGAGCAGTTCGACGAGCGCGTCTCGAGTCCTTCGAGGTAGGTTGATTCATAGACCACTGACCCACATACCCAGATATGGACGACCGGACAAACATCGACGACACCAACGAAAACGAGTCGCCCTCTGATGGGAGCGAAGACGGAAACGAGACGAAAGACGAGTCTCGAGCCGCGGCCCTCGAACGGACGCCGGGGAAGGGGAAGACACCCGAGGCACAGCCAATCACGCCCGCGGCCCCCGACGAGTTCGGCCTCGTGCAGGTCTGGTGGGGAGATGGCAAGGGAAAGACGACCGCGGCGATGGGAATGGGCCTCCGCGCTGCCGGAAACGGCTATCGCGTCCACATGCTTCAGTTCATGAAAGGCGGGGCCTCGAGCGTCGAAGCCGTTCGCGGAGAGTACAACGCTATCGCCGCCTTGCCGGGCTTCAGTTACGAAAACCTTGGCCACTACGGCTGGCACGGCATGGCCGACGAGAGCGACGAAGCCGATCACGAACGGCAAGCCCAGGTTGGGCTCGAGCGAGCCAGAGAACTGGTTTCGGCAGCCGCGGACGCGGACCTTACGGAGCCGCTCGACCTCGATGGAGACGCCGACGATGGCGTCCACATGCTGATTCTCGATGAGATTCTGTATGCAGCAGATATGGGGCTGCTCGAGTCGTCAGACGTGCTCTCGGTGATCGACGCGAAACCCGACAATCTGGAACTCGTATTGACTGGCAGCCACGCCGAACCGACGTATCTGCTCGAGGTTGCAGACCTCGTCACGAACGTGGCCAAACAACGGCATCCGATCGATGCCGGGCAGCGAGCTAGGCGGGGAACCGAGTACTGATAGCGATTCGTGGAACTATCGAGCCACTCGAGTGGAGACGGTACAGCTCGAGTGACTCAGGACGTTCACGAATCGCTATCACTCGAGGGCAGCCGGAGGATTCAAAGGGAACACTTCCCCTCGAGATTGCCACGACTGTCGGTGTACCCCTTCCAGCCTGTCTGTTTGAGACAACCTGGACAGTACAGTTATATCATATTCACCGCAAGGAGAATCCAATCAATGTCCGTCCTCCGTGTCTCTGGACTCGAGAAATCGTTTGGCTCGGTCCAGGCGCTCTCGGGAATGACGTTCGAGGTCGCTGCAGGGGAGCTATTCGGCTTTCTGGGCCCCAACGGGGCCGGTAAAACAACGACTATCGCACTGGTGACCGGGCAGCTGGTTCCCGATAGTGGTGAAATCTCGGTTCTCGGCGTCGATCCGACGGAGGAGCCACTCGAGGCGCGTCGTCGCGTGGGTATCCTTCCTGAAAAGCAGTCTCCGCCGAGCTTTCTCACCCCTCGAGAGTACTTCGAGTTCGTGGGACAGATTCGGGGCCTCGAGCCGGAGACGCTCGCCGACCGGGTTGAGGAGTGGGTCGACCGACTCGGCTTTCGAGGGAAGTTAGACACCCTTCACACTGACCTCTCGCGGGGGCAGCAACAGAAGGTGATGATTACCCAGGCGTTTCTCCACGAGCCAAAACTGGTCTGCATCGACGAACCACTGGCAAACCTCGATCCAATCGTCCAGGAGCAGGTGAAGTCGTTTTTGCAGGCCTACTGTGCCGACGGAAACACGATTTTCGTCTCGACACACAACATCGAGGTGGCCGAGTCGATCTGTACGCGGGTCGGTATCGTCGCCGATGGGACCTGCCTCACCGTGGAAACGCTCCCGCTTGCCGATGGCAGTTCGCTTCGAGACCGATTTATCGATACCGTGTCGAACCAGGAGCCACGCGATATGCCACAGCGAGTCGAAACCGAAGACGCGCCAACGCCGGAGTGATCGCGATGGGGACCAGTCTCGACCGAACGCTGTTCCTCACGCTCTTTCGAGAGGAGTGGCGACTTCACACCCGCCTGTTCGGCGGCAGACGATTTCTCCTCTTCCCGCTGGTGATCGCGACACTGGTGGCCGTCGGGTCGTACGCCATGTCCGAAACGGGCTACTCGGCGGAGACGATTCGAACCGGCTTACACGTCGCCGTGCTCGCGTTCGGCCTCTACAGTGGCTCGGCGGCGTTCGTTGGATCGGATATGCTCGAGAACATCTTCGGCGAGATAACCCCCGTCCTTGGCACCTCGTCGACGCTACCGATTGCTCGGCGGCGATTGCTCGGCCACTTTCTGCTCAAAGACGTACTCTTCTATGCCGTCGTCTTCGTGTTACCGCTCTCGACTGCCGCCATCGCGCTCGAGGGAATCGACGCGCTGGTCGCGTGGCGAGTGGTCACGACGTGGCTGTCGCTGAGTCTGGTGTTTTTGATTGGCGGAACCCTCACACTCACGCTGATCGCACTCGGGACTCGAGGCGTGTCAAAACGCTGGTTCGCCCTCGGTGGGCTGGTGGCGGGAACCGGGTTGCTGCACTTCGGCGTGGACGGCAGTCACCTCTCGTGGCTGGTATTCGTCGACGGCCCAGTCTGGATTGGCGGCGGTGTCGCGGGGCTAACGGTGTTCGTCGCCCTCGGTGCACTCCGCCTGTACGACCCGATGGCTGCCGGGAATACACGCTCAGTCTCGGGAGGCGCTACCTGGGTCGAACGCGTTCCTGGCTCGAGTGACCCGCTCGTGAGAAAGACACTGCTGGACCTGGCTCGCTCGAGTGGCGGCCTCTGGAAACCGATTGTCTCTGCAGTGATACTATTCGGGATGATCGTTGCACTCGAGACCATCGTGCGTAGCATCGTTGGCGTCGAACCGGCCCCGGGCATCTTTTTCGGCGGCATTCTCGGACTGACGGCGTTTACGACCTACAACTGGCTGACACAGTTCGATTCCGTCGAGTCGTATCTCGCCTACCCGGTCTCCGTCGAGGACGTATTTCGAGCGAAACGCGTGGCTTTCTATCTCGTCGGCGGCCCGACGATGTTCGCGCCGTATCTCGTTGCGGTCCGCTGGTACGGTGTGGGGCCGCTCGAGACCATCGTTGGGGCCCTCTTGCTCGGCGGTTTCTCGCTTTATTACTACGGTGTGACGGTTTCTATCGCCGGGTTCGATCCAAATGAGTTCCTGTTCGATGCGGTTCGATTCCTGGTATTTACCCTCGCTGTCGCCGTCGTTCTGGTTCCGGCACTCGTCGTCGGCTTCGTCTTTTCGCCGAGGAATCCGCAGGTCGTCGGGGGCCTCATTACGTCGGGCGTACTCGCCGGTACCATCGGTGTGTGGCTCGCGCTCCGTTCGGGGCCGCGATGGGCCGACCGGTATCGTCGTGGTTGATCCCCCAGCAAACGCATTTATATTGAGGCGGTGAAGAACGACGGAGAGTGGTCCATGAAACGGTTCTTTCAGGGAGAGCGGACCAACGCGCTCTTTACGTCGCTATCGATCGCCCTGATTTTGCTCGTCAGCGGGTGGACCAGCCTGAAGGGGGCCGTCGACTGGATGGTATTCGGGCTTGCGCTCGCGACGGTGTTACTCATTCCGCCGGTCGCCCGAAAGGACCCCCAGATGATGGTCCCGTGGCCGATGGCGGCGCTCGCTGCACTCCCGTTCGTGGCCGGCGTCATCGCGGATCCGGGACTGTTCACCGAGATGGCGGCGTACGTGACGGCCGCGGCCATGGCGATAATCGTCGTCGTCGAACTCGACGCCTTTACACCCGTCAACATGAACCGTGGCTTCGCGATCACCTTCGTTGTCGCCACGACCATGACTGTAGCCGGGCTCTGGGAAGTCCTCAGGTGGTTCTGGGACCTCACCTTCGACACCGGTTTCGTCGAGAGCAATGACGATCTGATGTGGCAGCTAATCGCCGCGACTAGCGTCGGGGTCGTCGCTGGGATCGGGTTCGATCGCTACCTGGAACGACTGCCGGGGATGGATCGGCTTCCCGACGAACTGGAGACGGAAGACGCCGAAAACCAGTTCGAGGAGACCGGCGATGCCGTCTCGAGTGTTCTTTCGAAATTCGGCTTTGCAACCGAGGACGAACGCCGTCTGACTCGGCTCTTACAGGGAGTTCTCGTTGCCATCGCGCTCATCGGACTCCTCACGTTGAACGTTGACGTGGTGGTCAGCGCTGGCATCGGTATCGCGGCGACGGCGCTTCCCAGCCTGTTCGAGCGCAATTACGACTTCCAGATAGACCCTGCGTTGACGCTCTGGATTGCCGTCGCGGTGGTGTTTCACGCACTCGGGACGCTCTGGCTGTATCAGACGCTCTGGGGATGGCACAATATCGCACACGCGACGACGGGATCACTGGTTGCTGGCATCGGCTACACCGTTCTCAGAACGATCGAAGCCCACACGGCTTCCGTCTCGTTCCCGCCGAAGTTCACGGCCGTCTTCGTCGTAATCTTCGTCTTCGCCGTCGGCGTCGGCTGGGAAATTCTCGAGTTTACGCTCGATCAGGTGACCGTCGCCCTCACTGGCGAGGAGATGTTGCTGACCCAGCACGGGCTCCAGGACACGATGTCCGATCTCGTGGCCAATACCGTCGGTGCACTGGTTGTAGCGGTTGCAGCGACGGTGTACCGGGTTCGCTCCGGTACCTGAGTGCCATTCGAGGTGTTGACTGTTGGACAGAATCGAAGCACACCGCATGATTGATTCGGGAGGCGGCGAATGCGTCCCCATCGGAATGGCCAGAACGATCCTCGTCGCCGGAACGGCAAGTCACGTCGGAAAATCGACGGTGGCCGCCGGCCTCTGTCGCCTCCTCGCCGACCGCGGCGTCTCCGTAGTGCCGTACAAAGCCCAAAACATGAGCAACAACGCTCGAGTCGTGTACCGGGCGGGTAGCGACGGTCAGACGGACGGAGATTCTCCGTGGGGAGAAATCGGTGTCTCGCAGTTCGTCCAGGCTCGAGCGGCCCGGACGACGCCCACTACCGACGTCAATCCGGTGCTGTTGAAACCGCGCGGCGACGGCGAGAGCCAGCTGATCGTTCAGGGACGGGCCGTCGATCACCTGGCAGCCGGTTCGTACTACGACGAACACTGGCAGGCGGCTCGAACGGCGGCCGAAGAGTCCCATCGACGCCTCGCAGCCGAACACGACGTTGTCGTCGCCGAAGGTGCCGGAAGCATCGCCGAAATCAACCTCCACCATCGCGACCTGGCAAATCTCGAGACTGCGCGCTTTAGCGATGCTGACGTCCTACTGGTCGTCGATATCGAACGCGGCGGAGCGTTTGCGAGTCTGTACGGGACGGTCGAACTGCTTCCCGAGGACATCCGTGACCGACTCGCCGGCGCTATCATCACCAAGTTCCGCGGCGACGAACGTTTGCTCGAGCCGGGGCTCGAGGATATCGAGTCCCGAACCGGGGTACCCGTCCTCGGTGTCATCCCGTACGACGATCCGGGACTCCCCGAAGAGGACAGTCTCGGCCTCCCGGCAACCGACGAACGGACGATCCGGGGCGGGGACGACGTCCACGAATCGGCGACTGTCACGATTGCCGTCCCGCGATTGCCTCACCTTTCGAACGCGGCCGACATCGAGGCATTGGTGGCCGAACCCGGCGTTCGGGTTGCGTTCGTCCCGCTGGAGAGTGATTCGGCGGAAGCCACGGAGACGTTCGATCCTCTCGAGAACGCCGATGCGGTCGTGATTCCGGGCACCAAAAACACGGTCGACGATCTGGAGGCCCTGTATCAGTCGGGTGTTGGCGCAGCCATAGCACGGTTCGACGGCCCGATTGTCGGCCTCTGTGGTGGGTTCCAGATGCTTGGGACGCAATTGCACAACAGCGAACTCGAGGCAGCAGCGTCGGACGCAACGTCCGTCGAGGGACTCGGTGTGCTTCCAATCGAGACGATGTTCGACGAGGCGAAACAAGTGCGGCGAACGACCGTCCAGGTCGATGAATCCGCGTCCCCGCTGGTGGCTGGTGCAACGGGCTCGGTGACGGGCTATGAGATTCATGCCGGCCGTACACGGCCACTCGACACAGCTTCGAATACGCTCACGTCACCCTTCGAGCCCTCGAGTGCTGCGACCGGGCTCGTTCTGGGTACGTATCTGCACGGAGTGTTCGAAAACGATAGCGTGCGCCGTGCGTTCGTTCGCTGTGTCCGTCGACGGGCGGGATGCCCGCCGGATGCTGTCAGAAGACGCAATCAAGGGGGTGCAACCGATACTGACGACGAATCGGTGACTCCCTACGACCGAGCGGCCGGATTAGTCGAGACGCACGTCGATCTGGGACCGCTCGGACTCCCGGGAAGATAGCAGTAGACAGCCGTCAGACGCAGTGGAACGGTAGCGGATACGTGCTACAGGGGCGTCGATACAGATTTCGAACAGGCGTTACTCATAGGGATTATCACAGGAGTTCATCGTTTCCCAACGAAGAACCGAGATACAACGCCGAAGGCCGGAGTTCGGGACCCCCGGATAGCTACGATAATCCCTATCAGGTGACCCCGTCGCGATACGTTCCCAGTAGCTCCTCGAGGATGATGCACTCCTGATCGGTTGGCTCGTAATGCGTGTCGATGAAGCGCTCTGCATCCTCGTAGTTACCCCTGAGGCCGTGTTTTCGGACAGTAATGATAGCATCGAGAAAGAACGTGCCGCCATCCGTGCCCAGTGCCTCGGCGTGGTTGACTTCCTCGATATGTAGCTCCGATTTGATCTCGTCAAAGTTGAACGTCTCGACTTCGTGTTCGGGATTGATGAGCGTCAGGACGTACTCGGCAGAGAATCGGTAAAATTCGGACTTACTCTCGAACATACCGTCGTCGACGAGGGCGTCAATCGCCTCCACGACGTCGTCGGGATACCTGACGGTATCTTTGGCCATACATACCACCAGGCTGCTACGATAGCATTATTGTTGCGGATTTACTCTGTTGGTTGACAAAAAGAAGTTCCCCTGCACAAACTACCGGCAGCAATCACTTCGAGTTGGAATACCTCCCTCGAAAAGGTCCAGATGTTCGGGGGCAGCAGCCGTTGGCGTCAATCTGCAAATCATAGCGAAACTCGAGCCTCGTATCGAGTCTCGAAACGGAACGAACGTTTTAGGGTTGGTACCGCTTTTGTTCGGATACGAACCCTCTCGACGTATCGCCCTCGAGCAAGCCAGTCGTCGTCTCCGTCGACGACCATTCAAAAAGTAACCGACGTGTATCCGGGACTCATCTTCGAATCGCTGCCGTGGTGGATCGCCGCACCGCTGTTACAGATTGGACTCCTCGTTTTTGGCATGGCGCTCGATGAGACCTACGTCAATCGAGCCACCGTCCTAACTGGCGCGCTTGCCCTCTATACGCACAGTCTCATCGCAGGGGGCGTCTGGATGCCCGTCGGTTTGTATCTGGATATCGGCCTCGTAATCGGTGCCTACGGCCTGTATGCGTACGTCGTCGATGCATACGTCGGTAACTGGTTCCGGGTCGCGGCGTATTTCGTCTACTCGCCCCTGGCGATTATGCTCGTCATCCTGTTGCCCGACATTATCTTTCCGGTTGCACTGGTCGTGGCTGGCTTTGGAAATCTGCAATTGATGAACTACCTCGAGCCCGTCGAACCGTACTATTTCGGGCCGGAGACGGTGGAAGCCTACGAATCTGCGGTTGTAGAGACGGGTCAGGCCGAACCTGGTGACTCGAGTGAGGAACCGACCGATACCGACGAAAGCTCCTTTGCAGAACCCGCCCCCGACGAGTACGACTCGAGCGGTGACCGATCGGGTGTCGAACCGACGCCGGCTGGCGGTGGACGCGACGAACGTGGCATCCTCCCCGAGTTCATGCGGCGACTCTGACGGTTGCCTGGTATTGGGACTCGAGGTGGGTTTAACCGTGCTGCCGTTAGAATCCCTGTGTCCAGCAGATTGTTACTCACAGCCCCATCATACAATTGAGTCGACAAGTGTAGTAAACAGGTTTATTATTTATCCGCGTAAACATGGTGAGTGCCATGGCAGACGAAGCTGAACTCCGCGAGCAATTCACCGAGGCGTTCGAAGGCGCAGACTACCCAATTTCGAGTCCAATGGACCTCGTTCCCGCGTTGCCAAACGGCCCCGGAACGAAATTCGAGTCGGGCGACTTCTCGATGACCGCAATGGAACTCAACACCAAACTCTCCGGTGGCGAGTTCCCCTACGAGAGTGTCGACGCGTTTGTCGACGACGTCGTCGAGGAACTGAAAGACCAGGGTCACATCTAACGGGACACCCGCGGTTTCGGTATTTTATCCGACACAGCTATTACCCCGAGAGCGCACACCATCAACAGCAATCTGGGTAACCCGCGGATACATCTCACTGTGGCTGCTTCGAGCCAATCACGGCTCACTCGATGAGTGCCTCGAGTATGGCAGCGCCCACTCGAGGAGATGTGGCTATAGTAGTCATTGAAACGATTTACACACCTATCGCGACGCCGTCTTGCGATGAGGTGTGCAATGACTTTCAATGACTACTATAGTTTCGAGTGAACGTGTTGTCTTCTCACTCGGTATGGTAACTGACGATATCCCCGACCTCACAGGACGGACAGGAACACGTCGACGCCTCAACTGTCGTTCCACACCGTCGACATTCGTGAACGGTCCCCGTTCCATCTCCCTGAAAGAGGAGTGTCTTGACTGTCTTAATCATCCCATCCCTGCATGTCAATCTCTTTCGAAGGATATAATTCCCAATGATGGTTCTGGCTCGGTGAAAGAACGTCCTGGTTGTACCGATTGGTTTATCCATATCCCTGATAGATAACCATTGGAAACAGAACGGTAGAGTGGAGTCAGGCGGTATGGATCGTCTAATGAAAGACTCCATGATACCAGGTGCAAAGGGGATACCCGAGGCCGGTAGAATAATACCCACTCCGTCCATCCGTACCAAGGAGTCGACAGGCATCAGTCGGGACCCACAACACGAAAGCCATCGGACCCTATCGAAACGAACAGTTGACGACCACCGTCCAACAGGCCGCGTCATAGTACAATGTCGACAGGTAGTACACGTTCCACGCTCGTCGTAGCCACCGATGAATCTGATCTGCCGTCCCTCGAGTCACTCGAGAGCCGGTGGGAACACACCGTTCGGCACATCACTACGGTGGAATCGCTCGATGACACGCTCCAGGAAACCCAGCCCGATGTCGTCCTCATCCTCTCGAGCGATCCAGACTGGGTCAGGTCGGCCCTCCAGGAAATCGAAACGAACGACTGGAAGGGGACGACGGTCGTAGCACCAAGCCGAGAGGGAAGTGAACCGCTCGCAACGGTCGCGCTCAGACAGGGAGCAAGCGAGTACGTCCCATCGAGTGAAATCGAATATCTGAACGAGCATCTTGCTGAGATGCTGACTGAAGACACAGAAAGCGAAGATATCAGTGCCAATGTATCGTCCGTCGACCTCACCGAGTTACTGACGACGACGTTGCCCGATGAGGTGTTCGTCCTGGACACCGACGGGCGGTATCTGGACACCGAAATTCGGCCAAATGCTGCCGATTTGTACACCGTTTCATCGGAAGAATTCGTTGGTCGAACGCTGTGGGAGGCGTTTCCTCAGTCGACTGCTGACCGGTTATATAGCGCTATCGAGGTCGCACACGACACTGGGACGATTCAGTCAATCGAGTACGACGCCGAGACAACCGATGGCCGTCGGCAGTTCGACGGACGGGTGGTCCCAATCGAAAACAGTCCGTACGGTCGGCCGGTCGTCATCTGGCTCGCCAGAGACATCACCGAACGACACGAGCGAGAGCAGGCACTTCGACAGCGACGTGATCACCTCGAGTCGCTCAACCAGATCAATAGCGTCGTTCGTCGGATCATCCGGACGCTGGTGGAAGCGCCGACGCAGTCAGCCGTTGAAACGGCCGTCTGTGAACAACTGGTCCAATCACCGCTGTACTGTGGAGCCTGGATTTCACGCCCGACCGGAGCCGGTGAAATCACCTACCAGCTCGGCCGAGGTGAGGTGGACAGCTACCTCGACGAGATCCGATCACTCGAGCACGCCGGTGATCGCCCCATCACGAAGGCGTTCGAGCAGAACGAAATCTACTCGAGTAACGAACTGCAGACGGGGTCCGATATACCCGATCGACTCCAGAGCATCGCTCGGCAAGAAAACATCCGCTCGGCAATCGCGGTACCGCTCGCGCATGACGATACCGTATACGGTGTGTTAACGGTGCTCGCCCGTCGAGGCGACGCGTTTGGGTCGCGGGAAACAGAAACGTTCAAACTCCTCGGCGAAACGATCGGGTTTGCGATTAACGGAATCAAAAACCGCCGATTGCTGTTCGCCGACGCCGTCACGGTTCTCGAGTTTCGGATCAAGGGCGGCGATTCCTTTTCGTTCGACCTGTCGAAAGAGCATAACTGTACAGTTACCCTCCAGTGGACGGGGACGACGGCAAACGGGGAACGATACCAGTACGTCACGGTCGATGGCCTGAGTGGCGAGTGTGTATACGAAGCCGCCCAGAATCATCACTCGGTCGAAACGTGTCGATTGATCAAAGATGGAGACACAAAGGCGACGATAGGGATTCAGCTGTCGGAGTCCGCGGTCGGAACGTTAACCGGATATGGGGCGACGATTCGGGACATCGTCGTCGAAGACGGCGTCGGACACGTAACGGTTGAGGTCTCTCGAGACACCAACGTCCGCGAAATCGTTGAAGCTGTGACTCGCGTATACGAACGGACGGAATTGATCTCGAAGCATGATGAAGATCGGTCGGTCTCGACGGCACAGGATCGACGAAATCACGTCCGGGACCGGTTGACTGATCGACAGCACACCGCGTTACGACTGGCATACTACGGTGGCTATTTCAATTGGCCGCGAGGCTCTACCGGTGAAGAAATAGCCGAGTCAATGGGGATTGCACCACCCACGATGCACCAGCATTTGCGGAAGGGGCTTCAGGAAGTACTGCGTGATTTTTTCGACGACGAAGAGCGCTCGGATTGAAACCCGTCCGATCACTGCTCCGAAACCCCACTCGAATACCGGTTCACGGTGTCCGGAAACCTCACTCGAGCACTGAATCAACCTCACCTCGACACCTTACTCGAGCACCGACTCGAGCGCGTCTTCGATTGCACCCTCCCGAATTAACTCGGCGACTTCCTCGAGTTCAGGCGTCAGCACGCGGTCGTCCTCGAGCGGCGGCACGACCGCCCTGATCCGTTCGTAAAGCGCAGCGGTGCCCACGCCGAGCCCGTGTGGCCGCGAGGAGTCGTCGAACGCAGTGTCGTCGACGAATCCTGCTTCGATGGCCGCGTCCACATATTCGGCGGCCTGCGCGCCACAGACAGCTTCGGTGGCGACGATCCGTCGGGCGTTCTCGAGCGTTCGACGGGTGTTTAGCGCAGACTGGGCGCTCATACTGACGTGGTCTTCTTGTCCACCGCTCACCGGAGTGTTGTCACTCGAGGCCGCGCCGAGGGACCGACACTCGTTGAGCAACGCGGCCGCGGTGTACTGGGCGATCATGTACCCGGACTGGACGCCACTGTCAGGTGCGAGAAATGGGGGCAAATGTGGCTCCTGGAGGTTCGGGTTGAGCAATCGGTCGATTCGACGTTCGGCGATGGCCGCCAGGTCGATGAGTGCGAGTCTGGCGTACTCGAGGCGGAGTGCCAGCGGTTGGCCGTGGAAGTTCCCACCCGAGATGACCGCACCGACGTCGGTGCCGGAGGCACGGTCATCGACGCTTTCAGCAGGGAACACCAGCGGATTGTCGGTCGCACTGTTCAACTCGATTTCGACACCCGTTCGAAGATGGGCGATGGCGTCACGAACGGCGCCGTGGACCTGCGGGAGACACCGTAACGAGTACGCATCCTGAACACGGTCACAGTTTCGGTGTGATTCGACAATCTGGCTATCTGCTGTCAACGCCCGAACGGTAGCAGCGCTCGTCGCCTGGCCCGCGTGTGGTCTGACGTCCTGAATTGCCAGATCGGAACTTGCAGTCGTCGCAAGTGTGACTTCGGTCGTCAGCGCGCCGGTCGCATCCGCCGCCTGCACGAGACGTTCGGCGTCGACGACGACCAGCGAGGCGAGGCCAACCGTCAGCTGGGTCCCGTTGATCAGCGCCAACCCTTCTTTGGGGGCCAGCGAGAGTGGGTCGAGGTCGACGGCTTCGAGGGCAACGTTACCAGCGACGCGCATGGCGTTGGCATCAGTAGGTGACTCGCCGTCCCTCGAGTCCTCGACCTCATCTCGTCCCGGTCCATCGGTCAGCATAGCCTCACCTTCGCCGAGGAGGACCAGCGCCATGTGGGCAAGTGGAGCGAGGTCACCACTCGCCCCGAGACTGCCTCGAGAGCGAACGACGGGATGGACGCCACGGTTGAGTAACGTGACGAGGTGATCGACGACCACAGGCCTGATGCCGGAGTAGCCTTTGACCAGCGCGTTGACCCGACAGACCATCATGGCGCGAACTTCCTCGACACGCAGTTCACGCCCGCTGCCAGCCGCGTGGCTGCGGATGAGGTTTGTCTGCAACTGTTCGATCCGGTCGGCAGGAATGCGTTCGTCGACGAGTTCGCCAAACCCCGTATTGAGACCGTACACCGGTTCGCCGCTCTCGATGACGTCTTCGACACGGGCTCTCGAGGCACGGACCCGGTCCCGAGCATCGTCCGTAATCCGAACCTCAGCGTGATCACGAGCGACGGCCGCGACGGCCTCAGGGGTAAGCGACTCTCCATCGAGTTCGATCACGTCAGTCATCGTGTCCCCTCCGCCTCGAATCGGTCGCTGTCGGTGTCGACACGTCGTCCACCCTCGGCTACGACTCGACCGTCTTTACAGACCGTCCTGACAGGGTTTCCGTCCAACTGGTACGCGATGTGAGCGTACCGGGGCCCGTCGACGACGAGGAAATCAGCCGATGCCCCAGGCTCGAGTCGGCCCGTCTCACCCGGTAGATCGAGTGCCATCGCCGCGTTAGTCGTAGACCCGAGCAGTGCCTCCGCCGGGGTCATTCCCATCCCGACACACGCCAGTGTCTGGGTGAACGTCATACTCCGCCCAAAACAGTTCGGGTTGAAATCGGTGGCGAGAGCGACCGGTGCTCCTGCCTCGAGCATCCCGCGTGCATCGGCATACGACTCCCCGAGTCCGAAGGCCGTCCCTGGCAATAACACGGGGACGGTGTTGGCCGCGACGAGGGCGTCGATGTCGTCTTCGGTCGAGTACAACAAGTGGTCCGCGCTGGCTGCCTCGAGATCGGCTGCCAGCTTCGTCCCGCCGAGATGGGAGAGTTCTTCGGCGTGAACCTTCGGCGTCAACCCAAACTCGAGTCCGGCCTCGAGGACCCGGCGAGATTGTTCAACCGAGAACACGCCGTCTTCACAGAACACGTCACAGAACCTGGCGATGCCCTGATTGGCGACGGCCGGCAACTGTTCGTCGATAACCTGCTCGACGTAAGCATCTGCGTCCGTTTCGGGCGGCACCGCGTGGGCACCGAGGAACGTCGCCACGAGGTCGACCGGGTGACTGTCGTCGACTATCGAGATGGCCTCGAGCAACCGACACTCCGTATCGGTGTCGAGTCCGTAGCCCGATTTCACCTCGGCAGTTGTCGTTCCGTGGGCCAGCATCACGTCGAGATGCGTACGCAGGTTCGCCACGAGTTCCTCGAGGGATGCCTCGCCGGTCGCTCGAACCGTTCGCAAAATGCCGCCGCCGTCTGCGAGCAGTTCCTGGTAGGTGGTTCCCTCGAGTTTGGCCTCGAACTCGTCGGAGCGATCGCCGGCGAACACCGCATGTGTATGCGGGTCGACGAACCCCGGGACGACGGCGTTACCGGCAGCGTCGATAACGGTATCCGCGTTTTCAGGCGGATACGATCGGGTAATCTCCTCGCTCGAGCCGACCGAGACGACGGTGCCGTCGACCGCAACGAGCGCGCCGTCGGTGAGCACGCGGAGATCGTCGTTACCCGCCGACCCCTCCGGCCCGACGGCGAGTTCGCCCGCGTTGTAGACGATAGTTTTGTGCCCCGCGGTTCCGGCGCCGTTCTCAGCACTCATCGTGACCACCCCGAAAGCAGGTGGGCGATCGCTCGAGCAGCCGCGTCGCTCGTCATCGATCCGTCCTCGAGCGGCGGTGCACACTCGACAACCTCGAAGCCGACGAGTCTGTCTTCGGCCCCGAGTCGGCCGAGCAGCGCGTACAGTTCTCGAGTCGTGAGTCCACCAGGTGTCGGTGCGCTCACGCCCGGTGCGGCCGTGGCATCGAGCACATCCATATCCAGGCTGCAAAGGACGTGGTCGACCTCGGAGACCGCATCGAGGGCTCGTGCGACGGCCGCATCGAAATCACGTCCAACCGCGTCGGCAGTGACGATGGTTCCACCCTGTTCATCGACGAAGGCCGCATACGCGCTCGAGGTCTCGAAGTGCCTCGCTCCGACGACGGCGAACGCGTCCAGTCCGCGCTCGTGAAGCTGATAATACGGTGTCCCACTCGAAGGGCCGTCGACCGGTTCGCGACAATCGAGGTGGGCATCGAGGCTGATTACGCCAACGCTGCCGGGCAACGCCTCGATGGCAGCGCCCACGTTGGGGACCGTGAGCGAATTGTCCCCGCCCAGAAAAATCGGTCGGCTACCGTGCTCGTACAGCGGCATAATCGCCCGCTCGAGTTCAGATTGTACCGTCACAACGCCCCTTTCCGGTATCGCGATGTCCCCGATATCGGCGATTCGCCGATCGACTGACCCACGGTCGAAGTGATGGGTTTTCACGCCCGCCAGCGCCGTGCGTATCGCTTGCGGACCCTCGCTAGCACCCTGTCTGCCGATAACGGCTCTGTCGTAGGGCTCGCCAACGAGGACGGCATCGTACGCAGCCGTAGCCTCACCGTCGGGGAAATCCCCGTCCTCCGCCGTGGACTCGAGCGTCGTCGGTTCGACGACGTCGCCAAAGGTGGTGTCGTTCGGATCGCTCGAGGGCGACTCCCACGCCGGCGGCTGTCCGAACGCGGTCATCGGGAGTCGCCTCCCATCGGAATCGTGACGTCTGAGTCCCATGCTTCCTCGAGTGCCTCGTCGTAGCCGGCATCGGCGTGGCGAATCACTCCCATGCCGGGATCGGTTGTAAAGACGCGCCGGGCCTTTTCGGCGGCGAGGTCCGTCCCGTCGAGCACGATGTGGTTGTTCGTGTGCAGCGAGTTGCCGATGCCGACGCCACCGCCGTCGTGGACGCTGACGATGTCGGCCCCCGCAGCCGTGTTGAGTAGCGCGTTGAGAATCGGCCAATCAGCGACCGCATCCGATCCGTCGCGCATGGCTTCCGTTTCCCGGTTCGGACTCGCGACAGACCCCGCGTCGAGGTGGTCGCGCGTGACGACGACGGGGGCCGATATCTCGCCGTCGGCAACCAGTTCGTTGATGCGAAGCGCAAAGCGCGCACGTTCGGTCAGCCCGTCATCGTCACGACTGAAGCCGAGCCAACAGACGCGAGAGGGTAGCCCCTGGAACGCGACCTGTTCCTGCGCGAGATCGATCCACCGCCGAAGGTGGTCTTTTTCGGGAAACAGTTCACGAACCGCGTCGTCGGTTCGATGGATGTCGGCCGGATCGCCGGAGAGGGCAACCCAGCGGAACGGCCCCTTGCCCGCACAGAACAGCGGTCTGATGTAGGCCGGAACGAACCCGGGGAAGTCGAAGGCTCGCTCGTGGTCGCGATGGTCGGCCACCTGGCCGCGAATGTTGTTCCCGTACTCGAACGCGATGGCTCCCGCCTCCTGCATCGCCAGAATGCCGTCTACGTGTCGTTCCATCGTTTCGAGACTCGCCTCGACGTACGCCTCGGGGTCGCGGTCTCGAAGCGCGTCGGCTTCCTCGACGGTGTAGCCCGACGGGTAATACCCCTCGAGTTCGTCGTGAGCGCTGGTCTGGTCGGTGATAACGTCCGGGACGAACCCTCGTTCGTTCATCGCCTCGAGCATGTCCGCGGCGTTCATGTGGACGGCAACGCTATATGCCTCGCCAGACTCGGCGGCCGCGGTTGCGCGCTCGATTGCCGTCTCGAGGTCCGGGGCTCGCTCCTGACAATACTCGGTCTCGAGGCGACGCTCGATCCGTCGCTCGTCGACGTCGGCAGCGATACAGACGCCGTGATTCATCGTGACGGCCAGCGGTTGTGCCCCGCCCATCCCACCCAGGCCGGCGGTGACGACAATCTTTCCCTCGAGGCCGCGATTGTCGGGGAAGTGCTGACGCGCGAGTTCGGCTAGCGTCTCGTAGGTTCCCTGGATGATCCCCTGCGTCCCGATGTACGCCCAGGAACCGGCGGTCATCTGCCCGTACATGATCAGTCCCTTCGACTCGAGTTCGTGGAAGTGCTCCCAGTCGTCCCAGCGCCCGACCAGGTTCGAGTTGGCGATGAGAACGCGCGGTGCGCGTTCGTGGGTCTCGAATCGTCCAACCGGTTTCCCGCTCTGGACCAGCAACGTTTCCTCGTCGCCGAGATCACGCAGTTGCGCACAGATGCCTTCGTAGGCGTCCCACGAGCGTGCCGCACGGCCGGTCCCGCCGTAGACGACGAGCGATTCCGGATCCTCGGCAACCTCGGGGTCGAGGTTATTGTTCAGCATTCGGAGGGCGGCCTCCTGTCGCCAGCCCCGGCACTCGAGGCTCGCTCCCGTGTTCGCACCCTGGTACTCGAGCCACTGCTCGCTCGGTTCGCCGACTGCGTTGGTCGCTGGAGCGGATTGATCGGACATAGTCACCCATTCACCACGAATCGCCATGGGTTTCGAGTAGCCGTGTGCCTGGTATTTTATATAAGGGCGCCCTGTGTGCGGTATGCACGAAGCCACGTTTCGCCTCGTCGGCGACAGTCCGTTCGACGAGATTACGGCCGAGTATAGTGCCTCGGTGTCGCTGTGGTGTAACGACCACAGCGACCTGCTCGTCATCGAATGTCCGCGAGCAAGCGTCGAAGACGTCCTCGAGCGCGTCGATAGGTTCGTCGGGGTGTCGGATTCGGTTGTCGAGGGTACGAGGATCGTGATCGCGACGGAAACCTGTGTCAAAACCCACAACATGACCGCTGCCGACACCGACCTCGAGGGCTACGATTGCCTATTGTTACCCCCGATTCGGTATCGGGACGGAGCACGATTGATTCGCATCCTCGCCCTCGAGCCATCGAAACTGACCGAGTACTACCGAGCGTTGCTCGAGTCGTTTTCCGTGACCGTGGAATCGAAACGCGAACTCGCCGTCACCGACATCGGTCGGTCCCTTTCGGGAGAGGATCCATCGACCCCGTCGCTGTCACCACGACAGCGCGAGGTGTTTCGGTGTGCCGTTGAGGGCGGCTACTACGAGATTCCCCGCGAGATTTCGATGACGACCGTCGCGAACCGAGTCGGTATCGACCGTCGGACCGCGGACGAGCATCGACGGCAAGCCGAACGGAAACTGCTGGGATCGATCACACTGTGATACGGAGTGCTGTCACTGTATCCCGGTGATTGCCCGGTATGGCAACCATCGGATAGGGATAACAGGAGACCGTCTGAGACAGAACGGAAACCGACCGGTTTTTTCTTCGACTCGAGCCTCGAGACAGCTATGAGCGCACCAAAGCACATTCGGACGGAATGGGACGATGATGTGGCACGGGTCGTCATGGAGCGGACTGACCGACACAACGCGATGGACGAACGGATGGCAAACGCCCTCGCAGAGCGGGTTAGTGACCTCGCCGCGGACGACTCGGTCCGCTGTCTCGTCCTGACTGGAACCGGGGGCCTGTTCAACACTGGTGCAGACCTGTCCACGTTCGAGGGCGACGAGACCGACGCGGACCGTCTCGAGGCGATTGCCGAACCCCTCCACGAAACCGTGTCCTCGCTCGTTAACGCGCCAGTTCCGGTGGTGACCGGCGTCAACGGCGTCGTCGCGGGGGGCGGGTTGGGACTGGCCCTCGCCGGCGATATCGTCTTGACCTCAAGCGATGCCCGATTCGAGTACGCATATCCGAAAATCGGCCTCTCGGGCGATGGCGGGGCGACCTGGCTGTTGCCCAGACTGGTTGGTCGTCGAACGGCACAGCGAATCGTGTTCCTCGATGAGCCAATCAGTGCCGACGAAGCGGTGGACCTCGGCATGGCCACTGAAGTCGTCGACGCCGAAACTTTCGACGGTCGACTCGAGGGTATTGCGGCCTCTCTCGCGAGCGGACCGACGAAAGCCTACGGCGAAATCAAACGACTCTTTCGGGCCTCCTCGACCAACAGCCTGAACGAGCACCTGGACCTCGAGCAGGAACGCATCACGTCTCTGGCTGGCACGGACGATTACGCGGCCGGATTACGGGGCTTCCTCGAGAAGGAACCACCAACCTTCGAAGGCGAATAATCTCACCGCTCGAACGTCCTGTAGCAGTTCACGAATCACGACAAACCGCAGGTTCAAGTTAGGTCGTCGTGAGTACCCAGATATGACAGGAAATCGTGCCGGCACGTCGGTGGACTCGAGTTCGAATCCGGACGTACTCGTGTTGCGTCGCGGCACCCACGGGATGCCGGTTGAGGCGTACGCCGAGAACCTTCGCAACCGCTTACCAGAAACGACAGTGAAGGTGGCAGACACGCCAACAGCAGAGCGGGAACTCATCCATGAGACGCCAATCGTGACTGGCATGACGTTCGACGAATCGCTCCTCGAGCACGCCGAGAAACTCCGGCTCTTTGCGTGTGCGTATGCCGGGACGGGCCACCTGCCGCTCGAGGCCCTGGCCGACCGATCAGTAGCAGTCACCAATGCGTCGGGCGTCCATGGTCCGAATATCGCCGAACACGTCATCGGTTCGATGCTGGCGATTACTCGCCGGTTTCACGTCGGCGAACGCCGACAGCGACGACGCGAGTGGCGTCACTATCAGACCCACGAGTTCCAGGGGTCGACAGTTACCGTGGTCGGGCTCGGTGCCATCGGCCAGGCCATCTGTGAGCGACTCGAGCCCTTCGGAGTCGAACGCCTTGGCATCCGTCACTCGCCGGAAAAAGGCGGCCCCGTCGAGGAGGTGTTCGGGTACGACGACGCTTCCGTCTACGAGGCGCTCTCGCGGACCGATTACCTCGTCCTCGCGTGTCCGCTCACTGAGCAAACGCGCGGACTCATCGACGAGGATGCGTTCGACACCCTCCCACCGTCGACCGTGCTGGTCAATGTCGCTCGAGGGCCCGTGGTCGACACGGACGCCCTCGTGGCGGCGATTCGTCGCAACGGCATCCGTGGGGCCGCTCTCGACGTAACCGACCCCGAGCCGTTACCAGAATCGCACCCGCTCTGGACGTTCGAAAACGTTCGAATCACGCCACACAACTCGGGGTACACGCCACGCTATTACGACCGACTGGCCGATGTCGTCGCCAGGAACGTGACCACGATTCGAGAGACCGGCTCCTACCGAGACCTCGAGAATCAGGTCATTCCGTAAACTACCCTACTTCGCTCACCCACTGTTCTCACTCACCCACTGCCTTCACACGTACACTCGAGAGCCCAACGCTTTTCGACCCACTACCCGAACGCCCAATCATGACCGTCCGCTTCGATTCAGTACTGATCGACTGGCTTGGCTACGCGACCGTTCGCCTCGAGGGAGAAACCGGCGCTGTCGTCTACATGGACCCGGGACGGTACGGCGTCCTCGACGACTACGACGAGCGGGATGGCGACCTCGTACTCGTCACCCACGGCGATCACTACGACCCTGACGGTATCAGGCGGGTCGCCCACGAGGACGCCATCGTCGTTGTGCACGAGGCGGTCGATGCCGACGAAATCGAACGCGTCGACGAACAACCCGAGGACCTTCCCTACGAGGTCGAACGCGTCCGGGAAGACGAATCGTTCGTCCTCGGCCCACTCGACCTGTTTACCACCCCGGCATACAACGAACCGAACGGTCCCTACACTGACGACGACGGCGTCCCGTACCACCCGAAAGGCGAGGGCTGTGGCTTCGGCGTCACCATCGACGGCGTCTGTGCGTTCTGGCCCGGGGACAGCGACGCGCTCCCCGTCCACGAGGAACTCGCTATCGACTGTCTCCTGCCACCGATCGGCGGCAGTTTCACGATGGATCGCCACGACGCCGCCGACCTCGCCGGTACGATTCGGCCAGGGCTGGTGCTCCCGATTCACTACAACACGTTCGACGCCCTCGAGACGGACGAAGACGCGTTCGTCGTTGACGTCGCCCATCGAGGCGTCCCGGTGGTACTCGATTCACCCGCCGAGTGACCCGGGGGACCCCTGCTCGGCCACCGGCACCGTAACGCTCGAGCGGAAGGAAAAGTGCCCTAGAAAATCCCCATCTCCTCGAGGCGCTCGGGGAGGTAGGTATCGGTCACGAAGTCCAGGCCGCGGGCAGCCAGTGCCTGCTGTTCTGCCTTTTTCCCGATATCGAGCTGGAGTTCGATCTGTTCTTCCCAGTAATCGGTCTGGAACCGAGGGTCGGTCAACTCGTTTTCGAGGGCGTTGATATCTGAATCGGTTAGGGGGTCCGTCGGCAGGTCGTACTCGACGATGTCCGAGGGCTGGATGCCGATGAACTGCGCCTGAGGCGTCGCGAGATATTCCGAAAGGTGTGCGGATTTGATCGACCCGTACGCGACCGAGCCGAAAATCCGGTACGACCACGGGTCAGCGTCAGTAAAGACCGTCACTGGCAACTCGAGTTCGTCGTGAAGCCGTTTCGTGATTCGGCGGGTTGCTCGAGCGGGTTGTCCCTTGAGGTGGACGACCAGTGCGCCGTAGTCGTCGTCAAAACCGTTCTCGACGAGTCGGTCACGCATCCCACCGGTCTCGACACAGAGGATGAACTCCGCATCGGAGGAAAGGAATTCGATTGTGTCAGGGTTGTTGGGAATCTGGTATCCACCTTCGCCGACGTCTTCCTGGCAGTGGATTTCGCGGTCGCCACGGCGGGTCTGTTCGCGCAAGAACAGCGGCCCCATAATCGTCGCCCCGGATTCTTCGGGGCGCATATGGAAGTCCTCGCGAGTGACCTCGCTCACGATCTCGAGATCTTCGATCAACTGGTTGGATTCGTCCTGATCGTTGAACTGGGCTTCCTTGTTGTCCCAGCTTTCGGAGAGGTAGTACAACTCACGCAGGGTCGACGAACGGTCCTGCTCGAGTTGGTCAGCGAGGAACTCGATGGTATACACCGCTTTCAGCAGTTTCCGTGCGCCGCGAACGGAGTTCGCACTCCGGGTCGACGTCCGGTCGCCGTACACCCAGACGTTGGCTTCCTCGTCGAGTTCGATGTTAGTTTTCGACCGGGTTGGCAACTCCATGTGCGGAATCTCGCCCAGTTCGAACTGATCGTAAAACTGGGCGGCCAGGTCGATGAGCTGTGCTCGGGCCGTCGCGTCTGTATCCGTACTCATGCTGTGATCGTCAGTTTCTCCTCGTCGACGCCTTTCACGTCCAGGTCGAATGTGGCGTCGTCGGGAACGTCATACTCGAGTGTCGCTTCCTCACCGCCGGGAACATCGACGTCCCAGGAGATGAACCACTCACCGTCCATCTCGATTGCCGATGCACCATCCGAAAGGTTGGCCGGTTCGGCGCTCACGATGTCGGTGATCTCGAGCGATTCGGCCGTACCCGAGTGGTTTTCGACGACCAGCTTGACGCTCGAGTCGTCGTCCTCGCGGTGGCGTTCGACCAGCACATTGTTCATAATACGGGCAACCGCATCGTCGATATCGGGCTGTTCTCGGCCGGTAACCTCGGCGACCTTTTCGGCCATCTCGGGCAGAATCTTGCCGAGGACGTTCTGTTTCTGGCGGCGTTTTTGCATCGAGCGCCGCTTATTCAGATAGCGTTTCAGTTCGCGGGCGGCCTCCCGAATCGCGAGTTCGATCTCATCTTCGATCTCGGGCACGTTCGCCACGGCGTCTTTGGACTCGCTCGTAAAGGGGACGTTCGTCGAGGCGACGTGGACCATGATGACAGCCGGGCCGTTCGGGAGGCCGGAGCCGCCGGGCTGGTCGAGTCCGTAGTTTCGCCAGC
This sequence comes from Natronosalvus hydrolyticus, assembly GCA_025517525.1. Taxonomy (GTDB): domain Archaea; phylum Halobacteriota; class Halobacteria; order Halobacteriales; family Natrialbaceae; genus Natronosalvus; species Natronosalvus hydrolyticus. The sequence continues at coordinate 26,105 of JAOPJZ010000006.1, forward strand.
CGATACCTTTGACAACGTCGGTCGTCGCACAGGCACCGCGCTGGTAGACGAGCGGTACCCGGTTGGCGAACCGAAGAACGTCGACGCGGCCCTCAGCCGCCAGGTCGCCACCGTAGGCGATTCCAGCTTCCACGATGAAGGGGTCACCTCCCGAGACGCCCGCGTCGCGGGTCGCCGCCGCGTAGAAGTCGGCGTCGAACTCCTTTCTGAGACCGGCTTCGACCAGTTCGTCCGTGATTGGTGAGAGGCATCGCGTCGGCGGAGCCATAATGTTCGTCGCGCGCATCCCCTCGACCAGATCGCTACTGGCATCACGGTCACCCGTGAGTTCGCGCACAAGCGGCGGGTCGTCCGGGACGGTGGCCATCACGTTCCAGACCGCTTCTGTGACGTTCTCTCGAGCGGTGTCGCCGAAGGCGACGTCGTCGTATTCCTCGGTCAGGTTGGCCGCGCGGTCGATGGCCTTTCGCAGTTCTCTGTGCGTGAGCCGATGTCGGGTATCCTCGAGGTCTTCGAACGTCCCAGCCAGTCGAACGGAAAAGGCGTGGACGACCTCGTCGTCTTTGCGCGTACTCGTCGCAGCGTCACTGATACCGTAGAGATCCGTGACGAGCCGGGAGACGTCCGGTTCCTCGCCGATTTCGTCCAGCGCCTGCTGGCCGTCACCGTCGTCGGTCCCCTGGTCGGTTACTTCCTCGTGGCCACAGATTGTTTCCCAGGCGGCTTCGATCGCGTTCTCTCGCACCGTCGACCCGAACGTCGTCCCGTATTCGTCGCCGACAGCCTCCCCAACGTTTTCGACGATACCCGCGAGTTCGTGGTGAGCAATTCGGTCACGACTCGAGACGGCGTCTGCGATCTCGGTAGCGAAGGCTGTCGTCGCCTCGGCCCCCTTGTTGACCGTTGCCGCTTCGACAGTAGCCTGGATGTCCCCTGGCTCGTGTGCCCCAGGTGGCTTCCAGCGCATAGCGCGGCCGTAGTGGCGGTCGCGGAACTCGTCGATGATGGATTCGGCCGTCTTCTTGCCGACGCGGGTAAATTCCTCCTGCAGGAACCCAGACACCGAGTGTGAATCCGTCGCATTCAGCATTTTGATTACCGTCCCCAGTTCGACGCCGTGCGGGTGCGGGCGAATCTCCTCGGTTTCTTCTGGCAGCTGATCGGTTGCTCGCTCGAACTTGAAGTGGGCATCCGGTTCGACCAGCTCCAGACGAGCGTGTGGATTCACGACTGCCGTGTGTTTCATGTAGTTGTGCAACTGGTTCCGGGCGCGCATGTTCGCCTCCATCTCGAGTTCGATGCGCGTGCCGTGTGGTCGATCCCAGGTCGTCGTCTCCTCGACTGAAATCTCGGGTTCGTTTTCGTCGGTATCGATAATGAGTTCGAAGTACTCGGCCTCGTTCGCCCCTTGCGTTCGACTGGTGATCTTGGCCGGTTTCCCGCTCGTGAGCTGTGCGTACAGGACGGCAGCGGAGATACCGATTCCCTGCTGCCCGCGACTCTGTTCGCGAGCGTGGAATCGAGAGCCATAGAGTAGTTTCCCGAACACCTTGGGCAGCGATTCTTTCGTCAATCCGGGACCGTTGTCTTCGACGATCAACCGGTAATAGTCGTCCGTTTCCTGAATTTCGACATAAATATCTGGAAGAATACTGGCTTCCTCAGCGGCGTCGAGGGCGTTGTCGACGGCCTCTTTGACGGCCGTGACGAGTCCTCGGGCCCCGCTGTCGAAGCCAAGCATATGCTTGTTCTTCTCGAAGAACTCGGCGATGGAGATCGCTCGCTGGTTGTCAGCGAGTTCTTCGGCGATCCCCTCCTCGCCGAGTGTCGACTGTAACGACGTCATCGTCCCGTCTTTAACCCGCGGGGGCTAAAAGGTGTGCGCTACCGCGGTGAAAGTGATACCGGGTGCTCGAGCACAGGAGCCGGTTTGTCTGTATCACCTCGCTTCGGCCGTTTATGGCCCGGTATTTTGGGTTTTAATGCCTCGAGTAACAGTTTCCCACCTCGATTGGCCGATCCGTAGCTTGTATTTTCGGTTACGCGCGAGCGCGCGTACGTGACTTTTATTACCCCCGGTCCACTACCTGCAATCAGGTTTTGTATGTCTCAGGATAGTGAGTACGGCGCCGGACAAATCCAGGTCTTAGAAGGCCTGGAAGCGGTACAAAAGCGGCCGGCGATGTACATTGGTTCGACAGATACGCGGGGACTCCACCATCTCGTCTACGAGGTCGTGGACAACTCCATCGACGAAGCGTTGGCCGGCCACTGTGATGACATCACGGTGACCATCCACGATGACGACGCCGTGACCGTTGCAGACGACGGCCGTGGGATTCCGGTCGACACCCACGAAGAGTACGACCGACCGGCACTCGAGGTAATTCTCACCGTGCTCCACGCCGGTGGAAAGTTCGACAGTAAATCCTACCAGGTCTCCGGTGGACTCCACGGGGTCGGCGTCTCGGTGGTGAACGCGCTCTCCTCGCGGTTCGAGGTCACGGTCAAACGCGACGGTGGGGTGTTCGAACACGCCTTCGAACACGGCGAACCGCAAGGTGACATGGCTCGCGTCCGGGACCTCGAGCCAGACGAGGAGACGGGAACCGAAATCACGTTCTGGCCCGATACAGAGATCTTCGAGACCACCGAGTTCGCGTTCTCGACGCTCTCGAATCGACTCCGAGAACTCGCGTTTCTCAACTCCGGCGTCCGAATCACGCTTCGCGACGAGCGCGAAACGGATAACGAAGGAACGTTCGTCGAGGAGACCTACGTCTACGACGGTGGTATCCGTGAGTTCGTCGAATATCTCAACGAGACGCGCTCGGCGCTCCACGATGACATCATCTACTTTGAAGATGCTGACCAGGATATCCAGGTCGAAGTCGCGATGCAGGCGACCGAAGAACTGCAGGGATCGATCCACGCCTTCGCCAATAATATCAACACACGGGAAGGGGGGACGCACCTGACGGGATTCAAAACGGCGCTCACTCGCGTGGTCAACGATTACGCGAGCGAAAACGACTTGCTCTCCGATCTCGAGGAAAACCTCCGCGGTGACGACATCCGCGAGGGGCTGACCGCAGTCATCTCGATCAAACACCCGGACCCACAGTTCGAGGGTCAGACGAAGACCAAACTCGGCAACAGCGAAGTTCGTGGGATCGTCGAAAGCGCGATGCACGAGGGATTGCAGACGTACTTCGAAGAGAATCCGGACACGGCCCAGGCCATCGTCATGAAAGCCGTCGAGGCCGCCAAGGCACGAAAAGCCGCCAAGAAGGCAGAAGAACTCACGCGACGAAAGTCCGCACTCGACTCGACCTCGCTCCCCGGAAAACTCGCCGATTGTCAGACGAAAGATCCGGACGAAGCCGAATTGTTCATCGCAGAGGGTGATTCCGCAGGCGGCAGTGCAAAGCAGGCCCGAAACCCCGAATTCCAGGCCGTATTGCCGATCAAAGGAAAGATCCTCAACGTCGAGAAACACCGTCTCGACCGAATCCTCGAGAACGACGAGATTCGAAACATGATCACCGCCATCGGGGCCGGGATCGGTGACGAATTCGACATCGACAACATCCGGTACAAGAAGATCATCATGGCGACTGACGCCGACGTCGACGGCGCACACATTCGGACGCTCCTGTTGACGTTCTTCTACCGGCACATGCGCCCGTTGCTCGAGGGTGGATACGTGTACGCGACCCAGCCACCGCTGTATCGGATTCGCTACCGCGGTGAGACCTACGACGCGATGACGGACGTCGAACGTGACGAAATCGTCGCCGAGAAATGTGACGGCAATCCCACCCAGGTCCAGCGGTTCAAGGGTCTGGGTGAGATGAACCCCGAGCAGCTCTGGAGTACGACGATGAACCCCGAAAATCGTATTCTCAAGCAGATCGCCGTCGAGGATGCCGCTGCGGCCGATAAAATGTTTTCCGTCCTGATGGGGGACGCTGTCGGCCCACGAAAGCAGTTCATCAAAGACCACGCGCCGGAAGCAGAATGGATCGATATATAGTATGAGTTCTGAGGTACCAGACCCCCACGACGTAGACGCCCAAAGCGTAGAGACCGTCCGAATCGAGGACGAAATGGAACAGAGTTACATCGACTATGCGATGAGCGTCATCGCCGGTCGTGCCCTCCCGGACGTCCGTGACGGTCTCAAACCCGTCCACCGGCGCATCCTGTATGCGATGCACGAACTCGGCGTGACGAGTCGCTCGAGCCATCGAAAATCCTCCTCCATCGTCGGAGAGACGATGGGTGATTATCACCCACACGGTGACAGCGCGATTTACGACACCCTGGTCCGGATGGCCCAGGACTTCTCGATGCGCTATCCGCTGGTCGACGGCCAGGGGAACTTCGGCTCGATGGACGGCGATCCGGCTGCAGCCCCCCGGTATACGGAGGCGCGCATGGCCGCTATCGCCGAGGAACTGCTCGAGGACATTGAGAAAGACACCGTCGACTTCGTCTCGAACTACGACGACCGATTGCAAGAGCCGACGGTCCTTCCGTCCTCGTTCCCCAATCTGCTGGTCAACGGCTCCTCGGGAATTGCCGTCGGGATGTCGACGAACATCCCGCCGCATAACCTGGGCGAAGTGATCGACGCGACGGTCGAACTCATCGACAACCCCGAGGCGACCGTCGAGGACCTGATGGAACACGTCAAAGGCCCCGACTTCCCCACCGGCGCAAACATTGTCGGGCGTGATGCCATCTACTCCGCGTACGCGACCGGTCGCGGTCGTATTCGCGTCCGCGCCGAGTTCGAAGTCGAAGAGTGGAAAGCAAACCGCGAACGCATCGTCATCACCGAACTGCCCTATCAGGCGAACAAGGCACGGATGGTCGAGCGAATCGCCGAAGACGTCAACGAGGGCGTTATCGAGGGGATTTCCGACCTGCGTGACGAATCCGACCGTGAGGGCGTCCGCGTCGTCATCGAGTGTAAACGGGGAGCGAACGTCGACGTCGTGAAGAACACGTTGCTCGAGAATCACCTCGAGCGAACCTTCGGCGTGATCAACCTCGCGCTGGTCGACGGACAGCCACGCGTGCTGACCCTCAAAGAGACACTCGAGGAGTACATTGCCCACCGCAAGGAAGTCGTTCGACGACGCAGCGAGTACGACCTGAACGAGGCCGAAGAGCGCGCACACATTCTCGAAGGGCGACTCAAGGCACTCGATAACATCGACGATGTCGTCGATCTGATCCAAGATTCCGAAGACCGTGACGCGGCCAGAGCAGGTTTGCAGACACAATTCGACTTCTCGGAGGCACAGGCCGCACACATCGTTCGGATGCAACTGGGGAGTCTCACTTCGATGGAGTCGACCGAAATCAAAGACGAGTACGAGGAGGTGACTGCCGAAATCGAACGCCTTGAGGCCATCCTCGCGAGCGAATCCGCCCTGTTTGACGTCATCAAAGACGAACTGCTCGAGATCAAAGACGAGTACGATGATGATCGACGAACCTCGATTCTCGAGGATCAGGGGACGGTCACCCACGAAGACCTCATTCCGCAGGAGGACGTGTTCGTCGTGATGACCGAAGACGATTACGTCAAGCGGATGCCCATCGCCAACTTCGAGGCACAGGGTCGCGGTGGAAAAGGAATTATTGGCGCGGACGTCAAAGACGGCGACCGGGTGACGACCGTCTTCCGAGCGAACACCCACGATTATCTGCTGTGCTTTACCAACCACGGTCAGGTCTATCAGCTGAAAACCTACGAAATTCCGGAGATGGGCCGGACGGCACGTGGGAAATCCGCGGTCAACATCCTCGATCTCGACCCTGGAGAAAACATTACCGCCATCGTCGACACCGACGCGTTCGGCGAAGACGAGTACGTGACGATGGTGACCCGGAACGGCTACGTCAAGCGTACAGCGGGTTCGACGTTCGACAACATCCTTTCGACTGGTATCATTGCGGCCAGCCTCGAGGAGGGTGACGAACTCGTCGATGTCGACGTGACTGACGGCTCGAAAGACCTCGTTATCGCCACCGAACAGGGGATGACGATCCGATTCGACGAAGAAGAGGTTCGAGCAATGGGGCGAAACGCCCGCGGGGTAAACGGTATCAAACTCCAGGAGGGTGACGCTGTCGCCGGACTGGCCTCGACCGACGAGGACGACGACCGTGCGCTGTTGACGGTCACCAGGAACGGGTACGGAAAACGAACACTGCTCTCGGCGTACCGGACCCAGTCTCGCTACGGGAAAGGCCTGATCGACATCAAGACGAACGAGCGCAATGGCCCGGTGGCGGCGGTAAAAGCGGTGACCGAAGCCGACGAACTCGTCATGATGAGCGAGCGTGGACAGATCATGCGAACCCGTGCGAGCGAGATTTCGACGGTCGGCCGAAATACCATGGGTGTCACGCTGATGGACGTCGATAGCAGCGATGCCGTGGCAAGCGTCGACGTGATCCCCGAAGGCGTTTCCGACCTCGAGGAGCCAGAATCGGGCCAGGAATAATAGCGATTCTTGGACGTCCTGAAACACTCGAGCGGTACCCTCTTCACTCCAGTGTCCCGATAGTTCCAAAAGTCACTATAAGCTCCAGTCGAATTTTTGTCGGTTTTCAGGTGGCGATTCAGGCTTTTGCCTCGAGCAAATGCGTAACCGGCTACGTCCACTTCTTGATGTGGTCTACTGTCGTCTTTTCCGGGTAATCCTGCTGGCCGGACCGGCAAGTACGTACACAGGTACACCAGACCGCATGAGCGGAAAAAAAGATCGAACTCGAGAACGTGGAAAGAGACGCGCGACGGAGCGGTCTATCGGTCAGTGTGCCGGCTCTTCAGCCGGAGCGACCATGTCGTTGATCCGCAAGATCAGGATATTGTTCGTGTCGTCTTTCCCGTCGAGTTCGCCTTCGATGACGAGTTTCGACAGCGGCGTCGGGCCAACAATAACGGTATCGCCCTCGTGGATGTCGCTGGTCGAGCCCTGGACGTGAATCTCCGCACGGCAGAGTTCGGGGTGGTGGACGCTCGAGAGGTCTATTTCTTCGACGAGAACGCCCTCGATTTCTGTCCCTTCGTGGGTCAGTGGGACCGATGCTGGTTCGTCCATCTGCTGGATCTCGAGTGCTTCGAACGCGGCAGCGGTCGGTTTGTAGCCGCCTTTTGGCCCGGGTACGCCTTCGACGAGCTGGAGGGCTTTCAGGCTCTGCATCTGATTGCGGATCGTCCCGGGGTTTCGGTCGACCTGTTCGGCGATGTCTTCACCTTTGATCGCGTCTTCGTCTTCAGTATGCAGGTTGGTCAGTGCGCGGAGAATCTTTTTTTGGCTTGGGGTAAGTTCAATTGATGACATAGGGAATCCTTCGTAATTGATTTGCTTAAATCCGATGGTCAGTGCAGGTCGGTGTTCGGTATAGAATGTTTTTGATGACTGTAGTAAGGCGTTGCGCTTTTATCCAGGTGTGAAACTCGCCATACGGAATCAGGTCAGGCGACAGCTATCGGTGGTGTCACTCGGGAGGACACACTCGAGTCAGACGATTACAATCGTCGCTCGAGAAAGTTACCTAGCAACTCGAACTTGCGGATCTTCTGGTCGATGTCCGTCGATCCGTGACCCTCTGCACCCAGTTCTGTGTATTCGAAATCCTCCCCCTCGGTCCAGCCTCGCTCGAGCAGTGCATCCCGGAACAATCGCGCCTGCTCGATCGGGCACCGAGGATCGTTAACGCCGTGGACGATACAGATCGGTCGCTCGAGATTCTCGACGTGTTCGATCGGACTTCGATCGCGCCACAGTTCGTAGTTCTTCTCGGGATCGCCCATCTGCTGGCGGAGAATGTATTGGAAGTGAGCCATGTCCTCTTCGTAGAGACGGTGAAGGTCCGTGATGCCGACGGAGGCGATACCAGTGGCCCAGAGGTCCGGGTACTGGGTCAACTGGGAGTACACCGAGTAGCCGCCGTAACTTCCACCGTAGACTGCCACGCGCTCCTCGTCGATCCAGGGGTTGTCCATCAGCCACCGACCGGCGGCGGCGACGTCGGCCTGTTCCAATCCGCCCCAGTCACCCAGAATCGCCTGCTTGAACGATCGACCACGGCCGGTCGACCCCCGGTAATTGGGCTGTAAGACGGCGTAGCCGCGGGTGGCCAGGAACTGCGCAAACAGGTTGAACATCTTGGACGAGCGGGAGTGTGGCCCTCCGTGTACGTGGACGACGCCCGGAACGTCGTCGGCATCGTCGGGAATCGGTCCGCCTCGCGGATCGTAGAGGAGTGCACCGATCTCGAGGCCGTCTTCGCTCTCGTAGGTGACGTACTCCGCGTCGACGAACGCGTCGGGGTCGACGTCATCGTAGGCGGCCTCGAGTAACACCGTGTACTCGTCGGTCTCGAGGTCGTACTCATAGAGTTCCTTTCGCTCGTCGGGTCGCGAGTGTGCGAAGACAACGGTCGACTCGTCGACGAAGGCACTCCCGCGCCCCTTCGGAACCGAGGTAACGCCTTCGGCGAGGTCGAGTTCCCGCGCCTCGTGGGACTCAAGGTCGTACACGACGGGCATCGTCGCCCCACGCCGTGTTCGGGTTGCGAGGACGTACCGGCCGTCCGGGGAGATGGCCGCAGGCGACTCTTCGGCCTCGTGGGGACCGAGCCAGTCGATGTCGTCGGTCTGGAGGTCGTAGAGACCGACGCGACGCAGGTCATCGGCGTTGTCGGAGATCAGGAGTCGATCGCCGTCAGGGTGCCAGCCGGCGACGTCCGATTCGGAGCCGTCCGTCCCAATCTCGAGGCGGCGTTTGTCGCTCCCGTCGGCGTGCATGACGTAGACGTCACGGTTTTCAAGCGTGTCGCTCTCGTTGGTCATGTAGGCGACTCGTTCATCTTCGGGACCGAACACCGCGAACATGACGGGCCGGTCGTAGGCGGTGAGCTGGATACGGTCGTCGGTTTCCACATCGTACCGATAGCAGTTCATCTGCTCACCTTCGTCGCTCGTATAGAGGACGTGACGGCCATCCCGAGTGATGTCCGTGAGGATCCCCTGCCCGTCGATATCGACGACGGTCCGGGTGTGGTCGTCACGGGACCAGGCGGCGATGTCGTTCTGTTCGTCGCCCGCGTCGTCCTGGTGGAAGTAGATGGCCTCTCCGTCCTGACCCCACAGAATGTGCCAGCGGGCACTCCGAGGGACCGAACCGTCGGTCACGCGTTCGTACTCCCCGCTCTCTCGCTCGAGCAGGTAAAGGTCGTTGCGTCCGTGTTCGTCATAATAGAACGCGACCGTGGAACCGTCAGGGGAAACAACGGGGTGATAGAATTCAGCCAATCGAGCGAGGGCTTCCGGTTTTACCGCGGCTGTGTTCGGCGTCGACATACCCCACGTTTCTTGATTGTGTGACAAATAGATTACTAATCCGGAACCACGTAGCCAGGTTCGTTAGACCGGGACCAGCCATCCTTCGAGGAGCAACTCGGTCAGAACGTCCTCGAGCAGGAACATCAGCACGAAACCGCCGATGAACGTCGAAACGTTCAGCTTCGTAAAGACCTTCGAATCGAATCGAATCAGATCCGCGACCTCGAGCAGGACCTGGATGACTGCCCCGACGGCGATGGCGTAGAACAAGACGGCGAGCAGGTCGGAGTTTGCAAGGCTACCGATCCAGCCACCGAGGATGACGGGCCCACCGGCGATGACACCCATTGCGGCGAAGTGGTGCAGCGGTGGTGTCGAGTGGTCTTTCGCAACGGCGGCGACGACGGTCGGCCCCTCCATGACGTTGTGCATGATGAAGGCGAGCACGAGAAGCGTCACCAGCGTGGCGTCACCCTGGACGAACGCGACACCGACACCGAGTCCTTCTCCGATGCTGTGCAGGCCGAGTGCAAGCGCAACCAGATAGGCGATCTGGAGTCCGCTCTTTTCACCTTCCGCCATCTTTCCCTGTCGCCACTGACTGGCTCCGTACATGACGGCAAACGTCCCGCCAATACCGACGAGTGCAGCAGTCGCTGCCAGTGCTGTACTGTCGACCATAGCCCCGTGTTCGAGGATTTCTCCGGTCATCTCGAGGGCAATGAATGCGAGCACACCGCCAGCGAGGGCGATGAACCCGTGTAGGTATCGAAGCTGTAGACTCTGGATGAATGGGAACCAGAGCATACCGATTGCAACAGGCACGATACCGGCGATCAGGCCGATGAGAGACAGCATCAGTAGGATGTCCCCGGTCCCGGCGTCTGCCATGTCCTCGATGTTACCGAACGGCGAAGTGAGATACAGGAGGCCGAAGACGAATCCGAGAATAACGACGGGGCCGACAGCGAGCACCCATCGCGGCAATCCGTACATATTGTCCTCGCTCATCCGGCCGCCACCCCACACATAGAGAGTATATTCATCTATTTCTCAAATTAGGTTCGACTAATAATAGATGTTCCCCTTCGATATACACGGTAAGTGAGAGCTGTTTAGAGATTGGGGGCCGACTTCGGATCAGACTATTCCGCTTCAGCGGGCAGTGCCACTCGAATGTGTCGTGCGACGTCTTCAGGTAGTGATACCTGCGTGTCGCTTCCCCGGGCACTGGCCGTCACCATCCCGAACGGTGCTACCTCGAGCACCTCCAGTTCGACGCCTGGTTCGAGGCCATGGTCTGCCAGGTACGAGAGGATCTCTGGGTCGTGGTCAGCGACCTCTTTGACGATGACGGTATCCCCCTCGCCACACTCAGAAATCGGATTGCCAACGGCCGTGTTCGGTGGTTCGAGGTCGGGACTGGGAATCGGGGAACCGTGTGGGTCGACCTCTGGTTCATCGAGCGCAGCGGCGACGCGCGCCTCGAAGTTTTCGCTGATGTGGTGTTCGAGTCGGTCGGCTTCCTCGTGTACCTCCGACCAGTCGTAATCGAGGTGTTCGGTCAGATACGCCTCGAGCAGTCGATGGTGGCGGACGACTTCCAGAGCGACGGTTTCGCCTTCCTCGGTGAGCGTCACACCCCGGTATTTTTCGCGGTCGATGAGGCTCCGATCCTCGAGTTTCTCGAGCATGCTGGTGACCGTCGGCGACGTGACGTCGAGTTCCTCTGCAATTGCGGAGGTTTTGACCCGCTCGTCGTCCCCGCGCTGAAGCTGATAGATTGCCTTCAGGTAGTCTTCCATGACGTCACTCAGCATCATTAGGCAAATTTAGCCCTATCTAACCCTAAATCTTCCGACTGACTTATTTCCCGTTCTGTTTCCACAGTACACTCAATCGAGTAAACTAAACCATCGGATGGTAATACAGCAGTATGAGCCGAGATATACATCTCATCGGTGCCCCGATGGATTACGGCGCTGATCGTCGTGGTGTCGATATGGGAACGTCGGCGATCAGATACGCCGGGTTGGCTGCTGCCCTCGAGGATGCGGGCAACACCTGTATCGATCTGGGCGATTTGCCGATTCCGCGTGCCGAAGAACGCGACCCCGATGCGGAGCAACCATCGGCCGGGAACGCCAAGTTCCTCCGGGAGGTCAAAGACGTCAGCACACAGGTTGCCGATTCCGTCGATGCGACGCTCGAGGATGGTGCGTTCCCACTGATCCTCGGCGGCGATCATTCGATTGCAATCGGTTCGATGGCTGGGTCGGCCAGAAATGCCGACCTGGGCGCCATCTGGTTCGATGCACACGCCGACCTGAACACGCCTGAAACCTCGCCGAGCGGGAACGTTCACGGCATGCCACTGGCGGCCGTGCTGGGAAGAGGTGAGTTCGCCGACTACGAGTGGGCCTATGCACCACGCGTCCGCGAGGAATCTATCGCATACGTCGGGCTCCGGAGCATCGACGACCAGGAACGAGAGCTCGTCCGTGAGAGTGAGATGACCGCGTTTACGATGTCCGACATCGACGAGCGCGATATTACGGCCGTGGTCGAAGACGCACTCGAGGTTGCAACAGCAGGAACGGACGGGATTCACGTCAGTCTCGACCTGGATTGGCTCGACCCAAAGGAGGCACCGGGTGTAGGGACCCCGGTACGCGGGGGCGTCACCTACCGAGAGGCCCACTCGGCGCTCGAATTGGTCTCACAACGAGACGCCGCAGACGACATCCTGCGCTCGATGGACGTCGTCGAAGTGAATCCGATTCTGGACGAACAGAACGAAACGGCCAAACTGGCAGCCGAACTGACCGCGAGTGCGTTCGGCAAACGGATTTTGTAGGGGGCAGCTGCCTCGATATTTGTCGGAGGCAACGGATTCGGTTCGATGGATTCGAATCCTCGAGGTGGCCTTGACGGCGAAGTATCGGTCTCATTGGTACTCATCATCCCCTGTGTACAACCCGCTCGAGTTACCAACCAATTCATCAACCGCCTTTTATTTGAACTAACAACTTAATAACCGTTTTCGGCAGAATATGCCGGGTGAGAACGGTACACACGGTGATTCGTGATTCAACACCTTTGTATCGGAGTATTCCTCAGAGACCAGTATGACCGAAAACGTCGTCGTACTCGGCTCGGGATATGCCGGGGCTGGTGCGATCAAGTCGTTACAGGCACATCTCGGGAGAGACGCCCGGGTAACGTGGATTTCGGACACTGATTATCATCTCGTCTTGCACGAATCCCACCGTGTCATCCGCGACCCGTCCGTTCGCTCCGACATTACGATTCCCGTTGCCGATATCGCCGACCCGAGTACGCGCTTCATCAAAGACACCGTCACCGCGCTCGACACCGACGAGCAGGTCGTCGAACTCGAGGACAGCGACGATGTCGAGTACGACTACGTGCTCGTCGGGCTTGGCAGCCAGACGGCCTACTACGGCATCCCGGGTCTCGCAGCAAACTCACTGACGCTCAAGTGCCTCGAGGACGCCCTCGACATTCACGACGCGATCAAAACCGCGAGTCAGGAAGCAACTCGCGGCGAGCCAGCACAGGTCGTCATCGGCGGTGCCGGCCTGTCCGGTATCCAGACCGCTGGCGAAATCGCCGAGTTCCGCGACGCCAACCGAGCGCCACTCGAGATTCACCTCGTCGAAGCACTCGACGAGATTTTCCCCGGTAACGACCCGGAGATTCAGCAGGCCCTGCGCGACCTGCTCGAGGAAGCCGGCGTCCGTATCCATACGGATGACCCAATTACCGAGGCCGAAGACGGCGTGATCCACTTCGACGAGGGCGACCCGCTCGAGTACGACGTGTTCGTCTGGACCGGCGGTATCACCGGCCGCGAAGCGCTCGATGGAACCAGCCTCGACAACCAGCACAACCGCGTCACTGCGAAGGCAAACTTCCAGACCACCGACGAGCGCGTGTTCGCAATTGGCGACTCCGCGGTCATCGACCAGGGTGACCAGCCCGCGCCGCCAACCGCACAGGCTGCCTGGCAGGCTGCCGAGGTCGTCGGCGAAAACATCGCTCGAGCCATCGAGAACCGGCCGCTCAAAACCTGGGAGTACGACGACAAAGGAACGGTCGTCTCCGTCGGTGACAAAGCCGTCGCCCACGACGTCAAACTGCTGCCGTTCGACACCTTCGGTGGCTTCCCCGCGAAGAACCTCAAAAAGCTCATCGCGGCCCGCTGGATTGCCGATCTGACCTCCTGGAACCGCGCCCGAACGGCCTGGCCGTCCCTGTAAACGACGACCGTGTCCCTCCTCGAGTTGTCCGCACTTTTCGTTGGTCTGTCACTCGAGTACGACCTCCCTCACGTCCCAGGTGGCATCCCCGAATACAGTACCCTCGACACGCTTGCGTTCGCATTTAGCGACACCGAATCGTGGGTCAGATCACTGCTCGGCGATGCAGGTGGCATCTGGCAGTACGTCCTCGTCTTCGTGCTCGCCGCGATTCCGCTGCTCGAGATTCTGGTCGTTATCCCGATCGGAATTGCCATCGGACTCGACCCGCTGCTTGTCGCCATCGCCGCGTTCGCCGGCAACGTCATTCCGATATACGGCATCTGCCTCGCGTACGACCGTCTGCAGTCGTGGCTCGAGAGCGACCCGACCGCCGACACCGAACCCTCCGGTCGGCGGAAACGTGCAACACACCTCTGGAACCGCTATGGCCTTCCCGGATTGGCGCTGCTCTCGCCGGTCGTCACGGGCGTTCACCTCGCGGCCGTCTTCGCGCTGGGACTCGGCGCTCGAGCGCGTGATACCCTCTTCTGGATGACTGCCTCGATTGGGCTGTGGACCGTCCTCATCACCGCTGGTTCCGTACTCGGATTGGCGGCACTCGAGGCCGTCTGGTAGCGAGACAGACGTATTTCATTTGACTCACTCGTCAGCCTTCTCATCGGATGCGTCGCCGGATTTCACGCCAGCAGAGCCCATTGGTTCCGCGGGGACGCCCGCAACGGTGGCTCCCGGCGGCACGTCTCGAGTCACCAGCGAGTTTGCGGCCACGCTCGCACCGGCACCGATTTCGACGCCAGGGAGGACGATTGCCCCGGCACCGATCATCGCCTTTTCGCCGATGACGACCTCGCCGGTTCGGTACTCGTCCTGTAAGAACTCGTGACAGAGAATCGTCGCATCGTAGCCCACGATAGCGTCGGCTTCGACCGTGATCAGGTCGGGCCAGAACACGTCCGGTGTCGCCTCGAGACCCCACGACACGCCTCTTTCGACGGTCATGCCGAGCCGTCTCATCAGCCAACGTTTCAGTTTGAGGCTGGGCGAGATGCGGATCAACCAGACGACGACGTAGTTGAACGCCACGCGTAGCGGGTGGCGGGCGCTCGTCCAGTGCCCCAGCGAGTTCGATCCGCCCGGGGTTGGATGGTGGCGAATTCGGTCGTGTCTCGAGGACGGGTCGTCGCTCACTGGGGAGTCGTTCGGGGTGACAGTACAAGAAGGTGACCGCTTCCCCCCCCCTTTAATACGTAAGAGATAGTTATTTAATACAGATAATGTATCAGTTCTCGCCCTGCAAAAAGTGACAGCGAAGCGCCTCGAGAGAAAGGAATAAATAACACCACATTGATATGAATGTATGGCAACCCAAAATCGTTCGCTGGTCATTCCCAGCCTGGTCTATCTCGGTGCCGCCATACTTGTCGGCATTCCCGTCACGGTGTTACTCCACACCGGTGTGCTCGCGGTCGCCGATGCACTCGGCTACGAGTCGGTTTTCGAGCAGGCCGCCGTGAGTCTCCTCGTGCTTGGGCTTTCGTTGCTCATCGGCTTGCAACTCGCCGTCGAAGCCGCTGCCATCCAACTGGGCGGCCTCGAGGCACTGAATCGCGGATCGCCTCGAGTAGCGCTGTTTCGCTACGTCTTGCTCACAGTCGGCGTTTTCCTCGCGTTGGCAGCGGCAACCTGGGTTGGCCTCTCGACCGCATTCGCCGGATTTGGGCCCACAGCTATCGCCCTCGGCCTCCTTGTGGGGCTCGCAGGATTGGTCGTCCTCTATCGGTCGACAAGGGCGTTCGTCGATGGACTAACGAACGAGGTGTAATGTTCTCGGGCAGCGCACCCACTCAAGCGGGACCGGCTTCCAGCGAGTGACAGGAGAGAAAAACGACAGTCGTCAGTCGCTGCGTAGTTCGTTCATGTGGTCGATCCGTCGCTGCACGAGGTCCGCTTTTCCGATATCGTGGCGCATGTGCAGTCCTTCTTCGCCCGCCATGGTGAGCGCTTCCTCTGCAATTTCCTCGGCGTCCGCGATAGTATCAGCGAGACCAACCACGGCAAACGATCTCGAGGTCGTCGTGTACACGCCGTCGTCTCGAGCGTCGACGCTCGCGTAGTACAGGCGTGCGTCACCGCTTCGCTCACCTGAGCCGTCGCCGTTCGACGAATCCGAGACCACCGAAGCCACGCTTTCCTCGTCGACTTGCACTTTGGCTCCGCTTTTCGGGTCAGTCGGGTAGCCCTCAGGCACTGCGTACTTACAGACCGTTGCCTGGCCGGCGAACTCGAGATCCGGCAACGGGTCGCGGTCTCGCGCCGCGGTCACCACATCGAGGAACGGCGTCTCGAGCACCGGCAGCGTGTTCATCGCTTCGGGGTCGCCAAAGCGGGCGTTAAACTCGATGACTTTCGGCCCCTCGGCCGTGAGCATGAACTGGCCGTAGAGGATTCCCTTGTAGCCCTCGAGCGCGTCGACGGTTTCCTCGATGATGGCGACGGCGTCGTCGTAATCGGCTTCGGTCATGAACGGCAGTTCCCGACTCGCGTCGGAGTAACTGCCCATCCCGCCCGTGTTCGGGCCTTCGTCACCCTCGTAGGCCCGTTTGTGGTCCTGTACCGCGGGTGCCGTTCGGACGTCCCCGTTGGCAACGAACGCTTGCACGGTGAACTCCTCGCCGATCAGTCGTTCCTCGAGGACGATGGTGTCGTAGGCAGAGTCGCGAATGTAGGCCTTCCCCTCTTCGGGGGTGACCTGATCACCGATGACTTTTACGCCCTTGCCACCGGTAAGTCCGGCGGGCTTGATTACGAGGTCGCCATCGTACTCGTCGATATACTCGCAGGCGGCCTCACCATCTTCGAAGGTTTCGAAGTCGGGACAGCCCGTGATGTCGTGCTCACGCATGAACCGGCGCTGGAAGGCTTTGTCCGTCTCGATGCGGGCTTCAGCCTGGTGGGGACCGAACGCATAGATGCCAGCTTCTTCGAGGGCGTCGGCCACGCCGGCCTCGAGTGGGGCTTCGGGGCCGACGACGGCGATGGTCGCGTCGATCGACTGGGCGTACTCGACGACGGCATCGGGGTCGGTCGTCTCGAGGGACTGAAACCCACTCGCCAGACTCGCGATGCCCGGATTGGTGTTCCCCGCACAGGCGTACAGTTCCGCCTCGCTGTCGGCCAGTGAACGGGCGATAGCGTGCTCGCGGCCGCCGCCTCCGATCAGCAGTACGTGTTCGCGCATGGTCGAAAACGGTACGCAGGAACCTGTAAAGGTTGCTCTTTCACGACATCGAAGTATGCACTGATGTGCCCAGATCTGGTCGCCGTTGAAGTACCTTGCTCGGTGAATCGTAGACCACCGAGTACGGCTCGCCCGAAGACGAGGCGGCGTTCGAGTGGATCGCCGAGTACTCACCCTATCACGATCTCGAGGAACGGGCGAACCGATCCGGATGGTCGTCGAGGAGGCTCTCGACACCTGGTCGTTCGTGTTCGAGGAACTGGGCCTCGAGTACGTCGAACCCTGAATGCGGCGGCTTCGTCGCTCGTATCCCTACACACACCGGCGGCCTACGGTGATACCGAGGCAAGGGGGACACGCCTGTAGCTTCGGGGTATGTCAGACGTGCGGTTCGGCCAGCATTTTTCGAATTGCGACGGACATATCCTCGAACGGACCGATCTCGATCTCGTCGCTCGTTACGATGACCCCGCAATCGCCGACGATAACGCGACTGATGAACCCCTCCGAGAAGACGCGAACGGTAAACTCGTACTCTCCAACGGTGGGTTCGGCAGTCGACCCCGTTTGGGACTGTTTGTTGTACCGCTCTATATCCTGGAAACCGACGCGTTCACTCTCGACCAGTGTTGATTTCGCCTCGTGCATCAGGTCCTCGTCGCCGCCGTAAAGATCGGAGCGAACGTACAACACTTCGAAATCCTCGGGAGTGAAGTAAATGACCGATCTGAGTGTGTCGCCGACGGTGACCCTGCTGGTGCTTACGAGCGATTCGGCAAATTCACTTGAAACAAGTTCTGCCATAGTGTATAAACGCCACCAGGCAGCATGAACACACGGACTCGATGCCGGGGTCTCCGACATCGGTACCTATGTGTGGGTTCACTCGGAACGGACACAGTATGCAACAGTATCTCGACCTCGTCGACGCGGTCCTTTCGGAGGGTGCCTACAAACCCAACCGAACCGGCGTCGACACCATCTCGTCGTTCAGTCAGCACTACGAAATCGACCTCGAGGCGGGCTATCCCCTGTTGACGACGAAAAAGATGGACGGCTATCGCTGGAACTCGATGATCCACGAGATGTGCTGGTACCTTTCGGGCGACGAGCACATCCG
Source organism: Natronosalvus hydrolyticus (assembly GCA_025517525.1). GTDB lineage: Archaea > Halobacteriota > Halobacteria > Halobacteriales > Natrialbaceae > Natronosalvus > Natronosalvus hydrolyticus. The sequence goes on from JAOPJZ010000006.1 coordinate 44,122, forward strand.
CGATTTGCGCGAGGAAACGAAAATCTGGGACGCCTGGGCCGACGACGAGGGACAACTCGATACCGCCTACGGGCGCTTCTGGCGGCGCTTTCCGATTCCGGAAGACGACGGCCGCCTCGAGGGGGAGTCCTGGCCCGAAGAGGCCCATCGCTGGGTCAACACTGAGTCCGGGGGTCGACGGACGTTCGACCAGCTTCAGTACGTCATCGACACGCTCTCGGATAGCCCGAACTCGAGACGGCTGGTGGTCAACGCCTGGCACCCGGCGAACGCCGCCGTTTCGACGCTCCCGCCGTGTCACTACACGTTCGTGTTCAACGTTCAAGGCGACCGGCTCAACTGTCACCTCACCCAGCGGTCGGGCGACGTTGCGCTCGGAATTCCGTTCAACATTGCGGCCTACGCGCTGTTGACGAAACTCGTGGCTGGACAGGTCGGCCTCGAACCGGGCACCTTCGGACACACCATCGTCGACGCCCACGTCTACTGCGGCACCGGCGAACGTGGGTCGTGGTACGGTGACAACCTCCACCCCCTCCAGAAACGGCTCCGGGCCGTCGACAGTCGGGAGGACTACGCTGACGTCCGCGAGTGGCTGGTCGAGGAAGCACCGGCCGAGGCCGACGGCGAGGAACGGTTCGACCACGTGCCGAACCTGCTGACCCAGTGTACGCGCGAGCCACTCGAGCGACCGACGCTCGAGGTCTCGGACGTGACTATCGACGAGTTCAGCCACGACGACGTCGATCTTCGGTCGTACGATTCGTACGACGGACTGCGGTTTTCGGTGGCTGAATGACCGGGCACGAACCGAATAACGGGACTCGTGACGCTGATGGGACTCAGGACCCGCCTGCGGGCGATCTCGAGACGGATCTCGAACTCGTCGGCATCGTCGCAGTCGCCGAAAACGGGATCATCGGACGGGATGGCGAGATGCCCTGGCACGTCCCCGAAGATCTGGCCCACTTCAAGCGCAAAACGACGGGCCATCCCGTAATTATGGGGCGAATTACCTACGAGGGCATCCTCGAGGTGCTGGGGAAGCCACTCCCCGAGCGAACCACCATCGTGCTCACGAGTCGGGATCTCGAGACACCCGAAAACGCCGTCGTGGCCTCGAGTCTCGCGGAAGCGGTGGCGGCAGCCGAACGTGCCGCTGCGGACCGACACGACGGGACCGAACGCGCGTTTGTCGCCGGTGGGGCAACGATCTACGAGCAGTTTCTGCCCGCACTGGATCGGCTGATCATCACTGAGATCCACGACCAACCGGAGGGCGACACCTCGTTTCCGGACTGGGACCGAGACGAATGGGAGACAGTCGAACGTGAGGAACACGACGGATTTTCGTTCCTCGAGTACGTCCGACGATGATGGCTTTGCGGGGTGGGAGACTGTCGTGACGCGTACTGCACTCGAGAAAACGCTGGCCGACGTCCTCGGAACGACACCGGAACGCATCGTCGAACTCGAGGGCGGCCAGATCGGTTCGGTGTTTCGTGTCTCGCTCGCGAACGGACGCACCGTGGTAGCCAAAACCGGGAACACGCCACTGGCGACGGAGGCGTTCATGCTCGAGTACCTCGCGGAGGAAAGCTACCTCCCCGTGCCATCCGTGGTCCACGCGAGCGACGAACTCCTGTTGATGGAGTACATCGACGGCTCCACGACCCACGACGAGGGGGTGGCTCGAGACGCCGCGAGGCAGCTGGCTTCCCTCCACGAAATTGAGGGTCCGGCCTACGGCTTTCCCCGGGACACGCTCACCGGACCAGTTCGCCAGCCGAACCCGTGGACGGAGTCGTGGCTCGAGTTCTATCGAACGCACCGGCTACATCACGCAGGGGCCATCGCCGCGAATCCCGAATCCGGCCCGGGAACACTTCCAGAATATCTGTTCGAACGCCTCGAAAAATGCATTGGTGATCTCGAGTCAATCCTCGAGGAACCGCCACAGTCGTCCCTGATTCACGGCGACGTCTGGCGGACGAACGTCCTCTCTCGAGACGGCCGTGTCACCGGATTTCTCGATCCCGCGACGTACTACGCCGATCCGGAAATCGAGCTGGCATACATCGACTGGACGGACACGTTCGGGCCGACGTTTTTCGACGCCTACGAGAGAGAGCGATCGATTCGAGACGGGTTCTGGGAGCGACGCCGGTTCGTCTATCGGGTGTATCCCTTGCTCGTCCACGTCCACCTGTTCGGTGGGAGCTACGTCGACGAACTCGAGGCGACCCTCGAGCGCCTGGGATACTGATACGGTTCACGAAGGTTGTGGGACGTGCTGGTCACAATCATGATTGTCGTGCGCACGACGACTCGTTTCCAGACGAGTACATCGAGGTGGAGTATTCGGCACTTTGGGACAAAAATGGCGTCACCAGTGTGGACGTGAAACCACGATATCGGCCAAACCCGGCAGGTATTGCGAGGAATATCGATAGCTTCACACCGCCCCTTCGCCTCAGTTTATACAATATCGATGACCAACAATTCCACGACTGCCGATCCGTTCGGGGCGATTAGCGAACTCGAGCGCAACGGCGAAACGTACACGTACGCTGACCTCACCGTCCTCGAAGAGAAAGGACTCTGTGAACTGGAGAAACTGCCAGTGAGCATCCGCGTGCTGCTCGAGTCCGTCCTTCGGAACGTCGACGGCGAGATGGTAACCGAAGACGACGTAAAAAATGCAGCTTCCTGGGAGCCCGACGTCCCTGACGTCGAAGTCCCCTTCAGTCCCTCCCGCGTGGTGTTGCAGGACCTCACCGGCGTGCCGGCTGTCGTCGACCTCGCCGCCCTTCGCTCGGCGGCTGACCGCGCAGGAGAGGACCCCACCATCGTCGAACCGGACGTCCCCTGTGACCTCGTGATCGACCATAGCGTTCAGGTCGACTACTTCGGTAGCGACGACGCCTACGAACAGAACGTCGAACTCGAGTACGAGCGAAACGAAGAGCGCTACCGCGCGATCAAGTGGGCCGAACAGGCCTTCGAGGACTTCAACGTCGTCCCACCGGGAACCGGTATCGTCCACCAGGTAAACCTCGAGTACCTCGGCCAGGTCGTTCACGACCGCGAAGTCGACGGCGAGCAGTGGCTCCTGCCCGACACTCTCGTCGGCACGGACAGCCACACACCGATGATCAACGGTATCGGTGTCGTCGGCTGGGGTGTCGGCGGTATCGAGGCCGAAGCCGCACTGCTCGGCCAACCGATCACGATGACGCTACCCGAAGTCGTCGGCGTCGAACTCACGGGAGAACTCCCCGAGGGCGCGACTGCGACCGATCTCGTGTTGCACATCACCGAGAAGCTCCGCCAGGTTGGCGTGGTCGACAAGTTCGTCGAGTTCTACGGTGAGGGCGTCTCCCAGCTCTCGGTCGCCGACCGCGCAACCATCTCGAACATGTCGCCCGAGCACGGCTGTACCATCAGCATGTTCCCCGTCGATGACAAGACGCTCGACTATCTCGAGCTCACCGGTCGCGACGAGGACCACATCGAACTGGTGAAGGAGTACCTCGAGGCGCAGGGCCTCTTCGGCAAGCACGACCCCGAGTTCACCGAAACGGTCGAGTTCGACCTCGGCGATGTCGAGCCGAGCCTCGCCGGTCACAAGAAACCCCACGCACGTATCCCGATGGGCGACCTCGACGAGCACTTCCCGACGCTGCTCGAAGAACAGGGTGTCATCGACTCGGGTGCTGCAGAGAGCGACGGCGGTCTCGTCAGCGAGTCCCGCCAGCCCGAACTGAACGAGAAAGTGCCCGTCACCCTCGAGGACGGCACCGAGGTCGAGATCGGCCACGGTTCCGTCCTCGTGAGCGCGATCACCTCCTGTACCAATACCTCGAACCCGTCGGTGATGGTCGCCGCTGGCCTGCTCGCGCGCAACGCCGCCGAGTACGGCCTCGAGGTGCCCGAATACGTCAAAACCAGCCTCGCCCCAGGAAGCAAGGTCGTCACCGAGTATCTGAAACAGGCAGACTTGCTCGACGACCTCGAGGAACTGGGCTACCACGTCGTCGGCTACGGCTGTACGACCTGTATCGGCAACGCTGGGCCGCTCGCCGAGCCAATCGAGGCTGCTATCGACGAGTACGACCTCTGGACGACCAGCGTGCTCTCGGGCAACCGCAACTTCGAGGCGCGTATTCACCCGAAAATCCGCGCGAACTACCTCGCCAGCCCGCCGCTCGTCGTCGCCTACGGCCTCGCCGGCAAGATGGACATCGACCTCGAGAACGAACCCATCGGCACGGACGACGAGGGCGAAGCGGTGTACCTCGAAGATATCTGGCCCGATCCGGAAGAGATTCGCCAGACCATCCACGACAACGTCTCTCCCGAGATGTTCGAAGAGAAGTACGCGAGTATCTTCGAAGGCGACGAGCGCTGGGAAGCCCTCGAGGCACCCACTGGCGACGTCTACGAGTGGGATTCGGAATCGACGTACATCCGTGAGCCACCGTTCTTCCAGGACTTCCCGCTCGAGGAACCCGGCGTCGAGGACATCGAGGGCGCACGCTGTCTACTCACGCTCGGTGACACCGTCACGACCGACCACATCAGCCCGGCCGGCCCCTTCAGCGAGGACTTGCCTGCTGGGCAATGGCTCAAAGAACGCGGTGTCGAACCCTACGAGTTCAACACCTACGGCGCACGCCGTGGCAACCACGAAGTGATGATGCGTGGCACCTTCGCCAACGTCCGCATCGAAAACGAGATGCTCGACGGCGTCGAGGGCGGCTACACCATCCATCATCCGACCGGTGAAGAGACCACCGTCTTCGAAGCCTCAGAGCGCTACCGCGAAGAGGACACGCCGCTGATCGTCATGGCTGGCATCGAACTCGGTACCGGCTCGAGCCGTGACTGGGCCGCGAAAGGAACCGACCTGCTCGGCATCCGCGCGACCATCGGCGAGAGCTACGAACGGATTTACCGTGACAACCTCGTCGGCATGGGCGTTCTGCCGCTGCAGTTCGAAGATGGCGAGGGCTGGGAACAGCTCGGACTCGATGGCTCCGAATACTTCGAAATCCGCGGTCTCGAGGACGGTCTCGAGCCCAACGCCGAGTTGACCGTTATCGCCAAAGCCGAAGACGGCGAGAGGACGGAATTCGACGTCACAGCCCAGGTCGGAACGCCCGCGGCGGTGAAGTACGTCGAAAACGGCGGCGTGCTCCACCTCGTCCTGCGACGCCTGCTCACCGAATAAAGCGCTCCGGACGCTTTCGTTTCCATCTTTTTTCGAGAATACCAACGGAGGCTCCCCTGTCAGCACTAACTACCTGGCTGTGGGAGCAATTCGTACGAATGGCATACGACCAGTCACAACTCGAGGCGGATATCGCGGCACTGGATGGCCTCCCGGTCTACATCGCGTACAACGCGAACGTGGACGCGATCGTTAGCGTCGATGAGGACCTCGAATCGTTCCTCGAGCGACCGCCCGATCCCGGGGAGACGACGCCACCGACTCGACTCCGGACGAAACAGGAGTTAGCAACTGCGATAACCCGAACGATGGCGACACCCGGCGGTGACGAGGTGGCAATGACGGACGAGTTTTCGGCCACACTCGAGGCCGAGTTGGAACCCGACAGCCAGCAGATGGGCGGGCAGGCCGGCATTATGACGAACCTGCTCTCCTCACTTGGCGTCTCGCCGATTACGTACACGTACCTGCTCTCACCGACACAGCAGTCGATGTTCGATCACCCCGAGCGCGTCCGGTACCCACGCGTCGATGACGGTGACCTCGAGTTCGTCTCACTTGCGGACATCCTCAACACCGACCGAACGAAGATCAACTGGGTGTTCGAGTTCAGTGCCGGCGACGAACTGTTCGGCGTGCGTGCCAAGGAGGGGTCCCGATTCATCGCCGCCTCGAGGCCACCCGAGTTCGACCTGTTCACTGGCGAGTTCGACACCGTCATCGATCAGGTCGGAACCGTCGTCGATGGCGCACTGCTCGCCGGCTATCACAACCTGACGCCGGACCACGTCGACGCCGGGTACGAGGAGACGCTTCGACACGCTCGAGACGTTATCCGCCAGCTTCGGTCGGAAAGCGAGGTTGACGTACACATCGAATACGCCGTCACGCAAGACGAATCCCTTCGCCGGCAGATGCTCGAGTTGATCCTCCCGGAGGCGAACGTCATCGGCATCGACACGAACGAACTCCACATGGTGCAATCGGACGCCGACCTCGATATCGGTGATCGAACGCTGTCGACGGACCACGGATTCGATCCCGACGAAATCCTCACCCACTACCGGGTGCTGGCAGCACTCCGTGAACAACTCGGGGTCGAGTGTATCAGACTCCACGCGATGGAGTATCATCTCGCCGTAATGGACGAATACCTCCACCCGGATGCCGTGAAACGAGGCCTCGAGTTCGGGGCCATCAACGCGGCGACCAAAGCCGACCGTGGAAGAATTACGGCCCCGTCGGATCTCGAGACAGGAATGACCTACGAGCCGTCGGCGAAGGGGCGCGAAGCGATCGAGGTGCTTGCCGACCAGCTCGGTGCGGTCACGGAGGATGGTGCTCTCTGTACACCAACTGTCGTCGCCTGTCCGAACCGCGTGGTCGAAGACCCGGCTGGAACCGTCGGTATCGGCGATATCGTCTCGTCCTCGAGTTTTGCGTTAGAACTGGCCGTCGCGAACGGAATCAGTGATCGAGACCCATGAGGTCACGACACGTGCACGTATTGCCAGGCCCTGATGAGGTTGAGCAATCCAGAGTAGCGACTTCGAGCCCCCATCCCGGAACCCTTAATGGATCGTCCGGCAAAAATTACGATCATGTACGACGATGATGAACTCGAGGCGATTCAGTCCGCCGGGGAGGACTGGGAATCGGAGACGCTCGAGCCGGTTCTCGACCGGTTTGGCGAACGCAAAGACCGGTTTGCAACGATTTCGAACCTCGAGGTCGACCGGCTGTACACGCCCAACGATGTTGCCGATATCGATTTCCTTGAGGACCTGGGTTTTCCCGGCGAGGAGCCGTACACGCGGGGGCCGTATCCGACGATGTACCGTGGGCGGACGTGGACGATGCGCCAGTTTGCCGGGTTCGGCACGGTCGAAGAGACCAACGAGCGCTTTCACTACCTGATTGGGGAGGGCCAGACGGGGCTGTCGACGGCGTTCGACATGCCCACGTTGATGGGACTGGATTCGGACGACCCGATGAGCGACGGCGAGGTCGGGAAGGAGGGTGTCGCCGTCGATACCTTGCGAGACATGGAGGTGCTGTTCGACGGAATCGACATCGGTGACGTCTCCACGAGTTTTACGATCAATCCCTCCGCTCCAGTGATCTACGCGATGTACGTCGCGCTGGCCGACCAGCAGGACGTTCCACGTGAGCAGATTCGTGGAACCCTGCAAAATGACATGTTCAAAGAGTTCATCGCCCAGAAAGAGTGGGTGATTCCCCCCGAACCTGCCCTCAAACTCGTGACTGACGTGGTCGAATTCTCGACTGAGGAGACGCCGAAGTTTCACCCCATCTCCGTTTCCGGCTATCACATTCGTGAAGCCGGATCGACCGCGATTCAGGAACTCGCGTTTACGCTCGCCGATGGCTTCGGGTACGTCGAAGACGCGGTGGAACGCGGCCTCGAGGTGGACGAGTTCGCGCCACGGCTCTCGTTTTTCTTCAACTGTCACAACTCGTTTTTCGAAGAAATTGCCAAGTTCCGCGCGGCCAGGCGCATTTACGCTCGCGTGATGGATGAGTGGTACGACGCCGAGCACGCCGAATCCAAGCGGCTGAAGTTCCACACCCAGACCGCTGGCCAGTCGCTAACAGCCCAGCAGCCGATCAACAACGTCGCTCGAGTCACCATCCAGGCGCTGGCGGGGGTACTCGGTGGGACCCAGAGCCTGCACACGAACAGCTTCGACGAGGCGCTGGCTCTCCCGAGTGAAAAAGCCGTTCGCGTCGCATTGCGAACCCAGCAGATCATCGCCGAGGAATCCGGCGCAGCCGATATCGTCGACCCCCTTGGCGGGTCCTTCGCGGTCGAATCGCTCACCAACGAAATCGAGCAAGAGGCGATGGCTTACATCGAGGAAATTCGCGAGATGGGCGACGGGTCGGTCCGTGACGGCATCCTCAACGGTATCGACGACGGCTACTTCCTCAGAGAGATTCAGGAGGCCTCCTACGAGTACCAAGAACGCGTCGAACGCGGGGAAGAGATCGTCGTCGGCGTCAACAAGTTCACTATCGACGAGGACACCTCCCCGGACGTCCTCCACGTCGGCGAAACCGCCCAGGAAACCCAACTCGAGCGTCTCGAGCGGACGAAAGCCGAGCGTGACGAGGAGGCAGTCACGGCGGCGCTCGAATCGGTCCAGTCGGCGATCGAAAACGATGAGAACACCATCCCGGCTATCGTCGAGGCGGTGAAAGCCTACGCGACGATGGGCGAAATCATGCAGGTGTTCGAAGACCACTACGGTGCGTACACCGAACAGATCGGGCTGGCCTGAGTGGCTTCCCAAAGCTGAACGGATGCGTGAAACCGATTACGGGTGTCCGGTTTCACGCATCGGTCGACGTTTGGGAGGGTACTGAGTGGCTCATCACGCCTGAACGAGTGAGCCGAACCCATCGGTTCGGCTCACACGTGAACGCTGCACGGAGTACTGAGGTCTTGACGGAGTGTTGAGGTTCTTGTCCATTTTGACCCGACCCCACCAAAATGCACTTACATGTTGCCTGAGGAGAACGACGTCTGTCGGACGACGAGATTCGCTATCGACTTACCGTCATAATCGCCCTCCTCGTCGTAATTATCGTCATCTTGCTGTGGCCAATCGTATCGCCAGCACTGGCGGTTGCTATCTTGCTGTTCGTCCTTGCACTCGGTGGCGCGCTATTTTGGGGACTGTTGCGGGGCGTTCGCTGAAACGGGGGTTGTACTGCTATACGGATGGTAGCCTGTCACGTGGTCGACGACGGCAGCAAGTGACGGCCTTACGACTTGCTCGACTCGGGGCGTTCGCCCACGAGCACTACTCGCCGTTCCCCACGAATCGGTCGTTCGTCGTAGAAACGAATTCGAAGGGGCGAGCAGGCCTCGAGTAACTCGTTCGGTGCGAACCGGTACTGGTCGCTGGGCCCGCTCTTTCGGTCAGTATCGCTCGAGTCGCAGTCTCTCCCATCATCACTCGAGTGCAGGTAGTGTTCGTACACGAGAACGCCACCCGGCGCCAGTGCCTCGAGAATCGAATCCAATCGCGCCCGTGCATCGAAGAAACTGATCGTAATCAGGTCGTACCGCCACGGTCGAAAGCAGTAGGTGTCCACGTCGGCGAGGATCCAGTTGATCGACGACGAATCGGAACCTTCCTCCCTGGCAGAACGGGACCGTGCTCGCTCGAGGGCCGTCCGTGAAATGTCGATGGCATCGACCGTCCATCCGTGGTGTGCCAGCAATCGGGCGTTTCGGCCGAGCCCCGTTGCAATATCGAGCGCCCGCCCCGGCTCTACCGAATCGAGGGTCGCACCGAGAATCGGCGACGGGTCTTCCGGCGAGCGAAACGCTGTCCGCTCGTAGCGCGACTCCCAGCGTTGGCGTTCGTCCGCTGTCACGGCTGGACAAACACCGTCGATGGATATACCAGTGGTCGTTCGGCTATCGATCGCTATTCTCTGGGCCACCCTCGACATCGCTACCGTGTTCGCGCCCGTCAGCGGTTCCACCACGGTTGCCAACCTCACCCTCGAGGGTTTCGAGAAACGATTCGATGAATGCACACCGCTCTTCTGCGAGCGTCCGGCCAGCCTCGGTGTACATCCGGTCTGGCAAAGCGAGCAGTTTCTTATGGACGTGGTTGACACTTGTTTTTCCGGCACTCGAGTCATCAACTTCGGGCGGTAACGAGGGGTCATAAATCGTCGTCCCTCGCTCACCGCCGTACGAAAACGTCCGAGCGAGGCCGATTGCCCCCAGCGCATCGAGATTGTCGGCATCGGAGAGCAGCTTGGCCTCGAGCGTTCGCGGCTCGACGTCGTTCGAAAATCGGTGGGCACGAATGCAGTGGGCGACGGCGTCGATTCTCCCCGTCTCGACGTCGACCTCGAGTTCCTCGAGGATCGTTCCCGCTTCGCGGGCACCCCATTCGGCGTGATCGTCGACGGTCCCGGCGTCTTCACCCGGGCGACCGATGTCGTGGAGTAAGACCGCCAGAAACACCGTCCGTTCGTCCACGTCCGAGTGCGACCGCACGAGACGCTTTGCGTTCGTTTCCACTCGTTCCACGTGATGCCAGTCGTGGGCGGGAGCCACGTGCTCGTCGAAATACGACCGTGCAATCGGGCGAACTCGCTCGAGGACCATACCCTCGAGTGCTCGAGGAAGAGTAGAGAACGTGTCGGTTTTCGAGTGCCGCTCTCCGGTCGGTCCCCGACGTGCGAATCCCAGAGGCAGCCACACCGATCAGGACCTGATCTCCCAGCAAAGAACGACTCCGTCATCGAGACGTTCGACGGCCTCGAGTGTAAGTGCGGGAAAATCCTCGACGAAGCCGTCGCCGTCGGCCAGCGTCGGGGCGTCTCGACCGCCGATGATCTGCGGGCCGACGAATACGCACAGTTCGTCGACCAGACCGGCTTCGAACAGTGAAAAGATGAGTTCGCCGCCGCCTTCGACCATCAACCGCTCGAGACCCGCCTGCTCGAGCCCTTCGAAGGCGTCGACGAGCGAGACGCGGCCGCTCCCGGCAGTGATAACCGTGGCTCGCTCGCCGAGTCGCTCACGGGCGCTCGTGGGCGCGTCCTCGCTGACACAGACGAACGTCTCGGCGGTGCCGTCGAGAATCGCGGCCTCAGTGGGTGTCCGTCCCCGTGAATCGATGACGACTCGAGCGGGACAGGGGGCCTCACCAGCGTCGACCCGTTCGCTCGAGCGCGCTTCGTCTTTGACCGTCAGGTGCGGGTCGTCCGCCAGCACGGTCCCGACGCCGACGACGACCGCGTCGCTGGCCGCTCGAAGGGCGTCCATACGGTCGAAATCTTCGTCGCCACTGATACGGACCTGTTCGCGGCGTCGACTCGACAGTTTGCCATCCGCACTCATGGCCGCGTTGACGACGACGTGCATATCTGCCCGTGTGCGAGCGCGGCCAAAGAATCCTCCGTTGCGCGAACGTTTTTTACCCATCCGGACGAAGGGCCAGTGATGGATATCGATACCCATGCCGAGGATCTTGCCTCCGATCTCGGTGTTGACAAAGAGGAGGTCAAAGCAGACCTGGAGAATTTACTCGAGTACTCCGTCCCACTCGATGAAGCGACACAGAGTCTTCGGCGTAAGTACGGCGACGGCTCGAGCGGCGGTGGTGGCGGCGCCCCCAAAGCGAGGGACATCGCCGACATTACGCCCGATGACGGCTCGGTGACGGTAACTGCTCGCGTCCTGACGGCTGGCAAGCGTTCGATTCGTTACCAGGGATCAGACCAGGAAATCGTCGAGGGCGAACTCGCCGACGACACCGGCGTTATCGACTTTACCGCCTGGGAAGACTTTGGACTGGTCCCCGGCGATACGATCACGGCGGGCAACGCCGGCGTCCGCGAGTGGGACGGGCAACCCGAACTCAACCTCGGGGAGAGCACCTCGTTGTCGAAACTCGAGGAAACACTCGATATTCCCTACGAAGTCGGCGGGGAAGCCGATCTTGCGAGTCTCCGGACGGGTGACCGGGCGAAAGCCGTCGAGGTCCAAGTTCTCGAGTGTGAGGAACGAACGATCGACGGCCGTGATGGCGAGACGACGATTCTCAGCGGCGTGTTCGGCGACGAGAGTGGCCGTCTGCCGTTTACGAACTGGGATCCGGCCCCCGAAATCGAGGCGGGTACTTCGGTTCGCATCGAGAACGCCTACGTGCGAGAATTCCGTGGCGTCCCCGAAGTGAACGTCTCGGAATTTTCGACGGTGACAGCCCTCGAACGGAGTATCGACGTCGGCACTGACGCACCGAGGCTCGGCATCGGCGAAGCCATCGCGAGCGGCGGGATGTACGACGTCGAACTCGTCGGCAACCTGCTGGCAGTCAGAGATGGCTCCGGCCTGATCCAGCGCTGTCCGGAGTGTAACCGCGTGATTCAGAAGGGCCAATGTCGAACCCACGGCTCAGTCGACGGCCTTGACGACCTGCGGGTGAAGGCCATCCTCGACGACGGAACCGGGGCCGTGACCGTTATTCTCGACGACGAACTCACCGAGGCGGTGTACGGCGGCGACGTCGAAGACGCCAAAGAAGAGGCTCGAGATGCCATGGACCAGGAAGCCGTGGCCGATACGATTCGCGAGCGAATCGTCGGCACCGAGTATCGCGTCCGTGGCCACCTCTCGATCGACGAGTACGGCGCGAACCTCGATGCGAGTCACTTCGAGGAGAGTGATGACTCGCCAGCAGACCGCGCGAGGGAACTGCTTGCGAAATTCGATGGCCAGGAGGTAAAAGCATGAGCGCAGACGAGGAAATACCGGGTCGAGAAGTCGCGTACAGAGTGTTTGCCGCCGAGTTCGACGACGCGACTCTCTCGCACTCCGAAAGCGACGAGGAGCGCGCACCCAACTACGTGATTACGCCGACCGGGGCCAGACTCAATCGCGTGTTCGTCGTCGGTGCACTCACCGAAGTGACGTCGGTCAACGAGGAGATGCTTCGAGCCCGCATCGTCGACCCGACGGGCGCATTTGTCGTGTACGCCGGCCAGTATCAGCCGGACGCACTTGCCTTCCTCGAGCGAACCGACCCACCCGCGTTCGTCGCCGTGACGGGGAAAGCCCGAACCTACCAGCCCGAGGATTCTGACGTCGTTTACACCTCGATACGGCCCGAAAGCCTCGCCCTGGTCGATGCAGGCACACGAGAGCGCTGGGTCGTCTCGGCGGCCGAACAGACCCTCGAGCGTGCCGGGACGATGGCTGCGGCAGCCGATATCGCCCCAACACTCGATGACGACGCACTCGAGGAAGCCTTACTCGAGGCCGGTGTCGAACGCGGATTGGCCGCAGGTATTCCACTGACCCTCGAGCATTACGGAACCACGCCCGCGTATCTGGAGAGCATCCGTGATCTCGCGCTAGATAGCGCGCGAGTCGTTGCTGACGAACGTGACGAGGTCCGGGGGCTCGACCGCCGGCCCGACGCCTCGAGCGAGACCGCTCCCTCGTTTGCATCGCTCGCTGCCGAATTGGTCGACCTGGACCTAGAGGTGGATGAGTCGCTCGAGGAGGCTGCCTCGAAACCTTCTGGAGGGGCGGCGGACGCGGAGACGGCGACGGAAGCCCCATCGGGGGCCCCCGATGCGACGGCCGAACCCGAAGCGGAAATCGAGGAAGCGGTCGCTACGACGGATGACACGGAAACGTCGGTTGCGGACAGCGCCGATGCCGATCCGTCGGTTGCGGACAGCGCAGATACGGAACCGACAGCTCAGGCCACCGACGACAGTGGCTCGAGTTCGGCGGAGACGGCGACAACGGAAACGCCTGAATCGACCGACGAGCTCGGCGACTTCGATGCCCCAAGCGACGACCCGGTGGACGACGTGACGGACGCCGACAGCGACGATACCCTCGGTGACTTCGACGCCGGTGGGGCCGATACCGAGGGTGCAGCGGACGCACCAGCGACGGAGGATTCCGAAGACGTTGCCGCCGGAATGTACGAGATGGACGACGAAGAGCGGGCCGAACTCGAGGCCGAGTTTGGCACCGACTTCGCCACCGGTGACGAAGTCGAAGAGCCGGGCGAAGCCGATATCGACGTGCCCGAGACGGAGACGGCCATCGAGGACGAAGCGAGCGACACGACTGAAGAGGCGGCCGAAGAAGAGGAAACCGGAGAGGCCGACGACGAGCCAACGGATATCGACGACGGAGCGGCCGACGAAGCGGCCGAAACTGAGGAGGCTGAGGAAACGACCGCAGACGTCAACCTCGAGTCACTGGCCGTCGAAACCATGCGTGACCTGGACGACGGCGACGGTGCGGATCGCCAAGCAGTTATCGACGCTGTCGTCGAGGAAGCGGGTGCCGACGCCGATGCCGTCGAGGAGGCGATTCAGGACGCGCTCATGGGCGGCCAGTGTTACGAACCAGGAGACGAGACGCTGAAAGCCATCTAACCGCGATGGCCACTCTCGAGCCGATTCCCGAAGAACCGGCAGCCGTGGTAACACTCGAGGCAGAGCGAGCGCTCGTTATCGCTGATTACCACGCAGGATACGAGGTTGGCTTGCGTCAGGAGCGTGGCGTCGAGGTTCCGAGCCGGGCCATAAACCGACGAGAGCGATTGTGTTCGTTGCTCGAACGAACCGGGATCGACCGCCTCATTGTCCTTGGAGACCTCATGCACTCAATCGGCGACCCGGGTGGGGCCGAGCGGGGTGAACTCGAGGTACTGTTCGAATCGCTTCCCCGTGGCGTCGACGTGACGCTGGTACGAGGGAACCACGACGGTGCCATCGAACGATGGCTCGAGGGTGATGCCGGGGCTGAGAAGAGCGAAAACGGCGAACTCGAGCGACGGATCGGTGGCACCCACATCCAGATCAGCGACGGAGCGGGGATCCGGCTAGACGGACTCGGCTGCTGTCACGGCCACACCTGGCCGGATCGATCAGTTCTCGGGGCGGCCACCGTCTGTCTCGGACACGAGCACCCGTGCGTTCGTCTCGAAGACGAGGTCGGTGGCGCGCGTATCGAACGGGTATGGCTCCGCGGGAAACTCGACCCGGGTCCCTTTCGAAAACGCGAAGAATACCAGGGGGTGGGGTGGCTCGACGGTGAAACCGACCCGCCCGAGGTCGTCGTCGTCCCGGCGTTCAACGACCTCGTCGGCGGCACCTGGACGAATCTCGAGGGGCAGTCGTTTCTCGCCCCGTTCTTTCCCGAAGGGTTCGCGGAAACGGAGGCCTATTTGCTCGACGGGACGCGCCTAGGCCCGTATCGACAGCTCTGACCGCCGATTTCGTTTCCTACCCGCTGGTCACGAACTCGCTCTCGAGCGCTCGAGCCACGCGCTCGAGGACGACCGGATTATCGCTCGGTCGACCGACGCTGACGGCGTCGGCTCCGTACTCGAAATAGGTACGAACGCTCGCCCCGTCTCGAACGCCGTTGTTCGCGATGACGAACAGGTCACAGCTATCGGCGATTTCTCCGATAACGGCTTCGGAGTCCATCGCGTCGACGTGGACGAACGACGCGCCCGCGGCCTCGAGTCTGGGGCAGAGCGAAGAGAGGGAGACGTCGGGAACTTCGGCCCGGACTTTTACGCCGACGGTCACGCCGGTTGCGTCGGCTGCCTCGACGTACCTACAGAGACGGTCGCTGTCGGCAAGCAACGTTTCGCCACAGCCGGCCGCACACAGTTCGGGCTGGCGACAGTGGGCGTTTATCTCCAGCAGTGCGTTCCGGTCACGGCAAATGCGGGCAACTTGTGTGATAGGGTCGACGCTAGCACTCCTGACGTTGAACCCTGCCTGGATCGGTACGCCCTCGAGGCGGGCTAACTGGTCGTCGACGAAGGCGAACGGATCGTCAGGGAGGAACTCCGTCCGATCGCGGGCGACCAGTGCGCGCGCGGCTTCTCTGGACGGCTGGTCGAGGGCGATGCCGCCGAGAACGGCACAGCCGGCCCAGTCGGCACCCGCTCGAGCCCAGTCGGCGTCCGACTGGCCGCTGAGACTCGCGAGCGCGAGTGGTGGTGAAAACATGGGGTTCAGGCGACGAGTGCCCGCGCCTCGTCGATTGCTTTGATCACCCGAGCGGCGTCCTCCCTCGAATCGAGCGAGATGTCGGTCTGAATCGTCGGTCGGTCGAAGGTGGTGTCGTCTTGGCTGTCGATGACGAACGCGTCGGCGAACGGATAGGCCGTCGCCAGCCCGGCCGTACTCGGTTGGGCCCCCACGGCGGACATGAGGTCGCCTGCGGGTCCGGAAAAGGCGTTCGAGCCGACGAACGGTGAGACGGCAATCACCGTCGTCTCCATCAATGCCTTCGCGACACCGGGAAGTGAAAGCAGTGGCCCGATGCTCGTAACCGGGTTCGACGGACCGATGATGACCGTCTCGGACAGCGCCTCGAGCACGCCCGGAGCCGGCTTGGCGGCGGACGAACCGCGGAATTCGACGTTCGTCACCGTCGGATCGCCACGATTGGCGATCCAGTACTCCTGAAAATGCATCAGGCCGTCTTCGGTATGGATGAGGCTGGCTACCGGGTCATTGCTCATCGGAAGGAGTTCGATACTGACACCGAATGCGTCAGCGAGCGTCTCGGTTACCTCAGTCAGTGTGTGCCCCTGATCGAGCAGGCTGGTCCTGGTGAGATGTACCGCCCGGTCACGGTCACCAATCGTCATGAACTCGCCAACGCCCGAAAAGCGTCGCCAGCGAGCTAATCGCCGCCCATCCGTTTGTTTCTCTTCCGGGAGGTACTGTGGCCCGGTCTCGAGATCCGCTGCCTTCGCGATATCGTGTAACGCCGTGTTCGTTCGGTGGGTGTCGCCTCTGATTCCCCACCATTTCTCGCGGTCGAGGACGCCACCGCCCTGAAAGAGCAGCGTGTCGACGTCAGGAGAAACGAAAAGACCACCGAGTTCGATATCGTCTCCGGTGTTCGCAACGACCGTTATTTCCTCCGGCGAAAACACCGCCCCCGCACCATCGAGGAGCTTCGGCGTGCCGGTCCCTCCGGAGCAAAACGTGACCATATATACACCTATCGTCGGGGGTACTTAATCTGTTGCGGCCGGCGGCTCTGTGTTCACTCGCCGTTCCACTCCGCAAAGCTCCCGTCGAACAGCGTGTCCCGTTGGCGCTCGATATATTCTTGTTGCATCGACTCGAGGGCCGATTCGAAAGATTGGCCGTTCTCAATTTCCCTCGCGACCTGGTCGTGTTTCCAGGCCGCTGGCGTCTGGCGCTGACGAACGCGTCGGCGCAGCGGATACAGGTAGGCAGCGATTTCGTCCTCGGAGAGTCCCTGACTCGAGAGACCTTCCTCGGCATGGGCGAACAGGTCCTCGTAGAGTGCGTCGATATCGGTCGTCTCCTGTCCATCGTTCGTGATCCAGTGAATTTCGGCCTCGAGTCCGTCGCGCATAGCGGCATAGAAGTTCTCGCGGGCGACGGCCCAGTCGAGTTCGCGGACCGGATGTTCGAGGCGAGTTAAACTCTCGAGGAGGCCGGCGAAGGTGGCCAGAAAGGCAACCGAGTCCCGGACGGTGGGCTGGGCCGGAATCGGGCGGAACTCGATACGGGCGTTGGCGGCCGAGCGCGAGGCCCCGTCGAACACCGGTCTGACCCATCGCCAGTAGGTGCCGTGTTTGCGTCTGAAGTGAGCGAAGTCGTCGTCGAATCGGTGGCCAGTTTCGACCGGCATCGGAACGATTGTATCGTCGCTGGCGATTCGGGCGACTGCATCGCCAACGCTGTCGAGGTCCCGCGGAAATCGAACTTTGCCAGCACCCGCCGAGGGATCGTTGAGGACCGTTTCGAAAATGCTGATCCGGTGTTCCATCCAGGCATCCTCGAGGATCGTTTCGGGGGTTACGTCGTCATACAGGTCTGCCGGGAGGAACGGTGCGTTCACCCCGAGGGCGAGCAAGGGGCCAGCAATTCGGATCGCGTAGGTGAAATACGCGGGTAGATCGGGTGCGTGAGGCACCTGATAGTGTGGCTGAATAGAGGTGATGAGACTCTCCGGCATCACCGTCTCGGCCTCGAGTGACACGTTCGGACAATCGAGTACCATGCCCGCTTCGTCAGCCCGGTCGGTGTTCGCCATGGCGTGATATCGGGCGGCGTCGCTCATGTTTGCGGCGAGCGTCACTGTCCGTTGTTCCGGCGTTTCGTCACTCCCTTCCCTGCCTTCGCCAATTGTCCGCTCGACGCTATCGGTCAGATACGCGCGAGCGCTCTCGCCGGCCGGCGGGAGAGTCCAGAGGGCATCACTGACCAGTTGCATCCCTTCAGCGTTCGCGACGCTCTGGGCGGCCCGGAGTCTGGCACAAATCTCTGCTTCCTGTGCCCGAAGCCCATCCGCATTGAGCGGTTGTGGACTGGTCGTCATCTCCGCGTTGTGCAATCCCAGTTCCTTCTCGAAGCCCATCAACTCGAGCAAGCGCCGAGGAACCCGTCGTAACGCACCGGTGTCGCTGTCGACGGCGTAAAATTCGTACTCGAAGCCGACGATGGCCTGGTGATTATCGAACGCACCGGCTTCGATCGCTTCGACGATGTCGTCGGCTTCCGCCATCGCCCGACGCTGAAACGCATCGGCGTCGACAGCGAGAACGTCTTCGAGACGTGACGTGAGGTCCTCGGCTCCCATAGCGACGACTCGCGCGGCCAAGGGGTTAAAAGCAGTCACTCAAGGCGTTCGCGTTACCCGCTACCACAGCGGGGCACGTACGCAACGCCCACCTGTTCCGTTTTCGGCGGACTCGAGTCCCGTTCTCCGTGTCTTCGATCCATCACCAACTGGGAATGAAAACGCACTATCGGTCGTCGAAATCTTCCTCCGGATCCACACTGTCGACGCCAGTGATTTCGAACCGGGCGCCGCCATCATCTCCCTCGACGAGCCGTATCTCCCAGCCGTGAGCATCGACGATCTGTTGGACGATACTGAGACCCAACCCGGTGCCAGCCTCGACGGTTGTATGTCCGGCATCGAACACCGTCGATCGCATTTCAGCCGGAATTCCCTGTCCTGTGTCTTCGATGTAGAAGCCGTCCTCGAGGTCGCCAACCGAGACGGTGAGGCCGTCGAAATCTTCCATGACAACTCCGGACGCATCAGTCGGTGGCCCGTGTTCGATCGCGTTTCGAAACAGGTTCTCCAGGAGCTGTCGAAGCCGGCTTTTGTCGGCCAGTATCACTCCCTCACTTTCGACGATCAGCGACGCATCCGAGGCCTCGATGTTTCGCCAGCAGTTATCGCTCAGTGTAGCCAATTCTACCGATTCCTCGTCACTGACTGCCTCACCCTTGCGGGCCAGCGTCAGGAGGTCCTCGATGAGCGTTTCCATGCGGTCGTGGGCGTACTCGATTTCCTCTAGATACTCGCTATCACACTCCGTTCGAACCTGTTCGATGTTTCCTCTGGCGATATTTAGCGGATTCCGCAGATCGTGTGAGACGATGCTCGCGAACTCTTCGAGTCTAGCGTTCTGTCGTTTGAGTTCCTGTTCCTGGCGTTTTCGATCAGAAATATCTCGGATGGAAATCGCAAGGCCGTCGATTGGGTCGGTGCCGATATAGTTCTGACCGCGGTCTTCGAACCATCGCCAGTTCCCATCGGCGTCTTTCGCTCGGTACTCCGAACTCGAGACAGTGTCCGGGTTCTCGAGGAGGCGCTGGATATTTTCCATCACCCGTTCGCGGTCATCCGGGTGGATGTGCTCGAGTGGATTGTCACCGACGACGTGTAACGGCGTGAAATCCAACATCGGCGAGGCCGGACTCTGGTAGCGAACACTGAGATCCTCGTCCATGATGACCATGAAGTCCGGCGTGTGTTCGATGAAGAACTTGAACCGCTGGAGTTCTCGTTCTCGTTCTTTCTGTTCGGTGATATCCGAAAAGATAGTGATGACCTGCCGAGGTCGTGGGGAGAACGCCGAAATTTTGTAATGTCGATCCAGCGGCGCGGAGTACTGCTCGAACTGTGCAGTCGTGCCCTCGAGGGCGACTTCACCGAAAATTTCGATGAACGGCGTGTCTTCGATGCCATCTATCGCCTCGGTTGCTCGTCGACCCTCGACCTGGTCGGCATCGAGGCCGGTGAGTTCTTCGAATTTCTCGTTCAGTTGCAGATACCGGTAATCGACCGGATTCCCGTCGTCATCCGTAATGACTTCCTTGATCCCGATTCCGTCCAGGGATTCTTCGAACAGGCCGGTGAGCAGTTTCTGTTGTTCGCGGTCCTCGGTGACGTCGTCGTACACCCAGAGGTTTGCCTCCCCATCTGCCAGTTCGTAAGGGATGTAATCGCGTTCGATAATCCGACCATCTTCGAGGACGAATTCCTCTCCTTCGTTAGGTGTTCGGGATTCGAGGCAGTCCTCGATGGAGTCGATGAACCCCTCCGGGTCGTGAAAAACATCTTTCAACTCGTGTGAGAGGCGACCACAGTCCTTCCCAATCATCGAATCCGGCTCGAGCTCCTCGGAAAACATATTGGTCAGCGTGGAGTTTGCGGCGAGCACTTGCCGCGATTCGTCTTCGACGAGGACGCCCACCGGCAGATTTCCGATTAGCGTCCCGAAGATGGTCTGTTGTTGAACGAGTTTGCGTTCCGTTCGGGACTGGGCGACGACGTTTCCGATTCGGTTTGCCAGCACTTCGTACTGTTCGGTGCCGGATTCTTTTTGCAAATAATCGGTAACGCCAGCCGAAATCGCTTGACTCGCGACTTCTTCGCTCCCTTTTCCGGTGAACAGAATAAAAGGGATGTCACCGAATCGTTCCCGAACGGTCTCCAGGAACTCGATACCGTTTGCTCCCGGCATATCGTAATCGGATATTACACAGTCGTAGGTGCGCTCCTCGAGTCGCTCGAGGCCCGCATCGACGCTGGTAGCCGTTTGGACCGAAAACCGACTGTCGTGGCGCTCGAGAAAGGTGGCGGCCAGATCGGCTAACGAAGGCTCATCATCCACGTGCAAAACGTGGATTGTGGTGTCCATAGGTACAGACTCGGGGTTACTCACATAATAATTGTGCCCGCCCGCGTCGTTACATAATTACCAACGAAATTGAAGATGATGTGACGGTCTTACAAGGTATTATACAACCTCCGGTACCCTGTGCCGGTATTTTCGCCGTCGGCAATCACCGATAGGAGACGACAGTAACCCATTGTAATCGTCTACTCGAGGACGTTCTCTCGAGGTCGGACCCGGGGAAACACTTTACCCTCAGTTACACTCACAGTAGCACATGGAACAGTTCGACAAATTCGTCTCGTCGGCCACGCTTCGTGAAGAGAACCCGTCGATCAAACTGTACCAGAACACGGTGGGACTCACCTGCCCCGCGTGTGAGGAACCGTTCGACGATATGGTCGTCTGTAAAGACGAGTATACGAGTCTCAATCAGACGATACCCCTCGATATCTGTACGGCCGTCGAAGATGGAAAGCCAGTGTTGTTCACCCACAAACCCTGACGCTCCCAGAAGGTGAGTTCGTACCTGTTGCTCTCATACCCACTGGCACGCAGGCACCTCGAGCGAAGCCCACGATTGGGGTCGACTGGAACGCGAATTCAGACGGGGCTGTGAGATCCACTTCGCTTCCCATCTCGAACAGTTTAAGCCACGTCCGTCACCTACAGCCAGCCAATGCAGTTCGCCGCGTTCGCCGACCAGGCCGCCACCATCGAAGCCGAGCCAGCCGACCTCGAGATCATCACTCACGTCGCGATCCTCTTCGAGGAAACAGAGAGCGACGCTGACCTCGAGCGAGTTGCCCGGTTCGTCCAGGGACGCGTTTTCCCCGCGTGGGACAGCACCAAACTCGATATCGGCCCGCGAACGTGTTACGAAGCCATCGCTCGAGCGGCAGGCCAGAACGTGAGCGCTGACGATGTCGAAACGTCTGTCGCCGAGCGCGGGGATATCGGAGCCGTCGCGGCGAGTTACGAGTTTGGGACCCAGCGAGGACTCGGAGCCTTCGGCGGCGGAGCGGCTTCGAGTGTCGACGACCTCACCGTTACAGATGTGTACGAGACCCTCGAGGCCGTGGCGAGTGCGGACGGTTCCGGAAGCCACGACACGAAAGTCGACTTGCTGTTCTCGCTGTTCAACCAATGTGCGCCAGAAGAGGCACGGTATCTCGCCCGACTTGTCCTCTCGGAGATGCGCATTGGCGTCGGTGAAGGGACGGTCCGAGACGCCATCGCGAGCGCGTTCGAGGTACCGGCCGACGACGTCGAACGGGCGTTGCAGGTCTCGAACGATTACGGAGACGTCGCCGTCGTCGCCCGTACCGACGGCGTGGCCGGACTCGAGTCACTCTCGCTTGCTGTTGGCCGTCCGGTACAGGCGATGCTCGCCCAGGCTGGAACTGCACACGACGCGCTCGAGGCCTGGGACCTGGCGGCCGTCGAGTGGAAGTACGATGGCGCACGGATCCAACTGCATCACGATCCGGACGGCGAGACGCGAATCTTTTCGCGGAATATGGAGCCCGTGACGGATGCGCTCCCTGAGGTGGTCGAGTTCGCCGAAACTATTTCTAAACCGATTATTCTCGATGGAGAGGTCGTCGCGGTCGACGACGCTGGCGATCCGCTCCCGTTTCAGGCAGTCTTGCGTCGTTTTCGCCGGAAACACGACGTCGCAAAAACCAGGGAAGCAATCGAAGTTCGACCGAAGTTCTTCGACTGTCTCCACGTCGACGGAGAGGACTTACTCGAGACGTCGCTGACCGAACGCCACGCACGCCTCGAGCGCGTGCTCTCGCGTGTGGACGGCGGTGGCGAAGCGACCTCCGGGCAGTGGCTCACGGACGACCCCGAACGAATCGAGGCGATCGACGCCGACGCACTCGCTGCCGGGCACGAAGGGATCATGCTCAAAGACCCGAGTTCGACGTACTCGCCCGGCAGACGAGGGAAACGCTGGCTCAAACGTAAGCCTGACGTCGAAACACTGGACTGTGTCGTCACCGGTGCGGAGTGGGGTGAAGGTCGTCGAGCGAAGTACTTTGGCACGTTCTTGCTGTCGGTGCGAGACGGTGAGAACTACGAGACCATCGGCAAAGTGGCGACGGGGATCACTGACGAGCAACTGGTTGAACTGACCGAGTTGCTCGAGCCACACGTTCGGTCCGAGTCCGGGAAGACCATCGACCTCGAGCCTGCAGTCGTGTTCGAGGTTGGCTACGAAGAAATCCAGACCTCACCGACGTACAGTTCGGGCTATGCCTTGCGATTCCCACGCTTTATCGAGGTCCGCTCAGACAGCGACGACCCGGACACCCTCGAGCGCGTCAAACGACTCTCCGAGCAGTGAGACGGACACTGGTATTGGGTGAGGGGTCGGTCGTGTGTATCGGGTGAGGGGTCGGTCGCGTGTATCGGGTGAGGGGTCGGTCGTGTGTATCGGGTGAGGGGTCGGTCGCGTGTATCGGGTGGGGGGTCGGTCGCGTGTATCGGGTGAGGGGTCGGTCGCGTGTATCGGGTGAGGGGTCGGTCGCGTCGCCACTCTTGGCAGGCCTCCAGTGAACTGCATACGCCACCGAAGGTATTGATATTAAAAATGAAGTAAATACTATTATAATCAAAGTAGAATGCTATTGAGGCGCTATTAATTTGCCTGATGAAAACGCAGCTTGGAAACAGGCCGTGATAACGAGAGACAAACCGAAGATAGCCTTTTTACGCTCGCTCGAGCACTCGAGGTATGGTCGAACTGTTCCCACGAACGATCGAAACCGAGCGGTTACGACTCGAGGCAATCCACCGCGACAGTCTCGAGACCGCCACTCACTTCGAGTTTTATGAGATCTGTTCGAGTGACCCCGGTATCGACGAGGTGACCGAATACGTCACCTGGGAACCCCACCAAACGCCAAAGGAGACGCTCGAGTTCGTCGAGGCCGTGAGCAACAAGCGAGACGAGAACGAGGGCACGTCCTATCTCATCTATCCCCGCGAGAGCGAAGACGGTGCCGGTGAAATCGCTGGCGGTGCCGGCTTTGGCATCGACTGGGAGGCCAGAACGATGACGCTTGGCTGCTGGCTACGAAAACGCTACTGGGGGCGAGGCTACTCCGGCGAGCGAGCGGCCGCCTTCATGAAACTCGCGTTCGAGATGCTCGACCTCGACCTAGTCGCAGCCACCGCTGATGTCGAAAATAAAAAATCGAACGTGGCCATCGAACGCTACACCGAACGCCACGGCGGCGGCCGTGACGGCCTCGTCCGAAATGGGGCGGGCATCGGCGGAGAGCCTGCGGACGTCTATCGCTACACCGTCTCCAGGGATGAGTACCTCGAGAGTGACCCACGGACGGCGTCCATTCGCTTTCCTGGGTTCGAGTCCTGACCTCGAGGAAGCCCTCGGTGGGCGACCGACGCTCCTTCGAGTATCAGATACTCGAAATCGTACGCGGCAACCCCCATTACGCGGCTTCGGGGACGTGTGGTAGCCACAGCGTGACGGTGGTTCCCGCATCCTCGGTTGGCTGGAACGATACCGAGCCGCCGGCCTGAGTAACGACCCAGTGGATAAGCCACAGGCCCAACCCGCTCCCGTGACTCAGTTGGCTCTCACCGCTCTCGAGTACGGCTTGCTCCTCGAGGGGAATTCCGGGGCCGTTGTCACTGACACGGATTTCGGCGCCGGAGTCTGTCACTGTCCCGTCAATCGTCACCGCAGGAACGCCGTTACCACCATGTTCGATGGCGTTCTCGACCAGTTCCCTGATGGCGATCTCCAGATGTGGTGTCGTCCGAATCGTTTCCGTTCCTGCAGCAGTCACGGTGACGTCGATCTCCGCCGTCGCGTTCGACGTTTCGAAGGCCGCTCGTGTCTCCTCGAGTAGTGTGCTGACATTTTGAACCTCCGGTTCGCGTGAATCGGTGAGTAATTTTGCAAGGGATCGCTGCTTATCGGTAAGTTCGAGCAGTTTCGTGGCGACCTGTCGTATGACGTCACCGTGTTCAGCACTCGCTGCATCCCCATGCTCGAGAATCTCCGCTGCATTCCCCAGAATGACGTTCATCTCGTTTCGAAGGTTGTGCCGTAACACTCGATTCAATACTGCTAACTGTTGTTCTCGTTCTTTTCGGTCGGTGATATCCTCTGTGAGCCCGACCTCCCGATAGACAGTTCCCTCCTCGTTCATTACGGGAACGCCACGGTCGTGTATCCAGCGCAGTTCGCCGTTCGGGAGAACGATCCGGTACTCCTCGTCGTATACTCCGTGTCGTTTCTCGAGGACGGCACGTTCGACACGATCTCGGTCATCAGGGTGGATACGTTCCAGAAACGAGGTCGGATCCGCATACAGGGATTCGAGTGACTTGCCCCACATGGATTCGTAAGCCGGGCTGACGTAGATCATTTCCTCTTGCGATGCGTCAGTGATCCAGACGACCTCCGAGATGTTCTCGGTGATCTGGTTGAATCGATTTTCGGTCTCCTCGAGTTGCTCGATGTAGGTTCGGCGTTCGATTTCGCCGGCCAACATGGTGACGACCGTCTCCAAAAATTCCCGTTCTTCGGGGAGAACGACCGAGTTTTCATCGCAGTCTCTCGATTCGACCGAAACGGTGAGCGCGAGATCAACACCGCCAGCAGTGGTCGTCCTCGCTCCTGCACAATCCTCACCGAGGACAAAACCATCTGTTTCGGCGACTTTCCCGTCAGCGACGAGTCGAACGTGCGTTCGATCCGGCCACTGAAAGGCATCCGGGATAGTTCGCACGATCGAATCGAGACTGGCCTGTAGTGGCCCGTCGCCGGAGTCGATTTCCTTCGTAATCGACTGAATCGTCTGCAATTCCTTCTTTCGCTCGGTGAGTGATTCCGTCGTCTGATCGCTCTGGATTGCCGCCTGTATCGCCGCACAGAGGTCCGTACGGTGTGTCGGCCCCGACCCCTGGTGGAGATAGCCCGTCACCCCCTTGTCGAACGCTCCCTCGAGACTCGGCGCTTCTTCAGGCCCGGGGTACAAAATGAACGGGAGTGTCGGATACGAGGCGCGGACAGCCTCGAGCAAATCGCGCCAGTCACCGTCTGGAAACCTGGTGTCGCTGAGAAGGCAAACCGGCCGTGGATACGTTTTTACCTGCTCGAGCGCGTCGGCGACGGTTCGGGCCGAAAACACATCGAAGCCACCGCGAACTCCCAGGTCGTCGCTGATACGAGCGACGTGCTCCTCGTCACCGCTGACGTAGACCAGCGGTTTGAGTGACGAGGGATTGGTCATAACCAAGCATTTCGTTGCCGTGTCAATAGCTGTTGTTACTGAATAGACCTATTATCGACATGATTCCGAGCGAAAAGCGCTGCCGAGTCAATAAAAGAGGACCGTCCCGATAGCGAATGTATTGATCACGACGGCAGCAAGCCAGGGAATCGCCAGTGCGGCAGGAATTATCGGCCGAAACGGTCGCTCGAGGACACCCCGACATACCAGTGCGATCCCAAGCGCGAATCCCTTCAGGGCGAGCATTCCAAGCAGTCCCCAGCCATCGATTGCGTTCCGGGCAATCGGGTTCGATTCGGTGAGTCCGAGGTGCAACCCGACGAACGTCGTGACGATATCGCCAACGAGTGAAAAACCGACGACGACCCAAAGCCAGCGCTCGAGGCCGGTCATCTCCTCGACACTGGCGGTCAACGGGAGGTGCCACCGCACCTGGTCGGTTCCCATACGCCCTCCCCCGGAGTCGAACCAAGGACTGCCACCGAGAGCGCTCGAGAGTTCGATACATTCTCGTATTGTTATGCCAGCGGTAGCGAGGGTAACGAAAGGCTACAACGATTGGGTGCCGTGTTTCCCGGAAGGAAATCAAAAGGGAGTACTTCGTGGTTCGTCTCGCCTACCCGTGTACGTCGAACCGATAGCGGTTGTGGGCTTCGAGTACACGACACTGTCGCCTCGAGAGGGCGTTCTTTTATCCTTCTTGGCAATCGGTCGATACTCACATGGAAACGGTCCCGCTCGGGCATCTCGAGAGTCTCACTACAGAATCGTTCCGTGTTTTTTGCTCGGCAGTGACTTTTCAATACCTTCGTAGAACGCAAACCGCGCGGCGAGTTCGTCGCGAAGCGAGCTCGGGGGGACGATTTCGTCGATAACGACCTCGCTCGCCATTCGATGAATATCGATGTCTTCGCGGTACTCTGCACGCAGTTCGGCTTCCATCTCGGCACGTTCGTCGGGGTCGTCGACCTCGGAGAGTTTGCGGGCGTAGACGGCGTTGATCGCCGCTTCCGGACCCATGATGGCGATTTCACCGGAGGGGAGGCCGATTACGCTTTCGGGATCGTAGGCGGGCCCACCCATCGCGTAAATACCTGCGCCGTAGGCTTTCCGGACGATGACGGTCTGTTTTGGCACCGTCGCCGATGACGTCGCGTAGATCATCTTCTTCCCTTTCTCGAGGATGGCGTCCTTTTCGACCTGCGAACCGGCCATGAATCCCGGCGTATCACACAGGTAGAGCAACGGAATGTTGAACGCGTCCGACTTCCAGATGAATTCTGCCGCCTTCTCTGCGGCGTCGGGGAAGATGGCACCCGCACGGTGGGCTGGCTGGTTGGCGACGATGCCGACCGGCCGACCGTCGATTCGAGCGTAGGCCGTGATGATTTCCTGGCCGTACTCCGGGCGTAATTCGAAGTACGAGCCCTCGTCGACGACCCGGTCGATCAGGTCGACCATATCGTAGCCGCGGTTTGGCTCCTGTGGGATGATCGAGTCGATTCCCTTTGGTGGGTGCGCCGGGGGCTTCGTTTCGGTCATCGGTGGCGTTTCGTCCGCGTTGTCGGGCAAGTACGTGATGAGTTGTGCGACGAGTTCTCGAGCGTGTTCCTCGTCTTTCGCGACCAGATCGGCGGAACCGGATTCTCGAGCGTGAACCGTTGCGCCGCCGAGTTCTTGCATAGTGATGTCCTCGCCGGTGACCATCTGGACCATCCGCGGGGAGGCAATTGCCATCGCGGACATCCCTTCGACCATGATGGTGAAATCCGCGAACACGGGCGTGTAGGCTGCGCCAGCGATACAGGGACCATACAGGACACAGATCTGTGGCACGCGCCCGGATAGCATCGAGTGGTTGTAGTAGTACTTACCGATACCTTGGCGGTTGGCGAAAAAGCCCGTTTGCTGATCGATTCGCCCGCCGGAGGAGTCCATCAGGTACAATACCGGCTGGCCTGTCTTGAGCGCACGCTGTTGCATCCGGAGGAATTTCTCGACCCCCTTTGCGGCCATCGATCCACGCTTGACGGTGTAATCATTGGCCATGAAGTGCAGGTCCCGGTCATCGAAAGTTGCCGCGCCGGTGATCAGGGCGTCGGCGGGCAACCGGTCGTCGGCGTCGAACTCGGCGAAGCGGCCGTCCTCGAACAGGAACGAACTGTCGTCGCCGTCGAACCAGAGATCGATTCTGTCGCGCACGAACAGTTTTCCTTCGTCGGGTAACTGGACTTTGTACTTCTCGTGCCCTCCTTCGTAGATTTCTTCGATTTCCTCGAGCAACCGTTCCTCACGCTCGGTTGGACCCAGTTCTTCGGCGGCCCCGGTCGTCTCCGGGCCTCCTTCTTCGACGGGTGTTCCGTCTTCGTCGGTCGTCTCCGGCGGCGATACGGTTGCCGTCGGCTCGTCGGCCTCGCCGACGTACACCTGCACTTGGTCACCGACGTATTCTGCTAGCGCGGTGGCGATGGCTGACGCTTCCTCCTCGGATGCACCCGGTCCGATACGAACGTTCATGGCAAATTCTGCGAGGAGGGGGACAAAACCGTTTTCCCTTTGTGATGGCGTCCACCGCTGGCAACCCTTCACCACGTGGTCTGTTGTGCACCTCCTCTCGAGTCTATTGTGTCACCGTCTCGAGCACACAATTGTACATTATTGAATCGTTTCGCCGGAACGGTCGGTGTATGGGAAAATTAGCTAACTGCGCCGACCACCCACTGGAGCTACCTGCCGATTCTCATGTCGTCTTCACCCGATAGGCCGAGCGAACAGCGACTGGCGTCCGTCCGCGAGCGCCTCGACTACGAGATGGACCGGCGTGAAGTCCTGCGCACGCTTGTCGGTGCGGGATACACGCTCGGCCTGGCCCGATGGTTGGGCGTAGACGACGTGTTTAACGCGGCCGATGGCGAGGTTCCGGTCGTCACAGCTCTCGTACGATCCAACCCGGCTGACCCGTGGTCGCTCGAACCACAGACGACGAACGTGCCGGCGGCGTGGTATGCGAGGGTGAGAAAGGCCTTCGAACTCAACGATATGCTGGCTCAATCGACGATTACTGGCTACCTCGGTAGTGCTGTCGTACCAGGATCGTACGATTCCGGGAGTGCACGAATCACCGTCGAAGTGTCGGTCGAGCCAACCGAACTTCGGGAGACGCTCGAGAAACTCGCCGATGGAATATTGTTCAATGTCAAGTCGATCAACCCGGACGACTTTTCGGAGGAACGGCCCGTGGGCGAGCCACGATACCTTCGGAACCCGGAGCAGCAAGGGGTTCCGGCTGGGATCATCTGTGAATCTCAATACAGTATCGCAACGCTTGGCGCACCGTTGTACGACCCCGATAGCCGCTCACATTATTTTTCGACGGCCCAACACGCGTTTCAGGCCGCTGGGGAAACCGTCGGAAGTCCCGTGTCCTTACCCTTCGAAAACGGGGAACAAAGCGAGTTAGGGCGAGTCGTCGGCAGTTACGAAGTCGCCGACGTCGCCATCATCGAACCGACTGGCTACTACCAGCCACATGGCGTCATTGCAGGCGACTCTACGTACGACGTTCGCGGGCAGTATACCCGATTAGGACTGGCCGACCTCGTTGCTCGTGGCGAACCGCTACACAAAGTCGGCGGGATGACCGGCCAGACGAGCGGTACGATTCAGGGAATCGATGCCGTCTCCTGTCTCACCAGCCGAACCTGCCGGCACGGACAGCTCCGCTGGGGGACCGAAACCGACATGACCGATGGTGACAGCGGCTCGGTAAGCTTTCACCGAGACGAGCAGGCAGACGACGGGAGCGTCCTGATCGCCGGCTTCAACAATGCACGCACCTGGTGGCCAGGACAGAGTTACGTCTGGGGTATCAGCGCGTACGCTCTCACCGACCACCACGGCTTGCACTTCTGACTCGAGCCAGAACCGCCGAGGCTGAACACAGAAGCGGAAACCCATATCGAGATCAATGACGCGCTCACGACACTCCGAATCGAAAAACGCCAGCGGCACAACCACACGGAGCGATCCGGATAGCGACACGAATCGACTCCGAGCGCTCGTCACCACTGCCGGCCGACTCCTCGGGGACGCGCTCGTTCTCGGCTTGTGGACGCTGTTCGTCACCCTGTTGGTCCTCGCCGGGGGTTGGCCAGGCTGGTTGTATTATTCGCTGTTGCTCGGCGGCGTCGTCGTGTACGTGTCCATTACCGTGCCATGGACGGGCGCTCGAGAAAAACTGTCGAACTGATGCTACTCGAGGGCGGCCTCGAGTCGGTCCACGTACTCCGTCGACCCGACGTACACGGGCGTTCGCTGGTGCAGCTCGGTCGCTTCGACATCGAGCAACGACCGGGTGCCATCAGAAGAACGACCGCCGGCTTGCTTGAGGACGTATCCGATCGGGTTCCCTTCGAACTGGAGTCGGAGTTTGCCGTTTTCATGGGTCTCGAGCGTTGGATAGGCAAAAATCCCGCCATAGCTGAGGACCTGATTAACGTCCCCGATCATCGCTCCGCCGTAGCGGAGTTTGAGTTCGGTTCTGATCGTCTCGACGTACGATTCGATTGCGGGTGGCCAGTGCTGTGCACGGCCGCCGAATCCGAAGACGACGGGGTCCTCGGGGAGCGTGAGGTCGTCAGTGATGAGCGTCCGCTCCCCCCCGGAGAGTTCGTACTCGCTGACGCCCTCCTCATTGGCGACCGCCATGGTGATGATTGGACCGTAGAGGACGAATCCCGCGGTAACCAGCGACCGACCGGAAGCTGGCAGCGGTTGGTCATAGACGCCGAATATGGTTCCCATGGTGTTGTTCGATTGCAGGTTCGAGGAACCATCGAGTGGATCGACCGCGACGGCGAACCCGTCCTCGATATCGCCACACTCGAATACCTCGGGCTCTTCCTCGCTCGCGTACTGTGCGACGCCGTCGATTGCCGACAGTCGCCGCCTGAGGATGCCGTCGGCCCACACGTCGGCTTCCATCTGCACCTCGCCGCTTGGATTTTCGGCTTCGACGGCACCGCGCCGGCCGACCAGCCCCTGTCTAATTTCCGCGGCTGACCGAGCGATGACGTTCACGATTGATTCGAGAGTCTCAGACCGTCGAGTAGCCGATGCCGCCATACTCACTCACCGAGGGCGGCATCCGCCGTTTCGCCCTCGTAAATGACCTTTTCGAGGGCGTCGAGGATTCGGGACGGATCCTGACGTTGCCAGACGTTTCGACCGACGGCAAGCCCGTTTGCACCTGCGTCGATGACCGCCTCGACACTCGAGAGGAACTGGAGGTCATCTTTCTTCGAACCGCCACTCATGACGACTTTCATATCGCCGGCGGATTTGACCGCGTGTGCCATCGCGTCGCGGCTGCCGGGGTATTTGACCTTCGCGATGTCGGCCCCGAGCTCGAGTGCCAGGCGGGACGCGTACGAAATCGTACTTGGTTTGGTGTCGTTTTTGACACCCTGCCCACGGGGGTACGACCACATGACGACCGGAAGGTCGTACTCGCGGGCCGCTTCGTGAATCTCGCGGAACTCCTCGGCCATCTCGACCTCGTTGTTGGAACCGCCATAGAGAGTGAACCCGACCGCGTCGGCACCAATTTCGGCAGCGTACTCCACCGAACAGTTGACCGACGAATCGGGTTCGCCCATCCAGAGGTTTGAGGTGCCGTTGAGTTTGACGAGGAGGTTGACGTCGTCCTCGTAACTCGGGTAGTAGCCTTCGGCGATCCCTTTCTGGACGGCCATACAGGTCACGGCATCGTGGGTTGCCGTCTCGAACACCGTCGACGGGTCGAGCTTTTCTGGAACGGCTTTGAAATCGACTGGCCCGTGCTCGAGGCCGTGGTCCATCGCGAGAATCAGGGCGTTTCCGTCACGAACGATTGGCGTGTCGTCGATGGGTAGCATCTGATGAGATGTCCAACAGCACCACATATAGCACTGGCGATCTTGTAAACTAAAAAGTACTTTCTCGAGTAGTAAATTCGGTCGGTAAACGCGTACAAACATGTGTTATGCTGACGTAGCTGTCACTCGTACTTGAGTACGTATCACTTACCTGGCGTCTCTCGTCAGTCGTTCAGGGACGAGGGTTTTCGACGAACCCGTTTGAGAAAAGCGGCCTCGAGCGGGGATGGCCAGCCACCGTACCAGACCGGCCGCTATCCACCTGGCATTCGGAATTGAGGCACTTGCGAAGCGAGCTGTCGGGTTACTTGAATAATTCTCGAGCGTTGTATCGCCACGTCCTGACGTGTAACACGTTGAGGTCGAGTGCTGTAGCGACGTCTCGAGCCGGAATCGTCGCCAGCCGCTCGGCGGACGTGATGCCCGCCTCGGCCAATTTTTGTGCCTTCTCGGGACTAACCCCGGCAACCTGCGTGATCGGCGTAGGTTCTGGCCAGGGGCGTTCCGTGTCGCTTGCGGTTTCCGTTTCGGCAGCCCTCGAGGACGCAGATTCGAACGCCTGCCAGGTCGAATCCGCGCTGGCAGCCACCCACTCCCGCTCGGCCGCTCCCAGTCCACGAACCTCACTCGAGCGACGGTCGAGGTCGCCTTCGGACGTGAACGACCACGGGAGCGAAAACTGACGACGAAGACTGTCGGCGACCGATTCCTCGACGCCGGCATCGAGCAACATCCGATACGAGCAATCTTTTTTCGAGACGACTGCCGGCTCGATGCCAACCTTCTCGAGTGCAACTCGGGCTGACTCCTCGAGTCCGGCCGCCGTATCGTCGGTCGATTCGATCACGTTTTCGTTGCTCACAGGCCTCACCGGTGCTATCCGTATCTCGGAGTGGCCCCCCTTGAACGTTCCCCTCCCGAGCTGTAGTGTCGTTTTTGTGATGTCTTGTTTCAGGTACAAGCACACAGTCTTTCACGGTCTTTCGGCAGGTTTACCACCGGCTGTAACAAACCTCGAACTATGGTACGCCAGGATATCGAGCGAATCGGCGTCGTCGGTGCAGGCACGATGGGAAGCGGCATCGCACAGGTCGCTGCAACCCGTGGCTACGATGTCGTCATGCGCGACATCGAACCGGAGTACGTCGAAAACGGGTTCGACACCATCGAAGACAGTCTCGAGCGCCTGGAGCGGAAGGATGCACTCGAGGAATCGGCCGACACGATTCGTGACCGTATCACCGGAACGACAGCCCTCAACGACCTCAGCGATGCCGACCTCGTGGTCGAAGCCGCTATCGAGGACATGGCCGTCAAGCAGGACATCTTCCAGGGCCTGGAGGCTCACTGTGGGACGGATGTAATCCTCGCGACGAACACCAGTACGCTCTCGATTACGTCGATTGCCGCCCCGCTCGAGCACCCGGTGCGAGTCGTTGGCTTACACTTCATGAATCCCGTCCCGATTATGGAGGGTGTCGAAATCGTCGTGGGGGAGAAAACGACAGAAGAGGTGACCGAACTGGCACACAACATTGCCGAGGATCTCGGGAAAACGACCTGGGAATCGGATGACAAACCAGGGTTCGTCACCAACCGCATTTTGATGCCGTGGCTCAACGAGGGTATTCGCGCGTACGACGAAGGCGTTGCGAGCAAAGAAGACATCGACGCCGGCATGGAACTCGGCACGAACGTCCCGATGGGACCGCTCACCCTCGCGGACCACATTGGCCTCGACGTCTGCCTGCACGCCTCTCAGACCATGTACGAGGAACTAGGTGACCGGTACAAACCAGCGTATCTCCTCAAACGAAAGGTCGAAGCCGGCGACCTCGGGAAGAAAACCGGCCGCGGCTTCTACGACTACGAGTAACGCGCCGCTCGTTTATTCGTTACGCCTGCACGTGTGCGTCGGATCGATAGCAACAGTCAGGTACGATCGCCAGGTTCGACTTGCACCCCAACGCGTAACGGAGGACTGGTCTCGAGGACATACTGTTGTAAATCCAATATCTTTATATTTCAATGTAGCGAAGACAGCATAATGCCCTCCACGAAGCGATTGCGTCGACGGACAGTGCTCACTGGCGGCCTCGGTGGGGCTGGCGCGTTTCTGACCGGAACCTACGCCTGGAATCGGTACTCGAGACGCCATAATTTGCGTATTCGCTCACTTCGCTGTCGGAACGAAACCGAGGAGACGGTTCAACTCACACTGACCGTCGGGACCGATCTCGAGCGCGCCGTCGAGACGACACAGTGGCTCGACCCGAAGGGACAGGACCGTGCCGAGCAACACGTCAATGGGCCGTGGCTCAAATACCCGAAGCCCTACAGTGTGTCCGTGGAGACGCCACACGACGCCCGAGTGCTTTCGAACGGGACGATCATCGACGAACTCGACAGCCGCTGGGGACCCCAGCAAGCAGTGATCGAAATCGTCATCACGCCCGAACAAACGCTCAAAACTACCGTTGAAGCGTACTCCTGAAAGGCAGTGTACTCCTGAGCAGCCTCGAGCAACATAGATATCACGTTGTTTCGACCCGATCTCGAGGCCTCCCAGACTCAATCCCCCCAATAATCAGCATCTGGCCACGATACTTCGTTCGTAATTTGTGATGGGGGCGACTACTTGTGCAACGGTTTTTCGGACATCTCGACGCGCAGTTCCTCGAGGGCCGAGCGCGAGACGTCCTGTTCGAAGTGCTGGATGACGGCAAACACTTCCGCCCGTGAAATTTTGACGTTGCCTTCTTCGACGACATCTTCCGGCCGTTCACGGAGCTCTCGAAGCGTACCAACGGCGAGTAAATACGGAATCGCCCACGCCGAAAGGGTGTTTCCGTGGCGTTCGGGCACGACCTCGAGGTACTGTTGTGCGCCATCGAGGTACTCCTCCGCTCGACCCGTTACCCGGCGAATAACGTTGGTCACGCCCGTCTGGTTCGATTCGTCGGTAACGGCGTCCATCGCCACGTCTTCTTCCTCGAGCCACTCGGCAGGTAGATAGACGTTGTTCTCCTCGTGATAGTCCGTTTCGACGTCTTTGGCGATGTTCACCAGTTGCAACAACAGCGCGAACGCGCGGGCGTTCTCCCGAAGCACTTCCGCTTTGTCCGGCGACGTCCCACGGGCGACCAATCCCGTGATGAGCGTTCCCACCGTCCCGGCGGCATACCAGCAATACTCTTCGAGTTCTTCCAGCGTCTGCAATCGCAGTCCACCCTCCTCGGCGTAGCGGTCAGTGAACATGGCCATGCCGTCGACCAGTTCACGAACTGGCTCGCGCATGATCTCGCGCGGTTCGTCCTCGAACGCTTCGAATGTGCGGACGACACGTGGTGTCTGGGCGACGACTTCCCAGTCGGCGGACCGATCCGTCGGCAACCAGGGTTCGACCTGATCCCGAAAGTCCTCGGCTGACACGTCTGATTCGGGGTCGAGAACGTCGTCGTACGTCTCGAGCAGCGCCGTTTGCTCGTCCGGTGGGATATGACCGGCATCTTCAACGGTGTCAGCAACACGACACAACAGGTAGCCGAGACAGATGTGTCTGGCCATCGGCTCCTCGAGTCGGTCGATGGTAATGGAGAAGGTCCGCGAAACGCCGTGAACGGCCTCGTAACACCACTCGAGGTCGCTTTCGATAGTAGGGGAGGTGTGACCGGGAGTCATCTAATGAGACCCTTTCGTATTCATTCCGGAAAAACACCCCGGTCCCGGTCGATGTAACCAACCAATATGAAAGTTCCGGGAATGGGAAATGACACTCTAATGGCGGATTACAGAATTTCGAGGAGCAAGCCCACGACTGAATTTGTGGGAATAGTCACGAATAGGTTGTGGATGGACGTGGATTCGCGTATAACAATAATAAAGAAGCGTCCACCGTATATCTCGGTATGGACTTCAGCCACTCGCCCGAACAGGCGCAGATCCGTGATATGGTCGCTGAGTTCGTCGACGAGGAGATCGTTCCCGTCGCGAGCGAGATCGATCACGAAGACGAGTTCCCCCAGGATATCGTGGACGAAATGGCCGAACTCGGGTTGATGGGGATGCCCTTCCCCGAAGAATACGGTGGAGCGGGCCTCGATTACCACTCGTATGCAATCGGTATCGAAGAGATCGCTCGAGGCTCCGGCGGACTCGGCACGGTCGTCGCGGCTCACATCTCGCTTGCGGGCAACATGATCTACGAATTCGGGAACGAGGCACAGAAAACGGAGTACCTGACGCCATTGGCCGAAGGTACCGACATCGGAGCCTTTGCTCTCTCTGAAGCCGGTGCCGGGAGCGACGTGCCGTCGATGACGACCACCGCGGAACGCAACGAGCAGGAGTACGTAATCAACGGCGGTAAACTCTGGATTTCGAACGGGTCCGTGGCCGATACCGTCATCGTGTTCGCCAAAACCGAAGAGGAGGCGGGCAACCGCGGTATCTCCTCGTTTATCGTGCGCCCCGACGAGGACGACGGCTTCTACGTCGAAGGCACCGAGGAAAAGCTGGGTGACAAAGGCTGTCCGACAGCCGAACTTCGGTTCGACGACCTGCGAATCCCGGCTGACCGACGGCTCGGCAATGAGGGCGATGGCTTCGTTCAGGCGCTCAAAACGCTCAACGGCGGTCGCATCACCATCGCTGCCCGTGGCGTCGGCATCGCTCGAGCAGCGTTTGAGGAGGCTCGAGACTACGCTACGGAACGCGAGCAGTTCGGCCAGCCAATCGGCGAATTCCAGTCGATCAAACACAAACTCGCGGATATGGACACCAAGATTCAGGCCGCGAAACTGCTGATGCACAAAGCTGCCGACAACAAAATCCGCGGCGAGGACTACATCACCGAAGCCGCACAGGCGAAACTCTACGCCAGCGAAGTCTCTCGAGAGGTCGCCAACGAAGGTATTCAGATCCACGGGGGCTACGGCTACACCAAAGACTTCCCCGCCGAGCGTTTCTACCGCGACGCCAAACTCAATGAAATCTACGAGGGGACGAGCGAAATTCTTCGAAACACCATCGG
This sequence comes from Natronosalvus hydrolyticus, assembly GCA_025517525.1. Taxonomy (GTDB): domain Archaea; phylum Halobacteriota; class Halobacteria; order Halobacteriales; family Natrialbaceae; genus Natronosalvus; species Natronosalvus hydrolyticus. The sequence goes on from JAOPJZ010000006.1 coordinate 81,081, forward strand.
CGACCGGCTGATGCAGTAAACGGTTACGACTCGTTCGTTTTTCCTGCCCGCTCGAGACACGACTGCATCCACTCGCCGTGTCGCTGAACACGATGTTCACCGGCGTCGGTCAGCGCATACACGTCGTGAAGTCCTTCGACGCGTTTCTCGACGAAACCGGCATCTACCAGCGCAGATAACGAGCCGTAGAACGCTCGTGGCTCGAGGTGCTCGTCGTAATGGTCCTCGAGCGCGGATTTCAGCTGTTGCCCACGTACTGGCCCTTCAGCGGCCAGTAACACACAGATATCGCGCCGCCTTCCGCTTTGTAGCCACTTGCCCATACACACCGATTCGGTCTCCAGGGTTACAATTAAACGGATTCTTGCGCGAACCCAGGGGACTCTTTCGATGGCCGATGGTGATCCCGTGGAACCCTCACCGGTTGCTCAGGCGTTCGAAGAATGCCCACCCGAGTCCCCCGAGGAACGAGAGGGCCGAAATACCGAACGCACCGACCTCGAGCACCGCTCCCTGTCCCGATGGATGGCGTTCGTGGCGAAGCAGGAACCACCAGCTATCGCTGTTGCCAAGGTGGACCGTTCCGGAGTCGAAGGCAAGCGAGACGAAAACGAGGGCCACCAGCGCAGTGATGAGGACGGTGAACGTACCGACGGCACCGGTTACGATGGCGGTGAACGTTCGGTCTGGCAGCACCGCTTCCCGTCCGTAAATGCCGAACGCCTCGCCACCAGCGGTTTGCGTTGGGCCGACGCGGACGCTCGAGGGGTAGGCAAACAGTCGACAGGCAGTCCAGAGGTCACCAGTCGACCCAGCCCCGTTCGCCGCGGCGAGGAGTAACGGCCAGTACGAGCGTGTGGCCAGAGCGGTTGCCAACCCAGCGAGGGAGATGACGACGAACGGCGTCAGGAGGACGACGAGCATCTGATTCCGGGTGTAACTACCACGAGTCTCGACGTACGCATATGGGAAGACGCCGTAGGCGAGCGTCACTCCGTAGCCCGGTTTTCCGTCGAAGGCCGTCAGGACGAGGCCGTGAAGCAGTTCGTGCGGAATCGCGATAACCAAGATGGCAAGTATGACGAGGGCGCCCATCTCGAGTGGGCCAGGAATCGTCGCAGGCGAGATGATGATCGGGTCGAAGGACGCTCCCAGAAGCCAGGCATACAAGCCAGCAAAGGCGTAGATGAACCCAAGAAACGAGGTTGCAGCCAACACCGACCAGCGTCCGGCAACCGACCGGGTTGAGCGGATACTCGCCAGTTGCTTGTAGGACGCCGTAGTCGGTTCCGGCTCGTGCACAGCTATTCACATCGAGTCACCTCGAGTGGTTAGGAATGTCGATTCGTTTGGGGAGACGCTGGCCGAAACCGACAGCTACCAGACCCCCCAGCCGTAACCACGGCACATGACCGACGACGAGCGGGTTGCGACGGACAACGATATCACTGCAACCTATCACGAGACGGAGGCCGAACGAGTGCTCGCGTTCGAGGGGAACGGCAAGACGGCTGCCGTCGCCCAGAACCTCGAGGGATATGCCATGCTCAAAGTTCGACCGACTACCGATGGCGACGAACTCGAGCGCTACTACGGCTTCGATATGGCGCTCGATCACGTCGGTGAACTGCTTGACGTCGCACCTCATGAGTTACCGGTTCCCGACGCAGCGACCGATATGGGGATGTGACGACACACACGGGACGAAAACGCTCAGGCTTCTACCAGGCGGTCGATAACCGACTCGAGCCACGCGAACGCTTCCTCGCTAACGGCGTGGCCAGTCTCGTGGGTGATCTCGAGTTCGACAGCGCCGCCTGCCATCTCGAGTGCATCTGCGGTGGCCTCAACGTCCTCGAGTGAAAGGTGTGGGTCGTCGGCTCCACAGCCAACGTACACCGAGGTGTTCTCGAGCGACCCGACACCTTCCTCGGAGTGGTGCTTCTCGAGTTCGACCTCCCCATTCTCCGCCACAACTCCAGGTAACACGCCCGAAAGGACGCCAACTGCGCCGTACCGTCGAGGGTGATGAAACGCCCAAGTCGCGACGACACACGCTCCCTGCGAGAAGCCGACGACGACTGTTTTCTCGGGGGGAATACCGATTCGTTGCATGCGCTCGAGGCAGGTCTCGACACGGTCGACGCTCGAGGGAAGCCACGGTTCGTTAGCTTCGAGAGGCGCTGTCGGACTCCGTGGGAACCACCGTCCGCGGTACGCTTCGGGCGCGAGCACCGTAACGCCGTGCCGGTACAGTGGCTCGAACAGATTTATTACGCCCTGCCCGGTCGCTCCTCGGCCGTGGAGCAAAACGAGGGCGATTTCTGCCCCTCGAGCAGGCGCCCCTGCTGTTAGAATCGGCTGCGTCTCGTGGCCGACGGGTTCTCGATTGCCGTCTACCTGGATAGATGGCTCACCGTCAGTCGTCGCTGACTGATCCCGCTCGCTCATCGGCTCGAACCGGGTACCTCGAGCGGTGGAGACTGGCTCTCGATCAACGAGCGGTCGTCCTCGAAGTGGTCCGGAAGATAAAGTCCGTGACCGTCAGCCGCCTCGGTGGGTATTCCGGGGGATTCGGTTGCGAGTTCGAACAGGATACCACCCGGTTCGCGAACGTACAGCGAGTGAAAGACGTGTCGGTCTTTAACGCGTGAGGTTTCGTAGCCCCGATCTCGAAACAAGTCGTGCCACGCATAAAGCGCGTCGACGCCGTCGACACGCACCGCGACGTGGTGAATCGTTCCCGGCCCTTCTCGGCCGAACGGCACGTCGCGGTCGTGAAGGTCGACGATCGTCGCTCGGTGACCGCCAGCCCGGTACCGAATACGGTCATCCTCCTGTCCAACTCGCTCGAATCCGAGCGTCTCGAGGAGGCTTGCGGTTGCAAACGGGTTCACCGACGTCAGCGTCACCCCGTGAAGCCCGCGAATTCCGACGTCCACAGGGACCGGTCCGCCATCCCACGGGTCGACTGACGAGGATCCGGTGACGAGTTCGACCGGCGTCCCATCGGGATCGGTGCATTCGAGAACGCGCTCGTCGAACCGTGGTTTCGGTCCCGAAACCGCGAGCGATTGGGCCTCGAGGCGGTCGCGCCAATAGGATAGGGAATCGGGTGGAACCACGAACGCGACTGCTGTGGGTTGTGGCGCCCCGACGCGGCCTGGGTTGGTTTCGCCGTAAGGGAAACTCGTCAGTACCGTTCCCGGGGTTCCGTCCTCGTCGCCGTAATAGAGGTGTGGTGTCAGAATATCTTCGAAGTTAACCGTTCGACACACCAGGCGCATGCCCAGGGTGTGCGCATAAAAGTCCACGTTTTCCTGGGCGGTTCCCGCGATAGTCGTGACATGGTGAATGCCGAGTGTGTCAGAGAGCATTACAGCGTCGGCTCAGGAATCCGCTCGAGGGAGTTCGGCTTCGATGTACTCGAGGAACGTCTCGGGATGCTCACCGTGTGGCAACTGCGTCGCATAATCGATGACCACCAGCTCGAGGTTCGCCGCCTCGGCCAGTTCCCGTCCATCTCGGAGCGGAACGAGTTCAGCGTCACGACCCCAGACGAGTGTGACCGGAATCTCGAGGCTCGCCAGTTCGGTCGCCAGGTCGAAATCGGGGTCGAGCATGCCGGAGGCAAACGATGCCGGGGCGTACTTTGCGCCAGGCTGGTGTGCACTCCGCCAGGCGTATTCGATCTCTTCCTGGTCGATACGACTGGCGTTGTAGTAGCCGTCTCGCTCGTAGAAGTACCGGATTGCCGGCGAACTCGCTAAAAGGTTAAACAGGGCCGTGCCGACGACCGGCGTCCGGAGCAGTGTGCGCACCCACGGCCGTTGCTCGCCGGTATCGGCCAGGGGACAGATTAGCACCAGTTGGTCGAACTCGGCGTTATCGGCCGCTTCAACGGCAAAAGAACCGGAAAGTGAAGAGGCGATAACGATGGGTTCGTCAGTTACATCTCGGCTGAAATCGCGCAGGAACTCGGCGTACAGCCCACTCGAGTACACGAGCGGTGGTCGGTCGGACCGGCCGAATCCTGGAAGGTCGACCGCCACGACGCGATAGGATTCGGCCAGTTCCTCCATAATCGTCGCGAACTCCTGACTGCTCGCACCAGCATGGACGCTGTGGACCAACAGCAAGTCCGGCGAATCGGGGTCGCCAGCGACGGTGTACTGAACGTTCATCCCGCGCCAGCGATAGCTGTGTTCGACACCGGAGAGGGGATTCTCCAGTGGCCCCGCTCGAGCGGTCAACAATCGGTTCCCGATGGCTGCGCCAGCGACAGCGCCGACGGTCGCGCCGAGGAGTGTTCGAACCTTCATGTCACTACGTTAGACGGCGAGACTCTTAGCCGTGCGGATTGGCGACACCACTGTTGGCGTTTGCCTAACGACATCGCCCCCAGTGCCCGTCGGCGTGAATAACGCAAGCTCGGAGCTGCCCCATTTATAAATGAATAAGGAAGCGAGCGAACTGAACGCCAGCTATTTCGACGCTACCTCGACGCCATCCAACTCGAGTTCCTCGAGGCAGGTTTCGACCGAGTCGAGTGCAGTATCGGCGATTGTGTAGGGATCAGTTGCACCAGTTCGGACGGCCTCAGCCAGCGCATCGACGCCACCCGCAGCCGCGAGTTCTCGCTCAAGTAGCGTGTGCACGTCCTCGCGAAGCAGCGTTCTGATTTCTTCCGCGTAACGCATCTGCTGGCGGTCGGCAAGTTTGCCGGATGCCTCGAGATACGTCCTGTGTGCATCAAATTCATCGATGGCGTCCCCGACACCGGTTCCTTCAGTCGCGACGGTTTCGACGACCGGCGGCGTCCACGTCTTCGGGCCGTCCGTCGACGCCGGTTCGCTCGGTTCGGCGGTCGCGCCAGCGCCATGGTGGCCCGTGCTGGCCGGTTGCCCGCCCTCGCCGAGTTCGATCATCTCGAGGAGTTCCTGAACCGTTCGATTCGCGCCCGGTCGGTCTGCCTTGTTCACGATGAAGACGTCTGCGATTTCGAGAATGCCCGCTTTCAGCGTCTGAACGGAGTCGCCAGAGCCGGGTGGAACGAGTACCGCGACCGTGTCGGCCGTCCGAACGATGTCGATTTCGTTCTGGCCGGCACCGACGGTCTCGATGATGATCGTGTCCTTCCCGAAGGCATCCATCGCTTTCACCGCGTCAGCCGTCGCCGTCGAGAGCCCACCGAGCGTGCCTCGAGCGCTCATCGAACGGACGAAAACATCCATGTCTCCAATAGTCGAGGCCATCCGAATGCGGTCACCGAGGACGGCACCGCCGGTGAACGGCGAGGACGGGTCGATGGCGATAACACCGACGGTCTGACCCTGCTCGCGGTACGATTCGGCCAGTTTGTCCACCAGCGTCGATTTCCCGGCACCGGGACTTCCAGTGATACCGATGACGTTCGCATCGCCGGTGTGTTCGTACAGCGACGACACCAGCTCCCGATAGCCCGGTACACGATTTTCGATCTTGGAGATGACCCGCGCCAGTGCCCGGTGTTTGCCCTCGAGGAGATCCTCGAGCAACTGCTCGTGTCCCTCGCTCATCTGTCAGGGGCGTTTGAGCGGACGAATTCGATGGTCTCTTCCATGGAGGTCCCCGGCCCGAAGACGGCGGCAACGCCCTCCTCTTTCAGCCCCGGTTTGTCCTCTTCCGGAATCACGCCGCCCACGAGAACGAGCGTGTCTTTTTTCGCACCGTACTCCTCGAGCCCGGACATGATTTTGGGGACGAGCGTGTTGTGCGCACCTGAAAGAATCGAAATGCCGAGGACGTCGACGTCCTCCTGGACGGCTGCCTGGACGATGTCTTCCGGGGCCTTGTGTAACCCCGAATAAATAACTTCGAAGCCGGCATCACGGAACGCGCGGGCGATCACGTGGGCTCCGCGGTCGTGTCCGTCGAGTCCGACTTTTGCTACCAGACACCTGATTGACCGTCCCTGTTGTTCGCTCATACCTAACCATTTCCCGGCAGAGTGTTTGACTTTAACGGATGATTGTGGGGGATAGACGGCGGTAATCTGACGACTTCTCGCAACATTTGTCTCAGCTTGGTTCACAACCCAGGAAGGTTCGTTTCTTCCTCGAGGGAATATGGCCTAAAACAGGTTATCCAATCTATCGTCTGCGAAATGATCGGCGGGGTCGGCCTTTTCGGACTCGTCCTCTGCTTTCTGGGCCGCTCGCGCGCGCTCGAGGAACGACTCGATGCGGTCCGAGCGTTCGACGCCGCCAAGCAACACCAGCGCGGCGATCTGGTCGCTCTCGAGTGGGAAGTCGCCACCACGGACCTGCATGCTCTGGGTTTCGTCCTCGAGCCACCGTCGAGATTTTTCCACGCCCTTTCTCGGGATGGACGCCGGACGACCGGCGATGACGAGCAAGGCACCCTCGCCAACGCGGGCCTCCGGAAGACTCGTTCCCGTGAGCAACGCCTGTCTGGTGACGCTCATGACGCTCCGAATGTTCTGCGTGCTGTCCTCGCTCGCTGCAGCCTTCGCATAGCCGAGTGCGGCGATACCGCCGTTTCGCAGCGTGTTGATGACTTCGCTCGAGTCGACGACGCTCTCGCCGACGCCCTCGACCGCCTCGCCCGAGGCAAAGAGGAGCCCGAATCGCTGAGCTATCTGCTGGTTGATCGAGGCGAAGCCGGCTTCGACGCTCTCGCCCTGTTCGTGCCAGGCGTCGTTGTCGACGAGTATCGTCGAATCGGCTTCTCTAACTATTGTTTTTAACGAACGACCCGCATTGGCCTGGTACAGCGAGCCTTCGTTCCGCCCCGGAAGGATACCGAGTGCGTACACGGGAACATCGTACACCTGCTTCAGGTTATGGACTAACACTGGAGAGCCACCGCTCCCGGTCCCACCACCGAGGCCGGCAACGACGACGATTGCCTCTGCGCGGGAAGTAACGTGTCCGTCGAGGGCTCCCAGCACTTCCTGAATATCCGATTGCATGATCTCTGCGCCCAGTTCGTTGTCGCCGCCGACACCGTGACCGTTTACCCGGTCGGCACCGATAAGCTGGGTTTCGGCCCACTCGAGCGACTGGAGGTCGGCTGTCGCGGAGTTGATCGCCAGGGTACCCTGCACAGCGTTGAACCCCATCTCCGCGTCGAATTCGGTGAGGCGTTCGACCACTTTCCCGCCGGCCTGGCCCACCCCAATCAGGGCTACTTTCATACCACTCGAATACCGCGGCACCTAATTGAACGTTCCGGATGATGGTTTATATAGGAAGCCGCGGCCAGCGGCGACCATGACTGGACACGCCCGTGGACAGACCGAGCCGCTAGCTGCACTCGGTGCAGTAGCAGTCGTTTGCCTCGCGGTGGGCCTCTACGCGGGGAGCCTAACCGGCGTTTCGACGAATACTGATCGAACGCTCGCCGAACCGACACTCGACACAGTCTGGCAAACTACCGGCAGTGACGGCACGTACAATCCACACGACAGTCCCAACCCACTGGAAACAATCCCTCCCGAACAGTTACCGGACGGGAAAACCGTCGCGATTACGGTAACGACCGGCGACGAACGAGCAGTGACTGTCGGCTCAGCCGTATACGTCCGCGGCCAGTACGTCGGCCCGACAGTTGCCGGGAATCCGGACCTCGAGCGACCCTCGACGACCGACAGCCACAGTCGGCCGGTCCCAGTCGTCAACTGGGAACGTTCGGTTTCGACTGGCATCCTCACCGTGGAGGTCTGGGACTGATGGCCGATACCCGCGCAATTAGCACTGTTCTCGACGTCGCTTTCTGTCTCCTCTTCGTCACTGCTGCCGTCGGCGTTGTTGGGATGTACCTCGCTACTGACGAGGTAACACACGACACCCGCACGGCCGACCACGCGGCCGAAATCCTCGGTTCGACGACGATCAGTGTCGAATACTCGCTCGAAGACGGACTCGATGCCTCAGAAGGACACGTGTTGGACGAACCAACCGAGTACGACGGACTCATTCGGACGATTCACGGCCCAATCGCAGGTGCGCTGGCCGACGGTGCCGTCACCAATCTCTCGGTGAATGACCATCGGATCACCCACGAGACAGTTGGATACGATGACGCCATCGAAGGCCCGCTCGCGAACGAACTGCATGCAGTACCGGGCCGAACCGCCGTCACGGCGGCATGGATGCCGTATCCCGACGCCCCGCTCGAGGGAACACTTTCGGTCGGCGAAACACCGCCTCCAGACGCTGACGTAAGCACCGTCAGGCTGACCGTCCCGAGTTCATTCGCTTCGGCCTCCGTGCCAGATCGTGTCAATCTCAGCGCGGCACCGTCACAGCGGGCCGGCTTCGAATGGGTCGCAACGAACACCTCGGACGCCATCGTCGAGGGATACTTCCCACCGGGAGAGACCGCACTCGCTATCGAGCGGGGTGGGCTGGACGCCGACCGAACAGTGTATCGGTACGAGCGCTTTGCCGACGCGCTCGACGGCGTCGAGGTCCGACATCTCGAGGATCATCTCGAACAATCGACGACGAACACGACCGAATCCAACGCACTGCTTGCCGATGCACTCGCCGAGCAACTCGTCCTCGATCTGGAAGCACAGTACGATACGCCCGAAGCAGCACTCGAGTCGATTTCTATCGGCGACGTAACCCTCGTCATCCGGGTCTGGTGACGATGAGGCGACCACACACTATTTCATTGGCAAGCGATGAGAGGGGCCGGATTCCCTTCGCACTGATCGGGGTCTTGTTGCTCGTCAGCAGCATCACGCTCGTCGGGGCCCTCGAGGCAAGGCCGACACCACAACCCGATGTCGATCCATCTATCGCGATGGATCGCACGAACGCCGCAATCCAGACCGCCCTTCGCGACGCAACGCGGCGAGCAACTGACGACGCTGCCCGCAACCCGGTGTATAAACCCGCAAACAACTCCTACGGAGCACTCCTCAACGCGAGTACCCACGACCAACAGTTCGAGAACTATCTCCGGTTGCTCATCTATCTCGAGGTGCAAGACGCCCTCGAGAACGCAGGTCAGGACATTCGCGGGACCCAAACTGTCGTCTCCGTTCCCCAGGCGACGAACGCATCGACGCTCGAGAACGGCATGAATCAAACGACCCTCGTCCGGCCGAGTTCGGGATTACTCGAGGTCACCATCGAGAACGTGACCACGACGGTGTACCGAGACGAGTCGGAAATTGCGTCCCAGACGAACGCTTATTCCGTGACGATACCGACACCGATCTTCGAACTACAGTCGCGGACGGACGAGTACGAAGCGGCCCTCAATACCAACGTCCTCGATGGCAGCGGTTTCGGTCGACAGTTCAGTGGACGATTGTATCCGATCGCCTGGGTACGCGGCTACGCCCAGTACGGCGGGATGCCGGTGTCTGAAGTCATTAGTAATCGACACGTCGAGGTTACCGCAAACAGTGCCGCGTTTGCGACACAGGAAGCCGTGTTCGGATCGAAGGACCCCGATGGCAGCGATGCAATGCGCCAGGCCTGGCTCTGTCTCGCGGCGACCGACGCCGACGAACTGTACGGCGGCTACAACGACGGGGACTCACCCAGAATCGATAGCGACGACGTCTGTGACAATCTCCAGTACGTCTACGGCGACCAGGTCGGCGGCGACCCACCCGATGCCCCGTCACTGCAGGACATCGCCGGTCACGCACCGGGGATGGACGAAGACTTGACCGTTGCCGTGAGCGAGAGTGCTTACGTTCCGATGCGACACCTCTTCGACGACCAACATACCCACGGACTCCCCAACGCGTTCGATCGGGTGTATACGGTTGACGTCGCCTCGAGCGTCGACGTTACCGAAGCGACGACCAGGAACCGACCCACACCACCGGATGAGGGCGACTACTGGGAACGCTACTGGATATCCGAGCCGGAATATCTCGAGACGACGGTCGAATACGCCAACGTCACAGCCCACGGCGAGGAATCGGCGTACTACACCTACGACGCAACGGTCGTCAACGAGTTCGAACGGAAAGCCAGCTGGAACGACACGCGAACGGATTCCCGTGAGCGAATCGTAACGAACGCGTCTACCTGGCACGAGTTCGATGTCCACATCCGGCTGTACGAGGACAGCCACAGCCCGCACTCGCTGGTGCGGAACACCGAGCAGTATGGCATCAAGACCAAGTACAACAGTACCGATATCGGCGTGTACTCGAGCGACTTTAGCGACGTTCCCGACAAAGCCGCAGCCGAATTCGTGGGTGGTCGGACGACCCAGTACTTTGGCGACATGCTGGGTGAAACTGCCTGGGGGATAACGAGTGCAGCCGAGTTCGAGGCGGCCCTCGATATCCCGGACACCGAACGCATCGATGCTGACTACGAGTACGGAAAACTGGAGGCCGACGTGGTCGAGGATCTGGTGGACCTACAGCCAGAACTGGCGGCTATCGAAGTGACGTTCGAGCGCCACGAAATGATCAAAGGGCCGGACGAAAGCGGACCGGTCGAAGAGCTACTGGGAATCGTCGAAGCCGAACGTGACGCAATGCTCGAGCGTTCGAGTCCGTACGAAGATCCGGCGGAGAAAGCCCACTACGAGGCGCGACTGGGCTATTACGAGCTGTTGATCGAGGACCTCGAGCGAGTAGCCGACGCCCACAACGAGGTCATGACTGGGCTAGATGACGAGCTCACGGATGTCAATTCAGCCCTCAGCGACGCGACGCAGTATATGCAGGAGGCGATGAGCGCGTCGGATCCAGAACCGGGGCAGATAGACGATGTGCCGCTTTTAGACGACCTCGAGTACGAAATCTCGGGTTCGCCTTCGTACCTCGTCACGGAGAACGTGTCGGCGACAGATGTGCCCGCCGTCGACGGTAACGAGACGTTCGTCCCGATGTCGACCAAGAACTCGAACTTTTTCTCGATACCGTACGATACGGTGATGACGGGAATTCTCTCGAGGATTCCGAAGTTGAATATGGGTGACGAAGAGGAACGCATACCGATGCAGACGGCCGGTGAGACGTTGCGAGCCGCTATGTTGGCTGAAGAGTTGGGAGCCGACGTTGGGGATGATGTGGCCGATTTAGAAGGCGAGGTAGCAGATTCAATAGACATGATTGGTTTTTATGTTTGGTCAAATGTGTATAATGAATTAGATATTGGCAATGATCCAGGTATATTTGAACCACATTATATGAAAGAAGCACTGGAAGAGTGGCCAACGATAGACCAACAGGCAGTAGCCATTGGAAAGGGTGAAGCAACAGACGCAATTGTAGAGGAAATTATCGAGACGTACAAAGATGAATATCCCGATGAATATAAGAATAGAAATGAAGTTTGGGAAGCCAAGATCGAATCTGTAGCACGACCAATTGTTATTGAGACTATTGGGGAACAAACAGTGGATATAGAGAGTACAATTGAGGATTTGGATGCGAATATACGTGACGAAGTGAGTGAAATTACAGATAATGTGATAGAAGAACGTTTACGACAAGCAGAAATTGTTGGTGAGGATGGAGAAATCGAGATTAGCGATGAGGCAGAGTGGTTAACCGGAGACGCTCCAAAACGTGTTCCAGCCGGAATTCCACTGTTACCACTTCCTGGATATTGGATAGCAACGGGAAATGTATGGGATGTAAACGTGCTTGCAGCTTACACCCGCTTCGAAGTATCTACAAATAGCGGCTCACCCACTACATTTACCGAAACAACATACGTGAGAGAACAGACGAATATTACTAAACAAATTAATGGAGATGAGATTGAGTTAGGACATAATACGAAAATAGGGTTTGAGACGAGGACAGTCGTTGTAATTATTGTTCCTCCAGGTGGACAGGGTGTCGGAGATCGAACGGGTACGCGAGATCAATGCACTCTTTCATGGCCTGAAATTGGATATGTTGCTAAGATAGATGTAAATGGCTGTTAAAATGTATAGAATCCGAAACCGACGTGAAGTGTCTATCCAAGAGCGTACAGGTTACCGTTTCGCGAACTTACAATTAACATCTCGTCTATAACTGCGATCTCACCTCTTACTGATCCTATTGATTCGTGCCTCCAAATTTCCTCTCCAGTATTTATATTCAAACAGTGGACTCCTTCAGATGAACCGGTATATAATCGATTTCGAGTTAAAGAAATACTAGCCTTTCCACCACCATATTCAACGTTCCATATTTTCTCACCGGTCTTTTCATCAAGACAAACGATCCCTTTTTTAGTGCCTGCTATCACATATCCTGGGTAATATGAAATAGATGATAAAACAAATGCTCCGACATCTTGCTCCCACTGGATTTCCCCACTGTCTTTATTTAATCCAAAGATGCTCTCAGATGACTGGGTCCCAACATAGATCATTTTGTCGCCAATCGCCAGTCCCATCGTCCACTGATCCAGTTGGGCAGTCCACTCTCGCTCTTTGGTTTCTAAATTAATTGCATATGCGTCAGGATTTCTACCAACTGCATAAAGCATATTTTCTGATAGGCCTATGGTTTTGCGACCTCTATACCCAATTTCTATATTCCAATTGATTTCACCATCATTCAAGTCAATACTGTAGACAAATCCCTCATCTGTATTGGCATAAATTTGGCCACCTGATATAGTGGGACTACCAGTGATTTGGCGATGGTATGCATTGGTGGCCCATTCCAATTCACCAGTCCTTCTTGTCACTACAAATTGGCCACCGGAACCAGTATTCCCACAAATGATTTCTTCAGCAACTGCAATGGTACCATTCATTAACTTTACTGGAAGTTCAGTCGACCACCGTTCACTCCCATCCTCGAGATCAACAGCGTACAGCATCCAATCCCGATCCCCAATATATGCGACTCCATCAACGACCGCAGCGCCTGCAGTGAAACTCGAGTCAGTTTCAAAAACCCACTTCTCACTCACCGGACCAGTCGGACCAGTCGCGGTTGGATGATAACCCGTATTCTCGAGGTCGACGCCTGCCATTGGCCACTCGGAACTCGAGAGTTGGCCTCCTGTATCTAATATACCGTCAGCATCATCGCCGCCACCCGACGCGCTCCCGTCATCGCCCAACGGCGATTCGGTGGTCGTCGAATTGTTCGTACTCGCGTCATCGCTCCTGCTGCAGCCGGCAACACAGCCAATTCCAGCACCGGCGAACGTTGCAAGCCACTGTCGTCGTGTCCGTTCGACCATTAAACGCTCAGTTGAGTTATTATGATAAGTAACTATTGAATTAAATTAAGTTGGTTTGGGTGGTCGTCAGCCCCACTCGAGGCACAATAGCAATCACTTTGAGTTGGGCGAATCGAAAGTTCGGTATGTTCTACGCCCAGCGGATGGATGTCCCTGAAACACCAGCCGCGCTTCGAGAGGAATACGATACCCAACTCGAGGACACACTTGAGAGGACAGCGTTCGACGCCCAGGAAACGGTTTCGACCACTGAGACGACAGTGGAGATTGGCGACGTCATCTCCCGTTTCGAGGAGCGGTCATCAGACATTTCTCTCGAGGAGGCAGCAGCAATCCAGTCTCTCGAGGACGGTGAACCCGACCCGGATACCATCATCGAAATCGCATGCGAACACTTGCTGTTGGGAATGACGACAGCCGTGCTCGACGTCGATACGCTCGCGAGCGAACTCGAGATCGACCTCGATGCGAAGGAAGTACAACAAAAAATCGAACGGAGAGCGCCGATGACCTTCGACGAGTACGTGCATATCCAACACGCGATCGTTAGTCGATCCAGATAGCCAATCTCTTTACCGTCTCACTTGCTGATTCGTCCCCTTCCGAGAACGTATGCTCACCGCTGAACGCAGCCTCTTCGGCGAGAACATAGCCGTTATACTCGTTGGCTCCCGACTTCGAGTATGGACGTTGCTATTCTCGGCTGCGGGTACGTCGGTCTCGAGCTAGGCCGGCAGTTGACTGAGCAGAGCCATACGGTGTACGGCGTTCGACGCTCGGATGAGGGTATCGCGGCAATCGAAAAGGCAGGGTTCGAGGCTGTGGAGGCCGACATCACTGATCGCGGAGACCTCGAGCGAGTGCCAGACGTGGATGTCGTCGTCTTTGCGGCCAGCAGTGGTGGCCGTGGTGCCGATGCAGCACGCGAGGTTTACGTCGACGGACTCGAAACCGCTATCGACGCGTTCGGAAGCCGTGAAACGACGCCCGACCGACTCGTCTACACGTCGTCGACCGGCGTACATGGAGACCACGACGGCCAGTGGGTCGACGAAACGACACCGATCGAGCCAACCACGGAAAAGACAGCCGTCCTCGCCGAGGCCGAGCGAATTACACTCGAGAGACCGGCCGAATACGGTTTCGACGGAACGGTTGCGCGGTATGCAGGGCTGTACGGTCCCGACCGATATCGTCTCGAGCGCTATCTCGAGGGGCCGGTGACCGAAGGCTACCTCAATATGGTCCACCGAGACGACGCTTCAGGGGCCGTTCGGTACGTCCTCGAGGAAGATGCGGCCCGAAACGCAGTGATACAGGTCGTGGACGACGAGCCCGTTTCGAAGTGGGCGTTTGCCGATTGGCTGGCTGCCGAATGCGGTGTCGAAACACCGCCGAAACGAACGAAAGCGGAGCGTCTCGAAGCGGGCGACCTCCCGGAAGCGGCACGACGACGAATTCTGACGAGTAAACGGTGTTCGAACGAGCGGTTACGTGAACTGGGCTATCAGTTCGCGTATCCGACGTTCAGGGAAGGATATCGAGAAGCCATAGATGGCTTTCGGTCGAATCAGCCGCTATAACGCCAGAAATCGTCTTTTGCGGACGCAGTGAAGCTGAGGGCAACCTTCTTGGTTATTCACTTTGAGTGTGGCGTATGGGCACCCGGGGAGGTTTAGTGTTCGATTCCGTGACCGGGACTGAACGTGCGTTATGTGGAGACGTATGTCTGTCCTCACCCCTCGGATCGTACGCGCAGGTCCAAACCAGGCAGTCGTCTATTTTCGATGCTGCACTCGTACCGACGGTCGTCGACACGATACAGGAGATGGATCCACTCATCCTCTCGCTCGGTGTCATCGGACTGGTCGCACTGATTCTCGGGAGTTGGTGGGTACTTCGGTGGTTTACCAGAGCCCCGGGGAATCGACTCCAACGGATACTGGGGAATCAGGATGAAGTGACGATACTGATGCACCCGAATCCGGATCCGGATGCAATGGCAACAGCGATGGGTGTCGGGGCAATTGCTGAATCTGTCGACACGGACGTGACACTCCAATTCCCCGGGGAGATTCGCCATCAGGAAAACCGTGCGTTCAGGACGGTGCTCGAGCTTGAACTCGATCGCGTCGAATCGGCGTCCGATCTCGAGTCGGATGCCGTTGTCCTCGTCGATCACAACACGCCTCGAGGCTTCACCGGATCACAGATGGTCGAACCGATTGCAGTTATCGACCACCACCCGGGCAACGGAGCCGGAACGGTTTTTACTGACGTTCGAACCGATTACGGGGCCGCCTCGACGATCATCGTCGAGTACCTCGAGGACATGGGTGCAAAACGAGAAGACGAAGAGACGAACGGGAATCGACTCCTCCTCACAGCCGAGATCGCGACGGGGTTGTTGTACGGAATTCTATCCGACACGAACCATCTGACGAAGGGGTGTTCGGCGGCCGATTTCAAGGCAGCCTCGTATCTATTCCCTTCGATCGACGAGGACCAACTGGACCGCATCGCGAATCCGCAGGTGAGCGACGACGTTCTCCAGATCAAAGCCGAGGCGATTCGGAAAAAGCGGATTCAGGGTGCCTTTGGTATCTGTGACGTCGGCGATATCGGCAACGTGGATGCGATTCCACAGGCCGCAGACGAGTTGATGCACCTCGAAGGCGTGACGGCGGTGGTCGTCTACGGCGAAAACGACGGGACGATTCACCTCTCTGGACGTTCCCGAGACGACCGCGTACACATGGGTGAAGCTCTTCGCCACGCCGTAAGCGACATTCCGATGGCGAACGCTGGTGGCCACGCACGCATGGGTGGTGGGCAGGTGTCGGTCGATCACATGAACGGAATCGGCCCGTCCGACGGTGTGAGCAAAACCGAGTTCGAAGAACGGTTGTTCGCGGCGATGGCCGGCGAACGGTCGTAAAACAGTGGGGGATACGCGCCCCCGAATCTCGAGAGTCGTACTTATACGCTGCAGGGCCAAAACCCCAGCCATGGTCACTGGATCGGCAACGTGGGACTATCGCGATCGATTCTACGAAGACTTCGGCCGGACGTACTTTCGGCGGTACGGCGATGGATTGGTATCGAGCATCGGCCTCGGGACGTATCTCGGCGCGCCCACGGACGAGGTCGACGAGCGATATGTCCACTCGATCGAGCACGCACTCGAGTTAGGGTGCAACGTCGTAGACACGGCTATCAACTATCGGCACCAGCGCAGCGAGCGTGCTGTGGGTCGGGCCCTCGAGCAAACCGATGTCGACCGTGAGGCCATTTTCGTGTCGACGAAAGGCGGGTTCGTTCCCTTCGACCGTGACCGTCCGGATGATCCTGGGGGATACGTCAAAAAAACGTACGTCGATACCGGTGTTATCGACCGTGGTGACCTCGTTGCCGGCAGCCACTGCATTGCCCCGGACTACATCGAGGGCCAACTGGACCGATCCCTCGAGAATCTCGGCCTCGACAGTATCGACTGCTACTACGTCCACAATCCCGAAACGCAACGCCGAGAACAATCGCCTGAATCGCTGTACGAGCAACTCGAGGCGACCTTTACCAGACTCGAGGAACGGGCATCGGCAGGCGATATCAGCCACTACGGGGTTGCGACGTGGGACGCCTTTCGCGTCCCTGCGGAGCATCAATCGCACCTCTCTATTGCCAAAATCGTCGACTGTGCACGGGCGGCCGCACGAGAAGCAGGAACCGGCGGTACCCACTTCAGGGCGATTCAACTGCCGTTCAACGTCGCGATGGCCGACGCGTTCACCGTCAAATCGCAGGCCGGAGCTGACGGCAACCAGAGCGTTCTCTGGTTTGCCGCCAATGCAGGGTTGGACGTCTTTACCAGCGCGAGCATCGCCCAGGGAGATCTGCTCGATGGATTACCGGAGGGAGTTGCCGCCGTTCTCGAGGGGGAGACGACCGCCCAGCGTGCGATCAACTTCGCGCGATCGGCACCCGGCGTCACGTCTTCACTGGTTGGCATGAGTCGGCCGGCACACGTCGAAGAAAACATTGGCGCGGGACGGTACGATCCACTCGGGGCCGATACCTTCGACGACGTGTTCGAATAGTGTTACCGGATCTCTTCCCACTCTGCACCGCAGTCCGGACAGCGCCGAATCGTACTGATGGTGTCCGGGTCGTTTTCGGTCTTCAGTGGCTTCTCACACTCGGCACAGACCACTCGTTCGTAGGTGTCTTTAGTGAGTTCGCCCTCTCGAAGTGCCTTCCGGACTGATTTCATATTCTCCCCATACGAACCTGGGGGAGAAAAAGACCGGTGTCTCGAGCCCCTTTTCGATTCGTAAGTCTTGATGTGCCCCACCGCCTCGGTAGACCCATGTCACTCGCCAGTATCCGTCGACCGTCCGGTCGGACGCAGGTCTTCGGCTCGTTACTGGCGATGGTGTTTCTGGTGAATCTGGGGCGCGTGATCTATGCGCCCTTGCTCGAACCGTTCCGCACGACGTTTGGGGCAAGCGAGGCCGCCGTGGGACTACTTGCGACGCTTGCCTGGATCGGGAGCGCCTCGTTGCGTCTTCCCACCGGTTATCTCTTAACAAAAATCCCCCGCCATCGGGTCGTCTTCGTGACGGGGCTCATCCTCACTGCTTCGGCCACCTTCGCGGCAACGGCACAGACGCTCGAGACCCTGTATCTGGGTGCACTGGCGATGGGTATGGCCAGTGGCATGTACTTCGTCGCGGCCAATCCGCTCGTTAGTGAACTGTTTCCGACCCGTGTCGGGCGAATGATCGGTATTCACGGGACCTCGAGTCAACTTGCATCGGTTGCTGCTCCATTGCTGGTGGCGGGCTATTTCCTCATCGTCTGGCCAATCGCCGCCTGGCGGGTGGTTTTCTTGACGATCGCAGCAGTTGCACTGTGTTCGACGCTTGCGCTGTACGTGACGGCCCGTCGAACCGAACTACCCGACGCAGGGATGGCTGACAGACGGCTGCGTACGGCTTTGCGCACCCAGTGGCCGATAGTCATCACCGCGGTCGCGTTCATGAGCTTCGTCGGCCTGGTCTGGAACGGCGTATTCAACTTTTACGTCTCGTTTCTGGTCGAAACGCGCGGGTTCTCGCAGGGTCGCGCGCAGGTGTTTTTGACGCTCCTTTTTGCAACTGGCGTGCCGGCGTTCTTTTTTACCGGCCGCATCGCCGACCGCGTTCGGTTTCTTCCCCTACTCTTCGCGATCATGGGGGCGTTTTCGCTGGCGCTCGTCGGGTTGACAGTCGTAGACAGCCTCGTGGGAATCATCGCGATGACTGCCATCACAGGGTACGTCATCCACAGCATGTTCCCCGCAATCGACACCTATCTCCTCGCCTCGTTACCAGATGACAGTCGGGGAAGTTCCTACGCCCTCTACAGTAGCGCAACGATGCCGATTCAGGCCTTTGGGAGCGTGATCCTTGGGACCCTGTTGGGAACCGGCCTGGGATATCACAGCGTGTTCCGCGGGTTCGCAGTCGGTGTCGCTCTCGTGTTGTTCGTCCTGATCGCCTGCTACAGCGCTGGCTGGCTTCCGCATGGAGATAATTCTTGATTGGCGAAATGTAGGACGGACGAACCGAACGGTAACTCACTACTCGAGTGAGTTCCGTACCGATTGGAAATGGCCTATTGTCCCCCAGAGCCCGCATATCGGTGGACATCACAGAGCCACCTGCACCGATCACCGGAGTCGTGGCTATTTTGCCTTTCCAGCCGAAGTTCGTAGCGATGGAGTACACCCAGGAGCGAATCGCCACGCTCCACCAGTTGACGTCAGGGCCGGTTGGGTTCGACGGCCTCGAGGGAATTCTCGAGCGAACGGCAATCGTGGTGCCTATGACCGACCGCGAACAGGAGAGTCCGGCGGCGGCTGGTGTCCTCTCGGCGCTCGAAACCCTCGAACCGGAACCGGCTGCTGTCATCGTTCCCGTACGCGCGGATTCGGACACAATCGAGCCGTTTCGCGAGTGGCTCGAGTCGTTTACCCTGCCAATTCACGTTCGCTGGTGTACCGCGCCAGCTGTCGATACACTGCTCGGAAAACACGATCTCAAGGGTGCGTACGGAAAAGGGAGAGACGTGTGGCTCGCCCTGGGTGAAGCCGCCGACGAGGCCGAGTACGTGGTGGTCCACGATGCCGACGCCACGAGTTTTCGGGCCGATCACATCGCTCGCTTGCTCGCGCCGCTGTCGATGGGGTATAGCTTTTCCAAGGGGTATTACGCTCGAGTCGAAGACGGGAACCTGTACGGCCGGCTGTGTCGGCTCTTTTATGAACCGATGATTCGCACACTGGAAGACAGCCACGACGACCCACTGTTGTCGTATCTCGCCGCCTTTCGATACGCCCTCGCAGGCGAGTTTGCGATGACGGCCGAACTCGCGAGAACGCTCCGTCCCCCTCGCACCTGGGGGCTCGAGGTCGCAACACTCGGTGATGCGTACTCGTTTGCCGGTTTCGACGGAACTGCTCAGGTCGACCTCGGGGTACACCAACACGACCATCGGCCGGTGACCGGCAGCGGCGGGCTCGAGAGCATGAGTCAAGAAGTTGCTCGGACGCTGTTTGCTGTGATTGAATCGTCGGGAGTGACCATCGAGTACGATACTCTCGCCTCCAGGTATCTCTCGCGAGCGGAGTCGCTCGTCGAGCAGTACAAGGCCGATGCGATATTCAACGACCTCGCATACGATCCGGACGACGAGCAGACGCAGATCAAACGGTATGCACGGACAATAGCGGAGCTATCCCTGTCCGGAACGGAATCGACGAGGGAACGGCTCCGCCCCGAAGCCGCGAGTCACGGACGACTGCCCGCCTGGCGCGAGACTCCGTTCGATCCGGGTGCCGTCCGGACGGCGTCGACACCTTGGCAGGCCCCGCTTTCGGAGCCGACCACACAAGACTAATCTGTACCCCACCCGTTCCCTCGATTATGGATGGGACCGCCGACGAACTGGCCGGGGTCGTCGACCTGTTCGGTGGCCTCACTCGAGCGGAACTCGAGCAGGCGCTCACTGAAATCGCGTACCGTTCCGACGGCCAGGACCTCGACGAGACAGCCGCAGAAGCCGCCGTCGATAGCGCTCTCGAATCGTTTGCACTCGTTCGGTACGAGGACCAGAGGGCAATCCCCGAAGAGGACGGTTCGACGGAGGATCCGCTGTTGATCGCTGGACCGACGGCGTTCCCGCGTACCCCTGAGCATGCCGAAGACGTCCCCCACATCCTCGACGTCACGGAACGACAGATCGACCGAGAGGCCGCCGGGAAAGCGGCCCAGGAGCGCTTTATCGACGTCGTCGACAGTTCGCTTTCTGGGAACGAGACTGAGACGGCCCACCTCGAGCACCTGGTCGACGTGAGTTACGACCTCGAGGCCTGGGCACCGCTCGATTTGAGCGACGAACGCGCCCAGCTCACCGACGCGCTGGACGACAAGTAAGGGGAATGGGCGAAAACGAGTCAGTAACGACACCGACGAACAACCAACCACCAGACCATGACGACCCGACGATTCGACCTCGAACCCGTCGCCACGCACACGCCGACACGGGTAGCCGATCAGCCGTACGAAGCGGCCGTGCTCGCGCCGATTATCGACCGTGACGGCGAGGATCACGTTCTCTTTACCCGTCGGGCCGATCATCTGGGCGAACACCCCGGACAGATGAGTTTTCCCGGTGGCGGACGAGAGTCCGAAGACGAGACCATCCTCGAGACGGCCCTTCGCGAAGCAAACGAGGAGATTGGCCTCGAGCCCCACACCGTCGAACTCGTTGGACAGTTGGACGACATTCGAACGGTGACCGAGTACGGGGTCACGCCGTTCGTCGGGCAAATTCCGGATCAAGTATACGAACCGGACGAAAACGAGGTCGCGGAAATCGTCGTATTACCGCTTTCGGGATTCTTAGATCCGGACAATTTTGAGTACGAACGCAGAGATCATCCCTACTACGGCGACATTATCATCCACTATTTCCACGTCGATGGCTACACCGTCTGGGGTGCGACGGGGCGTATGCTCGTCCAACTCCTCGAGCTTGCAACCCCGTTCGAAGCGCCCGAACGAATAGAGCGCTCGAAGTATTGATACTGAGTAGCTATTCAGGGAGAAGGTACCGAGTGACTTTCCAAGCCTGTACTGACGAGTCGAACCAGTTGGCGAGTGTCGGTTCGACGCCTCAGTCGACGTTGGGAAGGTACTGAGAATGTGAGTTTTGGGTGGAGAATCAGCCAGAACCGAACTATCGAACGATCGTTACCGGGACGGGCGACCGGCGGGCAACCGATTCGGCGACGCTGCCGAGCAGGATTCGACTCGCACCGGTTCGGCCGTGGCTGCCGATAACGATCTGATCGACCGTGTTATCCTCTGTATACTCAAGGATCGACCGGGCGACGCTTCCAATCGCCAGCTCGGTTTCACAGTCGACACCAGCATCGTCTGCCTGTTTGGCCAGTTTCTCGAGCAACGCCTCACCTCTATCTTCGTGTCGCTCCCGTATCTCGTCGTAGTTAACCATCGCGCCGCCTTCGAAGCCGGTTGCCGCGTAGAAATCGGCCGGGTCGATAACGTGGAACGCGATAATCGTCGCATCGGGGAATTCCTCGAGAGTGAACTCGAAAGCGTCAGTGGCACGGTCCGATTCGTCGACCGGGACGAGGATTCGTTTGCTCATACGTAACCGTACGGGCCGGGGGTACCTAAATACCAACTGATTTTCCCACTGATTGGAAGTGACTAATCGGCGTGTGAGTCAAAAATCGATACCGAACGAGGGTCCGAAAACGCGAAACGCGTTATTCGGAGCTTCGTTTACCGCTGTTCAGCGAGGGACGAACCTTTTCAGTGCCTTTGCCGCGGTTTTGCAGACCGCGGTTGGATTTCCCGGCGTTGGTCAGGCCACGGAACGCACGGTTGGTGTGGGCGTCGTCACAGATCCAGTTGAGGTCGTCGTCGTTCTGGATGGCAGGGTGGTTCGGATCGACGAGGATCACTTCGAACCACTTCTGGCTGCCGTCTTCACCGACCCAGTAACTGGCGAGGACGCGAAGGTTGGGATACTTTCGCGAGACGCGCTCTTCGCCGATTCGCTGGATGTTCTTTCGGCGGCCAATGCGGTTGACGCCCTGGCGCTTCGTTCGGCGACCGGCCTTGTGTCGCTGTTTGCGTGCGTTCCCTTTGCGCACGGAAACGCGAGTGAGGACGATGCCCTGTTTGGCCTTGTAGCCGAGTTCTCGAGCCTTGTCGAGACGGGTTGGACGCTCAATGCGCTCGATTGCGCCCTCTTTGCGCCACTCCTGTTTTCGTTGCCACTGCAGTTCACCGAGCTTGCCGTCGCCCGGGTTCTTCCATGCCTCCTTGATGTGGGAGTAGAAGCTTCGTGCCATAGTTGTCTGCGGGCGTTTCCTGGTTCAGAACCGACCTCGAGACTCGAGGCGCGTTCCACATTCCATACCTGTGGTGGTAACCGGACAGGTGCCCGCCGTCGCCCGCTGATCGACGAGTCGGTACAGTGTATTCAGGTGGCAGCTATAAGGCCTTCGAAGCACCGGAAGCGGATGACAAAGCGGGACATGGTTGATCGACGGGTGGCAAAGCGGGACGCCGTTGGTCAATCGGTGGTTCATCCTGCTCGAGCGAGCGCAAACCGATTTGTACCTAACTCACGGTGGCGGTGGTCGTAAATCGCCGAACTGACTGGTCGATCCGACACGTTTGAACAACCAGAGAACGAACAGGAGCACACCGATAAGCAACCCAACTGACGCGCCAACACCGATAGCGCCGTCGAACACGAGCGCCGTGCCGAGGGACGCCGCTATCAGCCCGAGAATGGTCACGAGACGGTTCCGCTCAATCCAGCCGAAAGCGTGTCCGAACCACGATCGCCCGTCGGCGGTCTCGAGGACGATCGCGCTCACGAGAGCGAGGAACGCGACGAGCGCAATCGCCACTGGCGCTAGCGCTTCCCAGCGATTCGATGGTGGTGACACGGCACCGAGACCGTACATCGCCCCTGTGGCAATGCCGACGCCGAGGAGACCAACAGGAATTGTGGCCGCTGCCCGAACGAAGATTGGTTCGCGAGTGTGCATGTCGTTCCCGGCGAAAACGGAGAGCTCTCGAGTCGTCGTACCGACGTCCCAGATGAATAGTGTAGTCCCGATACCGAGGAACACTCCAATCGGAGAGAGCCCCGCCTGAGACGCGACCACGGTCGCACCAAACAGAGCCAGACAGCCAGTAACGAGTTGTAGGTGTCGGAGTCGGTTCGTGGTAAGTGCCACCAGCGCCACGCCGAATCTACCAACAGACTCGAGGATAGCGACGCCGAGAAGGGTTAAACACACGAGTCCGGTCGCGATAACCGGGTCGAAGCCGAGAAGAGCGGCACTCGGAAGGGCAACGAGTAGCGCAACCAGACCACCTCCAGCCAGTGCGAGCGACTGCAGGGGATAGGGCTCGAGCAGTCCGCGCACGATTGGATATCCGATCCACCCCGTGCAGATGAGGACAGCACCGCCTGCGACCACCCCGACCAGGAGGTGTCCCACGCCAAGCGTGAGGAACGTCCCCAGTAGCGTTCCAACGGGACCGAGTACCTCGAGCGTCGCTCCAAAGATGCCCGCGTTACCGGACGAAAGCAGGATGAAGCCCAGCACAATCGCTACATAAAACGCCCACTCAGATGCTGACCGAACGTGGTCGTACAGCGTACCAAACGAGACGAATGGCAGGTCTTCGAGGCCAGCAGATTCCGCGATAGAAACGACGAACGAGACGAGGACGATGGTCACCAGAGAGAGAACGAGTAGCGACACAACACTGTTATCGGGAGTCGCCGTGATACCGCCGAAAACGGTCACACTGACCGTCACCAGCGTAGCGAGGTACCCGGTGAAGACGGCCACCAGCCCAACGCCACTTATTACGCCAGTCAGTGCCGACCCGCGGACTGCTCTGGTGTGTCTCGCGGGCCGTGAAATCGAACCCGAAAGGCCGAACCCGACACCACCGATTGCAAGGACGAACACACTGGCAACGATTTGCTCGAGGCCAGACGTGCTCGAGATTCCACTCACTGCAGCCACTGCACCGAGACTCGTCAGCACACTCCCGAGGAGCTGTCGCTCGAGTCCTTCGTCCATGATAAACCGATGGCCAGCGACGATTGCGTACCCACCGGCGAGAGCGAGTATCCCACCATGGACGGGACCAAGGACCCATAGAACGCTGAGGCACAGCAGGCCTAAAAGCCCGAGCGTGAGCAGCCGGCCATCACGTGTGGCTGCCGTCATCCGGACCACCGCCGTTTTCCGCGAGAAACGGCTGCATGTAACGATTCGTCGGGCGACCATTCTACGACGCGAACGCCATGGGAGCGAACCGTCGACAGACGTCGCTCGACCGCGAGTCGGTCGACGAGCCCGGCCTCGTCGGCTCGAGCGCCGACCATCGGACACACGAGTGTGACAGCGTGTCCATGAGCCAGAAACCGCTGTGCTGAGTCGACCGGTTCGTCGTCGAGTAACGGTGTCACGAACACGATCTGTTTCTCGTCTGCGAGGTGTCGACAGAATCGGTCGACCGAGCGGTCGCCCTGAGACAACCAGGCTGGTCGACCGAACGAGCCACACCACTCGCCGTCGAGTAAGCGCTTCACGCGAGCCAGTTGGTCCCGCCCGCTTCGGGGCAACAGGTAATCCCCGCGCCCACCGTACAGCGCGACCCCAACTCGGTTGTTCTCCCCGAGCATGGCAGATGCAAGCCACTCACCGGCATGTGTAGTGAGTTCCCTCCCGGTCGGTTCGTCGGGAACCCGAGCGACGACCGTTTCGTGACGCTGGTCGACGACGACGACCACTGCTGCTGCGCGCTCTTCGCGGAATTCGACCGTTGTTAACTCACCAGTTCTGGCGAGCCGGTTCCAGTCGACGCGGTTCATCGGATCCGTCGGCTGGAACTCCCGAATCGAGAAGAATTCGATGCCTTCGCCGCCGATATCCGTCTCGACTCGGCCCGTGTGTTGGATGGTCTGTCCGGCGAGTGGGACGCGTTCGAGGGCGTCATCAGCGGTTACCGTCGTCTCCGGATCGAACGTGAGCGTGCGACGTTCGCTCCCGCTGACGTTACGAGTAGTGACGGTTACAGGGTCGAAAGTGTACGTGCCGCGTCTTGCGCCGACGGTATACGACCATCGCAGCGATTCACCCGGCTCCAGACTGCCGACCGCGCGTTGCCTGCCGTCCACTCGCAATTCGGCGTGTACGCCGTCGGTGATGCGCACGTCTGGAAGCGCCTTTCGTCCCGCGTTCGCGACCGAAACCGTGACCGTTACCGTATCGCCGGGAACCGGATTTGCCGGCTCGAGTGTCCGCGACACGGTCAGTGTCGGCGTCGGAGGAGCCGTTGCGTAGCCGTAGGCGGCGTACGTGAGTGCCACGACACCCGCAAGCACTAACGCTGCATCGGCCACGAGCACGCCGATTCCGACACACCCGAGCGCGACGGCGAGGGCAAACGTCCAGCGGTCACTCGAGGTGGCGGACGTTTCGGCGGGCTGGCTCGCTTCCGAACGCTCGAGTGTTGGGTCCGTCCGCCCCCTGGACGCCGATCCCGACTCGAGCGCCGTATCATCGTCTGTTTCGGTTGTTTCAGCCTCCTCGGAGGCATCCCCGTGGTCCGACTCCATCGCTCCGGACTCCTCGCAGTCCTCGACAGCATTCAGCAGTTCGGATTCGTTCATCGCCGCTCACCCCTGGATTGGATCCGATTTTCGACCGCTCCCGGCGATTGCGGACGCTGAGAGTCCGACACCAGCGCCCGCCGAGCGGACTCGTCCGTCGCTGCAAGTTCATCAAGTGCAGCGAGCGTTGCCTCGAGTTGCCGTTGCTCGGTTCGGCCGAAAAGCCAGTCGACGAGTTGGTTTCTAAACGGCGGACTGACCGACGCTGAAAGATATGCCTGCGCCCGCGGGTTATCAGTCCATGTGCCGGTTTCGAGCGCCCGTTCGGCATCGTCGTGACTGACGCCCTCGACGGATTGCAGCGTCTCGAGGACCGCGTGCCGAACCCGTTGATGCGCTTTGGTCCGGGCGTACGCTCGACGGGACCGGTCGCTTCGAGAATCCGCAAGCGATGGTCGCTCGAGCGCGTTCTCGATGCGCTTGCCGATAAACCGCTCGTCGTACGTTGGCGACTCGGACTGCGGGGTAGCCAATGGCGCAGAGTCGTCGGGTATAGCTGTTACCCGAGTCGCCATCACAATACCAAGAAGGAAAATCCCAGCACCGATAGCGAGGATAATGGCGTCCCGCCCGATAACGGCGAGAAACGGTGGTCTGAAGCCCACGCTGAGGACGAGCGTCGCGATAGCGCCGATCAGCGCCAGCGCTTCGAGCAGCCGTCGTATCACGATGTCTCACCCGACTGCGTGTCGTTATCGGCGATTTCGTCGTACGACTCGAGGGCGCGACGGAGACGATCCGAAGAGGCCGAATAACCGCCATACCGAACCTGACAGAACGTCTCCGTCAACGTGTTGACGGCGTGCTCGGGAAGCCCCTGTTCGATGGCACGGTGGGCGTATTCTCGAGGCGTTTTTGTTTCGGGATCGTCAGCCTGTGCTACCACGCGGTCGGTCATCGCTTCCCAGGCCGCCTCGACCGTCTGTGGTTGCGGCCTTTTTGCGGTGGCAATCGGTGGTTGTCCACTCGAGGAACTGGGGCCGTCGTCCGTGGCCCCCCAGGAAGCCGTGTCGGTGCTTCGAGTCCGACCGATACCGCCCAGCAGCGATTCGAGACCGTCGACCAGCGAGGGGAGACGCACGCTAGCCAGCGTTGCACCGAGGGCGCTCACTCCGGCGGGAACACCACGAGCCAGTCCTCCGAGCGCGTTCGAGACATTCGAGCCAGTGTATCGGAGCCCACCGAAAACCACGCTCCCAGTTTTGCCAACCATATCGAGGACGCCGGTTGTTCCCCTCGCGATGCCGATAGTCGCCGTCATACTCGCCTGTGGGATTCGACGGAGTCGAAGCTGTAGCCGCGGAATAAAACCGTCTGGGAGATCTTCCGGGCCGATCGCCGGGTCTCGTGTCGGGTCCGTTGCGCGCCAGAGGAATCCGGTGAGTGCGAGCACGACGACAGCGAAAACGAGCGCGCTACCGGTGGTGAGAAACGCGCTCGACGTTTCGCCCGAGCCACCGGTGTCGCCAGCGCCATCGTCGTCCGAACCATCGTCCGGCCCGTTCGATTCGTCCGAACCGCCGTCACCACTACTCGAGTCGTCCGTGCCGTTGTCCCCATCAGTCGCATCGTCGTCTGCATCGCCCGCACCACTTCCGTCGTCAGCACTCGAGTCGTCCGCATCGGCGTCTGTATCTGAGCTAGCGTCGTCAGTCACGGCCCCAGTGTCGTCACCGTCCAAGCCGCTTCCAGGGACGTCCCGGTCGGCCTCGTAGTAGCCGTCGTCGACAGCCTCGGTGTTCGGGAAGTCGTCGAAGCCGGCGGCGGGGAAAAACGCCGTCCCGACGATGAGAGCGAGTAAACAGCAGCCGATCAGGGCTGCCTTCCGGAGGTCGTAACCCACTGTCCCAGGGTGCTCGGTCCCGCCATAAATATATTACTGTTCCGTCAGGTTCGAAGGGTGCATAGCTGTCGGGACGAATAGTCACTGAAACGAAACTATTTTCGGGAAACCGACTGTACCTCGAGCCAGTATGAGCGCGGTCACGACTGGTCGGCAGATTGGCGGGACCCTCGCTGCCATCCTCGCGATTAACGTGGTTTTTTCACTGGCCGTCGTGGCCCTGCTGGACCCGTGGACGGCGGCACTCTGGACGCACCTTGGCGTGAGATCGACCCTGGGACGCTACGCGCTTTCAGGGTTCCTGGTCCTTCTTGTCCTGTGTTGGGTACAGATCGTTTACACCCGACAGGAACTGTTGGCGGAAGCCGCCGCCGAGACGGTCGACGAAAGTATGTATCCTGCCCTCCACGCTCGAGTTACTCGGTTGTCGGCAGGCTTTGATATGGCTCCTCCGGCTGTGGCTATCGCCTCGAGCGAGGTGCCGAACAGTCTGGCCATCGGTGACCTCCGGTCGGGAACGATCGTTGTCAGTGACGGGTTGCTCGAGTCGCTCGAGCCGGCGGAGCTGGATGCGGTGTTGGCACACGAACTCGCCCACCTGAAAAATCGCGATGCACTGGTGTTGACTCTCGCCTCGTTTCTCCCGGCACTGGTCGCTGACGAACGCGTGGTCTTCGGGAAGCGATTGCCCGCCTGGACACGGCCGTACGTGTACACGCTGGCAATCATGGGAGGCTACGTTCTCGCGTCGACGTTCATCGATGCACCACTGCTCAGCGTCAGCGGATTCGGACAATTCATCGTCGCTGGCGCCATTACGATCGTGCTCGGCGGGGTCGTCCTCGGTGTGCTCGCCGCTCCCGTCGTCTTTCTCAGTCGCCGCCTCTCGAGAGCGCGAGAGTTCGTCGCCGACCGGGCGAGCGCCCACGTCACCGGCGACCCGGCCGCACTCGCGAGTGCGCTCGAGCGACTCGACGGGATGGCGACGGTACCGAGCGAAGACGCCCGCCTCGCCGGCGACACGGTACCCTCGAGGCTGCCCAGGTATCGCGGCCTCGATGGGATGTGTTTTCTCCCGCACGGGTTCGAGTGGAGGAGCCAGGTATCGGCCGAAGACGACGATGCGTTTCACGTCGAAACGCGTTCTCATCCGCCAACTGAGGAGCGAATCGTTCAGTTACAGAAACTGGCCGCAGAACTGGAAACGACTGTCAGCTAAGTGTCGGTAGCGCTCCTCGTGGCCGTCTGGATCGTTTCGGATCTCCACTCGAGATCAGCCTACGGGTTCCCCCGGAAAACCGACCCGGACGGAGACGGGTCATGGTATCGGTGATGACGATAGCTTCGCGCTCCTCGCATGGAACCAGTTCGGGATCATCGTCGACAACGAGGTGAACCACCGGTTCGATACAGGTGAGAGTCGACGTGGAGATTCCAGCAAGACCGAGCAGAACGCCGTCGTGTGTTCTCCCTGCTCAGTGCTGAGGAATCGCTTCTCGAGGACATGATGCGTCGAGTTCGAGAGGCGCGAGTACAGAAATTGGCGCCGGTCGAATCGAGTCTACCGAGACGGACAATTGGATGGGTTTGTCAGAACACCTTCTTACAACCCTCCTGATTATTCAGCCGTGATATGACGTCACACGAAACAGAACGTACTGATACCGATGATGTGGGGCTATCGCGTCGAGCGTTCGTCAAAACTGGAGCACTCGCCGGGGCGGGTTTACTCGCGACACCAGCTGTTTCGGGGAAGACGGTCACGGCCGATGAGACGACTGTCTCCGCGGACTTTCTGAATATCCGTGTCCGTGAGGCAATCCACGCCTGGGAGCGTGGTTATCGCGGTCGTCCGGACCGGACGCTCGGATTGACCGATTCGGGGACGGACTCGCGTCATCCGGATCTCGGCCCTTGGAGCGGAGTAACTGTCACTACCGAAGACGGGTTCGAACTCGACGGGAACCCGTTCAATAACACTGGCGGTGCGATCAAACCTCATTCGACGAAGCTCGTCGGCTGGCACAATGACAACACGCGCTTCGGTGGGTACGAGAAGCCGCGTGACTCGAACGGTCACGGCACCCACGTTGCCTCGATCATGGCCGGGAGCGGCCGGGCGAGCGCGATCGATCCCGACAGCTACCAGGAGGAAGAGCCACAGACGCTCCTCTTGCTCGGGAACACGCTCAGCTACGAGGTAGAAGCCGTCGCTGGGTCCGGTGTCTTTGGGAGCGCGTATGGTGACGGCATCGAACTCGTGATCGAAGGGCCGGACGGACAGCAACTGGCTCGCTCCGGCGGAGCCTCGGGCACTGCAGAAATAACACTCGAGAACAACCTCGTCGAAACGCCGACCGTCCACGAGTCTGGAACGGCGACGTACACGATCTACGTCCGGACAGTCGAAGGAGAGCTGGTTACGTCGGGTCGCGTCGAGCGCGTGGCCGTCGGTGCGTTCAAACACCCCGGAGACACTGTCGGCGATCGAACGAACAACGGCGATCTCTCCTTGCACGCCGGCATTGCGCCGAACGCGAGCATCTTGAGTGTCACGGATCTGGGTACCGGTACCCGTGACGTCGGCGCCCACGCGGAAGAGTTCGCGGACGCGTTCAACCTCCGGGCAGTGAACATGTCCTGGGGGTACGTCGGCGGGCTTCCGCTTGGCGCTGCCGCCGAGGTTCTGGACGACATCCCGGGAGTCATCCGAACGATGGCCGAGGCCGGGATTCTCTCGGTTGCCGCCGCCGGAAACGATGCGACGCCGGCGAGCGGAAACGGTGCACCAGCGGTCGCAAACGAGGCAATCTCCGTCGTCTCGACCGATCCACTCGACGGGATTGCGTCCTACTCCTCCGGCGGGATCGCTGGCATCGACGAGTCCGGCGAACCCTACACCAAACCCGACGTGTCGGCTCCCGGCGGCGAACTGACCGTTCTCGACATCGCTGCCGACATCGGCGAGCCTGAAGACGAAGTGACGACGGAACAACCCGACTCGGCAGCCGCCGATGCCGAACTCGAGCCAGTCGAAGAACTCGACGACCTCGAAGACGACGCCCTCTCTCCGAAGACGACGTTCGACCAGTCGATTACGGGCGACGCGGACTACGAGTACGAACTCGCGGACGACGTACTCGACGCGCTCACGCTGGACGACGCCGACCTCGAACTTCTCAACCGCGGCGCCAAGCGTGAAGGGATGGGGAGCGACGGCGTCAGAGGCTACACCGGGAAGGCCGGGACATCGATGGCCGCACCGAGCGTGTGTGGTATCGCCGGCCTCGTCGCCGACGCGATGGAAGAAGATGCGCCAGACTCGATCGCGTTGCCCGCACCCGGCGAGGCGGACTACGACGACGTGCTCCGCCTGAAGAACGTGATTCTCGCGACCGCGAGCGAGACGGCGCTTACGGCCGCCCCGTACCACGCCGCGAAGGCACCAGTCTACACCCATGGGGGTCGTGACCCCTACGAAGGGTTCGGTCGAGCGAACGTCGGGCCAGCGATCGATGCTGTCACCCGCGACTACACCGATCAGTCCGTCTCCGGCGTGGTCGGACTGGCCGTCCCCGACGACGAACGAGCCGTCGCTGGACACGTTCGGGTCGATGCACCTGGAGAGGTGTCCGCTCACGTGGCGTTCAGCCACTACAGCGGCGGCAACGCCGGCGCGACGAAAGGCGACCCACACGTCGACCTCTTCCTCTACGACGCCCAGAACCCCGACTCGCTCAACGGCGACCCGACCATCGTCGACAGCGATGCCGGCATTCAGGGCGAAGGCTCGGTCTCGACCAGCGTCAGCGTCGACGACCTCGAGGACAACGGCGGCGAGCGCGTCTTTTACGTCGTCGCGAAGCTGGTGAACGTCCCCGGGCTGGTCAACGGTTTCGACTGCCGCGCCCACCTCGACCTCGAGACCGCGTTCGACGAGACCGGACTGGTCGTCGAGGGCGACGCCGAGATGGACGCCAGCGTCTTCACCGGCGGCCAGACCAACCGAACCGAGCTCGACGTCGAGGTTCGCCACCCCGAGGGCGAGGACGTTCTCGTCCGCGACACCGTCCCGCAGGGCTGGGACGTCGACGAGGCGTTCGGCGACGTCGAGGCGACGACGCCGGCCTTCGGCGGCGGCACGCACGTCTACTTCGGCCTCGAGGACGCCGACTCCATCTACGAGGCTCTCACGCACTTCGCCGAGGCACCCGACGACGTCGCCGAGTCGGACCGCTACACCTTCGGCCCCATCGCCGTCTCGACCGACACCGACAGCGACGGCACGCTCACCAGTCGCGAGTGGACGACGATTGCGGGCACCGAGCGAGGGGTGACCGTCGTCGCGGAGGAGACCTGATCGATAGACGGTCCCGGCCAGGTTCGGCCCGTTTTCGACACCGCATGAGTACCGTTTCCACGACCCAGGCGGGGTCTGTGCGTATTGCTGTGATTCGGTAGCCGAGTCACCACGCAAAACCAACGACAGATGATACAATACACTGACAACGACAACAGTAGATCGAACAGAAGAAAATTCCTCAAACTCGTCGGTGCCACCGGCGTCGGCGCGCTCGCCGGATCGGGAACGGTCGCGGCCACGCTGGATCTGGAGACCGACTCCCTCCAGGAAGCACTGGTCGTCTTCGACACGACCGATGACGTCGACCTGCTCGCCGACCTCGACCTCGCGGAGGGGTTCCTCGGCTTCGGTCACCTTCCCATCGGATACGCCCTGTTCACCGGTACACAGCTCGAAACGGTCGCTGGCTGGGACGAGGTGCGACGCATCTCGCCCAACGACGAACTCGAGTGGGAACACGACGACGCCCGTCCCGATACGCGAGCGAAAGACGTACAGGAAGGGACTGGACTCGATCTCCCCTACACCGGCGAGAACGCACACGTCGCCGTCATCGACACCGGCATCGACGGCGCGCATCCCGACCTCGAGGACAACCTCGTGGCAAACTGGCACTGGGCCGGTGAACCGCTCGCTGACGAGGGCGATCTCTGGATCGACGCTGGCCTCGTGAACACCGACGACGTCGGACACGGCACCCACTGTGCCGGTAGCGTTGGCGCCGATGGCTCCGCCAGCGACGGCGAGTATCGAGGGATGGCTCCCGATGTCAACCTGACCTCTTACTCGGCTAATGCCTCGCTGACGGTGCTGAAAGCCGTCTCGGCCTACGACCACCTGCTCCGACTGCAGCACGCGGGCGAACACCGGATCCACGTCGCTTCGAACTCCTACGGTGCCGGGCCGGGCGATTACGACCCGTACGACCCCCTCAACGTCGCTACGTGGTACGCGACCGAGGCCGGCGTACTCGTCACGTACTCGGCCGGCAACGACGGACCAGGTGACGACACGCTCGGTCAGCGAAAGGGGGCGCCGTACACGCTGAGCGTGGCGGCCACCCACGCCGACCAGTCGGTCACGGACTTCTCCTCTCGGGGCGCACCGGACGGGAACCACGATAGGCAGGTTGCATACGAAAACGTGGTCGACCTGTACAGCGGGGTCCCCGAAGACGAACTCGGCCCACTCGAGCTGAATCGTCCCGCCGTCGCCGCGAAAGGGGCCGACGTGATGAGCACGCTCAATCCCGTGCAACCCCTGTGGGCGCTGGGTTCGGACGACGAACTCTGGTACGGCCTCCTCTCGGGAACGAGCATGTCGAACCCGGTCGCCGCCGGTTGTGCCGCCCTGGTCATCGACGCCTACATCGAGAACCACGGCTCCGCACCCGATCCGATGGACGTGATTACGACGCTCGAGGCGACGGCCGACCTCGACGCAACGAGCGACCTCGAGGATCCCACAGGAACGGCCGAGTACACGGCCACGAACGTCGGTGCGGGATACGTCGACGCACTCGAGGCAGTGACGTACGCCGAGTCCGGAGAGTTGGTCAGTTTCGACTGACGGTACTCCCCTTTCTCAACCCAACCACGTTTGAAATCATATTCTATCCTCGGTGTAAAGTCAAATATCTAATGAATTTATGAGGGACATATTCTGAAATTTTGGTGTTTCATGTTGTCTTCCAAAACTTATCGAAGTAATATGAAGACGATGCTGCTATTCCCGTCCGAATGGTACGCGAGATCGCACCCGATTGCGAAGACCGATATCAGGTTGATGAGATCGGGCGGGATGGCCCGTCCCAGTTCGTGGTGGCAACTCGACGCTGCATCGTTACGGACTTGGACGGTAGTATCGTCGACAGTAGCCGACACCGCACGCGGTCACCGATCCACCGCTCAATTACCGTGATAATGTCGCCATATGGACGTCGCACGCACGGCGTTTCCTGTCTGTTCGAGAACGATCGGAGACGAACGATTTACGAGACGATCTACGGCGATCCGGGGCTCTGTCTCTCAGCAGTGAGTACTGGAAGTGGCGTTCCACTTTCTACCGTGCGCCATCATGTGCGCGTTCTCGAGGACGAAAACGTGATCCAGTCGGTAACGGTCTGTGGAAAACGACGGTACTTTCCGGTCGACTGGGACAATGTTGAAGAGAGAAGCATGCTCTTCGAACCAGCGAAGGGACGGGTACTCGAAGCACTGGCGGTGCTCGGCACCTCCCGGAACGTCAAACTCGCTACTGTACTCGATTGCGATTCGAGCACGGTTTCACACCACCTCGAAACGCTCGAAGACGCCGGGTTCGTCCGTCGAGAGCGCGACGGACGCTCGATCGTCAACGAACTCGATCCCGCCATCAAATCGATCGGTTCCGGTTTGGGGATGAATCTGGAAACGGAAGCGGCCGCGCCACTATTCGAGGCCGAAGTCGCCTGACCGTTATTCGACGACGGTCGCCGGTCTGATGGAAGAGACAGTCTGATACGTCGAACTCGAGTGAATCGAAGCGACTCTTGGATTGGTTTGTCAATACTCATTTTATAATGATTGTTATTGGTTGTGATAGGGTTGCACACCCGACCTGTGCGTACTATCCATGACACACCACGATTACGACCTCTCTGAGGCGAACTTCGATGATGTACTGATCACTCGGCGTGACTTTGTTCGGCTCTCGGCGGCGGTTGGGGGCGTGCTCGCGCTGCCCGGCAACGCTACAGCCGATATCGAAGACGAAACAATGACCGACGAGTACGAGTACGTCGTCAATCACACCCCGGACGACTATCCCGTCCCAACGGTGATTCGGTTCGAAGACGAATCGGGTTTCGACGACCTGTTCGACCTCGATCTCGACATCGAACTCGACGACAATTGGATCCTCGAGGAACCACCCACTGCTTATGCGCAGCTCACGACGGCGTCGGTCGAGGAAGTTCTCGAGATACCAACCGCCGATGAGTTGAGCTACACACCCGGGTCGAACCCCTTCTGGCGACTGGGACACTACCCGCTCGGGGTCTTCCCGGCCCCCCATCGCGCCGTCGATTTCATCGATTACGAACAGATGATCAGTGGGATGGAGTACCTCGAATCCGAACACCAGGACAGGCTCAACTTCTACGCCCTCGCTGACGGGGACAACCCACACGACGTCGAGTTCGGAACGAGTCCCGGCCACCACAACCAACTGACCGATCGACACGATCCGAAGGATCTCCACGTCGCCGAAATCACGAACGACATCGACGAGATTCGCGGCACCGAAGCCTTCGAAAACCGTCAGAAGGTGATGTTCGAAGCCTCGATCCACGGGCTCGAGCGGGCCGGCCCAGAGGCGTGTTATCGTTTCATCGAGCGGATTCTCACGGGCCGTGAACAGGAGTTCGAGCGACTGCTGGACGACTGCGTGCTCATCATCCTCTCGTGTAATCCCGACGGCTGGGTGGCCCGCGACCCGCAGTACGATAGCGGCTGGCAAACCGGCGGGCCTGGCGCAACCCATCCCCGGGTTCCAGCGGCACCGCTTCACGAGCGTGGGAACGCCGAAGTGTACGACACCAACCGGCAGTACCCCACCGTCGGGTGGATCGATCCGTCCCACCACCCGGGTGAACCGAACGAGGATCGTTGGGCAGAGGATAATCCACACGACATCATCAGCAAGGTGCCGGACGCCATGGGCGTGGTCGAGCACTTCCGGGGATACGAAAATCTCACTCACGGTGCCGACCTCCACGCAATGTTCTGGAACTCGGATTTCATCCTGGGGCTCATCAACCAGATCGAGTACACCCAGGACGAGTTCCACGACCTCTACGAGATGAACCGAACCCTCGAGGCGAACCTCGAGGAGGCGATGGACGACTGGGAGACACTCGCCGAGGTTCAGGAGGAAGCCACCGGCAAGTTCAACCCGGAAGTCCTCATGCCGGTGTTGCCCGAGACGGCTTACGACTATTCGACCATCTGGGACACGATCGGCTACACGATCACCGGCGGACTCATCGGCTTCATGGGCGCGAGCGAAGATCAAGGTGGTCTCGACGTCACGACGATGGCGTTCGAGATGGCCTACAGCCACATGATCGGTGGGAACGTCTACAACCCAGAGCTGGCCGACAAGTGGGTGACGGGTTACATTGCGGCGATGAAAACGATGACGGACTACGCGCTCCGCGACGTCGACTCGGAGGTCGTCACCCGCGACGACGAGCCCACGGAGATCGCCTACGTGACGACCGACGAACTCACGCGGTCGTCGGACGACCTCTCGTTCATGCAGGACGACGCCACAGCGAGCGCCGAAACCGAACTCGCCAGCACCGAACACGAACTGGTCGTCGATGCCGAGTCCACCGAGATGCTGACATTCGACGTGGCCGACAGCCTGCACACGCTTTCGGTTCACGCACACGCACCACACGGCCTGGTCGACGTCGTGCTCCGGAATTCGAGCGGGAACGAGGTGCGATCGTACCGACCATCGACGTTCAACGGCGACGGTCACCACCATATTCCCCCGATGGTCGTCAAAGAGCCGACCGGCGGCGAGTGGTCGCTCGAGGTCGAGAGCCTGATGGCCGAACAGGCGACGGAACTCCACGCCCACGTCGGCACGCTTCAATCGACCGGCGAACACCCAGACCCGCGGGACGCGCTCGGCTTCGAACAGGAGGCGTACGAGGTCACCCCGCTGGCGTTCTTCGACGACCTCGAGGCGGAAAACGAACTGCTCACCACCGTCGCGCTCACGCCCGAGGAAGTGGCCGAATCCGGCGTCGATGCCGATCACCTCGTCGTCGTCCACGACGACCGCGGCGACGATCCCGCGGGCTACGTCGCGGCGATCGACAACTACGTCGAGTCAGGCGGCAATCTCGTTCTGACCGACACCGGCCTCCACCTCCTCGGGGATATAGAAACAGTTCCCGACGTCGGGGCGGACGACGTCGTCGACGACACGTTTGGGGTCAGTCACCTCGAGGAGAAAACCGACGACCATCCGTTGCTTACCGACACGCGCCCGATTCAGCGGATGACGTGGAAAGTCGCACCGCTCGGCTATCCGTACGCGGACGACGCCCCAATGACGCTGGTCGACGCGGAGGCGTTCGAGGCGTCCAGCGGAACCGTTGCCGGGACGACTGACGGCCTGGCGAGTTGCGGGTCGATCCTCACCGATCCCGAGGGGTGGGGAGGAATCCACACTATCGGCGGCCTGTTGCCGCCAGCTAGCCAGCAAGAGCTCCACCCCTTCGGGCTGAAGAACTACGTGCTCTCGTACTTCGGATTCACCGTCCTCGTCAACGCGTTGGGCATGGAACAGCGACGGTTCGTCGACGGCAAGGTCGTCCGGACGATCGGCGATCGGGAGCAGGGGCCGGCGTTCGCTGTCGAGGGGAGACGCGAGGATTCCGGTTCGACCTTCACCGGCGGACAGACTAACCGGACGGAACTCGACGTCCAGGCGACCGAACCCGTCATCGTCCGCGACACGGTGCCGGAGAACTGGACGGTCGACGAGGCGTTCGGTGACCTCGAGGCGACGGCGGCCGCCGACGGTGACGGTACCCACGTCTACTTCGGACTGGAAGAGACCAAATCGGTCTACGAGGAGCTCACCCACTTCGCCGAAGCCCCCGACGACCTCCTCGAGACGGGCGAGTACACCTTTGGCCCGATCGCCGTCTCGAGGGACACAGACGACGACGGCACGCTCACCGACCGTGAGTGGACGACGATTGCGGGCACTGATCGAACCGTGACCGTCGTCGCAGAGGATATCTGACCGGTCAGGTCGTCGTTTTCGCCGTTCTGGGGGCGTTCACGAGTTGACTGTTTCCGCGGCTCGAGGGAGTTCGAAATGTCGGTTTCGCGGTCGCGGCATCTCCATTACTGCGTACGAGAACGTCATTTCGTGACTGAGTACAAGAACGTCAGCCGGTTGGAGAAACGACACTAGCCTGACCGAATGCCACGATCGGGAGTCCCGTCGCCTCAGGTCACGTCGAGTGCATACACGTGACCGTCGTTGCTCGCGATGTACGCGACGCCATCGACGATCGTGGGCGAGGCGTTTACCGCGTTCCCCGTTTCGAATCGCCAGTACGCATCGCCCGTCTGCGGGTCGAGTGCGT
This sequence comes from Natronosalvus hydrolyticus, assembly GCA_025517525.1. Lineage (GTDB taxonomy): Archaea > Halobacteriota > Halobacteria > Halobacteriales > Natrialbaceae > Natronosalvus > Natronosalvus hydrolyticus. The sequence continues at coordinate 119,414 of JAOPJZ010000006.1, forward strand.
ACACGATCCCCCACGAGTCACCGATGTAGAGGACGCCGTCCACGATCGTTGGCGTCGAACTCACGTGTCCGTAGGCGTCGACTTCCCACCTTAACTCCCCCGTCTCGAGATCCACCGCGTAGATGGTCGTATCCCAACTGCCGAAGTAGACTGTCCCATCTTGGACCGTAGGTGAGGAGGCGACACCATCGCTCAGTCCCTTCGTCCACAGTGTCTCCCCGTCGGATCGAGAGAGCGCGTACACGCCCCCATCGTGATCCGCAAAGAGCACTCGATCGTCGACGATAGTAGGCGTGACTGACACCCGGTCGTCGGTCAGGGCTCGCCACTCGATGGTGCCATCGTCCAGGCGTAGTTTGACGAGATCACCGTCCCCGCCGCCGATGTAAACGTACTCGGAGTCGACTGTCGCTTTCGATCGAACAGTCCCGCCAATATACGTCCGCCAGATCGACTCACCACCATCCGATTCGAGCGCGTAGAGGTTCGAATCCCGACTCCCGATCAGTACCCGACCCGCCGTGACCGTCGGCGATGCGAACACTTCGTCTCCCGTTTCGACCGACCACCGTTCGGTGCCGTCGAGCCCGAGTGCGTAGAGATGGTGGTCGAGACTCCCAATGTACAGTGTTTCATCCGAGATCGTTGGCGAGGATTTGACCTCATCACCCGTTTCGAACTGCCAGATCTCTCGACCGGTATCCGCTGCCAGCGCATAGACGTTGTGATCGTTGCTCCCGACGTAGACCCGACCGTCACGGACAGCAGGCGTCGTCGAGACACGTCGCTGGTCGATCGATTGGAACGACCACAGTTCCCGTTCCGGTTCGAGGCCCGGGATCTCCGTCTCCGTCTGCGTACAACCGGCAACGGCGATCGAACCCCCGGAGATCGCCGTCAGGAACTGTCTTCGGTTCATTAGCATCAGTTGTAGTTTCTTTCCAAAATAGGTGTCGTTCAGTTTAGTTCGAACAGGGGATGAATGCCTCGTTCTAGAACGGGTCGGGAACGTCATCGTCGAGGTGGGTGCAGTGTCCATCTTTACGGCCGCACGCATCGGCTTTGCGGTGATCGTTCTCCGCGAAGTCGGGGAGGCCATGTTCAATTAAATTGCCGCTGCCAACCGACCGAACCGGCACAAAGTCGGTTCGAGACCTCAACCCTTGACCGACGCCACGCAAGCCCCGTCCTCAGAGCGCCGAAGGCACTCAGGATAGATAATTGACAGACAGTGGTATGCGGTGGGTTTGTTTTATTAATAGAAGGACGCAGTGTCGAGTAGAAATGGGAAGAGACTTAAAACCGTAAGCCAAAATCTGATTTGCCCGTTGCGTGGTTGGTCTAGCGGCTATGACCTCAGCCTTCCAAGCTGATGACCCGGGTTCAAATCCCGGACCGCGCACTTTTCGACGAACGAACGTGAGGAGGAAATGCGCAACTGCGGAATTGAACCACGCGAGTCGCAGCACCGAACGGAGTAAGGTGACCGTCTCGCCATCGGGTTCAAATCCCGGACCGCGCATTCTTCGGGAACAACTCCGTGAGCCAAAGATCTACTCACAGATGTGAGCTACGCGAGGCCGAACGAAGTGAAGTCTTGCCATCGAGTGCAATCCTGTACCGCACATTGCTGCGGTGAGCAATCCCGCGAGCGTCGGGAGTTTCGGACTGCGCTGGTTCGCTGTTCATGTTACCACCTACCGACTTCTCTCGAGTGCTTTGCGCTCGAGCGTAGACAATCGAGTAGAGGACCCTGGAAATCGAATAAGAGCCCCGGAAACGAGCGGACCCCCGGAAATGTGGCCCGCAAGGATCTGATCGTGGAATCGGTACGGCAAGACTTTGCTCGACCGATGTCGTTATTTGTGTGATGACCGCCAATAGGCTGGCATGAACGTACTCGTCACCGGCGCAAACGGCACCGTTGGGACGGCCCTGCGCGATCACCTCGAACCTGACCGCTACGACGTCACCTGGCTCGATATCGAACCCCATCACGACTCGGCGGCGGAGACGACCATCGGCGACGTTACTGATTACGCGACCGTTCGAGCAGCCACGATGGGGCAGGATGCCGTGGTCCACCTCGGTATGCCGGATTTCGTTGGCGGACCCGATACCCGCTCGCTCGGCTGGTCGGCCGGCTTCGGCGACAGCTGTCAGGCGATTGCGAACGTCCTCGAGGCAGCCGTTGCCGAAGAGGTTGACACGGTGGTGTACGCCTCCTCGAATCACGCCGTCGGGATGTACGAGGTGCAACACGCCCCCGAAATCTACGGCCCCGAAACGAATCTCACGCTCGATCATACGGTGCGGCCGCGACCAGATTCGCGTTACGGCGTGGTCAAAGTGTTCGGTGAGGCAATGGCCCAGTTAACGGCCGACGCCCACGGCATCAACTGCTACGCGTTGCGGATTTGCTCGGTTCGTGACCCCGAGTACGACCATCCCTACGGCGACGCCGAACGGGGCGTCGACAACGGGACGTTCGAACGCGATAGCGAAGCCTACGAACGCCAGGTGGCCCGCCAGCAGTGTATGTGGCAGTCCCGACGTGATCTGGCGCAGCAGGTAGACCGATGTCTCGAGCGCGGTGTTGAACAGGCTTCGAGCAGAGAGGAGAACGGCCATGATGCGCCCGGTGAGTTCGACGTCTTCTACGGCCGCAGCGCGAGTGACCGAAGCTGGTTCGATCTGGACCATGCTCGAGAGACCATCGGCTACGAACCGGCGGACGATGCAACCGCGTGGGATAGTCCGCCGGAGTAACGAGTGGGTAGTTCCAGCGGCCAGATCCTGCTCGCAATCCCATAGTGTTTGCTATTATATATGGACTAAATTACAACAGAAGTAATATTAATTACTATTATTTTAAGAGTATAGCGCTACGAAGACTTGGTCACCTCGAGCGGTCGGTGAACTAATCACGATGGAATACCCGCGTTAGGAGCGTCAGGAGTCCGCACTCGCGTCGTCCGTAACTCGCTTTGCTTCCTCGACCGCGCCGACTGCCGTCCACCCGGACTCCGCGGGCCCCTGTCGGCCGACCAGCACCGATTCGTTGTCCGCACTCGAGACGAACCGATAGTCGGCATCGTCGTCGTCACAGACGCCTTCAGCTTTGAACTCCTGCTGGAAGAACTCGACCCAATCCATTCGGAAGACGGCTTCAGTGCCGTCCTCGAGGCGGAGGAAAACCGGGTCCGGGGAAATGTTGTGAATCCGCTTTGCAATTGCGTTGAGATCAGCCATATGTCACTAATAAGACTGCCCAAAACAAACCGCTATCGGTCCCGCATTCGCGGGAGGGTATCCGGGCCCTGGCAAGCGACTCTATCACAGTCAGTCGACAACCGGCTTGACGACCGCATAGCAGTTCCCGCTCGAGAGTTCGAAACTGACCGTCTCGAGGGAACTGGCCTCGAGGTCCGCGGTAAACTCCTCGGGGTCGTAAATGTGATAGAAGCGGTCGACGGTTTCGCCGCCGGGCAGGGTCCACTCGACAGTGGTATCGAAGCCGGTTGTTTCCTCGAAGGCGTCGTGGGCCGTGCTCCAGGCGCTGACGAGGGCAACGCCGTCCGAGGCCAGGACGTCTGCCAGTGCGTCGAGACTCGCCAGACGAAGTTCGCGTGTTGGCAGGTGATGCAGCGTCGCGACGTACACGGCGACATCCACGGTCCCCGATCGAATCGGGAGCGTGCTGGCATCGGCCTGTACTAACTCGACGGCAAACCCTCGCTCTCGAGACCGATCGGCAGCGGTCTCGAGCAACCCACGACTCACGTCGACCCCGACGACCCGAGTGGCTGGTTCGGCCAGCACTTCGGCGTGTCGGGCGTTTCCACAGCCGAGGTCGAGCGCGACGTCGGTCTCGCGGTCGGCGTAACTGTCGACGAACGACTCGACTTCCGGCCAGGCGTACGCTCTGGTCGAAGCAAAGTGCGTCGCAATGCGGTCGTAGGTGTCCCGAACGTTTGCCCGTCTGTCCATCGGTCCCACGTGCGCCCGCTCGAGATAAATGTCGACCGATGTGACTCGAGTGGGGGCCAGGTTCACCGGTCAGATGAACAGCGCAAACAGCAGGAACGACAGCGCGACCATCGCAACGGCGTGTTTGGCCCCGGATTTCGCGTTACCGGCGCTCAACTGGCCGGCGATGAGCCCCGAGAGCGCGCCCTGAATCAGGGTCGCGTGATAGAACAGGGTGAGATATGCGTCGGGATCGATATCCCCAAGCCCTGCCAGCCCTTCGACCTGTGTCGGGTCGACAGCGTCACCGCCGCTTTCCAGCGCTTCTATCTGGAGGTTCGGCAGCATGTATCCGGCCAGCACGGCGATGATGAACAGAAACACCAGGAACGAGATGTAGACGACGACCATGTACTCGAGCATCGCCTGCCGACGTTCACGTTTGAGCCGTCTGTCGGCGGCCGCCTGGCGCGAGGTAATCCGGAGCACCGTCGAAAGGTCGCCACTGGCGTTCATCGCCTCGGTAAGCAAGGTAACGACCCGAGAGGTTGCTCGCGTGCGGACACGGGCACCGAACCGGCGGAGTGCCGTCTCGAGGTCGGCACCCCACTGCACGTCACCCCAGATTCGGTCGAGTTCGGTGTCGAGTCCGCCGAGATCGGACTGTCGAAGCCGACCGATGGCAGTCAGAAGTGGCATACCGGCTTCGTTGAGGCTCGCGAGTCTATCGAGTAGGTCGGGAATTGCGGCTTCGATGGCGTTCAGTCGACGACGATGTATTTCATAAAAGAGGGCAAAGACGACCCCCACGAAGAGGAACGCAAGAACGAGGACGTCGTCGATCGCGGTGAGGGTAAGGTCGCCAACAGCCTGGGCGCTCTGTACACTCCAGAGGGTGACGATGGCGGCGAGTGGAACGGTTACGAGAAACGTTAATTCGGGTCGTTCGGTCAACGTCTCGAGCGGGACGCCAAGCCGGTTTCGAATCGACCGGAAGCGCCGGTAGAGGTGTACCCGCTCGGCATTGGCCGACGCGATATCGTCGGCGTGTCCGCCATCTGTTCGGACGCCCTGCAGCGCGATCGAGTTCGTGTTTCGCGGATCGATGGCTTCGTCCGTCGGCCGGCCGGGGTTGATCGAGTCGGTCACCATACTGAGATAGACCATGAACGCGAGGTTGCCAAACGGCAAGATCACGTAGATCAACACCTGCAACGGCTCGAGCGTGTCACCGACGGAGATACCGATGACGAACAGGATTGTGATGAGAAACAGCGGCCCGGCAACGAGCACGGTGACGTACGCCTCCGCGAGCGTCCCCAGCAAATCCAGCATCCGCTCTTGTTGTGATTCGCTCTCTTCTTGATACTCGTGATACTGGCGCTCGAGAAATGGGGAGAGTCCCTGCCCGCTCTGTAAGACGCTCACGAGGTTCTCCGTAAATTCTCGAAACTGGGGGCTGGGAGACCGTCGACCCATTTCCTGGAGGGCTGAGATGACGTCCATTCCGAAGGTGTCCATGTTCCTGACTGCAACGTCGAACTCACCGGCGGCGTCACCGTAGGTGTCCTCGTTTGCCGCGACGATACGGATAATCTTGGGAAAGGCCATCCCGCTTCTCGAGAGGGCATAAATGAACGAGACGGTCGACGGAAGTGCGGCTTCGATACGGCGTGCCCGGTTGTCCGCCACGTACGTCGGGTACCACCAGCGGAGCCAGTAGGTGCCACCACCGGCCAGCGCCCCCAGGGTCAGACAGGAGAGTAACAGCAGCCCGAACAGTTCGAACGGAGACAGCGAGGGCACCCCGCCGAGGTTAGCCAGAAAACCGAGTGTGCTCGGCAGTTGCTCGCGTATGATCTCGGGTTCGATCGAGAGCACGAGAAAGAATCCCCAGATGACGTAGATCCCGAGTATGCTCCCGACGATAGCGAACAGGGCCGCATACAGGAACGATTTCGAGCCGTATTCGCGATAGGTCGTCCCAAAGTGTGCCGAACGAAGGGCTTTCTGGCGACCGGGGTGTTCGCTCCGGAACTCATCGACGTACGAGCCAAAGAGCAGCACGGCCCCTCGAGCCAGCACCGTATCGATCCCCGAATGCACCCGTGCGAGAGCGACGGGCGCACAGAGAACGACGATGACGACCAGCGGGAAGAAGTTAACGAGCGTCATGGCCCCTCCGCGTTACGATGGGGTACCAGTCTCGGCCGCCAGTTCGCCACTTCACGGGTCATTGGTCAGTCCCAATCGGTAACTCCTCGCTTTCATCGCCATCGATACCGTCAGTCCCGTCTCTCGAGTCAACAGGCACCGTAGCCGAGTCCCCCTCGGTATCCGGTTGGTCCTCGGTTTGGACCTCGCTTCGAGGTTCCTCGGTCTGGTTTTCGGTTTGCGGTTCCTCGGTCTGGTTTTCGGTTTGCGGTTCCTCGGTCTGGTTTTCGGTTTGCGATTTCTCGTCCGGTTTGGGCTCGGGTGGGCGAGTTACCTCGATTTCGGCATCGTCGGTGTCCGTCTCTCTCGAGTCCTCATCTGACGCCTCCTCGACGACTGCCATCACCCGCTCTTTGTTGGCGTAGTATTCGTTGACCAGTGCGGTAAACCGCCGATAATCGGAGACGCCGTTTTCGAGGGCGTACTCGAGGAAGGCTTCCCGGTTCCGACGTTCGGTCAGGAGTTCGCGCTGACTCCAGCCCTGATTGGTTCTGATTTCCTCGAGAACGCGACTGTTCTCGTGACGGTAGGTATCTGACTCCCCGTGCCAGCGGTAGGCCGTCGAGTAATCCAGTTCGCCAGTTCGCTGGTCGACGCCTTCGATTTCGGCTAGCACCTTGTTCCGCCTGACGCGTTCGCCATCGATTCTGGTCAACATCTGGACCGAAAGGATATCCAGGCTCTGGACCATCGCTCGAGGCACGTTGATCGGTTCGTTCTCGAGTCGATTGATGACGGTCTGAACGGAATCGGCGTGCATCGTCGAGTAGGTCGTGTGACCGGTGTTCATCGCCTGAAAGAGCGTGATCGCTTCCTCGCCACGGACCTCACCGACGACGATGTACTCGGGACGGTGACGTAGCGCCGAGCGCAACAGGTCGTACATCGAGACGTCTTTTCCTTCGTGAAGGCGTTCGCGCGTCACTGAAGAGAGCCAGTTATCGTGATACAACTGGAGTTCGCGTGTGTCCTCGATAGTCAGCACCTTCGACCTGGGTGGGACGAACATCGAGATGGCGTTCATACTCGTCGTTTTTCCGGACGCCGTCCCGCCAGCGAAGATGAGGCTCTTGTTGTGCTCGATTGCGAGCCAGAGGTACGCCATCTGCTCGACGCTAAAGGTGCCGTACTCGATCAGGTCGATGGGCGTCAACGGCTCGTCGGCATATTTCCGAATCGTAAACGCAGACCCTCGAGGTGTGACCTCCTCACCGAGTGCTAACTCCGCACGGGAACCATCCGGCAGCGTCGTTTCAACCATCGGGTCGCCGACCGAGATGTGTCGACCCGAGTGCTGTGCCAGTCGAATCACGAACCGGTCGAGGTCGTCGGCTTCGAACGAGACGTCCGACTTGACGTCGGTAAACTGGTCGTGGTAGACGAAGATGGGGAGGTCGTAGCCATCACAGGAGATGTCTTCGACGTGTGGGTCGTGCATGATGGGGTCCAGTCGCCCATAGCCACGGAAATCCCGGAAAATGTAGTAGAAAATCCGATAAAACGACCGCATGTCGACCTCTGCGCCGTAGCGCTCGAGATACTCGTGAATCGTTTCCAGCAGCACCGTTTCGACGTCTTCAGTCTCGCTGTCTCGATACAGCAGTGGGTCCCTGACGTCCTCGAGCAACGTCTCGAGCAGGAGGCGTTCGTCCTCGTCGAGTTGCGGTTCGACCGTTCGGTATCGGTGTTGGCTCCGTCGTGAGTCGTACTGGATGACCACGTATGAAAACGGGGCGTTGACCCAGTAGCGTTCTATTTCCTCGATATGAGATTCCGCATCAGTTCCGGGGCCGGTGTCTCCAGTGTCGTCATCGTGGGTGATGGGAGGTGCCGTATCGACGAGCGGACCGTGTGCCTCCGGGTCGTACGCACTCACGTCGATCCGTGACCCTTGCAACATCTCGACTGCACGCAGGAGGGTTCGTCTGATTCGGTCGAAGGTGGACTCGAGAGTCGGTTCAGTAGCGTTCGACTCTTTCTCGAGCGGCGCAGCGGCCCCTGCCGCCGAGTCGTCAGTTGCTGCTGCAGGCGAATCCGCCCCTGGCTTGGGCGTGTCACTTCCTGTCGACGACGAATCAGTACCAGATGGGTCAGAATCCTCGCGATGTGACGTTTCCCGTTCGTCTGCGGTCTCGTCAGTGTCGCCACCCTGGCTCCCCTCCCGATGGTCGTCACGATGAGAATCCATACACTCGTATTCTCTGAAACGTGGGTGGCGAAAGCTATTAAATGGGATGGCCCACCCAACCGGCGACGGTATTGGTAAAATTGTATTGCGGGGGCGTTACGTTCATACCGCGTGAGTGCTAACCGATACGTGCGTAATGAGGCGCGAGTACTTCACGCTAGACGTCAGCAACATTGACTGGATCGAAACCGACGACGAACCCCGCCGACCGTCGGTAGCGATCGATTTCACCGGACCCGAGTCGCTCCTTCGAGAGCGGCTTACAGGTCCCAATGGCGACACCCTCGAGGCAGCGGAAACCGACGTTGCCCTCCGGTTGCAAGGCCCAATCGGTGACGATGAGACGATCGGCGTCATCAGCGTCACGAACCGAATGACCGGCGATTTTATCCTCGAGTTGAACGAAACTGCGGCTGACGTCCTTCGGTTTATTCGCGCCGCTCGAGGCTATGGGAAAGGGAACACGGACACTGACGGCGAGTATCACGTCTCGATTTCGCTCGACGGGGAAACGTTCGTCGAGTTCAACAAACGGACGTTCCTCGTCTACGATGAAGACGGTGACCTGCTTCGCCACCATAGCCTGATTCCGAGCGGTGTGGAACTGTAGTCACCACTAATTGATCGAATCAGTTTCGTGTAGAAACGTCTGGACTTCGATAGTGCGCCCCTCCGGGTCCGAGCCAAAGAACTGATAGATGCAATATGTTTCGTTCATGACTGGTTGTTCGTGAGCGATATCCTCGAGTCGGTCATAGGCTTCGTCGACGGCCGCTCGAGAATCGAGCACGAACGTAATCGTGCCCTCGAGATCCGGATCTTCACGATCACAGAAACCGAATAGAAGGTTGTCGTATTGTAAGACCGTACAATCTGGTTGTTCGAGCCAGCGTTCGGCACCGAGACGTTCGGTGTAAAAATCGACAACTGTAGCGGGCGATTCGGTACCGAAAAAGACGATTCCGGCCATACTGACTATCCCAGCGCCTGTGGCAAAACCGTTTGCCTGTCGGTGTATTTATCTCGGTGCCATTACAGGTCAAATACATGAACGGGTCGGTGCGGGTGGTGGCTGTCGCGCTCGTCGTGGTGCTGGCGGGTTGTGCAGCCCCTGTCGCAGACTTCCAGGACACGGGGCAGGACGACACTGTTGGCGAGTACGAGGACCCGACGCTCACCGTCGAGGGTGAGCTTCCGGTGGATGCAAATCGAACGCTCGAGCGCGTCGAGACACTGCTCGAGGTAGATATCTATCCACCGACGGTGTACGTTGAGGAGCCGTTCCGGACCAGCGGACCGATAGGCCAGGACGAATCGAGTTTTTACACGGTGATGGGCGTCGGCGCGTTCGACCCAGCGGACGTGGACGGCCAGTTACGGGTAGGCGGCGTCGCGAGTGCCATGCAGGCCGTCTACATACTGCCGGGTGAAAACGCCACAGCCCCGGAAATCGAGCAAGTGCTCGTCCACGAGTTCGTCCACACGGCACAGTACCAACAGAACGCACCACAGCGCGTTCTCGAGTCGATGCCACCCGGTCACGTCGGGACAACGGATGGCACATTGGCGCTCACGAGTCTCCTCGAAGGCGGTGCCGTCTACGTCTCGAGCGCCTATACCGAACGGTACGACCAGCCGGTCGATTCGGAGCGAGCTGTTCTCTCGGAACTGTATCCTAATGCCAGTCCAGGGACGAAACTCGCCTGGGGGCCGTACTACCACGGTGACCGGTACGTCGATGCCGCCGTGGATTCCCCCGCGACCCACTGGTCTGTGTACGACGAGCCACCGGTGACGATGGCACAGGTACTCAGCGGAGAGCCCGCGAGCGCGAGTCACTCAGGCGATCCGATTTCGACGTTCGACCTCGCTCTCGAGACGACGAATACGACCTGGCAGGCCGACCATGGCGCGACTGACGTGATGGGGGAGTTCGTGCTCCGAACGGTCCTCGAGACGGAACTCTCGGCGGCAACGAGCGCTGAGGCCGCAGCGGGTTGGCAGTACGACCAGTTGGTTCCCGTAGAGACGCCAAACGCCTCGGCGACGACCGGCTACACCTGGGCGATCACGTTCGAGAACGACACCACCGCCACGACGTTCGAAGCGGCCACACTCCAGTACCTCGAGAACCGATCGGAGGTGGCGATGGTCAACGGTGAGTCGCTCGAGGCGTTCGAAAACAGTACGGCAAGTGACGATCAGAACGCGACCTGGCTCACCGACGAGTATGCGTTCGCCGTTGACCGTCCCGATGAGCGAACAATCGTGCTGTTTGCCGGCACCGAATCGTTCGTTGACCTCGAGGCAACCACGGCAACCGACGACGGGAGCGTTTCGATCACGCTCGAGGGGGCAGACACCGATTCCGGGACGGTACAATCGATAGCCGAGTCAACTATTCCTGAGTCAACAATGCCCGAGCAAACAACTGCTGGCTCCTCCCAGTTCGGTGGGGGCGAACACGGGGTGATCGCTCCGTGAGTTCACTCGAGTACGACATCGACCCCGAACGACTCGCTATCCGCGCTGGGCTGGTGGGCCCGTCCGTTGCCGTCGGGGCGATGTTGCTCGCGACCGTTCTGGCACCCCCGGAGACCTTTACCTGGCAAACTAGAGCCCTGTCGGACATGGGGCGGACCACTGCGGCCACCTTCTGGCTGTTCAACGGGGGGCTGATCATCGGCGGTCTCTGTGGACTGCCGTTCTTCTGGTACCTGTGGTCCACTGCTCGCAACGGCCTCGAGCGCGTCGGAATCGTCATCGCTACCCTGGCCGTAGTCGGACTGATAGGTGTCGGCGTCTTTTTCCTGGGACACACGGACTACTACCTGGCGACCGACATGCACGGCCCCGCAGCACTGACGTTTTTCGTCCTGGCACCGATTGCCCAGTGGGTGATCGGAACCGGGCAGGCCCTCGAGGGTGAAACGCGGCTGGCACTGGCATCGTTCTGGTTTGGGATCGGCCAAACGGTAGGCTGGACCGGTTGGCTTCTGTGGCGGGCAGGGGCGGCTGATCCGTGGCAATGGTTTGCAGTCCCAGAAGCGATTGCGGCTATCGCCTTCGGTGGCTGGATTTTCCTCCTCGCACGGGATGCTCAGAAACCATCTTTCGGGAACGACGAAACCGACATTCACTGATACCGGAGAATTTGGCACAGCGAGCCACACAAACCTTAAATTGAGACCGTTCATACCTCGGTGTATGCACAAGGATGAACTGCTCGAGCTCCACGACGAACTCGTCGTCATCATGGAGTACTTTTCCGAGCGAGAGAACGTCGATGAAAGCCTTTTCGACGCGTATCATCAGATCGATATCGACCCGGACGATGTCCATAAATCGAAAAGTGAACACAAACACGCGGTGTTCGTCCTCGGAAATGCCCTCGCGAGCGCGATGAGCGAAGACGAGTTCTCGAGTGCCGGGCGAATCGGTAAGCGGATGCAAGAACTCGCTGACGACGCCGAGTCAAAGATCTGACCTGCTTCACAGAAGCGGATTGTCTCTCGCTCGGGACGCTCGAGCGCCTATAGTAGGTATTGAAACTCATTGCACACCCTATCGCAAGATAGCGTCGCGATAGCTGTGTAAATCGTTTCACTGGCTACCATATCAGGACGGTCGAGAATTGTTGCGGTCGAGCGTTGTTCAACGAAAAGGTCGCATTGGTGCCCAGATTCGCCGTTTGTATCGGAGCCAGGCGAAACGTATTTACAGCGGTTCCCGCTTGTTGCATTATGGATCCGCGCACGCACGAACGCGTCGAGCGATGGGAGTCTCGGCCGTTTTCTGGCGGTTACGACGGGCTGAGTGACCTCGCCGACGCCGAATTTTCCGGTGCCGTAACGGCCGGTGGCGCGTGGGCGTTTATGCTCAACGGCCGCATTGTCGGCGTCTTCGACGGCGCACTCGAGGCGTTCGAATCGAACCAGGGCACGATATACGATTCCCCCCACCCCTCGCTGCCGTTGCTGTGTACGATGCACGAACGCGACAGCGAGACGCGAGCCAAGTATTACACGAACGATACGCCGATACACGAGGTCGATCGCACGCTCCAGAACAAATCGTTCACTGGCTACATCGAACTGAGCGAGCAGGTGCTGAGCGGTGATTATTATCTCGTTTATTACGGTGGCCGACGAATGGCGGCCGCCTACATCGGCAACGCCGAACGGTTACTCACCGGCGAGGAAGCGTTCGAACGAACTGACGACGAAGTCGGTATTTATCGAGTCGTCGATACCTCGGTCGATATCACCGAAATTCCGTCCGACGAATCCGAACCGGCGACCGCACCGACCTCGAGCACCGGTGAAAAGAGTGCCGGCACCGATCTCGAGCCGACGGATACCGATTCAGTCGTCGACGCCACGCCACACGTGAACGATGGAGAGGATGTGACTGGCACTGCCGAAGACGGGATCACGACGACCGACTCGGCGGTTAAGGATGCCACCCCACCGAACGGCATCACTGATACAAAGGAAACCACGGACGATCTAGAGGGAGGAGCCGACAGCGCAGTGAGCGATGATAGTGGCGAGACGACAGCGTCCACTGAGGACGACCAGGACCCACAGCCGATGCCACCCGCATCGGACGACGATACCGAATCCGTGATCACGGAAGCAGAAACAGACGTGACACCAGGACAAAATACCGCCCGGGAAACAACGACACCTGCTACAGCGTCTGCCGGCGATGACGAGACCTCGGATGAGAGTCGCCCCACCGAGTCCGTAACCCCGGCCGGAAGCGAAACCGAGCGAGAAACTCCGCCGACGGATAGCGACCAGGGCGCACAACCCATGCCACCCGCCTCGAGTGACGGACTCGAGCCGGACGAAGTCGAGGAGGCAGCCAACGAACTCGACGACGATGCGCTGCCCTGGAACCAGGACCCAGCACCCGATTCACAAAGCACTGAGGCTGGCGAGTCTGCGACGCAACAAACGGAAACGGACACGTCGAAATCGACCGCGGCAGACCCGCTCAAGGAGCGATTCAAACGCGAAGAGCAATGGCGTGAAACGCGGCAGATACCGTCGATCGACCCCGACAACTCGAGTGACACTCCGTCGTCGAGGCGAAAACAAACGGGTCACTCATCGTCACGGTCGGAGACGCGATCACGCCGGCGTTCCAAATCGGAGACGACCACGACTGACAGCAACTCGAGTGATACCCAGTCTTCGGAGGCTACCCGCGGATCGAGTGCGAAATCGACGACACAGTCTCCCCGGTCACGCCGGCAACAGAAATCGACGAAATCGAGCCAAACGCCCCCTGGTCGTAGCGCGGAAGATGCGCTCGAGCCGGACATGCTCGAGCGAGAGGACCGCATCGACCAACTCACGCAAAAAGTCGACGAACTCGAGGCCGAGAAATCGACCCTCGAGAACCGAAGCGAGGAACTAGAAAGCGAACGCGATACACTGGCAGCGGAGCGTGCGGAACTCCAGAGTGAACTCCAATCGCTCCGTGAGGAACGGTCGGAGTTGTCGACGACGATCGACAGTCTCCGAAACCGGATCGACGAACTCGAGAACGAACTCGAGCGCGTGCGCGACCAGCGTGCGGCTGGGATTCCAGTCGATGCAACCGAACTCTCGCCGACCGATGCATTGCAGGGGACGAATCTGTTCGTCAGATACGGCTCGAAGAGTCAACCGACTCTGAAATCCGCACACGACGACGATTCGAGTCGTGATGTGGTCGTCGAAAACCTCCGTCTGGAACACCATACTCAGTTCGACTCCGAAAACGTCATCGTCAACGGCCAGCCCTACGACGAGTTCTTGCACTCGAGTATGGAGTTTCAACTCGTCAGGTGGCTCATCGAAACGCTCCCGTTCGAGATTCGAGATACCGGTCACGGGGACGCACTCGGCGACCTGTACGATGCGATTCCGTTCGTCGACCGTGCGGAACTCTCCGCCACCATCTCACTCGAGGACGACGAAACTGAGGGCGTCCCCGATACCGTTGAATTCGACGTGGTCGTCTTCGATAAGATGGGGAACCCCCTGATCGCCATCAACCTCAACGATTCCCGCGAGCCCGCGACCCGCGGGATGCTCGAGACCATGGAAGCGGATGCCTCGGCCGTGAAGGCGAACCATCCTGAATTGAGTGCCGCGTTCGTCGTCACCTCGAGTTTCTTCGAGCCTGGTGCCCTCGAGGTCGTCGAACAGGCGACCGGTGGCGGCGGATTCCTCAGCCGAGATTCCCGGATGAGCTACGTGTCGCTCTCTCGAAAACAGGGTGGCTACCATCTGTGCCTGGCCGAATCGCGCTCGGGCGGTTTCCACATGAACGTTCCCGAACTGTAGGAATTCGTCACGCTTGACGGGAGTGGTGAATCGATAGCGGTCGTCGGATTCGGCTACGATTTTCCGAGTGCCGTCCTTTCATACGCCCTGGTGTACCTGCGTACCGGTGATTCACGACTCAACGGAACACTCACGGGAAGAGGCGACAGGAAACCGTATCAGGCCACGGAAGCAAACTTCGTGGTGTTCACTCGAGTCAGTGCTACAGTTAACACTATTGGGGACCTGCGCCGCAACAGAGTCAGGAAGAGGTCCGAGACGCGAGTCGCAGTTAGCCTTCGATTTCGGCGATGTCCTCGATTTTCATAGCATCGAGTTTGTCGACGATTTCGTCGAGTTTGCCATCGAGTTCGTCGACGAATTCGATGGTACGCTCGGTTTTGATCGCACCCTGACTGGAGGGCTCGATGAGGTTTTCTTCCTCGAGGACGCGGAGGGAGTACCGAACCTTGTGATGGGGGTAACCAGTCTCGTTCGACATTTTGACGATCCCGATCGGTTCGTTCTCGATAACCATCTTCAGGACCTGCAGATGTCGTTCCAGCATATCAACTTCTTTCTCAAGTCGGTCTATCATGGCATTTGTTAACTTGTCTTTGCACCTTTTAAAGATTGCCCTCCAGAGGCGATGAATCAGGTAAGAGATTCGAAAGTCTGTCGTGGCAGTAGTTAACGCTTCGGGTTCGTGCCAGCAATCCTCACGAATAATCGAGAGGAGGAAGTCGAACAACTGCACCGACCGCGCGGGTCGCACAATAGGACCCCGGCCAGAAATTCGCTCGAGCGACAAGGTTCGGTATCCACGCGTGACCAGTATTTTTAGGGGTTCGGGAGCAGATAATGCATGGTTGTGCATACATTTTCGTTCAGGGGACACACAGACCGTAACCGGTTTATCGGCCGGGGAAGAATCCGGCGTCTGTATGACTGTCACAATCGTCGGGTCGCAACTCGGCGACGAAGGCAAAGGTGGCGTCGTCGACCTCTATGGCGACGCGACCGATGTCGTCGCACGCTATCAGGGTGGCGACAACGCCGGACACACCGTTGTCCACGACGGCGAGAAGTACAAACTCTCTCTGGTTCCCTCTGGAGCCGTTCGAGGCAAAATCGGCGTTCTGGGGAACGGCTGTGTCGTCAACCCCGAGACGCTGTTTGCCGAGATCGACAAACTTCGCGAACGTGGGCTCGAGCCTGACGTTCGCGTCGCCCAGCGCGCGCATGCTATTTTGCCCTATCACCGTGTGCTCGATGGAATCGAAGAAGACGAAAAAGCCGACCTCGCGGCGGGTACGACCGGCCGCGGTATCGGCCCCACCTACGAGGACAAGATGGGCCGACGCGGCGTCCGAATCGGTGACCTGCTCGACCCGGAAGTCCTCCGCGACCGACTCGAGTACGTCGTCCCACAGAAGCGAGCGCTCGCGAAAGACGTCTTCGGCGTCACGCTCGAGGGTGAGGCGGCCGAGGCATTCGATATCGAGCACCTCTTCGAGACCTACCGCGAGTACGGTGAGCGACTGGCAGAAGAGAACATGGCCGTCGACTCCGGCACGTTTCTTCAGGAGCGCATCGACGCCGGGCAAAACGTCCTGCTCGAGGGTGCTCAGGGAACCTCTATCGATATCGACCACGGCGTCTATCCCTACGTCACCTCCTCGAACCCGACCGCGGGCGGTGCAGCCGTCGGAACCGGTCTTGCACCGACCGTCGTCGGCCAGGGTGACATCGTCGGTATCGTCAAGGCCTACCTCTCGCGTGTCGGCACGGGCCCCCTCCCGACCGAACTCGGCGGCGTCGAAGGGCAGACGCCGAACTATGACGCTGCGGAAGGAACCACCGAAGCCGACGAAGAACTCGCCACCTACATCCGCGACGAGGGTGGGGAGTACGGGACCGTTACCGGTCGCCCACGACGCGTCGGCTGGCTCGACATGCCGATGTTGCGCCACGCCGCGCGGGCGAACGGCTTCACCGGACTCGCTATCAACCACATCGACGTGCTTGCCGGTCTGGAGGAAGTTAACGTCGGCCACAGCTACGACTTCGACGGCGAGGAAGTGTTTACCGTTCCCCCGACGACCGAACAGTGGGCGCGCTGTGAAGCGAACTATCGCACCTTCGAGGGATGGCCGGAAGTCGACTGGCAAGCCGTCGCCGACAACGGATACGAAT
Organism: Natronosalvus hydrolyticus; assembly: GCA_025517525.1. Lineage (GTDB taxonomy): Archaea > Halobacteriota > Halobacteria > Halobacteriales > Natrialbaceae > Natronosalvus > Natronosalvus hydrolyticus. The sequence continues at coordinate 136,301 of JAOPJZ010000006.1, forward strand.
CCATTCCAGAGAACGCCCGAACGTACCTCGAATATATCGCCGCCGAACTCGACGCCGACCTGTATGCGATCGGTGTCGGGCCGGGACGCGAAGAAACCGTTGTTCTCGAATCGCCGTACGACGACGCGTAGCGTGTTTTGAACGGTTTTCTGACCCATTTTCGGCCGTTCGTTCCCCGTTTCGGCCGTTGGCCTCCCGTCTCGAGTGAGAACGTTCCCGAAGCCTTTTGCTGGATGCGGTCCCCTGTCGACGTATGAAGGAGTCGTTACTGGAAATCCTGTGCTGTCCGCTGGACAAAAACGATCTCGAACTCGAGGACGCCGAGTACGACGACTCGAGTGAGGACTCCGAGATACTCTCCGGAACGCTTGTCTGTACGGCATGTGGGGAACGGTACCCGATAGAAGACGGGATTCCCAACCTGCTGCCGCCAGACATGCGTGAGGAGTCACCCGCCTAGAGGCGATTTTCGTGGCTCCCAAGGAGGTTACCGTCCGCGTCAACCGCACCGGAACCGAGTCACTCGTCCCCAATCGGGACGCTGTCACACTCGACGGTCCCCTCACTATCGTGCTCGAGGCTGAGTCGAGTCCGGCACACGTCCACTGTCGACTCGGTGGTCCGCTCGAGTCAGTTGGCTCGATTCGGCCACTGACAGATGACGAACACGGCGACGCGAACTACTACGTGGCTCCCGATTCGCCCACGAAACTCCGTCTCGACATCGAACCGATGGACCTCGAATCACCGCTCGAGGGAACCCTCGAGTTGGTCTCGAGTTACGGCGCTGCAGCCTGTACTATCGATATCAAACTCGTTCCGGGACGACGGCCGGCGGATATCGACCGGAATCTCGGGCAACCACAACGGTCTGAGACAGAGCAGGAGACAGAGAGCCTCAAGCGACTCGAGACGCTTACCAAGCTCGACGTGGGCACGCTGGGCGTCGTCGTTCTCGCGGCAATCGCCCTCGGTATCGGTATTACAACCGCGTTCGTCGTCGGTGGCGTCGCAGCCTACCTCGCGCTAATGATTATCGGAGCCGGAACCGTCGGCGCACTGGCTGTATTACTCGGCGTGATCGACCCTCCCGGACAGTGACCGGTGTTCGGTTGTTGGGGGTTCCTGAACAGGTATAGTAGCCAGTGAAACGATTTACACACGTATCGCAACGCCGTCGTGCGATAGGGTGTGCAATGACTTCACTGGCTACTATAGTGCCAGGACCGTTTTTGTCAAATTCGGCCGATGCGGTTCGCTCGAGTGCCATCATCATGCAGATACACCTTTCTGGTTCATTCGCCGAACAAGCGAGTCACACAAGACCTTCGAGGCCCAAACACGAATATGTATGCGGACCCGTCCCAGCAAGTCGGTAGAGTCCATGGGACGTTCGACAGTTCGATAGGGGGACTATCCGTGCCAAAAACGGCACCCGGACTCGAGACAGCCGTTCTCGAGTCTGGTCCCGTGGACTGGCTGGATTGGCACCTTGTGCTGTTACTGGCACTGTCGGCGATTGGCTCGCTGATCGTCTTCTGTCTGGCCGCCGCTGCATTTCATCGACGACGGTCGATGCCGTATCTCCTCATCACCGGGGCGCTTGGCGCGCTGGTTATGCGCCCCATCGTCGGAACTGGCACCGTACTGGGCCTGATTTCAATGCAAACTCATCATACCATCGAACATCTATTGGACCTCATCATCGCTGGACTGCTGCTCGCCGCCATCGTCATGGTCGGCCGCCTCGAAACGAATCCGGGATCGAAATACAACTCGGAGACGACAGATGGAGGTAATCGCCAGTGAGTGAGACGAGAGGAGAGATTCGAGCCGCAATTGCCGGCGACCCCGGCGTGCATTTCAATGCACTGGTTCGGGAGACACCATTCGCCCCGGGACAGGTCCAGTACCACGTCCGCCGATTGATCGATTCCGGCGACGTGGTTCGCCACGAACGATTCGGCCGGACCCATTACTTCGCCCCTGAGTACGACGACTGGGAACGCGATGCGCTCGCCGTCCTCCGTCGGGAAACGGCGGCGGCCATCGCCACCGCCCTCTATAGCCGAGGAACGAGTCGGCCGAACGAACTTGTCGAAGCGCTGGGAATCCCACGCAGCACGCTCGAGCACCATCTCGATCACTTACTCGAGTGTGACGTCGTCGAACGCGAATACGTTCGTGGCAATCACGTTATCCTCTCGCTGTCCCGTCCCGCTGAGACGGCTGCGTTGCTCGAGACGGTCGATCCGCATCCCAGGTCACGACTGGTCGACAGATTCGAGCGCCTGGTTGACTCGTTCCTCGAGGGATAGGTGAGGGGTTCGAGCGCCTTCGACAGAAGTGCGTTATTCGAGCGCCTTCGACAGCTACAAGCCAATACTGGCCGACGGAGGGAATATGCCCGGGAAAGTCCACCCCGACGACCTTCTGGACCACGTCTTCGCTCGGACAGGTGAAACCGATGACAGCGTGCGTCTTGGCCCGGCAACCGGCGAAGATGCCGCGGCCATCGACTGGCCCGGCGGCACCCTCGTCGTCAGTTCCGATCCCATCTCGTTAGCCGCGTCGCAAGTCGGTACGCTCGGCGTCCACGTCGGTTGTAACGACGTCGCCGCATCCGGTGCCGATCCGCGATGGCTCACGACTGTCCTGTTGCTTCCTGAATCGGCTCGCTCCAGCGACGACTCGGACGACGAAGGTCCGGGTGTGCTCGAGCAAATTACACACGACCTGGACACTGCCGCCCGGTCCGTGGGAGCGACTATCGTTGGCGGGCACTCGGAGTACGTCGATGCCCTCGAGCGACCAGTCGTCTCGTTGACTGCCATGGGCGCAACGGAGACTGTAATTCCCACAGGCGGAGCGAGCCCCGGTGAGAAGGTGATCCTCACCAAGGCGGCTGGCATCGAGGGGACGGCAATTCTGGCTGCCGATTTCGGGGCCGAACTCGACATCGAGAACGCCGTCTGCGAACGAGCCGAAACGTTCCTCGAGGAGATCAGCGTTGTTCCTGAGGCCCGAATCGTCCGCGAGTACGCGACGGCCATGCACGACCCAACTGAAGGCGGCGTGATCGCAGCGTCGCTCGAACTTGCCAAGGCAGCGGATGTCGACGTGGAACTCTCGCGCGAGGCGATTCCGGTTCGTCCCGAAACGGCCCAGTTGTGCGAGGCAGCAGGCGTGGATCCGTTACGAATCTTTGGATCAGGTGCACTGCTGGCAACGGTTCCCGTCGATAGCGTTGATGCGTGTCTCGAGGCGCTCGCCGACGCCGGAATCGAAGCCGCAGCGATCGGTACCGTGAGTGCGTGTGATGGAGATGTTCCGACACTCGAAGTAGATAGCCAACGATTCACTGAGCCTATCGAAGACGACCTGTATCCGCTGTGGGCCGCCGCGGATGCCGAGGAAGTGAGGAGCGAAGGAAACGATTGACACGCTTCCCGGGACGGCGTCTGTGAGTGTGCACTGACTGTCACTGGCTACTACACCGCTCGACGCTCGCGATGTGGTAGTAGAACGTAAGTGGGCCACGCCCCGCTTCGTCACTCCGGCGTTGAATCGCGATCCCCGTCCCAGCCCCATCCTTTCGCAAATCGCTTCGTGAGCGTACTCAAGACCAACAAACTGACGAGCAAGGCTCCGAGAGCCAGTGGCTGGTATCCCACGAAGAGTTGGTAGAGCGCGTACGCAATCATGCTAATTCCCATGAGCATTGCCGTGGTGCCCGCTCGCCTCGAGACGTACGCCGGGTCGACGCTATCGTCGTAGTGAACGTGCAAATCCGGACGGCCACCGAAGGCAATCATGTAGGCAGGAATCAGGACAATGATCCCACAGACGAGCCAGAAAATTCCCATGATGGTATCGAAGCCGACCATTATCGTCTCTCGAGCGAGCGGGCGAATAAGCCCAACGATTACCAGGTTCCTGTCCGTCCAGTAACACCACGGTCGATGACGAGTCTGGATTTACCGATTCAAAAGATATTTTTCCATCCGAGGAAAAGTAGGGGTATGAGTACCCGCCCCACCGAAGACCGTATCCTCGAGGTGCTCGAGGACGACGCCCAGGCATCGTACGCCGAAATCGCTGCCCGGGCCGACGTTTCGAAGCCGACGGTACGAAAATATATCAATCAACTCGAAGAGGACGGAGTCATCGTTGGCTACTCCGCTGACATCGACCCGAAAAAGCTCTCCAGTCAGACCATCGCCCTGGTCGGCATCGAAGTTGCCAGCGAACGCTACGTCGAAGCCACCCGCGCCCTGAAAGCCCTCGAAGAAGTCGAGGCACTCTATAGTTCGAGCGGCGATCACATGCTGATGGCCGAAGTGCGAGCAGCGGATGGCGACGAATTGGGCGATATTATTGCGACCCACATTCTCGATATCGAGGGCGTTACTGCGGCTCACCCCTCGTTCTTGCAGGAGCGACTCAAGTAATTCTATCACCCGTCGTAGAGTCGTCCCACCACTCGTAGGTTTCATCGTTTTTACCCTCGAGCCCGTACCCTCCGTATGGCCACCTACGAGCGTGAGACGCGAATCGACGCACCCCTCGACGACGTCTGGCAGTTTCACTCGACATCGACCGGACTCGAACGGCTGACTCCTGATTGGATGGGATTGCGCGTCGAGTCCGTCATGGGGCCGGACGGCGACTCGGATCCGGAGGTACTCGAGGCTGGGTCGGAGCTCTCGTTATCGATCCGCCCGTTCGGTGTCGGCCCACGCCAGTACTGGACGTCGGTGATCACCGAGCGAGTCGAGAACCCCGGCCGAGCATACTTCGTCGACGAGATGATTCACGGACCGTTCAAAACGTGGGTCCACACCCACTCGTTTTTCGCCGACGGCTCGGAGACAGTCCTCAGAGATCACGTCGAGTACGAACTCCCAGTGGGTGGATTCACTGATCCCCTCAGCCCGTTTTCGGAACTCGGTTTCGAGGGCATGTTTCGCGACCGCCACGCCCGAACGCGTGAGGCACTCGAGTCGACCTCCTCACTCGAGCCACCGGCTGCTCGAGAGTGAGTGGCTCCCAACGGATTCGATACTGCTTTCATCCCGGTCACGTATGTGAGCGACGTGTTCCGTCAGGCCGACCTCGAGGTTACCCCAACCATCGCGCTCGCATTTGCCGTCTTTGCAGCGAGCACCAGCGCGATTCTGGTCCGCTGGAGCGCTGCCCCGAGTTCGGTCGCGGCGCTGTATCGCGTGCTATTTACCACGTTGCTCGTCGCGCCGGTCGCGTTCGTCCGCTACCGCCACGAGTTCGCCAGGCTTTCGGCCCGTGACCTCGGGCTGGCGGCCGTCGCCGGTATCGCCCTCGCGATTCACTTCGCGGCGTGGTTCGAGAGTCTGAACTACACGAGCGTCGCCGCGAGCGTAACGCTCGTTCAAACCCAACCGCTGTTCGTCGCTATCGGCGCGTGGCTCGTGCTCGACGAACGAATCGGCCGAACGACGGTTGCCGGCCTGTTCGTCGCGTTTGCCGGCGCAACCGCAATGTCGTTCGGTGGCGCGGGTGATGCCCCCGTCGCTGACGCAACGTGGTACGGAAACGCACTCGCCGTCCTCGGGGCGGTTACGGTCGCAGGATACGTGCTCGCGGGCCGGTCGATCCGCCAGCGCGTCTCACTGTTCCCGTACGTTACCGTCGTCTACACGGCCTGTACCATCACGCTGCTCGCACTCGTTGGCGTTCAGGGTCACGAGTATCTGGCCTACCCGCCACGTGAGTGGCTGCTCTTTCTGGCGATGGCGGTCGGCCCCGGGGTGTTCGGTCACACCGTCGTCAACTGGACGCTCAAGTACCTCGAGTCAGTCGTCGTGAGTGTCGCCTGGCTGGGCGAACCCGTCGGCTCGACCGTCCTCGCGTTCGTCCTGTTGACCGAGGTGCCGGACCTGATAACGGTCGCTGGCGGCATCGTCGTCCTCGCTGGAATCTACTGGACGACGATCAAACGGGCGAATCATCCAGAAGGCCTCGAGTGACATCGTATTGTGATTCTTAAGACTGGAGACACTCGAGAGAGCCACCTTTCCCTCGAGATACAGATGGCAACATGTCCGTAACGAAATTAGTCATCTAAAAAGTATTACCGGAAGAGAAGGTCCGAAAAAGACAGATTTAACAGGGAACTCTCGGTAGTATTGCCAAGAATGGGTACGGGGGAAGATCCACTCAGTTCGGCATTTCACACTGACCCCAGTCTCGTGATCGTCGAGCATATTGCACAGAAAGAGGGTGTCGACGCTGCCGATCTCTGTCCACCGGAGTATCCACCGTTGCATACGGCGGTCGATCCACAGGCACTGGATACACTGCTCGCAGGCGACGGCGACAAACTACTGCGCGAGCAACCAATTACCGTTCGATTTCAGTACTGTGGCTACGAGATCACGGTCTCGAGTGATGGCGAACTCGTTATCGAATCTTAGTACTCCGTCAAGCGTCGACCGATGAGTGAAACCGGTTACAGGCGTCCGGTTTCACTCATCCGTTCAGGGTTGGGAAGCCACTTAGTAACACGGAAAGACTCTTTTTTGAGTGGCTTTTTTATCCGGTAGATGGAGAGCCACTACGAAACGCTTGGCCTCTCACCAGATGCCTCCCGGGATGAGATCAGGCGTGCCTATCGGGTGCTGTTAAAACGACACCATCCCGATCAAGGTGGCTCTCGAGCGCGATTTTTGCGCATCAAACGGGCCTACGAAGCGCTAACCGGTGAACAGGCACCGGAAGCCGACGGCGGTGCCGTTCCACAGAGCGCAACTGCACAGACGTACGACCCATCGGCTCGCATCGACGGCGTTGGTCCGGAACTCACCGTTCGCGGCGACCTCCTGTCGCTCTCTCTGGTCGGTCTCGTTCAGGACGTTCCCCTTGCGGACCTGCTCGATGGACGGGCACGAATCGGAACCCACAGGCCGGTCGCCTTCTTTACCGTGCACAATACCGCGCCCCGGGCGGTCCAGTGGCGTGGCCGGGCAGCGACGAGTTTCGTTGGTACGGACGGCTTCCTCTATCAGGGCTCGAACATTCTGCGACCACACGCCCACAAACTGGCACCGACCTGGTCCGGGACCGACCTCGAGTTACGCCCCGACCGGGCAGTTAATACGCTCGTGGTTGCCCAGGAACTTCCGGACGACGTCGAGGTTGCAAAGGTGATTTACGCCCAGTCCAGCACTGACGACGCCGGAAACACACAGACTGAGCGGTATCTCTTCGATGTTCGTCCCCGCGCTCGCGAGGCGCTCGACGAGTTACCAGCTGATTTTGACTAACTCGAGGCAAGAGCAGTTGGAGACGCCTCGAGCGTGCCACCGGCCAGCAGCGATAGCCGCGTCTCACATCAGTCCTTCGGGTACGATGGCGCGCTCGAGCGCAACTGCTCGAGTACCTCCGGACGGCCGCGACACTCGAGGACCACCGTCGAGTCGCGATAGGTCACGTCCTCGACTGACGTCCGGTCGTACGCCTGGGAAATAAGTGACATCGCGTCGTCGCCCAGTGGCATCTCGAGTGCGATGGATTCAGTGGGTAATCGGCTCGCGACGGCACGTCGAAGGGCATTCATATTCCTGCCCGTCCGGACGCTGAGCGCAATCGGCTCATCGAGCAACCGACGCACGAGCGCGATTCGTTCCCGTTGCTCGCTACCGTTGATGGCATCGACCTTGTTTAGCGCCGGCACGAGGCGGTCACGGTCGACGCCCTGTTCGTCGAGCACCTCGAGAGAGACCGCGACTCGCCGTTCAATTGCCTCGAGGGGATCACTGCCGTCGATCAGCAGGATGACGACATCGGCACTGGCCGCTTCCGATAGCGTCGAGCTGAACGAAGCGATGACGTCGTGTGGAAGCTCGTCGACGTAGCCGACCGTATCCGTGAGCAAGATCGGTCGACCGTCGATGGTCGCCCGCCGAGTCGTCGTCTCGAGGGTTTCGAACAACCCGTCGGCAACGGTCGCCGTCCCGTCTTTGTTCGAGCGGTCGTTCGGTGTCGAGCCACTCTCGGCCGCGTCCTCGAGCGTCAGGTCGTCCGCCAGTCGGTGCAACAGCGTCGACTTGCCGGCGTTCGTATAGCCAGCAATAGTCACGAGGTCGAAGCCCTGCTCGCGACGGCGCTCGCGGAACCGTTCGCCGGGGTCCGGTAACTCCTTCAGTTGGCGCTCGAGGTGGTCGATTCGGTCCCGGACATCGTAGACCCGCGTCCCGCTCTCGGTGAACCGGTTGAGGCGACCCGCATCCGTGGCGGCAACGAGTCTGGGCAACTCGTAGGTGAGCCGGGCGAATTCGACTTGCAGGCTCGCCCGACGAGTGCTCGCGCCCGTCTCGAAGATTTCGAGGACGAGCCGATACCGATCGAGCAGGCGAACGTCTTCGGGTAGGACATCCCAGATACCGTGGTGTTGCCCAGGCGTGAGGCGGTCGTCGACGATGACCGCCGAGACATCCAGTTCGGCTACCGTCTCAGCGAGGGTCTCGAGCGCCCCCCGCCCGAGATACGTCCCCGAGTCCGGATGACCGCGCTGGGTCTTCGTCGTGACGATTCGGTAGCCCGTGGCCGCCGCCAATTGCTCGCACTCCTCGGTGGTCACCGGCGGGTCGGAGTCTCGAGCGACGACGAGAGCGTCGGCTCGAGCCTCTTTGGGCCGGCCCTCTCCGGTTCGAGAACGCTGTGTTCGATGCTGCTGGAAATCGTTCGTTTGACTTCCCGATGCTGGTCGGGATGTATCATCATCCGATGGTGACATTGAGATATGCTGGTCGTGACTGCAGGGCAGTATTCGACGACATCAACGTCGGGGCTGTGACGGGGAAACCGCCGTGATCGCGTCACCCCTGATGTCATCGCTCGAGACATCCGTCAGTCGCGTTCACCGGGGCGACCCCGAACACCCTCGAGGCATCATCGGCCGGCCCGTGTGACAACACGTGCTGGTTGGCAACAGCCGGTGAACCCGCGTCAACAGGAAGAACTGGTCTCCATCGGTCTCGAGCAAGGCTTCAACCCCTGTCACAAAAGCGTTTGTGAGGGTGTGTGAGAAGTTACCACTCGTGAAAAGAAATCGACGTCACACTCGAGGGGGCCACACGACCGCCATTGATAGAGAGCACTACAGGTCGGAAACGATAACCGAAAAAGGGCGCCGCGAAGGTTACTCGTCGAACAGTTCGTCGACTGCCGAGCGAGCAGCGAGTGCAGCTTCGTCGGCAACCTGATCGGCCGACCGACCGTCTCCAGCCCCGTCAGGCGCGTTGAGGTAGACGTCGACCTCGAGAACGCCGTCTTCGAAGACCACGGTCACGTCGTAGTCGCGTATCGCTGACTGTTTGTACGCCGAGAAGATCTCGTCCTCGGCCGCATCGGAGCCCGTCTGGACGACCGTCTCATCCGACGGTTCCGACGCGTTCGAATCCGCGTGGGACATCGGCACTTATGCGCCGCCTGCGCCCGGGCCGCCTGGGCCGGCCGGACCGCCGCCCATGCCGCCACCGAGGAGGTTCTGGAGTTCCTCCTGGAGGCTCTCGAACTGGGTCTGGACGCGCTCTTCCTGTTTCTCTAGCGTCTCGAGGCGAATCTCGAGCGTGCTGACTTTGTCCTCGAGCTGGTCCTGAGCGTCGTCGTACTCGGTCTGGACGAACAGTTCGCCGACCTGACGGTACATCGTCGTGTCGTCGTCGACGTCCTCGAGTTCCTCGAGCGCGGCCTGGGCGTCGTCGAGCGACGATTCGGCTTCCTGTTTCTGGACGGCAACAGTCTGTGCGGTCTCTTGCAGGTCCTGAAGCTGTTCGATTTTCTCCTGTGCCTCTGGCGGCAGGTTTCCTTGCATATCTCGACGGTCGCTTTCCGCACTGATAAAGCCAAGCTTTGTCCCGCGCCGTGTGAACCGTTCAGATTCAGGCACTGACCGAGAGGAACTGTTGTAACAATTCACCGCTGAGCGCTCGCTACAGGGTTTGCGCTCGGCGGTGCGCAACTATGATAGTCCCTCGAGACGTTCGTCACGCCTGAGTGTGTGAACCTCACCAATGGATTTGGCTGACCCAACTCCGTGGCGGAGTACTGATACGGTCTACTGTAACTTGTTACCGATGATTGCCCATATCGGGTCGGCAATCACCGGTAAGAGACGACAGTAAACCGTATGAGGCATTCACTGGAACGGTGGTGACGACTGCCCTGAGGCGATACCGACAGAGTTTCTCGCCCTATCCGTCCGGCGCAAATGCGCGCGCACCGGTTCTGGCAGCTTGCTCTGCCACGTCGACCAGCGTCATCCAGGTGTTGAGCGCCGCCCGCAATGCTGTCAAGTCCTTTGCTACAATCTTGAAAGTAATAGTCCGCTCCGACCGCTCGAGCGTCGTCTGCGAACGCTCGTCGTCGATTTCGCCGATTTCTTGGGCAACAGCGTTCTCGACAGCCCGTGCTCGAGTAGGCGTCTCGTAGGTGTACTCGAGGGTTGCGTCGTGGGGAAACACGAGTAAAAATGAATACGTGCAGCCGACAGCGGCTGAGCCGTCCCGGCTGCGTTACTCGACGGGGACCGTTTTCACGTCCCGGCTGCGTTCTTTCAGGAGTACACGGTGTCCACAGTAGGGACAGCGGACGCCCCCGTACTCGTCGAGCTGTACGTCACGTTTGCAGCGGGAACATTTGTAGCTCATCTGTTGTGTGTATCGTAGTGAACGGGTTATTCGGGCTGGTCCTCGCCAAGCGCGGCGCGGATCGAACGGCGAACGGTCTGGCCGGCAGGCGTTTCCGGTCGGTAGGCACCGCCGGTGAAGACCTCGCCGGTTTCCTCGTTCTTCCAGATGCCCGTTCCGATACGGGTGACGTCGTCGCCGTCGACTTTCGACGATCGCATGTCGTGTTCGATCTCCGTTACTCGGCGACGGGCGACACGCCCGTATCGCGCTCCGAAACGGCCGGCACTGCCGACCCGTCCTCGCTGTTTCTCGGCCATAGTATCGATCACTATTAGCGGCGGTTTGATAAAGGTGTTGAGTTGGGGCCGGTCCTCCTCGCGATATCACCACCGTCAGACTATCACCGCAACCCTGCCTCCTCGAGCGCCTCGTTGAGGTCGGCTCGAACGACTTCGCCCAACTCACGTTCGCGCGCGGTCGTCACGACGTGATTTTCCTGCACGCTCGAACCGTTTCGAATCAGCATCCGGACATTCCCGCCCTCGTCTGCTCGCGTCACCTTCGCCCGGAGCCCAGACTGGGAGCCGGTGCCGCCGGCGTCGATCGGGCCGGGGATAACTTTCTTGACGTGGGGATGACCCGCGACGGTCTGAATCGCCTGCATTCCACTCCGGCCGCCAATCAGCGTGGTATGGCTCCCACCGATCTTTTCGGCCGGTGGGACATCGACGACGTCGAGTGCACGGTCGCCACGACGCTCGAGAACGGCTTCGACCGGCGACTCGTCTTCGATTCGATAGAACGTATAGTGGGTGTCCTCGCGAACCGCCTGAATAACGGCCCGGTTTCCGGTGGCGTACACCTCTTCGGGTCGCTTGCGACGTAACTCATCGCCCAACAGCCCGGCAAAATTCCTGAGTTCGACGATCTCGAGGTCGCCCTCCTCGGGCGCGGTCGTCACCGTTGTCTCCCCGATGACGGTCTCGTCGTTGATCATCGTCAGCGTCGCCCGGTCGCGGGCCGCCTCGAGGACGACCGTCTCGGTGTTTCCGTCCCGGCAGATGAGACAGAAGTCTCCGGGTTTCTCGAGGGGTGAGCCACACTGACGACACTCCATAGCCGTCGTTGACACCGAACGGGTAAAACGCCGGTGTTTCCGGCCGCGTGAGACCGTGGAGCCACTTAGCCCAGGGCGACAGGGTCAGACTGCAGGTACTCGCGCATCACGACGGTCGCGTACGACCCCTTCGGCAGCGCAAACCGCATCGTAATCGGCTCGGTCTCGAGTTCGAGGTTCGTGCGGAGCAAGAGTGCCCGGCGCGTGCCCGTCGAGTCGAACTCGCCCGGCAGGTCGAAGTCGGCTCTTTCGAGTCCCAGATCGGCGAGGACCTCGCGCTCGAGGTTACCCGGTTCTCCCTCGGCCAGCGTCGTTTCGGTGCCGACGAGCGGTGCGGTAACGAACGCTCGCCCACGCTCGCAGTGTCTGGTGACCGAACGGACCCGTCGTTCGTCGACGCGCTGGAGGCGATCCGTGTCGGGGACGTCGAGACCGCCCAGATCGGTCTCGACCGCATCCGATGCCTCCCGGTCGGCAAAACACACGACATCACCGGCGACGGGTTTGTCGAAAGGAAGCCCGGCCTCGAGTCGTCGGCTCAGAATGCGATTGAACACGTACGACTGGGCGGCGTGGACGAACAACCGCTGGAGATTCGAGGGGGTTCGCTCGAGGGCGGCCCGGTAATCGTCGGCACTCGGTTCCCCGTCGCAGTCGGCCAGTTCGTGTAGCATCGAGCGTTCGTACTGGAGCCGGTTGGGGAATCGCTCGAGGGCCGCTTTCCAGTCACGGGTCTCTTCGACGAACGACCGCGCTTCCTGCGTATCCTCCGGTTCGGCCTCATTCGGACGGCCGACGTAGGCCATCACGGCTTCGTCCCAGTTGCCGCGCACGATCTCGAGGCCGACTTCGTGCGTGATCGGGCGTTTGCTCCCGAATCGTTGTTGGCCGAAGTAGTTTGGAACGGCGATCGTTCTTCCATCTCCCCCCTGCTCGGTGGCCGTCTCACTCCCGGCAAATGAAGCGAGATCGTCGGTGATTCGCTCGACACGCTCGGCCGCCCCTTCGTCATACTCGCTCACGATCAGTTCGAACTCGTTGCCGAGCAAGTCACCGAAATGGAGGCTGCGACCCGCTCGGCCGACGAGTTCGATGTCGGCCCGGTTGAGTTCAGGAAGCTCGTTCGATTCCGTGATGTAGACCGAAAACAGCTGGGTCGTAATCGCCCGCTTGTCTTTCGTCCCAGCCCAGGCAATCCGTTCACGTGAAATGCCGAGTCGGTTCGACAGTTCGCGGGCAAAGTCGTTCGTGTCCCAGCCCCGCAACGTGGCTCGAAAGACGAGATGTGGGTAGGCGTCGGTCGAGGCGTCGACCGGTTGGGTGTCGAATCGCTCGAGTTCCCGTACGCGAAAGTGGTCGTTTTGCCCACGGAGGCGGCCACCGATGCCGTCGGTGTCCGTGACGTAGTATTCGATGCCGACGGCCTGCTCTGTTGGATGGGCGGGGCGCATTCGTTACTGCTCGAGTCCGTGGCCACGCCCAAAGGTACCACGGTTTCGGTCGCGGTTCACTCGCTATCGGTCGTCGTCACGCTCGTCACCAGCTCCCGAACCACCTCAATTTCGTCCGGAATGACGGTGTGGCCCATTCCCTCGTAAATACGTTCAGTAACGTCGGCTTTCAGGCCTTCGTAGGTCTCGACCGATTCTTTCACGCGCTCGAGTGGGATGTGTGGATCCCGGTCGCTGCAGCCGAAAAAGGCCGGCGTTCCCTCGAGCGAACCGTCGTAGTCCCTGGGTGTCCCTTCGGGGCCGATGAGACCGCCCGAGAGGGCGACGACGCCGCCGTAGCGCCGAGCGTTTCGGGCCGCATACTCGGATGCGAGACAGCCACCCTGGGAAAAGCCGAGCAGTATCGTTCGCTCGAGCGGGACGTGCTCGGATATCTGCGTCAGTATTTCATCGAGAAGGGCGAGTGCAGAGTCCAGATACGGCTGGTTGGCTTCGATGGGGGAGAGGAACGATTGCGGGTACCAGGTCGCCCGCGCCGCCTGTGGTGCGAGATAGGCGACGCCATCGCACTCGAGTTGGCTGGCGAGATCGAGCATTCCCGTTGCTCGGGCACCACGGCCGTGGATGAGGACCATGGCCGCGCTGGCGTCCTCGAGTTTGGAACCCGCGCGTTCGATCGGTTGTCCACTGTGTGGGTCGGCGTTCATACTCGTATCTGGATTTGCAGGCTAAAAGCGGTTCTCGAGGCGGCGAGTCCCGTGGGGAACCAGTTACAGTTACCGGTGCCAGAATAGCGAGACAGTAGTAGGCATCACAACAGCGAGACAACAGTCGATATCGGAGTGCGAGCCAGTAGTGGATCAGAACAGTGAGAGATCGCCAGTCACGCGGTCTACGCGCTCGTCGCTGGCCGGGCCGATGGCCAGTGTCGTCACGGTTCCGGGCTCGAGTTGGGTATGGCCGGCGTCCCGGACGATGGCGTTTGGAATCCCTTCCTGGTCGGCAATCGCGGCGAGTTCGTGGAGTGTCCGCTCGCTGTCGCCTTTCAGGACCACCTTTTTCTGGCCGCCCTGTTTCCACTGGTTTCGCAGTTGCGTGTCAGCCTTTTCGTAGGCCGAAAGCGAGGCGTGAGCGACCTGTGCGGCGAGTTTACCGGTTCCCATCGAGATGTCAGTCCGAGCGACGATGGCCTGTTTCATAGCTCATCTGACGAGCACGGGTAATAAAACGCCCTCGAAAGCGCGAGCGCGTCCTCGAGGGAGCCGTCATTATCACTCATCCGATCGACGCCTACCGTGTCCACGACCGACTGCGACACCTATTTGTCCGGCGATACACTACCAGCAATTATGGCGAATTCACGGCGACAGTTCATTGGGGCAGCGGGGGTCGCCGCCACCGGACTGCTCGCAGGATGTTTAGGAAACGAACCGGCGGAAGTCGATGAGGACGCACTGCTCGAGATTCCAGTTATTGGCGACCCGGACGCCGAGGTGACGGTCACCGTCTTCGAAGATTTCGCCTGTGGAGCCTGCGGTCACTTCAAAACACAGATTTTTCCCCAGGTACACGAGCGCTACATCGAATCCGCCCGGATCCGATACGAACACCGAGATTTCCCAATCCCGGTGAGCGACGAGTGGTCCTACGCCGTCCCGAGCGCTGCTCGGTCGGTCCAGACCCAGGAAGGTAACCAGGCCTTCTTCGAGTTTACTAGCGCCGTGTACCAGCACCAGTCCAATTACAGCTACGACCTCCTCGAGCAACTCGGGGACGAGGTCGGTGCCGACGGGAGTCGGGTTCGGACGGATGCAAAAGAGGTAACCTACGAAGAGGGACTCGACGCAGATCGAGCCCACGGCGAGAACGAAGGCGTCGAGAGTACGCCGTGGATCGTCGTCGACGGTGAACAGGTCGACAACAGCGAACTTCCTGTATTGAGTGCGATCGATGACGCGCTCGCCGAACACGAGTAACGGAGAGTGCGACAGCGGACCGTGACGCACTGACGTGATCGAACCGTGACGCACCGACGTGATCGGACCGTGACGCACTGACGTCGAACGAAACCATTTATTTATCGCCCACTCGAGTCATCGCCATGATCCTCTCAGACGCGGATATTCTCGAGCGCCTCGAGGCCGGCGACCTCGTCGTCGAACCCATCGACGATTACGACCTACAAATTCAACCGGCGAGTATCGATCTGCGCCTCGGTGAACGGTTTCTCGAGTTCCAGCGGACGAACATCCCCTGTATTCATCCCAACGCCGAAGACGAAGTCGACAAGTACGTCAGCGAGACCATCGTCGACGAGGACTCGGATTTCATCCTTCACCCCGGCGATTTCGTTCTCGGAACGACTCACGAGCGCGTCGAGATTCCCCCTGATCTGATCGCCCACGTCGAAGGTCGTTCCTCCCTCGGCCGACTCGCCGTCGTCGTCCACGCCACAGCCGGTCTCTGTGATCCGGGCTATCGCGGTCAGATCACCCTCGAGTTATCGAATCTCGGGACCGCACCCGTTGCACTCACGCCGGGCATGCGTATCTCCCAGTTAACCTTCACCGAGTTGAAAACCCCTGCCGAGCGACCCTATGGAAGCGAGCGTGGCTCGAAGTATCAGGACCAGGACGGTCCCCAGGCATCGCGAATCGGCAGTGACGACGAGTTCGGTGGGGACCAGCTCGACCGCAACGACGACTGATTTCTGGAAGGGCTCTCCCTGAGCAGAAAAAACTCTACCCGGGAGCTTCGAGCAACATCCTCCCTCAAACCGAAAGCCTCGAGCAACATCCCTCTAATCTTTCCAAATAGACCAACACGAACCCTAGGGTTATTTTGCGAGCCCGCCTACCACCCAGTAATGAAATTTGCCGAAGAGATTGTCGTCGAGGAGTTCTTGCCGACGGTTCGGTCGCTACTGGCGGGCGAGCTCCGCGCCGAGGGGTTGACACAGAGCGAAGTCGCCGACGTGCTCGGTATCAGCCAGAGCGCCGTCTCGAAGTACGCCCACGGCGACGTCACGACGAACGACAGAATCGCCCAGGACGACCGCGTCCAGGACCTGGTCAACCGACTGAGCGAGGGGCTCTCGAGCGGCGACATGAGTCGCGTCCAGGCACTCATCGAAATCGAGGTATGTATCCGCGACCTCGAGAGCCCCGGCTCCGTCCTTGCAGCACTCCACGAGGAGGCCGTCCCGGAACTGGCCGAGTACGGCGCGAGCTTTCGCGTCCACGACCCCGATAGCACGCTTCGCTCGAGCGAGCGCGTCCTATCGTCGCTCCGACGCGGCCTCCGCATCCTCGAGAACGCGAGCGGGTTCGCCAGCCTGATTCCGGCGGTCGGCTCGAATCTGGTCGCCTGTTTACCAGAAGCGGAGGACATCGACGACGTTGCCGGCGTTCCAGGCCGAATTTTCGACGTCAAAGGCCGGACCACGGTCCCCAGCGAACCGGAGTTCGGCGTATCCGAACACGTCGCGACCGTCCTGCTCGCCGCTCGTCGACACGGTGCCACGGCGACGGCTGCCGCGAACATTCGCTACGATACGGACTTGCTGGCCGCACTCGAGGAACGCGGCCACGACCTCGCCGAGTTCGACGAAGCGGGTGACGTCGCCTCGAGCGTCGGTGCCGCTATCGAAACGACGCCTGGGGCAACCGTCCTCTACCAGACGGGGGGTGAGGGTATCGAACCGCTCATCTACGTGCTGGGCTCGGATCCGGAGTCGGTCGCCCACACCGTCTGCGAGCTGGTTTGAATGACGCCGGCGGCTGACCCGAACGGGAACGATAGCCCAAGGGGGGTCACCAACGAAGAATCCAGCGACGACGCCCAGGCGTTTTACGGTCGCTGGGCCCTCCTGTACGACCTCCTTGCCAGGCGGACACCGGGCATCGCAGCCCTTCGAAAACAGGCTGCACTGGCCTGTCGACTCGAGCCGGGCGATACCGTCGTCGAGATGGGCTGTGGCACCGGAGCAAACCTTCCCTATCTGGCCGACCAGGTCGGACCGACGGGAACCGTCATCGGAATCGATTTCACCGGCCCCGTTCTCGAGCGAGCACGACGCGCGACGGCGAATTACGAGAACGTCCACGTAATTCGTGGCAATGCAACGGCCCCACCGCTCGAGGGGCCGGTCGACGCGGTGCTGGCCACCTTCGTGGTGGGCATGCTCGAGGATCCCGCAGGTGTCGTCGACGACTGGTGTGAACTGCTTTCGCCGAACGGGCATCTCGTGCTGGTCAACGCCGCCCGAAGCGAGGGACGATTCGCCCCGGTCGTCAACGCGCTATTCACGAGCGTCGTCATTTTCTCGACACCGCCAACGACCAAACTTCGCTACGAAGAAGACCTGACGGCCACGCTCGACGAACGAATCACCGCCGCTCACGAGCGGCTACGGACGCGCTCGAGTGCGGTCGCCGAAGCGAGACACGCGGGCGGTATCGTGCGGCTGACCGGCGGGCGGATAGCGACGGAGTGAGGGTCCGTTCGCTCGAGGGGGCGACCTACTGTGCCTCCGAGGGCTCGAGGCCTTCGTACTCAATAATCGCCGCTCGAACTTCGGGAGGGATTTCCGTCGGGCGTTTTGTCTCGGGGTCGACGAACACGAGCGTCGTTTCGCCGGTGGCTGCAACATCGTCGTTTGCCCGAATTTCGTAGGCCATCGTCCAGCTCGAGGTGCCGAGTTCGGTGACGGCAACCGCGGCGACGACGTCGTCACCCATCGTCACTGGTCGTTTGAAATCGATCGAAAGCGAGGCAACGACGAACGCGAAGGCATCGACGGGGATGTCGAGGATGGCATCCAGATACGACGTGCGAGCCATTTCGAAGTAGGTGACGTAGACCGCGTTGTTGACGTGTTGAAGGGTGTCGAGGTCCTGATACCGGACCTGCACATCGACGCTAAAATTACTGTCGTCCATTACCCACAGTCTCGAGGCGGACCCATTTGTATCCCATTATCGCGGATCACTCGTCGTGGGACTCCGCTCGCAAGGATCCCTCCTCCATCCGTTTGGCTCGGAGATAGCGCGCCCGATAGCGATTCGCGCCATCGTAGACGTCCGCTTCGCGGATCTGTTCCGTCCGGTCGTCGGCGACTGCATCGACGATTTCGGCTAGCTGGTTCAGTTCGCTGGTCGTCAACTCGAGGTGCCAGGTCTTTTCCTCCTCTGACTCGAGAATCGCCCACTTGCGGGCGGCCGCGATGACCAGCGAGCACGGTTCCCGGCAGGGGAACTCGCCGTCGCCACCGTCGACCTCGAGGTGGTCGTCTTCGGTGTAGTGCCACTCCCGGCGTTTCAGACACTGTGAGTCGACACAGCAGGCTTCGGTCACCCACTCGAGGGCCTCTCGCGGGAGTTCGTCGACGACATCGTAAATCCCCGTCTGGCGTTCGGCGGCCTCGAGCCAGTGGTCGACGTCGAGTTCGTCGCGTTGCTCGCGGTGCCAGTTCTCGACCGTCGCGGGGTAGACAGTGCGTACGGTCTCGACGAAATCCGCACTCGAGAGGTCGTCGAAAACCCAGCCGCCGACGAGTGTGGGGGCAGTTTTCAGCGGGCGATATCGTCCATCGGCGTCTTCGGTCACGATCTCGCGTGCGTCGTACGGGTCCGTATGGGCCTCGAGCGCCTCGAGGTCGACAGCCGCGTCGTCGACGTGGCGGATTTCGTATTGTCGCGCTCCTCTCCCTTGTCCGTCGGCGTCGAGACGGGTCGTCAACTGTAGCTGCCCCCACTGGCGGACGATACCGTCCTCGAGGTTGGCATACCGTGCGGGTACTGCCTCATCGTCTGCGCTCGAGGTACCCTCACACCAGCGAAGGAAGGCCCGGCGTGCGGTCCCCTCGCCACCCACGGTGTGCGACCAGAAGTACCAGTTCGAAACGTACGGCGCGACCGTCTCGAGGGTACGCTCGAGGTCCTCGAGAGCGAGTCCACGGTGGACTCCCTCGGGCGTCTCGAGGACGTACGCACCATCGTCGACGTCGACGACCAGGCCGTCGAAGTCGATACGCGGCGACTCGTCGTCCGAATCGCTCGCCTCCACCGCCTCGAGGAAGGCGTCTCGAGTCGCTTGGGCGAGCGGAAACGAATCGTGTTCGGACACGGCTCAGTCACCCGCCGCCGGCGTGCCACCGGTCCACTCTTGCACGCGCTCGAGGGCGTCGCCAATATCGGCACCGGCGTCGGCCGCTCGCTCGAGTATCACGTCGGCCATGAGTCCCTCCGTGCCGACGGCACCAGCGTACCAGATGCGCTGGCCATCGACGTCACCGGGGACGTCCCAGCCGGTGCGGTAGTCGTCGGTCAGGCCCATGTCCTCGGGAATGTCTTCTTGCGTGTGAAAGCCATCAGCGATGAACAGCGGGACGACGACGATGTCCTCGGCGCTCATGTGGTCGGTCACGTCGTCGACCTCCGGCTCTTCGTCCATGTAGAGAGCCTGTACCTCGTCGAAGCGGTCCATCTCACGGATGCGTTCGGTGTGGTACTCGATGGCCTTCGCCGAGTTCTCGTTCCGCTCGGTGCCGTGTCCGACGACGGCGAGTCCGAATCCCTCACCGACGTTCGAGTCACCGGTTACCGACTCCGCACGCTGGACGATGACGTCCGTCATCGCGTCGTGGGTGCCGACGGGGCCACAGTAGTGGACGGTCTTGTCCACGTCAGCAGCCTCGAGGGTCACGTTCGAGGCGTCGGTCCCCTCGGAGTCCCACAGGTCCGGGTCCCAGTTCTCGAGTCGAAGTTCTCTGGGGATGACCTGTTCGGTGAAGTAACCCTCGCTGATGAACAGCGGAACGACGAACACCTCGTCGGATTCGACCGTTCGAATCACCTCGCGAAAGTGTGGTTCTTCCTTCCAGAATCCCTCGCGAACCTCGTCGAAGGCCCCCGTTTCGCGGATGGTATCCGCGTGGTCGTACGTCGGCTGTGCTGACCCCGCATTGAGGTGTGAGCCGTGTGCTACGATGACCAGCGCTTGCATGAAACAGGCTAGGGACGGCGACGGTTTAGGGACTTCGCTGTCGGCCCAGCTAGCCGGTTTTTCGATTCCGTGGCCAGGGCGCTCAAGTGTGATCCGTGGCCAGGGCGCTCGAGACGATTCACGGATAGTCAGCCAGAATCACGGATAGTCAGCCAGAATCGCAGATGGTCAGCCACCCACTTACTCGAACCGGAGGAATCGCCGGTCGTCGGTTCGTTCGGTATCCGCGAGATACAGCACGATGAAGTTACAGTCGGTTCGTCCGGACAGCGTCCGTGGCAACCGCTGTAACTGTGGTTCCCAGCCCATCGTCCCGCGACGAACGCTAACCGAAACGACGAGCGTGTCCGTGCCGGTCTCGTCCTCGAGGTGCGTCTCGAGTCGTTCCCAACTTTCGACCCGGCTAACGGCTGACACTCCCTCCTCGAGGCCGTCGATGTGTTCGGATACGGCCGTTTCGTCCCCTCCAACGACCAATACGTTGAGTGGGGCCGAAAGGCCCGACGCGATTCTGGCCGCTGTCAACAACCCCTCGTCGAACCCATCGTTGTAGACGACTTCGGGTGGCACGATTACGACCACCTCGCTCGTGGTGTGCAAGGGCTGCTGGAGGTGTGAGACGAGAACGAGCGGCGTGGTCCGAGCCAGGACACGATCTATCGTCTCGCCGAAGGCCCGCTGTGGTCGCGAGACACGGCCATCCCACTCCATGAGGAGCGTGGAAATCCGATTCTCACGAACGGCTCGCGTAATTCCCCCACTGGTCGACTGGGCGATCCGTGCTTCGGGGTCGACTGGCACGTCGGCACCAGCCGCATAGGACTGGACCGACGAGAGCCGATCCTCGATAGCTGCGACTGCACCTCCCACATCGTCCTCCCCGTACCCCACGGAGACGGCATACAGTGGCTCACTCGAGTCCGACTCCCGAATCGTGGTCGCGAGGTCGATCAGCTGTCGGCCGTACTGCGGGTCCGGAGCGACCGCTACCATCACTCGCCGAGGTTCGTCCCACCCCCCGGTTGGGATGCTTTCACGGTCTCGAGCGAGCCGCCGGCCGGCACGGTCGACGACGGCCGAGCTACAGATGCTGGCGACCAGTATCAACAGGACGACGGCGTTGAGCATGGTTTCATCGAAACCAGGAATCCCTTCGCGAATGCCGATCAAGACGATAGCCAGGGCGGCCGCGGCCTGTCCAAGCGAGAGACCGAACATCGAGAGCAGTTGCGGCCGCGAAAACTCGAAGAGCCGTGCCGTAATCCAGGCGGCGGCGAATTTAGTGATGACGACGAGCACGATGAGCGATGCGGCGAGCGTGACCACTGCAGGTCCTGCGACGACGGCGTGAACGTCGACCAACATCCCGACAGAGAGCAAGAAAAACGGGATGAAGAGGGCGTTGCCAACGAACTGTACCCGGTTCATCAACGGCCCGGAATGGGGAATCAGGGGGTTCAATACCAGTCCAGCGAGGAAGGCCCCGATGATCGGTTCGACGTGGACGAGTGAGGCCAGAAAGGCACAGCAAAAGAGTACCGAGAGGACGAACAGGAACTCGTAGTCACCTCGCTGGTCGACCGCCCGAAAGAACCAGCGAGCGAGTCGAGGGACCAGCACCCAGACCCCGATGAAAAAGGCAGCCAACCCGAGTACCAGTTCGAGCCAGAAGGCAGTCGATAGGTCACCGCCAGCACCGGCAACGACCACGGCGAGCACCAATAGCGCGAGCGTATCGGTGATGATCGTGCCGCCAATGGTCGCAGTGATGCTCTCGTCGTCTACAATGCCGAGCCTGCTCACCACCGGATAGGCGAGCAAGGTGTGTGACGCGAAAATCGACGCGTAGAGCAACGCCGCCGCCAGGCTCAACTCGAGGACTGCGTACCCAACGAGCGTGCCAACGGCCTGTGGAATGGCAAACGAAAGGAGGCCGAACGTCATACTCCGGGACCGTTGCTCGAGGAACCGAACCAGATTGATCTCGAGGCCGGCGATGAACATGAGATACACCAGCCCCACTTCTCCGAGGATAACGATCGTCTCCCCGCGAGCGAGGATGCCGAGTCCGTTGTCGCCGATAGCCGCCCCAACGAGGATAATGCCGACGATTCCCGGCACCCGGTAGCGCTGAAATATCAGGGGAGCCAGCAGAAACGAGAGCGTCGCCAGCCCGAAAATGAGCGTCGGGTCTTCGATAGGCAGGCCGGAAACGGGTTCCACCACGGCTACCACCACCTCGAGGACGTCTCGATACGGACACCTCTAGAGGTCCAGTAATCACTATCGAGACAGCCCCAGTAATCACTGTCTCTCAGGAAGTTCCCGAAGCGTTTGGTAGGGAGAACTCGAGTCGTTACTCCGCGTGGCGCACGATGTAGACATCGTACTTCGACTGGCTGTCGGTCGCCACCGGCCCGCCAACGCTCGAGAGCGGTGTCGTCACGCCCCCGGCGTTTTCGGTGCCCACGAAGATGACCGACACTCCCTCCTCGGCAGCGGTGCGACGAATCTCGCTGACGACCATCGTCGTGGTCGTCGCCGTCGGTTCGTCGGAGTTGACGACGGTCGACCGGAACGAAGCCGCCGGCGAAATCGAGGCGACGCGTTCCTCGAGTCGGTCGGCTATCGTGTCCGTGTCGAAGGCCTCGTGGTCGTATAGCCACCCGCGTTCGAGGGCGTAGTCGACGTCGTCCGGAATCACGGTGAGTGCGAGTACGGATTCGTCGCGGTAGTCTCCAAAGGCTGTCGCTTTTTCCAGGGCAGCACGCGAGAGCGGCGTATTGTCGAACGGAACGAGCAGCGTCATACTCGAGTCTGTGGCGGGCGGATGGGTAAATGTTCGCCTCGTTCTCACACGGACCCGGTGTGCTGTCTTCCGGTGGGCGCCGGCCAAAACGACCCATGGGAGCCACGAGGCGAGGACAGCCCGTATTATGACTCCGACGTAACGGACTCGTCGCCAACGACGACGATGGGGCGTGGCGACTGACGAACCAGCGCGTCGACCGTACTGCCGAGCAAGGCCCCGCGAAAGGCCGAGCGCCCACGGGCACCTACCACAAGCGTCTCGATGTCGCGTTCTTCGACGTACGTCAGGATCTCCTCGTGTGGCACCCCTTCCCGCTGGACTGTGACGACGGATACGTCATGTTCCAGGGCAGCTTTCTCGACCGTCTCGAGGGCCGCTTGCGCCTGTCGTTCCTGCTGGGCTCGAACGACTTCAGGGTCGACGATGTCCGAATCGTACTCGGTTCGGCTCTCGAGGACAGCAATGGCGTGCAAGGGTACTTCGAGTCGATGTGCCAGGTTCACTGCGTGATCGATTGCCCGTTCGGCAGCCTCACTGCCGTCGGTTGCGACGAGAACGGAGTTGAACATACCTCGGTGTTTGCTCGCCGGGCAAAAAACCGTGTGTATCCGTTGCACGTTCTGGAAGCCACGGCGCTTTCGAGACAGAGTGGCAGAACACGACGCTTTTGTGTCAGATGTGCGTCTCCCCGCCTATGAACGTTCGTCAGGTCATTCCTCGAGATGCGATACCGAGTATCGATTCGCCGTCGTTCGACCGCTCGTACGACGGGCCAACCGAAGACGAGGTCATCGTCGTCGATCTCGACGGCGAACCGGGTCGAGCGTATCCGATACGAATTCTCGACTACCACGAAGTCGTCAACGATTCCATCGGTGGGGTGCCGATTGCGGTTACATGGTGCCCGCTCTGTGCGAGCGCCGTCGTCTACGAGGCGAGCGTCGACGGTCGACGGCTCACCTTCGGCGTCAGTGGCAAACTCGCCGATGACGACCTGGTACTGTACGATCGCGAGACGGAGTCAGAGTGGAAACAGTCGGCTGGAACCTGTATCGATGGGCCACTCAGTGACTGCCAGCTCGAGGTCCTGCCCAGCGCCCGGACAACCATTGCGGGGTTTCGCGAGCGATACGACGACGGCAAGATTCTCCAACCGATCCCAGACGCCGAAAGCGAAGCCGCAAGCGAGGACGACCAGCCCGCCCCCATCGACTACAGCGAGCGCCCGTACGCCGAGTATTTTTCGAGCGACGCCGTAGGATTGGCAGGATTGCGCGGGGAAACGGGTGACCGCTCGTGGGAGCGAACCGACCTCGAGCCGAAATCGATTGTGCTGGGTATCGAACACGATGGTGATGCCTGCGGATTTCCGCTCTCCTGGGTCGACGAGGCTGGTGGGGTCCTCGAGGGAACCGTCGGCGGTCGCCAGGTGATCGTCGTCACGACAGCGGATGGGATCCACGCCTTCATTGAGCCAGGATTCAGCGTCGAGCGCCAGTCGCCTGGCGACGGTGACGCACTCGTCGGTGATGGGACGGTCTGGGACCCTGTTACCGGTACCAGCGCCGACGGCCGTTCACTCGAGGCGGTTCCGGCCAAGCGCTTGTTCGCCTTTGCCTGGGTCGACGATCATGGTGCGGATGCGTTCGTCGACCGAAGAGAATAGCGAGAGAGTAGGTCGGTATCGGACCGAATTACCGTGTTTTGTGGCTCGAGAAACGACGGTGCACAACAGTGGTACACAGTCCGGAAACGAGAGCGATAGCCAGTGAGATCGTACCGATGATCACCGCTACCGGAAGTGTGTACAGTTGCATCCATGCAACAGCGAGGAACGCCGTCAGTAGTTCACCAGCACTCCACGCCACGAACGCAAAGAAAAGCACGTAGACGACACCCGAGCTGAGGAGATCGGCCAGTCCGGCATTGATCGTGTCGCTGACGATTCCCTCATCGGAGAGAGCACTAGCACTCACACCACGGCCGATGGCACCGACGAGGGCGAGAGCTGGGGCAATAACCAACCCGATAGTGCCCGTAAGGAGACCGATTACTGCACCACAGGCGACTGGCCCACATCGAATCGAACGAACCGACTCCATCGGGAAGCGTTTCTCGAAGATTGTCTTATAAATTTCTCCAGTGTACACAGTGTTCGCAACTCAGTACCGTCCCAGATCACTCAGCATTCGTCGTCGCTCTCGAGTTTCCCGCCGAGAACTTTCGCCGCCGTCAAAATGGGGTCCCAGACAGGGCTGAACGGCGGTGCGTACGCGAGATCCAGATTCTCGAGTTCATCGACCGTTAGCCCAGAGTGGACGGCCGTGGCAACCGTATCGATTCGTTTCGCCCCATCGCGACCGACGAGACTCGCGCCCAGGACGCGTCCGCTCGAGCGGTCGGCGACGAGTGTCACCGTCAACTCGATAGCGCCGGGATAGTAGTGCGGGCGTGTTGGGGCTTCTATGGTGACCGAAACGGGTTCGAATCCGGCCTCCCGTGCCCGTTCGTCGTCGATAATACCGGTCCGGGCGGCACCGAGTTCGAAAGCCTTCACGATGGCCGTTCCGGCCGTGCCGCCGGTTTCGGTGGGCGTACCGGCGACGGTCGTCCCGATAGCCCGGCCAGTACGGTTCGCCGTCAGTGCGAGGGGGACGTGATCGGGTTCCCCGGTGACCACGTTGGTCGCTTCGGCACAGTCGCCCGCTGCGTAGACGTTTTCGACACTCGTCCGTCCGTGTTCGTCAGTAGCGATGGCACCGGTCGGCCCGAGTTCGATGCCTGCTTCCTCGGCGATTTCGACGTTCGGTGTGACACCCACACCGACGATAACGAGGTCCGTCTCGATAGAATCATCCTCGAGGGCGACGCGTTCGACGGACGCCTCGCCGTCGAATCCCTCCACTGCCGTCTCGAGGTACAGGTTCACACCCTGTTCTCGGAGGTGATCTTCGACGACGTTCGCCGTCGCCTCGCCAAAGGGCTGGAGCGTCCGGGGGAGCATTTCGAACATCGACACCTCGATACCGCGTTCGGTGAGCGCTTCGGCCATCTCGACGCCGACGTAGCCACCGCCGACGATGGCCGCCGTTTGCGGTGCCTGCTCATCGATGTAGGTGTCGACTGCCGCCGCCGCGTCCATGCTGTGTAAGGTGAACACGCCCTCGAGGTCGAAACCGTCGAACGGTGGCTCGATGGCTCGAGCGCCGGTTCCGACCAGCAATGCACCGTAGGGTTGTTCGAACCGCTCACCGTCGGCCGTCTCCACCGTGACGGTCTGGGTGTCAGGATCGATTGCGACGACCTCGTGATTGGTTCGGAGGTCGACGTCCCGCTTGTCCCGGAACTGGTCGGGCGTGACTGCGACCAGATCCTCGAGTTGGTCGACGGTTCCCTTGATGTAGTACGGCATCCCACAGGCGGCATACGATACCCAGTCCCCTTTCTCGAAGACGACGACCTCGAGTTCCGGATCCTCGCGTTTGGCCTTGCTCGCAGCGCTCATTCCTGCAGCGTCTCCGCCGACGATGACGAACGGGTCCTCCATACGAATAGGTACACCCCCCACGGTGTAAAGTATTTCGAACAATCTACAATATTGGTCATGATGTGTTTTCACATACCCGACAGGTCCGGTCGGTTGAAACCGGTGTCACGTGTGAACTGGGATCAGATCGGCTTGATGTGGCAATCACTTTAATATTGATTTTGTATTAATTTACTAATATATTAATAGTGGGACTTATGCAACGCTGAACAGCTATCCTCAACGGAAACTCGACAACGCCGTTCTTTTGTCGGTCAGACCTTCGAGACGGCAGTTGCGGGTCGGTTGGTGACTCGAGGCTCTCATGCACAATTTATCACGTCGGAAAGGTCAGTTCATGCGAACTGTTGTAACCGTGTACCGGTCAGCGACGGAGCCGGCTGGTCGCTGTTCGCTACGAGATATAGTAGCTAGTGAAACGAGTTACACACCTAACGCGACGCCCGCTTACGATAGGATGTGTAACGACTTTCACTGGCTACTATAACAACGAAACCTATCACTGGTTACTGCGATGCACGGTCCGCTTTTCATCAGTGATGTTCGTGCGGGCACTCCGTCCGAATAGGTGACGGAACGAGTCGTGCATTATAAACCCAAAATCATTATAAACAGCCACCGCTTAGCCAGTATTGGATAGATGAGTGTAAGACGCACACTACTATATGCGGTTACGGTGATCTTCGAATGAGGGAAAGGCAAACGACGCTTTCAAATCCGGCACACGATCGAACTGGATCTGAGACGAAGTCTCACGTCTCGACGTCGTGTCGCCAAGCGCTCGGGCGAGTGAGCGGTTTACCCGTCCCCCGAGGTGAGTGCTGAAATGGCGCCGGAACTCCAACGAGATCTCGGGCTGTTCGCCACGACGGCGATCGCCATCGGCGCGATGGTGGGGAGTGGTATCTTTATCCTCCCGGGGATCGCGTACGCATCGGCAGGTTCTGCCGTCGTGTTGGCGTACCTTATTGCGGGACTGCTGGTGATACCGGCAGCGCTCTCTGCCTCTGAAATGGCGACAGCAATGCCAGAAGACGGCGGTTCCTATGTGTACGTCGAACGTGGCATGGGCCCGCTCATGGGAACCATTGCAGGGATCGGTAACTGGTTTATGCTGTCGTTCAAAGGCGCGCTGGCGCTGATCGGTGGCGTCCCCTATTTGGTGTACGTTGCTCCCGACCTCGCCAGCTACATTCTACCGATCGCACTCGGGTTAGCGTTATTTTTCACGCTGTTAAACGTCGTGAGCACCAAATCCACGGGAAGCCTGCAGTTTGCCATCGTCGGGGTCATGATCCTGGCGATGGGGTATTTCATCGTCAGTGGCCTTCCCGACGTGAGTGGGAGCCAGACCAGTGGATCGTTCGACCTCGCATCTGAAGGAATCCTCGCGGCGACGGGACTCGTGTTCGTCTCCTATGCGGGCGTGATCAAGGTTTCCGCCGTCGCCGAGGAGGTCAAAGATCCGGGAAAAACGATTCCTCGAGCGATGATCGGTTCACTGCTGTTTACGACGGCGCTGTACGTGCTGGTCGTCTACGTAGCCATCGGCGTGGCACCGGATCTGTCCACCGGCGGGGGA
Organism: Natronosalvus hydrolyticus; assembly: GCA_025517525.1. GTDB lineage: Archaea > Halobacteriota > Halobacteria > Halobacteriales > Natrialbaceae > Natronosalvus > Natronosalvus hydrolyticus. Next base: position 164,485 of record JAOPJZ010000006.1, read on the forward strand.
TTCGTCCCCGCAGCGGGGGAAGAAGTCGCATCGATCGCGTACGCTGCAGACGCCGTTCTCGGTAGCGTCGGTTCGTTCATCATCGTGCTGGCAGCCTTACTCGCGCTAGCTTCGACGGCCAATGCCGGTTTGCTCTCTGCTTCGCGATTCCCGTTCGCGATGGCTCGAGACGACCTGGTCCCGGATGCGTTCGAGAAGCTTCACGACCGATTCAAGACGCCTGCCCTTGCCGTCGCGATTACCGGTGGCATGATGATGTTCATGATCGCCACCCTTCCGATCGAACAGGTTGCGAAGTTCGGCAGTGCGTTCCAGATCCTGGTATTTATCCTGGTCAACCTCGCGCTGGTCGGGTTTCGCGAGGGCGCAATCGACGACTACAATCCCGAGTTCGTTGCCCCGTTGTACCCCTGGATGCAACTCGTCGGCATGGGGGGCGGCCTCCTCGTGCTCACGCAGATGGGGACGGTTCCGTTCGCCGGAGCGGTCGCAATCACGATCATATCCATCGCCTGGTACGTCGGCTACGCTCGCCCTCGAACCGACCGAGAAGGGGCAGCCAGAACCGGCGCCCGACAGAACGTCAGTCAGCGAGCAGTCGACCGAACGCGTGAACTGTTCGAGGCCGAACGCGAGTACGACGTCCTGGTAGCCATCACCGAGTCGACCTCTCCAGACGCGAGGCGGGACATGCTGCGAATGGCGACCGATATGGGCCGACTCCGATCGACGACTGTCTCTGTCGTCGAATTCGTCGATATACCCCATCAACTGTTCGCCGGTGACCACGCCCGCATCAGCACCGACGAGATTCCGGATTGGATGCCCACCTCGAGCAAGGATTCCCCGTCCTGGTTCCCGGACGAGTACGATATTAACCGCCCCGTCCGCCCGTCCGGTGGCGTAGGGGCCGACACTGGACACCCATCGCCAGCTACCCGCATCGAGTATCGAGAAGTCGATAGCGAAGATCACAAACACGCTATCGTCGACCTGGCAACCTACGGTGACTATGATCTGATTATCGCCGAACGCAATCAGGCCGATTTCCACCACCGACTGTTCGGCAGCGATACGGACTGGCTCATCGAAAACACCCCCTGTGACGTGATGCTGGTCGAAGACAACGAGTTCGACGGTGCGGAAGAAATCGCCGTCGTTGCCAATCGCGGTCCGTTCGATCCACTGAAACTGCTGTTTGCAGATGCCGTTGCCGAGGAGACCGGTGCCCAGCTAAACCTCCTGCAGGCGATACCTGTAGATGCCCCCGATAGTCAGCGGGAAACGGTCGAACGCTACCACGAGGAACTTATCTCGATTCTGACCGTGCCCACACGCTCGACAGTTATCGAGACCGACGACGAAACGGCCGGCCTCGCACGCTTCGTCGGCGACGCCGACTTGCTCGTGACCGGGATCGACCGGACGGGCCTGACTGCTCGAGTGCTTGGCCGACCCGGTAATCGGTTGATCGACTCTGTCGACACAACTGCAGTGATGGTCCAGACCTACGACGGACGACGACAGAGTTTGCTACAGCGATTAGTGATGGATCATCTGTTTGGCTGATCGTTTTCCAATTTTTGCAGTCCGTACTCTCATACTACCGGACAAAGAGAATTCGCCGGATGATAGCGGCGAATCATCAAAATATCTGACAGTATCAGCTCGCACGAGCAACGTTAGCCTCGACTACCTCGCAGAATCCTCGAGGTACCGTGCTGGAACGTACGGATACACGCTCGAGGGAAGGTACCCGACGACCACGGGTGCCAGGTCAGCGAGAACACGTCGAAGCGCGGTGTAGATACCGGCGATGACGACTGCCCCAATGACGACCCACTGGAGTGTTCCCTCGAGGGCGTATACCAGGGGCACAGCGAGAGTCACCGAGAGCACCAGATCGGCAGGTGAGCCGTCGTAACTGACCAACTTTCGCGGGGCAACCCAGGTGCCGTGATAATGGCTGTACACCGCCTTATTCGAGTTTCCTTCCCAGGGTCGTAACTCGAGGCCGCTGCCGAAGATGTCAGTAACGCTGTGGAGGGCAGCCGCCACCAGGAACACGGCAATGGCGACAGTACCCGTCGCCGGCATGAGGAGCGCAACACCAGTTGTGACGACCGCAAAAACACTGTAGTAGACGGGATAGTGGAGGGTTTTCCGGTGCCCAGCGTACATATCTAGGTCGGGGAAAATGCCACCGAGTAACCCTGCGACGAACGCTATCGGAGCGTATTCCGGCGCCACCGCTAGTAACGGTAAAGCAAGTGCCATCCCGGCGAGGGCGTGGGTCGGAAGCATCATCGTGTCCTTTCTAATGGGACAAAAGAACTTCAACGTATCGGCGTGTTTGACGCTGTCTGACAGCATCCACCAGTTGCCTGATAGGGTCCGTTTTCGGCTAATCGGTCAGCGACAACCCCAATTCGTCGTTGACCGGGAAGAAACCAAAACGAACCCCATCACTGATCCATCTTTCCAGTACCAAACCGATTCTCGAGTTGTGCTGCAAGACTGGCAGCAATCGTCGTGAGATACACCGTCCCCCACGTGGCGACGATGATCGCCCCGAGTGTATTAAACAGCATGTCCAGCATCGTATCGTCGATGCCGTGTTGGGCCAGGACGGGTTCCATGTCGAGCATGAGCGCCCCCTGATCGATCATAAACTCGAGAATCTCCCAGATGACACCCATGGCGAGGACGAACACAACCGTAAACGCAAACAGCGCCCAACGCGGGAGATGTATCGCCGGATCGTGAATGTGTATCGCTCTCAGCGTGGCATACCCAGCAGCACCAACGACAGTCGCCGAGAGGGTGTGGGTAAGGTGGTCCCACGGGCCGAAGGCGTCGTATAGCCCTGCCGTTCCGATGGCGTGTAAGAAGACAGCACTCGTGACCCAGAGCGCAAGTCCAGGGTCAACGGCTAGCTTTAAATCCCGCTTCATAGCTGCAGGAATGAACGTAATTGCAAGTGCAATCACAGCGTTAGTGACGATTGGAAGCTCCAGCGTCCACACACCGTACCCGAGGACGACGACGAGAAAAGCTTGCATGAGACGCACCAGCTGTAGCTGACGAACTGGCGAAATTCCGAGACGATTACTGAGGAGAATCCCTTTCACATCAGGTGGATTTTCCGGTGATATCGTGGGAACTGACATCCGTGGATGTGGATTACTGGTGACGTATCTGAAATATCCATAAAAAATAGTGCCACCCAACAGCCCAGCGATAGTTGCATACATAAATTCGATCATTACCGCCCCATTGATTGCGTCTTGACTCCGCCCATCAAGAAGGAACGTCGTCTCGAACAGGATATCTGCAGACCACCGAAGGAGGTTCAACAACCCTGCCATAGCAAGCGTAAACAACACTGTGAGCAACACCGCGAACCACGGAATCAGGCGCAGTGAAGTAAACCGGTGGAGTTCCACTGCGATTAGTAACCCGAGCGTCGCGAGGACGAGGTTAGGGACGATTGCCGTGATAAGTGGCTGTGGAGCGAACGTCTCCCACAGTACTGGGAGACAGATCAATCCGATAAAATACCAGGGCGGTACGATAGTTGGATCTCGAAACACAGCTGCAGGCGCGAGAATAATCACAATCGCAACGGCGCTGAACAGTATCGATTCGTACCGCCCAAAGTGAACCCCGCCCAGAAGATTAACAGCTAGCACGCCGACGAGAAGCCACGAAACTGCCGTATTTTTTGCACTCGTCAGGAACAGTCCTGCCAGCTGATCACGCTCACTCATGGCCAATCCAGTTGTGAATCATCTCGAAGGCACACACCTGTTATTCCATCCACTTATACAAATACGATGTTCTCGGAGTCGCTCATACCGTTTACTGTCGTCTCTTACCGGTGATTACCGACCGGGTATGGGCACTCACCGGTAAAAAGGTAGCAGACCGTATCAGTACCCCGTCACGCGTTGACGTGCGAGCCGAACCTAACGAATGCTATTGGTTCGACTCATGCGTTCAAACGTGACTAACCACTCAGAACCACTGATAATTTGTAGTTGGTGAGCAAACATACTTTATGGATAGGGGACTGCACGTCAGCTGGAGGCGTAGTGGTCAATGAAGGGCTATTTACGTAGATATCTACAGGTCCTCGTCCGGTTTTTTCCCCTCCTCCTGGCATTTGTGCGAGACCGTCGACGCTTCTTGCTGTTTGGGCCGTCACGACAGGTGTCGACGGCAGTCCATCGCGACCGGGCCGATAGATTGACACAGACAATGCTCGACCTCGGTCCAGCGTTTATCAAAGTCGGCCAGGTGCTTTCGACCCGACCAGATCTCATCCCCCCGACGTACATCGACGCATTTGCCACCTTACAAAACGAGATTCCCGAAGAGACCGGTGGCGACCCACTTACCGTCCTCGAGACGGAGGTGGGCGACCGAATCGACCAGCAGACAGTCGAAACGGTTGCTGGTGGCTCCCTCGCGTTCGTCTACACGGCCGAATACGAGGGTGAGCAAATCGCATTGAAGGTCAGACGGCCGGGCCTCGTCCCGATAATCAAACGCGATTTGCGGGTAATACGGGGGATCGTCCCACTGATCGCACCGTTCGCTGACGAACGACAGCGATACTCCCTCGAGAACGTCACAGACGACTTCGAGCAGATAATTCTCGACGAACTTGACTTCCAGCGTGAGGCCGAAATTATGGCCGAAATCGAGGACAACTTCGCCGATGATGACCGTGTCCACATCCCAGCGACGTATCCAGATCTGTGTTCTCAACGCATCGTCGCGATGGAGTACGTCGAGGGCGAGAAGATCACGACTGACGACGCACTCGACGCCACCGACCTCGAACCAACCGAACTGGCGACACTGGTCTCGCGAACCTTTCTAAAAATGGGGCTCGTCGACGGCGTGTTTCACGCCGATCCCCACCCCGGTAACCTGGCAATCGGAGCAGATGGAGCCCTTATTCTGTACGATTTCGGCATGAGCCAACGACTAAGCGAACAGGAACAGGCAGATATCACGAGCCTGTATCGCTCGCTCGTCCGTCACGATATCGATGGGCTGTTGAACACGCTCATCGCGCTCGAGGCCCTCGAGCCAACGGTCGACCGCATCGCCGTGCGCCAGGTGCTCGAGTTAGTCATCGAGAATCTCGAGGGCCAATCGACCGTCACGTGGCGAACGATCATCACCGAACTGTTTTCGATGTTGCATGACTTCCCGTTTCGTATCCCACCGAACGTCATGTTGCTCATCCGAGTTGGAACCGTCGGTGAAGGTGTGTGCCGATCACTCGATCCTGCGTTCGATTTCCTCGCAGTCACCCAGGCTTTTCTCGTCGACCACGGGTTCATCGAAAGCGAACTCGAGGCGCTCTTCACCGACATACAGGACGACGTCCGCGCGTCTGCACCCGTCCTCGCGCGTGCACCGGCACGGTTCGATACCGTCTTCGGACAACTCGAACGCGGCGAACTCGTTGTTCGAACGGCCCCCACCGAATCACCCAGCGGCGGTGATCCTGCAGTCGGCTACGCTATCGTCGCCAGTGGGTTGCTTATCGCTGGCGCAATCCTCGCATTTCACGAGTATCCCCTCGAAATTCCATCCATCGTGCTCGCTTTCGTATTTCTCGGTCAATATCTCCGCCAACGTCGAGTAGGGTGATCTCGGGTTGGGAGAATATATTGTCGTCTCACCCGTCAGCGACTGGCCGAGGTGATCGTTGACCGGTAGACAGGCTCAACAATTCCGCTAACACTGTGATAGGGACCGCTGACTCCGATAGTCTCTCTGGAAGCAGTGGACGAATCGCGTGTTCGTCGGTATACACAGTCGTCCCAGGAGAAAAATAATCAGCACCAGGGCAAAGAAGGATGGGCCCTGCAGGCTCCGGTTCGACTGTCAAACGAATCGACCTTTGAGGCGTGAGGCGGTCGAAATCGGCCGTTTCAAAACAGTGGTTCTGACGGGGACTCGCGTGGACATGACCAATGAGTCTCGAACCTATTGAACTCGAACACGCACTTGAACTGTACTTAGCTGACCGTAAAAAACAGTGTAACCCAGGCCACGCTGTACTCCCACCCATCACGATCGGGCCACTTCATCCGGTGGTGCAACGAAGAAGAAATCGAAAACCTGAACGAACTCTCAGGTCGCCAACTTCACGAGTTCCGGATCTGGCGACGCGTCGAAGGCGATCTGGCACCGGCTACTGAGAAGACCCAAATGGACACGTTGCGCGTGTTCATCAAGTGGCTGGAGTCAATCGATGGCGTCGAACAGGATTTGCACACGAAGGTGCTGTCCCCGACGCTGACTGGCAACGACAATATCCGAAGCGTAATGCTGGATTCAGAGCGAGCCAACCAGATCTTGGAATACCTTCGGAAATACGAGTACGCGTCTCGGCCCCACGTCGCGTTGGAATTAATGTGGCACACGATGATGCGGGTTGGGGCAGTCCACGCACTGGATTGTGCCGACTACGATCCTGCGAATCAGGCTCTCGAAATAATCCATCGACCAGAGTCTGGGACACCATTGAAGAACGGTGAGACGGGACAGCGATTCGTCGCGCTCTCTGAAGACGTCTGTGAGGTGCTGGATGACTGGATCGAACAGCAACGGCCAGCAGTCACCGACGAGCACGGCCGCGAACCACTCGTGACAACACCGGAAGGGCGTGCTCACACGACGACTCTACGCGGTGACTGCTATCGGTACACTCGTCCATGCGTCCCCACGAGAGAGTGCCCGCACGGACGTAATATCGAGGAGTGTTCGGCCACCGACTACGACGGCGCTTCCGAGTGTCCATCATCGGTGAGTCCGCATGCTCTTCGACGGGGCGGCATCACGCACGCGCTCTCGGAAGACTGGCCAATGAAGGCGGTTGGGGATCGGGCGAACGTCTCGGAAACGGTGCTGGAGATGCATTACGATTCTCGCTCAGAAGAAGAGAAAATGGAACAGCGGAGGGAGTATCTGGACGATCTCTGACGGGAGATGTCCACAATCTTTCGGGGTTTCAGCCAGTGTTAGTGCACCCGGGAAGCCCATGATCGAGAAATCGATGACTGTGAAGCGCTACTCACCAACAACGCACACGCGTGTCCATCGACGCTAAGTCTTCACCCAATCCGACGCGGGACGATCACCCCTTTGAAAACGGACGGTCTTGAGAACATCGTGAGTGACCGGATGATTTGCCGTGGCACGCTGAAGGATAAGATATCCACCGCCGAGCAGGACGAGAAGAAAGACGAGCGGAACGAACATTCCGACGAGTGGCCACCAACCACTGGTAGTCCCGTTCCAGCCCATCATTCCACCGTATCCCATCATCCTTCCGAACCCCTTCTCATCCTGAGCAACGCTAGTACGATAATTACCCCGAGGAGAAGGAGAATCAGCGTAGTAGGGTTGAGCTAGTCCGAGGACGACATCGGTAATCAGGCCTCCGATGCGGATTCGAATTCGTCATTGACGGTCGAAAGGGTTCGCTCGAATCGATCGTGAACCTCGGTTGCGATAGAGTCGAGCGCCTCGTTGTCGGCGATACCGACGAGTTGGTGGGGATCAACCGCACTCACGACGACGGTTCCCTCGTCAGTTTCGTAGACGATGACGTTACACGGGAGAACTGCGCCGAGTTCGATTTCCTCGGTCAATCCCTCGTGTGCGAGTGCTGGGTTGCACGCACCGAGAATTCTGTACTGCTGGAATTCCTCTCCGAGTTTCTCCTTGAGCGTTGCTTGGACGTCGATGTCGCAGAGTACGCCGAACCCCTCGTCTTCAAGGACAGCAATCGTTGTATCAACGACTTCGCCGAAGTCACCAGCCACCGACTTTTGTATAGTGTATCCCATATCGCACACGCTACTGGAAGGGGCTTAATGGTGTTGTCGTGAGTCTTTGTACATCTATTTTGATTAATCGGCAGCGAGGATCCAAGAAGAGTTCGCCAAATAGAACATTTTGAAGAATTCGAAGATTGAATTGTTTCGAATTTTAACAGAGCCAAATACACATATGTGATTATTTCCTATCCCCTTCTCCAAGAACGACTTTGTATCGCATTGAGCCTCCGTATAGCGAGTACAATACAAACAGCATCCCAATTGCGACGATTCCTGTTTGGATAGCACCCGCCTGATAAATTGACATCACTTCTAACTCGAACAGGATCCCTTCGATGACAGATCCCAGACTGATGAACACGAATCCGATCGCAACGTACAGCATCGGTTGCCCGTTCCCACGACGATAGCTCCGATAGGCTTGCAAAGCGATCAGGAATCCGAGCACTACAACGACGAGTTTGGCGATGATAAGTTCTGTATGCATGGTTATTCACCCCGAATGTTCCCCCACATTCTGGCGAATCGATCTGGGGTATCTTCTTCAATCTCTAATTGGATTTCGTACTGCCCGTTGGCGAACGTGACGAGGACAGCGGTGAGTATCGTTTCGTATTGCTTCCGATGATGTCCCTGTGGATCGATCTGGAGATTTTCACTCACTAGTCCGACCGCTTGGAGTTGATCGACCCGGTCATAAATCGTCGATTTGGATCCGTCACATTTCTCTCCGAGTTCCTCGACCAACATCGGTTGTTTACTCAAGTAGGCCAGAATCTCACGTGCGTAGTCGTCAGCCAAGAGATCAAGCACCTGTTCGGACTCTGGCTCGCCCATGTGATAGCACGAACTGCACCCACTGTGAAAAACGGTGTCATTCAGAGCGCTACACCGGGTACTCTGCGAGGTGAACTGAGGAAGAGGACTTCTGGCGAATCTTCCACCATATATATCTTTCCCACAGACGGCGATTCACGGATTGTGCAATAGTGATTATACTGTACAAGACCGTACTAGCTACTGTGATCGAACCATGATGCAATTACCCAAATCGGTCGGCCAGATCGGACGTAATTCCCTCCTCCCAGGAGTGATGCTCCTCATCACTGCTACCGGGAGCGTTGCTGCACAGCAGAGAACGACTGGATACGGTGGGATGATGAACGATGGCTGGGGCTGGGGGATGTTCGGCGGTTGGGGCTTCCTCTGGCTGCTGTTGCTCGTTGGACTCATCGTCCTCGTCGTCTCCGCAGCCAGTGGGAGCGACCAGTCTCGGGGCGGCGAACAGCCCGATCGAGCGCTCGCGGAACTCCGCGAACGCTACGCACGCGGAGAAATCAACGAGGAAGAGTTCGAAGAACGTCGCCGCACGCTGCGCGAGACGAGGTGAATCCAGATGTCCGACCACATACTCACTCGACGGCGCACGCTCGCACTCACCGGCAGTACAATTACCGCCGGTCTAGCGGGATGTGTAGCCAACGGTGCTGATCAGTTCACAAATAACGGAAATACTGACGGAACTGAAACAAGCGCAACCCAAGATGACTCGGACGGTGACCACGACCACGACATCGAGCACACGCTCGGCCATCCGGAAGAACACATCGAAGTGACGATGGAATCCGACGACGACGCTCATCACTTCGTCCCACACGCCGTTCACGTCGAACCGGGTGGAACGGTGACGTGGATACTCGACAGCGGCGTTCACGACACGGTCGCCTACCATCCTGGGAACGCCGCCGTCCTCCCATCAGCCACTGACCGTCGAATTCCAGATGGTACCGACCCGTGGGCGAGCGACGTCTATGACACGGAAGGTGAAACATTCGAGATTACTTTCGAAGAGGAGGGCATCTACGACTACACCTGTACGATCACCGGACACGGCCATCGGGGTGGCGGCCACCACGGAGGGCACCAATCACACGAATCCACGGGAATGGTTGGGCGCGTGATCGTCGGGGATCCTGATCTCGATTCAGATGAGCAACCGGCAATGCGGCCACCTTCCAGCGAACTACCCGAAGTCGCACGCCATGAACTGGAACAGTTCAACGACCAGACTCGGGATGCCCTCAACGAGCACTGATCGATAGTCGAATAGTATTGGCCAGCAAACCCAATACTTTACCGCAACCGTACCTTCTGGACACTAATGAATAGACAGACGAACCGCGATATGCCGAAAGCAGGAACGCAATGACGCCGTTGCCTAATTCCCGAATTAACCGACGTGACGTACTCAAGTCCGGTGCTATCGCAGGTGGAACCCTGATCGCTGGATGTTTCGATACCACAACCAATGACGATGCATCGCCTGACGAACGCGAATTCCCAGAGCCGCAATACGGAGATCCGGATCGGGAGTACCACCTTCGCGCGACCGAGAGTGAAGTGATGGTCGCAACCGACGAGCCCTACAACGGCTGGACGTACAACGGTGAGTATCCAGGCCCCGAGATCCGTGCGGTGGAGGGTGAACGCGTCCGCGTCACCGTCGAGAACGTCCTGCCGGAGGAAACAACAATTCACTGGCACGGGATGCTACTAAACGGTGATAACGCGATGGACGGCGTTCCGGGCGTCACCCAGGCCGCGATCGAACCTGGAGAGGAATTCGTCTACGAGTTCGATGCAGAACCGGCTGGCACACATTGGTATCACAGCCACGTTGGTCTGAAACTGGATCGGGAACTGCTTGGCCCTCTCATCATCGAAGAACGGGATCCGCACATCGAGTACGACACCGAAGCGACGCTCATCTTGGATGAGTACCTCCCAACCGAACCACGTGTCGAGACCTCAAGCGGAAATGGAGGCGGAATGGGTAGGATGGGCGGCATGGGCGGTGGTGGATTCCCCGACGCGCCGCCAGCAGAAGGAACACTGATCAATGGACGTCTCCCGGAGGAACCGGCAACCATTGATGTCGAAGAGGGCGACCAGATTAGACTCCGACTCATCAACGCAGCAGCGGCGGCGACCTACGAAATCGGTATCGACGACCACGAACTCACCGTTACTCATACGGACGGCCCAGCCGTCGAACCCGTCCCCGTCGATACGCTCGAAATCGGCCCAGGGGAGCGATACGATGTGGTCGTTGAGGCACGATCCCCAGGTACGTGGCCGATCCGGATCTGGCCCGTCGATGAATCGACGTCGGCTGGCCGGGCACTACTGGACTACGAGCAGTCTGATGGGAACGTCACTGAAGGTGCAATCGGTTCTCGTCAGCTCCAACTCACGGACCTCAACGCGATCGACTCTCTCGATGCCTATAGTGGTGAGCCAGATCGAACGATTGACTTCACGTTGTCCGGCGGAATGATGGGTGGGGATGGGGACGAGTGGATCATCGACGGGCAGGCGTATCCAGATGCCGATCCAATCGGTATCGAAGAGGGCGAACACGTCCGTTTCCGAATGGTCAACCGGAGCCCGATTCGCCACCCCATGCACCTCCACGGACACCACTTTGCGGTCGGTGACGCTCTCAAAGATACGGTCATCGTTCCCGGTCACATGGGGGAGATCACGATCGATTTCGTCGCTGAAAACCCTGGTGCGTGGTTTTTCCACTGTCACCATCTCTATCACATGGAAACAGGAATGACACGTGAGGTTCTATACGAGCAGTGAACCGCCTCGGGGTCAAGCCCCTATACACTCGGCCTGCTCCGCCTGTAGCTATAGCCGCGTAAATCCACTACAAGGGAGCAAATGGACGATCGTTCAACTTGTAGCTGTACTAACTGACTGTTTCAGCGGGTATCATAGAACAGTTCTCGCACCTGCTATGTTGGCACTCCGATTCGATCAGTACAAGTGATGAACGAACCGGTGGTCTCGCTTTCGGGGGTTGTCTGCGAAACACTTTCTGCGGCTTGGTTTGTAGTTCCAGTATGTCCACGACCATCATCACACCTGTTGAGGACGAGGAGTGTGCGTACTGTGGATCGCGGATCTTCGACCACGACCCGATCTGTGTGCGTGATTGCACCGATGACTGTGGCTCACCAGCGTACTTCTGTAACTACGCGTGCCTCTCGACGTATATCGACGAGAATAACCTGACGACGGGAGATTCGTGCGAGTGGTCGCCCGACAAAGACAATTGTTGCTGATCGACACCCAGTAGTAGATTCACGTACCAACACTTCCAGTTGGCTAATCAAGATTCGAAGGGACCAGCCGCTGAGAATCCGTTGCTGGCATCCGGAGCAGTGAACGAAATCACTCACGGAAAACGGTGAGAGGGCAGTAGAAACGTTCTTGGACGTTCTCTTGCGTAGGTTTTTACCCAGGTTTTCAAGGCCTGTACTACTGTAGTTCCGTTCATGGCAACGAACGATTCACTAGTCCGAACGCTCTTGATTGTTATCGCCGCGATTCTCCTCCTGCCGTTTCTCATGATGGCGATCATGATGCCGATAATGGGTCTGTGGGGAAGCGGACACATGTGGAACAGTGGGGTGTGGGATGGGACCGGGGCCACGTGGATGTGGCTCATCATGTCGATCGTTCCACTACTCGTAATTCTCGGCTTCGGGTATCTGCTCTACAGCGCCCTTAGGCGACATGGAACTGCACGGGCAGATCCTGCGCTCGAAGAACTTCGAGCGGCGTACGCCCGCGGTGACCTTACCGAGGAAGAGTACGAGAAACGGCGAGAACGACTGGAGCGAGAGAACTAGAAGTCGTCGGCAGAAACGACCTTGATGTACTGGAACAGGAGGTCAATGAACTGTACTACTCAATGCGGTTCTATTCCAGACTTCTCCACGATCAGGTCTTCGTAGTTCTCGACCTCGTCGTGAACAAACGCCGGGGTCAAGAGATTCGGTTCGAGTGTAACTATGAGCTCCCGCGTTTTCGAATCAGCGATGAGGGCAGAGATGACGACGTTGGCATCAATGACCAGCTTCAGTCGTCGCGTCTACTCCGATTCTCCTTCGACGCGCTCGCGTCCACGTTCGTTAATCCCATTGGCGATCTCCTGCACGTCGCGCTCGGTGAGTTCGCTCTCGCTAGCGAGTTCGTCCATCATTTCGAGCGTCTCGATCTTCTCTTGGACAGCCTGTCGCGTGACCTCACTCCAGTTGATCTCCGGATGCTTTTTCATTCGCTCTTTGAGGTCGTCGTCCACGTTGACCGTGATACTGGGCATACAGGAATTTATTCAAGCACAGAGTACTGTGTTTTTCGCTGTGTTTTGTTTCCTTGTACGTAGGAGCCTCACGGTTCAAAGACCAATCCGTTCGACGGTCGAACTGGGTTCGCTGCTTACGTTTTGTCCGAATCCAGATGCAGTGAATCGAATTCCGGTAGTACCACCTATCGCAAATAACTGAGCACGGCAAAAGGCTGCGTATTCCAGTCCGCATTTTATCAGAGTTGCGGGTGGGATCATAGAACTATGGCGGCTAATCCAACGCGACGTCAGATGCTCTGTGCGACTGGAGCGGCGAGCACGGCCGGATTCGCGGGCTATGTGACCACCGGGAGACAGGACGACGAGGATGAGGACGAAGACACCGAATTCAACGCTGTGGACATCATGTTCGTACGGATGATGATTCCTCATCACGAGGGGGCGATCCAGATGGCTGAACTCATCCCGGCGCGAACCAACCGGGAAGAATTACTCGATCTCCGAACCGAGATAATCGAGGAGCAAGAAGCCGAGATCGATCTCATGTGTGAATTGCTCGATGATGCCGGTGTCGCCGGTTGTGATGAGGTGGGGAGCATGATGCCCCATGAGATGGGAGAAATGATGCGTGGGAACGGGATGAGTGACGGGATGCACGATAACGATGACGAGATGGACGAGGATGACATGGGTAACGGAATGCACGATGACGATGAGATGAACAACGGAATGCACCCCGACGAGATGGAGGAGATGATGCCGCGGGAGCACATGATGACCCACGACGACAGGCGTGAACTCCGTCGCGCCGAAAACGAGGAGTTCGATTGCCTGTTCGCCGAACACATGATTCGCCATCACGAAGGTGCCGTCGTGATGTCCGAGTACGTCCTCGACGAAGGTGAATCTGAGCGCGTTGCCGACCTCGCAGAGGGGATTATCGACGCTCAGCAAGAAGAGATTGAACTGATGGAGGAGTGGCGAGACGACTGGGATTGTTGATGTTAAACCCCTAACTCGGTCTCTTCCGTCTATTCGAGGGGATAGCACCCCGCAATAATTAGTATTCTGTGTGACGAACAACAAGAGCAGCAGCTGTCACCGAATCACTCCATTCGTTCTTCGCAAACGTCTCTTCAGTGAACGCTCTTCTGTAGGAGATTGTTGATACGGATGCTCCGCTGAGATAGCGAACAGCAATCAGACCGCAGAAGGGTTCATGAATTGATTCTTTGATCGGCAGGGAGATAGTAGAATCGCAAGAGGGAACTCCATCAACAATGCGCGACACATGAGCGTTGTACGATAATTATTGTAGAGATGATATCATATGGTTGAGCTGAATTGAAGATTGACTAGTCTTTCTATTGATTCTCTGTAGTGAATTACCGGGAGACGTCAGCGATAGCCCTATTAAAGCCCCTCTATACCACGGGAACAATCAACTGTCAAACATAAGTGCTTCGCGGACCCGCTTGGGTCGCGGGTGTGCTTGAGGGTCTTTTTATACACATCTCCAAGGTGCAGATAGAGGTGAACCACAATGACTGTTGACTACCTGAGCAGACGACGCATGCTCACCCTGTCCGGAGGCGCAGCGACGGTGGCGCTAGCGGGGTGTCTCGGTGGCGACGAGGACGATCCGGGTGTGACGGACGACCATGGCGACGAGGACCACACCGGTGTCGAAGCCGAACGTGAGGCATACGTGGTGACCTACCACTGGGGATACGCCGTGTTCGACGAACACGGCGACGAACTGGACCAGATCGAAATCGCTCCCGGGACGGAGTTAACGATCCATGCGGTGAACGATCACGCCTACGACGCGTTCGAGGCGTTACCTGACCCGGTCGCCGAGCAACTTGACGACTTCGACGCGCTGGCGCGAACCGAGGAAAAAGTCGAGGCTGGTGAATTCCCCGAGCCAGAGGACGCAACGGTCGAAGGAGTGTACGACGAGGCCCACGGTCGTGGCGGCGACGATGATCACGACGATGGCCACAGCCACAGTGTCAGCCGGGAACTCGAAATCGAGTTCCTTCACGACGAAGACGATGATGGCCACGACGATGATGACCACGGTCACGACGATGATGACCACGGTCACGACGATGATGGCCACGACGATGATGACCACGACGATGATGACCACGGCCACGACGACGATGACCACGACGATGATGACCACGGCCACGACGACGATGACCACGATCACGACCACGAAGATGCCAAGTTGGACCACGGGTTCATGATCGTGGACACCGACATCATGCTGGACGTGCCCGCAGACAAGGACGAACCGGTGACCGGTTCGGTTGTGTTCGACGAACCCGGCACGTACGAAGCGATGTGCCAGATCGACTGTGGCTACTACCACACGGAGCAGGTCGAAGAACTGATCGTCGTGACGGAGGAGTGAAAGACGGCCTCGGGTACCGCGACAGCAACGGGCCCTCACGGTACCTATCCACGCACTGAGAAGGTGGAGATCGATACCACCTCGTACGCCTACCCCTTCCGATTCCAATGCATCCCGAACTCGTCGTTGCAAAACTCGTCGTCGTCCTCCTCGGCTTTAGTATCACGTATCAGGCGTTCCGGGGGTATCGCCGCGGTCACGGGAGGACAATGCTTTACGTCGCACTCGGCTTCGCATTCATCAGCGTCGGGGCCGTTATCGAGGGCCTTCTCTTCGAACTGGATCTGGTTTCGATCTATCAGGCGAGCGCAATCCAGACCCTCATTGCCGCACTCGGGATGCTCTTGGTGCTGTACTCGCTCTACCATGGGCGAAACGAGCCCAAGAGATCGACGACAAAGCCAAGAAACAGGTGAATCAGGGATCGTAACCGCCACTCAACAGCGGTTTCCGCGGAGAGTTGAGGGAAAAACACACTATTATGAACACAGCCAATCAGCAACGTGACCGTACGCCAGGTGGTCTTGACATCCCTTCGGCGTCCCGCCGAAGTTTTTTGACACTAGCCGGAAGTACAGCGACAATCGCTTTCGCCGGCTGTCTCGGGGGTGACGACCGAAGCTCAGACGCTTTCGCGTACGTCACCAACACTGCCGACGGAACTGTCTCGGTTATCGATCAGCGTGAACGATCGGTGATAGATACGGTTGATGTCGCCGACCGAACATCTCACGGGGTCGCCGCACATCCCGATGGCGATGAACTATACGTTAGCGATGCTGGAAACGGACATATCTACGTCGTCTCGACGAGTGACTTCGAGAAATCCGAGACGATCGACGTCGACATGCACGTTCACGGCCTCGACGTAACTCCAAACGGACGACAGCTGTACGTCTCGGGCGATCATTCGGAGGATGATGGTCACGGCGAAGGGGACGACCACGATCACGACCATGACCAAGAAGACGACCACGAGGGTATCAGCGGTGAAGGCGAACTAGCCGTCATCGACACCGAAGACTACGACGTTCTCGACAGGATCGAAACTGAGGGTTCTGGACACACGTATTTCGGCTCCGGGGATCGAGCCTACACGACGATGTACCACTTTGGCGAACGCCATCAGAATACGAACGCATTTGGAGTCATCGACCGCGAGGGGTTGACGATGTCGATGACTGTTCCAGTAAGTGACGGCGTCGTCAATGTGATGGCGACGGCGGAAGAGGATGACGTCGTGTATTGTGGAAGTCGGATGGCCAACTCCGTCTCAGTCATCGATACGAAACGCTGGGTCGAAGAGCAGCGGTTTTCGACCGGAGCGGAAACGCACGGACTCGCCGTATCTCCTGATGGAGAGCATTTGTGGACAGCCAACCGAGGCAGTAACGACGTCAGAGTGATCGACCGCGAAACGGGCGGAATCGTCGAAACGATAGATAGCGGTGGTGATAATCACCTGTCGTTCTCTCCCGATACCCACGACGCCTATGTTACCTCGATCGAGTCAAACGAAGTCATCGTCATCGATAGTGAGAGCTACGAGATTGAAGGACGGATCGATGTTGGTAGCCAACCACACGAACTCGTCTTCGGAACGTAACGACGCTCACTCCCTGTGGGCGACGAAGAAAAAGTAGCATGGATCAAATTCTTGGGATGGGTTCAACAATAGGAGTTTCCCCTTCGATTAAGTTGGGTACAGTTCCGACAAAGAACAGACAAGAAAGTCGCCATCGATCACGGTTGATTCCGCTCGCGTATAATAATCTGGCTACTCATTGAACCACCGTACAGGGAGTACAACACGAACAGCATTCCGAATGCGACGATTCCTGTCTGAATCGAGCTCGCCTGATAAATTGTTAGGATATCCAACTCGTACAGGAGTCCTTCGATAACGGATCCGACACTAATGAACAGAAAACCGATACTAACGAACAGCATCGGACGACCATTTCCGCGCCGATAACTCCGATAGGCCTGATACGCGATCAGCAGGCCCAGGGTTACGACGATGAGTTTGGCGATAACGAGTTCGGTGTGTGCAGTTACGTGGACCATTGTTATTCGTTTCTGATATCATTCCACATACGGGCGAATCGATCGGCAGTATCTTCTTCGATTTCGATTCGAATTTCGTACTGCCCATTGTTCAGAAGAACGTGGACGCCTTCGAGTCCGGTTTTGTATACCGATCGGTGATGCCCGTCCGGATCGATCTGTGTATTTTCGGTCACCAATCCGAGCGATTGGAGTTGTTCCAACCGACGATAGACCGTTCGTTCAGAGACGTCGCACGCCTCAACGAGTTCCGGAGCAGACATCGCTTGCTGGCTCGTATGTGCCAAGATATCCCGCGTATGCTCGTCGGCCATGAGGTCGAGCACCTCGTCCAACTCCGGATCGGCCATTCATGTGGGGGTATTCATCACCCACATATAAACTCAAGGAGTAATTCCAACACGGCCAAAAGAGCATGTAACCGGTCATGAAGGACACGACTCGTGGCTAACGACTCCCAACACAGCTATTTTGTTGATGAATTATATGAGGTGGTCAACACATTTGCGGATCGTCTCCGGATCTGCAGCCCGTCCGAGGAGGCGTTGGCCTGGGAAATCGGTGAAGACAGTTTCTGGTTGATGCTCATCCGATGGGTCATCAACCGAGACCGTCGTTCCCATAATGAACCCAACCACTTTACCCGAGAGAGTTAGAAGCGGAGATCCGCTACTTCCTGGCCCGCAAGGGATGTCCGCGAGAAATCCGGAGTCATGGGGCCGGTCGAACGATCCGTAACTTATCACCCACGATCCGATTGCGGTAGGATGTCCGATTTGAACAAGCGGAATGTTTGATTCGGACGTGGCTTCGAACGAGACATCAAGCGTGAGTGGATCGTGATTGGTACCCTTTGCTTCGACGAGCGCAAGATCAACGTTCTCGTGTTCACCAAGAACGCGTCCTTCTATCGTCTTCCCCTCGAACGTTTCGAGTTCAGCGGTATCCGAATCAATGACGTGAGAGCACGTTAGAACAACGTCTTCTTTGATTAACCATCCTGTTGCCGATTCAACCCGAACAACGGATTTCCGGGCAGCCAGACCAGTATCCAGTGCTCTTTTCTGCATTTGATCGTCGATTTCGGCCTCACTTGTCCCTGCAGAACCAGATCCTCTATCAAGACATCCAGCAACTGAAAGACTCCCACCGGCAACCCCGCAGTACAGAGCTGCTCGACGGGTGACGTTGAATTCATTTTCTGGAGTCGTACTCTCCGGGGAAGTACCGTGCTCTGGAATTTTAGTCATTGCTCTATTTTTGGAGGTCCTGACGGTGGTTCTGGAACGAACGGCGATGACGGAGCCGTCCGCGAACGAACGGTCGGACTGGCGGGATACCGGTACGTAGCCGTGTTATTTCGATAACGTCGAGTGACCGCGGTTGAACGAACACTGTCGGGGTTCGCCGCGTCAAGTGGCATCCGCCAGCGATTCGTCGCCAAACCGGTGCGATCGCTTTTTGAAGACGCGATTGCCACCCATCAGCAGCGACGTGTTCGAGAAACCGGAACTCTCCACCAGGTTTCAGCACGCGTACGACTTCGCCGATTGCAGTCTCGACGTCCGGGATTGTACAGAAGACCATCGATGCAATGACGACATCGAATGAATCGCTGGGATAGGGAAGCGATTCAGCCCGTGCCGATCGAATCTCGACATCAAGGTCTAGTTTTTCGGTCCGGCTTCGAGCTCGTTTTCTCATGTGAGGATCGGGGTCGATCGCGTAAAATTCGATCGCCTGGTTCGAAGCAGCTTCCTCGGCAAAAAACGGAAACATCGCCCCGGTACCAGTGCCAAGATCCAGCACTCGTCCATCGAGGTCCTGTGCTAAGTATTCACGATGCGGCCGCAGTATGGTTCGTTCTGCAAGCCATGTTGCCGGGTCGTATATCGCTGCAAACACCGGATGTGACAGTTCTTTAGTCATGGTATCACCTGAAGGCGAGACGTTTGTTGTCCACCAGTGAGTCGATAGAAAAGAAGGACTGCTACCGTCCCGACGAGAAAGAGATACCCGAGCGACCATCCCAGATGAACGAGCGTATCCGGCTGCGCTGTAAGACCTGCGTCGAAGACGACTTCCATCGGATGGTATCCTGGAAGAATTTTCACCCACCACGTGTCTTCGCCCATTGGAAAGAGCGGTGATTGAAAGAGACCGATGTCGAGCATTGAGGCAACGAGGATCGTCCATAGGCCAGCCACCCTGTCGAAGACGACACCCAGTAGCATCCCGACGAATCCGTACAGTAGCGTTACCACAAAGATAGCCAGGACAAACAACATCGGTTGTTCAGGCCTGACGTCGTAGGCCATGACACCCACAGTGACCACTGTCACCAGTGTTACCAGAACACTGAGCGTTCCGAGACGAGCAAGGATCACCTCACGCGCCCGGTAGCCTGCCAGCACCAGCCGACCATCGACGTTCCGCGCATCCTGCATGAGTAACAGCCCGACGATCCCCGCGATGATGGTGCTCGTGAGCGGCGTCATCGCAACGCCGTGGACTTCTGGGAGGCCTCGCATGACGGTCTGCGTTTCCCCGTCAATAGGGAGCTCGATCGGCATCTGCGCGTCTTGCGTGACGGCGAACGCGACGGTGATAAACGCGATCGGGAGCGCGATCAGCAACCCGACGAGCACGTAGTTGCGGGCAGTTTCTCGGAAGCTGATCCGGAACATCGTCATGGTGCGACGACCGCTCATCGCAGCCACCTCCCCTCGACGGCCATCGTTCGTTGGAACACGAAAAGCGCGAGTCCGACCAGCACGGCGAGGTACCCGAGGACGAAGAGAAGGTCACCCATTGCATACGTCCCGTCGAGCATCGTATCCTGGACCAACGTCTTTGGATGGTACAGCGGGAAGTACTCTACCCACCACGGAACGTCGGCGGCAAGCGGACTCTCACCACTCAAGAACGCGTCCATCATCGCAAGCAACGCGATCACCAGCGACCCCTCGAACAGGCGGGGGAGGATCGCCCCGACCAGGACACCGATACACGCGTACAGCACGCCGGACAGTGCAAGAAAGACGACGGCCAAGAAGGGTGCCTCGGCCGAAACGTTGACCGACAGAACGCCGAAATTGATGACCGCGATGACGACCGTGATTCCGACGATCGTGAGGAGCCGAGAGACGAGGACGGTGCTCGGGGAGTAGCCGACGACGACAAGTCGTCGGTCCGCCGATCTGGCCCCGATGATCATCACTAACCCGAGGATGCCGGCAACTAGTGCGACGCCGAGTGTTGCACCGACGATGCGCGCGAGCTCGATAGGAACCGACTCGACTGTCGGCATTTCCGGCATATTCGAAATTGCCTGCCCCCACCCTTCAATGACGATCGCCGGTAAGAGCACAGCTAGAACGACCGTGACCGGGTCACGAACGAACGAGCGTATCTGGGACAACACCCCGATGGTGAGCTTTTCCGCCATCAGTTCTCGACCTCCGAGAGCGTCCCGTCTTTCAGTTCGTAGATGCGGTCGATGCGGTCTCGTTCTTGCAGGAGGTGAGAAATGATGACGATCGAAATGTCGTCGGCGACGAGTGCCTCGCTCAGGTCCCAGAACGTCTGGTACGTCTCCCAGTCGAAGCCAGTGTACGGCTCGTCGAGCAACAACACGTCCGGGTCGTGCATGAGCGCGATCCCGAGATTGACCTTCTGGCGATTCCCACCGCTCAGGTGATCGACGCGATAATCGAGATACCGCTCGAAGTCGAGCCGATCGGCGAGATCGTCCATCGCCGCGGTCATCTCGTCCTCGTCCAGCCCGTAGCCGGTTCCGAACAGTCGGAACGTCTCGCGGACGGTGAGCCGATCGTACAGAAGCGTTTCTTGCGGACACCACCCAATCGTGCCGTTACGAGTGACGTCGCCGCTGTCCTGGTCTAGGACGCCGACGAGGATCTTCATCAATGTCGATTTCCCGGATCCGTTCTCGCCAACGATCCCGACGATTTCGCCCGGATAGACGTTGATCGACGCGCCAGTCAACACTTCAACGCTCCTGGTGAACGGGAGTCGTGAACCGTACGTCTTCGTGATATCGTTCGCACTGATTATTTTGCGTCCGAATTCGGCCTCCGATTCCTGGGTTACTTCGTTCATTGTCATTGTCTCCTGTTGTTCTTTTTACCTCTCTAGGGTGATCGAGACTCGCTTACGAAGCGTCGCCACTGACCCAATCGAGGAACGAACAGTGGAACTTCCTGCCGATACGTTCGGTACTCCTCACCGAACTGATCAAGCATGTCTCGCTCTTCCTTGCGAGCGAGCCACGTGAAGGTCAGGACGATAATCGGGAACAACCCAACCGAAAATATCGTGGGCCAGTGAACGATACCCTCGCCAAAAAGAGCGAGGAACAACCCAGTGTACTGCGGGTGGCGGACGTAGCTGTAGAGTCCGCTGGTAACCAGATGGTCTTCCTGTCTGGCACGATGGACCTGTCTCCATCCCTGAATAAAGAGCAGGATCCCGGTGAGCGCCAAGCTATAGCCGACCAGCATCGATACGAACATTCCAGTCTCACCGATACCAACCAGTGTAGACCAGAGATTGTCGCTGACGTACTCCCGATCGAGGCCGCCGAACCGAATCAGGAGATAAATCGTCAGCGGGAACCCGAACATTTCGGCGTACAGCGCGATGATAAACGCCTGTACGACACCGGCACCAGCCCACTCGCGCCAGCTTTCTGGGGCGAAATAGCGGTAAAATACCCACGACACAACGACGATCATGATTAGCGCGAGAGCCCACGCTCCGGCTTGTTCGAACGTCACGTCCAAGCTGGTGAAACCGGTGGCCAGCAACATCACCAGTCACCGTCCACGACGATCTGACAGCATCCATCGCTGTGATTGGATGGTGTTCGAGCGATCCCTGACTCTCGATCATTATTGCCGAACGTTCTGTCCGGGGCGCTCATATCGAAACACGCCGACTCGCACGTAGCGCTTCTGATCCTCGAATTGATCCGTTCGAGCGAGACAGCGGCGGGATCGTACTCGACGCTCACTGTTTCGGTTTCAAACTCGACGCGTGCGCCACGGACGCCACGAAGCGTAGCGATCGCTCGTTCGAGCGTCAGAGCGCAATTTGGACAGTGCAATCCGTGGATGTCGGTGTGTTTTCTCGTCATTGTACTATGGTGGGCTTCTCGTAGCCGGGTAGTCGCGCAGCGAACCTTTGTAACCGACCGATCAGACCGTAGTTAGCTACCCCTGTGCGCAAGCGAATGAGTAGCTTCGCTTGATCGTGGTGAGCGCTTCCTGCTGTGGAGATTGACGTGTTGAGCCGAGGCGTGATTGGTGTTACCCCTACCAGTGGTGAGTGCGAGTAGCTCTTCGTCACCTGCGACCCGCCGAAATGGCTTGATAGGGGTCTCGCTGTCATGATCCTAGAACGGTGACCGGTTCTGTTGGTGGCCATCCATGTGAGTCTCCTCGTCGTCACAGCAGCTATCGTGTGAACCGTCACTATCGTCAGCTGCTGCTTGCCTTCCGTTCGGTTGGATCCGATCACCATCCAGTGAGATGGTGAACCGCTTCGAGTCACAGCCAGTCTGCTCGACGGTGTGAGCGATTCGGTTGAGCGTGACTGAGCGTGGGTTGTACTCGAAGACTGCTTGCTCTGTGTCGAATTCGACGGCTGCACTGTGAACCCCGGAAAGGGCAGTAACGGCTCGTTCGACCTTCGCAGCACAGTTCGGACAGTTTAACCCGTGGATTCCGACGCGCTTTGTTTCGAATGCCATGAGTTGAGGTCTGGTATTGCTGTTTCACTGTGAGAACGGGTGGGGTGAGCTGTCAGTTACAGCTCGATATTCCCCAGCCGCGTCGAGTTCGTGATGACCGAGATGCTCGACGTGATCATCGCCGCGACGGCGATCACCGGGTGGAGCAGCCCGAAGAACGCGATCGGGATCGCCACCGTGTTGTAGATGAACGCCCAGAAGAGGTTCTGCTTTATCTTCGAGAAGATCCGCTCCGACAGCGTGAACGAGTCAACGAGCGCATCGAGCGAGCCCCGCACGAGGCTAACGTCGCTCGACTGGATGGCGATGTCAGTTCCCGTGCCGATAGCGACGCCGATGTTCGCCTGTTTCAGCGCGGGCGCATCGTTGATCCCGTCGCCGACCATCGCAACGTTGTATCCCTCCTCTTGCAATTCGCTGACCTTGTCGATCTTATCCTGCGGGAGGACGCCAGCCATGACTCGACTGGGGTCGATATCGACCTTTTCAGCGATCGCGCGAGCAGTCCGCTCGTTGTCCCCGGTGATCATCCAGGTTTCGAGCCCACGGTCGTGCAACGCCTGAATCGCGTCGTGGGATTCCTCTTTGATCGTGTCGGCCGTGCTGATGACGCCGACGATTTCGTCTTCGACACCGACGAGCACCGTCGTTTTCCCTTCCTGCTCTAAGGTCTGCAGTTCGTCCTCGTAGGCAAGCGGAATGCCGACTTCGTCGAAGAACTTCGTGTTTCCGACGTAGACCGATCGTCCGTCGATCTCTGCTTGGATCCCTTTTCCGGCGACGTTATCGAACGCCTCCGGCTCGGTCAGTTCGATTTCCTGATCTTCGGCGTACTCGATGATAGCCTGCCCGATCGGGTGTTCGCTCCCTCGTTCGGCCGAGGCAGCGAGTCTGACCACTTCGCGTTCGGTCAGACCGGGATCTTCCAGGGTGCCGCCGTCAGCACTGACCGCAGGGTGGTCTCCCACGACGACGTCCGTGACAGAGTGGTTGCCCTCCGTGATCGTCCCCGTCTTGTCCAGCACCACGACGTCGAGATCCTTCATCGTCTGGATGGCCTCACCGTCGCGGAACAGGATGCCATTCTCGGCAGCCTTCCCAGTACCGGCCATCAGCGCCGTCGGCGTCGCCAGTCCGAGTGCACACGGACACGAGATCACCAGGACGGCAACAGCCGCGAAGATCCCGAGCGTCAACGGATCGAGAGCGAGATCCACCCAGGGGAGGTACGGTGCACCGATACCCGCGACGGCCCCCATCCCGTTCGGGAACAGGAACCACAACACGAACGAGAGCGCTGCGAGTATCAGTACGGTCGGGACGAAGTAGTTCGTGACACGGTCGGTGAAGGCCTGGATCGGGACTTTGGTTCCCTGGGCTTCTTCGACGAGTTCGACGACCTGTGAGAGGAACGTGTCGTCGCCGACCTTCTCGGCCCGCACCTTGATCATCCCGGACTGGTTCACCGTCGCACCGATCACTTCGTCGCCTTCTTTCTTGGTTACGGGATCGGACTCGCCGGTTACCATCGATTCATCGACGCTGCTTCGTCCCTCGATGACGGTTCCGTCGAGCGGGACCTTCTCGCCGGGACGAACGACCATCACATCCCCAATCTCGACGTCTTCAATGGGGACTTCGATTTCTTCGTCATCTCTACGAACCGCTGCTGTCTCTGCCTGCATGGACATCAGGCCCTCGATGGCCGAGCTCGCACGTCCTTTCGCTCGGTGTTCGAGGTACGTTCCCACGTTGTGCGAGGCCATGATCATTGCCCCGACGCCGGCGTAGTTCTCGATCGGCGTCACGAAAACCATCACGCCGGTTACCCACGCGACGAGCGTCCCGATCGAGATCAGCGAATCCATGTTGAACGTCCCATTCTGGATACCCCGAATCGCGGACGCGTGGGTCGTCCGACCGTAGTAGAAGACGACGATCGTGGCGAAGACGAACATAGCGACGTCGATCTGGAAGCCGGTCAGAACCTCCAGCGGTGTCCACATGAACACCATGAGCAGGACGATCGGGGACGTGACAATCCACGCCCGGATCGCCATCCGACGCATCTCCTGTAGCTCTTCTTCTCCCTCAATCTCGTCGTTCAGTAACTCGTCACGAACACCGTAACCAGCGGCTTCCACGGCCTCGATGAGTTCTTCAACAGGGACATCCGAGTCGTGGCTGACGTCTGCTCGCTCCGTGGCGAAGTTGACCGAAGCTTCCTGCACCCCGTCTACATCTTCGAGACTGTCCTCTATTGTAGACGCACACGTCGTACACGACATGCCCGAGAGGGACAGGTCGGTTCGTTCTATATTCGAATGGTCGTTTGACATGGTCTCTTCACCTCATCTCATACTACGGGCTACAGTTTGATGCGACTTGTCGTTACAATTACTCGAATCCGAAAGGGGGTAGATCTTCAAATCGAAAGTCGGGTTTCCAGCATCAGTTTGCCTCCTGTTGCAGCGATTCGTATTGCTGCTCGTGCTTGTTTTTACACGATGGACAGCAGAAGACCTTGACCTCGCCGTTGATTCGAGCGGTTTCGCCATCACTTTTCACCGTGTTATCGCACACCGCACACGAGATGGTGAAATCAGAGGGCGTGACCCCGACACTCCATTCGTATCTGGCCAGGGGCGTGATCTCGTACGAGTCGATGTCTTCCAATTCTAGGGCGTCTCGGAACCACGCGTGAACATCTTGATCTGGGGCGTTCACGTGGGCAACGATGCCACCATCGAAACATTGGAAGACGTGCTCGGTCTCCTTCAGCTCGTACAACCGGTCGAAAATGCGTTCAACGGCTTCCGGTTTGACTGTCAGCTGAATCAATACCGGCACTCGGTTCTGAAGCTTCGTTCGGTCCACGTCAACAGTGAAGTTCCGAATAACGCCTAATTCTTCTAAGCGTGCGATGCGGTCGGAAACCGCTGGTGGGGTCAGGCCGACGTGGTCGGCTATTTCGCTGAACGGCCGCCGAGCGTCATCGATCAGCAACCGAAGGATTTCGAGGTCGGTCTCATCTGGGTTCCTCATAGAAGAGACTACCACGCCAAAGACGATTAGTCTTCCCCGGAAATCGGTTTATATTCAAAAGTCTCAAACGGAGTTTGCTGAATGGTCGAAACAACAACCGCAATAAGAGAATAGGTCTACTAGTACAACATGGCGCGAACGATAACCGTCACCGGGATGAGTTGTGAAGGCTGCGAACAGAACGTCGAGGATGCGCTCCAAGCGCTCGACGGCGTGACTCAGGTCAGTGCTAACCACGAGGCCGAATCTGTCGAACTCAGCACCGACGATGACGTTGAAGACGAGTATATCCACGCTGCTATTGAGGATGCTGGCTACGAGATTGACGGCTAATTAGTAGTCTCCAGCATATTCTTTCGCATCCATGTCTAGGTATAAACAATCCGAACTCTGGCGATAATCACTTCTCGTTTGATGATCGAACGAAAGCAAAGAAGATGGTGATTCGACCAATGATCGTCACGCTGTCGGGCGATTATCGCTGCGCAAATCTATGGGCGCTGCAGGATTTGAACCCGCGGCAACACCGCCTGAAATAAAGGGTGTAAAACTCACGAAAGAAAGTAGGACACCGAGGGAACACGGCGCGGCGAAAACACCACTCCTCCACGGCGCGGTCAAGGGATTCCAACTATGCCCGAAACCGACGCCAACATCCGAACCACCGCAGACGAACCGACACGGGATGTCAAACCCGACAAAGCCGTCGAAATGTACCTCAAGGAGAAGCAAGCCGACGGAGCCGCGCAATCCACCATCTACTCCCACCGATCCCGACTCGGCCACTTCACCGAGTGGTTCCAATCCGAGACCGACTACACACACCTCTCCGATCTCGACGGTTTCGATCTCAAACTGTTTAAGCTCGAACGCTTCGGCGAGGAGGACGACGGCTTCGGCGACTACTCGAGGCTAACCGTCAAAACTCAACTCGACACACTCCGCCGATTTATGCACTTCAACGCGGAGATTGGAGCCGTTCCGTTCTCGCTACCCCACCGCATCAAGTCCCCCTCGAAGGGCGACGCCGGTCAACGAGACAACGAGATCGAGGACACGCGTGCCCGAAAAATCGCCAAACACCTTGACAGGTACCGTTACGCCTCGTTCGATCACGTTCTCTTCCACTTGCTCTGGTACCTGATGCTCCGCGTCGGCACGGCCCGCTCAATCGACGTGGACAATGTGCATCTGGACGAGCGGTACATCGAACTCCACCACCACCCGGGGCAAGACACGCCGCTGAAGAAGAAGGGGAAAAGCGAACGGAAGGTGGCCATCTCGGAGACGACTGCCTCCATCATCGAAGACTACATCGACACCAACAGGAACGACGTAGAGGACGAATACGGACGGAATCCGCTGTTCACGAGCGAGGACGGACGCGCATCCCTGAATATGATGCGGAACCGCGTCTACGCCCTCTCTCGCCCTTGCACAGTTGGAGAGTGTCCTCACGACAGGGATCCGGAAGAGTGCGACGCGGCACAGGCGAGGAACGTGGCGTACAAGTGTCCAACGTCGGAGGCGACTCACGCCGTTCGTAGGGGTTCGATCACGTGGCACCTCCGGGAAGACACCGACAAGGAGATCATCTCCGAGAGGGCCGACGTGAGCGTGCGGGTGCTGGACGAGAACTACAACAATCTGTCCGAGAGGGAGAAGATGGAGTTGCGACGAGACGAGCTTCCAGAAGGACTCTGACCGGTCGCCTATCCGTCGCGCGCCACTTACCCGACAACCTCAACGTCCACGATGGCACCGGCCCAGTACGGGCCTTCGTCCTCTTCGCTGTCGAACGTCGTCAAGGCGTCCAGCTCGTCCTCGGTGCCATCATCGTTCTCCACCGGGATGAGATCCCAGTCGATCCGCGCCTCGTCCAACCCGCCGATGTCGTCGTGCAAGTCGAAGAACACCTCCGTCGAATTCTCGAAATCCTCCACGTTCGCCACGTCGGCCTGTACCGTCGCTTCGTCGTCCGCGGAGAGGTACGTCTGCGGCCCGACTCCTTGGATCGTGATCTCGATGGTGTCGCCTTCGTTGAACTTCATACACTAAGGGCATATTTCAACACAATATTAATACTTGTGGTTATCAAACCCTGTTAACAAGCACCACATCGGGTTTGACGGAACGCAAAATCGGTACAATCCAATACACGAGTAGACGGTCGCCGAACTACTCGCCACACCTCGGCGAAATCATCGAATTAACGTCGGAGGAGTGACACGCCCCAATCGACTATGGAAACCGATCCCGACATCCAAGACGCGTTTGATTATGAAGAAGAAGCAGGCGATTTCCACCGAGGACTCTTCCGCCGCTACGTCGTCGAACGAGAAGACCTACCCGAACCCGAAATTGTAGCCGTCTCCGACACCGACGACGAACACCGCTCCGCAATCGAATACTTCAGCGAAGGCGTCTTCGGCGAAACCGCCGAGGATGCAGGCGATCCCGTAGGATGGGTGTGGGTGGAGGCCGGAGACCCCTACCACGACGCGCTCTACGCCGGAGTCGACAGCGAAATCCGTGGGTGCATCAATACCCTCATCTACAAACACGACTGGCAGGTGACGCAGACGACTGAGCGTGGTGAAGAATGGGTAGATGATATGGAAGAGAAACCGTGGTACTAACCCAGACTAATCCTCCTCGCCGTCGAGGATCTGCACTCGCCGAACCCCTGCTGACCAATCATCCCCCGTACCGGGATCGTAAGTCACGCCCGGCTCGCCCCACTCGTCGCCGTCTTCCTCAACTGCGAGCGTCGGCGAGTACGTGTCCCCGGGACACTCATCCCAATTCTCGTCGGACACATCGGTCACGACGCGCAGCATCCCATCATCGTAAATCTCGTCGAACGTCGGTTTTGTGTAGTCAGCGTAGTCCACGACGCCACGCCACTCGTTTCCTTCAGCGTCTTGCACTTCGATTCCTTTGCCATCCGATTCGCGTAACAGCGAGACGAACTCTTCCCCGTCCATACACCCGTGAGAAGCGTCTGAGGGACGTTAAAAATCAGGGATAGAAAACGAACTACGCGGACTCTTCGGGGAAGTCACGGAACACCATCCATTCAGCCGCATCCAACGACTTCAAACTCCACCTCTCACGCACCGCGTTCACACGATCTACATCCACGTCCTCACGACGACTCGCCAGAATCTCCTTCGAGATCGCTTTGACATCCTTCTCAACGATGTACGCCGTATGGGAGTCGCGGAAATCGTCGGCCGGGTTGACCGATTCAATATACTCCAACGCTTCCTCAACACTCCAGAATGCACGACTCCTCTCCTCACCGTTCGGATTACGGAGCAGTCTATCCATCACCTTGTCCACGTACTCGCGTCGCTTGTGATCGGTGTCGTGCAAATCGAACCGTCTTGCGATTCGAGCGATATCGCCTCGACGAATCACGTTCGGGTGAATTCTCCCGTCCTCGTCGGCGAAGCGGTCGTGTTCGTGGCGGAGTGCGGCGAGGACGAGTTCACGTTTCGCGTCGGGTTCGCGCGGCACCTCGTCGACGGGTACATCGGAAGGATCGATTTCCACCTCGTCCGGGTAGCCGACAAGACTCTCGATTGCTTCCCGCGTTAGTTCACGTGCGTCGTCAGGATTGTACTCTCCGATTGACACGACGGGGCCGTCGGGATCCTCGCCGAGGAGTTCGGCGGCAGTAGCGTCCTCGTTCTGGACGTACTTCAGCATCAGTTGTTGTAGGGCCTGTTCCGGGTCTTCGCCTCGATCTTCGGCTGCAGCAGCAAACTCCTCTTCGAGGAGGTTAGGGGCAGACACCATCCTTTCAACCTATACTATCACGTCAAGGTTTAAACAGGCTTTCCACATTTGGAGGGGTTTAAGTAGTATAGCGGGCTTCATTCAATCTTCATTTTGCGTCGGGGTTAGACCTCGTCACCTGACACGTCCACCAGTAGTCGCCCGTCGGAGCACGCCGGTGGACGAGAGAACATTTCCGCCACGTCGGCGCAAGCGTCGAAGTCGTCGGGGTGTCGTTGGAAGGAGTTCGTGGTTGTCGTCGGTGGTTGTGTCGGTCTCTCCTTCCACATCCTCCGGATCTGGGGAAGGTGGTGGTTGTTACAACAACCCATTAGAGAGAAGGTTTTATTTTATTGACACTCATAGTCTTCTTCAGGGGGCTGCTCGCATACCGCAGGGAAGCACGTGCTTCCCGAGGACGGCGACGCTACGGCGTCGTCGCGCCCCGCCATCTACCGACGCCTTCTCCGACTTCTCGGCACAACTGCGATGGTTCCTCGTGACCGATTCAACGATCATTGAGAGAGTTATGGCCGTCGTTTACCCCCGACGCAAAATGAAAGTTGAATGAAATCCAGTATAGTATATAAAGGGGTGTGGGATGGGATGGGTTTATCAGTGTGACGACACTACTTACAGATGCGGGGCAGACACCATCCACCATCCTTTCACTCCCCGCTTTCTCTCGACGACACCACACCGACGATCTGTACGGCTGCCTCAGCTGCACTCGACGACACCCTCGTCGAGCGACCGTCGAAGGCGACGTGGCCGGCTCGCCTTCACCACTGCTGACGAGGATCCGACTAGCCGCTGTCCTTCCACGAGCGTCGTGTGGGCGGTTCTGACGGCTCGCTGTTGAGTTCGACGCCTTCCACCCCATAGCTCAGCGAGCGTCTCTCGTCGTTGGAGAGCGAGGCCTACGTGGATGCGTGTGCGTACGTGTTGGATTGCGCTGATGATCGGGCAGTATGACCTCTCGTGATGAGTGCGCAGTATGACTGCTCGGTGTGATCGCTCAGGATGATCGGCGAAGATGACCTCTTTGTGCTGCGGCAGCCCGAGCGTGCCGGCGTTTAATACTCATCCCCGGTTACGTGGTGGTGCGCCGCGAGGTAGGGTTCGTGGCGCGTGGTTGTCAGAGCGTCCGTCCGTTCGCCTGTCCGCCGTAGTGGTTTGCCACCGCTCGTCCCATTCCACCCCTTTGCGATTGCACGTGGGAAGGCTCTCAAGGGGAAGGATTGGAAGGGAAGGCTCCGGTAGGATTCGCCGTGGTGCTGGTTTTCTACCGTCGTCTCGCTCCGCGGCTTCAGTCGTCGTCTCCGACCTACATCTCGCTGGCGTCGAACGGGTTCTGCGTATGGATCTGTGGTGATCGCTCGTGATGAGCGCTTAGTAAGACTACCCGGTGTGATCGGACAGTATGAGTGGTCACGATGATCAGCGAGGATGACCGCTCGTAGTGGCTGCGTGCAGCGGCAGCGTGCCGGCCCTTATTACGTATGCCAGCCATCGAGCATATGCGTCGCGCCCCTCGCCGGGGTTGCGACGCCGTGACTGTCCACCAAGCCGCTGACCACCGCCGTCATCGCCACCGTCGCTGCTCTCGTCCCCATCTCGCCGCTTTCGATTGCACGTGGGAAGGCTCGAATGGAAGGGAAGGCTCTTCGGTGGATTCGCCGGGGTGGTGCTGGTTTTCTCTCTGCCGTCGTTTTCGTACTACGCGTGGCGTTCGAATTCGTCTAGATCCGTCCAGAGGAGCAAGGGCAGCCTCCATCGCCATCTTGACCGCGGGAGAAGCGTCGCGGAGACGACGAGGGCGCCTTGCGAAAGGCAACGCGAAGTATGGTGGCACTGTCGAAGTCGATTGTGTCGGTTGGCGAGTTGTACTGTGAACCGCGTCTATTATTTGGAGATCCACCTCGGCGAGAGATAATGACGTCTCGTGTGGTGTTCAGAATCGTTTCTGACGGTAGTTCTCCTTAAGCCACTCCTTGAGTGTGGTTTCTTCGCGGAGGTAGTCAGCGATGTTGAGCGTGCCCCAGATTTGTTGAATATAGTCGAGGTTGTCCTTCGTGTTCTGGTAGGCTTCGTCCGCTCTCTGTTCGACCTTGGGAAGTCGTTGCTCATCGATCTGTTCTACGTCTCCTTCGAGGGCTTCGATGGATGTCTCGTTTGCTTCCGCGAGTTCTTCGGCCTTCTCGGAGGTGGAGACAGCGTGATCGATAGACTCACTCCACCCGCTGAGTGCTTGGCGGAGATCGTCGGTTTCGAGCTTGACGCGTTCCAGTCGGTTGATGGTGGTCTCGTTCTCTCCGACGTCGTCTTCTAAATCCTCGATGCGGTCTTCCAGTTCGTCGAGGTGCGCGTCGAACCTCGTGATCGTTTCTTCGACACGTTCGACGGCTTCGATGACTTCCTCGGCGTCGCGGGCGTCCCGAATATCCACATCGTTGCGGCGTTTGACTTCGGAGAGGGCGCCGTCGACGAGCGCGTAGATGGTGGCGTCTCGGGTTCCGCCGCCGCGTGGATCCGTGCCTGCGGGTTCTACGAGACCTTCCTCGTAGAGGACTCCGTCTCGGTTCGGTGAGCAGCGGTGGTGGATGCTGGAGTAGTCGATTTCTTTACCGTTGGGGAGTCGGTTATCGATTGCATCTTTGATTTCTCCGACGTCAGCTTCGCCGCCGTTGCCGGCGAGGATTGCGAGGATGGTTTCGCTCGTGTCGTCGATTTCGGTCACTCTCACTTGGTACTACGCCTCCAAGTTACTTGAATATATCACTTGGATTGCAGTTGTATGCAGTTACAGGTATGGGGCCGAATAGCCTCTATTGAGGGTATTTAAACGGGGTGTTGGCGAGTTGGAGTACTCGAGGTGTCGAGTGAAAGGAGGGTTTTCTGGTTTCTCGTGAAGAGGTGGATGTCAAGTCTGCCGCAGGAGTTCCCGTGGGGCTTCAGTGGTGTTCCCGAGGCCACACCACTAACGACTACCGGCCACGGGAGCATCTGGGATTAACGCTACGCGTGTCGCCCAGTCTCTGAGCAGAATATCACATACCCTCTACATCGGGGTACTCCCACGAGCTCACACGAGCGTTTCTTGCAGTTTCATTACGAGATCGACGGACAGCTTCATCGCTGGTCTGCGAGAATCGTTGGTCGGTGAGGTCAGAGTGTGTGTTCGTACGTGTTGGATAGCTATGATGATCGTGTAGTATGATCGCTCAGGATGATTGTCCAATATGATCGCCGAAGATGACCGCTCGTCGTGATCACGCGGCAGCGATCCGAGCCGGCGTTTATTACGTATGTCGGGGAATGGGTAGGTGCGCCGCGTTGTAGGGTGCGTGGCGCTCGTAGTGGCTGTCTGCGTTCGTCTGCTGTTGGTACTCGCATTCTTGTCTCCTTCATATTGTACTCGTCAAGAAATGTCGAGTCAGTGGCTAATGTGACTGTCTCGTCCCTCGAATGCACGCCAAACAGTTGAGACAATTCTTGATAGTCGCAGGCTGTTTGGTGCCTACATTAGTCGTCGGCAGGGGCGGCATCGCCGCTTGCGTCGCCGGAGTCACTCCTCAGGGTTTCGATGGGAATCGTGATCTCGTTGTACTGCTCGTAGTTCTTCGACTTATTTAGCAGAGTGCGCGGGCTTTGCAACGCCTCTCCGACGAGCTTCAACGTCGTCGGGAAATTTCCGCTTTCCACCCCACGCAACACATCGTCGCCGGGCTGGGCAAAAAGAAGACAGCCGATCGGGTCGGTCTCGGAGACAAACATCGTGAAGATCAGGTCGTTATCGGTCGTCTTCCAGCCGTTCATTCCCGTGCCCGAGTTCAGACTCTCCCAATCAAGCGGCGAATCATAGAACGCGTACGGGATGCACATCATCCGACGTACGTCGTCAGGATGGATGCCGTCGTTGATCGTCGACGTCTCGGTCTCCCTTTCCTTGACGATGCCGATGCCGCGTCGACTGATGTCAGCACGCAGCTCGCGCGTCGTATCCGAGCGGTGCCATTTGAAGGCAATCGCCGGGACGGCGAGCGCAGTAGTAGCGTGGTCGATGGCGGCATCGTCCTCTTTGACCGGGATGACGACAAGCTCTTCGCCGTCTCCCTTGCGGATTCCGATGCGGGTCTTCTCGTCACGGGTGGCCGTCACGATCCCAACCTCATACTCTTCGCCGTGGTGCCGCGCACGCCAGACGTGGATTCCGTCAATCGGGTAGTCGGCGGGCTGCCAGTCGGGAATGTCGAATCCCTCTTGTTCGGCGGTGGTTCGTAGCGCGTCGATTCGGTACTCGATGTCGGCGGGTACGATCATTATTTGATTTTCTGAGTGCTCGGTTTTGCCGGGAGCAGCGGCTATTCATGTTCCAGTACCCCTACATAATCTAACACCTACCTACGTGGGTGGATCAGTCGTCGGTCGTCGGTGCGTGAGATGCCTGTCCAGTGTCGTTTCGCTCGGGCTTTCTTCTTTTCGAGCGTCGACACTTCCAAGTGCAGTCGAATATCACTTATACCTTGTGCTTATCTCAACTTGAACTATTATGCTTTATAGTAATACACATTATCTGAATCGCTCAGGGGCCATCCGGTTGCTTGATTCCGCCGTTCACTTCCTATGTCGCTCGTCCATTTCATCACCTCACTCCATTCGTCGTGTGTGAAAAGAATGAGCAGGGAATCACACAGAGGTGAACGACTCAGCGGTTATTGCTCTCCGGGCGCTTTGGTGATTGACCGTCGCTCTCTATCGGCTTTTGTATCATCCGATCATACAATTGAGTGACGAATGATCGTCCGAGGTCGCAACGGTAGTCAAGACGAGGGTTCAGAGCGAACTCGGGTCTTGACAGAGTGGCCAAACAATCGCGTGATTCGACGAGACGTGTCCGGACTTCGGACGGCGGTTATCGTGCAGACTCGATGGCGGGACGCGTGGGTGGACAAAGCGAAGTGGACGGTGACTCCGGGGGGGATTGCCTACGATTCCGGAGATATCCGATACACGGATGAGTGGCTACACGAGAGTAAGCGACAAGAGAAGCGGGTGTGCGTGTGTGCCGACGAGTCGGCGAACGCCGTTTGGATCGAGCGGGACTGGCGTGGCCCACCCGGAGACCGCGAACAACTGGTGACGTTGGACTGGCGAACAGGTAGTAAGTGGCGAGTCGACGAGTCTGGGGCGAATCTCCTCCAATAGAATGTTGATATTTCGAGTTCGAAGGCCGCTTCAGTCTACCACTTCCGACGTTGTCTTCGTAGTCCTCCCCGAGATTGTAAGGCGAACTCGTGATGGTCAGGAGTACGCTCTCGTCGGGAAATTGTATGACCAGTAGGGCTTCGTGGTAGGTTTTCCACGAAGTCAGGTGAATAAACAGCTATCAATACAAAGTGGTCGGATTCTATTCCTCCGCTCTTCTAGTGAGAGACGTTTCACGCACTTCTGCCCGCTTCCGGAATCGGGTGACGTCAACCTTCACTTCCTTCTTCGTCTCCTCGCGCTCTTGTGTCTCGGCGCGAAGGAGTTCAAACGGATTGGGTATCTCTCGAAGGTACGGATCGGACTGAATGTCCTTACGCAGATTCCCGACGATGTAGAGGTAGAACAAATCACTGACATCGGCTGTACGAGCGGTTTTCCACTCGTTCCACGAGATTGCGGGCGTACGCGTGTCGTGACCTGAGGACTTCAGCTCGATGAGACGATCCGCTTTCCCGGTATCAGGGTTCACAGTCAAGATATCGAATCCCGGATAAGGGAGAGGGAGTCCGACATCTTTGGTGAGATGATCGATTACGGGCCCGGCGATCTCGTTCTCTTGCGCGTCCTCGATGTTCGCCTCCGTCTCCACCTCAAACACGTAATCATCAGGTGTGTCCTCCCGGTTCTCAAAGTCGTACGCATCACGGAGCCGGGATCGCTCGTGCTGCAAGGTAATGTTCATTCCAAGGTTATCGACAGCGGTTCGATAGTCCATCGAGGGGCCACCCCCGGAACCATCACCACCACCCGAGTCACCGTTCCCGTCGTCTTCGTCAGTGTCTTCGTCAGGGGTAGATGGATCCGTCACGATAGTCACGGTTTCCCCATCGACTGTGAGTTCGTCTGAAGCGTAGATAGGCCGCTCTCGAGTGTTGGACGTGCGCTCTTTGATCTGTTCTCGTGCTGGATCGCGTGTATTCTCGGTTTCGTCAGCCTTTGGCTTCCCATCGTCATCTCGATCTTCAGGAACGACCACTACACCTTCCTCAGATTCAGTGTCTACTCCTTCCAAAAGCGCACGTCGTTTGCTCTCGATTTCATCGGCGGAAGACGGAGCGCCGGCGAGCGTCAAATAATCTCTCCGTTGTCGATCGTCGGCTGCAGTCAGCATCGTCACAACACCCTCAAATTGCGAGACATCGAGAGCACCACAAATCGCTCGAGCGAGATGTCGATACTGTTCGTCTTTATTGGGTGATGCCTGCATAACCGGCACAGCGGACTCACCGAGGACAACTGGCACTTCCTCCGGATCGAGAACTGTTGCGCCAAGCGCATCAAGGATCGCTGCCCGTTCGGGAGAGAGTAGAGACGTTCTTGGGAGGTAGCCCTCAGACGCAATTCCTTCGATTGACAAACGCTCTGCCCCGTGGATTCTGGCAATATACTCAGCGATCTGTGGACGCGTCTCAGCATAATACGGAACGAGAAGTTCGCCGAGGGCAATCAAATCGGTTCGCTCAGTTCCGATTTCGAAACGCGGAAAGACTGGAACATCATTGAATGTTACCCCGCGCACGGTGGCGCAGGGAATCCTACTCTCACGAGGGCAGGCTTCCTGTTTCTACGACGTGACTTGCAGACACAGACTCGAACTGAGTCGTGTCCGTAGCGGTCACAGTCTCCACAGGCGTGGATTCGGGCCATCCCAGCCCTAACTCAGCAAAGCCGCGTTGGAGAACGTTCATCGCCGCATTCGCATCTCTGTCCGTCTCAAACCCACACGAGGGACAGGAATGTTCCCTCACCCAGATCGGCTTCGCAGTCTCTACGCCACACCGGGCACACTCTTTCGTCGTCCCCTCTGGTTCGACCTGCTCAACGTGCGTACCGTACAGATCGCCCTTGTACTCGAGAAGGGTGATGAACTGCCGCCACGCCGCATCCTGCTTGTTCCGAGCGTTCCCGTCCCCTTGGAGCATTTCAGCTATGTCAAGATCTTCGACAAACACGGCGTCGTACTCGCGGACGAGCCACGTCGTCAACTTGTGCTGGTAGTCCAGCACCTTCCGCTGGATATGACGTCTGATCTTCGCCACTTCCCGGCGTTGCTTCTCGTAGTTCCGACTGCCGTGCTCTTTCCGCGAGAGTTTGCGTTGCTCGCGGCGCAATCGCTCGTACTCGTCGTCGATACCGAGCCAGTCCACCGTCTTGCCGTCGCTGGTGTGGATGTAGTTGGTGATGCCGAGGTCGATACCCACGCTGTTGCTCGCGTTCAGCGAGTCCACGTCGGGTTTCTCCGGCAGGTCAGCATCGTCGGTTTCCAACCCGAAGGAGACGAACCACTCGCCAGTCGTCTCATTCTTGAACGTGGCTTCTTTGATGGTGGCGTGGTCGGGAATCGGCCGAGAGTACCGGATTTTGACCCACCCAATCTTACTGAAGCGCACGTAGGCGTACTTGTCGTGGCCCCTCTTTTCATCGAGGTCGAAACCAGACTGGTTGTACGTGACGCTTCGGTAGTCGCTGGGTGCTTGCCGCTTGAGACGACCGACGTTGTATCCCTTCTCTTTGAGTTCGCTGAGGACGGTGAGGTTGTGGTGGAAGCGTGCGACGGTGGCTTGTGCGGCTTTCGAGTGCAGTTCACCGAACACCGGCCACTTTTGTTCCCATTCGGTGAGTTTGTTGTTTTGGTCGTACTCGCTCGGCTTGTCGTCCTCTGGGCTGTTCGTGTAGTCCCAGCGGACGTGGTTGTAGAGTTGGCGGTGAACGTCAAGATGGTGTTCCAGCCTGTCCGCTACCTCTCGTGTCGGATAAGCGCGGTAGCGGTGACTGTACTCCATCGCAGTCTACTGGTTTGCCGTGTGTCTACTTAGTGGTTTGTAGCAGCGAGTGTCGGCTTCATCCCCGACCACGGTGGGTCGAGGTATTCGTCTCGTAATCTAGTATAAAAGTATGGCTGACAGATTGCTGTCGACCAACATCTCGATCGAGAAGATGGTGATTTGACAATCCAATCTCGTATCGCCTCTATTTTTAAGCAGCTTCTTCGATTCCGTAGAATGCGACTCTTAAGGCTCCCGCCTCAGTTTTGTTCCCAGACGAGGGTCTCATCGCCATCTCGATGTCTTGTATGACGTCCGCGAGGTGCTGGAATCCCGGTCGAATCGAGTAGAAGTCCAAGTGGATGTGCCTGCTCTCGCTATTAACCTCGTAGCTCACATCGTATCCTCGCTAAGGGCCCGCGGTGACGACGACATCCCAGTTTTCTGGGACAGACTCGGCAACAGCACCCCCTGAGCAACTTTCTGGAGTCGGCATAGAGGCGGAACTCTCCCTCATTCCGGAAGTACACCTGTTTGTGCTGAGTGGTCACCCAGTCCTCCATGGATTCGGTTTCGAGCCAGTGCGTTTCGTCGGTGTTGGCATCAGCGACCATTGCAACATTCCATAGTTGGTTATTGTATAAATGGGTGAAAACGGATCCAAAATCCCGCTGCTGATATCTCTTCTTTGGAAAATAAGCACTTTTAGCTTTCTTTCGGAAGGATCGCGTTAGATCGTACAGACAAGACTGTAAGAATGTGAGTCAGTATCATACCGAGACAACGTGCTTTTCCGCGGTCTCGACTTCAATGTCTCGTGCCGTGAAACGGCAAAGCGTTCCATCAGAGCAAAAAGAGTTACCGGTCGATGTTGATGATCTGAGAGAGTCGGTTCTGTTGGCTGACGGTGACGGTCGGTCGGAAACTCGGCAGTTGAAGCTGTCCGAGTGGGAATAACTCGATTGTCGCAGGCTATAGCATCGAATTTAAGCAATTTTCTATTTCCTCTATCTCGGTGTTTGAGGATTACTTTCACTCTGGTTGTCTCACGCTTATGTGTCCCCAGTGACGATAGTCACAATTATATGGTAACACGGCTCCTCCATGTCAGCGATACTCACCTTGGGAACCGACAGTACGGAAGCGATGTTCGTCGCGAGGACTTTCTCGACGCGTTCGAGGAAGCAATCGAATACGCCATTGATCAGGATGTCGATGCAGTCATCCACACCGGCGATCTCTTCGACTCGCGCGATCCCCGTCTCCCCGACCTCAACCGTTGCATCGACGCTCTCCAGCGACTCGATGATGCCGACATTCCCTTTCTCGGCATTGTAGGGAACCACGAGCGGAAGATGGACGACCAGTACCTCGATCTCATCAGCAAAACAGGTGCAGCCGAGCGGTTGGACGAGAGTCCGAGGATGGTCAACGACGAGGTTGCAGTCTACGGAATCGACGCCGTGACGAAACCGGCATGGCACGCGAAGGATTTCACACTCGACGAACCGTTGGCGGATGCGTACACCATCCTCTGTATGCACCAACTGCTCCACCCACCAGTTCCCGAGATTTTCGCAGAGCATCCGCTCGATGACGTTCTCGAGCGGGTGAATCTCGATCTCGATGCGCTCGCACTGGGAGATTACCACGAGACTGAAGGCACCATCGAGGACGGAACGAGGGTGTGGTATGCGGGCTCGACGGAACGGTGTGCAAAAGATGAGACGTCACCGCGAACAGTCAGCCTGCTTGAAATCGAGGATGGCGACCTGACGCGGCGCGGGAAGGAGTTGAATTCTCGCGATTTCCTCCCAATTCCAATCACGTTCTCGGAGGACGATGGGCGCGAACACGCCGAGAACGAAATCTCCCGCCGCAACGTGGACGGAAAGGTCGTCCTCGTCACGGTCACCGGCGAGTCGACGGCTGTTACCTCACGTGACATTCGCGAAATTGTGATTGACCGAGGAGCCGCCGTCTGTCGAGTGGACGATCAGCGCGGTGGCTTCGAGTTTGATGACGAGGAGCGATCGTTGGGGGACATCGAGAGCGCCGACAGACTGATCGAGGAGCGACTGGCCGAGCAGAATCTCAGCGAGATCTCCGTCGAAATCGAAGAGCGGGTTCGAACGGAAAACGTCGCCCGCTCTGGATTCGATGACGAGGTAGAGGAGATGATGATGAAGGCACAGGACGAAGCGTTCGACAGCGACGTGGCGGTGCAAACGGAGGGAGACGAATGAAACTCAAGCGACTTCGGCTTCAGAACATCCGGAGTTACGCCGATCAGACCGTGGAGTTCCCTGAAGGGACGATTCTCGTCCACGGCGAGAACGGCGCGGGCAAAACGTCGCTGTTGATGGGGGTATTTGGTGGCCTCTTCCTCTCGGAGATTCGGAACGTCGGAAACAACTCATTCAAACTGGAGGAGTTCGTCCGCCGGGGCGAAACGAAGGGTGTCGTCGAACTCACCTTCGAGGTCGACGGTGCCGAGTACACGGTCGAGTGGGAGTTGTACACGACCAGTACTCCCAACGATGCGACGCTAACCTCATCGGCACTTTCCGAGGACGTATCCGGGATCGGAAACGTGCGTCGGGAGGTCATTCGGATCCTCGGAATGGACGAGGACGACTTCGCCAACTCCGTGTACGTCAAGCAGGGCGAGATCGACCGACTGATTGAGGCGAGTGATCGCGCCGAGATGATCGACGGCCTACTCGGTCTCGACGAGATCGACGACCACATCGCGACGATGAAGATGGCCCGTCGAGGGGCCGGACGCGTCGAGGATCGGAACAGCGATAACGCGGCAAGCCGCCGCGAGGAACTCGACGAGAAGTTCGATCGGGACGAGGACGACTTCGAGGATGAAATCGTCGAGCTAGAGGAAGAGATCGGCGATGTCGAGTCAAGCATCGAGACGGCTGAGGAGTATTTGGATGACCTACAGGCCTCTCGTGCCAATTTAGAGTCCGATATTGAGGACTACGAAGACCTCGTCGAACAAAAGCGCGAAACCGAGCGCAAGATCGAAGCAACGAAAGAAGACCGGGCGGAGGAGCAACGAGGGATCGAGGAATGCGAAACCACCATCAACGGTCTCGAAAGCGACATCGAGGAGTTAGAGAGTGAGATCGGATCGCTTGCCGAACAGATCGATTATGACGTGGAGACGAAAGAGGCGGCCGAAGCTGCCGCCGACGAAGTGCAAGAGGAAGTGCAGTCGGCCTCTGTCGAGCGCGTCAACCGCGAAAATGAATTGAACAACGCCGAGGAAGAACTGGTGGAACTCGAAGCCGATCTCGACGACGCTCGGGAGACGCTGACGGAGCATCGTGAAGAGCGAAAGAACCTCGAAGAGCAGATCGAGGAACGGCAATCTGACCTCAATTCCGCCGAAGAAAACCTCTCGTCCGTTATTGATGACCGAAACGAGATGGCCGTCTCGTTCCTTACCGATGTCGACTCCGAAAGCGACGTTGATGCCGCCACACTCGAGGCCGTCGAAGTTCAACTCGAAACGCTCGAGGACGACCGCAGCGAAACAGAGACGGCCCTCGCAGAGTACACCACGACGCTCTCCGAACGCGAGGGTGATCTCGAAGACGAACAGGCGGCGTTGGAGGAAGCAGAATCGAAATTCGAGGATCGGCGAGACGATCACGAAACACTCCAGAGCGACATCGATGACGCCGAAGAACGCGTCGAACAGTTGAACGGCGAATTCGAGGAACGGCTGTCGTCACTTGGTGAACGAGCGGACAAACACGAGATCGACGTATCCGCGGAGGAACTCGAAGGAGTAGCCAACGAACGAATTCCCGACCTCTTGGAGGAGGTCAACGGAGAAATCGACGAGGTCGGAAATCGCATTTCCGCGCTCGAAGAGCGCGAGGAGAGACTGCTCGCCGACATCGAGGAGATGGAAGAACTCGAAGCGGAGAGCAAATGTCCTCGCTGTAAGCAACCGGTCGACGAGACGCACATCGATGATGAGGTTGCGGAGATCGAATCCGATCTTGAGGCGACGC
This sequence comes from Natronosalvus hydrolyticus, assembly GCA_025517525.1. Lineage (GTDB taxonomy): Archaea > Halobacteriota > Halobacteria > Halobacteriales > Natrialbaceae > Natronosalvus > Natronosalvus hydrolyticus. The sequence goes on from JAOPJZ010000006.1 coordinate 206,677, forward strand.
GAGACCAACTGGACGAACGGAAGGCCGAGCACGATGCACTGCGGACACGTAAGGACGATATCGACGACTTTCGCGACGACGTGCTCGATCTCATCGACTTCGGGCGCGAGGAAGTTGATCCGACCGAGGAGGAACTGTCGGAGCTTCGTGAGCAAGCAGCTGATTTGGAAGAAGAAATCGAGAACGTTGAGTCGGATATCGACGCTCACGAGGAATCCATCGCCGATCTCGAGGACGAAATCTCTGACCTCGAAGAGGAGATCGACCGACTCGAAGGAGAGCGGAACGAACTAGAGTCTGCCATCGACGCCGGCGAAGAACTCGTCGAGATGTTCGAAACCGTCGAGGAACGGCGCGAACGCGTAGACGACATCGAGGAGGATATCGAGGACTTGGAGGTCGAAATCGACGACGTTGAAGCAGACATCGAAGAGGCAGAGGATACCATCGAAACGCTCGAGGCGGACATCGACGAACAAAAGGAGGTCATCGATGAGCGAGAAGCCGCTCTCGAGGACGCCGAGGAACGGGTCGAAGAACTCGAAGCCCGCAAAGAAACCGTCGCAGAGATCGTCGGTTTGTACAACGAAATCGAGGAGAACCGGTCGCAAATCTCGGAGAACCAGCGGGATATCGAACATCACCGGGACACGATCGAGAATCTCAACGAGCAACTCGACGATCTTCGCGACCAGCGAGATGACCTCGAAGAGCAGATTGGCGATACCGACCTCGAAGAGTTGGAAGAAAAGCTCGAAACGGCCAAGGAAAAGATCGACCAGCGGAAACAGACCCGCAACGAGCTACAGGAGGAAGCACAAGAGCTCCGCGACGAGCGTGCTCGGCTGAAGAACGAACTGTCGAACTTGCGCGAACTGAAGGAGCGAATCGACGAGTTCGAACGCCGAGCGGAGTGGGCCAACGCAGTCCACGACGAACTAGACGCCGTTCTGAGCACCTACGAGAACGTCAAATCGGAACTCCGGGAGAAATACCTCGCGTACATCAACGAGTACACCAACGAAATCTTCCGAGACATCTATCTCAACAGCAGTTACCAGCGGGTGATCATCAGCGAAACCTACGACGAGCGCAGCGACAGTTACGACTACGACATCGGGCTGCTTCGGGACGATGGAATGACCGAGGATCCGAGCAACGCCAGCGGCGGCGAGCGGGCACTGGTCAATCTCGCCCTTCGGGCAGGCATTTACAAACTCATCGCCGAACTCGAGGGTGGTGATCGCGGTCGGCTACCGCCATTTATCCTCGACGAGCCGACGACGTTCCTCGATGAAGGACACGTCGGTCAGCTCGAACAGATGCTGAACACGATCAAGGACTGGGATGTCTCACAGATCATCGTCGTCTCTCACGACGATACGCTCATCCACGGTGCCGACCACGAATGCCGGATCGAGATCGATGAGGCGACGAACACCAGCCAAGTGACGATGCGCTCGGCGGGGGCCGACTGACGATGGACTCCGAAGCTATCGGGGCCGTCCGGGAGCTGTTCGCGGAGATCGACGCAGCCGTCCCGCGCGACCCCGATGCACAAACTAACCACGCCCGCGAGTTGTTCGAGCTTCTCGCCCTCGAAGGCGGCGAAGTCGAGGCACTTGGCGAACCGGAATACCAGCGCACCCGGATCGACGAGTTAGGGACGTGGACGGAGGATCCGTGGGACGGCGTGACGTACGGTATCGATGGCAGTACGACGCGTCCGTTGGAGTACAACAACGGGCTGGTCGTCGATGCCGCCCACGCCAAAACGGCCGTAACCGGGGATACAGCGGATCGAACGATCGAACGATCGGGACACATCGCCGGCGTCGCATACCTCGATGACGCCGATACGACGCTTCGATCAAAGACCATCGAAACCGACCACCTTACCGCCAAATTGGTTCCGTTCCCCGAATCGGCGGAGGAGTTGCAGAATATCTCAAAAGCCGTTTCTGCGGTTGCACAAGGGCTGAGCGAGAGCAAACAGGCGGTCGAATCACTTGACGCCGTGGACGGGGCACTGTTCCTCGATGGTTCCGTGCTGCCGTTGGGCATCGCATATTGGCTGCTGCTCGACCACGCCGGCAACCGTTCGCCCGCCGGAACGTGGGACGTTCCAGCCGAGATCGTCGGCAACTACATCGACGTGATCGACCGGCAGTACGAGCGCGAGCAGCCGGTCATCGGCATCGTCAAGACGTCGTCGATGTCGCAGGTGCTCTCGGCGTTGCGACAGAAGTTCGAGCAGCACGACGTTCGAGATGATAGCGGTCGCCTATTGGATGCCCCGTGGGTTCGCGACCACCAGTTCATCTCGGAGGTGCTTCGCCACAACGACTTGGACTACCTCACGTACACCTCGTGGTTCGTGCAGTGCGGACAGGAGATCAACGGCCAGCTGTACGAGGTGCTCGAACCGCTCGCCGATCGGCTGGAACACGGCGAGCCGAGCGATTACCGGCGTGCTTTCTGCTACGTACGGCTGCCTCGGGATGGAGAACTGTTCCGAATCGAGGCGCCACACCTCATGGTGCAGGACGAGCAGCGCCGGCGAGACATCCAACTGAAGGCCCTGAAAGAGATCGCACAACGACGCGGCGTACCGCGGGCGATCCATCGCGCTGACCGGATCGCACGCATCAGCCGGGAGAATCGCGACACAATCGAGGAAATGATCGAGCGCACGGAGTCCTCCTACGACTACAACTGGGATGGACGCTGGAGCGACCTCACAGACGACACAGACCTATGACAGACGACATCGACGACGTACTCGACAACGACCCGTTCGCTGAGGAAGAGGCAACCGACCAACAGGAGAGAGACTCCAATACACAATCGGAATCGGAGGGGACAGGTGAGCAAGCGGATACAATTCCCGAGGAGAGCGTACCGAGTTCGTCTGTCGAACCGGGCGAGGGCGAAGTCGGTCACGTACTCGCCAGCGAGGAGATTCGCGTTACTCGAAGCGAGTACAACGTCAACGCGTTCGTTACGACGGGGCAACGGGACGAAGTTCGTGTCGGGGACTACGTCCAGATCCCGTATCCGGACGGCAGCGACGAGTTGTTCGCAGTCGTCGACGGACTCCGATACGAGCCGTACACGGAGCTAGACGACAAATCCGACACGCACAACCAGATCAGCAAACACCGACAGCTGGACGAGTCAGAATTCGTCCTCGTCGCCGAGCTCGAGCCAATTGCTGTCGTTCGAGACAACGATGACGGCCTCGAACGTGGCATCGTCAACCGCATTCCGAAGCCGAACACGCCGGTCAGCCTCTCTCGCGAGGACGAGTATCTCAGGACGGGGCTGAACATCCCACACGAGGGAATCTTCGCCGGTTACCTCTCGGTCGGCGGGGACGTGATGAAGATCGACGGCGAGGAGTTCCCCTACTACATCACGAATCCGGGGATCGATCCCCAGACTGGCGAGGAAGAAGATGGTGAACCAGCAATCTTCCGTCACACGCTCGTAGCCGGGTCGACCGGCGCGGGCAAAACTCACTACACGAAGAATTTGCTCCGCCAATACGTCGATGGCAAGCGGTATCCCGTCGATGTCGGTCAGGATGAAGATGACCAGCGCAGCCGACTCGGTGTCGTTGTCTTCGATCCGGAAAACGAGTACTGGCAGATGCGCGACGACAGCAACGACCTGACGGATGAAGACCGCCGGAAGCTCCGCCAACAAGAAATCGAGTACGACGGAGTCGATGATCTGGAGGTCTTCATTCCCGAAGTCGACAACACCCGTCCGCCACAAACCGGCGAAAGTCAGTCGCTGACCATCCCCTTCTCGGTAGTTAAGCGTGAACCCCGTCTCCTGATGCCGTTCGAACAGGGTTCAGACATCACTCGCGGCGCAATCAGGAGCTGTATCGAGGCGTACTTCGCATGCTTCGACGAGGAAAACAACAGGTGGCCTACGCGCGGCGTTGAATCGCCACGGTACGACGACTTCGTGGAGTTCATAGACGAACACGATCACAGCGAAAGTCAGCTCCGGGAAGCAAACGAGATCGGGGACGGAACGTGGAGTGCCGTTCGTAGACGCGTCATCAAGCGAGAGTACTTCGACGTGTTCGATACTGGAATCAATCCGTTCACCGAGATCACCGATCAGCTCTTCCGGGAAGGACGAGTATCCGTCATTCCGACGAGTCACCTCCGCGGTGAACGGGAGTACCTCGTCGTGCTCTCGATCCTTGCGTACATCATCGAAAACAAGATCGACGACTTCGAAGTCGACCACGCGGTCAAGCGGACGCCGCTTCTGGTCGCCGTCGACGAGGCTCACAACTACTTCTCCAGCCCCGACAACATCCGCGAGGCCTACATTGTGGGTAGGGCGCGCGAGGCGGTGAAGCAAGGGCGAAAAGATCAGCTCGGACTGATGATGATCACGCAGAACCCCGAGGATATCGACGGTGATATCCTAAAACAGACCAACACCAACGTGTTTCTCCATCTCCGCGAGGAGGTCGTCGAGGACGTCGCATCGGTTCCCCGTGGTTACAAACGAGATATCCCGAAATTTGGCAAGGGACAGGCAGTCATCAAAGCGCCGGATGTCGAGGCTGTCGAGGTGAAAGGGCTACCAGACTGCCTTACTCGACACGACAATTGACGGTCTACCTACTCCCTGAAGGATAAATAGACTTTAGCAGACCATCCACACTCAGCACGCTGGAAAATGCGTCTTGCAGAAACGATTAACTCAGCCTTCAGCGGTTTCGATGGCGTCGTACAGCCCCTCAACGTCGATGTCACGGTCTTTGTTCTGCAACCGATTTCGCCATCGACCGTCGTAGTCTCGCGGACTGGCTCCGTCGATCTCGTCTAGCAACAGCGGCAGGTTCGACTCAAAATTCGCCGCAGCGTAGAAGCCGCTGCCAGCGGCGTGCTCGTCGATGGGATCGCACCCTTCCTCTTCAACCAGCAACTTGACAATCTGGTAGGCGCCCACGGCGGTGTCATCCAAGGACTTGTCTGCCGGCGGCATCGCACCCTGTTGCTCGTACGTGCGCTCGATTTTGTCGATCTTTTCTACGACTTCCTCACCCCACGGCGCAGCGACCTCCCGAGCGTAGCTCGGCATCAGGAGGCTCCGCGGGTCGACGGTTTCCATCAGGTGATTGACGGCCTCTACCTTCGATTCGAATCGGTTGAGGTTAGGTTTCGACATTGCATTTCTTCCGATGCCCCTCCTGACTTAAATGGTTCTGCGTGAGTACCCTCATTAGCAGGCCGAATAAGTCATCATTCTGTAAATCGAGTGGTGGCTGGTATAGAGAACAAAAAAGAACGCTCTTGTGAAGAACATTGTTGATGTATAGCTGGCGGTGTTCAGATAAGGATTGAAAGGTGAGGCGGTGCGTTTTCAAAGTGATCCATGCCCGAAATGGGGAGCTGTATCAACGATCTCTCACAGAAGAGCGACAAGCCAATTTAACAATTGGCAATTTTAGAGCACATATTCTACGCTTTGAATTTCTCCCGCACCAAATTTTGGTAGTTATTCCACTATTTTAGCCAAGAGCCTAAAATTATATGGCCTTTGAGATAGAATACTGGGTCGGTTACAATGGCAGAAGACGGACTCGTCAAAACGCTAAAGAAAGTCAAAGAGGGGGATTATATAACGGTTACAACAGTCGATGATATGAAACTTTCAGGTGAGGTTGACCATACTATGGAACAGCCGCTTTGCTGTAAATTTAAGGCAGACGATAAAACAAAAGAAAGAGTGAATCCGGATATGCAAAGGATAGACTTGGTGAAACAAGTAGACGGAGGCCCTGTCGTAATAACTTCGGGAGATGTTCCTGAGTTGTACAGTGAGGTTGAAAAAATAGTGATTGAGAACAGCGTTTGATTCTGAAGTCGCTCTTCTGGCGGAGATTGTTGATACAGAATCCTCGTACAGATCTGGAATGATGACCTGCTTTCAGAAGGGTTCTCCGACCGGTTTTCAGATCACTGGGACTCTCTCAGAATCTCAAGAGGGCTCGCCATCAACAATGTGCTACACATGGGCGAAAAAGAAAGAGATGACCTTGTGTAGAATACCTACGATTTAGCCCACCTACCGATGTTTTAGAGAAACCAGATTTCCACAAATTACGTCGTCTCTAACAAATCTATTGTAGAACAAATTCCGGGTCTTAACTGCAAGATTAGAAGCAAGGGATACTACTGCCGGAAGCGGGATCATCTACCCTAACAATCGGCCGAGAAGACCGCTTTTAGATGTCGATTCTCCTGCTTCATCAAGATCGATCCAATCGTGGAAGTCATCCGGGTTCTTGATGATGACCGTGCGACCGCTCTTTTCGGGCCGCATCTTCGTAGGTAGGGTCTTGCGATAACTGTACAGCTCGTGGGGTTCGAGGTCGAAATCCGCGATCAGCTGATCCTCGCGACGCTCGAACTCAACGTCACCGCGGTCGTACGCTTGTCGCCACTTCCGCTTCCCGATGTTGTACTCCCGATTCGCTGGCTGCCGCGGAAAGTATCGAGGAGGTTCTCTCCCGGCTTGGTCGTAGAAATCGAGGAAGATTTGTCGCACGTCGTCAACGGTTCCGCCGGCGTCTGCGTACATCTCGTCGTGGAGAATGCGTCGAGAAACGTACGAGAAGATGGGATTTCGGACACCGAGTATGGTGTTGAGATCCTTTTGAGCCTCGTAGAAACCCTCATCTTCCGGATTCGATGGGAACGCAACGTCGAAGTGCAACATCTTCGCGCGATTTCGGAACCAGTCGTTCGGACGCGAGTCGTTACTCGTGAAGATGATTGTCGGGTAGCCGACGTCGTTCGAGGGATGCCACGAGTCCTGCCAGAAGTTCCGTAGCGTATCGATTCGCTCAATCTTCTGCTTCGAGATGTCTGAGACGACGTACGGAAAAACCGTGTCGATGTTCCGCAGAGAGCGAATCTGGTTCTTCCCCACGTCGTCAGCGTCGGCGCCGCCTCGCACAAGATCGTCGGAGATGAGTCGTAGAACGAATTCCGAGAATTTGTCCTTGCCGGCGTCGGATTCGCCGAAGATGTAGAGGTACTGGAGTGCGTTGTCGAGAGTGACGCTCCCGAAGAACTGACGGGCGTACAGATTGACGAACGGAGCCCACAGACCGTAGAGGATCCCCTCGTACATGTGGGCCTTCACCGCCCGCGGATTGTTCGTCTCGCCCCACTTGTCGATCGTTTCGACGTAGTTCTCAATGTTCGTGAGAGCAGCGTCGATAACCTCGGAATCGGGATCGTGATCGGCGGTCAGAATGCGGTGGTGTTCGCCGTGTTGGAGGTGGACGCGTCCGTTCTCCTCGTCGACCCACATCTTCGGTATGTCATATCGCGTCTGTAGGTAGTTTGTGTAGCCCTCGATGGGGGTGGTGATCGCATCAGAACCAACATCCGCTCCTCGACGCTTGAGATCGGTCTTCATCTGGTCGACGTAGCCATCGCTCTCGTAGCCCTGTGTCGAAAGCGTGATCGTGTATTCGGGGGTTTTGGCAGCCGTGATCCCCTCTGAGGCGTCATCATTCGCCTCAGTTCCCGAGCCCTCACTCTGTTTATCGTTGGTCGGCTCTACTTCCTCGTGTTGAATCGTGACGACTTCGTCCGCTTCCTCGTCGTCGTCCGTCACGCTGACGACTTGATCGACTTCGTTCCCAAGTTCCTCTAGCTCCTCACCGACATTCGAATGAATCTCGCCCTGTTCGGAGAGCTGCGTGTCTCTGTTGTCAATCCACAACTCAATGCGGCGCTCTTTCTCTTCTTCGTCGTCGAGTTGTTCCAACTTCTCGGCCAAGTCCTCCATGAACACCTTGTCCGCATATCGGTCACGATGATCGTTGATCCACTGCTGGAACTGCTGATCGAGTTGTGAACCGACCTCGGTTTCGAACACGACGACACTGTTGGTCTGGTTCTTCCAGCTGTTGTATGAGAGGTTGGCGCTCCCCGAGATGAGCGTGACGCGTTCGTCTTCCTTGACGATTCGATAGAGTTTGGAGTGGACGACCTTTCGGTTTTTCAGTCGGACGATCAGCTTCTCTTCTCGGTAGTAGCGTTCGAGTTGTCTGGCGACCGTTGCGTCATCGACTGACGACTGGTATTCTTCGCGGTTACCGACGAGTACATCCATGGTCTCCAGCTTCGAGTCTTGCTGGTCGAACAGATCGAGGAGCAGTTCGGGCGACTCGCAGTAGGTGACGGCGTCAATATGGACGGCGTCCTCGAAAAAGCCGGTGAATGAGTCCCAACTCTTCACCGTTTGCCACTCCATCTCGGCCGCATTCCCGAACCCTCCCAAGTTGATAGATGTCGACCAATCCATACATTATCGAGTGGCAGAGAATTGTTATAAGGATTGGCGAGTGAAGGCTGCTCAATGATCAGGGTGGAAGAGTCAGGCAGTAGTTTTCGACTTCCGGAGCCAGCGAGATGACTCGCTCGCGTCGCTGGAGTTCTTCTCGCCGTGCCTCAATTCGTTCTTCGAGCTTTTCGAGACGCTCTCGTTGACCACGGATGGCGATGTCCATATCCGTTCCAGTCTCAGCCTTGCGCTCGTACTCGTCGATGAAGGACTCGATACGCTCTCGCTCGGCCTGAGCGTACTCGTTGAGATTTTCTAGTTCGCGGGCGGTTTCTTCATGCCGTGTCGAAGAGAGATCGGATTTGATTTCGTTCACTCGGTTGCTAACGTACCGGTCAGCGGCGCTCCGAAGATCATTCTCGGCATCGATCACCGTCCGAAGACGGTCGACATCGGGCCTCGCAGAGATTGTATTTCCTTCCAGTATCCGTTCTCCGAGTGCCTGTTGGGCGTCCCGTTGCTCTACATCGACAAAAACGGGGATCGTCTCTTCACGAATCGTCTCACCAGTACCATCTTCGAACGCAACGCGATAGTTGTAGGCGATGCCGGACGTTTCGACAAACGGCAGAAGTTTTAGCCCAACTTTGCCCCGCTCATCCTCAAGTACGCGTGCCATGAGTCGTTGCAAAATGTCGGTGTCCGGTGCGAGATAGGGGATATCCTCGTGTTCCATAGCGAACTCGCGGTCGAACGTGAATGGGCCGAATGACTCATCGCCGCTGGATGAATGGATCCCCTCGGGCAACTCGGCTTGATAGAGATTCGTTCCCCATTTCTCGAATTCGCCTCCGAATGCCTCAACGGCTTGCTCAAAGAACTCCCGGATGTCCCCCTCGCTTCCGTAGACGTCCTCTGACTCGTCGACTACTTCCTGTATCTGCCGGCGACTCTCGGCGTCGAAGGTGCTGGTATCGACGAGACTTCGGTCGTACCACTCTTCGAGCGTGCGCTGACGTTCCTCTATCAGCTCTTCGAGTTCTTCCTTGGTGGCGCTCGGCGGTTCGTCGTTCTGGATGGACTCCATAATGAGCGAGTCCACGTTGATGTCATCGAGCATCCCCAGCACGTCGGCGGTGTTGCCGAGTTTCGCGCGAATCTCCTCGACTTTGTTCTGGAGGAGATCGAAAATCTCGCTCTCGCGGGTGTCGTCGAACAGGAAGTTCCAGACCTTGACCTCCTTGTCCTGACCGTAACGGTGGATGCGCCCGATCCGCTGTTCGAGCCGGTTCGGATTCCACGGCAACTCGTAGTTCGCCATGATGTGGCAGCTGTGCTGGAGGTCGATCCCTTCGCTGGCTGCGTCGGTCGCGAACAGCAGCCGGGACTGGCCGTGGTTGAACTCGTCTTCGATGCGAGCCCGCTCTTCTTTGTCGACGTCGCCGTGAATGACGAGAATCTCGTCCGCCCACGGCTCGTCCTCGACAAACTCGAGGAGGTAATCGAGCGTATCTCGATACTCGGTGAATAGGAGGAGCTTCTCGTCGGGCTGCTCTTCGAGCAGTTGCGTGATGAACCTCCGAACTTTCTGAGCCTTCGAGTCAACGGGGAGATCCTCGGCGAGGGAGACGAGACGTCGAAGCGTCTCGATCTCCTCTTGCAGCTGTTCGTCGTTTCTTGCAACGGTCAGTCCCGCAATCTCGTCTTCCGCCCGTTGCTTGTCATCTTCGTCCAAATCTTCGCCGTCGAGATACGCCGCTGCTTCCTCGGAGAGGTCGTCCGTCGCTGGCTCTTCGTCGAGGAGATCGTTCAGTCGCCGGCGAAGCGTCGCGTGAATCGCGCCGACGCTGCTCACAAGCCGTTTCTGCATGAGTGCCATCGCGAACCCAACCGCCGGTTCGTTGAGCTGCTCTGAGCGGTTGTAGACGTTCTTCACGTAATCCGTGACTTCCCGGTAGAACTGCCGCTCGTCGTGGGTCATCTGGACGGACACCGAGTTGACCTCCCGATCGGGGAAGACGCGTTCGCCGTCCTCGTCGTAGATGTTCTCCTTTCCACGGCGCATCATAACCCGGTCGACCGTCTCCCGTCCGAGTTCGTGGTCTTCGGCAATAAGGAACGGATCGATGTATTCGACGAGCGATCGGAACGCCTCGCCCTTCCCATCGTGTGGCGTTGCGCTGAGAAGCAGTAGAGAGTCAGAGTTGCCCGTGACCGTCTCGGCCATACTCGCGGTCTTGCTCGGCGACTCTCCTCGCTTGGCTGCCTTGTGCGCCTCGTCAACTACGACGACATCCCAGAACGCGTCTTGGAGGGCGGGTTGGAACTCGTCTTGTCGGAGGAAGGCCATACTGGTGACTAACTGCTGCTGATCCTGATCCCAGATGTTGGCCTCCTCGCCGAGGCGCCGGCGCTCACCTTCGACCCACGCTCGATCGGCGACGGTGAGGCCCACGTCGAAGAAGCGATCCATATCCCGGATCCACTTCTTCTGGAGGTGAGCCGGAACGACGAACAGGATACGGTCTGCCCGGTTGCGAGCGGCCAGCTCCTTGAGGAGGAGGCCAGCCTCGATGGTCTTCCCGAGTCCTACGTCGTCGGCGATGAGAGCGCGCTGGCGGAGTTTCTGCATCACCCAGTTCACGCACGCCAGTTGATACGGTTCGAGACGAACGGTCGACGTCGAGATGCTCAGTAGCTGTCCCTGTTCGTGGGCGAGCTTGAGTTTCGTGGCTTGAGTCTTGAGATCGAACCATCGGGCCGAGACGGCGTCGTGATCCGGGTGAAGGCTGTCGAGTTGGTAGCTGGAGAGTTCCTCGATCTGCGTTTTGGGAAGTTCGACATCGACGTCGTCGAGACAGACCGTCTTGACCCCTTCTCCGGTCACGTAGGCTCGCAAATACTCGATGTCACCGACCGTTTGAGTCCGAATGACCTCTGCAGACGAGCCGTTGAGAATGACTTGTTGACCCGGTGAAAAGCGTGAAGCGTTCGTCATCGAGCGATATGTCTGTCAAAGAGATATGGAGTCTTCAATCTTGTCGGGCTGTACATTTGGGAGTTCACCTCGATTCGGCAAACGATCGGAGCGTGCGTTCGATCTCGGATTCGACGTAGTTGGTTTCTGCTGTATAAGCGTCTACGATCGTTGAGTAGCGGCTTGGCATACGTGCAGCGACGTCACAGTTTTCGTATTTGGTGGAGATTTCGAGGAGCGATCCACTTGCCGCTTCGTTGACCAGCGTTCGACCCTCCCCCTCAATAAATCGTGCGAGAACCGGCTTCATGGCTGCATCCGGGACGTCGTAGGCTCGCTCTCGTGGGAGAAGAGGTTCAAACAACCCTCCGTCGAGGAACGGAACATCCCGAAAGGTCTGGGAAAGTCCCTCCTCACGCTCGTGAGGTCGTGTGGCCAACGCGTCATAGAACAGTGGCTGGAGGTATTGTGAGTAGAAGCTCCCTTGGAATCGATTGAGGCCTCGATTGTGTTCGCTCCACTGGTCGTGAAGGGCTACGTCCTTGAGAACGCCCCTGTCGATCAGCAACTTAAGAAACGCCAATCGGTCGATGAGGAGTGCAGAAAAGGCGAGTTTATCGTTGGGGGACGCGTCCGCCGGCACATCGAGTTCTGCTACGAGGTTCGATTCGAGGCTCTCGTAGTCTCCCTCCCCGGTGAGCGTCTCCAAATAGAGGTCGTAAAACTCGGTGAGCCCGCCGATGGATCGGCGAACGCCGTAGTGGTTGAATGACTGGTAGAAGCTTCCCAGCACTCCCTCAACGGTTTCCTCCGTGTGGAGTTCCTCGTTGTAGCTGACCAACTCCCGGTCACGAGCGATTCGCTGTACGGCCGGTGTGAGGTTCTGCTCTTCGACGACTTCGACGAGATTCGCTCGTCCGCTGTCATCCGTTTCGATCGCATACATTCCCCACCGGAAGCCATCCGTTGCGATGCCGTACTCGTATCGGCGTGTATCGAGGTACGCTTCGATGTCGCTCCTCGCCTCGGGGAATCTATTGATCGATTTGTTCTCTCCGATGACCGTGTCCGAGAGATTGTCGACACGGAAGTCGGGACGTTCGTCATCGTCACCAACGGGATAGTACGGTCGAGGGGTACACTCGAATCCAAGCGTTTCCAAGGTCGGCCAGATCAGGGTGTCTTCGACACATCGCTCCGGGAGTTGTCCCACATTCTCACTTCGAAGTGTTCCACCGTGTTCCACTATTTCGTTGAGCCGGGGGTCGTCCATTCGAGCGTCGAGCGTGGTGAGTAGATCGACGATATGCCCTTGGATTTCCGAGATCGCTCCTTCGATTTCTTGCGATGACATGTGTAGATTGTAGATGAGTTATTCGTCTGCGCTCAGCCCTGCGTGATGCTGATGAAGTTCAGCACGAACTCCTGTGGCAACAGGCCACCGTGGTAGAAGCGAGCATCACCGAGGCCCTGCTTTCTGAACCGCTTCAGCGGATTCGCGAGGACGCTGACGTTGGCGTCGAGATACCCGAGTCGGGAACTCGAATCGAGCAGGATACCCGGACTGTCTTCGTCTACGTCCTCGCCGGCGATCCAGCGGCGGCTTGAGTCGGTCGCCTCTGCTGGGCGGTCGATCCGCTCCGGCGTGAACTGGTGTGGGAGGAGGACGAATCCGTGGTCGGTCAGGATGTACGCCTGATCCCACTCCCCTTGGTCGATCTTCTCGCCGATGAACTCGCCAAGCGTCTCGACGCGTCGGGCCAGCAGTTCCTCGAGGTCGCTGAGTTCCTTCTCCCCGATGTTGTCGAGGTCGTTCTTGTAGTAGGCCACACGCGTCGACTGCCAACCGTCGTCTTCCTCGCGAGTGACAGTCCAGCCGTCGCCGTCCAACAGCGACTCCCGTCGATTCGTCGTGACGCGCCGGTTATTACGGAGCGGCTGCAGGTCGCCGTCGACCAGCGAGACATCGAACATCTGGACTTCACCCGGCGTGAGCGCCGCCTTCCCGAACTCCGTCTCGGAGGGGAGGGTGCCGAGCCAGACGCTCTCCTCGATCGCGAACTCGGGGGCATCCGCCGGCAGCGTCGCGACGTACTCGCGCAGCTCGTCCGCGAGTCTGCGGGCGAGATCCAGACGGAGCGCGTCGATGACGAACAGCGCGACGGTCTGGCCGCTTTCGAGGCCGTCGGATTCCTTGGTGAAGAACTGGTAGGCGTGATCGTCGTCGACAAACGGAGCGCCTGCCTCGACGGTTTCGCTAACCAGATCGCCCAGCTCTTCGAGGTACTCGACGTACTCCGACTGGAGCTGGACACGAAGGCCGTCGAGGGTTTCAGTCGCCGGGTGGTCGGCGGGAAGATCGGTCTCCGGTTCACCGGAGACGACGAGGTTCAGGACGGCGTTGTCAATCTGCCACGTGCCCTCGTCCTCGTCGGCGTACAGGGAGACCACGTCGTCGGCTGCCCGTTCGTCCCATGTGTCCAGTCGGTGCGCGAGGCGAGCGACTTCGGTTGCCTGTTCCCACGTCTGGGCCCAGCCGTTCTCGGCGTCGTACTCCGTCAGAAGCGTGTCGTGGCGTTGATCGGCGCGGTCGAGACAGGTGACGTAGTCGCCAGCCTCGAAGTCCGCGTGCCACTCGTCCCACAGGCGACGTTCGAGTGCCGCATCGACTGCACAGTCAACCAGCGCCCACGCGTCGTCGATCCGATCGACGACCTCGGGCCATACGTCGTTGGCGAGGTAGTCCTCCGCGATTCGCTCCGGCCTTCCGGTCTTGTTCAGGACGGACTTAAGCGATGGCAAGTCCCACGACCCTGCTGTTTCGGCGCGGAACTCGCTAGGGAACAGGTCGGGATCCGCACCGGCGTGAATCAGCCACTCGGCGACGGCCCAGCGGCGGGTCTGCGTGATGATGCCGTTGGGGTCGGTTTCGCCGGCGACTGCGTCGACGCCTTCGCCGGTCAGCAAGTCCGTCATCTGCTGGACGGTTTGGCGGTCGTCCTCAATGTCGGCCCAGCCGTTCTCCAGTATGAACGCGATGGGATCGGTGTAGCCGCCGGTGACGATCTGGGTGCGGAGCTGTTCGAGCGTCGGGCGCTGGCCGCCCGTGAGTTGGTCGTGGAGGATCCGTGCGATCTCCCGCCGTTTCTCCGGATCGTCGGCCTCGGTGGCGGTCTTCAGCTCCCACGCCTGCAGCTTGTCGCTCCCGAAGGCACGGACGGTGAGGTCTTCGATGCTCAACGCGACCTCGCTGCCCGTGTGTTCGACGTCGCGGAACCAGTCGTAGTCTCCGTCAGCGCTTTCGGGTGCTTTGAGGTGCGGGACGTACCAGACCTGCTCACCGCCGACGGGATCAGCCCGGAGTTCCAGCGGTGTCTCCTCGGCGATCTTCAGGTGGACACCGAGATCGGCGCAGGCTTGCTGGATGATGTCTTCGAGGTAGTTTCCGTCGTCCCACCAGAGGACGATTGGATCGTCCGACTCCGCGCGATCGAACTCGCGGCGGATGGTGTCCTTCGCGGCGTCAGGAAGAGAGTGCATCGCTTGCATGCTTATTCTGACTCCCGTTGTTCGACTTCTTTTAGAAGTTCTTCCCGTGCCTCGTTGCTGATTCGTGCAACACCGACTCGCTCATAGGTGACTATTTCGCAGTTCTTCTGTTGAAGTAGGTTACAATCGATAGCGTCGAGGGAGCTTCGAGCTGCACCAAGGCACCATACCGAACCCGGCTTTGCCCGATCCGTGATTTGTTCCCAGTTACTCTGTACGAGAGAGTCGAACCTAGATGTCGAAAGGAGAATTACTACGACATCTGAATCGGCAGCTCTCTCTAAGACCGTGCTTAGAGCTTCTTCTTCATATTCACTCGCCGCTTGGCCTTGAGGATGGCACTTGTCTACAGTCTGTTCCCCTTTGACGAGTCCGAATCGTTCCGAGAGGATGTGCAACTGAACGTCCCCATACTCGTTGAGCTGATCAGCAAGGCTGGAAATAGTAAGGAATCCACCCTGATAGAACTCCTTAAACGGAATATTTGTCTCTTCCCGCGTAGTTCCTGCATCTTCGGTGAAGATACTGATGTCCATAATAGTGACCTCTTTGAGTTGGGGTTTATTTAATCACCATTAGTTCCTCTCCCGGCAATCAGATCACCTTGTCCTCAACGACTTCTGGGACTATCCTCTTCTCCGCGAGCGGAGTGATGTTGATAGCGACACCGTGCTTCTGGTTTGGTTGGTAACCTGCAGTCGTGATTTCTGATAGTGCTCGGGCTGACCAGTCAGAGGGAATCTGCTTGTCCACCGTCTGGCAGCGGTCGTCAATCTCCTCGGCCAGCGCCTTGAACTCCGCAAGCGGGGGTAAATCAGCCACGTCATCAATGTCTTCATCGTCTGCTATCTGCTCGAAGTACTCTTCATCGATGATCGACGCGTCATCGATCCCCATCGCGAGAGAAGCGAGCAATCGTTCGTCGTCAGTCAGGTTCTCGAAGGGCTCTCCGTCCTCGTTCAGCAGATCGCCTCCCTCGCGCTCAAAGTAGTAGGTTATGAAGAGGATGCCCGTACTGGAGTAGTGATCCGAGCCTTTGAGCCGCCAGTTGAAGTAGTCGAAGAGGTCAGCCAGATGGGCCTCGACGGGTTCGTCGCTCGACTTGGCGTACTCCTCGCAGGCGTGTTCGAGTTCGTCGAGGGCGTCCAGCCACTCTTCGCGCCACTCGTCGACGGCATTCCAGAAGTTGTCTGAGAAGGTGTCTTGGAACCACTCCTCGCCGTTGCGTTCTCGGAGTTCGGCAAGCGTCTCGATGCGCTCAGCCGTCTCCTCGCGGAACGCAGCCACCTTCGGTGCGAGTTCTTCGACGAGTTGGCGGTCGTCCTCGTCGAAATCGCGCTCAGTCGTGCTGCCGAGTTCCTGCATCACCTCTTCGAGTTCGGCTATCTGTTCGAGGGCGCTCGAACAGAACTCGAACTCCTCGGTGGCCTCGGCCCGCTCGTTGGTCGAGAGCGACTCGTCACTCTGGCGACGGTTCGCAGCCGACCGACGCTCGCGGAGTTCGGCCTTCCGCGGTTCGAGGTACTGGTTGCTCAACCGGTCGAAGAGGCTGGCGTCGAGTTGGTGATAGTCGACGAAGCACGCGAAACCCTCGCCCTTCGCGTCGGCGAGGAGCTGTTCGGTGGTGAGCTTCCAGAAGATGGGCGTGTTCTCCATCGTCTCGACGTGGTACTCGAAGACGACCTCTTCGATGAACGCCCGGAGGTTGGGGTAGGCCTCGTCGCCGGCCGACTCGGTTCCGAGGATGTCGTCGACTTCGACGAGGCGATCCTCGGCGTACTCGCCGTAGGCGCCGTGGAAGCGGTCGACGATGCGCTCAACCATATCGGGTTGGTCGTCCGCGCCCTTGAGTGGAATGATACCGTCCTCAGCCTCACGGACGGCCTCCATCGCGAAGTGGTGGACGAGATCTTTGACATGTTGATCAAGATCATCGGGAATATCTGGGGCAGAGGAAGGGTCAGGGACTTCACGATCTCCGGCCTCTTCGGAGGTTCGTAGAAATATTTCGTTGAGAATCTCTTCGCGGGTATCTTCAGAGATATCAAACGATTCATAAATAACATCATCAGCTTGGTCTGATAATTCTTCTAACCTCGAAATGCGTTCGAGACGCTGCTTCTCGGCGTGCCTTGCCATCTCAACTATCGAACGGTTTGTTGGGATAGTTTCACGGTCTTCTTCGATCCACTGATCAATATCATTCACATAGGGGCTTTTATAGAAAAAATCGCTTGACAATATTGTAGTAACAAGAGGTGGGCCTACATAGTAGGGGCTGGTAGGATTATAAAGACGCTCAACCATCTTGGTCTTATACATTTCTTTTGAGATACGTTCCAATTCATCGATTTCAGAGAGGAAATTATACCATGGGAGGCTTCCGACATAGCCTGCAGTCCAGTTACGGCTTATGGTTATTGACAATATCAGGCTATGGTATAAATTGGAATTTAGAACAGATACCATTGGCCATAGCGACTGTTCTTCATCTGGGACAAATAAATATCCAGTTGCACTGAAAAGACGCCCCGGTGGTTGGTATCCAAACCTTCTTCCGGTGTCTTTTATATAGTTCCACGCTAGACCTTCTTTTCCATATAGGTCTTCATTTGGTGTTCTGACAGTATTACTAAATCTCTTGATTTGTGTTCCGTTATTCCCCCATTTGACAACTTGATTGATATGAGGGGCAATCCATGCATCCGCTCCGCCTGTAGCTATTAGCTTGAATTGTTCGAAATCACTTACCTCCCAATGCTTTCGGTAGAAACGTTCATCATTTGCAGTGAGGGTGTCATAGAACAGTTCTCATACCAGAGAGCAGGGTGAATGCTGAGGTGGA
>JAOPJZ010000060.1 GCA_025517525.1 Natronosalvus hydrolyticus
TCGAAGACCGTGTGCGTCGAATCCTCCACGAAATCGCCGACGAAAAAGGATTGGAGATTGTCGACCTCACCGTCCAATCCGACCACGTTCACCTGTTCGTGAGTAGTCCACCGAAACACGCCCCGTCACTTCTCGCTAACTGGTTCAAAGGGATCAGTTCGCGGAAATACAACCACCGCTACGCCGACCACGACGGTGAGAAAATCAAGTGGGCGCGCGGCTACTACGCCGGAACAGCAGGACACGTCTCAAGCGAAACGGTTCAAGGCTACATCCAGCGTCACGAGGAGGACGAACAGTGACCGAACTCACCGAGACGCTGGAACTTAAGCTTGTGGAACCGAACACTCACAAGCACCGGAAGCTCTGCGAGACAAAACGAGCGTATCAAGACGCCCTCGAAGCCGCGTTCAACGCAAACTGCACCACTCAGACCGAAGCGAACGACGTGGTGGTCAACTACGACCTGAGCGGTTACGCGAAGAACGCTCTCAAGAAGTACGTCCCACAACTTTGTGGCGGGAGTTACGACGCCAAAGAGCTTCGCGGCGACCACCCTGTTCGGTTCACGAACGAAGGCCCGAAGCTCGACCACAAGCCACAGAACGCAATCGAGTGGTACGTCAAAATCCCCCATCACAACGACTACAACCTGTGGCTCCCTGCCCAACCGAATCCCGAACAGCGAGAGTGGCTGGAAGCGTTGCACGCGGGGGACGCAAAGATGGGCGAGTGTCGGCTGTTCGACCGCGATGGTGTGTGGTACTTCCACATCGTCGCCACACGGGACGTGGAGGAACGATCCAGTTCGGCGGACGAAACGCCGATTGGGGTAGACATCGGGGAAGCCTCTTTGTTAACGGTGTGTCACCGTGACGAGCGCGGCTCCCCGGCTACACCCAACCTTTGGAACGACGAAGGGAAGCGAGTACGACAGCTCCGTGAGACGTATTTCACGGCGACTCGACGCCTTCAACAACGCGGAAGCGAACGTATCGCCGAATCCTACGGCGATTCACTCTGGCGACAGATAGGCGACATTCTCCACACGGTCACGTCGGGGGTCGTCGCCTACGCAGACCAATTCGACAACCCTGTGTTGGTTCTGGAAGACTTGACGCACATCCGCGAGAACATGGACTACGGCGCGTTCATGAACCGTCGGTTGCACGGATGGGGCTTTGCGAAGATGCACGCCCAACTCCGCTACAAGGCGGCTGAGA
>JAOPJZ010000061.1 GCA_025517525.1 Natronosalvus hydrolyticus
TCAGTACCTCACAAAGCGTTACCAGCTAATTCGATCTGAGTCTTCAGTTTCGTCCTGACGAGTCATCACGAGTGGGTGAACTACACTGATCGAAGAGGGAGCTGTCGCTGTCGGCGGCGATCAGCCGCCGACGCGACGGCGTTGCCACTCACGAACAGGGCTTTCTCGGTCGGTGGTTACCGGTGGAACCGATCGTCCGGTGGGCGATTTGCGGGGACGGCCCGACGCACCGCGAGGGCCGTCCACGCTGCCCGTCGGACCATGTTGATGAACTCCTTGAACGGCCAGGACCAGAGGCGACGCCCGCCACGGCGGGCCGTCGCCACATACTCCCAGTGGAGATACCGCCAGACGTTCTGCAACAGCAGGCTCACCACCACGTACAACAGCCGTACGACCGGATCTCGCGTCGATGTCGTCGCAATACTCTGTTCGGACAACCGGTAGCTGGCTTCGATACCGAAGCGTTTCGCATAGTGGTATCGAGCGTCTCGTGGCGTGTCAATGAACGGCGCGTCAGCGGCGTAGCCGTGACGCGCCACACCGTGTTCGTCGTAGCGTCCGTTTTGGTAGGTACAGTCGATATAGACGGGAAACTCGACGGTCCAGCTGTGACCGTCGAGTTTCGCCGTCAAGCCGTGCTGGATGACGCGACTCCACCCTTCCGAGAGTTCCTGCTTGATCGTCTTTCCCCAGCGGACGATCGGCATGACGTAGGCGTAATTGTGCGCCTGAAGCAACGTGAGACACTTGCTGTCGTAGAATTCACGGTCGAGATAGACGGCCTTGACGCTGAAGTCAAGGCCGTCAAGCACACCCAGAAACTCAGCGAGAACACTGCTGGCAGTGTCGCCGTCTTTGAGACGGCGTACTGCCAGCGTAAATCGCTTGTTCGTCACACGCGCGTAGAGTGTGGCGTAGGCATGGAATGCAGTGGTTCCACGTTTCGCTTCCGAATGATAGAGGCCGTCCGTGTCGTCTTCGTCACCGTAGTAGGGCCGCAGGTGGAGGTCTGCGCAGACCTCCACCTGCTCGGGAAGTACGTCGAGAACGTCCTTCTGAAGCAGCGTA
>JAOPJZ010000062.1 GCA_025517525.1 Natronosalvus hydrolyticus
AGCGACACCGCCTCCCCAATCGCCATGATCGGATCGGCACCGGTGTCGACAGTAGTGTACTCGATACCGATGTCGACGGCATCCCGGACTTGTGTGACCGGCAACTCGGCGGCATCCGCAATTGGGTTGCCAACCGCCCCGAGATCACCGGACAACGGTTGCATAATCCCGAGTTGTATCGTCCGATCAGTGCCGCCGACCGCCTCCGCTTCGGAATCCGACGACAGCCTGCCTATGTCACTGAGACAGCCCGCCAACGCACCCAAACCGCCTGCACCAAGGGTCGATAGCACCGCACGCCTTGTGGGGGGTAAAGACATATACTCAGCATTCGAGAATACCGCCATAATTCTATCGGGAGATATATCGTAAAACTATCTAATCTCCAACCAAATTAAGCGATAATTGTGTTGTATTATTTCACGAGGAGTTTACCCACTCGAGGCCTATTTGAGTTGTACCGAAACTGTGCGGTGAAGACTAGTTGTAAACTCATAGTTTTTATTATTTAATTCATAGTATTTACTATTGAATCCATAGTTTAAGGAAGATGCCAACCACCGACTATCGACGCAGTGAGTCGAGGGATTGACTCACGGACAACGGGTAGATTCTCGCATCACAACGGCCGTGAACCCACCTCCAAAAATCTCGACGAAAAACGCTCGCTCCGCTCGTGTGAGCAACTTACGAGAACTGCTCACTCCGACCTTTTTCTCGGCGGGTTCGCCGTTCACATCGCGGTTCTCACTCACTCTGTTCGCTCCGAACCGCGCTGCTCACCCGCCTCCAAAAATCTCGACCAAAAACACGCTCGCTCCGCTCGCGTGGA
>JAOPJZ010000063.1 GCA_025517525.1 Natronosalvus hydrolyticus
TCTATAGGCGGTGCAGGACGAGAACCCCGACCCTTGAGGTCGGGGGTGAAGTCCGTCACGGGATGACGCTATCCACGTGCCGCGACTCCACGCCTAATATGAACGTTTAAATAATATTTGCTCGACTGATAGGGTATGACTGTCGTCAGGAACATCCAAGTCAAACTCGACATCCCCGAGAAACATCACTCGGTAGTGGATGCCACGTTTGAGGAGTTCCAACGAGTCACCGAACCCGTCATCGACTACGGCTGGAGCGACAACCCTGACGACATCATCATCAACAAAAACCAACTCAACGAAGCCACCTACCACGACATCCGCGAAACTAGCCCACTCACAGGTGGACACGTCCAATCCGCCCGCAACCTCGCAGCCAACGCCCTCTCGAACTGCAAGGACTTGCTTGAAGACAATAAGAACACGAGCAAACCAGAGTTCAAAGGCACGGTCGTCACATACAACTCAAACACGATAACGTACAACGACGACCACTGCACACTCTCCACAGTGGACGGCCGAATCCGTGCAAAGTACGTCTTCCCACACGACGACGAGGGAACACCGTTCGAGGAGTACTGGGACGACAAAGAGTGGGAGAAGCGAGAAGCAACGCTCCACAAGCGCGATGGTGAATACTACCTCCACGTTGCCGTTGAACAAGTAGCCAACACTGATTCTAGCGACGAGCAGACCGAGAACGGAGTGGTTCTCGGCGTAGACCTCAACGTGGATGGCTACCTGGCCGTCACCAGTACAGGAGCGTTTCTTGGAAACGCGGACGAACTCAACCACAAGCG
>JAOPJZ010000064.1 GCA_025517525.1 Natronosalvus hydrolyticus
TGGCCGAGGCGAAGTCGCCGCCCCGCAGGGTGGCGGCGGCTTCGCCGACTATGCCGTTGTTTCGCTGCACTGTCTGCGGATTTACCTGGAGAAGTCTTACCGCGAAGCGCTCGATCTCCTGAGCGAGATGCCACAAATACTGGCGGAGATCGGCCTTGAGAAGGGCGATCTCCCTGATCACTCGACGCTAGTCAAGGCGTTTGACAGAATTAAGATGGAAGTCTGGCGAGTGGTGCTGCGCCTGTCGGCGTTCGCAAAAGCAGAGCTTTTGCGCAGCCCACAAAATCGTTCTACGATTTTGGGACGCAGCTGCACGAGCCATCTGGTCACGCCGCGATGGACGCGACGTTTTTCGACCGCGAAAACGCGAGTAAACACTACTGCCGCCGGACGAATTATCGGGTTCAGACGCTCAAGACAACCGCGCTCGTTGACACAGAAACACAGGCTGTGCTCGACGTTCACTGTACAACCGAGAAACGTCACGACACCCACCTCGGCTGGCAACTCGCCCTCCGCAACGCGGGCGAGTTGCTCAGCCTCGCTGCCGACAAAGGCTACGATTGGCAGCAATTACGCGAGAAGCTGAGGGAAGAAGGCGTGAGACCGCTGATAAAGCACCGTGAGTTCCACCCCATCGATCACGCGCATAACGCGCGGATCGATTCGGCTCTCTACGGCCAGCGAGCACTGTCTGAGACCGTCTTCTCGGTGATCAAGCGCACGCTCGGCGACGCCGTGCGTGCG
>JAOPJZ010000065.1 GCA_025517525.1 Natronosalvus hydrolyticus
GAGGGTGTCATAGAACAGTTCTCATACCAGAGAGCAGGGTGAATGCTGAGGTGGAATGAGCCCAGCAACCCTGCAAGAGAATCCTACGGTAGAGACGTTCTTCAATGTCGTGGAAACAGAGACGCTCGCGCTGTTTGAGCATCTCTCATTCGAGTTTCTTGAACAGTTCGACGTGTTCGCCCCGGCCCAGACGGGGCGAACACGAGAGCACGAACCACCGGAGCTCATGCGTGGCTTTCTGCACTGCTACTACAAGGACATCTACGGCATTCGTCCGATTGCACGAGAACTGAACAACACGGTCGTCTGGCTCAGCTGTGGCTTCGATCGACCGCCGTCGAGAGACGCGGTCGATCGTTTCCTCACTGACCTCGAACACGTCGTTGACAAGATCTTCGACCATCTCGTCGAGCAGGCCGCCTTACGGGGCCTGCTCGACTCAACCTACTCGATTGATTCGACAGACGTGAGAACGATGCCAGCCGATCAAGATGCGTCGAAATGCTACGACCCAACCGCTGAAGAGTACTACTATGGCTACGGGTGTACGATCGTTTCGACCGGTTCGAAGATTCCGATTGCAGCTGAGTTTACCGAAAGCAAACAAGCGCCAGAGGAGACGGCGATGCGCGTCACCCGTGACGCGCTCGCCGTCGAAACACCGATCTGGATGCTTGGAGACAGCGCCTATGACACACTCGATTGGCACGACTACCTGCT
>JAOPJZ010000066.1 GCA_025517525.1 Natronosalvus hydrolyticus
ATACTTGTTTCACGCTCTCATGGGATATAGCAGAATTTCCATCGAGTCAGCACTAGAGCGCGAGTAAGTTTAAGAAAGAGTTTTCCACCAATCAACAAGATAGGTTTAATTAAGTAGGGTTTGCGTTTATGCGAATAGCGCTCTTTCAAAATGTGTGGCGTCGGATATAGACCTGCCCCGAATCACTAATCCCTCAATAACCGCAATGCGGTGGCTCGTGCTGGCGACTGCGTACTTTACTGTTGTACTATTTATTATCGGCGTATTTGATTTACTACTCGGGTTATGGGATCTATTTACGAGTGGTGAATTCACTGACCCAGTTGCTGTAGTCGAGCTTTTAGACACCGTGCTCTTGCTATTGATCATTGTTGAGGTTCATCGGACGCTGATTGCGTACGCTCGTGATGAGCCAGTCGTGCAAATCGTGATCGGTGCTGCAATCATCGCAATTTCGCGTGAAATAATTAGCTTTCGAATTGACGCGTTCGAGACGACTACTGATGCACTCACCGCTGCTGGCGGCTTCGGGATTCTTCTCATCGGACTCGTAATCGCGTACTTTGTAGTCCAGTACATCGAAGCCGGGAACTCGGGGTACAAGCAGTGAGGGCAAATCTATCATTCACTACCAGTTACCGACGGGTGCTGAACGCGCGCCCTATATTCACCTATGGAAATTCTGCTGACTGACCAAACCACGCTTGCCAAGATAA
>JAOPJZ010000067.1 GCA_025517525.1 Natronosalvus hydrolyticus
CCGGTGGGTAGCTGGCTCCGTTCATGGGTGCTCGCGTCGGTTGTCTGGAATCGCGTCGGAAGCCCCGTCGAGAGCGATTCGGTAAGATGGAGTTTCGCCCCGGCTCGGTCATCATCGAGTGTGTAGACGTTTCTGGCGTCTTGATAGAGCGAGATGATCGTGGCGTCGACGATCAGGACGTCTCGAAACCGTTCGAGACGTCCGGAAAGCTTGGTTTGGCCCGTGTCGAGATTCTCGATGGCGTCATCGAGAATCTCTCTGAGGAGTGCGACAAACCCTGGTTTGAACCAGCCGTGAAAGGTCGCATAGCTGAGTTCGTCACAGTCAGCCATCTCGACGTAGCGTTCGAGAAACGCCTGAATGGATCGATCAGAACCGGCAGCAAAGCCGAGTGAGAGCGTGTAAAACAACGCGACGATGTCGAGTTTTCGCTCTCGCTGGATGAGATTCGTTACGCGAGCACGCTCGCGCAACTCATCAGATGGAAACGCTCTTTGAATTCGGTTCACAACTACTGAATCCGGTGGGTTGTACACACTCTCCACCGGATTCTCACACTCCTAGTTACTGACGATTCTAGCTCGGCCTCTCCAGGTGCCTCGATGCGCTAAACTAGAACGGATG
>JAOPJZ010000007.1 GCA_025517525.1 Natronosalvus hydrolyticus
AGACAATCCGGGAAGCACGATCATCACGGTGTGACAAGAGTTCTATGACACCCTCGAAGTAGGCTTCGGCACCGGGGTGGAGGTCGATCGGCATCCCGTCCTGTGCCGTGTCGGCACTGATGAAGTCGGCTTTGATGCTGAAGTCGTCAGTGTTGTCGAAGATGGCCGTCGTCACCTCCTCGACGATGCCCTCGTCGAGACCTTCGTGCGTGGCGATCATCGCCTGGACGGAGACCGTTTCGACGTCGTCGTCGATCCCGTCGTAGGTGCCGCCGGGGATGGTATCTGCAGCCATCCACTCGGCGTCGTCCATGACGGCATCGCGGACGTCTCCGTCGACCGCGACCAACGAGATGTCCTCGGTCGAGGCGAGCTCTTCGACCGAACCGACGGGCCAGCCACCGACGATGACGGCGGCGTCGATGTCGCCGTCGCGGATCTGGTCGGTCGCGGAGGCGAAGTCCGTGTTCTGTTCTTCGAAGTCCTCGACGCCCGCGGACTCGAGGATCTGGAGCGCGTTCACCTGGGTTCCACTGCCGAGGTCGCCGGTGTTGACCGTCGCGCCCTCGAGGTCTTCGACCGATTCGATGCCCGAGTCGGCCTGGGTAATGATGTGAATCGTTTCGGGATACAGCGTGGCGACGCCACGGATGTTCTCGATGGGTTGGCCCTCGAAGTCTTCGATGCCGGTCCCATTGACGGCGAAGAAGGCGATGTCGTTCTGGATCAGCGCGAAATCCGCCTCTTCGCGGCCGAGACTCCCGACGTTTTCGACGGTCGCACCCGTCGATTGCACCTGGAGTCCGTGTGGCGTATTTGCTTCGACGATGGACTTCATTTCGCCCGAAAGCGGGTAGTAGGTGCCGCCCGTGCCACCCGCGTGCCAGGAGAGTACCTCCCCGCCTTCCTCCGGATCGGCGTCTTCGATGTCTTCCTCGTCGTCGGTATCGTCGGTGTCATCCGTGTCTCGGTGTCGTCGACATCGTCGGTGTCGTCGGTGTCGTCGACGTCGTCCGTCTCATCGCCGTTCGCATCGTCGTCGACGTCATCACCGATACAGCCTGCGATACTTACCAGTCCAGCAACCCCTGAGACCGCAATGAAGCGGGTCGTTTAATTGGTCGCACCATGACAGCGAAGAACCCACACCAGGTGATTAATAATCTCCGCATAAATACCATATAATTGCGTTATTGTTCAGTTCTTGACCGGCAGGAAACGTGATTGTTCATACTTATAGAACTGTCTTCGTCGCTCGAGTGTCTGATGCTGTTCGAGCGACGCGACGCGCGTGTCTCGAATCGAAATACCTAATCGCCGTCTCTCGAAATGGTGACTATGCGCACGGTTTCTCCAACCGACTATCACGAGATTACCGGGGTTTCTGACCCACAGCTGTCGCCGAATGGCGACCGGGTCGCGTTCGTTCGCACGGTGCCCGAGGACGACGAGACACTCGAGGCGACGATTTACGTGGTGCCTCTCGGCGGAGACGAACCAACCCAGTTCACCGTTAGCGAGGGCGTCGACAGTCAGCCCCGCTGGAGTCCCGATGGTTCCCATCTGGCGTTCGTCAGCACGCGCGGGGCCGACGATGATCGGCCACAGCTATGGGTCCTTCCCACCGACGGCGGTGAAGCCCGTCAGGTAACGAGCGTTGTCGGGGGCGTGAGCGGTCTCGAGTGGAGCCCCGACGGCTCGACACTCCTCTTTACGCAGTCGTCGACTCCCGACGACCGCGAGGAGGGTCGAGACATGGCTGTCGAGAGCGATTACGAGCCGGAAACGCCGGACCCACGCGTCATCGACCGCATGATCTACCGGGCCGCCCAGCGCTACACCGACGGGCGCCGGAGCCACGTCTACACGCTCGATGTCGAGACAGCTCTCGAGCAGGCTGTCGTTACCGAGGGCGACAACGACGCCCTCACGCGATTGACCGACGGTGACGAAGACTTTGTCGGGGCGACCTGGGGAGACGGAGAAACGATCTACTACGCACGAAAGCTGGGCGAGGACCCCGACGACTCGATCGAATCGGAAATCCTGGCCCACGACCTCGATACAGGCGACGTCGAGTCGGTCACCGAAACCGTCGGCTGGATCACCTCACTCGAGGCGACCGAAGACGGCCGGGTTGCCTATCCTCGGACGCCACGAGAGCGGTTTACGCTCCGCCAGACGAACCTCGAGGTGTACGACCGGACGACCGGGGCGGCCGTGACGGTCACCGATTCGATCGATCGGACTGTCACCGGTCGTTTCGAGTGGAGTCCTGACGACTCGACGCTTTACTTCCTGACGCCTGACGAGGGCTCAGTCGTCTGCTGGTCGGTTGCCGGAGACGGGAGCGAACCACCGACGAAAGTGTACGGTGAGGACGTCACGGTCGAGGATATCTCGGTGGGTGAAAACGCCGTGGCCTACGTCCAGAGCGAGTGGGACCATCCGGGTGACGTCTTCGTCTCCACACGCGGGGGCAATGAGGCGACACGATTGACTCGCGTCAATGCGGACTACCTCGAGAACAGAGCCGTTTCCCAGCCGGAGGAACTGCGTTATGAGAGCAAGCAGGGGCCGGTGCAGGGCTGGGTTCTCACACCCCCGGACTTTGCGGAGGATGAGTCCTATCCACTCGTCGTGGAAATCCACGGCGGGCCCCACGGCCAGTGGACCCAGAGCGGCACGATGTGGCACGAGTTCCAGAGCCTTGCGGCTGCAGGGTACGTCGTCTTCTGGTCGAACCCTCGCGGATCGATCGGGTATGGCGAAGACCACGCCGCAGCCATCGAACGCGACTGGGGTGCCGTCACGCTGACGGATATCCTCGCCGGCGTCGACCTCGTTTGTGCACGCGAGTACGTCGACACCGACGAGCAGTACGTCACCGGCGGCAGTTTCGGCGGCTTCATGACCGCCTGGACGGTCGGCCAGACCGACCGGTTCCGGGCCGCGGTGAGCCAGCGCGGGGTCTACGACTTCACGAGCTTTTACGGTTCGACGGACGCGTTCAAACTCGTCGAAGGTGACTACGGTGTCACCCCGTGGGAGGACCCCGAATACCTGTGGGAGCAGTCGCCGGTTGCGCACGTACCCGACGTCGAGACGCCCACGCTGGTGCTCCACTCGGACGAGGACTATCGGACGCCGGCGAACACGGCCGAACTGTTCTATCTCGGCCTGAAAAAACACGGCGTCGACACCCGCATGGTTCGCTATCCCCGCGAGGGACACGAACTCTCCCGGTCTGGCGAACCCGGTCACGTCGTCGACCGCCTCGAGCGAATGCAGCGCTGGTTCGACGGCTACAGCGAGTACAGCGAGGCTCCGCCGGCGCTCGAGCGGGGGCCGAACGAGGGACTCTCGAGTGCGGATGATGGGGACGACGACTCGAGTTCGCAAGCGGAAAACGACGGCTCGAGTGCAGAAGACGAGAGCTGATACTGTTTTTTGGGACTGTTTTTTTGGATAATCGAATGACGGTACGTGGTCGTCCCGGTAACGACTTCCAACAGAAGATACGATGACTCGAGCGCGCGTGTTGTTTCGGACGGTCAAGCCAGGAGACGGCTGCTGACGGCTCCGAGGTAGATGGCGATGGCGACGAGGATAATCATCGCACCGGTCGCGATATTCCAGTAATACGAGAGGAAGATGCCGCCGAAAATTGCGACCTGTCCGAGGATGACGGACAGAAAGATGCCACGATTGAAGCTATTCGTGAGTTGCATCGCGGCAGCGACGGGGATGACGAGCATTCCGGCGACGAGAATCGCCCCCAGGATTTGCATCGCTGCGACGACGACCAACGCCGTGAGGACGATCAGTAGCGTATCGTAGAACCAGACGTTGATCCGCGCGAGTCGGGCGGCTTCCCGGTCGAACGTAATGAACAGCAACTGCTTGTGGGTCAACCCGACCGTTGCCCCAACGATCATCGTGAGTCCAACCATGAGCTGGACGTTTTCGAACGGGACGAACAAAATATCGCCGAAGAGATAGCTTTCGACGGTCGAACTGAAGACGACACCGTAAGAGATCACTGCAATCCCGACCGCGAAGCCGCCGGTGAGCATAATCGCGATGGGGATATCGGCGTAGCCGTCGGTTTTGACCGCGATGTACTGCATCCCGAGCGCGGCGGTTGCGGCCGCGACCAGCGCGAACAATAACGGATAATCGACACTCGGCACGGCAGCACCGACGAACAGACCGATTGCCACGCCGCCAAAGGCCGTATGGGCGAGGGCCTCACCGATGAGTGCCATCTGTCGGTTGACGAGATACGCACCGACGATCGGGGCGGTAATCCCGATCAAAATCCCGGCCGTGAAGCCCCGCTGGAGGAAGCCACTACAGACGAGCCACGTATCGACGGTGCTACAGGTCGTCCCCCAGAACACCTCGTACACCGTCGGAAAGCCGACGAACACCAGCGACCACTCTCGAGGAATCGGTATCTCGAGTCCCCGCTCGAAGCCGAACGGAATCTCGAGGAAGAGCGTCGGCCACTGCTGTGGCGCAAGCGCAGGAATCCACCCCAAAATAAATATCGCGGACAGAACCGTCACCGCGATGAGGGCGCCGGAAACGGCGTACTCCTCGGGAAGCCTTCGAGTCCAGTCGAGACGGTTAGTTGCCACCATCAATCACCTGCGGCGAGTTGCTGTGAACTGACGACGCGTGCTGAACTGAACGCGTGTTCGAGTGCATCACTCTCGAGGAACTGCCCGGTTTCACAGTGTTCGTAGAGTTCGCAGTCGAGACACGCCATCGTGCTCGCGTGCTGGGTGAGCACGCCGATGTCGTGTTCGATCAGAAGAATCGTGATTCCCTGCCCGTTCAGATCGTCGAGAAGGGTGTAGAACGCTTCGACAGAGTCGGCATCGACACCGACAGTCGGTTCGTCGAGTGCCAGCAGGTCGGCTTCCGACGCAAGGGCCCGCGCGATGTATGCCCGCTGGCGCTGTCCACCTGAGAGGTGGTTGATCCGTCGGTCGGCGAGATCCGAGATTCCCACAGTCTCGAGCGCGTCGTCGATACTCTCGCGATCCGCCTCGTTGAGGGGCCCGATTCCGGCGTGTGCGTATCGCCCCATCCTGACGACTTCGCGGACGGTGACCGGCATCGTCGCGTCGGCATCCGTCGAGTGCTGTGAGACGTACCCTAGACGGGCACCGTCTTTGAACGACGATGCTGGCGTCCCGAACAGTTCGACGGTACCTGAATCGGGTGGTTGCAGCCCCAGCATAATTCGCAACAGCGTCGTCTTGCCGGAGCCATTCGGCCCGACTATTCCGAGAAAGTCCCCCTCCTCGACTGACAGTGAAACGTCTTTCAAGACAGGCCGGTCTTCGTAGGAGAAGGAAACGTTCTCAACGGCGATTGCATAACTCATAGTAACATCGTTTGCGTTCTTGATTTCCAGTATTCGCCCTGGCTACCCAAATCTTTCGATTGAGCTAATTCTCTTCGGCTTGCAAGGCCGTCTCGAGCGATGGGAGATTGATTTCGCGGAAGTGATCGACGTAGCCCCAGTCGGACTCCATTCGAAGCCCGGTGTCGAGGTCAGGGCTACCGTCGATCTGCGTTTCGACCGGTGACAACGGAAGAATTTCTGCGTCGACTTCGTTCGCGAGGTCTTCGGCGAGCGTCGCCGGTTCGCCAACGTCGTACAGGACGTGTCCGATATCGAACTCCTCGATGAGTTCTTCGATCTCCTGTACGTCCTGTGGGGAGGCGGCGTCGTCGGGCGAGGTGCCGACGGGCGAGTAGATGTCGATACCGTAGCGCCGGTTCCACCACTGGAACGAGTCGTGGGTGCCGACAACGATCTCATTGAGTTGTGCGCGCTCGACGATGGCCTCGAACTCCTCGTGAACCGCCTGGAGTTCCTCGTTGAAACGCTCGGCATTGGCTTCGTAATCGTCGGCATGGTCGGGGTCAATCTCACTGATCCCGTCTGCAATGTTGCGAACACCGTTCTGGCACTCGATAGGGTCCATCCACCAGTGTTCGTCGTTGTCCTCTGTCGGACTATCGAAGAACTCGATCCCTTCTGAAGCCTCGATGACGACGACTCCTTCATCTTCGAGTTGCTCCGCCGCGTCGTCTTGCCAACTCGAGAAATCACGAAGATACACGAAACCATCGGCCCGATCCAGGTCTTCGACGGTTCCCGGCTCGGGATTCCAGTCGTGACCGTGTTCGCCAACGGGAACCAGATCGATAACGTCCATGTGTTCTCCTGCAACCTGTCGAACGAAGTCCCACACCGCGGGCATCGTTGCGAAGACGGTAAACTCGCTATCGCCTTCATCACCGCCCCCATTACCGCCGTTGCCGTTTTGCGGATCGTCTCCGATACATCCGGCTAATCCGGCAACCAGTCCACCGGCACCGGCAAGCGCCTTCCGTCGCGTGAGGTTCGATGAAACCGATCGTCCGGTCTTCGAATCTGTTTTCATCAACGACGTGTTTGGTGACTCTATTAATAAATGTGGCGGTACAAATCTGAGGATTAGACTTGCCTAATCTTTGACCGAGCCGATGTGTCGGTCGCTCATAAGCACGTACGTACGGTTTCGAAACCTCGCAGGTATTGTTCCGGTATGCTCACTCGAGTGGGTCGTTCCAGACCGTGTGGCACAGTTACGAACCGAAAATCAGGTCGTCCGGAACGCGCGGTCGCCCGCGTCACCGAGGCCGGGGACGATGAAGCCGTCGTCGTCGAGGTGGTCGTCGATAGCGACCGTCAGGAGGTCGACCTGCGGGAACGCCTCGTCGACGCGAAGCAGGCCTTCCGGAGCCGAGACCGCAGAGAGCACGATCAGGTGCTCGGGGTCGACGGAGTTCTCGATAACGTGCTCGAGGACGGCGTTCATCGTACTGCCAGTCGCCAACATCGGGTCGGCGACGATTACCGTATCGTCTTCGGTGATTTCGGGCAGTTTGACGTAATCGACCGTGATCGGGAACGTCCCTGCTTCGCCACGGCCTGCCTCCTCGTCGCGACTGGCGCTGATGACGCCCTGTCTGGCCCGCGGGAAGGCTTTGAGCAATCCTTCGACGAACGGCGTCGCCGCTCGCAACACGTTGATGATGACGACGTCGTCTAATCCTTTGACTCGCTCGCCCATCGTCGTCTCGAGCGGCGTCTCGATTTCGACGTACTGGGTTTCCATGCGGCCATCGATGATTTCGTAGCCACAGATGCGCCCGAGCTTGACGAGTCCCTTCCGGAAACTCACCTGTTCTGTCTCGACGTCTCGAAGCCGTGAGAGCGTATCTTTCGCCAGCGCGTGGGTGACGAGGTAGGCGTCGCCCCGATCTTCGATCGGCATACCTGAAACCCCTCGCCCCGGCCAATTGACGTTATCGGTCTTTTCGTCTTGCCGTGTGCTTCGCCAGCACGAGACGGCCAAGAGTATATATTGACCGACGCCATAGAGTGCTCTCAACTAGATGGAAGAGAGTATTTCGGGGTTCAAAGTTCGTGGTGACTGGGGCGACGTCGTCGAACACGGCGAACGCATCACTCAGGCGCTTCGTGATGCTGGCGTTGACGACCCCGACCTCGACCTTGGCGCGCGGTTCGCTCGAGCGTTCGAGGAGTGGGAGGAGTGGCGACCGAAAGCACACGAACGCCTCGAGAGCGACATCAGCGAGAAAACCGCCGACCAGGCGAGCGTCGAGGAGGGCGAGGGCGAAAAGGCCGGCAAAGAACCGGACGAAGACATCAAAACCGCCGGCGAGAAGCTATCAGAATCCTACGAAGCACTCGAGAACGAAGACAACGGCGAGGTCGTCGACAACTGGAAGGAGTCGGTCGACTACGTGGCTCGAGCGGCCGATACGGCTGGCCGAAAGGCCTTGCGACGCGTCGAGGACACGGTCTACCAGAAGGTGATGACCCAGCTCGCCCCCTATTACTTCGATAACGAACTCGTCAGCGCGAACATTCAGCAGACGGGTCGGGGCAACGGCGCCTCCTTTATTTTCGAGGTGAACGTGAACGACGACGTCCTCAAAGAGGACGTTTCGGAGTCACTGGCGGCCTACGAGGACGAAATCGACCGCTGGCACGTCGAAGTCGAGAAGGACACCCAGACCGCAGAAGCCATCGAAGGTGTCGAACCGCCGCCGGAGCCTCGAGACGGCGATGGGTCGCGGTCGACGACGAACTGATCATTTTCGCCCAAGGCGATTTCCCAGCCAACGCGTGACAGCATACCGTGTTCTGCTCCCCCGAGACGGCCGCGCCGGGTCGTCACACACTTATACTGGCTGGCGCAAGGGCAGGTAGATGGTCGAGATCGCGACGCTGCTGACGTTTGCGATAGCTGCGCTCGCAAGTCTGTTTATGGCGTGGGCAATCGGCGCTGGCTCGAGCGGGTCGACGCCGTTTGCCCCGGCGGTCGGCGCGAACGCGATCTCGGTGATGCGGGCGGGTTTTTTGGTGGGACTACTCGGGTTTGCGGGTGCCGTGTTACAGGGCGCGAACGTCTCCGAAGCCGTCGGTACGGAGCTGATCGATGGCGTCGTTCTGTCGCCGGCAGCGGCCACGATTGCGCTCACGATCGCCGCCGTGCTCGTGGCTATCGGCGTCTTTGCGGGCTATCCCATAGCGACGGCGTTCACCGTCACTGGCTCGGTTATCGGGGTCGGGTTGGCGATGAATGGCGACCCGGCCTGGCTCAAATATCGCGAAATCGCCACGCTCTGGATCCTGACGCCGTTCGTGGGCGGCGGCCTGGCGTACACAATCGCCCGAACCCTCCGCGATGAACCCCTGTCTGAACGGACGCTCATCGCTATGCTGGCCGGGGTGATCGGTGTGCTCATCGCTCACATCGAGTTCGCCCTGCTCGGTAGCGGTGACGAGGGTGCCTCGATTTCCCAGGCCGTGAGCGAACTCCTCCCGCTCTCGAGGCTCGTCGGTATCGCACTCGTTACCGCGGTCCTCGCGTTCGCGTGGGCACTGGTGTTCTGGCTCGATACGCGTGAAAGCATCGAACGCGGGGAACGTCACTTCCTGCTCGTACTCGGCGGACTGGTCGCCTTTTCGGCCGGCGGGAGCCAGGTCGGCCTCGCGATCGGCCCGTTGATCCCGCTTTCCGGTGACCTCGGTCTCCCACTGCTCGCGTTGCTCGTCGGCGGCGGCTTCGGCCTGCTCGTCGGTTCGTGGACCGGCGCGCCGCGGATGATCAAAGCGATTGCCCAGGATTACTCCTCGCTTGGACCGCGGCGTTCGATCGCCGCGCTGATTCCATCGTTTGCAATCGCACAGGCGGCCGTCCTCTATGGCATTCCGGTGTCGTTCAACGAGATCATCGTCAGTTCCATCATCGGCAGCGGCTACGCCGCCTCGACCGGTGGTGGTGTCAGTGGACGCAAGATGGGGTACACCGTGTTGGCGTGGGTCCTTTCGCTCGTCGGCTCGGTTATTCTCTCGTTCGTCGGTTATGCCGCGCTCGCGTGGGCCCTGTTCTGATTGGTTCGTCTCGAGTACTCACTACACGTAACCCACTGACAGCGGTGTCACTCAATAACTGCAATGCCCGCGAACGGTTTTGCGGCTGGCGTTCGAACGAATCAGTGATGACGACCGTTACAATCGTCGGCGGCGGCCCCGCCGGACTGAGCGCTGCACTGTTCGTCGCGAAAAACGGCCTCGAGACCACGGTTTACGACACCGACGGGACGTGGATGCACAAAGCCCACCTGTTCAACTATCCGGGTATCGGCTCGATCGACGGCTCGGTGTTCGTAGAAAACCTCCGCGACCAGGTCGATAGTTTCGGCGTGGACCGGAAACAGGGCGTCGAAGTAACCGACGTCACGCAGACCGACGGCGGATTCACACTCGAGACCGCGGATGGAGAGGCGACGGCCGACTACGTCGTCCTCGCGACGGGAGCGAACCGCGATCTAGCCGAATCCCTCGGTTGTGCGTTCACGGACGACGACGTCGTCGACGTCGGGGTGACGATGGAGACCTCTGTCGAGAACGCCTATGCGACGGGTGCGATGGGGCGAATCGAAGAGTGGCAAGCCGTTATTTCGGCTGGCGACGGTGCCGCTGCCGCGCTCAACATTCTTTCGAAGGAGAAAGGTGAGCACTACCACGACTTCGACGTCCCTGCCGACGCCGACCGGGTGTTCGGGGGTCTCGTCGACGAGTAGGACTCGAGCCAGTGTCTTCCTCGCCCTCGAGTGCCTTCATCCGTCGCAACCGAACACAGGCGATGACCTGGACGAGACGTATCGAACGGGCTTTAGGCTCGTAGCAGTGACTGTCAGCTATGACTGGCCCAGTCCAGTGGCGACGTGACGCCTCCACCTCCCGACTGGTTCGGGTACTGTGGGCACTCGGCGTCGGCACGTTTTTCGCCGTTATCTCAATTATCGTCTTCTGGCGGCTGTTCGATCTGACTGGCGAGGTCGGCGGGCAGGTCGTGATCGTCGGGATTGGGGCCGCCCTCGTCGTCACGATATTACTCGTCGCCCTCAGCCGAAATACCGAGAGGCACGTCGCCCGTCTCGCCCGGTCGCTGTCGCTCGAGGAACCGACCGATCGAGGGGTCGGACGTGCCGTCGACGCCGCACTGGGAACCATCGCGATGATCGGCGTTATTGGCGGCCTCATGATCGTCGGACGGTACGTGTCTCAGGAAGGACTGCTCGAAGTCGGTGCAGGCCCGTTTACGTTTCTGGCTGCCCTGTCGATTCCGCTTGCGCTGGTCGCACTGGTGCTTTCGTCGTTTCTGCGCTCTGTGGGCACGATCGACGCCGAGGAGGGGGCGCTCTACCTCCACGATCCCGACGAACACGTCGCGCTCGAGCACCTCGAGGGAGTCAGCGTTCGCCAGTTCGGCGGGACAGCTGTGGTTACTCTCGAGTATGCGACACCGGATGGGACGTACGTCCCCGGGCCACGACGACTGGTCGTTCCCGCTGATGTGGCTCGAGAACTCGAGGGACTCATCGATACCACGCAGTGATATTTTGACCCGGCCAACGACGCCCTCTCGAACGCTCATACGGTCTGCTGTAGCTTTTTACCGGTGATTGCCGAGCCAGTAAGAAAACAACCGGGAAGAGACGACAGTAAACCGTATCACTGGCTACTATAGTACCCTTCTAGCCGCTGACTCCTGGATGCAACCGGACAACAGCCATCGGTTTCACGCATTCGTTCAGGTCTGGGAAGCCACTAGACGTCGTCGACGGCTTCGGCTTCCGCACCGTTTGTCTCCGCTTCGCCGTCTTCCTCTTCTACCGGCCGTTTCTCGAGGCGAGCTTTCATGATGCGGGTGTTCTCGACTTCTTCGACCGTGATGTCGACGGCGTCTTCGCCGTAGTGCATCTCTTCGCCTTCTTCAACGAGTCTCCCGGCGCGGTTGAAGATGAAACCGGCGATGGTCTCGAACTCTTCGCCTTCGGGGAGTTCGATATCGAGTGCTTCGTTGACTTCTTCGATGTTGACCTCGCCGCGAACGACGACGGTGTTTTCATCGAGGTGTTCGATCGGTTCCTCCTCGCCGCCCTCGAGGATTTCCCCAACGATTTCTTCGACCAGGTCTTCCATCGTTACCAGGCCCTCGGTGGTGCCGAACTCGTCGATGACGATAGCCATGTGCATCCGATTTTCGCGCATCTCGCGCAATAGTTCGTCGACGTTTTTGGACTCGGGGACGTGAAGGGTCGGCCGAATCACGTCGTCGATGGTGATATCGGCGGATTCGCCGTAGTTCAGATCGCGAACGAGGTCGCGGATGTGGACGACGCCCTGAACGTTGTCCAGACTGCCCTCATAAATCGGCAGTCGAGCGTGTCCGCTCTGGATGCTCGTTTCGATGGCTTCGTCGATGCCGGCATCTCGAGGGACGGCCGTCATGTCCAGTCGTGGAGTCATCACCTCCTTGACGATGGTTTTGTTGAACCGGAAAATGCGGGTGAGCATCTCGTGTTCTTCTTCCTCCAGAACGCCTTCACGCTCGCCGGATTCGATCATCTCCTGAATTTCGTCTCGAGTCACGTAGGGCGTCTCGATAGCCCCGGAGGAACCGGTAACCTTGTTGACCATCCGAGTCAGATAATCGAAGAGAACGACCAGCGGATACAGCATGTACTCCGTGGCCTTGAGTGGCTTTGCGATGCGAACTGACCACGTCTCGGTGTTTTCGACAGCGTATGATTTCGGCGCGCTCTCACCGAACAATAACACGATGGCGGTGATCCCGAAAGTCGCGAAGATCACGCCGTAGAGGCCGCCCAGATGGATGGAGATGACGGCGGTGGCGATCGAGGACATGGCGATGTTGACGATGTTGTTGCCGACGAGAATCGTCACGAGTAGCCGGTGTGGATCCTCTTTGAGTGCCTTCACTCGCTCCGCGCCGGGCACTTCGTCCTCGACCATGCCTTCGACGCGGTGTTTGGGGAGCGAGAACATCGCGATCTCGGAGGACGAAAAGAAACCCGAAAGCGCGATCAGCACGAGAACAGCAGCTCCGCCCAGGATCGTTACCGTTCGTCCGTCTATCTCGAGGCCCACGAATGGCACATTGTACGCGAGCGCAATCGTCTCCAGCAGCAAACTCACCATTGACTCCCTAATCCTTAGGATCCGACCGATTAACACTTTGCCCTTTTATTTCGGCGCTCACGAGCGTTAGCTACACTCAGGGGCGTTCGGTACCATCGTCCGGCCCCTCCTCTTCAACGAGGTTACGTTTTCATCGTCCTGTATGTGACGGGTTCCCGTCTAGTGTTTCGTCAAGCCTGAACGTGTGAGTCGAACCGATAGCGGTTGTCTGGTTTGACTCACATGTCGGCGCTTGACGGAGTACTAGAGTTACGTGTCTCGAGTTACCGTCCAACGCCTAGCTGGCGCGTATCCGACTGAGTACCCTCCCAAACGTCGACCCATGCGTGAAACTGGACGCCCGTAATCGGTTTCAGGCATCCGTTCAGGTTTGGGAAGCCACTTAGTGTGTTTCTGGCGCTCGTTCCTCCGAACCCCACGACCCGAGACCGGGATACTCGGCGATGATGCCGTCAACGCCGGCCGCTCGAAGCGCTTCGAACTGGTGCCAGGTTTCGACCGTCCAGACGTTGATCGCTCGTCCCTCATCGTGGGCAATCTCGAGGATGTCGATGGTTGGCTCGCTTCCGTCAAATCCAGCGTAGGCTGTCGTTACCATCCCGATTCCGGTGATGGCGTTTCGAGGTGGATGAATCGCCGCACAGTCGTATCGGCGAGCGGTTTCGATGCCCGCCTCGAGGTCGTCCCACACCAGCGGTGCGGCGGCATACTCGGGTGCGTTCGTGTGAAGCGAGGCGATTGCCGCCTCACAGAACGACGAGAAGAGCACTTCGCCGTCGAAGGCGCCACAGTCCTCGAGGACGCGCTCGACGAACGGGTCCCACTTCGAGCGTTGCTGGGTCAGCGTCTCGTCATCCAGCGTCTCGCCTGGGAAGAGCATCGACGTTCCCGGATTCTTTAACTCGACGTTAACCCCGACTCTCGCGGGCACCGCGGCCAGCACGGCTTCGAGCGTCGGCACCGTCTGTTCGGTTCCCAGGACCTGCGCTGACTGTATCGTCTCGAGGGGCGTCTCCCAGACGATCCCCGTTTCGTCGGTGATCGGTCGCCCATCACGTCGTCCCTCGAGTCGGTCGTCGTGGAAGACGACTGGTGTCCCGTCGGCTGCGGGCTGGACGTCGAGTTCGAGCATGGTCGTCTCCTCGAGGGCGGCAGCGGCTTCCATCGCCCCGAGCGTGTTTTCGGGGGCAACACCCGCGAAGCCCCGGTGGGCTATGATCGCTGGATCGGTCATACTCGGACGAACACGGCCTGCCGGGGTGTACGTTTGGGTCACGGGCTGTCGAGGTGTGGATTTTGATCGGACGGGTTCGTAAGTGAACGCGTCCCCGTTTCGGCGCTCGAGTGTCCCGCCGTTTCCTCAGGCTCGAGTGATACCGTCTGCTGTCGTCTCTTCCCGGTGATTGCCGAGCCGTTAGGGCAATCACCGTAAAAGTCACAACAAATCGTATGAATCGTTCGAAACGCGGCAGGTTCGTCCGAACACCCAACGGTTAATCCCTTCCCGTCCACAGACTTCGGTATGCGAATCGCATTACTCGGCGGCACCGGTGACATCGGCGAAGGACTGGCCCTGCGCTGGGCCCACGACACCGACCACGAAGTGTTGATCGGCTCTCGAGACCCCGAAAAAGCGCGAGATTCGGCGAGCGAGTATCTCGAGACCATCGAGGCTCGTGGTGCCGAGGCGAACATCAAAGGCTTCGATAACGAAATGGCGGCCGACCGTGCTGACATCGTTGTTCTGGCAGTTCCGCCCTATCACGTCGGCGACACCGTTGACTCGGTTGCCGACAAACTCGATAGCGATACGGTCCTCGTGAGCCCTGCTGTCGGGATGAAAGGCGACGAAGATGGCCTGCACTATCATCCACCAGGCACAGGCAGTGTTACGGCACTGGTCGCCCAGAAAGCTCCTGATGAGGTACCAGTCGTCGGCGCGTTCCACAACCTTGCGGCGGCGAAACTCGCGAATCTGGATGCTGATTTGGACGTCGACACGCTGCTCGTAAGCGATGTCGACGATGCCAAAACCACCGTTCATCAGGTCGCCGAGGAAATCGATGGCCTCCGCGCACTCGATGCCGGCCCCATCGCGAACGCTGCGGAAGTCGAGAGCGTGACACCGCTGGTCATCAACATCGCCCGCTACAACGACGACATGCACGACGTCGGCGTTCAGTTCAACTGACTACTTCGACGGGCCGGTTTCTGCATGCACGACTCTCGAGAACGCTTCTCCTTTCTTCGCTACGTCTCGAGACGGTATCACCGATATACTCTCGAAATAGCGTCTCGTCGTAACAGTAGGTCGTGCTGATACCCACACCCTCGTGCGTCGGTTCGGTTTCGGTCGCCAGCGTCGGTCGCCACAGACGATTCGGTCTCGAGAAGCCGTTCGTTACTCGTCTACGTTGTCCGTTTCGTCGGAATCGTCTGTGTCGTCCGACTCGCTTTCCCCGGGTGCGTCGGGCCGTTCATCGTCCCTTTCGGTGGCGTCGTTGGGCGTGTCGTCTTCATCGACAGTATCATCGTCGTCCTCGTCTTCGTCTCCTGGCTCGATCTCCTCGACCTCGACGTCCTCGCCGACGATACCGCTTTTCGCGATGACCGGTAGCAGGTTGTAACCACCGTTACCTTTCCTGACGACGTTAATGTCGAAGACGAAGGTGACCGCTTCATCTTCGGTTACCTCGAACGGTTTGACGATCCGGAGCTTCTCGCTCGGGATCTTTACGTCGGCGAGTTCGCCGTCGACGATACCCTCGATTTCGGCAGCGTACAGTTCGATTTTAGTGTACCGTCCGGCTTCGAGTTCGCCATCGAAAACTTCCATCGCCTTGCCGCCGACGACCTGTGTGAGGTCGACGGTCGCTCCATCGAGATCGAGCTCGAAAAACCCGCGTCCGTTCCGGTCGTCCCCGTCCGCTCCATCAGTCGTATCGTCGTCATCATTACCGTCTGACTCCGGATCGTCAGCATCACTATCGTTCCCGTCTTCATCATCGGTATCGTCACCTTCGGCATCATCACCTTGGTCACCGTCTATAGGGCCACCCGCGTCGTCAGCTTCGGTGGCACTGGCCGAACCGGTATCGTCTGTTGATTCGCGGTCGTCGTCCTTATCAGCCCTGAAAATTCGGGCTCGGTCGAACGATACCTCGAGTGAGTCGAAATCACCGATGTCGGCGGGCAGGTCGCTGATGAGCAATCTGAAGTTCCCGACCGACCCGCTCTCGTCGCTCGAGTCGTCGTCCGTGGTCGTTTCGCTATCGGGAGATTCCGAGTCGGTATTGCCTCCACTCGGGTCGCTTGCCCCGGTACAGCCAGCCAGCAACGCCGCACCGACGCCGCTACTCGTGCCGATAAACGTCCGCCGCTTCAGTTTATCCGGTTGGTCCCGAGCTTGTGTATCCGATCGATCCGAAGGGTGCATTAGGTAATCAGTCGATAGGACTCCCTGTATAACAGTCAGATTCTCCAGATAATTCACCGATCGTTTATTCGGTTTATCTTTGTTCGGAGGAGTGTCCGGATGGAGGAAGAGCCAACGGCTCACTGGGTCTTCCCAACTGGGATTTGAAAAGGACTACGCGCCAGCGCTCTCGAGCGCGTCTTCGATGTCTTCGCGCTGGGTAACCCCGACGAACCGTTCGACGACGCCGTCTTCGTTCTCGATGATGAGCGTCGGCAACGAGCGTACCTGGTACTCGTTGGCGACGTCCTGTTCTTCGTCGACGTTGACTTTCTCGACCTCGAACCGTCCCTCCCAGTCATCCTCGAGTTCTTCGAGGATCGGGTCCTGCGTCTTACAGGGGCCACACCAGTCCGCGTAGAAGTCTTTTAGCGTAACAGTCATGCCGTTCATGCCTTCTTTCCGCCGGTTGCGCATAAGGGTTTCCCACCTGTGTATGCTTGCCGCGAAGTCGGGACTCTCGAGTGCTGTGTTACGAAAAAACCCTCTTCGAAGCAGCCGCTCTCGAGTGAGTGAAAATTGCGTAAGCGACGAAGGCTGGTGCAGAGCCCGCGTCGTCAATCGCCGTGAACGGTTCACCCGGGAGGTGCAGGCCCGGGCCACCGAACACAGCGTGGCAATGGTGGGGAAGGGTGCTGTGGTGGGTTGCTGGAAGCAACGGGTCAGTTTGGCGTGGGATGCCTGTATGGTGGATGCGCCCGTTGACCTCCATCAACACCTATTCTCGGGGAGGACTTGAACAGGGGTGTCAGTCCAACCCCTTCCGCCCGATTGTCTCACACTTAACCACAGTTCAATCCGCCGAAAGAGCCGGATAGAAAGTTCATAGGGCTGTTTTGGAAATCCACCGTGATTGTTGATTATGTATTAATTACATGGAGTTCTGCTAATCATACAGCTCTTGGTGACGGCTCGAGGTCGGCGGATGTGGTCGATGCCAGCGCCAACTGACGGCTTGCTCAGATCGATCGGCTCGGCCGCCACTTCCTCTTTGATCAGCGAGAAATCTCGCCGTCGTCGGGCTCTGCCCGACTGCTTGAGGGATCCTCTCCGATTACGGCGAGGATGAGGTCACTCGGTTGCGTTGCCGGTCAACTCCTCGGCAAGCATTTCGACCGTAATCAACTCGGGGTCGATTGCGAGGTCGAGTTGGCCGCGGATGAACTCTGGAATCGTGTTGCGGTCGTAGACGACGGTTCGAATATCGTCGGTGAGATCACGGACGATTGGAATCGTCGTCGACTCGGCGATGTCGGTCAGTACATAGAGGTCTGCTTCGACGATACCGGCTTCCTCGAGGAGCGGCCTCGAGAGCGGGTCGGTACCGTTGAGTCGTTCGACGCGAACGTCGTGGGCTTCGAGGGCCGCTGCGAGATCGTCTTCGTCGGGGCCGGCGATGATTGCGTACATATGTTAAAGTGGATTCGAAAGCGGTTGTGTGTATCGGCTGTGGTGAACGATCGGTACCTATGGCGACCGGGATGGCAAGGGGCCCATTCACGGGTTCTGCCGGGCTGCTATCAGTGTCCCGGTCGGCTCATACGATTCGTTGTCGTCTCTTCTCGATGATTGCTCTTCCGGGTCGACAATCACCGGTAGATAGTTTCACAGGGTTCCTGTAATCTCTTCGGTCAGTGACCACACTGTTTCTCGCAGACCGGTAAACGGTGACAACAATCCCCTATCAGTGGGGCCGTCTCACTCGTATTCGATCGTCGCGGGCGGCTTGTGGGTCACGTCGTAGACGACGCGAGCGACGTTCTCGTTCTGGCCGGTGATTCGGGACTGGATGCGCTGGAGGGTTTCCCAGTCGATTTCCTGAGCGCGAGCGGTCATGCCGTCGCGGGACTCGACCGAGCGAACGGAGACGACCCAGCCGTGGACGCGGTTGTCGCCTTTGACGCCCGTCGCTTTGCCGATGACGGCGGCGAGGGCCTGCCAGGGCTCGTACTCCTCGAGTTCCTCCTCGACGACGTGACAGGCGTCGCGGGCGACTTCGAGTTTCTCCTCGGTCACTTCGCCGATGACGCGAACCGCGAGGCCGGGACCGGGAAAAGGCATCCGTTCGGCGACGAGTTCGTCGAGGCCGAGGTGTCTGGCGACCTCGCGAACTTCATCTTTGTAGAGGTCGCGGACTGGCTCGACGATGCCCTCGAAGTCGACGACTTCCGGGAGGCCGCCCACGTTGTGGTGGGATTTGATGCCGCCTTCGGACTCGATTCGGTCGGGATAGATCGTCCCCTGGACGAGGTAGTCGGCGTCGGCGTCACGGGCCTCGCGCTCGAACTCCCGGATGAACTGCTCGCCGATGATCTTTCGTTTCTCTTCGGGGTCGGTGACGCCCGCGAGCGCCTCGAGGAATCGATCTTTGGCGTCGATAACGCGGAGGCTCTCCATGAACGAGAAGGTCTCGCGAATCTGGGCGGTTTCTCCTTTTCGCATCAGGCCGGTGTCAACGTACACCGGCGTCAACTGGTCGCCGATGGCCTCGTAGGCCAGGGCGGCGGCAACGGAGGAGTCGACACCGCCCGAAAGGGCGATGACGGCGTTGGCGTCGCCGATTTCGGCTGCTATCGATTCGATTGCGTCGGGGACGAATGTGTCTGTGTCTACCATCAGTGAGTTACCTCGTGTTCGTCGGTTTCGTCGTCGATCGCTGCGTCGGTGTCAGCTGTCCGTGTCAGTGCCGCCTCGAGTAGGCCTACGAACGGTGGGCTCGGCTCGCCCGGTCGGGAGCTGTACTCGGGGTGATACTGGGTTCCCAGGAAGTACGGGTGGTCCTCGAGTTCCAGTATCTCCATCCGGTTGCCCGCGGTGCCCGAAAACCGTAACTGCTCGTCATCGAACTGTTCGAAGTACTCGGGGTTGACCTCGTAGCGGTGGCGGTGTCGTTCCTGGCAGGACGTATCCTCGTAGAGGTCGTATGCCAGGGTTTCGGGCTCGATGACGGTCGTGTGCTCACCGAGACGCATCGTTCCGCCCATGTTCTCGACTTCGTACTGTTCGGGGAGGATGTCGATGACGGGATGGGGCGTATCCTCGTCCATCTCGGCCGAGTGTGCTCCCTCGAGGCCTAACACGTTTCGCGCGTACTCGATGACGGCCATCTGGAAGCCAAGACAGAGTCCGAGGAACGCCACGTCGTTCTCGCGGGCGTAGCGTACGGCCTCGATTTTCCCTTCGGTGCCGCGCATGCCGAACCCGCCGGGGACGATAATCCCGTCGACGCCCTCGAGTTGTCCGTCGTGTCCGTCGGCGAGGTCGTCGGCGAACACCCACTTCACGTCGACCTCGGCACCCAGTTCGAAGCCAGCGTGTTTCAGCGACTCGTGAATCGACATGTAAGCGTCCTCGAGGTCGTACTTGCCGACCAGGGCGATGGTGGCCGTGTCGGTCTTCTCGGTCGTTACGACGTCACGCCACTCGCGCGTGCGCTCAGTGGCGGGGAGTGCATCGTCGGCTATCTCGAAATGCTCGAGGACGTACTCGTCGAGGCCTTCCTCTTCGACGACGAGCGGGACGTGATAGACGTCCTCGACGTCCGGGTTCGAGAACACGGCGTCAGTCTCGATGTCACAGAACAGCGCGATTTTCTCTTTGGTTTCGGGATCGAGTTTGTCGTCCGAGCGGCCGACGATCACGTCGGGTTGCAGACCGATCGAGCGAACTTCCTTGACGCTGTGCTGGGTCGGCTTGGTCTTTTGTTCGCCGTTTTTCGAGTACGGGACGAGGGTGACGTGGACGAACAGGACGTTCTCTTCGGGTTCCTCGTGGGCGAACTGGCGCAGGGCCTCGAGGTAGGGCATCCCTTCGATGTCACCGACGGTGCCGCCGACTTCGACGAGACAGACGTCGGAGCCCTCGGCGGCCT
This sequence comes from Natronosalvus hydrolyticus, assembly GCA_025517525.1. Taxonomy (GTDB): domain Archaea; phylum Halobacteriota; class Halobacteria; order Halobacteriales; family Natrialbaceae; genus Natronosalvus; species Natronosalvus hydrolyticus. Next base: position 19,957 of record JAOPJZ010000007.1, read on the forward strand.
CGCGAATGCGGCGTTTGATGTCGTCGGTGATGTGGGGGATGATCTGTACAGTCTTGCCCAGGTAGTCGCCCGCGCGCTCGTTCTCGATGACGTGCTGGTAGGTTTTCCCCGTCGTGATGTTGTGATCGGAGTGCATATCGATCCCCAGGAACCGTTCGTAGTTCCCGAGGTCGAGGTCGACCTCGCCGCCGTCTTTGAGGACGTACACTTCGCCGTGCTGGTAGGGATTCATGGTCCCTGCATCCACGTTCAGGTACGGATCGATTTTCACCGCGGTGACGTCGAAGCCTGCGTTTTTCAGGAGACGGCCCGTGCTCGCGGCCGTAATTCCCTTTCCGAGGCCCGACATCACCCCGCCGGTGACGAAAATAAACTTACTCCCCAACGAGGAGTCATACTGGGTGTCCGGTTCCGTCGGCATACCGAGTGTCCGAGCGAGGAGTTGAAAACGATTTCGGGACTCGCCCGCCACGGTAGCGCGTGTCAGTCTCGAGCCTCGAGCAACGCTGTTCGATCGGAGACGTTCGAACCACGATCCGGAACGCTGTCTCCTGGAGCGTCACCGGTAGCACGTTCGGTTGTCGATACTCACTCCACATTCAATACTGTTTCACTTCAATTCAAATATCAATTTATTTCGCCCGATTTATCTACAGTGGAATTTCGGTGAGCACAAACGTCCCCTCGAGGGGGAAGCCCCACAGGTTTTCACCGCGCCGGTCGTACCCTCGCCGATGGACGTTCGACTCGCCACTGAAGCCGACGCCCTCGAGGTTCGTCGCCTCATCGACGGCGCGATGCTCGAGGCTGGTGACATCGAAGCCCGGATCGAGGCCGAAGACGTCCTCGTCGTGACTCTCGAGCGCCAGACGGTCGAGGGGGACATACGCGAGGCCATCGGCGGAGCCATCGTACTCGAGTACCCCGACGATGAGCAGGTTGGGTCCGCCGAAACCGACCCATCAGAAGGCGCGAGCACGTCGCCAGCACGCCACATCAGGGCCATTGCCGTCCGGCGCCGCCGCCGAGGACAGGGTCTCGGCACCGCGCTCGTCGAGGCTACACTCGAGCGATACGGGACGTTGACGGCCAACTTCGATGCGGACATCCGGCCGTTTTACGAGGCACTCGAGTTCGATATCGAGCGGATTGCTGGAGACCGATACCGCGGGCAGAAGGAGCAGTCGTAGGTTCGATCTTTGCGGTCGTAGGTTCGACCCCTGTCGACTCGTGACGAAGTACTAGTCAGGCTGACACTGGCTCGAGTTCTGCACTGAAGTGACGCAGTTCGGGAATCTCCGGTTCGCTTCGAATCGAGAGCCCGGTCACCGAGTCGGCGCGCTCGAGGACGGCCGCGGCGGTGTCGGCGACGTGCTCGAAGTGCTCGCGGTGGTACGTTCGCCGGGGGACGGCGAGTCGAACGAGTTCCGGGCGGTCGGTGTCGGGGAAGGCGAAACTCCCGAGTTCGACGCCGCGGACGCCGCCCTCGCGATACAGTTCACAGACGAGGGCCTGTCCGGGGAACTCGCCTGCGGGCAGGTGGGGGAAACAGGCGTCGGCGTCGAGATAGACGGCGTGGCCACCGGTCGGGGTGTAGACGGGGACGTCACGGTCCTCGAGCAGGTCCGCCAGGGTACGTATCTGGTTGATGCGGTCGCTCACGTACTCCCGTTCGACCGCTTCTCGGAGGCCGACGGCCAGGGCCTCCATGTCTCGGCCGGTCATGCCGCCGTAGGTGGGAAACCCCTCATACAGAATTGTGCGTTGTTTACAGGCGTCGGCGAGCGAGGGGTCGTCAGTCGCGACGAAGCCGCCGATGTTCGAGAGTCCGTCTTTTTTGCCGCTCATCACCAGCGCATCGGCGTAGCCGAGCTGTTCGCGAGCGACGGCCGTGACCGACGCTTCGACGAACTCGGCCTCGCGCTCGGTGACGAAGTAGGCGTTTTCGGCGAACCGACAGGCGTCGATGACGAACGTGGCGTCGATCTCTGCGGCGAACTCGGCGACGCGCCGGGTGTTCTCGACGCTGACAGGCTGACCCGCAGCCGAGTTGTTGGTGATCGTCTGGATGACGACCGGGATGCGATCGGCACCGACCTCCTCGACGACCTCCCAGCCGTTCTCGAGAGAGAAGTTCCCCTTGAAATCGCCCGCCGAACCGGGTTCGGCCGCTTCTGGAACCGGGCAGTCGACGGGATCTGCCCCCTGATTCGCGACGTGTGCGCGCGTGGTATCGAAATGTGTGTTATTGAGCGCGACGTCTCCCTCGCCAAGCAGGGTGCCGTAGAGGACGTTTTCCGCACCCCGCCCCTGATGGGCTGGAACGACGTGGGGAAAGCCCATGACGTCCGAAACGGCGTCTTCAAGGCGCGCGAAACTGCTCGACCCGGCGTAGGATTCGTCGCCCCGGATCAGGGCCGCCCACTGCTCGTTGCTCATCGTGCCCGTGCCGCTGTCGGTGAGGAGATCGATAAAGACGTCGTCGGCATCGAGATTGAACACGTTGTAGCCGGCTCGCTCGAGGGCACGCTCACGGTCGGCCCGTGAGGGGAGCGTGATCCGCTCGACCATCGTCGCTTTGTACTGAACCATATCCGCATAGGGGCGTTCCGGCGTGTTGAATTCATCTGCGGATATCTGGCTATCGGCCTCCCGCAACGTACATCGACGGACGAAAGCTGTGTGTGGTGTAGACTGTTCGTTCCAGCGACCGTTCTCGCTCGAGGGCGCACCGACAAATCGCACGTTTATTATCGCCGCTCGCCTAGCACTCGAACGAATGCCAAAGTCTGTCCTGCTCACGGGGGCCGGCGGGCGCGTCGGGGAGGCTATCCTCGGCGAACTCGCCGAAACGTACGACTGGCGGTTGCTCGACCGCGAACCGCTGACCGGTGACTATCTCGGCAAAAGCGTCGTCGCCGACATCACTGACGAGGCTGCCGTGGGGCAGGCAATGGAAGGGATCGATGCGGTCATCCACCTCGCGGGTGATCCTCGTCCGGAAGCGCCCTGGGACAGCGTCTTGCGAAACAACATCGACGGTACTCAGACCGTTTTCGAAACGGCCGTCGACGCCGGTGTCGATAGCGTCGTGTTCGCCTCCTCGAACCACGCCGTCGGGGCGTACGAAACCGAGGCTCGAACGCCCGAACTGTTCCGCGCCCACGACGGGTTCCGTCTCGACGGGACGGAACTCCCGCGGCCGGGCAACCTCTACGGCGTCTCGAAAGCCGCCGGCGAAACGCTCGGGCGATACTACCACGACGAGCACGATCTCTCCGTGTGTTGTGTCCGTATCGGTAACCTCACCAAAGGCCACCCGCCGATCGATTACGAGCGCGGTCAGGCGATGTGGCTCTCCTACCGCGACTGTGCCCACCTGTTCGAACGGACCATCGAAGCCGACTACGGCTACGAAATCGTCTACGGTATCTCGGATAACGACCGGAAATACTACTCCATCGACCGTGCTCGAGAAGCACTCGGCTACGAGCCACAGGACAATTCCGCGGCGCACGACTAGTCTCGCCCCTAGTACCCTCCCAAACGTCGACCGGATTTTGCAGCGATAGCAGCGTTCGACCGAGCGTCAAGGCTGAAGTCAGCGGGCGACGAAAGAAACGTATGCGACTGTTCGTCAGCGTCGATCTCCCCGAGCAGTTCGCCGAACCGATTGCCGCAATTCAGGAGAACCTCGCGAGCGCGCCCGGCATCACGCTTACCGATCCCACTCAGGCCCACGTCACCCTGTACTTTCTCGGAGACGTCGATCCCGACGAGGTGGACGGTATCGTCACGGCACTCGAGCGGGCCGTCGACAGCGTCGACCTCGATCCCTTCGAGGCTCGGTTCGGCGGCCTCGGCGTGTTTCCGAGCCTGGAGTACATTCGCGTAGTCTGGTTGGGCGTCGAGCAGGGTGAAACCGCCCTCGTGGTGTTGCAAGAAGCCGTCGAGGACTCCCTCGAGCCGCTGGGGTTCGAGCCGGATGACCACGAGTTCACGCCACACGTCACCCTCGGGCGGATGAATCACGCGGGTGGAAAAGCACACGTCCAGTCGATGGTGCAAGAACGCTCTCCGACGGTGGGGACGATGACTGTCGACTCGATTTCGCTCACCGAGAGCGTGCTGTTGTCGGAGGGTGCCAAACACAAGACGCTCGAATCGATCTCACTCGAGTAGCATTGGTTTACTGCGGTGTTGACCACTCGAGTAGCGTCGACTCTCTCGAGTCGGAGTAGCTGTTCGAGTGAGAGTGACCCCCTGGTCAGGTATCGAACAGACCCTCGACGTCCCGTTCTCTCGTCTGGCGTCGTTCGACGTGGGCTTCGAGTCGGTCGACGATCAGCGGTCGCTGGTTGGCTTCGCGAACGAAATCGACAACCAGCGCCAGAAACTGACTCGTCTCGTTCCCCTCGGCCAGGTCGCTTCGGGCGTACTCGGCTCCTCGCTCGAGGACCGCCTCGTCGTATCCGAGTTCCTCGGCAAGGACGCCTGCAGCGACCAGTGTCGCGTCCATATCGAGGGTCTCGAGGCTGAGCGCCTCACCATCGAACTCGAGGGATAGCGGTTGGCGTCGCTCGATCATTTCGGGGTCGGTTGCGAGCGTCGCCAGGAAGTCGCGAACGGGGGCCACAGCGACGTCGCAATAGCTGGCGGGAAGTCCCTCGAGGTACTCGCCTGCGCTCTCGGCGAGGCCGACGGCTCCCTCCCAGTTGCGATTGCGAGCGTGATACACCGCCGCCGTGAACTGGATCAACCCGTGGAGCAGTCGCTCGTCGGCGGTGTCGGCCTCGAGACCCAGCCAGTGGTCTTCCCAGGCGTCGTGGGCGGCGTGATAGTAGCCGTCGTTGTAGATGGCGATGCCAGCACGGAGTGCGCCACGCATACACGCTAGTATCTGACTCGAAGGGTCAATATCCTGTCGACGCGAGCGAAGGATACGCCCAAACTCAAGTCGATATTTTACGTTAGCCAGGGCTTTAGTGATAACTCGATGAAACACGGGGTATGAAACGCAGGACGGTTCTCGTCGCGCTCGGCTCGGCGTCGGCGCTCGCCGGTTGCCTCGCTGAAAATGGTGGTGCAGGCGGGAATGGCGACGCTGGCGACGACAACAAGAGCGATGACGACGGAACGGCAAACGGGACGAACGGTGCAGGGGAAAACGACGGTGAACACGACGACGGCTCCGTCGTCGACTCCTTCGACGGCGAACTGTCGCGACCGGACTGCTCAGTCGAAGCCGAGACCATCGAAATCGAGATCGAACACGACGATGAACCGCTAACCTACCGGACTGCAGCGACGAAACCCTACCCGGACCCGCCGGATTCGCTCAACGAGGACACCGTCCTCGAGTACCTCGACGCGTTCGAACACGCCTACGTCTCCAAAGAGGTGTTGTGTGGTCGAAATGGCTCGGGCCACATCCTCAACATCGCCTACAGCCGCCAGGAGCGCAAGGTGTTCGACTGGGAGACGCCGGGAACGACCATCTTCCTGTTACGGGCTGCAGGCGCGACTCGAGGAATCGAGGATAGCGGTGCCGAATGGGCGGCCGAACTCGGGTTTCACGGCGTCGTCTACACCGTCGACGAAACCGGCGTCGCTCGAGCCGATTTCGACGGAGCAGGCGGGCTCGAGGCCGACGAACTCGAATCGAAAGCTCCGAGCCCGCTCGAGGACGGGGAACTGGTTGCCAGGTTCGGCTAACCACCGTTCGTCTCGCTCGTCGCTATCGCTCCTCACTCGCAAAATCTGGAGCAAACGGTGTTTCACTCAGCCTTCGAATCCGTCTTCCCAGCGGAACCGTCCGTTTCGCTGAATCACCTCGCCATCCACCTCGAGACGCGATTCCTCGCTCATATCGGTAATCATGTCGACGTGGACCGCCGACTCGTTACCCGTCTCGCCCTCGGGAAGACAGGCATCGTAGGCTCGCCCAACTGCAAGGTGGACCGTATCGCCCATCTTCTCGTCGAACAGGATGCTGTCGGTAAAGCGGTCGATGCCGCGATTCATGCCGATACCGAGTTCGCCCAGCCGGCGGGCACCGTCGTCGGTTTCGAGAATTTCGGTGATCGCGTCCTCGCCCTGTTCGGCCTCGTGGGTGACGACCTCGCCGTCTTCGAACTCGAGGCGGACGTCCCGGACAGCCTCGCCGTTGATCGTCATCGGAACGTCGAAGATGACGGTGCCCTCGGGAGCGTGGGGTGCGGTAAACACCTCGCCGCTGGGGAGATTGTGCGAGTCGTACCTGACCGACGCCGCACTGTTGACTGCGGTTCGCCCCTCGATCGACATCGTGAGGTCCGTTCCGTCTTTGACGAGTCGGACCTCCGAACCGGCATCGAGGACGTCTTTCATCTTGGCCATCTCCTCGGCGAGCGATTCCCAGTCCCGCAAAATCGCGTCGTAGGCGAAGTCCTGGTACTCCTCGTACGCCATCCCCGCCTGCTGAGCGAGCGAGCGCGTGGGGTGAACCGTCGAGACCCACCGCGTGTCGTATCGGGCCTCTCGAGTCGCCGAGCGAGCCTTTCGGTACGCCTGGCGCGTTTCGCTCGGGACGTCAGCCATCGCGCTCGTGTTTCGACCGCCGCCGAGCGATAGCACGACGTCAGCCTCCTCGTACAGTTTCCGCTCGAACGCAGGGTCTTCGCCGAAGTCGCCGTCGTGGGCACGAAGGTACGCTCGAGTGAGTTCACCCGAGGCGTACGTCGACAACAGATTCGCGCCGCGCTCGCCGAGCGCTTCAGCGACGGCCACCGCCAGATCGTGGGCGTCAGGGCCGATCGAGAGAACCACGTCGTCGCCCGCTTCGATCTGTGCGCTCCAGTCGACCAGTACCGCTGCGTGCTCGCGTACGCGTTCGTCCATATCTGCACTCACTCGAGGCGGTCACTAAACGTGCGGTGATTCGCCTCGAGATACCCTTACTATGGGATTCACATCAAAAAGTTTATACCCTCGAGTCTTTGGTCCCCTCATAATAGTGAATACTACTGAAGTGATACCAATTGTAGATATACCGATACTCGAGCGATTACCAGTTCAGGCCGCTGTGGCTCCCGTCTGGTCTCTCGAGCGGACGAAGCCGACGATGGCGTAGACGACGGGCGTATCGAGGAACGCGATCAGGAGTTTCAGCAAGTACTGACCGACGATCAGTGCCGCAAGTTCGCTGCCCGGGAGAACAGGACCGACGCCGAGCAGTCGCGGCGCGATGGCGAACGCGATCGTGACGAAAATGAGGGTGTCGATGGCCTGGCTACTCGCTGTCGAGGCGATGTTACGAAGCCAGAGTTGCTCACCGTTCGTCGCGTCACGGATTTCGTGGAACACCCAGACGTCCCAGTTCTGGCTGACGACGTACGCCAGCAGACTCCCGGCAACGATGTTCGTTGACGCGCCGAGAACGGTCTCGAACATGGCCGGGTCGACACTCGCCGGGGAGGCCGGCGCGGCGATGGTCGACCAGACGAGCACCAGGAGGACGAAGTTCATCGCGAAGGCGACGTTGACGACGACCTGTGCCGCACGCCGGCCGTACAGCTCCGCATAGCAATCGCTGGCGAGAAACGTCAGCGCGTACGCGAGGGCTGCCCCGGGCAAGACGAGTTCTGCCCCGGTAACGGGCAACGAAAACGGGAGGTCGAACGCCAGTACTTTCGCCGCCGTCACCTGGGCGGTGATCAACGCCGTCACGAACAGCGCGATTAACGCCACCTGTGGGATACTCGGCCCACGATCATATTCGCTCATTACTCGAGTATTCTCGAGCGAAGGTGCAAAACCACAGTGATTTCGGCTGGAAACACTAATCTCGCCACAGCTGGATGCTGTATCGCGGTTCGCTGTCGTTCGTATTGTCTGTCGCCCCGCTCGAGTTGCCCGTCGATACTCGAGCATCGATTACGCTGATCACCCAGTGCGAGTAGGCCCGACATACTATTTGCACTGGACCCGGATCCGCCTCGACCTCGCGTTCGCCGCTACCCGGGTGAAATAATGTTCCAGCGGTTCCACTCTCTCTCCAGTGTCCGATTCGGTCACTACCCCCTGAAAAACCGTTGATTCAGCGGTTTCAAGTACCCGTCGAGAGTGAACGCGACTCACACAAGTCTTAACCGTGTATCGGCGTTGTGTACAGATGCAATGGCGAAAGGTAACGTTGATTTCTTCAACGACACAGGCGGCTACGGTTTCATTTCGACGGACGACGCGGACGATGACGTATTCTTCCACATGGAAGACGTCGGCGGCCCGGACCTCGAAGAAGGCACCGAGATTGAATTCGATATCGAACAGGCCCCTAAAGGCCCCCGCGCGACGAACGTCACCCGCCTGTAACACGGCACCCGTTCAATAGCTCGGTTTTCACTTTTCAGTATTTTCACCCTGACAGTGACGACACTCGAGACAGTGTCCATTCCAGAAGCTGTCGAGGCGACTGTCCCGGCCCTCTTGGTCGGGGTCGTTGACACTCGAGAGGGCATCACAGTTCGGTTGATTTTCCCTTCGAGTATTCACCTCGCTGGAGACGGAAGCCTCGTTCGAGGGGAGTAGCTGGTCCCTAACAGTTGCTACGGATGATATACTCAACAGTGAGAGTGTCATCGCTCGAGATAGGTTTGGCTCGTCGCAGGGGCGCAGATGTGTACTGTCGACGGGCGACCGGAGGACTATGTCGATCGATACACCGCAATCATCCCGTTCGTCTGCATTGTTTGTGACTGTCCTGGTAACGCTCACCGCGTTAGTGGTCGTGGGGCTGGTCGCTGGCGCTGGCGTGGTCTCGAGTGTCACCGACGGTTCACCACTCGCTGGGTCGACTGACCAGAACGTGAGCGAAGATGCCTACATTGAGGCTGCTCCCGAACCCGGCGACGAGTGGTTCGAAGCCGAAGCCGCCGACGGAAGCTGGATCAGCTACGTCAACCCCCGAGACGAGTACCGGGATCCGTATCTCGGGCAGGGCTCGGGCAAAATCTGTGTGGCACTGCTGAACGAAGCGGGTGAACCGATTACAGGGGAGACCGTCCCGGGGACGACCATTACGGTGCCAACGGGGGAGTCTCTCGAGTGGCACTCGAGTGCTGACCCGATGGTCGTCCAGTATCCGGTGACCGACCACTACGAGCGTCCGCTAGATGCCGACCAGTTCGGCACCGCAGAGCACGTTCCTCAGGGTGATGGCTACATGGACAGTCACTGCATCGAGTTCCACGGCCTCCATCACGATGGCGACGAGATCAGCTACGGGGAAGCGTTCGTCGAGGGCGAACACGCCGACCGTATCGAAATCGTGGGCTACATCCAGCAGGACGGCCAGGCCTGGGACAGCGATGTCGACCCAATCGATGATGCCGTCTCTCACGAGGAAGCCGGTGGTAATTGGGTGTATGAACCGGACGGTTCTCACGGCCAGGTGGTCGTTGTGGCTCAGTTGACGGGAGCTGATTCCGCCAACGATGAAAACGGCGATGACAGCGACGGTGGGGATGGTATTGACAGCGACGACTCGAGTGGGGAAGACGATTCGGGTGGATCCGATAACTCGAGTGACGACCATGGCTCGGACGATGGGTCCGGCGCTGACGACACACCGCCACCGGGAGACGACTCGAACGGGACTGACGACGCCACTGGAGACGATGACCAACGTGGCGATGATGGCACCAACGGCGAAGGGGGTGACTCGAGCGATGGCACAGCTGCTGATGATCCCGTGAACGTCGATGACCTTCCAGGGTTCGGGGCGCTCGTCGCCCTCCTCGCAGTGGTCCTCGTCGTCGGCGTGATGTTGCGCGGGCGACATCGATAGGTGTCCAGCTACCGGCGCTCGAGATACCGGTTCGTTCCAGCCGCCGTCGGTTCGTCCCTCGAGGGGCTGTGAACGCCTTCTGATTCTCGACACGGTCCGACCTCGAGTCGGAGGCATACGTTTCGAAACCCATATGCGGTGGCTCTCGAAGATACGGCCGTGAACGACAAGCGGGAACAGTTCTGGGCGCTCTATCTTTCCCGGTTTGCCGAAGGATTCGGGTTCATCACGCTGATTACGCTGTTGCCGTTTTATATCGAGACGCTCGAGCCCACTGACACGACGATTTTCGGGCTGACGATCAGTGCCGGGATCATCATCGGGCTCTACACCTCGGGATACACGATCGGGAAAGCGCTCTCGATAATCCCGCTATCGTGGTTCGGCGATCGCTTCGACAAACGACTGGTCTTGCTCGGCGTGCTGGGGCTGAGTATCGTCGTCTACGGGCTGTTTCCGCTGGTCGACTCGAGTGCCTCGTTTATTCTGCTTCGTGCGCTGCAGGGAGTGGCCGTCACCGGTTCCGGACTCATGGGACTCTCGCTGGTCGGCCAGATCGCGGACGTGGGCACGCGAGCGAACTACATCGGGAAAGCTAACGCGGCCAGCTTTGCGGCCTCGATCGTCGGGAGTTTGAGCGCGGGCATCCTCTACGACGGCTTCGGTTTCGGCCCGATTTTCACGATCATCGTCTGCGTGTTGTTCGTCGCGTGGTTTGGCACCTACCGCTATCTCGACCCCGACGAGACGCGCGTTTCCGGCTTTCCGTTTACGGGCCTCGCGTTCAACCGCCGCATCCTCACGCTCTCGAGCTTTCGCGTTCAGTACGCCTTCTCGGTCGAGATGGTTCGCGTCTGGGTCGCCATCTTCGCCGGCGTCTCCGCCGCGGAGGGAGGCCTCGCCTTCGGGGCGTTTGCCGTCTCGCTCGTCGTCGCCGCCGAGAAGTTCACGAACATGGTCTGTCAACCGTTCACCGGTCGGCTCTCTGATGACTACGGCCGGGCACTGTTCGTCTTCGCGGGCGGTGGCGCGTACGGCCTGGTCGCGTTCGTCGTCCCCTTCGCGCCGGCCATCGGTGAGGCCCTCTCGTTGCCAGCAACGTATCCCGGACTCGGCCATCTCTCCTCGGCGTTCCTCCCATTGCTTGGGCTCTCAGCGTTGCTCGGCGTCGTCGACAGCTTCCGAGAACCGGCGAGCATGGCGCTGTTCGCCGACGAGGGAACCAGCGAGGGCGGCGTCGCCTCGAGTTTCGGTATTCGGGAACTCGTCTGGCGACCCGGCAGCATCATCGGACCACTACTGGGTGGCTGGTTGATGACCGAGGTGAGCATGGCATCGGTGTTCTACGTCGGCGGTGCGTTCGCTTTGACTGGAGCACTGACGTTCCTCGTGGTGTTGACTCGGTTTCACGGCACCGACGCCCTCAGGTCGTGGTAGAACGCCTGAAATACACGAATACGTGGCATTTTCATAGGTAGGCCGGTTGGGTAACTCAGTCACATAGTTAGGGATGCAACACATCCTCCCATCGTCGATAGCTCTCGTCGATGACGACAGATCAAACCCGTCGGCGACTCCTCACGGTCGTCGGCTCGAGTGGTGTACTGGCACTGGCTGGCTGTCTCGGTGGCGACGACGAAGATGCTGAGGGGAACGGAGAAACCGATGACGGAATGGACGACCACGACGATGGGATGGACGACCACGACGACATGGGTGAGTACGACGACGAATACGACGACGAGGAAGCCGATCACCAAGACGAGGACGACGCGACGGATGCCGACGTTCGCGTCGCTCACCTCTCACCGGATGCAGCGAACGTCGATATCTGGATCGACGGTGAAGCCGTCCTCGAGGACGTCCCGTTCCGCGCGGTCAGCGAGTACCTCGAGTTGCCAACTGGGACCTACGAGGTCGCGATTGCGGCAGCCGGCGAACCGGATACCGTCGTCTTCGAAGAAGACCTCGAGATCCTTGAGGGGGCGTTCACGGTCGCTGCACTCGGCGAACTAAGCGAGGAGAACCAACCGTTCGCACCGGACGTGTTCGCCGACGACGTGAGCGACCCGGGTGACGAGGCCCGGGTGCGTCTCGTTCACGCCTCTCCCGACGCTCCGGCCGTCGATGTTACGGTCGGCGATGGTGACACCGTCCTCTACGAGGACGTCGCATTCGGCGAAACCGCGAGCGTCGAAGTCCCCGCCGGGTCCTACACCCTCGAGGTTCGACCGGCGACCGCGGACAACGATGGCGATGTTGTCGCCACCTTCGACGTCGAACCCGCCGCTGGCAACGTCTACACGGCTTTCGCCGTCGGCTACCTCGACGCCGAAAACGCCCCCGCTGACGAACCGTTCGACCTCGAGGTCGTCCTCGACGCCGAGTACGATGGAGAGGCGGCAGACGCTGAGGATGGTGGTGGTGCGGCAGATGCCGTTGAAACCGTCTTTGTCGGCCCTGACGGCCAGAATAGCTTCGACCCCGACACCCTCGAGATCGAGGCCGGAACGACCGTTCGGTTCACCTGGGACTCGAGCGGGCACAACGTTTCGCCCGTCTCGATGCCCGACGGAGCCGACTGGGAGGGCGAGCCCTCGATCTCCGATGCCGGGCACGAACACGAGCACACGTTCGAGGTTACTGGCCGCTACGAATACGTCTGTGACCCACACGAAGGAGCCGGAATGACCGGCGAGATTCACGTCGAGTAGGTCGTTAACTCCGGTGTCCGTGCTCCGTTGTGGTGTGCCGCGGCGCCACCCTCGTCTGTTGTGCTAAGTGGTTCGTCAAGCCTGAACATGGAAGCCGAACCGATAGCGGTTGTCGGGTTCGGCTTACACGTCATCGTTTGACGGAGTACTAAGACGGAGCCTTCTGGCCTCGTCTGTGCGTGACGGCAACGGGACGGTCACCGGTCCCCGAGGAGACGGCCACCGATCGCCGTGAAAGTACGACCCCCCGTTCGTTGGACCCTCGGCGGTAACATCCTCACCACGTTGAGTGTCTGTACAGACGAATATACTCGAGGCTGGGCTGTAACTCCTCGTGAACCGCCTCGGGGTCAAGTGGTTCGAGAGACGGAGTCTCTCGTCATCAAGCGAAACCATCGGTTTCGCGGACATCGCGAAGCTTTGCTTCGCTCAGTCACGGAAGACGCAGTCTTCCGAACGACCCCGAGGCACTCGGCCTGTCTTTTCTGTAGAAGTCCGTGCGAGGCCTTTATATGCGAGGACTCTGAATCTGCTGGTAATGAACTCCGACGAAACGATCCTCGCGGGCGAAAACAAATCCGAGGTGCGAAACGCGATGTATATCCTGATCGTCTGGACACTGGTCGTTATCATCGCTGGGCTGGCGCTAATTTTCTTCCGCGACAGCTTTAGCGGACTGTTTACGCTCCTCGGCCTGTTCTAGGCCCTCTCAGCACGCACCATTCGTAGACGGACGCTCAGATAGATCAGGACGAACAGAAACGCGCCGGCAAACAGATACTCTCCCTCGAGCACTGCGAACGCGAGCGCGCCGCCGTTGAGCACGATTCCACCGAGATACAGCGGTACCAGCCGTGACATACGGGGAGGTTAGCGTGTGGGTTCGTTAACCCGTCGGCTCGAGCCGCCGACGCCGGGTTGGCAAAACGAGGCTGTTTTGTGGACCCGGTGACCGTCTACGCCCATGCGTCGGAGCCTCGGGGTCACCGCAGCGATTCGTGAGGTGATCCCAGAGTGGTCTATTTCAGGGTTCGAATTGCTGGCCCTCCTCGGTGATATTCCCCTACTTATCGTCACTGTTGGGGCGTTGTTTCTCGCCGACGTGACCGGTGTCCTTCGCCCAGCGGAAAATGAGGAACGGTGCTGTTCGAACCGGACCATGTTCGTCATCGCAACTATCTTTGGTGGACTGGCGCTGGTGGTGCTGGTGAAAGCTGCGTTTTCAGCTCTGCGGCCACCCGAAACCCTGCACGCCGTTTCATCCAGCGAGTACGGCTTCCCCAGCGGACACACGATGGCGGCGACGGTGACGTGGGGAGCGCTGGCGCTCTGGGTGCCACTGGCTACTCGGCGGACGCGAGTCGTACTGGCGTCGGCTTTCGTCCTGCTCGTTGGCCTCTCTCGGCTCGCCCTCGGCGTCCACTCCCTCGTCGACGTAGTCGCCGCCGTTTCGTTTGGCGTATTCTTTCTCGTCGTCATGGGCTGGGTCCCTGACCGTCGTGCAGGTCCTGCCTTTGCCGTCGCCATCGCCGCTCTCGCCGTGCTCGTCAGCGGTGGCTCGAGTCGCTCTCCTGGCACTCGTCGGAACGGTTAGTATCCCGTTCGGTTGGTGGGTACTCGAGCGGGCCGACCAGTCGAGATACGGTTCGTGAGCGACCGGTCCGAAGCTATCGTAGCCAGTGAAACGATTCACACACCTGTCACGACGACATCATGCGAGAGGGTGTGCAATGACGTTCACTGGCTACTATCTCGTGAGCGACCGATTTCGTCCATCGCCTCGAGCACCTGCGATACGCTGGAGGCACGGAGCAACGGCGGTGACGCGAGAAGTTCCTCACGAGTCCAGTATCGTGCGGCTGCGGCATCATCGCCGGCAACGACGGTTCCTGACGTGTGTGCCCTCGAGGTCGCATAGTTGAACGATACCATTGATTCGCCGTCGCTGAACTCGAGAAAGCCATCGCCGATGAGCGTCAGGTCCGCCGGCGAGACCGACACTCCCGTTTCTTCTGTCAGTTCTCTCGCTGCAGCGACGCGCGGGGATTCGCCGGCATCGATGTGGCCACCGGGGAGTGCCCACTCGCCCGCGTCACGCCCTTCCCCCATTTCGATGAGAAGGACGCTGTCTCCGTCGATGACCGTTGCACGTGCCAGTGGGATGGGATTTCGATAGAGTGTCAGCGCACAGTCGCTGCAGTACGGACGGGGACCGTCGGTCGTTTGGCGGCTAGTCAGCCACGAACCACATTTGGGGCAGTAACTGACGTCGGCCCGTTCGATGGTCCAACCCATGTCGAGCACATTTTTTAGCGGACGAAAATAGCTACTGGTGCGTCCATGCCACTGACTGACACTCGAGTTGATACCCCCAGCCCAATGCCAGTACATATATGCTCCTCGCCTGATTGGTCGGGAACGTGTCCCAACAAGCAACTGCGGACGGTCAATCAGATGGACTGCCCGTCAAGATTGGCGCTGCGGTCGGATTTGGCGCCTTCTTCGTCGGCTATATCCTGACGTACGTCCTCGCGACGATCGATTCGGATATCGATTTCGGCGGCGAAGAACACACGATGGAGTTGATCGGCTTGCTGTTTTACAACAGCCACTTCGTCGACGCGGAACTCTCGTTGGCTGGAGAGTCCGAAACGGTCAACCTGCTCTCCGAGGAGAGTACACAGATTCCCGAACTCGTGTACAATCTGGTGCCCGTACTCGTGCTCGTCGGTGCTGGCTATCTGGTCGCCTCGAGGGTCGCCGCACTGGCAACAGACGGTGACGCCGCCAAAGCCGGTGCGTCGGTCGTGATCGGCTACCTACCTGCGGCAGCCATCGGGACGGCTATCTTTGAGATCAGCGAAGGTGAAGAGATGTTCACCCTGACGGCTGCCCCCGAATTCACGATGGCAATCGTCCTCGCTGGATTGGCGTTCCCGCTCGTTCTCGGCGCCGTCGGCGGCTATATCGCTCGTCAGCGCTGAATATCCTCGAGTATTCTTTTCTCGAGTTATCTTTTCGGTTTGAACACGCGCCACAGGATACGAGGCGAGAAGAGCGTCGTTGGGGGTCGTTCCATCATGAGCACCTTGATGAACGCCTCCCGAAGGGCCTGGTCGTCGTGAGATTCTCGCAACAGGCGGGAGATGTATCGGTTTATCAGATCGGTCCCTCGAGGTTTTGGCCCTTCGGTCTGGGGAAATGTAAAGTCGGCGCTGACGGACAGCATCCAGGCGACGTCGACGATGTCTTCGGTTTTCTCGAAAAAGCGTTGAGCGAGATCCTCCGGATGTCCGTCTGTGAGTGTATGATGTAGAACCAACGCCTCCAGCGCCGCAACCGACATGCCCTGTCCGTAGATCGGATTGAAACTCGCGAGAGCATCACCGACGACGAGCAGTCCGTCCGGAAACCGCTCCAGATCCTCATAGTGCCGTCGAATACTGGTCGGGAAGGGATACTGTGCAATCTCTTCGGAGTGCCACATCCGCGTGGTGAGAAGCCGTTCAAAATGCGGCACGGGCAGGGTCGATGCGAACTCGATCAGTCCCTCCTGGTCAGCTGGCGGATGATCGTCGTGCAGGCCGAACAACGTGACGAGTCGCGCACCGTTTTCGACCGGGAACGTCGAACCGCCGCGGCTGGATTCGGCTGATGGGGCGGCAAGGACCATTTGCCTGTCGTTCGCTGGCCGTTCGATGCGTGCTGTGCTGTAGGCCATCCGGACGCGGACCTCGTCGGTTTCCGGTGGATCGTAGCCACGTGATCGGAGCCACGCCGGCGTTCTGGAGGTTCTGCCGGTCGCATCGACGACCAGATCGGCTTTCAGTTCTACCGTGTCGCCCGCCGCCGTCGTGATGGCTACCCCCGTTACAGCCGTTTCGGATGCATCGACCAGATAATCGGTCCACTGACATTGGGGCCGGAGGGTAACGGCCTCGAGGTCGACGACCCGTTCCCGTACGATGTGTTCGAAAAGCGGTCTCGTGGCGAAGTACAACGGGATCTGTCGCGTTCCGTCGGCGAGGAAATCACCTTCCTGATAATGCAACACGTCTCGAGAGCCGTCGAGTATGACCCCGCCTCTCCTGGCGAGTTCTTCGCCGAATCCCGGAAAGAGATCCTCGAAGGTTGCACGTCCTGCCTCGAGCAACAGATGAACGTGACGTCCTTGCGGGACGCCTCGACGAGCGAGCGGTTCGGCTGGGAGTGGATCCCGTTCGATTACGGTCACCGTCGAATAACTGTCTGCGAGGATCCGGGCCGTGAGGAGACCGGCCATGCTCCCGCCGATCACGACTGCCGCTCCCGCCTTTGCTGGGTTCCGAGTCGGCGGCTGATATCTCGGAACCGTCGCTAACGTCATGATGGCTCCACTAGTCGTGGTCTGGATTTGTTAAATGCTAGCACGTATGGTCTGGGGAGTGAACTCGAGGGACAACGCTCACGGGGACACCCGCCATACCCTGAGGTATGACTATCGGATCCGTCACCGCGATCCACATCGCTCCAGAACAGGGGAGCCCCGTCGAATCCCGTGATGCCGTCGAAGCTGTCGCCGACCGCGGCCTCGAGGGCGACCGCTACTTCCAGACGACAGGGACCTTCGCCGACCGGGAGGGCAGCGACCTCACGCTCATCGAAACTGAAGCGCTCGAGGGGGTCGAACGCGAGTACGATATCGACCTCGAGCCCGGTGTCCACCGGCGGAATTTGACGACCGAGGGGGTCGCGCTCAACCACCTCGTCGACCGCGAGTTCCGTATCGGCGACGTTCGGTGTCGTGGCATCGAACTCTGTGAACCCTGTTCGTACCTCGAGTCACACCTCGAGAAACGGGGGATTCGCGAGGCGCTGGTGCACCGCGGTGGCCTCAGAGCGCGCATTCTCGAGGGTGGGACGATTCGGGTGGACACGCCGCTCGAGATGGTCACTGACCGGTAGCCTCGTTGTGGAAAACTATAGCCTCGTTGTGGAAACTGAGGCACATTGCTGTTGTCGATTAGGCTCTCGAGCCAGTAACAGAAACTCGAGTCCAGTGACAGCCATCCGAGTAGTACAGTCGCCGAAAACGTTCCGGAGTGGAAAGACATAGCGTTCTCGAGTCCCAAAATCCATCTATGAACGAGGAAGGCGTACAGGTACTGCTCGATCAGGACACCCTCGAGGCGCGGGTCGAGGCCGGCGAGGTTCCCGACTGGGTGGCCGCCCACTACGAGAGTTTTACCGATGGACTGCTCGGCACGCGAAACGACAGCCCATTCCCCTGTTACTTTGGCGTCGAATCCGTCCGCAAGGGCTGGCCGCTGTATACGGCCGTCGAGTCGATGACCGACCCCGACGCACTGTTCGCGCTGGGCGAGACCATCCTCGAGTACCTCGAGGTGTACGAAGACCACAGCGAACAGGCCTCGCTGGTCACCTTTTTCAAACCGCCCGAACGCGAGTTGAGCGAACGGGAGTATCACGAAGCCCTCTGGCACATCTTGCAGGTGCTTCACGCCCACGACCCGGAACCCTGGCCCGAGGACATCCCGACGGACCCCGACACCAGCACCTGGGAGTTCTGTTTCGGCGGCGAGCCGATGTTCCCCACCTGTCGGGCTCCCTTCTATGACACCCGCAAGAGTCGCTACTGTCCCATCGGCCTCGAGATCACGTTTCAGCCGCGAGCGCTCTTCGACGGTATTACGGCCGATACGAAGGCCGGACAGCGTGCCCGCGAGGTGATTCAGGGGCGCCTCGAGGACTACGACGGCGTCTGTCCCCACGCCGATATCGGTGACTGGGGTGTCGAAGGCGACCGCGAGTGGGTCCAGTACATGCTCTCATCCGATGAGCGTCAGGCACCCGACACCTGCCCGATGCGGGTTACTCGCGACCATCCAAAGGGCCCGGTTGTCATCGGCGACTGACGGGGAACGACACCGGCTGCACGATTGCGTCTGGTGTGACGTATCAACCGTGAATCCGTACAGGGGAAGCTATTCACACGCTCGCTTTGGAAACGGGATATGCCCTCCACCGCGCCGCAGACGTTCTCGCTGCCCACTCGAGTCGTTCACGAACCCGAAGCGGATCGGTTCTCGGTCGTGGTCGAGACGCGTGGGGCGACGCTCGAGGACATCACCGTCGCCGTCGGTTCACAAACGATTCGTCTCGAGGTTGATGGCCTGATGCAGCACGTTGACGAGTTCGTGCCGCCGTCGCCGGAACGGTCGTTCGGTGACGATCGGCAAGCGCACTATCACAACGGGATTCTCACGATATCCGTAGAAACGGTTCCGCGTCGCGATTGAACTCGAGCAACGCGATGAACTCATTTCGACACGCCATGTGGTCATTTCGACAGGCCGTTTGGTCAGCTATCCACGGCTGAAGCCGTGGGCTTCCGCGCTGCTGCTGTGTGAGTGTTCCCTGTATATCGTCACAATCGTCGTGTATCGTCACAGCGATCGCGCAGAATTGAGTACCACGAGCGTGCTACTCACCGCCATCGCAACGGCGGCCAACAGCGGATTCAGCAGCCCGAAAATCGCTAGCGGAATCGCGATGCCGTTGTAGACGAACGCCCAGGCCAGATTCTGGCGAATTCGTCGGTGGGTCCCGCCTGCAATCGAAAACGTGTCGGCGACGCGCTCGAGGTCGTCGGCAACGATGACGGCGTCGGCGGCATCGGTGGCGAGTTGGGTACCACTGCCGAGGGCGATACCCACGTCGGCAGCCGCGAGGGCGGGTGCGTCGTTGCTCCCGTCGCCGACCATCGCGACGGTTCCCTGGGTACGCAATCGACGGACGGTTTCGGCTTTCGCTTCCGGTGGCACGCCGGCGAACACCCGGTCTACACCGTCGACGTCGAAGCGCTCGGCAGCACCGCCTTCGTCGCCCGTAATAACCACGATTTCCCGGCCCTCGCCGAGCGTTTCGACGGCCTCTAGCCAGTCCGCTCGAGGGGTATCACCGACGACGATGACGCCTCGTGCATCCCCGCCCCAGCCGACAGCCACTGGCACGTCACCCGTGTGGCGCGCACGCTCGATGGTTTCCTCGAGATCGGTCGGGACGGACAGTCCATTCGCCTCGAGATAGGCGGGGTGGCCGACGAAGACGCGCGTTTCCAGGTCGGAATCCTCGTCCGTCAGTACGCCGGAGACGCCTCGCGTCGCGCGTTCGAAGTCGTCGGCGGCGACGCCAGGAATTTCAGCGCCGACATCGGCGGTCGACTCCACCGGCGGCAGTGAGCCACCGTCGGAGCGAACCCTAGTCTCTCCAATCGTGTCTCGCTCGAGGTCTGGCGACTCGTTTCCATCACTCCCTCCCGTTGCCGCCTCGACGATGGCTCCTGCAATCGGATGTTCGGAGAGGCGTTCGACGGCGGCGGCTCGTTCGAGGACGACGTCGGAATCTTCGCCGTTGACCACGGTAATCGAGTCGACGGACATGGATCCCTCGGTGAGCGTTCCCGTCTTGTCCAGGGCGACGATATCGACGTCCGGGGCGTCCTCGAAAATCGTCTCGGCGGCGACGACGATGCCGTGTTTCGCTGCGGTCTGCACACCGGAGGCGATCGCCAGCGGGGTCGCCAGCCCCAGCGCACACGGACAGGAGACGATCAACACGGTGAGGCCGACGAGCAGTGCGGCCGTGAGGCTCGATCCCGTGACGAGCATGAGTGTACTGACGACCGTCGCGATGACGATCACCAGCGGGACGAAAATCGTCGCGAGCTTGTCGGCCAGTCGCTGGACGCCCGGCCGGGAACTCTGGATACGCCAGATGAGGCCGACGAGCCGATCCAGCGTACTCTCGGCGTCGGGCCCGACTTCGAGGACCAGCGGCGCATCCGTGACAACGGTGCCGCCGCGAACCGGGTCGCCGGGGGCCTTTTCGACTGGCAGGGATTCACCCGTCATCAGGGATTCGTCGACGGCTGCCGCACCCTCGATAACGGTCCCATCCAGCGGGACACGCTCGCCCGGTCGAACCAGCAACCACTCGCCGGGTTCGATCTCCTCGAGGGGGACCGTTTCGTCGGTGTCGTGGCGTCTCGCTTCGTCTACCTGGCCTTCGGTCAGGTCAGTCAGCAAGCCGGCTGCGCGGCGTTTGATCAGCCCTTCGTAGTACGTGCCGCCGGTGACGACGAGGATGATGGCGACGGAGACGTCGAAGTACAGGTCGGTTCGTCCCTCGAGCATCGCCAGCGTGCTGTAGGCATACGAGGCGAGCGCCGCGAGGGCGACGAGCAAGTCCATGTTCGGCATCCGTGCCCGAAGGCTGACGTACGCTCCCCGGAGGATGGGAAAGCCGGTGTAAAACAGCACGAACGAGGTCATCAACCAGATGTTCGCAAACACGTAGAGCTGATCGTAGTGGCCGAACTCGACGACTGGGTCGAAACCGAAGTACGTCGGATACAGAAAGATGACGTACCATAGCATGACCATCATGCCGAACAGCCCACCACCCGCGAGGAACTTGACGGTCGCCTGGCCATCGTCATCCCCCTTCGAACCGACGCCGCGCTCACGGGCGGTGTAGCCAGCACCGGTTAACGCGTCCCGGAGGTCCTCGTCCTCGAGTGTTTCGTCGTCGTAGACCAGGCGAACGGTGTCGCTGGCGTAACTCGCCTCTGCCGCGTGCACTCCGTCGACGCTCGCCGCTCGTCCCTCGAGGAAGGCTTCACAGGTCGCACAGTGCATCCCGTCGACGCTGAAGAAGGCGTCGGCCCCCTCGATGGCATCGAGGTCGACGTCACCCTCGTCTTCGAGGGCGTCACGGATCGCTTCCTCCTCCTCGGCGTCGAGCGAGCCGAGGGTTCTCGTGACCTCGAGACAGCCCCGACAGCAAAACTGCCCATCGACATTCGCGTCAGTGACTGGAGGGCTGGGCAGCGGGAGGTCACAGAGCGAACAGCCCGTGGCCTCCCCCACCGTGTCGCCCACTCGAGTGTCACCACTCCCGGGGTGTGGCTCGTCCTCGGGTGGTGGTTCGTCAGTCATTGCTGGTTTCTGTGAACGTGGTGATTTCCGTGAAGTATTGGTTATTGTGGACGGGCTCGCTAGAGCGGCTGGTAGAACGGAATATGCGGGTGTGGTAAATGAATCCCGTACAACATCAACCCGTGCTGTAGCGGGACGTAACCGAGCACCAGAAAGCCGGCTCCGAGTGCCCGGTGTAGTCGCACTCGAGTGGTTGGCGAGAGCGACCCGAGGAGCGTCCCGTAGGCAAACAGCGTGGGAATCGTCCCCACCCCCAGCGCGGCCAGTGAGAGGGCACCACGGACGGGATCACCGAGCGCGAACGCGTACAGGTACGCGGGATAGATGATCGGACACGGGAGTAACCCGTGGATGGCACCAAGTCCGACGATACCGGGGGAGTTCGCCAGTCGGTCGATACGTCCCGTCAGGAGCCGCGAGAGCCAGCCGAAGACCGGGCTGACGACTGGAATTCCGTGGGGGATTCCTGGCTGGCCCCGAAGGTAGTACAGCCCGCTCGCGATGATGGCGATCCCGACGAGAATTCCGGTTGCCCCCCTGATCGGGTCGCCAACGTTGGCGAGTGCGCCAGCCGAAGTAAATGTGAGCGCGCCAACGAGGCCGAACAGGCCCCCGAGGAGCGCATAACTGCCAGCACGCCCCAGGTTGAACAGCGCGTGCTGACGGACCTCTCTGGTCGTCAGCGTCGTCCCTCGGCGACTGCCGCTGGACCTCGAGTCACTCGCTTTACGCATTCGGTCGGCGTAGGTCGTCACCAGCGGCCCACACATGCCGAGACAGTGAGCACCCGCGAGCACGCCGATGAACAAAAAGACCAGCAAGTCGACGTTCGCCGCCGTCACGCTCGTGCCGTGATCGTGGGTCGTCGCGACGACGTCCTGTATGCGCCACTCGAGGTCGATTACTTCCGTCCAATACGTACTGCCCGATGCAAGGAGGAGGTTCACGGTTTCCGGTTCAGTGACCGTGGCCCTCATCGGCGTGGTGTGTGCCGACCGAAACAGGCCCCGTAGCCACGTACAGCGCCGCCACGATGATGAGGACGTTGATGACTGTGACAACGCCGGCAAGTCCCGCCCGTCCGAATCCGTACCAGAGCGCGGGAACGATGGCCAACAGACCGACCATGATGGCCCACCGAACCGGCAATCCGTCGATACTCATGTTGGGGCTTCCGGGCCAGATGCACTTAAATCATCAACCCATTCCCATCGTGTGGGAAGGAATAAAATCTTGAGTATTGAACCCTCACTACCGGTCACCATGTCATCAGACGCGGACGCACTGGAACGTCATATCGGCCACGACGAGTTCGACCCCGTTGGGACACTCGCACTGATCGGAATCTACTTTCTGATCCTCCTGTTGATGTGGCTGTTCATGTACTTCGTCGAATTCCTCGGCAACGACCTAACAGTGGTGGGGATGATATGAATATTCACAACTACGAAAAGCTGTGGCTCATCGCCGCCATGTTACTGATTATTGGTTTCATCGTTACCATCACGTATGGATCGGTCGGCCTCGGTATCGCCATGATCGACGACTCCGAAGAGACGATCGATCCGAACGCTCTCGAGGACCACGAGCGATTCGGTGATCTGGGCGTCCACCAGACCGGTGATGGAGAGTACGACGTCAACATCCGGGCCTACCAGTTCAACTTCGAACCCGGCTCCTCCGCACTCGGCGTTCACGATCCGATCGTCGTCCCCGAAAACAGCGAAGTCACGTTATACGTCACCAGTCCCGACGTGATACACAGTTTCAGCGTCGTCGGCACGAACGCGAACACGATGGTCGTCCCTGGTGAGATTTCGGTGATGACCGTGGAGTTCAACGAGGCCAGAGAGTACGGCATCCTCTGTAACGAGTACTGTGGCTCCGGCCACCACGGGATGGAAGGCGTCATCGAGGTCGTCCCCGAAGACGAGTTCCACCTGTTCTCGGTCGCTGGCGTGGACGCACCCGAATCCGCCCAAGCCGGTGACGAAGTCGAGATTACCGCGACGGTCGATAACGATGCCCTCGATGCTGACAGCGCCGCTGTCAGCCTCGAGATCGGCGAGGAAACCTTTGAGAACGAACTCGAGGTCGACGCCGAATCGAGCGCCAGCACGACCTTCACCGTCGACACGGGCGCCCTCGACCTCGAGGACGCTGTCGATATCGACTGGACGGTGACTGTCGAAGATGGCTCCGAAGCGACGCTCGAAGACGGGTCGGCAAGCGGGTCGATCGCTCTCGAGACTGACGACGATGAAAACGACGATACTACTGACGACGATAATGACGAAAGCGATGGAGGTGACCAATGAGCGCGTACATAGACCAGTTCCCTGAAGAAGCGAAGGTAATTCGATCGGCGTTTTACGCGTCGTTCTTCGCGCTCGCGCTGGGGGCGGCGTTCGGGCTGATTCAGACGCTCCATCGGACCGATTTCGTTCGCATCATCCCGGCCGAGATGTATTACACCGTGTTGACTGCCCACGGCGTCCTGATGGTGGTGACGTTCACGATATTCTTCCTCGTCGCCATCTTTACGTGGGCGGTGACGACGAGTCTCGATCGCGGTGTCGAAGACATCCGTTTCACCTGGTCGTGGTACGGCCTGATGACGCTTGGAACGGCGTTCGCCGCAATCGCGATTCTCGCCGGCTTCACCGACCGGACCGAAATAAGTGCGGACGTTCTCTTTACGTTCTACGCGCCGTTGCAGGCTCATCCCATGTTTTACGTCGGACTGGTCCTGTTCGTCATCGGTACCTGGCTCGCCGGGGCTGACTGGTTCCGCTCGTGGTGGGCCTGGAAACAGGAGAACCCCGACAAGCGAATCCCACTACCGACGTTCATGGTCCTGACGACGATGATCATGTGGTATCTCGCGACACTCGGAGTTGCCACCTCGATCATCGCGTTCCTCCTTCCATGGTCGCTCGGTCTTATCGATACCGTCAACCCGACGCTGACCAGAACCCTGTTCTGGTTCTGGGGCCACCCGGTCGTGTACTTCTGGCTGATGCCGGCGTACATGATGTGGTACATCATGCTTCCAAAGTTCTCCGGTGGTCGCCTGTTCAGTGACCCGCTTGCTCGCGTCGTTTTCGTGTTGTTCTTGCTCCTCTCGACCCCGGTCGGGATTCACCACCAGTATCTCGACCCCGGTATCGCGGAGGGCTTCAAATTCATTGCGATGACCAACACCATGTTCTTGCTCCTGCCCAGCTTGCTGACGGCGTTCACCGTCGTCGCGAGTATGGAGCACGGCGCACGCCAACGCGGGGGTGAAGGCTACTTCGGGTGGTTGGGCGCGCTCCCGTGGCGTGACCCGGTCTTCACCGGGATGGCACTCGCCGGACTGATGTTCGCCGCCGGTGGGTTCTCCGGGATGATCAACGCCGGGATGAATATCAACTACCTCGTCCACAACTCGCTGTGGGTGCCCGGCCACTTCCACCTCACCGTGGGGACCGCAGTGGCACTGACGTTCATGGCCGTCTCCTACTACTTCATCCCACAGGTGACCGGCCGACGCCTCGCCAGCAAACAGATCGCCCTCGTACAGGTCGTCATGTGGTTCGTCGGGATGACCTTCATGTCGAACGCCATGCACCGCGGTGGCTTGCTCGGTATGCCGCGGCGAACCGCCGAACCCGAGTACGCCGGGTTCCAATTCGAGACGGCAATCGGCACCGTCGGTGAACTCAACGCCCAGATCGCCCTCGGTGGCGTTTTGCTCACACTATCGACACTCCTGTTCATCGTCAACATGTCGATCACAGCGCTGAACGACCGCGACGACGACCTGCCGTCTAACACCATTCCGGAGCCGCTCTCCGGACCCAACGAGGCCCCGCTGGTCCTCGATAACCTCAAACTCTGGACGGCCATCGCAGTCGTGCTCGTCATCTTCGCGTACTCGCTCCCGCTCGCCAGCATCGTCGAGCGCGGCGGCCTCTTCGGCCCCGGCGGCGACGCGTTCCCAATGTTCCTCGAGCTAGCCGATTCGTTCGGCTTCGCTCTCGTCGGCGAGACGCTCTCGGCGATGGTCTCGAGTCTGCTCGAGACGCTGCGAACGGTCGTCTAAGTGGCTTCCCGACCTGCACCCGTGGATGAACTCGATGACGGGTGTCGTGTTCGGCTGACACGCCGCCGCTAGGCGGAGTGGTAATGACGAACCTGGTGGATCGTCAGTAGCGACGAACACTGGCGCATCGACGCTCCATTTCTTTCACGGCTCACTGGGCACCTCGCTCGAGGCCGTGTCCCTGTAACCCGTTCCAGTTCGGGGCGTTCCCATCGCGTGGGAATCTGCGTTATCGTTCTTGTCTATTGCTGTGGTATACACTTATATGACTCAGACACAACTCATCGGTCGTTCGTTAATCGCTGCTCCGGAGGTGAGCCACTGATGCGGATCTCGAGAGGTGCACTCCTGGTTTTGCTCGCGTTCAGCATCCCAATTCTCGTCGAGTTGCGGACGGTGTTGAGTTTCTTCAACATCGAACTCTCGCTGACAGCGACGATGCTGATCGGCGCTGTAGTGCTCGGCCTCATCGTCTTCTGGGCGACGTTCCCCGAGCGGAATCAGAGTAACGCAACAGCTTGACTACCCCAAAACTGAACTCGAGGCCTTCTCCTCGAAACCATGTAAACGACGTTCGATATTTCCATGGCGGTTCTAAGCACTCTGAATAGTGTACTATCTTACTATCAAAATTTGAATGTAGTGTTATCGGCACCTCGAGGCCAGGGACTGCTTTCGTGCAAACCAGACTCCGTGGGAAATCTGCTCTTCGAGCATACCGTTTCCCACGCAACGGGAATCGCCTCCCTTGCTTTTTGAGGGATAGCACTTACACAGCACTGAGACCATGACACAGCAAACACACGACATCGGAGAAACGCTCTGGTTCCGCCTCGTGACCGGCACCATCTGGCTGTTGGTTGCCGTGTTTACCGCCGTCGGTATTTACACGATCAATCCGGAAGCCGTCACCGGCATCCTCACCTCCGGGTACTTCCTGAGTACGCTGCTGTTCGGTGGCTTCCTCCTCGTGGTGACGTACCTGATCTTCCGTCAGTACCCGATTCGAACCCCGAGCCGCGACACCGAACGGTACACCTCCTCGAGGTAGCCGAGAGCGGCCGACGGAGTCACTCGAGACACCCGAACGCCCACTCTCGACACGCACTTGAGACACGCCAAAACGCCTTCGTTTTTCCAACTCATTCCGACAGTCGTTGCTGCACAACCGATTGCTCTTTACTGTCGGAGTGATTCACCCCGAGTATGAGCAGGTTCGGTGAAGTCGACGACGAGTACGACCCACACGCCCTCGAGGAGCGGGTGTTCGAGTACTGGGACGACGTCGACGCCTACGAACGGACGAAGCAGCATCGTGCCGACGGCGAGTCGTTTTTCTTCGTCGACGGGCCACCGTACACCTCCGGTTCGGCCCACATGGGGACGACCTGGAACAAGAGCCTGAAGGACGTCTACATCCGCTACAAGCGAATGCAGGGATTCGACGTCACCGACCGACCGGGCTACGACATGCACGGGCTGCCCATCGAGACCAAAGTCGAGGAGAAACTCGGGTTCGAGAACAAAAAGGACATCGAGGAGTTCGGCGAGGAGAACTTCATCGAGGCCTGCAAGGAGTACGCCGACGAGCAACTCGAGGGCCTCCAATCGGACTTCAAATCCTTCGGCGTCTGGATGGACTGGGACGACCCCTACAAGACGGTCAACCCCGAGTACATGGAGGCCGCCTGGTGGGGCTTTTCGAAGGCCGCTGACCGCGGTCTCGTCGAACAGGGCCAGCGTTCGATCAGCCAGTGTCCCCGGTGTGAGACCGGGCTGGCGAACAACGAAGTCGAGTACGAAGACGTCGAGGACCCTTCGATCTACGTCACATTCGATCTCGTCGACCGCGAGGGAAGCATCGTCATCTGGACGACCACGCCGTGGACGATCCCTGCGAACGCGTTTACCGCAGTCGATCCGGACCTCGAGTATGCGGCAGTTCGTGGCGTCAAAGACGGCGAAAGCGACGTCATCTACGTTGCCGAGGCCTGCGTCGAAGACGTCCTGAAGAAAGGGCGCTACGACGACTACGAGGTCCTCGAGACGCTCGAGGGCAGCGAGATGCTCGGCTGGGAGTACGAGCATCCGCTGGCCGAGGAGGTGCCCGACCACGCAGACCACGACGGTGCTCACCAGATCTACGCTGCAGACTACGTGGAGGCCGACCGCACTGGCCTCGTTCACTCCGCACCTGGCCACGGTGAGGAGGACTTCGTTCGTGGCCGGGAGCTTGGCTTTCCCATCTTCTGTCCCGTCGGCAGCGACGGCGTCTACACCGAAGCAGCCGGCAAGTACGAAGGCCAGTTCGTCAAAGACGCCGACGAGGACATTATCGCGGATCTCGAGGCCAACGGAGCCATGCTGGCGTCCGAACACGTCCACCACAGCTACGGTCATTGCTGGCGGTGTGATACGGGAATCATCCAGATCGTCACCGACCAGTGGTTCATCACGATCACGGACGTCAAAGACGAGTTGCTCGACAACATCGATGACAGCGAGTGGTACCCCGAGTGGGCTCGAGATAGCCGCTTCCGCGATTTCGTCGAGGAGGCTCCCGACTGGAACGTCTCCCGTCAGCGTTACTGGGGTATCCCGATCCCGATCTGGACCCCGGAAGGTCGTGATGATGATGAGGATACCATCGTCATCAGTACGCGCGAAGAACTCGCCGAGCGCGTCGATCAGGATATCGACCCTGACACGGTCGACATCCACAAGGATACCGTCGACGACCTGACGATCACCGAAGACGGGACGACGTACACGCGCGTGCCGGACGTGTTCGACGTCTGGCTGGACTCCTCGGTGGCCTCGTGGGGGACGCTCGACTTCCCCGAAGACGACAGCCAGTTCGAGGAACTCTGGCCCGCTGATTTCATCCTCGAGGCCCACGACCAGACCCGCGGCTGGTTCTGGTCCCAGCTGGGGATGGGAACGGCCGCGATGGGCGAAGTCCCCTACGACAAAGTCCTCATGCACGGTCACGCACTGGACGAGGACGGCCGCAAGATGTCCAAATCCGTCGGCAACGTCGTCGAGCCACACGAAGCAATCGACCGACACGGCTCGGACGCCATGCGGATGTTCCTGCTGTCGGCGAACCCACAGGGAGACGACATGCGTTTCTCGTGGGACGGCATGCGGACGATGGAGAACAACCTCCGGACGCTCTGGAACGTGTTCCGCTTCCCGTTGCCGTATATGCGTCTGGACGGCTTCGATCCCACGGAGACTACCCTCGAATCCGTAGACGAGGACCTCGAACTCGTCGACGAGTGGATACTCGCCCGGCTCCAGTCCACGAAAGCCGAGATCACCGAACACTTCGAGGAATTCAGGCAGGACCGCGCCCTCGAGGCGCTTCTCGAGTTCGTCCTGGAGGATGTCTCACGCTTTTACATTCAGGCGGTCCGCGAGCGGATGTGGGACGAGTCCGACAGCCCCTCGAAAGCCGCAGCCTACGCGACGATTTATCGCGTGCTCGAGGAAGTCGTCGTCTTACTCGCCCCGTTCGCTCCCTTCGTCACTGAGGAGATTTACGGGACACTCACGGGCGGCGATGGGCACCCGACGGTGCACATGCACGACTGGCCCGAGGTCGAGGAGTACTGGGCTGACAGCGAACTCGAGACCGACGTCGCCTACGTCCGGGCCGTCGAGGAGGCCGGTGCCCACGCGCGACAACAGGCCGGACGCAAACTCCGCTGGCCTGTCGCCCGTGTCGTCGTCGCCGCGAACGACGAGCGCGTGGTCGAGGCCGTCAACCGTCACGAATCACTTGTCGGCGACCGACTCAACGCACGCGAGATCGAACTCGTCGAGCCCGGCCAGCAGTGGGGCGAACTGGCCTACTCCGCCGAGGCCGACATGAGCAAGCTCGGTCCCGCTTTCGGCGGTCGCGCCGGTGAGGTCATGAACGCGCTCAACGAGGCCCGTATCGACGAAGCCAGTCTCGAGGCGCTCGAGGACGCTGTCGATGACGTCCTCGGAGACGGTGACGAACTGACCGAAGACATGGTCTCGTTCGTCACGCAGACACCCGATGACATCGCCGGGACACCCTTTGGCCTCGAGAACGAGGAGGCAGGCGTGGTGTACGTCGACGCGTCGCTCACCGACGATATCGAGAGCGAGGGCTACGCTCGCGAGGTCATCCGTCGCGTACAGGAGATGCGCAAGGACCTCGATCTGGACGTCGAGGAACGCATCGTTCTCGAACTCGAGATCGACGACGACCGCGTGGCCGACCTCGTCGCTGGACGGGAGGACCTGATCTGCGAGGAGGTTCGCGCCGATGAACTCCGTACTGTCGACGTCGACAACGGCCAGCGAAAGACGTGGGACGTCGAGGGTGTGAGCGTGGAGTTGGCGCTCGAGCCGGTAGCGGCGGAAGCGTCGGACTGAGTGGTTCGGAACGCTCGCTTCACGCCTGCTCCGTTTTTTCGATCCGTATCGATGTGGTCTCCCCTCGAGTGTCCGGTGGTTCTGGATTCTCCCTGCCGTTCTCGAGTCTCCGGTCGTTTTCGAGCCTCCCGGTCGTCCTCGAGTCTCCGTTTGTTCGTTCAGAACAGTTATCGAGTTGGAGAAAATACACGTTTCCATGCTCTCCAGAGAAACGGCCGTGCACGCGATCATCGTCGCTCTCACGTTCGTCTCGTTTGTTTTGCTCGAGCGCGCCGGCGTTGTGGCCCTGGATGGTCCGTCAGCAGGCGTCGCATTCGTTGTCTTCTACGGGATTTTACTCGGTGGCTCACACCTGGTGTTCGCGCTTCGGGGGAAGGACGGCATGATCCCCGTCGACGCCAGATGGCGCTATCTCGCCGCCCTCGTGGTCGTACTCGGGGGGAGCGCGCTCGTCTTCTACGGCGAGGGACTGGCCGTCGGCCCACTCGAGTTATCGACGCTCGGCTATGCCATCGTCGCCGTGACGGTTATCGGGTACGTCGTCATCGAAGGCGTTGCTGGTTATCGGGCGACGCAGACGCAAACATCCTGATTGGGTGCCACAACAGTCAACAGGCGGCCGTTCGAACTCACACCAGTGAACGCACTCGAGGACGAGTCGGTCGCACAACCCCTCGAGGGTACGGTATCTCCGGCCGAGGAATCGTCGACTGTCCCGGCAGCTTCGTCGCTCGAGTGGACGGTCGAACCCGAAACCGCTCAAACGGTCCGGTGGCTGCTGGTCGCGCAGGTGGCGCTCGTGGATGTAGCGCTCGTTTTCGGAGGCCTCCTCGGAGTGGGATGGCTCCTCCGGACGGCTCCACTGTTCGGCGGCGTCGTCGGCGTCTTCGTGGCGGTTCTCACGCTTCGTTACGGCTTTGCCATCGCCCCGATCGAGCGATGGCGACCGGGCGGCGCGATGTGGGGGCTCGAGCGCGGGTTCATCCTGCGCGGGTTCGCCCTCGGGGCAGTTTTGTACCTTCTGGGGACCCTGCTGTTCGGTACGTGGCTCGTCGTCGTCGCCGTGGGTGCAGCCGTGCTGTTCGGTCTTGCCAACGTCGTCACCGGCGATGGTGCCGCGAGGGGTCGACTCGACCTCGAGACCGAAGCGGTCGCCTTCGCGGGGCGCCGTGCCGATATTTCGGCGCTCTCGAGCGTCCGAACGGTCACGGTCGGTGACCTCCGGATCGTTCGCCTCGAGGGACCGTCCTTCGGCGAGCTACGATGGTTTGCAGTCCCCGCTGGCGAAACGGGCCGATCAGTGGTTCGTACCCTCCAACACAATACGCTCGAAGGCGACCCCTCGAGTGTGGATGTGGAGGGACACGGTTAATGGGACGCCACCAGTACGACCTACCGAATGCGCTGTTTCGCGACTGCTCTCGATGTCGACCTGTCTGAGATGCCGGCTCCGACAAGCCGTCTACAGGCCGTTATCTGCCTTTCTCACTCGAGATGAGCGGATCACGGCTGACGCGGCTGATTCGGCACGTCCGTCTCATCTCGATGGTCCATCACCGGATCGAGCTTCGTCGACGCCAGAACCATCCACAACTGGCTGCAGCGGTCCTCCTCGGCGCGCTCGCCGGGACGATGCTGATCGTCGGGGCGCTCCCGCTGCCAGTGTACGAACACCTCTGGCCCGAACCGGGTGCGTACTACTACGGGACGCTGGTCGGCTTCGAGAGCGAGCGAGTGCTCGCGCTCTCGCGGGAACTGGCCGCGATTGCCGTCGTGACGATAGCCGGACTCGGCGGATTGGGCGCGATTACGAGCGATAACTGGGAACGGCCGCCAGCGGAAATCGTGACGGCGGTCCCGCTGCCGGCCGCGATTCTCGGGATACTCGCCGACGAACTCCTCGAGAGCAGCTGGTTCGTCGCGCCGGTGGTCGTCGGCGGGGTGTTGGCGTTTACGGCCGGGACGAACGCACTCTCCACCCTCGTTGGCGCGGCCGTCGGTGGCCTCACAATCCTGTTGACGGGACTGGTCGTCGGCACGGCTATCGGACTCAGTCTTCGGGCCTCGATTCGACGGTCGCCACGGCTGTACCGTGCTCGCTACGCCGTCAGCGTCGGCTTTCTCTTCGTCGTGTTCATGGGGCTTGCCCTCAGTCGGCGGGCGGGGTCAACGCTGGCAGCCTCCCCACTCGGCTGGTACGGTGACCTGTTGCTCGTAACGACGCCGGGCGGTGGGGCCCTCCCAACGCGAGCGGCCGTCGCGCTCCTCGCCAGTTTCGTTTTGCTCCCGCTGGCAATGGCAACGGTCGTCACTGCCGGCCGGTCGCTGTGGTTCGCCGAAACCACGCTCGACGACGGCACGGTGACGCCGACGCGTCGTGGCCGAATCGACCGCCTGCTCGAGGCAGGATTCGGTCGGTCGACCGCTATCGCGACCCGGACGGTCTGGCGGCGGATGCGACGCTCGCCACGGGCGATGGTGTACGTCGTCTTGCCCCTGGCCGTTGCTGGCCCAGTGACTGTCGAACTCTCGGCGGCGATGCCCGCCCTGTTGCCGGTCCTGTTCGTGCTGTACCTCGCATCAGCCGTCGGCCTCGGGACGACGCTCAACCCGCTCGGTAACGAACGGGTCGCGCTCCCGCTGGTTCGGACGACTCCCGGTGGCGTCGATACGGTTCTTCGCGGGCACGTGCTGGCCGCCCTGGTCCCGGGCGTACCCTTCGTGGTCGCCGTCGGGACCGTGCTCGGCCTCGTTGTCGGCTATCCGTCGTGGGGACTGGTCGCGTTCGTGACGGGTGCTTCCCTCGTCACTGTTGGCGGAATCGGTTGGTCACTGGCCATCGGATCTGCGCTCCCGAACCTCGAGGGCCCGACCGAGGCCTCGCTCGCCCCGCCGGAACTGTACGCGATGATGGCGTTTCTCTCGACGATCCTGATCGTTGCTATCCCGCTGCTGGTGGGATTCAGCCTGGGATTCGCGCTGGCACCCGCTGGCGCTGTGCTCACGATAGCTGGCACCGTCGTTACGGCCGGGGCGAGTCTGGTCGGCGGCTACCGATTCGCTCGAGGCCGCCTCGAGACCTTCGAGCGCGAATAGTTCCAGAAGTTCCTCTCAATCGTCGGCGACGAGACTCGAGTTTTCCGTCTCGAACCACTCGGGCGGAACGGTTCCATCCGCGTTCCAGCCGCGGTGATCGTAGTATTCCTCGAGAGCGTCCTCGAAGCCGGGCAACTCGTAGGGGAGTCGGTCGTCAGCCCGGTCCATTCCGCGCTGGTTGTTGAAGTGGCGTTCCATCGTGACGACCTCGCCGCCGATTTCGAGCAAGTCGTCGTACGCTGCGTCGAGCAAGGTCTCGAGGCGGTCGGCATCGACGAAATCACGCGAGAACTTACAGAGGACGGCGCTGTCTTTGATGGCGTTCAGGTTCTCCTTTTCGGCCACTTTTGGCGGCTTGCCTTCGAGGCCTTCCTTGTCGAGTGCGTCCTCGGGGTCGACCAGCGGGTACTCGAGGGAGTAGAACTCGGCGTACATGTGGTCGGCGCCCCGGTTCGAGGTGGCAAAGCCCAGTCCCTGGCCGTGGAGCGTGCGGCCGTCGTGGGCGGGGAACTCCATGCCTTTGACAGACCAGTTGTCGACGCCCAGTTCCTCGTGGAACCGCTCGACGCCTTCTGCGAGGGTGTCGCCGATCCCTTCTCGGCGGCCGATTTTCTCGACCAGTTCCTGAATCAGATCGACGTCGCCGAAGGCGTCCTCGCTCGCGAGATACGCCGAGACGACGTCGCCACAGGAGATGGTGTCGAGACCGAGTTCGTCACAGCGCTTGTTCGAGTGCATCACGTCGACGATGTCGTCGACGCCGGCGTTCGAGCCGAACGCCATCACGGTTTCGTACTCCGGTCCTTCGGTCTCGAGGCCTGACTCCTCGTCTCGCGTCGGCAGTTTGCAGGCGAACGCACAGGCCGAACAGGTTCCTTTCTTGTACTTTTTCTCCTCGACGCGGTCGCCACTGATTCCCTCGGAACCCTCGAAGGACAGTTCCGAGAAGTACCGCGTCGGCAGGGCGTTGACCGTGCTGGCGAACTCGGTCATCGAGGACGTCCCCTGTCGTTTCATAATGTGATCGGACTGGGCGGCCTCCCGATGGACGTCCATCTGGAGGGGCGGTATCTCCACGTCTCGCGTCGAGTCGCCGTCGAAGGTGATCGCCTTCACGTTTTTCGCGCCGAGGACGGCACCCAGGCCACCGCGGCCGAACGCTCGCTCGCGGGAGGTCATCAGTGACGCAAAGCGAACCTGCTGTTCCCCTGCCGGTCCGACTGTCACGGTGTGTTCGGCCTCGAGACCGTGTTCGTCTTCGATATAGGTACAGATGTCGCTCGTTTCCGCGCCCTCGAGGTCGGGGACGGGTTCGAACTCGACGCCGCTGTCGGTGACGTGGACGATCACGAGGTCGTCGCTTTTGCCAGTGACTTCGACGGCGCTGTAGCCGGTCGCAGTAAAGTTCCGCGAGAGGAAGCCGCCGGCGTTCGAGGAGAGCAAGCCGTCGGTCAGCGGCGAGACGGCCGTCGCGGACATCCGGCCGGTGAAGCTCATCTGGGCGTGTTGGAACGGCCCCGTCGCGAAGTAACAGCGATTGGCAGGGCCGAGCGGGTCGGCGTCGAACGGAATCCGCTCGTGTGCGAGGGCCGTACAGAGCGCCCGGCCGCCGATGTAGCGCTCGAGTACGTCGTCGATCGATTCGCTCGTTGTCGACTGTGACTCGAGGTCGATTGTCAGGAGTGGGCCGCGAGCGTGTTTCATAATCATCCCTGACACACCGTGGCCCAAAATGCTACCGGTTGGTCTGCTGTATTCCTGCCCCTCGAATCGGTGAGCATCGAGGAGCGACGGCCGTCGCTCGTCTCACTGATCGGCTTTCTCGACGGTCCCGTTCGACCAGTGGGTCGGCTGATCCTCGTACAACAGCAGACAACCGGTATCGGGCCCGGAGGAGGAGGAACTGCAGGTGCTGAACGAGTTGTCGATGTATCGCTCGACTCGCAGCGCGTCTGCCGCGTCGGGGTACGGTGCTGCGTACTCGACCCGGTAGACGATTCGCCCCGGACACGTTTCTCCGTCTTCGCTCGTTTCGTCGGACACAACCCCATGCGTTTCCGGTTCGTCAGTATAGATGTCGACGCGGTAGGTCGCGACGGTCGCTTCCGACCGGGAAGTTCGCCGTATCGCTGCCCCGATTTCGGTGTCCGGTGACGTGTCGTTGAGCGTTCCGATGACGGTGCCATCGCTCGAGGACATCGCTCGAGCGCGAACGTCGTCGTAGCACCCGGATTCGATGATCGACACCGACTCAATCTCAGGGTCCCGTGGTTCCTCGTGGTCGAACAGGGTGGCGCTCGAGACGACGAGCGCGACACCCACGGCTGCCAGGACGAGAAGGGCGATGGCTAGTCGTTTTCGCGTGGAATCGACGGCACTCATGGCCGGTACCTACCGGTTTCCGACGGTAACTCGAACGCGGACGTAATCGGTCGTTTCGTCGTGGTTACTGATGGATGGGCGGCGCTATCGTGGAGGGCAGCCATCGAATACATGATCCTATGCCGACTATATTAGTTTATTGACTCCTCTGCCATAACCGCTCGAGTCGAAGTTACGCCCTTCGAGTGACGAATTGTCGTCATACCTGCGGACGTGGTGGCTACGGTTTCGAGCGATGGCACGGCGAATGTCAGGGTCCAACCCCGAGGCAGGTCACAAATCTGGCCGCTATCTCTGAGATCCTCCATCGAAGCGTCGCTGTCGCCGCACGCTGACTACCGCCCGAAAACCGGCGATGCCGACGTTATCGGTGGCTCAAGAGACCATTAACTCGTCACAGCTCAGGGTTCCACTTACCGTCACCGAACGCCGAAAGTGCCCTGAAGGGCGATACGGTGTATGAAACGAGTCACAGCACAGCAAACACGCCGGTCGTATCTCGCGGGACTCGGCGCTGCCAGTCTCACAGGTGTCGCCGGTTGTCTGGGCGGGGATGACGGTATCGACGAACTCACCGTCGCTTACATGCCCATCTTTCCCGATCTGCAGTATTTTGTCATGGAATCTGAGGAGTATCTCGCGGAGATCGACGCCGACATCGATAGCCGAGAGTTCACCGACGGCCCGGCGATCGTCCAGGCCTTCGGCGGCGGCGAAGTCGATATCGCCATGTTCGGTATCGTCCCGTCGATGATCGTCATCGACCGTGGCATCGGCGCGAAGGTGACTGCAACGAACATCAAAGAGCCGATGGCGATCCTCGCACACGACGAGTTCCACACCCTCTGGGACGAACACGGCACGGACGCCTTCGACGTCTGGGAGGACGAACACGGTGATCCGTTCCGGTTCGGGACCTTTCCGCAAGGGTCGGTCCCCGACACGTTGCTTCGCTACTGGCTCCAGACCGAGGCTGGCATTGATCCCGACACGCTCGAGATCGTCGAGATCGGCGGTGCAAACGCGGTGTTTCAGGCCATTTCCAACGGCGAAATCGACGGCACCTCGATCATGGAACCCGTCCCAACGCGGGCGGATCTCGAAGAACTGCCCGTGAGCACGCTTCGAACCTCGGCCGAGATCATGCCCGGCCAACCCGCTGCCGTCACGTTGATGACTGACGCCGTTCGGGACGCGCCAGTGGCCGAGGAGTTCCTGCGTCAGCACGTCCGTGCGACCGAGTTCATCAACGACGATCCGGCGACAACAGCCGAAATCGTCGAAGACGGTATTGGCATGCCCGCCGAGCATGCTGCCCTGGCACTCGAGGGACCGCTCTCGAACTTCGTCACCGATCCACGCGAAATCGAGAGTGGCACCGAGACTTTCGCACAACTGGCCCACGAAAACGGCCAACTCGACGAACACCTCTCGCTCGAGCAGATCTTCGATTACGAAATTTACGACGGGTTATGAACGCAATTGACCTCTCGGTGGGCAAATCAACCGACAGCTTACGGGATGACGATGGCGACTGACGTTCAGCGCGAACTCGGACAGCCGTCCGAGACGGGCGTTTCGAGGATCGACCTGGATGGCCGACGGATCGTTCTCGGAGTCGTCGGTCTGATCGGTTTCGTCCTCCTGTGGTGGGTCGGCTCGCTGTTCCAGCCGTCGTACGTACTCCCGTCACCGGTCGCCGTCGCCGAGACGTTCATCGCGGAAGCCTCGAGCGGCGAGATGCACGCGGCGCTTGGACAGAGCGTTCGCCACTGGCTCCCCGGGGCCGTCGTGGGCACCGCTCTCGGTATCGCTGTCGGCGTCTCCCTGGCGTGGAGTTCGCTGTTGGACGACCTGGCCTCGCCTATCGTCCGTCTGCTCAGACCGGTTCCCCCGCTTGCGCTAATCGGATTCGCCATCGCGTGGTTCGGCATCAACCACACTGGCGCGGCGTTCATCGTCGCCGTGGGTGCCTTCTGGATCAACTTCTATGCGAGTTACGGCGGCGTCGAAGGCGTCTCCGACGACCTGCTCGACGTCGCGCGAAGCCTCGATGTGAAAGGCGATCTCGCCCTCGTCCGCTCGGTCGTCTTGCCCGCTGCACTCCCCGAAATCCTGACCGGGATACGGACGGGAATCGGCCGTTCGTGGATGCTCGTCGTCGCCGCCGAAATGTTCGGGGTGCCCGGCATTGGCCGCGAGATTTTGCGTGCGTCGAACAACCTGCAAGTCGACGTGGTGATTGCCTACATCCTCGTTTTGAGCCTGGCGTTCTTGCTCGTCGACATCGCGTTCAGATTGGTCCAACGGAGGGTACTCGTATGGCGATAGACGACGGTTCGACTGACGATGCGCGACTCTCGGTTGCTAACGTTGGGAAACGCTACTCGGGACAACAGGGACCGGTGCAAGCACTCGAAGATGTCTCTTTCGAGATTCGACCAGGCGAGTTCGTCTGCGTCGTGGGTCCGTCGGGGTCGGGAAAGACGACGCTGTTTCGAATCGTCGGTGGCCTCGAGGAAGCCACGACGGGTAACGTCTCGCTCAACGGCGACTCGGTTACTGGCCCGCATCCGGACACTGGCATCGTCTTCCAGGAATATCACCTGTTTCCGTGGCGAACCGTCCGTGCCAACATCGCCTTCGGCCTCGAGCGCACCGACCTGCCGGAAGCGGAGCGGGAACGACGGGTCGCCGACCTCATTTCGCTGGTCGGCCTGTCGGGGTTCGAAGACAGCTACCCGAAATCGCTTTCAGGCGGGATGAAACAGCGCGTCGGGCTGGCCCGCGCGCTCGCCATGGACCCCTCCTTGTTGTTGCTCGACGAGCCGTTCGGGGCCCTCGACGCCCAGACGAAGACTCGGTTGCAGGATGAACTGCTCGACATCTGGGCGCGAACGGAAAAAACGGTCCTGTTCATCACACACGACGTCGAGGAAGCGGTTACGCTCGCCGACCGAATTCTCGTCATGGATAGCGACCCGGGACGGATACACGACGTCGTCGACGTCGATCTGCCACGGCCCCGGTCACGAACCGATCCCGAGTTCGGTGAGTACTACGAGCGTGTGCTCGAGGGAATTCGGGACTGAGCGACTCGAGGGAACGTCTCCGCTCTCCTCGTGAGTTCTCACTTTGAGTGCGTGTCTCCGCTCTCCTCGAGGCGTGTTCCTCCACTCACTCGAGTGCGTTCGGCGGGTCCGGCAGTCGATCCTGATCTTCGGGGTCGTGGTGGACGA
Source organism: Natronosalvus hydrolyticus (assembly GCA_025517525.1). Taxonomy (GTDB): domain Archaea; phylum Halobacteriota; class Halobacteria; order Halobacteriales; family Natrialbaceae; genus Natronosalvus; species Natronosalvus hydrolyticus. The sequence goes on from JAOPJZ010000007.1 coordinate 58,710, forward strand.
TGACGTCCGCATCGCTCGTCCTGGCTCGGTCTTTGAGCGCCGTCAGCGAATCCATCGAGTCCTCGAGCGACCAGACGAACGAGGCGACCAGCCCCTGTTCGTAGCCGACGCGGCTGTTGGCAGCGTCGGCGGCCAGAATCGTCGTTCCGGACTCGAGCGTGACCTCGAGTGACTGGTGGCCGGGGCTGTGTCCAGGGGTCGGGAATGCGACGACCGAGCCGTCCCCAAAGACGTCATATTCGTCGGTGATGGCCTTCACGTCGGCGTCGAGTCGTCGGAGGTCGTGGAAGTCGCCCTCGAGGTAGAACAGTCGCTGGGGGCCGTCGGGCCAGAATGCGTAGCGAAGTTCCTCCTTCTGGACGACGATCGTGGCCTCCGGGAACGAATCCAGGTTGCCGGCGTGGTCGGTGTGCAGGTGGGACATGACGATCGTATCGACGTCCGACGGTTCGTAACCCAGATCCGCGAGGTGTTCGACCGGCGGCTTCCCGGCCGAGGTATCGAGCGTTTCGACGAAATCCGCCATGTGGGGTGCGCCGTTTGGCCCGTACGAGAGCGGGTCGGCAGCCATCTCGTGACTGACGCCCGTATCGAATAAGACGAGGCCGTCGGGATGCTCGAGCAAGTAACACGGGCACCGGCCCGGAAACGGCTCGCCAGGCTGTTGCAGTTGTGTCGCCGCGCTGTAATCGAGCGTCCACGTCGCCGTGTTCAGACGGTAAAGCCGTTCGACTGGCATACCTTCCTTTTCGACCCTGATCGTAAGAAACTATCCCCAAACGGGATAGGGAACGTGCAGTTGGTACGTTCCTCGAGTGGAATCTCACGTCGTGTTCCGGGTGTAGATACTCACGTCTTGTTCCTCGAGTCTCGTCCCTTCGCAGGTCCTAGGCGTCTTCGTCGGCAGCGGCCTGCGCAGCCTCGAGCGTAAACCGACCTTCGTACAGCGCACTGCCGACGACGACGGCACTGGCTCCCGCCTTCTTGAGCGCGCGGACGTCCTCGAGCGTGGCGACCCCGCCGCTGGCGATGATCGGCACGTCGGTCGCCGCAACCAGGTCCCGAACGGGCTCGGTGGCGACGCCCTCGAGTTGGCCCTCCACGTCGACGTTGGTAAAGAGAATCGCGGCGGCTCCGAGTTCCTCGTAGCGCTCGACGGCCTCGACGGGCGTCATCCCAGCGCCTTCGGTCCACCCCTCGACGACGACTTCGCCGTCTTTGGCGTCGAGGCTGACGACGACCGATTTCGGAGACACCTCGCTTATCTCGGCGACAATATCGGGATTTTCGACGGCCGCGGTGCCGAGAATAACGCGGTCGAGACCCCGCTCGAGCAAGGCGATGGCGTCCTCGGCGATTCGGATGCCGCCGCCGAGCTGTGTCGGGACGTCGACGGCCTCGAGGACGGCGTCGATGGCCTCGGCGTTCGCACGCTCGCCCTCGAACGCCCCATCCAGGTCGACCAGGTGCAAGCTCTGTGCCCCGGCGTCGATCCAGCGGGTGGCGGCCTCGATGGGGTTGCCGTAGCGTTTTTCGGTGCCGCGTTCGCCCTGGACGAGCTGGACGACCTCACCGTCCTGAATGTCGACTGCGGGAATGACCTCGAACGAATCGAATTGGGTGGACATACTCGACTACGGGGGATCAAGGTGAGTAAAGCCCCCGATTTCTCGAGTGACGGCGGTCCCCTCGACCCGACAACCCAATGGTCGTTATTCCTGTGCAAGCGATTCCAGTGTCTCTCGCTCGTAACGAACAGTCGGTCTTTTAGGTTGCTAGCTCATACTGTTGTTCGTGTCTGAAATTCTCCTCCTCGCGGGCATCGTGGTCGCGATCTTCGTCGGCTACAACATCGGCGGGGCAACGACCGGGCCGGCCTTTGGTCCTGCAGTCGGCGCAAACGTCATCACGAAAGTCGGCGCCGCAGCGTTAATGTCGGTGTTTTTTTTCGTGGGTGCCTGGACGATCGGCCCCCAGGTCGTCGATACGCTGGGTACCCAACTCGTCACCGACAGCGATATTTTCACGCTCGAGGCCAACGTTGCTGTCCTCTTTTTCATTGGCGGTGCACTCTTTATCGGCAACTACGCAGGCGTTCCTGCATCGACGTCGATGACTGCTGTCGGCGCGATTGCCGCCCTCGGATATGCAACTGGCGAACTCAACATGGCCGTCGTGGGTGAAATTGCGATCTGGTGGATCGTCGCGCCGATTATCGGCTTCTGGGTTTCGGGCGTCATTGGACGCTACTTTTATCCCCAAATCAATGCCTGGATCGCCATCGAACCGAACCGCGACGGCGATCCGATGGTTTCGATGCAGCGGTCGGGATTGTTCCCGACAATCGGGTTCAGTGAAGGTGCACCCCGTCGAAAGAAATTCGGGGCAATCGTTGTCGTCGCAATCGGCTGTCTCATGGCCTTTAGCTCGGGGACAAGCAATATCGCCAACGCGATTGCCCCGATCTACGGTGCGGGGGGTCTCGAGATGGGGCCACTCATCGTTATCGGTTCGATCGCCGTCGCAGTCGGTGCGTTTACCATCGCCCGGCGAACACTCGACACCCTCGGCAACGACATCACGAAACTGCCGTTGACGGCGGCTATCGTCGTCGCGGTCGTCTCTTCGACGATCGTCATCTTCCTCTCGGCAATCGGCATCCCCGCGAGTTTCGTCGTCGTTGCAACGATGTCAATCGTTGGCCTCGGATGGGGACGAGCAACCCGAACCACGCGCCTCTCCGAGGCGGCCAGAGGTGAAGAACCGGCGGTCTCTGTCGGTGCACTGACGGCAGATGAAGCGGGCGAGGAAGCACCCGAAATCGGGGAAGAAGACGTTTCGGATATCCCTCAGGCGTCGGACCTGTTCAATCCCTCAACTACTGCTCGCGTCGTCCTGATGCAAAACGTCGTCCCGCTCATCTCGACGGTGGCGGCGTTTCTCACTTTCCGATTCGTCCCCATTTTCGGCTTTTGAATCTCGTCCTCTCTCGAGTCGGGACTGTCTGGCCTGATAAACCGTTGCAAATGAACAGCAAGCTATACCAGTACGCACCTCGAAACCCAACGTGATGCCCACGGTAGAATACCTCAACTACGAAGTGCTGGACGACCAGGGATGGGACATGGACGACGACGACCTCTTCGAGAACGCCGCCGATGCCGGCCTCGACGCCGAGGATTACGGCACTCTCGAAGTCAACGAAGGCGAGTACATCCTCGAGTCGGCTGAGGCGCAGGGCTACGACTGGCCCTTCTCGTGCCGTGCCGGTGCCTGTGCGAACTGTGCTGCCATCGTCAAAGAAGGCGAGATCCAGATGGACATGCAACAGATCCTCTCGGACGAGGAAGTCGAGGACAAAGACGTCCGCCTGACCTGTATCGGTACCGCCGAGACCGACGAGGTCAAAATCGTGTACAACGCGAAACACCTCGACTACCTGCAGAACCGCGTCATCTAAACGACGCGTTCGCCAGGCCACCTTTTCAGTATTTCACCTGGCTAGTGATTTCTCTTGGTCGATTGAGTATTCTGGACTGAGGTGGTATCGTACCCAGTGAAAAATCATTGGTGACCGTATCCCAAGACGAAATCGAGGGACGTGTGTAACTGGTTTCACTGGCCACTATCTCATCTACCCTGTAAAAACTGGTCGCTCGAGATCACCGACAGATCGTGACGGGGACGTTCGATTTGTCGACGACGCTTTTGGCGACGCTACCGACCAGTCGTTGGCGTTCATTCGAGAGGCCGCGATGGCCGACGTAGATCGCGTCGGCACCAACGTCGTCGGCGTGGTCGGTGATGGCGTTGGCCGGATGGCCAGCGAGCAGGGTCGTCTCGACGTCGAGTGTCACGTCGTGGGCCGTGAGGACGCCCTCGATCAATTCGGTCGCCTTCTCGAGGGTTTCCTCGCCGTACTCGACGGCCCGGTCGCCGCCAGGCATGACGATTTCGCCGTCGATCAGTTCGGTCTGTGGGGTCAACACGTGGACGACCTCGAGGCCCGCGTCGAGGGCGATAGCCTGGTGGGCGCTGTAGCGGATGGCCTCTTCGCTCTCGTCTGACCCATCGGTTGCAACGATGTAGTGCATGGGTGAAGAGTGGTCTCGAGCGATACTAATCGGTGCTCGCTGTTCCCGGAGGTTGGGAACGTCACCTGTTTTGAAGACGTGACGGGCCAGTCGATAGAAAAGATACGCAGTTTATATCCCGATCGAACGTGCCGAAAATCGGTTCTCTTCGGTGGTGAAACAGGTTACTTGCGTGTAAGTGACGACTTTCCTGCAAGTAAGTGCAAAGGTGACTCACGGGTAACCGTTAGCGTACCTGAAAGTAAGCAGGTGCTGACGGTGATGTTCGAGGATAGGAGGTTCTCTGTTATGAATGCAAAATTGACATTACTAATAAACGAAGAAGACTATATTATTTACAAATGTCTTTTGAGCCTTCTTAGTGGTGTGTGACTGAGATATTAAACAAATAGCGATACAATATGTTCTTTACATTTGTACTTTTTTGTTCATTGAACGCCAGTCTCGAGGACGCTTCTGGAGAGCGTCTAAATTAGGGTTAGGTTGACATTAACGCGACTATTGCTTTTTCTGGCCATACCTGAACACTGACTATGCTATGTTGGTCCCTGACCGGTCAACGTTCAATCGATGAACAGTAGGATATACTTAATGTTTCTGGCCAGTGCCAACTGTTTGTTGGGTGGCAACATCTACTGGGGTATGCGCTAACTACCAGGGGGGAGATCTTGCCGTCGATGCCCACACAGAAGGGGGAAACACGATGAAAACTAGCCTTCAACACGACATAAAGGGGGGAATAGGCATCCATAAACGGGATGAACCGAGAAGGATATCGCGGAGCGATATCTTCGACATACTTAGTAATTATCGTCGCGTTTGCGTCATTCAGTACTTACAGAACGTGGATAAAGAGATAGTCGAACTACGAGACGTCGTCGATTACGTTACCGACCAGGAGACGTCCGACTCACCGGAAGAGAGTAATTACAGCAACCGAAAGAGCGTCTATACGGCGTTACGGCAGACCCATCTACCGAAACTCGACGACCTCGATATCATCGAATACGACAAGGCTCGAGGTGAGATGCGCCTCACGCCCCGTGCCGAGCAGGTACGAATGTACCTCGAGTACGTGCCGGAGAACGACATTCCCTGGCACGTCCACTACCTCGGCCTGACCGCACTGAGCGGCCTGTTGGTACTGACGACTCATCTCGGACTCTATCCGTTCAGTATCGGATGGGGAACGCTCACGGGAATTCTGGTACTGATGTTCGGCGTCTCGTCGATTGTTCACACATACCAGTCGCGACGGTCTCGATTGCGAGATATGGACTTCGCTCCGCTGACCGAGTAGTCCGATCACCAGCGGCCCGAAACTCCGTTTTTTGTCCCAACGACTAACAGATAGAGTAGCAGTTGAAACGATTCGCACACCTATCGCGATGCCGTCATGCGATAGGATATGGAATGACTTCCAATTGCTACTATAGTTCCCACCTCCCAGCGCCAGCGGTGCCGTTCGGTGATTCGTCGCCAGTATGAAAACCGCCGAAATCCGTCTCTCGATTAGTATCTCGAGCGTCGGATCAGCCAGATCGTCCCGAGACTGGTCGATATCGCCACGAAAACCGCGGTAACCCGTATCGGGCCGAACGCGCCGGCCTCATCGATTAGTTCTCCCGACCCGTCGATATCGTGGTTCGTCTCCGCCTCTCCAGCGTTTTCAGTTCCGCTATCTTCGGCACTGGTGGCACTCGAAGAATCGGTGTGTGCCGTGTCGTCCGCGTTTCCGACGACCAACGTTACCGGGTCGGCGTTACCGACTCGAAGTTCGTATTCGCCTGGTTCGTCTATCGTGTGCTCGAACGTCTCCGTTACCGCTTCATCGGCGTCAGCGCTCGCCGTCATGGTCCCGATCGGGTCGCCGTCAACCATCACCGCCATCTCGTCGGTACCGCTCGCTACACCGAGGTTCTCGATTGTCGCCCTAACGGTGAATTCTTCACCAGGCGTGACCGTCGTAGGTTTGACCGACAGCTCGGTCACGTCCAATACGGCGGTTTCCACCGCCAGCACGTGTCTCGAGGACGTATCGACCCTCGCCTCGACGAAGATGGTCTCCGGCGTTTCGTCCACGACAGTCGTTTCAGTCACCGTCCAGTTCTCGCGCTCTCCATCATCGCTATAGACGGTGATTTGGGTCGGATCCACCCCGGATTTCGCGAACCACGACCTATCGACTGCGAACCGATACTCGAGGTCTCGGATCGCTTTGCCCTCATCCACGTCTTCGACGGCGTACGCACCGATTCCGACGGCACCCGAAGGCAATCGCTCGACGAGTCCATCGCGCCTGGCCGTCTCTGCGTCAATCGTAAACGATGGATGGCCACGATCGTCGAAACGCACGGTGAATTCCTCGAGCGAGGCGTTCGGTCCGATACGGAACCGCTCTGCGTCGCCGGTGAGTTCGATGTGGGATCTGGCGTATTCGATCGTCACTTCCCGCGTCGTGTTATCGGGTGCCAGAACCTCGATGGTAGCGTCCGGATACGGAACGTACAGCGCGTCGGTCGGAGGCGTCGTCCTAACGGCGAACGAGGCGGTCAACTGATCGCCCGCGGAGAGGTCGTCACCCTCTACCGAAAATCCGACGCTGACGCGCTCATCAGGAGTGAGTACGATCGCGTTTTTCTCGTCGGTGATCGACCCTGATTCGGTGTGAAAATCCAGGCGTTCGTCGTCGGTTTCGATCCAGAGCGCCGTCGATTCTGATCCAGTGTACTCGAGAACGAGTACGTCGTCGATCCCCGTGAGCGCTGCGGGTGGAACGCCATCGCCTGCCACGTTCGGATTCTCCCCGGTCAGATCGATTGCCAGTCGGTCGTACTCGTCGATCACGACGTAGTCACCGTTTGGACCCGTTCCGGGAAGAGCGATGACGTCGTCGACTGATTCGAGTGCATCAACCTGTCGGTCATCTTCGCTCCCGACCGAGACGGTATCGGTTTCCTCGAGCGGGATGACCCCCGCAGCCGTCGCTCCGATACCGGCGGCCAAAAGAACGGTAGCTAGCAGCAACCCGGTGATTCGTTTCATCTGACCACACCCCGTGGCCGGCGTTCCATCCGTAGCAGCCATCTATTTTTTTGCATTGGCCCCCCGTGACGTGTGGTGAACGGGATGTTCACCCCCCGTTCTCGAATCAGTCACTCGGGCAGTATGGTAATAGTCACGTTGGGACATCTCAACCGATGATCGGGGGTGAACAACGTCAGTATGTACGCCCCGCTTGTAGGATCGTTGTAGTCTCGTATCATCGAGTGCCGACCCCCCTTTCGAGTGCTCGGCGGTACTCTGTTACAGCCTTCGCTCTCAACCGGTGGCCGATAGCGGTGTGGTCCACGTCCGTTCTATGAACCTTCGACTGGCGGGATAAGGGCAATCAGCCACGGTTCGGGAGGTGTTGGTGACGGGTATCGCCTCGAGAGACTCACTCTATACGAAAGTGATCTTCCATCCCTTCTTGCGAGTAGCAACCGAATTCAGTGTCAAAAGAGGGATCGACTCCACGGGAAGTGAATGCGACGCGATCCGGTGAGACGAATCGCTCTCGAAGCATTCGGTCACGATGTCAATCGTGATGGTGATGGTGGTGGTGGTTGGTAGCTGGTTGGTGATGGCTTCGGATCGCTGTTTCCCAGTGGTCCGTTCTCATGCGGTCAGTCAGTTTCCCCCGAGAAGATGAATAGCCCCCATCATTATGGTAATACTCCCGTTGTTGTGATGAACGCCGCATCCCAACATATCGATACAGCACCTACTCTGTGGCGAGCGAGACTTGCGACCGAATGTGGTTCGACAGCCGAGTCTCGTTTATCATCTACACCTTCACAATGGCTTTTTTCGATACGTTCGTCTCTTCAACTTTGACGGTACCCGGATCACGAATCGTAGCCGGTAGGGGGGACCTGGGCCGACTACGCCCCCACAGTGATGGTATTGTAGCGCCATCACGTTGGTGATTTGGGGATACCCCACCGCTACCCGCTCGCGGTGGATACTGGATCCCCGATCCACCAGCCGAACCGAGCACTTATTGTTATGGGGAAGTTGTACGGATACAATCGCTCGTAGCACAGCTATTTGAAATACACTCACACCTGTTCGCTCGAGTTGTCAGCGGGTTTTGCTCGACACCCATTCCAGGCGTCTAGATTCTGGACTCGATGGGGGCGATACTGGCCGTTCATATGCTACTCGTCGTGCGGTACCGGTGAGTACGTGCTCGACTTCGCAGCCACAGTAAAGGGAGACAACCGTTCCTTTCGATCTGCGTCTGGACTGATCGCTTGGTGAGCAGCGAATACGAGAGCCTGGTTCTCGAGGAACAACCTCTCTATACCTTTGTAGGACGAACGACAACGGAGCGCCTGATGGTTACACCAGCGCGAACGATTGACAGCCTTCGAGTCGCTGAGTACACCGGCGCGAACAGATGTATCCCGTGCACGATCGTCAACGCAATCATTGCGACGGCTACTGCCGCTGCGATCGCCGTCCTGTGGCTTCCGGCGGGTTTCATCGCCCTCTTGGCGTTCGCCGTCGTCATTTACCTGCGTGGTTATCTCGTTCCGGGGACACCGACACTCACCGCTCGATACCTCCCTGAACGGGTTCTCGATCGCTTCGATAAGTCGAAAGAACACGCCGATCTCAAAACCGCCGAGGACGATAGCACCGCGCTCCGGACGAACGGTGGTTCGGAGCCGTTCGACACCGAGGTACGGTTACGAACGGCCGAAATCGTCGAGGAAGAACAACACGGCGACGACCTCCGACTCACTCGCAATTTTCGAGAAGCGTGGTGGCGGCGGATCAGAGAGCTTCGAGACGGGGACGAAGCGAGCGAGCGACTTGCCGCGGTACTCGAGGTATCGCCTGAACATCTCACCACCGAATCCGGCGAACGGTTCGTGGTCTCGTTCGACGGCGATCCAATCGGACAATGGCCATCAGACGCCGCCTTTTATGCCGACCTCGCCGTCGAACCGTGCTTTCGCGAGCGGATTACTGCCTGGGGCGAACTCGGAGACCGTAACCGAACCGAACTGATCGCCGGACTCCGGGCGTTTCTCGAGGCGTGTCCCACCTGTGAGGCAGATCTCGACACCGTCGAAAGTGCTCGACGGTCGTGTTGCTCGAGCGATGTGGTGCGGGTGAACGTCGACTGCACCGTGTGTGGGGCCCGCGTGTTCAACGGCTCGTATCGGTGAGTGTGGCTGATCTCTTCCTAGTGAGTTAGATAGAGCGACTCTCGTCGCCGAATCGGTTGACCCTCGTTTTCCAGTTTCTGACGGCGTGCAGAGTTTTAGGGACTCCCCGATGGCCGCGACGGCACAACTTGAACTGGCGGTATCGATACCCTGTAACGACGGATGGATGAACTACGTCACCGCAACCGGCAGCGTTCTCGAGTCGCACCTCGGATCGACGCAGGTACATCCAATCGCCAAGAAACCTGTTGCTGTCAGTCGTCGTTCGTCCAATCTAACGTTGATCCATCGCTACCGCGTATTGTTCCTGGCGGAAGTCACACCCGAAACGAAGAGGGGAGCGACCAAACCGGAACGATCGCTGAACCGTCACTGGGGTTTATATTCGTTATGGCCGATCGTTGCTCCATGTCTTGGGGGAGACTCGATCGCGTCCGATCCGTCATTGGATACGGCGATTCGACTGATGGGGAATCGACGACAGTTACGGGGAACGCAACTGACACGACCACGATTGAAGAGCCGATTCCGAACCGGAACAGTGAGGAAAGAGCGCTCGAGGAACTCGAGCCGGCTGATAGTACCCTCGAATCACTCTTGGGTGATCTATCGGACGTATCACCTGACTCCGCGGGGGAGACGGAACCAACCACGTCGAGCAGTAAGGATGTGGAACTCGAAGAGCTCGATGAAGCGTTCGGCGCCCTCGAGTCGATGGCCGAAAACGAAGGGAGGACATACTCAAGTGATCAGTTCGGGGTCCGGGCTGGGGATACTCGATTCGAGTGGGTCGATCCGGCCGATCTCGTTCCCGTCGACGGCGAGTGATTCTCGAAGCGTCCGGACCGATTATGAACGGCTGTAGTACGTCCGCAGCCAATACCACCTAGCGATATCGGTCACCGACCTCGTTCACTGAACAGCCGATCTCGTGAACGAGGTGTCTCCAGCGAGTACTTTCATCGTGGCGGTCGACCGTCGTGTGGGTGCCATTCTTCCATACGGTTTACTGTCGTTTCTTCCCGGTAATTGACCTATCGAGTCGCAGTAACCGGTAAAAAGTTACAGTAGACTGTATCAGCTTTTTCCACACTTCTCCACGTCGAGGTGGACGCCGTAGTAGGGATAGTTCTCTACGGAGATCTTCGCTTTGCCACCTTTGTACGTCGAGAACTGTCCGGGTGCTGGATTCCCGGACGGGGGTTCGTCATATCCCTGGATCTTCACCGGTTCTTCGACGTCCTGTAACGACCAGCCGTCGTGGAGATCGATAGTGATCTCCACGTGGCCATCATCCTTGCTGAACGTGACCACCCCTGCCTCCATGTGTTGCCCGGCGACGAGATCGTATGCCATCCCGTCCTCCCACAGCGTATACGTCGCCCAGTTCCCTCTTCCCTCCGGATTGTACGGTTCGCCGTCGCTCCAAGCAGTTTCTGAGTCACAGGGACATGCACACTCCACGTCGATGGCGTCGGCGTCGGTCCGATGGGCTTCGACGGCGAGGTCGGTCCCGTCGACGTTGATTTCGAAGCCGACGCGACTCGTGACGTCCTCGTTGCATGCTATCACCGCCGTTACTTCGCCCTGTTCGCCGACGCCGATCGGCGTATCGGGTAGCTCGATAGCTTCGACGTCTAGGTCGTCGGCGTCGATAAGCTCGAACCCCATTTCGTCGATGGCGGCCTTCAACCGGTTCGTGACCGTGAGCAGCGTCACTGTTCCAGCACAATCGACGATCTCGACCGTCGGATACTCGAGTCGAAGATAGGCGTCATCGTCACCCACGACTTCTATGTGCACGTTCCGATGACCGTCGACCCTCGAGAACGCACCGCTCCCGAGGAGTGCACTCCCACCGATGCTCGCTGTCGCCGTTCCGAGTATGAATCTCCGTCGTTTCATGTCCCCCTCCACGGTTTCCCCAACCGATTTGAGACCGCTTCTCCCTCGAGGTACTTGACCATAAACTCGTAGTAAACGTACAACCGGGCGTTGAATGCGGTCACTTCGGGGCAACGTCAGTATGGTATCGAGGGAGACCGGAAACGTCCCTCTCGAGTGAACGATTTCGTTCGAATTACCTCGATCGAACTCGGGGTATTTGCTCGAACCGACTCGGTGAATTACGTGACCGGCTTGCTGTGAAACGACGTGCCGGTATCAGAGGGACCCACGCTCGAGTCGGTGCCCGGAGACGCTGATACGAGGAGACACTTCACCCGGTGAATTGCCTCTCGAGGGAGGCATTGACTTCGGTTGAAATCACACTGGAAATGCATGCTTGATCGACACACGTTCCCCGTGTAAGGGGTTTTGCCCTCCTCTTGAAGCAAGCAATTAGAAAATGGAGGAATACAATATTTCATGCCTAATTGGTATATCATCAATACACATGTGGCGGTACATAGATGGCTATCTGTACATCCACCGCTCGACAGCGGTAGATGGGTGACAACAGGATACCAACTATGGACAGACGAAAATTCTTGGTCGGAGTCGGTAGCGCCTCCCTCGGCGGGAGCGCACTGCTCGGAACCGGCGCATTCAGTAGAGTCGAATCGAATAGAGCCGTCACGATCCAGGTCGCGGAAGACCCGGACGCGTATCTCGGACTGGACGAGTGTGAGACGTTGCACGGGGACAACTACGTCGAATTAGACGATAATGGACACCTATACGTCGACATCTCGGAGAACCCGAACGGCGGTGAGGGCGTCAACTCGAACTCCCGGACGTGGTTCCACAACGTCTTCCAGATCTGTAACCAGGGGAAAGAAGACGCCTGCGTCTGGATTCATCAGGACGATAACTGGCCGGTCGTCGAGAGCGGTCCGTACGAGGGTGAACCCCGCGTCGACTTTTACCTCGAGGACGACGACGAGGCGTCGATACTCGGTACAGAGAACGCCACAGCGGTCGAACTCGGCGAGTGTTACTGTATCGGGATCCGGACGAACACGCACGGGATCAACGCGAACGATGAAGCGGCACTCCTCGACGAGCTCGAGGATACGATCACGCTTGTGGCGGACGTGGAGTGTCCCGATCCGGATGTTCCACCGGAGTGTGTCGAACCGAAAGAAGCGACCTGGGACGAAATCGGTGAGAGGGACGAGGCTGGTGGGCCAGTCATCGTTATGGGGCTGGATTCGGAGTTGGCACCCGGAAGGGATGGTCACGGACCACCGGAAGAGCATGCCGAGATGGTTGCCTCACTACTCGACGATGTCACCAATGGGCAGGATGGAATACTCGTGTTAGGTGGGTACCCTAATTCCTACTCTAATATCATCGATTACTGGGAGGGCGATGTTGGCAAGGATCCACAGGTCGACGAAGTCGTAGACTTCGTGTACGAAGAGGACGAGATGGAAACGGTCGACTTTGACAACTACGCTATGCTCGGGGTCGTCAGTGGAGATGACCAACTCGGCTGGGGATCCGGTAACGGCCTCACCAACAGTCAGAACGAGGTGCTGATCGATCGCTCTGACGACATCGCTGACTTCGTCAATGCTGGAGGCGGGCTACTCGTCAAAACTCAGGATGGGCTGGACGATCCGGCTGGCTTCCTTGGTCCACTTGGCCAGTTCGATGGAATGTTCGGGATCGATGGCGCAGGCTACGGTGATGCACCCGGCACCATCGAAATCACCGAGGCCGGCGAAGAGCTTGGCCTCGATGCCGAGGCTGATGGAAGTGGTATGAACAACTGGGAGAGCTGGTGTTGCTGGCACGACGTCTACACCGAATACCCCGATTTCCTCGAGGTGTTGGCGTGGAACACTGACTCCACGTCGGCCGGTGAGGGTCATGCAGCGGCCCTCGGCGGCGACCAGGTGCAGGTTCCTCGCGAAGTCGCGCTTTCCATTACCGGCGTTGATGCACTTGGTGACGGTCAGTCGTCGTCCTACGAGGTCGAACTCGAGAACCAAGGAGGTGAAACGATCGAGGGTGGCTTCGAAATCGATGTCATCAGCGGTGACGTCTCGATCGATCACCAGCTGCCGGATGGCGAACTCGAACTCGGATCTGGTGAGGACGAAACGTGGGAGGACGGACTCGAACTAACCGCTGACGGGCCCGGTTTGCTTGAGGTCGAAGTTGCGTTCACTGACGAAGATGGCGAAGAGTTAGTGTCTGTCGAGGTAGACATCGAATCGGTCAGCGAAGAACCCGGTATCTGCTGAGGGGGCTCGCGATTTTCTATCGTTTTTTGTTGGATATCGATTACATTTCTGTTACTCGTTGCTGGCAGGTGTTACACGGCTTGACTCGTCTGTGCGAAGGGGCGAATAGCGGAACGGGATGGTGTCGAAAAAACAGCGGGCAGTCTGTCAATAGCGCTCAACAGATCGGTGTAAACTCCCCACTTCCAGGGGATTCTCTCCCGCCAGAGACGATTTGCAGTTCGTTCCCGGGAGACACATCCGGGTGGAGGTATTGGCCAACTTCGACGGTTCTCGAGCAACTGACGTGGAACTCGTCGTCTGGATCTTCCTCTCCGTCTTGAACGACGCGGATTCGCTCTCCATCGACGTAAAACCGGGTTTCCGGTGCGCCCTGGGTGAGTAAATCCAGCATGAACGAACTCCCACCATCGACGTCGTCGTCGAATAATACGACCCAGTTGTCAGAATCACCAGTGGTTCGTTGTTCGACTTTGATCTCCTTATCGCCTCCCGTATTCTCGAGTTCCAGCTGCGTCAACCGACCCATATCTCCATCAGGGTCACACACGCTACAATCCGGTAACTCGTCCCCATTGTCGGGCTCGGGACAGTCGACGTCCGCGTTGATGCGGATCTCGTTTTCGAGCGACGCTAACAACTCGTCGCCGTCGGACAACCCGTGCGTTCGCGTTTTGATCCCGACACAGAAACAGTCCCCGAGCTCGAGAACCTGCCTATTTTCCTCGCCAATGAGCGACCGATCGTCATCGTCGCCGACGTAGAACTCGACGCGACGGTCGCCCTCGTACTGTCCCTCGTCGACGCGCGGCCACGCTTCGCTGTCCGAAATCCAGACGCAGACGTCTTCTTTCCCCTGGTTACAGATCTGGAAGACGTTGTGAAACCACGTCCGAGAGTTCGAATTGACTCCGTCCCCGAGCGGCGAATCACCGATGGTCGGGTTATCCGGATTCATCAGGATCTCGAGATGGCCGTTCCCGTCCGGATGTGCGTAACTCCCGTTTGGAGTCGGCTCATCGCCGCCGCATTTGTCGAGTCCCAGGTATGCGTCTCGATCTTCCGCAACCGCGATCGTGACGTTCCGGTTCGATTCGACTCGGCTGAACGCGCCGGTTCCGAGCAGTGCGCTCCCGCCGAGGGAGGCGCTACCGACTCCGATCAAAAATTTTCGTCGTTCCATGGTATTCCCCCACGATAGCGCGTGGTGTGCTGGACTCTCGCCATCCCGTCAGATATGGATTCACTCGTTGTCGGCCGACCAACCAGATCGTACCCGAACACAACCTTTCTTTGCTCGTCTCAAGACCGTGCAAACGAAGCCACAATTCAGCACCAGCGCCGGAAATTTCGACCGTGGCCGTGACTATTCTCGAACGTTTCAGCCCACAGCGTCGGGGTGCTCAACGAAGGCTTGAGCCATGGTACCGTCTGCATAGATATAGTCCGGGCGCTCGTTCCTCGAGGTACTGGGGGCTTAGAGGGTATGAAACAGCACGATCGACACGCCGGGATCAATGCCCACGATAGACGAACGGCACCAGCAGCGGTGAGGGAAAACCAGTCGACAGCAGGTGGTTACTCGTGATAATCTGCGCTCACTGTGAGACGTCTCAGTTTCTCCATATCACCGAAAGCACCATCGAATTCGATAACGGCGAGATGAGTACGCTCGAGGAATCCTATCACTGCACGAAGTGTGATGGGAACGGCGTTTACTGGTATTTTTTCGAGAAGGAGTGTGTCAGTGGCTCCGTCGAACTGACCGACGAGCGCCCTCGGATGATTGAACAGTGAGACTCGCCGAGACGATATTTGTTTGTTAGCACGCTAGAAACGATGATGGCAGAGAAGGGTTCGCGTAGCCGCTACGACTACCCCGTGAACGTCACCATCGCTATTCTGTCTAACCGCGTACTTTCGCAGAGACCGACTGTACGTTGATTACGAAGTCCCGTTCGAGAGGCGGGAACCCTCACCCGCAACGAAGACGCGCTCGTGACGGCGGAGTAGGGTGGGGCGTTCATGGAGAAGTGACTACATCTATCTAGCGCGTGAACTAAAAAAGTTAGCCGTCAAACGTTTTTATCTGGTGAATGACGGTGGGAACGCACACTGAGCGAGGTCAGTGTACTCTTTGGTTTCACCAACGACGTCACTCAGCTCTCCGTTGGCGAGGTCGACGGTGTACCAGTTCCCGTTGGTTCCAACACCCGAGCCAGCCTGGTGGGCGTAGAGTATCCCGTCCGGACCGAACGCGATCTGCTTGTTGACAGCGTGTGAGGTCAGATCGACATCGGAGTCGCTCGCGTCTGCGACCACGTCAACGGTATCGATACTCGAGCCACTCGCACTCAGTTCGACCTCGATGAACTGTGCGGGACTGCCGGAACTGGACGTGCTAATGTAGGTCGTGGTCCCTTCAATTGCGACGTCGCCCAGGTTGATCGAGTCGATTCCGAGATCACCAACCACTTCGTCATCGCCGTTCCTGTCCACTCGCCACAGGTCGGACGATCCGTTCGGGACGAAGTAGTAGTGGCCCTGCATGAACCACGCTGCACCAGCGACGGCGCTTCCGGTTCCTATCTGACCCAGGGTTTCGAATCCGGAGCCATCGTACACATGAAGGTCACCGTTTTGCGTGGTGAAGTACCAGTTACCCTCATCATCGTCGAACGCCAGGCCGTTCGGATAGTACTGCTCGTTTTCGTCGAAGCCGTCTAGGTCGACGATATGGCTTGTGTCCGAGAAGTTCGGGATGCCGATCGCTTCGATCTGTTGTACACCGGTCCCCTGGGAGATGCCGTAGATCGGACATCGTTCTTCGGGATCCGAGAAACAGAGTCCATCCACGTCGGCCACGATCTCGATCGTGTTATCCAGCGCCTCGAGCAACTCGGCTTCCTCCGAGAGGCCGTAGCTTCGCGTCTTGATTCCGACACAGACGCACTCGCCGAGCGGAATCCCGATCGCGTTCTCCTCGCCGATGAGCGAACGGCCGTCGTCAGCGCCCAGGTAGAACTCGACGCGGCGTTTGCCAGCGTCTGGTTCTCCTCCTTCGACGCGGGGCCAGGATTCACTGTCCGAGATCCACACACAGATGTCTTCTTTCCCCTGATTACAGATCTGGAAGACGTTGTCGAACCAGGTCGTCGAGTTCGAGTTGATGCCGGCTCCGAGATAGTTGTCTTCCTCCCCGTTGTGGGTCGGATTCTCATCGTTCATGAGAATCTCGAGATGGCCGTTCCCATCGAGGTGTGCGTAACTGCCGTTCGGCGTCGGATTATCTCCGCCACACTTGTCGAGGCCGAGGTACGCGTCCGGATCTTCGGCGACTTCGATCGTCACCGATCGTTGCGATTCGACCCGGCTGAACGCGCCCGTACCGAGTAAGGCACTGCCGCCTATGGATGCGCTCCCCACCCCCATTACGAATTGTCTTCGTTTCATAATTGAATAAGTCCGGTATTTTCTCCTGAATGCTCAGGCTGGATTCTGGGGTTCTTCGCCCGCACCGGGTGCGTCGGCAACGATCGTCACGTCACCGGTAACTAACGGCTCGTCCTCCGTGGCATCGACGCCGTACGTCTGCGTGACGATTTTCATCGTCTCGCACTCGCCGGTTTCGAGTACCAGCGCCTGGAATCCGGGTGCCTCCCAATCGTCGCTACTATCCATCACGATCGAATTTCCGTCCTCGTCTCGAACGTCCGCAACTGGAGTCCCCTCGGCGTTAATGCCGTTGGGCGCGCTCGAGTGGAACTCGAGTCCGGTGACGTCGATGTACACGGTCGCGGTGTCCTTGCCGTTGTTACAGATGTCGAACATGCCCTCGAAGTACGTCGTCGAGTTCGAGTTGACACCGTCACCCTCTGGCTGGTCTGCGATGTTGACCTCGAGGTGTCCGTTGTCGTCCAGACCGACGTAATTGTTCGAATTGGGCGTGTCCAGCGGCACGAGTCCGAGGTAGGCCTCGTCGTCCGGTGCCACTTCGATGTTCACACTGCGAGTCGATTCGACGCGGCTGAACGCGCCCGTACCGAGGAGCGCGCTGCCGCCGATTGCTGTTCCGCCAACGCCGACTAGGAAGTTGCGTCGTTTCATTGTCTTGCTCCGAGACACGGTTTCGCTTCGCCCGTGTCCCTTGCTCGAGGCGTTGATTGCAACCGTCGTATGTATTCACTAATTGTCCATTTCGACCCGATAGCATCCGGATATTGTCCATTTTACGCCCAGGTTGGGCTGAAAACGGGTGTCAACAATGGGGGGTTGGATGGGAGTGTGATCAGCATGTCAACGTTCTATGAAACCCTGTAGTGGTACACACCAACGTTTCGCATGCTGGCGTGGAGACCGCATCGGAACAACGACTACCAGAAACCGCCAGCATGCTATCGGGTAGAGACGAAATATCTTCTCGATCACGACCTTCGAGAGTCGCCACGTACCGGTGGCTGCAACAGGGGCAGTGGCGATGGTTGTAGGGACGGTGGCAGTAGTAGCTATTCTCGTGTTGGTAGCAGTGGTACAGGGAGTAACAGTGACCAGGGTTCTGGCAACTGAATTCCTACCCGAGACTCATCGCATCGAAAGCGAACACAACTAGTCGTTTTCTTCTGGTTCCTCGTCGCTCGCGTCAACCGCTTCGACGCCCGGATCGGTTTCGCCATTCGAGTTCAGGTTGTCCTCGAGACGCCGTTCGTCGCCGTAGTCTTCCGCTTCTTGGTCATCGAAGATGGAGGATAACTCGTCGAAAGCAGCCTCATCTCGAGTCGAGTTGTCGCTATCCTCGCTGTCTCTGTTCTCGAAGAACGGGCGATCGCCGGCATCGTCGAAGAGGGGCGGGTCGCCACCGACCAGGACGCCATCTCCGACGCCCTCGTCAACATCATCCGATGCTGCCGCTCGACGCTCGTTCTCGCTGACGTCATCCGTGACACCGTCACTCATCTTTATTCTCGAGGCCTGTTTCGACTCGAGTGAGTCCGCCGCTTCGTTTCGCTGCTCACCTCCGACTGCGGCTTCTCTCTCATCTTCGTCAATTTCGTTGTCATCTTCAGGCGTCCGATCCGCCGGTTCGTACACGTGATACACGTCCCCCTCGACGACGTAGTACGCACCCTGTTGGGGATCCTCGATTACCCGCCGATCGGAGTCGATGGCCACGTCAACCAGCCCTTCGAGATTCGCGATTTCGATGCGCGGCCCCTCGAGGTCGGATTCCTCGACTCGGCCCACGCTGATCCAGTCGTCGAACTCCTCGCGCTGGCTGGCGGCCTCGAGCAATCGTCGCTCGTCGTCGGTGACGGCTAACAAGTCAGCGTGTCGTCCGTAGCCGAGCGTCGCAATCCCGACCAGGCCGAATACCACCAGCGCGAGCGACCCGTACGATCGGAGGGGTCCGTAGCGTTCGTCGATTTCGACGGTCTCGGTGAAGGTCCGCTCGCCCACGTTCTCGGTGTTAGTCTGGACGCTGTACGTCGAGCCAGTCGGCTCGAGGATGTACTCTCCCACGTGTCTGTTCGAGATCCGTTCGCCGTTTACCGTCCCGGAGACGGTCGTTTCGACGACGACGGTGGCTTCGCTGGTCCCGGGACTGGCCCCGAGACCGCTCTCGATCGCCTCGATCCGTGGCTCCACATCGCTCACGTTGAGGTCGAACGAGAGTTGCAGTTCCTGGCCCGGTTGTAGATCCTCGACGCTATCCCGTTCGAGGCGTTCTCGCTCAGTCCAGTAGGCGTTACCGTCGTCGTCGACCGACTGCAGCACGAGGAACACGTCGACGGTGGTATCGAGCTCGCCGTCGGGCGCTTCGTAGGCGTATGTGTACGTACCCTGAAGCTCCGGAGAGAGTCGAGTGTAGTACAGCCCCTGGTTTCGCAGGGTCTCCCCAACGGGGAAGACGGGGTTTGCCCGTTGAATCTCCGCCTGGTGGCTGAGCGTCGGCTGCTCTTCCCAGGTACCTGTCGGCTGGGAATCCTCGACGGTGGCCGGTGCGACGTGTGGTTCGTACGCCAGCCAACCCCCTGCGACGACGAGTGCGATGAACAGCCCGACCAGGAGCAGGAATCGCCGGTCGAGCAGCGCACGGAGCCGAATCTGTCGTCGGTCGTCGGTCGTCGGTTCGTCGGGTGAATGTGTGCGTGTCATGTGTTTTATCAATCGAAGAAGCCGCCGGTTCGAGATCGAGCCCGTCGGCGGAGGCGTATTCTGTCACTGGTACCGCCGAAAAGCCGCCAGAAAACGACCAAGGGAGCTCCGATGACGGTGTTCACGGCGAGGTAGGGAACCCATGGGTGAACGACGTACAGCGAATCGATTATCCTCGGCGGCAGGACCAGCAGATACCGGTACTCGGTCATCGATTCGACGTGGTAGCCGGTGTCGTCGTCGGCGTGGAGGGTTACCGTCGAATTGGCCGACTGGTTAGCCGCCATTCTGTGTTGTTCGGGCTGCGTTTCGATACCGCCGCTGCGGGGCTCGAGGTAGGAAACGATCGGAACGATTCCGCCGTTGTGGACCGTATACTCGAACTCGTCGGTCTCGCCGACGGGGATGATTGTCGGATTCGCAGAGCCGCTCCCTTCGGTGCTGACGATGCCGTAGCTCTCGGTTCCCGCCGGCATGACCATCGCTGCAGTTGCGCCGGCACACAGAAGGACCACACACGCGATCAGGAGATAGCGTGAATCGATAACGCCCGAACGATCGCGTGAGCGTTCTCTCGAGGCCGACCGGTCGCGGTTTCCTTCCCCAGCCAGTAGACTCGCACCGAACAGTATCACGCCGCCGCCGAACAGGAGGTACGTCAGTTCCGTCGAGCCGAGCCGTTGCCAGCCGAAGATGCCGGCAATCGTCCCTTCGACGGTCTGCATCCCGTCCTGGAGCGCCATTACACCTGTTCCGAGGTGCGGGAGACGGACGACCTCGCCGTTGACCTGCAGTGCGACGGCCTTGACCTGGCCGTCCGTCACCGGCGGTTCGTTTCGACTCTGGTCGGTGAAGGGGTTGGCATCACCCTGTGTAATATACCCGTTTTCGTGGACGTCGACGACGCGGTGAGTTGTCGGCGCACCGCCGTGCAGTTCTTCGGCTTTGAACGTCACGACGTCGCCCTGTTCGACGTCTCCGGCGAGTGCGGCGGGGACGGCGACGAACCCGTCACCCGCCTCGAGCGTCGGTTCCATGCTTCCCGTTTCGACGTACGCGAGCAACACTGGCTGACCAAGGACGTAGCCCAAACCGAGCGATACCACTAAAACGACCAGCACGAACGCCACGGTGTATTCGGCGAACCTCTTGAATCTCATCGTCCCCCCCCTATTTTGTGACGGTGGAAATCCGCCGCGCCGATCACTCGGTTTCGGTCGCGTCGGTTCGACCACCGTCAGTTACTGTTCCCCCCGCTCGAGTCGTTCACTCCCGAGTATTTTCTCGACCTAAAACGGACTCCTGCTTATGTATACTCACGTTGTACCTACGTTCTGTTTCACCAACCGGAATCTCGGATTTTCACCCGGCTCGAGCATTCACTCGTAATTTCAGCGGGGGTAGATAGAGTGACAATGTCTGATTACCGTCACACTACGAAAGGTGAAGCATTGTCTATGGGTCCTCTCCCTGCTCGCTCATTGAGGAAAGGTGCTTTGCGGCTCGGTTACACTACAATACCAACAATCGTCCCCGACAGATCTCCGACGTCTCGAGCGATACTAATCGGTACTCGCAGTTCCCAGGGGTTGAGAACGGGCTCGTACAGTCTGTCCTGTATCGGCTCATCCGAACAGTCGATCGAGTACCAGCCGCTGGACGAGTCCTTCCTGGCGCTTCCCGGCAGGTTGGACCATGACCGCGGTGACATCGACGACGTCGACGAGCCGGTCGCCGGGTCTACCAAAGAGCGCCCCGGAAAGCCCACGACGCTCGGTGCTAGTGACGAGGAGGTCTGCGGCGTTCGCAAACCGGGCAAGTGCTGCCACGCGGTCGTCGCTGCGAAGGATTCGGGAATCTGCCGTCACAGTGAGTATCCGTCGGAGTTCGTCGTGGTACTCCTGTACGACCTGTTCGCGCCCTGAGGGTGCGTCTTCGGGGATTGTCTGTAACAGTGTGAGCGTGGCGCCGGTCTCCTCAGCGATGGCATCGGCGACCAGTAGTTTCTCCGGGTCGTACACACCCCGCTCAGTTGCGACGGCGATCTCCTCGACGCCGTCGAAGCCGCGGTCCTCGACGAGTAACACGCCACAGGGCGCGTTCCGCAACACGTGTTCGTTGACGCCTTCACTGTACAGTTCGTGTAACTCCTCGACCCGTCGCTCGAGGACGATGAACGACTGGTCTTCGAACGAGGCAAACTCCACGATTGCGGGGCCGACGTCTTCGGTGGTGACGGTTCGGAAGTCGACCGGGGGGCTCCGTGGAGGTTCGGGACTGGTGGCGACGGCTTCGGCAGTCGAGGCTGCATCGTTACCCGCGAGAGTAACCGTTTCGTCGGTGTCCTCACCCTGTCGGCCACCGTTCGCCACGGTCGTGTCACCCTCGACGTTCGGAGACAGGTGCGCTTTGCGTGCCCACTCGGGGGGTTCGTCGTGGCGGGAGGTGGTGTCACTGGCGGTGAACACGCGAGGTGGAACCTGTTTGAAGTTCGTGACCGTTACCGACCCCTCCCGAAGTGCCGACAGGTCCAATCCGATTCGAAGCATGTCGAGACGTGTCTCGACCGGTGTTTGCTCCGTAATCGCAACGAGCGTGTCGTACCGTCGTCCTTCCGCAAATAGCTCTCGAGTTCGCTCGAGGGCTGCCTCACCGACGTTCCGACGCACTTCTGTGCGGGCGGCTCCCTCTCGGTCGGTTCGCGGGCGAACGTACAGGTAAAAGTAAATGATAGAAACCCCAGTGATGAGCGCTGCGCCGGCGAGTGGGACCGTACCGAGTTGGGTGAGGACCACGAAGCCACTCGCCATGCCGAACAGCTGCATCCAGGGGTAGAGCGGGGCGGTGAACGGGGGGCTGTAGTTGTCGATCGCTCCTTCGCGGAAGCCGATCAGTGCGAGGTTCACCAGGATGAAGACGATGATCTGAAACGCGCTGCCGAACTTCGCCACCTGATCGATAGGGACGAAGACGACCAGCAAGACGATGATCGCACCCGAAACCGACACAGCGAGGACGGGCGTGTTATACCGCTCACTGACGCGCTCGAAGGCTCCCGGTGCGAGTCCGTCCCGGGCCATGGCGAACGGGAATCGCGAGGCGGACAGCAGCCCTGCGTTCGCGGTCGATGCCAGTGCCAACAGTGCGGCAAGCACGACTGAGACTGTCCCGGCCGTCCCCAGCGTTGCGTCTGCCGCCAGCGCCATGATGGCCCCCTCGCCGTCCGGCTGGAGGTCGCCGGCAGCGATCGCTGCGTCGATGTCGACGACGCCGATCGAGACGTAGACGACGGCCACGTAGAGGGCAGTAGTCAGAAGCAGCGAGCCGATCATCGCTCGCGGGATCGTTTTTCCGGGGTCTTTGACCTCTTCGGCGACGGCGGCGATCTTGATAACGCCGGCATACGAAATGAACACGAGCGCGGTCGCGGCGATCAATCCGCCCGAGCCATAGTTGAACGCGCCGGCTGTGCGCTCGGGTGAGAGGTCCGGGAGGCCCCCGACGATGAACCATGCGAGTGCGACGAGCATCACGCCGACTATCACGAACTGGAGGGTTCCCGCACTTTTTGTACTCACGATGTTGATGACGGTGAAGAGGATTGCGAGCGCGACGGCAATGACGAGGATGTACTCCGTGAGCCAGGGGGCGATGAAGACGATATACGGCACGCCGCCGACGAGCGCCAACGCACCCTTGAAGGAGAGCATAAACCAGTTACCGACACCGGCGATGGTGCCGAGCAACGGACCCATACCGCGCTCGACGAACACGTACGAGCCACCGTCCTCGGGCATTGCGGTTGCCATCTCGGACGCCGAGAAGGCAGCCGGCAACACCAGCAACCCGGCGATGAGAAACGCCAGTACCACGGCCGGCCCGTCGACGGTGACGTACGCCACGCCGGGCAGAATAAAGATGCCAGATCCGACCATCGCGCCGATCGCGATAGCCATCGTCGATAACAATCCGAGGTCGCGTTTGAGTCCTGTGGGCACGGTTTTGAACCGATCGGACGACTGCGTCCGTATCTAACTCTGCTAGCGATTGATCGAGTTAGACGGCTTGGCCTAACTGTGAAAAGTAATACAGGACTACCAGCGACGACCTGAACGTCGGATTCGTCGCATCGAAACCCCCGTACCGTTTATCACCATCAGCGTTGTACAGGAGACGACTATGGCGGGTGACCGTGACATCCGCGAGGCTGTTCTGTCCGGGGATACCTACACGCGTGCAAAACTTTCGACCCGACAGGTGTTCCCGATATCGCTCCCCTGGCGGATACGGGCGTGTATTCTGACACTCCTCGTGACCGCCTTCGTCGCGCCAGCGACCGACGCACGCCGCGATCTTATCGGGTCGCTCGAGGGAGAGGTCGTCGCGGGCGGTGCGCTCGAACCGGCCTTCGCCCTGATCGCACTCGCAGGTGCGCTCGTCACGTTCGTGGCTGGCGTATTCCTGGTCGGACTCCAGTACTGGGCGGCGACCGGGGAACTCACGCT
Source organism: Natronosalvus hydrolyticus (assembly GCA_025517525.1). Classification (GTDB taxonomy): domain Archaea; phylum Halobacteriota; class Halobacteria; order Halobacteriales; family Natrialbaceae; genus Natronosalvus; species Natronosalvus hydrolyticus. Next base: position 82,877 of record JAOPJZ010000007.1, read on the forward strand.
CGAGGAGGCAAAGCGACTCCTCTGGATTGAGGACGCGGCAACCCTGCTGGCGCTCTCTCCGGGTATCTCGTTCGTCTGGATCGGTGTGGGGCTGTCGGCGCTCGGTCTCTTCGCGCCGAAACTGGTAGCGGGGCTGTACACCCGAGGCGTGCGGATTTATATGACTGGTTCGGGTGTTGCGGCTGTCGACGTCTGGTATCCCTCGGTTATCGGTGTCGGATTGGCCGTAGTATTGACCAGTATGTGGTGGGAGGTCAGGGGGGCGGTCGCGGCGAGAGAAGTACTATCGAAGGCGAAATGATTACCACGACGCCATCTCATCATTCTACATGGACGGATATGCCCGCTGGTTCGTCGAGCAAGAGCGCTTTTACCGACTGATGCTCGTCGCAATCGTTCTGTTCGGTGGAACGATCGCCGCTACCGGGGCTGTCACCGCAAACGCCGTCTTACTCGGGTTGGGGGTATTTTGGATACTCGGTGGCGGGGCTCTCGTCGTCGTTCTCGCGAACCGTGATCCTGAAAGCGGGTGATGCACTGGTTGGCTACTCTGATCCGGAGAATATGGCCGCTTCGAGCCTCATATTCGCCAAATAGCCATACCAGTATGGATGTTCGTTTAAGTTCATGAGGCTGGTGTTTTCAATTAGGCATGTCATCACCAACTGCCCTCGCGTTCGGCCTCCAGCGCATCGCCCTCGAGAACGGGCTCACCCAGGCAGAGCTCTTCGAGTACGTCTTCGACGATACGGTACTTGCCCTGTCGTTCGTGCTCAACATCGCCCTCGCGGGCATCACGATCCTCGGGATCGCCTACCTTGGCCGGAATTTGACCGACCCTCGCGCGAAGATGATCGCCATCTCGCTCATGCTCATTTCGGTCGTCTCAATCTCGAGCTATTCCGGGCTCGCCTCTGGACTGACATTAAGTGTTATCGAGATGCCAAGCGGTCACCCCGCTGAGGGAACAATGACGGCCGGCGAAGACGGCGTCCTGACGATGTGGGGTCGGTACCTCACGTGGACGTTCTCCACACCGTTCATCCTGATCGCCCTCGGGATGATCGCCGGTTCGAACTGGACGAAAATCCTCACCACCGTCGCGTTCACCATCGCCATGTGTGTCACCGGCCTGGCGGCCGCGCTGACCACCTCGAGTCTGGTCATGCGCTGGTGGTGGTTCGTGATCAGTTCGATCTTCTTCCTCGTCATCGTCTACGTCATCCTCGTCGACTGGACGGCCGAGGCTGAAGCAACCGGCACTGGGGACCTGTTCAACACGCTCAAACTGCTCACCGTCGTCGGCTGGTTCGGCTACCCGATCCTGTGGGCACTCGGTGTCGAAGGGTTCGCTATCCTCGACGTGGCCATCACCTCGTGGGGCTACAGCGTCCTCGACATCATCACCAAGTACATCGTGACCTTCGTCGCGATGTTCTACGTGATCAAAGAACCCGACGCGATCACCGGCGGCGCAGAGTACGGCTCGAGCCGTCCCGGGTTCGCGCCGGCTGATGATTGAGCGGAAGTATTGTCCCAATGTTCCACCGAGTACAGACCCCGTGGCGGGTGCTCGGCGGTACATGACGACGATAGTCCATCTGCGGAGTGTGGACGCTCGAGGCTACTCGACTCACTCGAGGTGATCGAACGCTACTCGAGGGAAACCGACACACACCGGACCGACACACACCGGACCGACACACACCGGACCGACACACACCGGACCGACACACATCGGACCGACACACATCGGACCGACACACATCGGACCGATACATACAGGAGACCCGTATCAGGCCCGCGTTGCACCTGCCGGAAAACTCTCTCAAAAGGCACCCAACCCTGACACACCACTCACCCAATGACTGCCCCACTCACGTATCTGCAGGTGCATCTGCTGCTCATCATCCCACCCATCCTCGTCCTCGGGTGGCTTGCCTACAGACGTGAGCGGGCCTGGTGGGGGCCAAGACCGCTTTCTGGGTTGGCTATCATGATCGTCCTTGCTGTCGTCTACACGACACCGTGGACGAATCACCTCATCCCCGCTGACGTCTGGTGGTACGGCGAGGGGGCAGTCATCGCCAGAATCTGGTACACGCCAATCGAGGAGTACCTGTTTTTCATCCTCCAGCCGATCCTGACGGCGTTCTGGCTGTTCCAGATTCCGCGGGTCGACGATCGGTCGCTGTGGATCCCGACCCACCACCGCGTCGTTGGTGGGCTCGCGGGGCTCGCCATCTGCTCGGTTGGGATCGTTCTCACCCGTGGAACCTCGACGTACTATCTCGGGTGGCTTCTCGCCTGGGCCGGCCCGATACTCGCCATCCAGTGGAGCTTCGGGATCACCTACCTCTGGGGGCTGCGCCGTCACTGGTTGCTCGCCGTCGGCGTGCCGACGCTGTACCTCTGGGCCGTCGACTGGCTCGCTATCAGCCTCGGGGTCTGGGTCATTTCCGGCACCCATACCGTCGGACTCAGCCTGCTCGGACTCCCTATCGAGGAAGCGCTGTTTTTCCTCGTGACGAACGTCTTCCTCGTCCAGGGGATCGTCCTCTACCTGTGGCTGCTCGAGCGCGCCCACGAGGTACCGACGCTCGCAGCAGTGATTGACCGATCGGTTGATCCGAATGGCCGTTGACCTGCCGAAAAACCGGGAGGGTCAAACCAATGGCGCTGGGACTACCTCCACCGTGAACGCGCGACAGCGAACTCGAGCGTGGGCCAGGCGGGGTGCCATAGCAACGGTTCTTGGGGGCGTCTTGCTCTCGAGTCTCGCCGTTGTGCTCTCCCTTCCGACCTGGATCCAGTTTCTCCCCTTTGGGATCAGTGTCGTCGTCCTCGGCCTTCCCCACGGCGCTGTCGATCACCTCGTTATCCCCAGGGCCCGCGGCGAGCACCCTCGATGGCGTTCGATGCTCGGCGTTGGCATACTCTATCTCCTCGTTGGCGGGGTCTACACCCTCCTGTGGCTCCTCGAACCGGCCGTCGCCTTTGGTGCGTTCATCCTCGTGACCGCTCTCCATTGGGGGCAGGGAGACGTCTATGCCCTTCGCGTCTTTGAGGAGACGACACACCTCGAGAATGGGTTCAATCGTGCCGCCACCCTCGCAGTCCGTGGCTCGATCCCGATGCTCGTTCCGCTCGTGGCCTTCCCTGGCGAGTACGAACGTGTGGCGACAGCCATCGTCGGTCTGGTCGATCCCAGCGCTGTGACCGCGCTCGAGCCGGCGTTTACGAGGACAGGTCGGCTCGTCGTCGCCTTCGGCCTCGGCACGTTGATTCTTGCTACGCTCGTGATGGGCTTTGTCCGCACCAACGGCGACCGACGACCGTGGTTCATCGACGCCGCCGAAACTATCGGCCTCGTCGGCTACTTCGCCCTTGTGCCACCTATCCTCGCCATCGGTCTGTACTTCTGTCTGTGGCACTCGTTGCGTCACATTCTTCGAACCATGTTGCTCGACCCCGTCGCTCGCGGGGCACTCGAGGATGGCGACAGTCGACGTGCCTGGCGTCGGTTCGCTCGCGACGCTACCCCGCTGACGCTGGGTGGGCTGGCCGTCATCGGGTTACTCGCGCTCGCCCTCCCGCAGGCACCGGGCGGCCTCGATGAAACCCTGGGGCTCTACCTGATCGGTATTGCCGTGTTGACACTCCCTCACGTGGTCGTAGTCGCGCTGCTCGATCGAATAGAGGGGGTCTGGCGCTGAACCATCCTGGAACTGGTGCGTACAAATTGTCGAAAATTTCGCCAGCTGAGACCACGACCGGTATTCCGAGTACGAACCCGTCGTACCCGACTCGAGCGAAGGGGTGACGGCATGATGTTGTTGTGTGGTATTTGTTCCAATTTCCGTCAGGAACCACATAGAATCCGTTGTCGTCTCGGTACCGGCGACCGGACACGAGGACGACCGAATTGGTGTCGTACGGACGTTTCGTCAGTCGTTGCTGATGGCCTCGATCGACCAGTTCCCGTCGGCTTCGACGTTGATCCAGCAGACCCCGTTCGCAGCGTACGATCGAGAGTTATCGAACGGCCCGGTCTGATCGACGAGTTGCTCCCAGCTCCCGTCTACACCGTAGCCATCGACGATGAAGGGACCCTCACCGTCGTGCGTCACGTCGAGACTGAGTCCGCCTTCGGCCCACAGTGGGCCGATGAACCCCGATCCTTCACCACTCGCCTCGAGTGGCGGATCCTCGAGGTCGTCACTGTGTACTTCGGGCTGTTCGAGACTGACCGACCACGGCCCGTCCGTATCGACCTCGAGCTTGTAGGTTCCGTCACTGACGACCAGTATCGACTCACCGCTGTCTCCGTCCGTCGACGTAACCAGCCGTTCGTTTGGCACCTCACCGTCGATGGCTTGCAGTTCGACAATAAATTCGCCATCGCTCTCGTGGGACGCGGTGAGAATCCCTTCGGCGAGGTCGAACGTCTCGGTTTCGCCAGATACTGTTCCCTCGAACCGGTGGGTGTGTCCGCCCTCGAGGATCTGTCCATCGGGCCGCGACTCGTTCTCCGCTTCGCCATCGTTGTCGTTACTCTCCTCGATTCCGTCGACGAGGTCGGAGGGGGTGATGACGTCGAGCCCTCGGTGCTCGATGTGATCGAGGAGATGTTCGAAGTCGCCGAGGGACATGGCATCACCTTCGACGTCTTCCTCGTCGAGGATTGGGGGGATTCTAATCACGGTGAGTTGACGATACTGATCACAGAGGTTGATGTGGCGACGAACGCCGTTGCGGAGTGCGGGGCCCCAGATGACTGGTGTCATGTGCATTCCGGTTGGCGGGGCACCGGTCGGGCAACTCCCGAAGAGGAAACCGGATTCGTGGAGCTCTCGAACGATGGTGTGGGTCGTGTCGTCCATTCGTCGCCAGTCGGGGGCAAAGAAGTGGCGCGCCCCATCCGGAAAGCCGTGATCTGCAAGCGAGTTCCGAGCGGTGCCGATAACCGTTCGTTGTCGGTCTTCCGGCTGTTCGGTGATATCTCGCTCCGAACGTGGATACGAACAGACGTCCCACCCGCGATCTCGGAGCTGCCGTAATTCGGGGAAATCCATCCGTCCCTCACCACCAACCCGTCCAGGGTCGACGGGAACTGCACCGGCCCAGCCGCGTTCCTCGAGCAATTCTGCGGCAATCTCGTAGTGAGAGTCGTGTCCGCCGTAGAACGCGAGAATCGCTTTTCCGTTGTCGACAGCCTCGGTACGCCGGAGGTCATCGACGACGATTCGAGTTGGGCCGCCCTCGGGGCCGACTGCGACGATGTTCAGTTGGCTCACGTCCGAAAGAACTGGTTCGCCCTCCGGTTTGTGTTCGTACCCACAGTCGAGTCGGAACCACCCATCGAATTCGTCGGGTATCGGGCGGACGGTCGTCAGCCGTTGGTCCCGTGTCGGCGCGATGAATTCGACGACGACGCGACTCACTTCCTCGGCCTTTATCGCCACCGAGGTATCCCATCCCTCGAGGTCGAGTCCCTCGGGAAAGAAGTGTCGCATCTCGGCAGTTTCATCGTCGCTTTCCAGGACTACCGCCTGTGAACCCGTCCGTGCCTCGTCCGGGGCGGCTTCGATGTGGCCAGTTCGTGCCTCCCATCGGTCCAGGTTCTCGAAATCAGAGAGGACTTCGCCGGTGTCGATGGCTGGCCATTTCACGTCGTTACTTTCGGTCGCACTCTCTCCGTTTGAGTCGCTTCCGTTCGTGGTGTTTTCGTTCGGCTCTTCTCCGGTGATCTCACTCGTTTCGTCGGGGAGATACTCCGTACACCCGGCCAGTGCAGCCGATGTCACGCCGAGTGTGGCCAAAGCGCGTCGTCTGGAAATCGTCTCTCTCATGTTGTCCGTTCGGTCCACTTCGCGGCATTTGGTGATGGATTGGATAAGACCGATTCAACTCGTAGAACAGTTCGTCACGGTGACTCGAGTGTGGCTGGTGTGGCCGCTTTGGAATTCACCACGGCCGAAACCGGGTTTATAGACGTATTAAACGGCATATCAGCTGGGGAACCGTGGTGAAACCCCCTCGAGAGAACGTGACTCGCCGTTTCACCGATCCGACTTTCAGCCATCTTTCGCTTCCGATGAAGTCGTTTTACTCGATATTAATAATCACCCCGCAGCCACGATGTTCGAGTATCTCAATGAAAGCTTCCGTATCGAACGACGGGCAGCACCCGACGCAGGACGGGGACCGGATGGACGCGTTACTCATCGGTATCGACGCTGGGTGTCTCTCGGTGTTTGATCGCCTCGCAGACGAAAACGTCATTCCACATCTCCAGTCGCTGCTCGAGGACGGCGTGGCCGGTCCGCTCGAGTCTCAGGTACCACCCTGGACGCCGAGTGCATGGCCATCGATGTTCACCGGGGTAAACCCTGGAAAGCACGGTGTCTACGGATTTACCGGCTTCGACGGCTACGATTTTCACGTCGTCAAAGGCAATGACGTCAAGGCCCACCGGCTCTGGACGCTTCTCGATCAGCACGACCGCTCGAGCGTCGTCGTCAACGTCCCGGTGACACACCCGCCGGACGAGATCGAGGGGGCCATCATTCCGGGATTTATCGGCCCCGAAAACCCACCGTGTCACCCTGAGGGCATCCTCGACGACGTACGCGAGGCGATTAGCGAGTACCGTGTCTATCCACGCTATTCCAGGGGTGACGACTCGCTCTCGGATGCCGAAAAAATGGACGAGTACTGTACGCTCGTTCGGATGCGTGGCGAGGCGTTTCAGTACCTCTCCGACCGGTTCCATCCTGATTTCGGCTTCCTTCAGTTTCAGAAAACCGACACGGTCTTTCACGAGTTCGACGGCGACTGGGAGAAGGTCAAACAGGTGTACGCCGCGACGGACGAACAGATCGGTGCGGTTCTCGAGGCCTGTGATCCGCGACGAGTGTTCGTCGCGAGCGATCATGGCATGGGGCGATACGAGAAGCCCGAATTTCGTGTCAACGCGTTTCTCGAGGACGCTGGCTACCTCGAGACGACTCTCGGCGGCAAGGGGATGCCGACGTGGAACGTGATGCGAGACGACCTTCGAGACGGCGAACAGGCAGAAACGTGGGAGCCGAGCACGACCGAGCGTCTCGCGGCCTCACTGGCGAGCGTCGGGATAACGACCCACCGAATAGGACAGGTGCTTGAACGACTTGGTCTCGTGGATGTGGCGAAAGCACGCGTCCCCGATGGCGTCGTCCGCACCGGCAACGAACAGGTGGACTTCCCGGCGTCCACGGCGTACGTTCGTGCGCGAACCGAACTGGGCGTTCGAATGAACGTCGAGGGACGGGATCCTGCAGGAAAGGTTCCTTCGGCAGAGTACGAGACCGTTCGCGCCGAACTCATCGAAGAACTGGAGTCGGTGACCGCCCCCGATGGCGAACCTGTCTTTCAGGAGGTGGCTCCCCGGGAAGCGTTTTTCGAGGGGCCGTACACCGACCGGGCGGTCGACATCGTTACCGTCCCGAACGACTTCCAGCATTTCCTGTCGGCCCAACCGTCCGAACAATACTTCGTCGAGACGACCGAGCCCTGGAACCACAAACTCGACGGCATATTCGTCGCCGCCGGCGATGGAATCGACGAGACACGATCCGTGGATGCTGCTCACCTGTTCGACGTCGCACCGACCATCCTCGCGTCGCTTGACGTTCCGTATAGCGACCGAATGGATGGTCGCGTCCTGCCAATTGTCGAATCAACCGAGGCAATGGCCTACCCGTCGTACGTATCCACAGAACGGACGTCCGTGGATTCGGCCGTCGAAAGCCGCCTCGAAGAACTGGGGTACGTGGAGTGATCGTCCTGATAGTATCGACCCCGCTACGAATTGTTTGCATCACATGACGAATCAAAACGACACGGCAAAGACCCACACCATGACGTATACCCTCTCGCTGAAACCGGCTATCGATCTCTACGGCCAGCACGATCCAAGCGCAGCGCTCTTCGCTGATGGCGAACTGTTATTTGCAATCGAAGAAGAGCGACTGACTCGGGAGAAACACGCCGTCGACACCTTTCCGGAACAGGCGATTCGAGCCTGCCTCGAGTACGAAGCTATCGAACTCGCCGACGTGGAGAAGATCGTTCTTCCGTACCAACCGAAACTCCGACGAAAGATCCTCGGCCACTACCTGCGGAATACGTTCCAGCTCGATAGCAATCTCCGAAAAATCTCACACCTTCAGAACGTTGCCAGAGACCAGTTTATGGCACAATTCGCGCCGACTCGTCTCGTCGAAAACCGCCTCGAGCGAATCGGTATGCCGGTTCCCCCAATCGAATGTCGACCACACCACGAGTGTCACGCGGTGAGCGCGTTCCACCCGTCGTCGTTCGATGAGGCGATGGTGCTGACTGCCGACGCGAAAGGCGAGTACGATTCGACCGTCATCTGGCACGCCACGTCCGATGGGCTCACTCGAGTCCGAACGTACAAACATCCGAACAGCTGGGGATTGTTCTACGCCGCGATCACGAACTATCTCGGCTACCGGATGTTCAACGGCGAGGGGAAAGTGATGGGGCTTGCTCCCTACGGCGAGGAAAACCCCGAAATCGAGGCCCGCCTCCGTCGAACGATCGAGACCGGCGTCGACTACGACGTGACCGGACTGACCGGGCGATGGGGAACCGAACACGGCGTTCGAGCCCTCGAGGACCTGTTCGATCGCCCACGGTCGACGACGACCGAAGCATTCGACCAGTTCGAAAAAGACCTCGCCTATACCGCCCAGAAGCTGCTGGAGGAGTCGGTTTCGGCCATCGTCCAGGAGTATACCGGAAAGCTCGACACCGGCAATGTCGGTCTCGCTGGTGGCGTCATCCTCAACTGCAAGTTGAACAAGGCCATCATGGAACTCCCGTCGGTCGACGAGCTGTTCATCCAGCCGGTCGCTCACGACGCCGGTCTCGCCCTGGGCGGTGGCTGGATCGACCGTCACCCGGACGAGGTCGCCCCGATGCGTGACGTATATTTCGGTCCCCAGTACGAAACCGACCACATTCGCCAGCTTCTCGAGACGAACAAAATCGCCTACACCGAGCCGGACGACCTCGAACGACAGGTCGCCGAACTGATCGCGGATGGCGCGCTGGTCGGCTGGTTCCAGGGTCGCCTCGAGCTGGGGCCTCGAGCGCTCGGTAACCGCAGTATCCTCGCGGACCCGCGAACAACCGACTCGCGCGACCGGGTCAACCGCTTCGTCAAGCACCGAGAGGAGTGGCGTCCGTTCGCACCGTCGATGACCAGATCGGCGGCCGACGACTACCTCGAAAACGCGACGGACAGCCCGTATATGATCAAGACGTTCGACGTGAAACCCGAGCGCCGTGATGAGATGAGTGCGGTCGTCCATCCAGGTGACGACACGACGCGGCCACAGACCGTCACCGAAGAGCAGAACCCGCGCTACCATCGACTGCTCACGGCGTTCGAGGAGATCAGCGGCGTTCCGGTTCTCCTCAACACGTCGTTCAACGATCACGCCGAACCCATCGTCAATACGCCGACAGAGGCGCTCAAGGACTTCTACGGCATGGGGCTCGACGTTCTCGTCCTCGAAGATCTTCTCGTGACGAAACCTCACTCGAACAGCCTTGAGGGGGCTGGAATACCGGACGCTCGGTGCCTTTAGTGGCCGTATAAGAAAACGTGGCTGGGGACGAGCCCCACCCATGCAAACCGTTATTCTCGCAGCCGGACAGGGAACGCGAATGCGCCCGCTCTCTGAATCGAGACCAAAGCCGATGTTACCGGTCACGAGCAAGCCACTGGTAGCACACACTGTCGAGGCGGCAATCGAGGCCGGGGCTAATGATATCGTTCTCGTCGTCGGCTACGAGGCCGATGTCGTCCGTCACTACTTCGGAGACCGGTTTCAGGGCGTTCCGATTCGATACGCCGTACAGGATCAACAGGACGGAACCGCAGGGGCGCTCTGGGCGGCGAGTGAACATCTCGAACCCAGCGAACCGTTCGCGGTGATCAACGGCGACATCGTCTTCGACCGACCGTCCCTTTCGACACTTTTCGCGTCCGGTCCGGCTATCGGCTCGACTCGCGTCGAGGAGCCGTCTAACTACGGAATCCTCGAGGTCTCGGGCGGGACTGTCACCGGCATCGTCGAAAAGCCCGAGGACCCACCCGGAAGGCTCGCAAACGCGGGTGCGTACGTCTTTCCTCCAGAGGCTTTCGCGTGTCTCGATGTCCGTCGGAGCGAACGCGGCGAGTACGAACTCACGGATATACTGGGTCGAGTGCTCGAGGATGAGACCACCGACGTCGGTCACGTCGAATTTAGCCAGTGGCTCGACGTTGGCCGTCCGTGGGAACTGCTCGAGGCAAACGAGCGGAAGCTGGCCGAACTGGAGCGCGATATCCGCGGAACAGTCAGTGACGACGCCGTGATTTCCGATGCGGTCGTCGTGGAACCGGGTGCGACCATCCGATCGGATGTGGTTCTCGAGGGACCAGCGCTGATTCGGTCGGGAGCGACCGTCGGACCGAACGCGTACGTTCGAGGGGCGACGCTTATCGGTGAGGGCGCCACTGTCGGGCACGGCGTCGAGATCAAAAACAGCGTGTTGATGGCGGGGACCAGCGTCGCCCATCTTTCGTACGTTGGTGACAGCGTGCTCGGACGGGACGTCAACGTCGGTGCAGGGACGGCGATCGCAAACCTGCGCCACGACGACCAACCGATCGAAATGACCGTTTCGGGAGAGCGTGTTTCGACCGGTCGGCGGAAGTTCGGGGTCGTCCTCGGCGACGAGGCCAAGACAGGTATCAATACGAGTCTCAACCCCGGTGTACGACTGTCGTCGGGTCAGACGACTGCGCCCGGAGAGAGCGTGTTCTCCGATCGGTAGCCCAGAGTGTTGCTCTCGAGTTCAGTTTCGTTCGAGTATCTCCGGCCGTCTCTCAACGAGCTTATCGACTCTATAGTGATCCTTCGACGGGGGCTTTGAGAGGGCATTCATATGTTTGGAACGAGCGGTATTCGCGGTACTGTTGGCACCGACGTCACGGCCGAACTCGCCCTCGATGTGGGCCGAGCCCTCGCCTCCGAGGGGTACGAACGCGTCGTCGTCGGACGGGACGTCCGACCGAGCGGTGCTGTGCTGGCCGACGCGCTGATGGCTGGTGTCAGAGAATGTGGTGGCACCGTCCTCGAGGTGGGGATCGCTCCCACACCGACCATTGCCAGAGCAGTTTCGTGGACTGAAAGCGATGCGGGCGTCGTCATCACGGCCTCACACAACCCAGCGACGGACAACGGGATCAAACTCTGGAACCCCTCTGGCAGAGCGTTCGATCCCGAGCAGTGTGAGACGATTGCAACCCGTCTCGAACGAGGTACATTCACCCTCCAGCCCTGGGACGGCCACGGCTCGAGCGAACCGGTCGAGAACGCACTCGAGCGTCACTCGAGGGAACTGTGTGAGGCCGTTTCACTCGATCCGTCGCCGAGCGTCGTCGTCGACGTCGGCAATGGAACTGGCGGGATCACTGCTCGTGTCCTCGCCGATCTGGGCTGTGACGTCGTGACGCTGAACGGCCAACAGGACGGGAGTTTTCCGGGGCGTCCGAGTGAGCCGACACGGGAGACGCTTGGCGATCTCGCGTCTTTCGTCGAGTTGAGCGATGCAGACCTGGGTATCGCTCACGATGGTGACGCCGATCGGATGGTCGCGGTCGACGAGACAGGAACGTTCGTTCCGAAAGACGTCCTTCTGGCACTCTTTGCCCGTGAGACGGCAACCGTCGGCGACGTCGTTGCGGTTCCGGTCGACACGAGTATGGCTGTCGACGATGCCCTCGAGAGCGTGGGTGCCGCCGCCACTCGTACACCCGTTGGTGACGTTTTCGTCGCCGACCGAGCCATGGACTCGGACGTCGTCTTCGGCGGTGAGCCGAGCGGGGCGTGGATCTGGCCACAGGAAACGCCGTGTCCCGACGGACCACTCGCAGCCTGTAAGCTCCTCTCGCTCGTCGCCGACCGTGGGCCGCTCTCGACGCTCGTTTCAGCAATCGAGACGTACCCGATTCGTCGGCAATCGATCGACGTTACCGACAAAACAGCGGTTATCGGCCGTGTACGCGACCGCTGTCGTCAGCGGTACGACGACGTCGACTCGATGGACGGCGTCTACGTCGCTTTCGAGGAGGGATGGATGCTCGTTCGAGCGAGCGGAACCGAACCCGTCGTGCGGATCACTGCCGAAGCGCGAACCGACTCGCGGGCAAACGAAATCGAAGCCATCGCGGTCGACCTGCTGGAGGCAGCAACGAGCAGAGAATAGCGGGTCGAAATCTGTCAACGGGAGTGGAAAAATCCGGAAGTGGACACATTTTTTCGAGAGGTGCCGGTTCGACGCAGTGAAACTGGACTTATCGGTGGTATAAATATGGCCGTCGATTCTCTGGTCTTCAGCACCACTCGTCAATGGGATTTACTACAACCGTCCATCTGGTCCACGACGAACTCCCGCTGGTGCCGACTATCGAAGTACACCCCGATCTAATTCTTCGATACGAGTACGGGGAAACACTCGAGGACCGACGTCTGTTGTTCGTTTCTGCCTTTTGTGAGGAGCGTTCTGATCTCGAGCGGTCACTGGAGGCTGACCCCACCATTTCGAACCCAACTCCGATTGCCACGTTCGACAATCGGACGATCTATCGTCTCGAAACCGAAACCGATCTCGAGATAATTCCCGGCCGATGTGGGACCGACGGCCTGTTCGTATTCACCGTTACGAGCGGGGATGGGGGATGGATCGTCCGTGGACACCTTCCTGATCGAGACGCACTTTCGGCGTTTCGGGCGTGTTGTCGAGAACGCGGCATCTCTTTTCGCGTGACGCAACTGTGTGATTCCTCGTCTGCGGACGAGCAAACCTATTACCTGACCGAACAACAGCGAGAACTACTCATGATGGCGTACTATGCCGGTTACTTCGAGGTCCCACGGACGATCACACAGGACGATCTTGCCGAACGCCTCGAGATTTCAGATTCGGCCGTCTCTCAGCGAATCCGTCGAGCCGTCTCCGAGTTGATAGCTGGCACGCTCGAAAATAATCGTGAAGTTGACACACACGATTGACCTGCTTTGCACTCGGTCCGTTAGGTGGTGTATATCGGAACCAGACCATCGGTTAACTGTGATACAATTGGGTATCGTTGGGTTAGATAGCCCGAAACGAACAATCTTCTGGGATCGTACCTCGCATCATTTCCGCTCTTTCTCGACCGTTTCAATGTATGCAACTGTCAGACACGCTCGTTCTGTGCCGAAGATATCAATTATACCACCATAGTAAACTTAAAAACTTGCTATCCGAACCCACAGATACTGGAGTTTGTTATACCTATAAAGCAATGACTATCAATGTCGGAACGAAGTGAGATGCGGTGTGGACCTTCTCGGTGCTCTCGACCAGCGGATATTGTTGACAATCGGACAACACTAGATGATTCGACGGCTTCGACGCAGTCGCGACGGACAGTGTTGCAAGGAATCGTAGCGACGTGTGCGGCAGGAATCGGATTGACGTCCGTTGCGAGCGCGACGGATTCGTACACACACTACGAGGATCAGTACGAAAACGTGGTTAACGTCGTCGACGCCGGTGCTGACAATACCGGTTCCGAATCGATTACCCCCGTTCTCGAGGATGAGCGAGCCGACAACACGTTGTTCGTCTTCCCGGAGGGGCGATACTTCATGGACAAGCAGTTCAGGTTCACGGGTTTCGAAAACGTCGGTTTCGTCGGGGACAATGCGACGTTAGTCCCCGCGAATTACTACGATTTTGACGGCCCGCAATACCGCCTGTTCCGTCTCGGTGTGTCCTATCGTCCAGGAAAACGGCTTCGATTCGAAGGTTTCGAGGTCGATCAAACGGCTTCCGATACCGGTATCCGAACGATTGAAACGTACATTTCCGACCGACTCGAGGTTCGGGACGTTACTATTCGCGGCCAACACGATAGCGGTACCTGGGGGCCAGGATTGTTCAACATCACCGACCCGAACGGCTGGGGAATCGTCGAGCGATTCCGTGCACCTGACGGGGGTGAATGGGTCGATAACACGCCGATGGCCGGAAACCGCTGGCGTGGACCGATCGGAATCGAAGCGAATCAGAACCGTGGCACGCTCGAGTTCCGCCGGTGTGCGTTGGGGGCGTTCCCGAACAACGGACTCTACGCGGCGGGCGGTGACGGGAAGATCATCGTCCACGGTGGCTATTATAATAATAGTAACGGGGCAAACGTGCGCGTCGGCGGTGATAATAGCGAGATACGGTGGCCAACGGTCGAAATCGACGACACGCGACCGGAAGATAAGACCCAGCGTGGTATCCGCATCGAAAACGGACGTGAGATCGAGATTTACGGTGCGGCCGTCGATATCTCCTCTCCAATGCCGACCAGTCATGCCATTTCGGTGATGAACTCCTGTAAGAGTGCGCGGATTGTAAACACGCGTCTACAACTCGAGGGCCCGACGGTCAACCACGGAATTGTCATCTCACCGGATGCTGGTGAGGTAACCATTGCTGATACGGAGATAACTCACGAGACGGCCGGCGGGTATCCGCTGTGGATCAGAAATAGTGACCGGAGCGAGCGGGTGCTCGCCGAATATCTCACTATTTCGGGTCGGGCAGGCGACGAAGGTGGGTTCCGTGACGGCATTCGTTGTGAACGGGACAACTGTCGGTTCAGTCACGTCGAGGTGACCCAACACGGTCGCGACGGCGTGGATCGAAACGCTATCGTCAACATGGCCGCTGATTTGACGGTCTATCGAAGCAAACTCCGGGCCAGTCAGTATCCGTACATCGACATCGGCTCGGATGCACTCGTTCGTGACTCTGACCTCGAATCCTCTGGTGGAAGACACGCCGTCTGTCTGTACCCGGAGTCACACAGCCCGTCGTTCAAAAAGAATCGCCTGGTCAACGGGATTCGAGACCTTGGCGCGACCGACGTGCTGACCTGGGAAAACACGTACTAGTGGCTTCCCAACCCTGACTGGTGAGTGACATCTTGCGGTTGCGTTCGATTTTACTCGGCAGTCGACGTTTGGGAGGGTACTAGTATCACCCCAAACGTCGGCCCATTTGTAAAATCGGGTAGTGTGGTTCGATTTCTCACACTAGTTCAGGGCTGGGAACCCACTAATGCTGGACCGTCCACTGTCTCTGTGGGCCGCTATTAGCGTTTAACGCCCGTATAATAACGCCTCGTACGTTCCTCCAGTTCGATACTGTGAGTATGTCGTCTCCCGAACCGATGAGTTCCTCGAGTATCGAATACGCGTTGGGTCTCGAGCGAACCGGCTCGCCGTTCGATTCGCTGTCGGTGAAACCGTGAATCGGAGTCTCGCGAGTGGCATCTTTTCGGTGGTAAGCGCGAAGGTCGTCGTGCTCGTCGTCACTGCTATTTCGACCCCGCTTCTGTATCGATTCCTCGGGGTCTCTGCCTTCGGTGAGTACGCGTTTTTGCTGTCGGTCTTCGCAATATACATGATCTTTGTCAGCTCCGGGATTACCGACGGCGTCCGAAAATTCCTCGCCGAAGACCGCAACGAGGCGGACTGGAGCGAACACGTCGTCGGCTTTTACTTTCGGCTGGCAGTCCTCCTGGCCGTTCTCGGGGCACTCGGCCTGGTCCTCGGTGCGCAGTCTGGCCTCGTCGCCGCCGTCTTCGGCTCCGGGGTCGCACCGTATTTTTATCTCCTGGCCTTGCTGGTAATCTCGGCGCAGTTCCGAGACTACGCGCGTAAGACGCTCATGGGATTCGGACTCGAGCGATACTCAGAGCCGTTGAAGATTCTCGACAAGGTCGCTTTCGTCGTGATCGCGCTTCCATTAACGTACCTTGGGATTGGTGTTGCAGGAGCGCTCGCGGGTCATCTTGTGGCGAGCTTGCTCGTTACCGTCGCCGGCTTGACACTCGTTCATCGCCGGATTTCGTTGTCGTGCGTGTTCACTCGCCCGACAAATCGGTTTCCGCGAAAGCAGATGCTTACGTTCAACTCCCTGAACATCGTCCTCGTGTTTCTGTTGATGTCACTGTATCACATCGATATCGTGATGCTCCAGCGGTTTACCGATAGTTCGGCGGTAGGGAACTACCGGGCGGCGCTGACGCTCGCTGAGTTCCTCTGGTTCGTGCCGCTCGCGATTCAGACGGTGTTCGTCCATTCCACGTCGGAACTGTGGTCACAGAACCGTCACCGAAAGATCTCCAAACTGGCGTCGAAGACGACGCGATACACGTTCTTGTTGACGGCCGTGATGGCAGTGGGACTTGCCGCACTGGCTGAGGTCGCTGTTCCGATCTACTTCGGTTCCGATGCCGAACCGGCGGTCGAACCCCTTTTGTTGTTGCTCCCCGGTGCGCTCGGTTTTGCCCTTGCACGTCCGATCCTCGCCGTGTCACAGGGGAACGGGACGCTCCGATATCCCATCGCTGCCACCGGCGGGGCGGCCCTGATCAACGTGATTCTCAACGCTGCACTCATCCCCCGATACGGGATGCACGGTGCGGCCGTCGCAACCAGTATCGGCTACGGAACGATGTTCGTTTTCCACTGTCTGAGTGCGCGTCTCGTCGGCTTTGACCCGCTCGATGATGCGAGACTCGTGCGAGTCGCACTCACCACTGTCCTTGCCGCTGTCCCCATCTTTGCCCTCTCGTCGGGAATTGCGAACCCGTGGTTTGCCCTTCTCATCGTCCCACCGGTCGGGTTCGCTATCTACCTTGCGTTTGCGTTGCTCGTCGGTGCTCTGGACCTGACCGAATCGTTCGAAGTGCTGGCGATGCTTCCCGATCCGATCGGTTCCAAAGCCGACGCTATTCATGGCCGCCTCGAGAACTCGAGCGAAAGGGGACCGGCCCCGAGCCAGTTACAGAGTCTGCTGTTTCTGGCAGGGTTGTCGCTGTTTCTCACCGGTCTCGTACTGGGATTCTTGCATCCCGACCAGCAACTGGTCCCGTAACATCCGTCTTCTCGGGTCGATTACGGGCAAGCACTTGTCGCGCCCACTGGGCCGGCCATCGATTTCTCGTGGATTGTCACGCCCGACAGGGATTGTTTCCCAAAAAATGGCGTTGGGGTTTGTCCACGCTACCTACAGGCGGTTCACTGTCTCCAGAGGAGTGTCCCAGGAGTAATTGGCTACTCGAAGATGGAACAAAAAGCGGAGTCGTACGGCCGTCCCGTGATGATCGACCGACGCTACTGGACCTGTGTCTCGAGGTGTTCGCTCTCGGCCATGTCGAACACCATCGCGAACAGGAGCAACGCGACTCCGGCAACGAGAAGCAGCAGGCCCGTCGAGCCCGAGAGTGGGATCCCAACGGCGACGAGCGCTGTAAGCAACGTGAGTCCAACGCCAAGCAACCCGACTGCGGCTGTTCCGGCGCCGACGAGATAAAACAAGGCGAGCGGGTGAAAGTCCAACACGAGATACTTCGCTTTCAGCCGCCACAGGAAGTTCTGTAGCAACATCAGCGATACCTTTGGGATGTACCTCGAGTACTGGATGCTCGACTCTTCGTTACCGTAGACTGCGGGCATCGTCACGTCGGCAACACGCATGCCGTGGACGTTCAGCTTCACGAGCAGGTCGTTACAGTAGCCATAGTACTCATAGAGGTTCTCAACAGCGATCGCCTCGAGCGCCTCGTTGGAGATGGCCGTGTACCCGTTCTGTGGATCCATCGTTTTCCAGTAGCCGGCGGCAATCTTCGTTAGGAACGAGAGGATCGCATTGCCGACGAACCGGAACCGTGGCATCGCTGCCCGGTACTCCTTCGAGAGGAGACGGTTTCCTTTGGCGTAGTCTGCCTCGTTCTCGACGAGTGGCTCGAGCAGTCGAGACATCTGATCGAGGTCCATCTGCCCGTCCGCATCGACGGTGACTGTCGCGTCTACACCATCTTTGAGGGCGGCAAGATACCCAGTTTTGATTGCGCCACCAGCACCGCGGTTGTGCCAGTGCTGGATCGGGACTACTCGACCGATAGCATCGTCGACGAACGCACGATTCTCGAGGGCGGTGGTTCCGCCGTCTGCCATCATCGGCTCGATGTCCTCGCCTTTGGGTCGATGGGTTCTGTCCCCATCCTCGCGTGCGGCCGCTCGGATCTCCGACCAGGTATCGTCGGTGGACTGATCGTCAATCGCGTAGATCCGGTCGACGTACTCGGGCATACCACGGATGACGTCGCCGACGAACCCTTCTTCGTTGTACGCCGGGAGAACGACGCCAACAGTTTTCTCTCGGTACATTAGCGTCCCTCCAGGAGTTCCGTCGCCGTGACGACCGCCACGTCTTGCTCGTCGATGTATTCGAGTAACGCTTCGAACGCTTCTACGGGCATGCCGTTCTCACCGATGTATTCGAAGTGGAGGACGGCGAGCTGTCCGTACTCCGCTGCGTAATCGACGTAGTTTTTCGTCTCGTCGCCGGCATCTCCGGCGAAGAACCCGACGTTGTGTGGGTCTGTTAGTTCCAGCCCGTTCGGTCCGCCCCCGAACCGGAACGCCTGTTCGTGATACTCTCTGACAAGATCGATCGTCTCGGGGCCGAGCACGTTCCGTGGGGTGAGAAAGTGCCTCGCTCCGTCTTCGAAGCCGCGATTCTCGAGGTACGCTTTCGTCCGTCTGATCATTCCCTCCTGTTCTTCCGGCGTGTACTCGTGGATGAACTGGGCGCCGGTCCGTGGCCGGGCAGCCACGTCCCAGCCAGCGTCGTCGAGTTCGTGAAGCTGGTCGAGCGTGAGTCGGTCGTCTCCCCCGAGCGCCTCGGGCATCACTGCTTCGACCCCGGAGAAGTCGTACTCGTTCATTGGTTCGAGCGCGTTGGTATAGTGACTCTCGAGGGTCCCATCGAACAACAACACGACCTTACCGCTCTTGGGTCGGTCGACCGCCCGCAGGTCGTCGACGGAACACTCAAGCGTCCCGTTCAGATTACCGCGTCTGCGGGCAGTGAGTCGAATTTCACGCACATCAGTGAGGTCGGGTTGTGTATCGACCCGCGAGGTACCGAAGTCGACGCGAAGCCACCGATCGCTCGGTCCCGTGAGCGTCCGACGCAACGTGTGGACGTTACGTGAGTTCGGTGCGAACAACTCGAGTGTAAGCTGGAGCTGGTCCCGCCCGGTGAATTTGACGGCAAGCGAGAGGTTCGAATCACGGAGATCCATCCCCTCGTCGTGTGTCGAGTATATTGCCGTGTAGTCGGTTCCCTCGTCGGCTGTGAGATTGGCCGACTGTGTCCCCGCGTACGGATCGTCCGTTTCGGCCTCGAGCGACCCCGCGTCGATCATAGTCACCCAGTTATCCAGGTCCTCGAAATCCTCGAGGGGCGTACCAGGCAGGTCCGGCCCGTCGACGGCTTCGGGACCGCCATCGTCGCTTTCCGACGGCGACTGTGTGGGTGTGGACTCATCGTCTCCACGACGTAACTCGCGCACGTTCGAAAGGCACCCAGCGAGCCCGAGTGTTCCAGTCGCTGCAATCGTAGTTATAAACGATCGTCGGTTTCGGTTCGTCATCGACCAGGACGACGATTCGGGACCCCTTTCTTATAGAGATATTAGTCCGGTCGACGGACGATGTGAGTCGCCCGCACGTTTCGGTTTGGCTGTTTGCCG
Organism: Natronosalvus hydrolyticus; assembly: GCA_025517525.1. Taxonomy (GTDB): domain Archaea; phylum Halobacteriota; class Halobacteria; order Halobacteriales; family Natrialbaceae; genus Natronosalvus; species Natronosalvus hydrolyticus. The sequence goes on from JAOPJZ010000007.1 coordinate 102,588, forward strand.
GTCGGTGGACCGCCCGGAACCGCTGTGCCAACCCGCTACTTGCGTTTATTCACCCGATAATAATCCGCTCCGGATGGGTATCCTCGACCATGCCTCGCGTCAGTGTTATTATTCCGACGTACAACAGAGCGGAGACGCTCTCTCGCGCCATCGACAGCGCCCTCGAGCAGACGGTCGACGACCTCGAGGTGGTGGTCGTCGATGACGGCTCGGCGGACGAAACCCAATCGGTGCTGGCTGGGTACGACGACTCGCGGGTACGACCGATCGTCCACGCGACGAACCGGGGCGCCAACGTGGCCCGGAACACGGGCATCGAGTACGCTCGCGGCGAGTATATCGCGTTCCTCGACTCTGACGACACCTGGCATCCCGAGAAACTCGAGCGACAGCTGGAGGCCCTTGCAGACCGATCGGACGCGTGGGTCGGCACGTACTGTGACTCGACGTTCGAACTGTCGGGGCCCGCTGGTCCAATTCAATCGTTCGTCGCATCCGTGCTGGCTCGTGGCGATACGGAACCAACGAGGGAAGGCGACGAGGAACTGATCGGTGAGATTCTGGCGGATAACGTCCAGCCGGGCGCTGGATCGACGTTGCTGGTCCGTGCGTCCGTCGCCAGGCGAGCGGGGGGCTTCGACGAGACGCTCGATCGATTCCAGGACCCGGAGTTCTGTCTGCGGATTCTCGAGCACGGTAAACTCGCGTACGTCGACGAACCACTCGTGCGCCGTGAACCGACCGGGCATCCGCCGGCGGATCTAATCAGAAACGCGAGCGAGCAGTACCTCTCGACGTACGAGGATGAGGTCGAACGATTCGAGTCGGCAGGGTACGAAATTCGCTCGACGCACGAACTCATCCTGGCAAAGCGGTATCTGGCGGAAGGCCGGCTCCCTCGCGGCGTGTGGCATCTCCGTACGGCTGCAGTGTCACCACGACACGTGCCCGGACTCTGCTGGGCTCTCGGAACCGGTGTAGGACGACGCCCCCTGTCAGTGGTCGCTACCATCGGTCTGGTGGTTCTCTCGATGCTTTTCGGACAGTGGGCGATCAAACATCGACTCACTGATAGTTCCGAGCACTGATTGGACGCTGTTCTCGATGGCATTTTTCGGCCAGCAGTGTTGTTCCAGCAGGTACCGTTTCGGCTCAGCAACATTCGTCCACGATCCTTTCTCAAATGAAACGTAACCGTTGCATTCGTTAGCATACCTGTAATGAAACACGTGCGGTGAGTCCCAGCAACCGGAATGAGACGCGATAGATTGTCACGTCGGACCGTATTAGCACTTACAGGCGCCTGTTCATTCGCGACAGTTGGTGTCGGCCAACTGGCCGGCGAAACGGGCGACGACGAGCAACCTGACGAGGACGATGGTGTTTCTCGAGACACTTTCGTTATTCGCGAGGGCACGGATCAAGCGACGACTGTCTACGTCACGACTGCGGAGGCGGATGGACCGACGGTCGTCGTCCTTGGTGGGATCCACGGCAACGAGGTAGCGGGATACGTTGCGGCCGGGGAAATCGCCGACTGGACGATCGATGCGGGGACACTCGTCACGATACCGGAAGCCAACGCCGTCGCAATCGAGCGCGGAACCAGAACTGACGACGACGGAATCGACCTCAACCGGCAGTTCCCCGAAAGCAGTGAACCACGGACCGACCTCGCTAGCGCTATCTGGGACGTGCTTTCCGAGTTCGATGCTGACGTGGTCGTTGACCTTCACGAATCAATCGGTATCTACGCAGGCGATCCGATCGACGGTGTCGGGCAGGCAATTTTCCATTCAGACGGGGATGCGGTCGCCGAAACCGCAGACAGCGCTGGGACGTACGCGACCAAACACTACGTCGACGATATGGATCTCGCGTTCAAGACCGGATCGTTCTCCGGGCCGACCACTGAACCGAGTGGCTTACTCGTCCACAAAGCTGCTCGCGACCTCGGGGCGGATTCGTATCTGGTCGAAACCCTCTCGAGGAGCCCCGACCTCGAGACGCGCGTCCAGTGGCATCTGGCGATCACCGAACGACTGCTTGCGGATGACGTGTTCGTCGACGACCCCGAGAACGGCGACGTTCCCGAACAACCGGTCGATGACGATCCTGGTGAGGAAGTACCGGACGATGACGACGACCCTGTCGAGACGGATCCAGGTGATGACGACGATGGAGAGACGGGGGTATCGCCGAGCGCAGAAATCAGGACCGACCCACCGAACGCCGACGAACTGTCACTCGAGTCGGGCCAGACGGTCACTCTCGATGCCACCTGTTCGACCGTTACTGACGGTGAAATCGTCAGCTATGACTGGCAACTCAACGGCGATGAAACGGTCGACGAAACGGGTGACACAATCGACGTGACGATCGGCGCAAACGGCGACCACTCGATCCTTTTGCGGGTTACTGATGAGGAGGGAGCGACTGACACCGCACAGATTACGCTCTCGGCGGAGTAACACAATAGTCTGTAATCGAACGGCGAGATAGCGTCGAGGGGGATTTCGAATTCGGAAACGCAATTGCGATTCTCCTCGAAGCGACCACTCCGACGACTCGAAGAAAGATTCGTCATACCGTTCATGCATGGGGGTATGCGGACGGTCCAGTCGTACCTGCGAGGACGCCAGTGATTCTTTCTCCTTCTGAGGGTGCTGTCGACTCCCGAACGCAGCTGACGCTTTCGTCACTCCTGACTCGTTCGGAGATCCCAGAGATCGTCGAACGTGATGACCTCGATGTCGGTTTCATCGATGTGCTCGAGTAACGCCTCGTAATCGGCTTCCCCCATCGTATTATCCGCATCGAAGGTGTGGAAGTTGAGGATTGTACACTGATTGTGCGTTGCGGCAAGGTCGACACACCGTTTCGATATCTCGAGGTCGTGGGCGATGGTCCGCGGAAGCACGAGCGGGTCGAATCCGTAGACGCTCGTCGTGTTGACGTTACCAGCCTGATTGAACCCGCCACAGTGGTGATAGGTTTCCTTGTGCTCGAGGCTTCGTCTGTCGAAACTATTGTGTGGATACACGATGTAGTTCGCACCCTCGAAGTCGTTGTCGATGTACCACTGTTTGTCCTGTCGAAGTCTGGCTTCGATTTCGGCCTCATCTTCGTACTCGTGAATCGGGGTGTGCGTCCCGTGGACGACGATCTGATCGCCCTCGTTCTGGCGCTCCTGAAGCTCAGAGACGGACATGATTCCTTCACGGCCCTGTTCAGTCCAGCGGGGAACCGGAGCCTGCACTGTCCGGAACCCGTATTCGTCGTGCAACGGTGCGGCAACGTCGTAGTAGTCACGAAAGCCGTCGTCCCAGACCAGCATTACGTACCCCTGGTCCGGTGTCTCGTGGGTTCGCAGATCGTCGATCCAGACGGTTGCCTCGTCCATCGAGTGCAACACCTGGATTTCGAGTCGGTCCAGATGATCCATCGCCGGTTCGTATTCGCTCTGTTGGAACACACCAGGACTCGAACGGAACCAGCCGACTTCGGGCGTCCGATACGTGACTTCACGGAGCGAGTACACTTTTTCGCTCCCGAACTGATCGACGAGACGGAGGTTGACTGTCAGGTTCTGCGGTGTCGTCGTTCGGATGGCAAACGACAGATCGGTCGCTGTCAAATCTTCGCCCTCGAGCGAACGCTGTGCGATAATGTTCTGACTGTCTTCCGATTCGAGTTTGAGGCTTTGTTCGCCGTCGAAGACGATATCTTCGTCCGCGTCCCCCGATCCCTGGACGATCTCCCAGCCGTCGAGGTCGCTAAAGTCGTCATACGACGTCCCTGGTTGTCGAAATCGCTCTCGACTGTTGTACTCGGTCTCGAGGGATGGCACGCCATCCGTGACTGTGGGTGCCGATTCGTTTGGGTCGTCCGTGTTTCCGTTTGCCGAACTGTTGCTGATTTCGTCCGTTGCTGATTCGAGCCGATTGGTACAGCCTGCAATACCGGTGATACCGGCGGCACCCGACAGTGCGAGAAACCGTCGTCGCGTTTCGCGTTGCTGTGACATTGTCGGCCCGAGACTACTGATGGGAGACCCATTATTATAGATTGGATAGTCGAAATTGACGTCACAGTCGAGCGTTGGTGAACAGGACGAAAACTGCGGGTTTCGGGCTTAACAATACCATAGTAATGGCGATATCGTTCGTATCGTACTCCAGTGAAGCGTACGTGTCGGCTCCGTTTTTCGAACGGAACCGGTTTCGACCGTACGCAGACTACCAGCGGAGGTCGTTATCGATGAACAGGGAACTTTTCGGCGTCTTCGGCGGTATCGACACGTTTGAGCGATTCAGAACGGACGACGAGTTCGACACGGTGCTCAGCGGCCCGACTCTCACCGTCGGCATCAGGGATGGCGATCTCGCCACGCCTGGCTGGAGTGCGACGTACGCGAACGACGAGGGTTTTTGTGTTATCTGGGGGGAGGTGTACCCCCCAACTGACGAAGGGAACGCCGCTCAGTGGTTGCTCGATGCCTACATAGAAGATGGCCGTGAGGTACTATCGGCGCTCAACGGATCGTATCTCGCCGTTATCTATCTCGAGAGCAGTGACGAAGCGTTCGTCGTTACGGACCCAGTCCGTTCACGGGCGTGTTTCTACACGGACGAACCGGGAGTCCGGGTCTTTGGCACCGACGCCGCCATGGTTGGTCGCTCGATCTCCAATCCAACCCTCGACCAGCAGGGAATCCTCGAGTTTCTGCATCTGGGCGTCGTTCTCGGCGAAAAGACGTCCGTCGCTGAACTCGACCGCCTTCCGCTGGATTCTCGGCTCACTCCCACTGCGGTTGATCGACTTGACCGGTTCGTTTACGAGCCACGCTCGTTCGATTACGTGGACGAACTTGCGGCTCGACTCGAACGGGCGCTCGAGCGCCGGTCGACGTTACCGGGGAAAAAAGGCGTCTTGCTCTCGGCCGGCTACGATTCACGGATTATCCTTTCACAGGTTTCCGACCTCGAACAGAGTTACACCGTTGGAAGCCCTACTGCTCAGGAAGTTCGGGGTGCCAATCGGCTGGCGGCTCAGTACGACGTGGCTCACACGGCCTTTCCACCTGATGAACGATACCTTCGGCCCGAAGAGAGGAAACTGCGTTACTCACAGGGAATCAAAGAATCACTCCATATCCACCACGCCGGATACACTGACGAGATGGATGTCGATACGATGTATCATGGACTGCTCTGTGATACGTTTTTCCGTGGCCATTTTACTGCCCAGGAGACTATCGACGTTCTCGGTAAACGGATTCCAATCGGCCAACTTGAGTCCAACCCGAACCCGGTCGAAACGCTTCTCGGGAAGTTCGGGTACAACCGTGAGGCGAGTGAATCGCTCGCCCATCGAACATCCTTCGGTATCGATCCGGAACCGTTCGTCAGCGAGGCAATCGAATCGGAGTTCGAGTCGTATCGTGACCGCACAGATAGTGTGCAAAACACCCTCACCTGTTGTGGGATTGCAAACCAGCCGTCAATCCCGTTTCATAGCCAGCTGTCGGATCACTTCTTGACCTCGTTTTTGGCGACTGATCGTGAACTGATCGAGTGGCACCTTCGGACACCGCCGAAACATCGAACGACAGAGACCTTCCTCAGAGCCTGTAAACAACTGGATTCGAACATTCTTCGACACCGACCACCGGATCGTCCGTACGGAACGACGCTATTTAATGAGGTGGAAGGCTTCGTCCGACGGAAGACGCCGTTTCTTTCCTCGTTCGAACCTCCGTGGCCGGACCGACAACAACTCTTCGAACGACATCAGTTGGATCAACGTATGCTCGGTGACCTCGAACACGTCCATAGCCTTCCAGCAAGGCACAAACTGAGACTTCTCGATCTTCGTGGTTGGCTCGAGCGGTGGCGAGGATCAGACGCACCAACGCTCTCGGAATTGCAACCGCCAGAAACGGTACCGATTCGATCGTAACGTATAGGTCTCTGGGTACAAACTGCCGGTCTGTCTGGCTCGTTCGTAATACTAGCCATTGAAAGTCATTGTCCATTCTATCGCAAAACGGGGTCGTGATTGGTGTATAAATCGGTTCAATGGCTACTAAATATCTTTCTTGATTGCGTATGTTATTGCTCACCGTATAACAGCAAAAACATCCCCTAGATGGCTGCTTGCACCCGTTTATCGAGTTTATATTCCGTTTATCACCGGTGAACCGTGAATATGCTTATATGATACGGACATATAACGTGAGACATGCGTCTGACGCCGTCGTGGCTCCGGTCTGACACGTCTGCGGAGGAAGCCGACTCTGGAGTGTACGATGTGTCTGGTGTGACGGTCTATCAGTGCTCGGGAAACGGTTTTCCGAACAGTGATACACAGGTCGAGAGCCGGGTGGATGCGTATCTCCCACGATCCGATGAGCGCCTGCTGGCTGTTCTCGAAAGTATGGAAACACCCGTTACGGTTGATGAAATCGCTGACCAATTAATAGAGCCGGCACGACCGTCAATTGATACGTGGGCTGCTGTCCACCAACATCTCCAGTGTGAAACGCTTCCAGCACTTGATGAACGCGGAGACATCGATTTCAATCAAACGGACGGGATCGTCGAGTCCGCTGCAGCTGACACATCGCGCAGGACTCTCCACTCTTTCACCTTTCTGGGCCTGGTGGCGATTACCCTCCTGGTCCCACTCATTGCGTTCGTCTCACTGTCGACACTGACTGCTGTGTTGGTTTCTCTCGTGACAATGTTGTTTACGCTGTGGTTCGTTCCATAATCTGTAACTGTTGTGCTCAGTTGATATTCCACCCGATAGTAACCACTGTATAGAGGAGCAAGATCAGCGCAGCCAGGCCGATACCTGAAATAAACGACGTAAAAGGTAGTTCCATTACGGCTCCTAAAACCACCGCATAACCCACCACTGTGGTACCGATGTAATAATCGCCCCATTCAGGCCCCTGTCCGCCGTTTTCATCTGTGGACTCCGTTGTGGGTTCGATCTCGAGATACTGATCGACCTGGTCTGCAAGTGGCTTTCGCTCGACGATACCACGGTCTTGCTGGTACTCGATAACACCTGCTTTATCCAGTTTCTTCAGATGGGATTGATACAGTGGGATGTACACTCGCTGGCGCTGGGTTGACGTGAGTTGTTCGACGGTGGTGTGGTGTTCCCATGCAGCGACTTGTTCTGCGACATCGCGCATACGTACGGGCCCTTCGGTACCTCGAAGATACCGGAGCACCATGCGACGACGCTCGTTTTGCAGCAGATGAAAGATTTCGTCCATCGAAAAACGCTTCGCTGTCTCACCAGGATCGTTTGCACTATCGGTAGTACACTCACTCTGTTCTTCTATGCTGATATCTTCTGCTTTCATCGTACCAACTTTGGCTAAACATGAGTGGGTAATAAAGTATTGAAATCGTGTATTTCCTCGAGAGACATTTTATACTATTTCACGACTGACCGATGACTTTTTATATGATTTTAAACCTGTGATACAGGCCGTCAAAATTGGTATATTGGTGTTTTCAAGAAATAATGTGGACATTTTTTTTCATGAGCAATAAAAGAGAGACAAAATAACCCTTCAATTCAGTTCATGCATTGTTTTTACCCCTCTAGAACCACCAAAGCTTACTTAAGGGGTTTAGTGTCGTGACCATTATGTATCGACGTCGTTCACCCCCTGACATTGGGGCTTATCTGGAAGATAATAAACCGCTGTTGGCCCGTATGTATAGGCAATGAGCGACACGAACTGGTGGTTTTTCGATCAGGCTGTTGTTATCGCTGCCACAGGCCTTCTCACATTCGGCATATTTTCCGGAATAACTGGTGTTATACGAATTGGCCTTGCTATTCCGCTGGTCCTCTTTCTTCCCGGGTATGCACTGGTCTCTGCGCTGTTTCCGGACAAACCGAACGATCCGTATCACCCCTTCGATGAACACAAAACCGGGCTTGGAAATCCACTGCTGGTGAGTGGTGGTTTGCAACCTATCGAACGATTCATCCTGTCATCTGTCTTTAGCGTTTTCCTCGTTCCGGTGATTGCCCTTATTCCGGCCGCAACCCCTGGGGGTTTGACCCTCGAAACAGTACTCTCCGGCATTTCGATCGTCACGGTTGTCTTCGCCGTCATCGCGATCATTTCTCGATATCGGTGTCAACCGGAGCGACGCTACGTCCCGTCGTTTTCTTTTGCCCCGCTGTTTTTTCGCTCACGGCCAACGCTTTTCAACGCCTCGAGTTATCGACCCTACAATATTGCAATCGTACTCAGTCTGTTCCTGGTAGTCGCCAGTGTGGGATTTGCCGTGACAAACCCACCACAGCCTGATGGATACACCGAGTTTTCCATCGAGACCGATGATGTCACAGGTGACCTCGAGACGATGTACGAGTCGGCGTACACCTCTGGCGAGACAGAGACGCTGAACACCTCGATCACGAACCACGAACACGATCAACAGACCTACACAACCGTGTTGTTGATCCAGCAGGTGAGTTACGAAGATGGGGACGTCACTGTGCATGAAACGGACGAACTCGATCGACAGACGACGACGGTCGCCGACGGCGAGACACAACAACAAACGCTCGAGGTGACGCCGACGATGCAAGACGATGATATCCGGCTCACCGTGTTGCTCTACGACGGTGACCCACCAGATGACCCCGCTGTCGACAACGCCTATCGTGTCATAACACTGCCGATCGAGGTATCGTGATGTGGCCGTGGGAACATCTTGCGGTTGCGTACGTGCTGTACTCATTGTGTACGAACCTGTGGTTACATCGGTCGCCGTCGACCCGTGAAACGATCGCTGTCGCAATTGGCTCACAACTCCCTGACCTCGTTGATAAGCCACTCGCCTGGACGTTTGGCCTGACGGAGACGGGCTATTCGATTGGGCATTCGATATTCGTCGCGCCGCTCATCTGCCTCGTCGCGTTTGCAGTGGTTATCCGGTCCGATACCGTCATGCCAGCCGTCGGATTTTCGCTTGCATACGCCTCACATCTCGTGACCGATGTGTTGAATCCGGTCCGATACGGACGACCGATCGAACCACGTGTCGTTCTTTGGCCACTTTCGTCGCCGCCAACCGGTAATCACGGCGGGCTCGTCGATCATTTCGTCCTTTATGTCCTTCGCGATACGACGGCGATCGTAGAAAGTGGTCTGACGTTCCAGCTAGGGATCCAACTTCTGCTAGGGTTGGCCGTTGTCGGCCTCTGGCTCTCGGACGGGGCACCGGTTCTCAGTGACGGGTGGCGTGTTGTGCAGAACACATTCCGGTGATTTTCTTCTCGCCTCCTGGGAGTAAGACACTCCCTCGAGGAACCTTTCGACACCGTTTTTGTGGTGTCACCAGTGCAAAGGACGTTCGTCGAGGTTAGGATCCAGACGCTATCAGAAAGTGTGATAGCCGCTTCTCTTGGTCCGATCACAAGCTCCTCCGGCAGTACTCGTGCGGCCAGATGAGTCGTCGTCGGTTCCTGTTGGTTCAGGGCGTGGTGTCGCCACCATGCAGCTTGCAAATGGATTTCGTTGGTCGAGTATTGGGACGGTCGACGTACAACGGCTGAGCTACATCGATGCCGGTGAGGGTGTACACATCGAGACCTCACCGTTCGTGTAGACGATAGCCTGATCGGGGCGACAAATCCGATCTCGAGTGATCTGTTCGATCCGACCGTTCCCATCAGCATCTCGGAAGAACGTCGCCTCCGTAGATTGGGTGGTTCGATACACCACGTAGTCGTGGTTTGCTACACCGTCGTCGGGGACGGTTGCAGCGGTCGTTGATGGGTACACACCAGTTCGACTGATCAGCGTTTGATACGGATGGTCGGTGTGGAGTCGTTGGTCCGGACGAATATCACTGCCACTGGGTGAACCGGTCAACTCACCGATCGACGCTGCAGCAGTCAGTTCCGCGTCACTATAGGCAAGTCGTTCGTGTTGGTCGGCGAACACCGGGTTATCGGCATTGCTTTCGGCGGCGAAGATCATCGCCCCCGGGAAGACGAGGACGAATATCAGGAGGACGGAGACGACGAGAGCGGGAGAGAGCTTCCCATACAGCGTTCGAAGGCCGATCGCGCCGAGTATCGCCATCGGTGCGTACAGGAAGGCAAACCAGCGAGTCGGAATGAAATTCCGAATGCCAAACATCGGCAGCCCGAGGACGAACACGAGCATGAACGCTGCGGCCAACAGGAGGGTAAACACCGATTGTTCGGCACGTCGCCGGTGGACGACGTAGAGACAGCCGACGAACGTAGCACCGAGGAGAAACAGGAATCCGAGGGCGTCGACGTACGGAACGATCTGTTCGAGCAATGTCTGGGTCGTTTCTGTGCTTGTCTCGGTTGAGTCGGCTGCGGAGTCACTCGCGATGTTGAGGAAACCGGCACTCTCCTCGAGGGTCTGCGTGAAAAAGCTCAGGACAGTCGCCAGAAACGAATCCTCTCGGTACGGGGTAAGCGACCAGACGAAGATGGTGAGGCCGAAGTTGAATGCGACGAGTCCAACCAGGTTGACCGGCTTTTTCGCCCGAAAGACGCTCGTATCAAGGCGGTCGAGTCCGAGGGGGCCCACCACGAATACGATCTGTGCGATGAACGCCGCTAGCAACAACACGAGCATGATGAACGTCGAGACCTGATGGGTGAGAATAACGGCGACACTCAACAGTAACAACAGTGAGAAGTCCCGAAAGGTGTACTCGATTCGCATCACTCGAAGTAATGCGTACAAGACGGCGAGGAAAAAGACGAGCCCAAGACTCGTGGGGATGAGATGCATCCCCCACATCGCGACGTGGCTCGCAAGCGCATAACACGTGGCTGCTAGCGTCGCCCATCGCTGTGCAACGAGCAGGTTCGTCCCCGCATAGACCAGCAGTATTGACAGCGGCATCACGAGACCGACGGAGAGATACAGTGCAGTGCGAATTGGAACGCCATAAAGCAGTGCTGAAGACGCTACCAGCAGGTGGTATAGCGGTGATGCAAAGTGTTTATCATGAGAGATAGCGCCCAGGGATCCTTCTTCGAGGATTGCGGTCGTCAGCTCGACGTGGGTCCAGATGTCGATCCCGATATAGCCCGGTGTGACGTACAGGGCCGTAAATCGGAAGACGAACGCAAACAAGACGACTTGCAACAGCACGAGTCCGGGTTTGAACGTCTGGTCGTTCGTAAAGAGAATCTGTCCGAGCAACAGCGTCCCGAGAAGGCTGGCGACCCCGAAAAAAAGGGGCGTACGTGTTCCCTGAAGGACTGTCAGCATCACGAGCCCCGCCAGTCCAGACAGTACGAGGCTTGGCAGTGTCATCGACACCGCTGCGGGAAGGGTTGGGAGTCCACGTGCGTTCTCCTGGTAGAGAGCGATGAGATACAGTGCACACGCGGTTCCAAGGAGTATCGGAACGGTATTCAGGTAGATCTGTGACGCAAAAAACCGGAGCGGGAACAGTGTGAGTGCGAGCAAGAGGCCACCGATTGCAGCAACCGTATCCAGCCGAAACGGTCGTCGCCGCTGGATCGATTTATACACCATGGCTGACCTCTGTTCGTGACTTCGTTTCGCCTTCTCGGTCGAGTGTCCGTCGATACACTTCGAGCAAGGAATCACCCAGTGACTCGAGACCGAGTCCGTCGATCGATTGGCGGCCATTCGATCGACTACCCGCGTCAAACGTCTGCTCGAGTCCGGCTACGAGCGTTTCGTCGTCGTCGCTGACGGTGCAGTTGTGGAGGTTCCCGACTGTTTCCCGAACGAAACCGACGTCAGTCGAGACGATAGGGAGGTTACAGGCGGCGGCTTCCTTGACGACCATGGGGCCGCTCTCGCGTTTCGAGGTCACGAGCAGGACGTCGCTCGCGTTCATGAAATTGGGCATCTCGTCGTGGTCGACGCCGGAAACTGGTCGAAGCTCGAGGTCGGCGTCGGCACCGCTGACGAGCTTTTGTGCCCGTGTGTAGTCTTTGACGTCTCGCGTTTCGTCGTACGGAAAGAGCGCAATCTGGCGGTCGCTTTCCCAGCCGATCCGCTCACGAGCAAGCTGCCGTGAAATCGGTCTGAACAGTTCGGTATCGACGCCGAACGGGATCAGGTCGTAGTCGGTTTCCAGTTCGCTTGCCATGACCTGACTCGGAACGATTGTGGCGTCAGCCCGCTGAGCGGCGAACCGGCTCACCGACCGTAACCAGTCGTGATCGCTCATCAGATCTGTCCCCCATAGCGTCACTACGACTGGTCGAATCGGCTGTGCGAAGGCAAACGGTGCGACCAGCCCGTAGTTTGCGTGGATAAGGTCGAAATCGCCAGATTTGATCGCTGAGAGTACGTCGCGATAGTAGCGGGCGTACGCCATCACCGACCGACCGGAATCGCCACCGTATCGGCCGGGAACGGCCAGGATCGTACAGTCGACACCGCGGGTCTGGAGGGTCGACACTTGCTGGTCGAAGAACGGCCGTGGTGATGTGACCAGCTGTAGCACTTTCATGGATGGTCCGGGACTGACTGGGCTGGCTGATCGAACGTTCGTGGATGGGCGAGCGCTTCGATTTGGCCGGTGACGAACTCCGTGACGTCGATTCGGTCTTCGAGCAACTGTTCGCGACGTCGTTCCCACGTTGCCGGGGATTCGTCGAGGACCGATACCGCTCGTTCGACTCCACGTGCGTGTCGTAATCGCCCGGTGTACTCGAAGCACAAACCGTACTCTTCGAGCTCGGCCGTATATCCCAGCGAGAGGGGATTCACATACACTGACGGCGTGCCGAGCACGGCGGCTTCCGCGGCGGTCGTCGCGCCCTCACTCAGGACGACGTCGGCGAGCGCTAGCAGATCGTGCATCCGTTCCGGTGCCGTCGAGAACTGGTAGGACTTGAGGTCGGCCGGTGGCTGGCCTTCTGCGGCGAGTAACACCTGGACACCCGCTTCCTCGAGTCGGTCCACGATACGTGCAGGTTTTTCGAAACCCTCGTGGCCCACATCGTGTGATGCACCCCAGCTACTGAGTCGGACCACAGCGAACGGATCGTCTGGATCCAGATCGACAGCTTCGAGGACGGTTCGATCAGGTTCGAACCGATTCGGATGGAGATACGCCAGTTCGTGATAGCCCTGATAGCGAACCTGTTTCGAGCCGAGTTCGTCACGATAACACGCTGGGGTACAGATAACGTCTGCAAACGGGTAGCCGAGACTGGTGATGAGACTCGCGTGTTCGGTATCGTAGAAGACGAGACTCTCCGTGTTCAACACGGATGCGATGTGCGCAGCGGCGACGCCGCCGATAGCCGTAATTACGTGTGGGTCGATTCGTCGGGCGCGACGCAATAGCCGCATCTCGTAGGTGGCCTGGACTGCTGCCAACGAGAAGAGACCGTTCGACTCGCCGGCAAGCACTTCGTGGTCGATACCGTAGGCCTCGAGGAGTTCGATCGCGACGTCGTTCTCTCGGGCGAAGACGTGCACGTCGTGACCTCGTGATCGGAGGACACTAATCGGGTGCCGAAAGAAGTGAACGTGACCCGGATGCTGGATTGTAATGACGACTCGGAGTGCCGATTCATCCGCCCCAGCGACGTTGTCTCGACGGCGTCTCATCGGCTTACAACCTCCGGTAGACGAAGCCGGCATCGGCGGCGTCACGTTCCTCGAGTGCGCCGGTGACGTCGATCAGTGCAGGGTTAGCTTCGAGTGCTGTGGCCATCTCCTCGAGGTCGACCGAATCGAACGCTGAGTGGGGTGTGGCAAGCATGACGGCGTCGAAGCCGTCGAACGAGAGTGAGTCCTGAACGTCGATCCCGAACGCGTCTCGAATCACGTCGTCATCAGCTAACGGATCGTATCCTTCGACGTCGACCTCGTACTCTTCGAGTGCGTCGATAACGTTGACGACCTTCGAACTTCGAATGTCTCCAACGTCGGGTTTGTACGACAGGCCAAGAACCAGCACACGACTGTCTCGGAGCGTCTTCCCACAGCGGTTTAGTGCTTTGATCGTCAGCTCGGCCACGTACGACGGCATGGACTCGTTCACTTCGCGGCTCGTTCGGATGAGTTTCGGATCGTATCCCTCCTGTGCCGACCGGTATGCGAGGAAGTACGGGTCGACCGGGATGCAGTGGCCACCGACCAGGCCGGGCCGGTAGTCGTGGAAGTTCCACTTGGTGCTCGCCGCCTCGAAAACGGCCGCTGGATCGATGTTTAGCTGTTCGAGCACCCTCGTGAGTTCGTTAGCAAAAGCGATGTTGAGGTCGCGCTGTGCGTTCTCGACGACTTTACAGGCCTCTGCAGCTTCGATCGACGGTGCGCGGTGGATGCCCGCATCGACCACCGCTTCGTACAACTTCGCGATATCCTGGAGAACGCTGTCGTTCGACGCACCGACGACCTTGACGACGTCTTCGAGTCCGTGTTCGGAATCACCCGGTGTGGCTCGCTCGGGAGAGTAACCCACAAAAAACCCTTCGCCAGCGGTGAGGCCGGAGGCTTCCTCGAGGGCTGGAACGAGGACGCTGCGCGTGGAACCAGGATATACCGTCGATTCGAGAATTACCGTTGTTCCGGCGGTCATCTTCGATCCGACCGTCCTCGCTGCGCTTTCGACGTAGCTCATGTCGGGGCGGTCGTCCTCGTCGATTGGCGTTGGAACGGTGATAATGATGTAATCGCTCTGGCTGATGGCACTCGCGTTGTTCGTATACGAGATGTCGCCGTCCTGAATGACGTCGTCCTCGAGGTCACCGGTCGTATCGACCCCCTGCTGTAATTTCTCGACTGTCGATTCGTCGATATCGTATCCGAGTACACGGTACTCCGCCTGGGCGAACCCGACTGCCAACGGGAGCCCCACGTAGCCGAGACCAACGACACAGATCGTTGCCTGTCGTGTGGACGTTTCGTCGGCGTACTCGAGGGATCCAGTATCGCCGATGCCGTACTGGCCAGAATCCTGTTTCCCGTCTCGTTTTTCGGTGTCGGTGAGTGTTGTTGTCATGGGTGGTGTGTCGATTCGTTCACACAACCGCTTGCGTCGGCCCGCTTGCAGCGGTATCACGTGATCGGCTGTGCGTTCCTCGACTTCGCCAAGTCAGTGGGGGCGGTTTACTATATCTCGAATAAACTGTTGCAATCGTGAGACGGTTCGATAGAGGGGTTTTATGGCCGTTCTCGCGCCCGATTTCGGCGTATCGGCTCCGGAAAGGTCGCGTGCGCTTATATCGGGGTTAAACAGACCTGTATGGGTCTATAATGAAGGCACTATACCCCACACTCTCGAGTGCGGTCGGCGAACTCACCCAGTGTGACTCGGTCAGCTGCCGGCCGCGGTAGAACCGCGACAACATATGGTATCCAACGTCCCGTTCGAAACCGAATTCGCAATCGTATCCACCACCCTGTCCGATGCGGGTTCGGTTTCGGCTAGCTATCTCCACGCACACGCCATCGTAGTGGGAACATCCCTTTCCCGGATTCGAGACCCTCCCGGGGGGATCTCCTGGCTCCACTTTCTTGGCAGCGGGTGGGACGTAGCCCTGATCGCGGTTCTATTCTTGCTGATTAGTGGCCTCGTTGGGCTTCGTATTCGAGCAGTTGCCACGAAACGCGAGGTCGAGGACCGCGTTCAGTCGCTGGTCCCAGAGGCCGACGATGAATCGGCACAGACGACTCACTCACAAACAACTACTCACCAGGAGTTCGAACAGTACCTCTCGCCCGATACCCCACCCGAACTGCTGAGCGATGAAGGGAAGGTGGTCAGACTGCTCGTCGAAAACCACGGTCAAATTCGCCAGCATCAGATCACGGAAGAAACTGGCTGGTCGAAGTCGAAGGTCAGTCGCATCTGCTCGCAGATGCACGAAGACGAGACGATCGAAAAGCAGTCAGTCGGGCGAGAGAACGTCATTACGCTGTCCGAAATCAGAGGCACGATTACCGACGACGGCCTCGCTTCCGAGGCCGTCGAGCATCCACTTCCATGATTGGGTATGGGCTGTCACCGGCGACGGCTATCCAACCACCACACCGCCGTTACCGGTGACGGTCCCCTTGCACTCTGACGATTCCTGGCATCGACGACCACTGGTTCTGCTTGTGGTGTTGCCTCGAGTGACAGCCATTGCCAACGGTATCGAAGGCAGTCGCAAGTTCGTCGTATCGGGCGTCGGACGGATGCACAAGATAGTAGCCATTGAAACGATTTACATACCTACCGCGATGCACTCTTGCGATAGGGTGTACAATGACTTTCAATGGCTACTGTAGTACCCCTGACGGACGTCCGCCACAAGTGAGGAGGTATTTCTTGAGCCAGAGAGGAACTAGTCCGGTACAGTGTCGAATTTAAGCCCCTGATAAGCGACTCGAGGAGAGGTCACAGACCCACCTGTCTCACTGACAGACCCTGTCTACTGTCGAACTCCGAGGTGAACGCAAGCGTCGATGGCGAGCGGTTGCGAAGCCGTGAATTGCAGGCGCTGAAACCGTCCTTCCGATTATACCGTCGATAGCGACAGTCTTACCCGTCCTATAGTAATGGACGCTGTCTGTTTTGGTGGGTGTAGCGACCCGCGACTCCAGTGATGGATTGCGGGAGACAAACAACTATGACACGAACCAGTACTGCAGTCCGGCACGAAAACTTGAACCGCGGTGTATCCAGCCCAGCTGTCGATCACCCTGCTGTCTCCGCGTCGGTAGATAGTGTGACGTGGTTTGCGGTGGCTTCTCGAACGGAGGTGAACGGCTAATGTGTGGTATCATCGCGCGTATTGGCCAGGGGGAAGCCGCAGATACGCTCCTTTCGGGGCTGGAGAACCTCGAGTACCGTGGCTACGACTCGGCTGGTATCGCCGTTCAGAACGGCTCCGGTGTCAAGGTTCACAAGACGGCTGGCGAAGTATCCGACCTCAAATCGACTCTGGAGACTCGTCCCCACGGAAACGTTGGAATCGGCCATACGCGATGGAGTACCCATGGCCCGCCGACCGACGAAAACGCACATCCCCATACCGACATGGCGGGCGACGTTGCCGTCGTCCACAACGGCATCATCGACAACTACGACGAGCTCAGGACGGAACTCACGGCGAAGGGCCACGAGTTCGAAAGCGATACCGACACGGAAGTGATTCCACACCTCATCGACGAGTACCTGCGGTCTGCTACTGATACCGAGCAGGCGGTTCGACAGGCCGTCGAGACTCTCGAGGGGAGCTACGCTCTCGCCGCCATCGTCGACGGTGAGGAACGCGTTTACGCGGCACGCAAAGGCTCACCGCTCGTTCTCGGCCTCGACGACGAGGAGTGGTTCCTTGCGAGTGACGTCCCGGCGTTTCTCGATCACACCGACCAGGTCATTTACCTCGAGGACGGCGACCTGGTCGTCCTCGAGCCGGACACGTATCGAATCATGGACTTGCAGGGGAACACGCGCGAGCGATCGATCGATACCGTCGACTGGGACCCCGAAGATGCCGGGAAAGGGGCCTACGACCACTACATGCTCAAAGAGATTCACAGTCAGCCGACTGCGCTTTCGAATACGATCGAAGGCCGGATTCAGGACGGGGAGGTGACGTTCGAAGCCCTTCCAGCAGGAACCTTTGAAGGTATCGAAACCGTCCAGTTCGTCGCCTGTGGAACGTCTTATCACGCCGCGATGTACGGCGGGCAGTTGTTGCGCGCGGCCGACATCAGGACGGAGGTCGTTCGTGCGAGCGAGTACGAGTCGGCCTCCGGACCCGTCGACGAAACCACGCTCGTCGTCGCAGTGACCCAGAGCGGTGAGACTGCCGACACCCTCGATGCACTCCGTACAGGAGCTGACCACGGTGCCCGAACGCTCGCTGTCACGAACGTCGTGGGCTCTACGGCAGCCCGTGAAGCCGATGAAGCGGTCTATATCAGGGCCGGCCCGGAGGTCGGCGTCGCAGCGACGAAGACCTACTCCTCACAGGCGGTCAGCCTCGCGTTGCTTACCCAGCGTCTCGCGGACGACGTGGCGCATGCGACGCCCGCCGATGATCGAGCGGAGATGCTCGATACGCTCGCTGACCTTCCGGATCACCTCGAGCAGATCCTCGAGCAGAATGCGGCCGAAACCCTCGCCCAGGAGACTATCGACAGCGAGTCGTACTTCTTCATCGGGAACGGGCTCGGCCATTCGGTCGCCCTCGAGGGTGCATTGAAATTCAAAGAGATCACGTACGAACACGCCGAAGGCTTCGCTTCTGGTCAACTCAAACACGGTCCACTCGCGCTGGTTACGGAGAACTCGCCGGTGATCGCCGTGTCGACCGGTGGAGACGACGAGAAGACGAAGACGAACGCCCTCGAGGCCCAGTCTCGCGGTGCTCCAATCGTAGCCATTGGTCCGGACGATACGCCGTTGACTGATATCGCGGATACCCACCTCTCGATTCCCGAGACACACCCCGTCTGGGGAGGCCTGCTCGCAAACGTTCAGCTTCAACTGTTCGCTTACCACGCCGCAAAGCAACTCGACCGCCCGATCGATAAGCCACGGAATCTGGCGAAAAGTGTTACCGTCGAATAACGACACCTCGAGGGGTTCGTGTCCGGTATCACTCGCCGCCGCACGCTGCTATCTTTTTACTACCTTCTTACTATCTTTTAAGTACCCAAAGGCCCGACCCCGGTCAATAGGTGAACGGGACGAAACCCACACTCGAGGTCGATGGTGCCGACCACGTAACCTAGTCGGGCACCCGACGGTGCGGTGTGTGCTCGAGCCCTCACAACGAACCCACGCACGGAATCCACACGACTCGAACACCGATGACGCAACGTCGCGGAGTTCCATGCCGACTTCAACCGTTTTCGAGTCCTTTTCCACAGGATTTCATAGCCGAGGCTGAGTACTCCGTCAGGCGTCGACGTGCGAACCGAACCCGACAATCGTTATCGGTTCGGCCCACACGTTCAGGCGTGACGAACCTCTGGGCGTCCATCTCGTAGTGGTCGACGCTCTCGAATGTACGGTCGGATCGAACTCGAGGGGCCTGCTCGAAGCCGGGGAGCAGAGAAGGGACGTTTTTCCCGCCTCCTCGAGCAAACCCCTGTAGTGAAAGACTCGAACTCCCTCGCTACCGATCCAAAAGAGTGGACTGGCTGGTCGTGGTTGCGAAGCCCCGATGGAAAAATCATCGACTCTGACAGGGTTGGTTGTCGTCTCTTCCCAGTCAGCGAGCACCTCGCTTCGTCGATAACCGATCTACAGTGACAACAATCCCTATACAAAGGAACCGTCCGTCGTGTGGGTGTCAAGAAACACTCACGATGTGGATGCGATCGAACCGTTGTTTCCTTCGGTTTACAAAGCGCGTTCGCGAGGTCACAGAAATGTAAGGAGAGCCCACGGCTTTGGCTGTGGCAGGAAGTCGATACCTCGCGGACTGTTAGACGGAATTTGTACACGTCATTGGGGGTGGAACCCATCTGTTCACTGGCACGAAATGCCCGATCGTACGGATAGCGAGACCCAAGGTCCAACGGACTCCTCGAGCAGCTAACGGTGTCTGCCGCGAGCGAGAAGGTGGGTAGTTCACTCGGACTCGAGTGTCAGCGTAATCGTTTCGTCGTCACCGTCGATTTCGACCGTCGTGGACGCTTCCTCGTACCCATCAGCATCGGCCGCAACCGTGTACTCGTCGTCCTCGAGGTCTTCGAACCGTACTTCACCGTCGTCGTCAGTTTCGCCGCTATCATCGGCCGTCCCGAGGAAGGTCGGGTTGAGTTCGACAGTAGCGTCCTCGATTGCGTTCCCATCCTCGTCTTCGACGATCACCGTCAAGGTGTGCGTCTCATCCGCGTCGTCGCTGTCATCGTCGTCGCTGTCATCGTCGTCGCTGTCGTCGTCGTCGCTGTCATCGTCGTCGCTGTCATCGTCGTCACTGTCATCGTCGTCACTGTCATCGTCGTCACTTCGTTCTTCGAGTGTTAGCGTGACCGTTTCGTTCTCCCCATCGATCTCGGCGGTTTCTTCAGCGTCCTCGTAGCCGTCTACGTTCGTCGTAACGGTGTACTCACCGTCGTCGAGTCCCTCGAACGTCGCCTGGCCGTCTTCGATACGCTGTTCATCGCCAGTGAGGATGCCGTTACTGAGTTCGACCGTTCCATTGTCGATTGGATCGCCGTCTTCGTCCTCTACGAACACTGTCAACGTGTGGGTCTCGTCATCGCCGTCGTCCGCGCCACTGTCATCGTCGTCAGTGTCGTCATCGTCGCCGCTGTCACTTCCGTCACTATCGTCTATTCCGTCATCAGCAGTGTCTTCTTCGTGGTCATCACCTTCCGTACCGTCGCCATCACCACTATCGTCATCGACGGGGTCATCTCCTTCGTCGGATTCTTCGGTGTCGCCTGTCGAATCGGTCGAATCGTCGCTGACTGGCTCGTCGGTGTCGTTATCATCGACACCACCGTCAAACTCGTCACTGACCGATCCGAGCGCACCGGCGATAGAGCCACCGCTCGCAGCGAGTATCAATCCGGCAACCAAGAGGACGATGCCGCTCACGGTGAGCAGCACCTGGACACTGGTTTGAATCGATCGGGCGTTCGTCCGTTGATTGTTGACGTTTCGGCTCATTGTAGATCACAAAGCAGTAAGGGTGACTAGAAACGCTCCGTCCACACGACAGCCTCGAGGTTCGATCGGCCATCCGTGTTGAATCGGCGGATTTCGTCACGAGGCGACGGCTGTCCGCCAGCGTGCCGGCTCGAGTGAGACACCGGTCGTGCACAAAACCAGCCCTGCTCGTTTCGGGGTTGATCGACAGCCTGGTGTGTACTCATTACGCGATAGTTTTTCCACTCGGTAGTTCACTATGGTGCTGTTAAACCGTTTCACGAGCCAAATTTTCCGAAATGGTCGCACACACAACCTATCGGTTCACACTATCCTGACCCGGTCCAGAGCCGCTTTGCGAGTCGCCCGCCGAGCCAGGCCGGTAGCAGCCTCGAGAGTCGATATCGAATCCGATTTCGCCAACCGGGAACCACGACCCGCTTGCCATCCATGAGCCCGTCGTACCCGACTCGAGCGACGGTTTTGGGAGACATCAACTCGCCGTCAGCGACGGCTGACCGTTCCATGCCGCCCCGTTCCATGAACCCGGTCTCGGTTTCGCCGGGACAGAGCGCGGTCACCGTGACGGGCGTCTCCGCGAGTTCGTCGGCCAACGCGAGCGAAAACGAGTGGACGTAGGCTTTGCTCCCGCCGTAGACGGCGGCCGTGGGAACGGGAACGACGCCGGCTAGCGATGCCGTGTTGAGTATTCGTCCCCGACCGCGCTCGAGCATGCCGGGGAGAAATCGGTCGGTCAGTGCCGTAAGCGCCTCGACGTTGAGTCTGAGCAGTCGCCGTTCGTCCTCGAACGTCGTCTCGCTGAAGTGGCCGTACACCGGAACACCCGCGTTGTTGACCAGGATCTCGAGCGGGTGCTCGAGCGCAGCCACTCGATTTTCGACGTGGTCGATGGCTCCCTCGTCGGTGAGGTCGACGACGATACTGTCGCTAACCGTTCCGGGTTCCGTTGCGAGCATCGATTCGACCGCCTCGAGGCCCCTTTCGTCGATATCGACCAGCACCAGATCGTGGCCGTTGGCCGCGAACACCCGTGCGAGTTCCCGGCCAATACCACTCGCCGCGCCGGTGAGCAGGGTCAGTCCCTTCGAGGTGGGTGTCACCTGGCAACCCTCGAATTCGTCCATATCCTCTCGTTTCACCCGGGACTGAAAAACGTTCACAGGCACTCGAGGTGCCAATACCAACTGATTCGGTGCTGAGCCGCTTCGGGCGAGCCGTAACACTGACGATACCGGCGGACGCGAACACGCACGTGTACGATCTCGTATCCATCGCGTCGACGCCCGACCTGTTGCGTCTGGTCGTCGTCCCGGTGTTCGCCTGGGCGGCGATCCGGGATATCAAAACCCGGCGTATCTCGAGCGATCTCTGGATTCCGCTGACGGCGCTCGCGACACTCCTGTTCTTCTGGGACGGCTGGGTCGCCTACCGGGCAGGCGGATTCGCCTGGTCGCACGACTTTGTGATACCGGCGGCGATGAGTCTGGGGCTGGTCGTCCCCATCGCGTACCTGTTCTGGTGGTTCGGCGGTTTCGGCGGGGCAGACGCCAAGGCGTTGCTCGTCCTCGCGCTGTTGTTCCCGACGTATCCCGTTTATATTATCGGGTCGACGGCATTCCCCATCATCGAGCCACCCATCGCGAGTGCGTTCTCGCTCACCATTCTGACAAACGCCGTGCTGGTGGGTGCGTTGATCCCGGTCGCCCTCGCCGTCCGGAACGCCATTGCGGGACGATTTGGCCGAGTCATGTTCATCGGCTGGCTAACTGAGTGGACGGCGATTCCCACGACCCACGGTCGTCTGCTCGAGATGCCCGACGGCGGCACGCGCCACGGACTCGATCTCGACGCCCTCCGAATGTATCTTCGCTGGCGTGGCTGCTCACTCGAGTCGCTGCGCGCCGACCCCGGCCGGTATCGCGACCCCGACTCGCTGCCGGCGGAACCGAACCCACCGACGGATGGTGCAGTGAACGCCACCGCAGCCGATGGCGGCTCGCGGACGCCAGTGGAGACACACTCATCGGAGCCACTCGAGGGGGACGACTTGGCTTCTTCGGCAGAGACAGGCCCCCAGTCGTACGACGACCCCTGGGGTGCTGCGGCGTTTCTCGAGGACATCGAGGGGACGGCCTACGGCACCGACCCCGAAACCCTGCGCGATGGCCTCGAGGTACTGGTCGAACGCGACGTCGTCTGGGTTTCACCGGGGACGCCGTTTCTGGTGCCGGTCTTTCTCGGATTGGTCTGTGCACTCGTCTACGGTGACCTGCTGTTGAGCGTGTTGCTCTAAAATCGTTTATATATTACCTGTTCGAACACTGCCATATTCCCCAACGGCGATGTCCCGACTGTGGTGTCACGATGGAGCGGACGAAACTCACCTCGACCGACGGGTTTCGATTGCAAATCAACACCGGCAAACGCGACGGTTTGCTGGGCAAACTCGGCGTCGGGACCACGGCATCGGTGGACGCCGTTTGCTGTCCGGAGTGTGGACTGGTGCGACTGTATGCCGACCTCGAGGACTGATCGTTCGGAAGAAACACGACTCGATCGAGTTGGGAGGAAGCGAAACACGCTCGAGTCGTCCTTTTCTGGACTGAACACGCTCGAGTCGTCCTCCTCGGAAGCGTCCTCCTCTCTCCACCGCCGATTCCTCAGTTCAGGTTTGCTTTCGTCGCCTCGAGAATCTCGTCGACGTGGGCGTCCGTTTTGAACGCCGTCCCGCTGTAGTGGGCGGGCGAGGCGTCGTAGCCGGCTGCCTCGAGGTCACCCAGAAACTCGTCCATGGCGTTGGCCGAGAGTGTCCAGTTCTTGCAGAGTTTGTGCTGATCGTAGTGGGTTGGCGTGTCGAGTTCCCCTTCGAGGGTCTCGAGCAGGCGCCGTCCCTTTGAGGCCGTGTCGAAGGCGTCGGGGATGCGCTCGCGCACGTCGGCGACGAACTGCCGATCTTGCATCCCGGCGAGCCAGAGCGGTCCCGCGACCAGCACTCGTGAGCCGCCACAATTTGGACACGTCTCGAGCGGGAGGGTCGAGTCGGGGGCCAGCCCGTGGGCGTGCTCGCGGTACAGACAGTCCTCACAGTGAACCAGAAAGCCGAGTTGCTCGAGGGTACGGTCGGCAGCTGTCGGCTTTCGCTCGAGTTCGAGAAACGTCCGAACGTAGTGGCTGGTTGCGTGGGTAAGAATCGGGGTGACGCCGACGTCGAAACGGGCGGCGCTCCTGGCGAGAGCAGACAGCAGGATGCGGACCCCCATCTCGGGATGGTACTCCGTGTTCCGGGGGACTGCACCGTACGAGCGCATCCCGCTGTTGAAATGGGCGCCACACAGCGGGGCCGTATCCGTCGCGGTGACACAGACCAGATGTCGACAGCGGGCGAAGGCCGCGTCGGCGAACGGCATCGGCGTCCCGTAGGGGTCGAGGTCGACGACGTCGAACACGTTGTCGTGCATCAGCGCGTTCGCGTTTCGGGCTTCGACGGCCACGTCGCGACCGAGCTCGAAGCCCGCCCGCTCGAGGTTCTCGGTCGCGAGCGAAACGGCCTCGGGCTCTCGATCACAGCAGGTGACGTCCCAGCCGTCGACGGCGGCTCGCAGCCCGCGAACCCCGCTGGCGGTCATCGCGTCCAGATACCGTCGAGCCGCTGGCTGGCGCTCGCGAAAGGCTCGCAACGCGGCAATCGTCAGGTCGCGGTTCAGCTCCTGGCGTGGGTTGTAAAACACCGCCTCCTCGACGCCTTCGGTCTGCTCGCCGGGCACCTCGAACTCGACGCCACCTTCCGTCACGCGCATATATCCCTGCTCGGGGCCTCGAGGCGAAAAGCGGTGTGATCTCACTCGAGGGGTGTCGATGGGTGCGCTCGAGTGAAACGCGACCGCGACTATCGATTCACCGACTCGACACCCAAACCGATTTGTCGGCTCAAGCGAGAGTATCGGGCGTGCCCGAACCGAACCCCGTCGACCGCTGGCGAGCCGACCTCGAGGAAGCCGGCAAGTTGACCCCAGCGATCGTGGAGCAGATTTCTCGCGTCCACGGCGACCGCGGGGTTCGAGCCATCGAAGCCGTCGCGGAAGGCCGGGTGAAGGTCTACCGCGATTTCACGATCGTCGTCGGCTACGAAGACGAGTACATCGTCGAAGACGGCGGCTGCACGTGTAAGGACAGCGAGTATAACCTCGATCCAGACGACCCGACCGAACACTGTTGGCACGTGCTGGCGGTGTGGATCGCTCGGCGGGTAGGCCACCTCGATTACCACGATATGTGGTACTCGGACGTCCGTGAATTCATGTAAGTGCCCGTTGGCGATGGTGGCGTTGGTTCAGAGCGCTTTTCAGACGAATCTGTCTTGAGGTCTCCTGATCAGGACAAATCTGCGCGCTTGAACCGTCTCAGGCCAAAGACGACCGGAACGATTAGCCACCCAATCAGGACGATTACGGCCACCTCTGGCTGAACGTACCAGGACAGGTCCGCCGCAGTCGGCAACTCCGTCGCTTCGGTCATCGATTCGGGAAAGACACCGATCGTCGCCACGAGATACGCTCGGGTCGGATTCGTGACCATCCCGATAAACTGGATCGCGTCGTCGGCGATTCGCAGTCCGAGGACCTCGTTGAGTACGTATTCGAGCCCAGCCAGTCCTGAAACGTCGTCGTTGAGCGTCATCACGTTCGTCGCGAAGTAAAACCCGAGCGCGCCGAGCATCGCCCTCGAGCGAGAAGCCGTGACCGCCGAAATCGCGATGGCGACGCCAACGTAGGCGAGCGCATAGACGACGGTGAGGAAGACGACGCCAGCGAAGACGCTAACCTGAAACGACTCGAACCACGCTACTGTCAGTAGCGCCGCGAGGGCGAACCCGGTGAGGAGCGAGGCGGCAACGATACCGGCTCGAGAGACGTACTTTCCGATAACGACGTCGCGGCGACTCACCGGCGTCGACAGCAGGTATTTGATGCTCCCAGACTCACGTTCGCCGGCTATTGCGAGATAGGCTGCAACGAGCGCGATTGCCGGGACGAACACCGCCCCGACGAACACCATGTTCCACAGCGCGGCGAAAAGACCGGATTGTCCCTCGAGCCCGTCGAGTCGAACCTGCAGGAAAAACACCCCGATCAACAGCGCGTAGTGGCTGCCGACGAGCCAGACGATCTTCGCTCGTCGGGCATCGAGGAAGTCTTTGGTGGCAACTGTACGGATGCTCATCGGTCCACCTCCGTGGAAGGATCGCCGATCCTATCGTCCGACGACCGCCGGTCGCCTCCGGTCGCTGTGTAGGTATCGAACAGTCGCTCGAGGGAGGCGTTCTCCGAAATAACGTCGAGCACCCGCGTTCGCTCATGTAACTCGGTGAGTACCTCGATTTTTGCGGTCGGATCGACGACCGATACCGTAATCGTCCCGTCCTGGACCGTCGCTCGTTGCACCCCGTCGATCGTTTCGAGCGGGACCTCCTGGGGAACGGAGGCGACCTCGACCTCCAGCGTTCCGACGAGGTCGAGACCGGCACGGAGATCGGCGGGCGTCCCGGTGGCGACCAGGGTACCCTCGTGTAGAATCCCGATCCGATCGCAGACGGCCTCGACCTCTGCCAGAACGTGACTCGAGAAAAATACCGTCCGGCCGTTCCTCGCTTCCGCCCGGACAATCTCGCGAAACTCCCGCATTCCGGTCGGATCGAGGCCGGATGAGGGTTCGTCGAGGATCAACAGATCGGGATCGCCAACCAGTGCCATGGCGAGTGCCAGCCGCTGGGTCATCCCCTTCGAGTATCCACCGACCGCTCTGTCGGCCGCTTCGGGCGACAGGCCGACACGTTCGAGCGCTGGGATGGGGTCGATAGTGACGTCGTTTGCCCGAGCAACCCACTCGAGATGTTCGCGGCCAGTCAACCGCTCGTAGAGACTGGCCCCTTCGGGAAGGACGCCCGTTCGCTGCCGAATCTGTTGGGCCTCGGTCGTCGAGTCGTATCCGAGTACCGTTGCGGAGCCCGCAGTCGGCCGAACGAAGTCGAGCAGCAGGTTGATCACCGTCGACTTTCCGGCCCCGTTGGGGCCCAGAAAACCGAACACTTCGCCGGATTCGACTCGCAAGTCGAGGCCATCGACGGCCACGACGTCCGGGCCGAAGCGCTTGGTAAGTTCGCTCGTCCGGATCGCGGTCATCGGTTCCCCCGTTCCAGTATGGCAGCCAACGAACCGGCCACCTGAGCCGGTCGCCGTTCGTCGATCGATTCCGCTCGACGTTTTCGGGCCAATCGCCGGGCGCTCCACAGCCCACCGGCGGCGATAGCGATTGCGATCGCCGCAGCCATTGGCGCTGATATCGCCAGTATTCCAGCCGCAAATATCCCAGCGAGGAACATTGCGCCTGCGATTTTTCGGGGTTCCGAATGCAGCTGATCGAGTCCGTACATCATTCGGATCATTTCGGGGTCTTTCGGTCCTCGGTGCATGGTTTCGAACCGCCGTTCTGTCAACGGCAATTGAACACAATAGGCGGAATGCCGGGTCGTTTGCGCCTGATATACTGGGCGGGTTTATAACAGGGGGCCGAGGCGCAGCGTGCCCGTGAACCGGTGGGTGGACCGGTACTCTCTCGAGAACGGACGGCAGCCAGCCTCACCTGGAATATCCGGGCTAACGCTTAATGAGCACTCGGTGGAACCGTAAGTAGGGCTATGCGTGAAGCGAACATCACTGTCAGCGAAGCGGGGTTCGAGGCGATGGGGCTCGAGAAACTCATCTCCCTCGGTCGCGAGGCAGGGATTCGCGATTTCGAGGAGTTGGCCTGTCACGGAACCGGCGCGGTCATCCAGGTAACGGTGGCGTCGCGGTACGACGAGGCAGCGCTATCGACACTGGAGTGTGTCGACCAGTGGGAACACGTTACGGAGACGGACGACGGTCACCTGTACGTGATCGCGTTCACCGCACCGGCGTTACCAGACAGCCTCGCGGCGAAAACTGACGATCTCGTTGGCACCTGTGATCCGCAACTGAACGATCGGAGTGCAACGATGTCGCTCGTCGGATCACAGGAATCGATCTCCGGGACGATCCGTGCGTACGAAGCAGCTGGGATCTCGCCAGACCTCCTGAAACTCGGCCCATACGAGGGGCGAGAGCGGCCGATAGACTCGCTCACCGACCGGCAACAGCAGGTGATTCAGACCGCGTTCGATATGGGCTACTACGACGTGCCGCGGGCGGCCTCGACCGACGAAATCGCCGCCGAACTGGACCTCGACGCGTCGACCGTCGCCGAGCATCTGCAGCGCGCCGAGCGAAACGTGCTGGGTCGACTCCTCGAGTAAGCGGAGTCCCTGACGGGCTCGACTCTGGACCCCCGTCTGCGATCACTCGACCAATTGGGCAGCGAGCGCCGTCGCTCCTTCGAGAGGGAGTGCAACGGTTTCGGCTCCACATTGGGTTTCCCACTGGCGGTACGCGGACGGGGTCGGAAACGCTTTCACGTACGGACAGATCGCTGCATACCCTGCTTCGAGCGACGGGCTCTCGGTCCCACCAGGCGGCTCGACGTCGTCGTCGATCCCGAACGAAAACACCGCCTCCTCGGGCGTTACGGTCAGTTCTTCGGTGCCGACCGCTCGCGCTTCGATAACGGTTCCCGACGGGCTTTTCGTCCGGATATCTACCGGTCGGTCCGTCAACGCCGCCAGTATCACCGCATCGTAGAAACACGCGAAGTGGTATCGCTCGTCGCCAACCGTTCCCCAGTGATCTGACTCCGTGCCGGTCAGGCACAGTTCTTCGAGGGTTATCGAATCGTCGCCGACGTGACGTCGCACTTCTGCGGCCCACTCGCCGAGCGTGCCAACGGAATCTGTCCCCAGAAACTCCCCGAGTCGGGATTGTAACTCCTCGGGTAGTTCGGCCTCGAGTACCGGTTCGTCCGTAATCAATCGGTCGGGCGTCGATGTTTCCTCACCCGATTCGCTTTCTGTATCGTCACGACAGGAGCAATCTGTCATAGCAGTACTATTGCTCCACCGAGCAATCGCCGTGACTCCCAATCAGTCGGGTGTGCTTAAATCGGGGGCCGATCCCGAGGGTCGCGCTCCGTCTCCTCGAGTCACGGCACGATTTCCGATACTGGGGTGGTCCGGGTCGGCGTTCACTCCGTGTGCGACACGGTCGCCGTCGTACACAGATACTCCAGTTCGACGGCGTTCTCCCGGCCGTCGAAGGACGACTCGATCGTATCGATCAGGCGGTCACGAAGCGCCGGTCGGTCACCGTCATCGACCGCCTCGAGTGCTTCGATGAACATACCGGAGTGCTGGGTCATCTGTTCCAAGAAGTGTGCCGGTGAGAGTGCCGGATACCGGACAGTGTCGGTCTCGAACTCGAGCGTTTCGACCGCGTCTCCAAGGCGGGCTCGAACGATCCCGGAATCTCCCCACAGAAACGGTGGCTCGGAAAAATCCGGATGGTTGTCCGGCGGGATGACCACCACGATCTCGCCGGCCATCGATGGATACAGGCTAGTTGGGGTCCAGGAGGTGAATCCGATTCGACCGCCGGGGCGCGTGACCCGGAGCAGTTCCGCAGTCGCGGTATCCGGCGGGTCGCCGTACATGTGTCCGAGATTGGACAGCGTCACGTCGAAGGTGTTCGCGGCGAACGGGAGGTCGGTCGCGTCTCCCGTTTGCCAGGAAATACCGCCGACGCCCGCCCTGTCGGCGCTTTCTCGAGCCCGTTCGATCAGTTCGGGCGTGATGTCAACCCCGGTCACGTTCCCGTCGCGTCGGGCCGCGGTAATGGCGACCGTTCCCGTTCCACAGCCGATATCGAGGACGTCGTCGCCCGGAGCAACCCCGGTACGGGCGACGAGCCGACCGCCCATCGGGAGATACTTCGGCGCAATCGTTGCGTAGGACCCCGCCGACCACACCCGTTTTCGCCATCGGTCGCTCGCCCCCTCGCTTTCGCGTTCCGACCGCTCGAGGGCGTCACTGTCGTTCGGTTCATTCGTCGGTTGACTGGTCGACATGTTGCTCTCTGGTTCTGGCATCTGTCTCCTCCAGTTACTTCGACAGTCGCTTTACACGAGGTGCTTGCTCCCAGTTGATCGGGGGTGTTTATCAGTCGTTTCGCGAGCCAGAACGGGTCGCTATTCGACCTCGTCTTCGTCGATATCGACGACGGGTTCGTCCCGGTCGAACCCGCGAACCAGCCCGAGCGCAACGGCGATGTCCCGGAGTTCAACGACCCCGGTCGTATTGATTTCTCGAATGTGGGCGTTTGCGGCCGACAGGTGGTCGTTCGCTCGAGAGAAATCGCCTTCGTCGGCAGCGACCGAGGCATCTTCCATCGCTCGAGTCAACGCTGCAGACGTGTGCATTCGTTCACGAAGTCGGGTCAGGTGATTCCGGAGGGCCTCGAGCGCGACGGTCTCGACACTGGGGTGACCGTCGAACGCATCGGTCAGGTCGAGCGCCGCATCGACGAGTCCCTCGGCAGTTGTGAGTTCATCGTGTGCGGCGTTGAACGCTTCCGCAGCTACCGCATATTCGTCTTCGTTCCAGTTCGTGATCCCGTCTGAATACAGGCGCGTTCCGTCGTTCGATCGTTCCTGTGCCTCGAGGACCGTTTCCCAGATGTTGATACGAACATCGTACAGCGGGATGCGATCTTCAGGTCGGTTCGACATGATCTCTCGCGGTTCGTCGTCGTGATAGAGCCCGAGAACGTGTCCAATCTCGTGTTTGGTGGTGATGCGAACCTTCCCGAACGGGCGGTTGGCGGCAACGACGTACGCCGTCAGGTCGTTCGGTAGCCGATTTCCCGGTCGAAGGAGTGGTGCACAGCCCAACACGAGTTCGCTGTAGCCCTCCACGTCCTGACAATCTTCGGGGGTATCGACGTAGGCGATAGTCAGCTGCGGATCGTCGGTGACAACCTCGAAATCGACGCCGAACCCGACGTACTGTTCCGCGTGGGTTTCCCAGTAGGCGAGGGCGTCGCGCGCGTTCGTCTCGACGTCGTGGTCGGTGTCACTACGGTTCTCGATCCGAACGGACACCGTCTGGTCTGCAAGCGGGTGTCTCGGCTCGCGCTCCTCCGGGAGCGCATCGGGTGACGTGCAGCCGGCCACCATTGGTGCACAGGCGGCACATGCACCCAGTAACTCGCGACGTTTCATTGCC
Organism: Natronosalvus hydrolyticus; assembly: GCA_025517525.1. Classification (GTDB taxonomy): domain Archaea; phylum Halobacteriota; class Halobacteria; order Halobacteriales; family Natrialbaceae; genus Natronosalvus; species Natronosalvus hydrolyticus. The sequence continues at coordinate 133,428 of JAOPJZ010000007.1, forward strand.
GGTGATATTGAGTATACGCTTATATCACTTCGGACGAAGCTGGCTGTCCCAGGCCCCCGCGAACTGTTGTCCCGATTACCTCACTTCGAGAAGTTTTGCTAACCTTTCGCCCTAGAGCAGCCCCTGGAGCCCATCGAAAATAGCGTCGGGAGCCCACGTGGTTAATCGTGGGCGCTCGTGAGACCCTGTTCGTACAGGGCCCGGATGAGTGTGTGTTCGACCGCTGTCAATCGCTGTGACATCGCAGACGACGAGATATCGAAGGTCGCTGCAAGCTCAGAGAGCGACACAGCCCGTGGTCGCTCGTAGTAGCCGGCCTCGATAGCCTTCCGGACGGCCTCGAGCCGTTTCTCGGAGATGTGGTCGACTGTGAGGACACACGATCCGGCATTTGGCCCGCTGAGATGGTCGATGTAGACGCTTTCTCCGTACCGATCTCCAGTGAGTGACCGGAGTAGCTCACTCGCCGTCTCGAAATCCTCGATTACGAGCACCATCTGGACTGCCGTGTCGCTCTCGGCTGCAGCTGAACATGAGGAATCGGTGTCCGTCGATGCAGCCATTACGGTTCACCCCCGGTCGTTGGCACACAGTCGAACACGCTTGCCGTTCGGTCCAGGACCGTCTCGAGTGTTCGGACCGCCCAGACGTAGAACGGAACACGACACGTCTCCTCGACGCGCTCGTGAAACGACTCAATCCAGTCAAAGTGGGTTCGATGGAAGTCCCTGTACGCCTCCCTGTTTCCATCCTCGAGTAGCAACGACCCGTACTCGAGCAAGAGCGCGATGTGATCGGGTTGATACTCGGGTGGAATCTCGGCGTCTATCGCCTGGTACCGTCGTTCCATATCGTGTGCCGGTGGTCCGGACAGGACTCCGCGGATTGTCCCATCCCACCACGGTTTATAGACGGAGGCGACCGGTGGTGCTGACGGGCCATCGAACCCCTCGAACGTTTCGAGATACGACTCAAGTGGCTCCTCCGGCGGGGATGGTGCTTCTGTTTCGACGTCGATGTCTCTGGCCGACGACGCTATCGCTTCGGCGAGCGTGCCCGACTCGAGGGCGTGGATGGTCGCGTCATCCGGCTGTTCGAAACAGCGGGCGAGCAGCCCGTACACCGAGGCGACCGTCTCCGGCTCCATATCCGCACCTCCCTGTCCCCGTGTTGTCAGTGATTCGGTCATACGACGACCACCACCGGATCCTGCTCGGCCGCGAGCAACAGGAGGACTCGGAGCAACAGGCTGCTGACGAAGAGGAGCCCGAACGATCCGATCAAGACGGGTCCGCCGATCCGTTCGACGGACGCCGTAAGCCGGCCAGTGGCCGCGGCGAGACCGAGGAAGACGCCCGCGAGCAAGGCGAGCGCGAACCCGAGTGCGACGACCCAGACGCCAAACGCAAGCAGCCCGTCGGTTAACGACGAGTACGAGGCTGCCGCCGCAGGGGTGTTGTTCGCCGCGAGTTGGGTCCAGCCGTATCCGGCAATCAGCAGACTGACGCCGGAGAGGACGCCGCCGACTGCCGCGTATCCGCCGAACATCGGTGTGATTTCTCGCTCGAACACCATCGTGACCGCGAGCGTGCTCCCGATTCCGGCGGCCACACCACTGGTCAGGAACAATAGCGGCACCAACACCGGCTGGTTCCAGAGCGGAACCGTCTCGACGATTGCCAGCTCGAATCCGGTGTAGATGGTCGCCAGTGCGAAGAGACTTCCCACGACGTGCAAGAGGGCGAGCCCGGCGGTGGGTGGCCGGATGCGGTCGACGAACCGGTCGACGACATCCAGCAGTCCGAGTTTGGCAACGAACCACCGAGGCCATCGACTCGCGCCGTCACCTTCCGCAGCGGCTTCTCCGAACAACTGGAGCACCAGACAGACGATTGCGAGCACTGACAGCATCACCAGTATCCACGTCCCGATGGTAATCCAGGAGTCGTAATTCGTCAGATACACCGGGAAGAGGATCGCCCGGTAGTACACTGCCAGGTGCGAGAGGACGGCCAATCCAGCACCGCCCGCGCTGAGTACCGAGACCAGAAACCCCCAGCGAAGGATTTCGGTCTCGAGACCGTTCGAATCCGACCCGCGCCATCGTCGAAGGAACCAGGCGGACGCACCGGTGAGATACGCCCCACCGGCGACGACCGCCAGGTAGAGATAGACCGGGATCGAGAGATCCCAGTAGTCCGCCGACAGCCAGCGGAATTCCACGAACACCTCGAGTGCAGTGACTGTGAACGTCATCGTGATCACCCGTTGAGCCACCCTGCTGTCTGGGTGTCCGACTGTTCGGTTTTTGTGGCAGGTTCGTCTCGGTTATCGACTGTGTCACTCGACTCGTCGGTGTCTTCGTGGAGTGGTGCCCGCTCGGCGATCGGTTCGACGATAACGCGGGACTCGTAGGCACCGTTTTCGAAGCGCTCTGCAGCAACACCCGAGGCTTCGGCCTTCATCTCGCTCACGGGCCCGGCCTTGATAGCCTCGCCGACACAGTTGTCGACGCAGGACGGCTTCGCGCCGCCATCTTCTGGTTTTTGTTTCGCCGGCTGGCCGTGACCGCTGCCGGCCCCCTCACCGAGACACATGTTACACTTCGACATCAGCCCGTCATCGCCGTAGGTCGGCGCGCCGTACGGGCACGCCCACGCACAGTAGTGACAGCCGATACAGCGGTCTCGGTTGACGGTTACGATCCCGTCTTCTTCGCGCTTTTCGATGGCGTTTGGCGGACAGACCTTCTCACAGGGCGCATCGTGACAGTGCATACACGACATCGAGACCGGTACTTCCTCGAAGTCGGGATACTCTCCCTGTGAGAGGTGTGTCACTGTGCGCCAGTCCTCGGCGTCCGGATCGCGATCGTGTCGCTGCTTACACGAGATCGAACAGGCGTGACACCCGATACAGCGGTTCGGGTCGAAGTAGAACATCCACTGTTCTCCCATGATCAGTCACCCCCTGTTTTCCGCACCTCGGCAGCGATGTGCCTGTCCACCTGTGAGGAGATCGGATCCGTCTGTCCGTCGTGTACTATCATGGTGTTCATGCCGTCTTCCTTTGAATTGCCCTGACCGAAGCCGAACTCGGCGGTGACGAACCCGGGCGGGGTTCGTTCGCTGACGTATGCCATTACCTCTCCGTCGCCTTTCTCGGTGGCAACCGTGACCATATCTCCCGTTTCGATGCCACGTTCGTCGGCATCCGCCGTGTTCATGACGAGATAGTTTCCTTCGTACTCCTCGCTGGCCAGACCGTGTTTCCGCGCGTACTGCTCGCGTGGATGGTCGAGCACCTGGTCGGCACCGAAGGCGAAAAACACGGCTCGCGTGTCATAGAAGTGCAGCGGATACTCGCCGTCAGGTGTGTCCCCGAACGTTCCGGGCGGCACCCACTGCGGGCCAGTGTGGAGGTCGACGTCCGGAACCTGCTCGTCCAGCTCCTCGATAGATCGTCTGTATCCGCCTTCCTCGTCGAGATAGAACTGGAATCTTCCCGTCGCCGTCGAGAACCCGCTGTCTTTCCACTGTTCGTAGCCGAATTCGTCGAGGATAACGTAATTTTCCTGGGCGACCTCCTCGAAGCTGTAGTCGATGTTCGCCAGCATATCCTCGTTGTACGCGGCTTCGCTCTCCCAGGGGATGTACTCGCCCCAGCCCATCGCCTCCGCGATCCCCTTCAGGATGTCGAAGCCGGGCTTTGTGTTCCCCTGTGGCTCGACCGCCGCTTTCGACGCGGATACCCACCGATTCTCGTGGTAGGCGCTCCAGGCCGGCGCATAATCGATGAGGGTGTCTTTCTCCAGCTGGATCGCCTCGGGGAAGACCACGTCAGCGTGTCGCGTGAGTTCGTTCCAGTAGGCGTCCACCGTAATGATCAGCTCCATCTCCTCGAGTGCCTCGAGCCAGGCCTGCGTGTTTCCGTCAGTTAGCGGATTGTCGTAGTGACAGTACATGCCCCGAATGTGCCCGTTTTCGACCATCTCGGGGATCTGGTTGTGGCCGATACCCGTCGTGTGTCGGAACGGGTACTTCTCGTATTCTTCGTATTTCCTGAGTGCGGGCGTTTTCCCCGCAGCGTTGTTCGGGAGGTCGATATCGCGAACCTCGAACGGGTTCGAGAACGGCGGTCCTCGCCAGAACCGAAGTCCACCCGGACGGTCGATGTTCCCGACGAGCCCGTTGAGAGCGAAGACAGCCTGGGAAGCCTTCTGAGACTCGGCGTACTGACCGACACCGGTCCAGAGGGCGATTCCGGCTGCAGGTGCTGCCTCGGCAAACTCGACGGCGATCTGTCGAATCACGCCAGGCTCGAGGCCGGTTCGTTCACTGGCCCACTCGGGTGTCTTGTCGGCGACTTCCTCCCGGTAGCGCTCGAAGCCGTAGGTCCACTCTTCGACGAACGCCTCGTCGTACAGGTTTTCTTCGACGATGACGTGGCCCATTGCCAGTGCCAGTGCGCCGTCCGTCCGTGGCTCGATCGGCAACCACTCGTCGGCCTTCTGTGCCGTTGGCGTGTGCTGTGGGTCGACGACGACCAGCTTTGCGCCGTTGTCGAGTGCTTCTAGCACTCCCTTGGGTTCCCACTGGCCTGCGAAAGACTCGAAGAGGTTTCGCCCCCAGGCGATGATGTAGTCGGCGTTCTGATAATCGACGAATCGCATGTGTGTTCCGACACCCATGAGATTTCCGCTCAGGTGCGCACCGCCGAAACAGACGTGCCGACCACGACCGATTCGTTCGGGCGTTCCGTAGAGGTTGCCCCAGACGATTCCGTGCAGGTTCGTCGTCGCCCAGCTCGCGGCGTTGAGGAACGTCTCTGCCCCATACTGCTCGTCTAGGGCTTTCAGGCGCGTGGCTGCGTACTCGAAGGCTTCGTCCCAGTCGGCCTGTCGCAGTTCGCCATCCTCCCGGATGTAGGGCTGGGTTATCCTGTCCGGATCGTGGGCTTTCTCCATCTCTGCGAGCCCTTTCGGACAGAGTGTTCCCTCCCTCCCCGGGCCGGCGCTGCCCCGCGGGTGGCCGTCCACACCGGTGATGTCGACGATCGTGCCGTCGTTGACGGCGACTTCCTGCCCACAGGCGTGGTGACACATCCAGCAGTTCCCGTAGGCGACGTCCGCATCGCCGAGTCGGTCCAGGTCTCGATCCGTTTCGTCATCGAGAACCCCGAGACAGCCACCCAGACTCATTGCACCGACGGCAGCCCCGCTCACTTTCAGTAACGACCGCCGTGAAAGGGCGACCTCTCCAGCCTCGTTTTTACTCATGGCTGATCCCCTCCGGTGGGACGTACTCGTCACCGAACTCCGCCTCGAAGTGTTCGTGATACAGTTCGTAAAAGCGCTCTTCGGACAACTCACCGGTCGCTACACGTTTTGCAGCCTCCCCGGCGGACCGTCCGAGTTCCTGGTCGTATTCGCTCTCCTCAGGTTCGCTGTCCAGAGACTCGAGTGTCCGCAACGGATCCTGTGAATTTTTGGGTACCATAGACGCTCACATATATAGCTTCATTCTACAGCGCTATCACCGGGACTCGGGATGGGTTAAGGTTTTATAAGGGCCACCGTGATCCGCCCACGAGGCGACCGCTCACAAGTGACGTTGGACTCTCGAGCGCTCAGCAACGACGTCGAGTTCTCGAGGCGTGGGACGCAGTTCAGACCGACACGAAAAACAGGGTCCAACGAACCGCTCGATCAGTCGTCTTTCCAGCAACGACACGCACAGTTCAGCTGTCTGAGAATGTTTCCCTCCGCACGACTGAGCCGCTGTGAGAGTGCCGACTTGGAGATGCCGATTCGGCCGGCGACCGTTCCGAGCGATCCCGAACTGTCCAGGTCGTAATACCCCGCTTCCTGTGCAACCGTGATGGCCTCGCGCTGTTTCGGCGTCAACACCGAGAGATCGATCGAACACCGTTCTTTCTGGTCGGACACGCCGGTATGGGTGATCGATCGAACGGTCACACGGTTGGATCGATCCCTGATATCGTTGACCAGCGCCGAAAGCACGTCCACGCTCTCGAGGTGGGTCTCGACCACGAACGTGTCCTCGGTCGCCTCGAGAAACCGTGGAATGCAGTCATAGACCGAAAACACAATCCCCGGACAGTGGGTGCAGACGTCACTGGAGAACTGTTTCGTCGTGGTGGTTTGGTCTTCGCACTCTCGGATCTCGGCTTCGGCAAGACACCGGTTACCCTGAAAACGGATGTCGAACCCGACGATGTCCGCCTCGAGATCATCGACCGGACAGCTTCCGCCGCGCTCGATTTCTAGCTCCGCGCGGACGGCCCGGTCTGATACCGGACCACTGTGTAGCGTAACCGCCGACTCACCGACATTGGACTGTGCCGGCGTCGATTCGAGTTGTGTCATGAATTTCCCTCCGGGCTGTTGCCTCGTACGTCCACGTAGGGTCTCACTCGAGTAATGTAACTGGGCAATTCCCGACCGCTGAGAAAACCGGTAGTTACCCGCTCGAGAAGGCCAGTCGGCATCCCTCGAGTGTCGCTGGCTCACAATAATACAAGCGAGAAGCCCACGGCTTCAGCCGTGAGGGGAATGTGACTGTGTGCGTATTACGAGTTTGAGAATCGTCGGCTGGCCGGCTCGAGGATACCTGTCGCTTCCAACCGTAATACAGAGGAAAAAAGCATAGGTCGAGCTTGTATGCCGTTTTTGTGCAGGTGGTGTCATAACCGATAAAAATCGGAGGAGCGAGAACAATCTCCTCTCGAATAAAACGAGATAGCACTGTTGAAGTCTCATCCTCTGCCCTGTTGAATAGCGGTGTACGGGTACTATCTACGGCTCTGATATGCCTGCACAGGGCTTACCGCCGATGATTCTAAGCACGGTCTTGACTGGCGTGCTCTCAGATGACGCTATCCAACAGAGCAATATCCTCTACCTCTTGCACCCTAACTGACCGCCAGCACATCGCGTCACTGGGTAGAGTGATATGACGTGGTCTATTTATTTGACTGTTCGTAGTACTTGGGGCGATGTCGTGGCGTGCAATCGACGAGCTTCGCCCGTCGTTCGAGGCAACAAAGAGTCTGTTGTTCCCGTTCGACCTGAGACGGTGGCTCGTACTCGCGGTGATCGTCTTTTTCGTCTCAGGTGCCAGCGGTGCAAACCCGGATATCTCGACCACGGCCTGGGACGCGCCACCAGAAGAAGCACCGGTCTTTGAACCGCCGATAATTAGCGAACCACCGATTCTTCCCGAAATTGGGTTGGCATGGATCCTCTTTGCGTTCGGGTTCGTCCTAGCGATCGGGCTTGTGTTACTCCTTCTCGGAGCGATTATGGAGTTCGTGTTCGTCCGTGTCGTGACCGACCGTGACATTCGATTGCGAGGGTACGTCTCGGAAAACGTACGGAATGGGGTGTCGCTGTTTCTGTTCAGGATAGCGATCGGACTCGGAGTACTTGCTCTCGTTGCACTCCCGGCGATCGTCCTGTTCTTGCTCTCACCGATCCTTTTAGTACTGCTGGCAATCGTCCTCGTGCCGATATTGGTGCTCGTCGCTATTGGTCTCTGGGTCGTCCTTCGGTTCACCGCCGACTTCGTCGTGCCGATAATGGTACTTGAAGACGTGGGGATTCTGGAGGCGTGGGGGAAGCTTTGGCCGGCACTCGTCGCTGACTGGAAACAGTACGGTGTCTACGCGCTCGCCCGTATTTTTCTCGGGATTGTTGCGAGCGTGCTCGCTGGATTCGGGTTCGTCGTCATCGGTATCGTACTTGGGATCCCGTTCGGGATCATCGCAGCCGCTGTCTACCTCGTGTTCGAAGTGCTACTCGGTATGTTGACGATCGCAATCGTCTCCCTCATCGGCCTGGGTGTGCTCTACCTTATTCTGGTGTTCATCGCAGGGATAACGTTCGTACAGGTTCCGATTCAGACGTACCTCCGCTACTATTCGCTGTTCGTCCTCGGAAGCGTCACTCCTCCGTTCGACATGGTCGCCCCACTCCGGCCAATGGAAACTGATGTTGACGAAGTAAGCGAATCTAACGGGTCTGAATCAGGAGATTCAGAAGATACGTGAGTTAGGATTTCCATTCGTGCTTGGCCTTAGAGCGAAGTGACTGTGATAGTCGTTTACTCGGAGTTTGATCCAGAATCGAATGTGGGGTGCCGAGTTCGTCGTTACTCGGGCAGCGATACCGGCTCGAACTTCTGTAGTCCAAAGTACGTCACCACGACGGCCCCGAGGCCGATCAGAAGGAGTCCGCCGGCGATCAAATCACCGAGTATCGGAACCGCGCCGGCCACCTGTAACAAGACCATGATACCGACGACGCCGAGTCCGGTCGCCAGTTCAACCCGCGGCGTGTCCAACTGCTTCCCGGCAAGATATCCCAGCCCGATGATCCCGTAAGCGATCGTCACCAGTCCGATCAGGAGTCCAAGGATGCTCACCGGGAGAAGAACCAGGGTAAACGCCATGAACACGAACACGGCCAGGAACGTCACGGAGAGGAGTGCGCCCACGGTAAGACTGATCACCGGATGACCCCGAGCGGTCGTTCCGATATTTTCGAGCAACACTGGACGCTTTCGGGAAAGCCAGGCCCCGACGAAGGACAGGAGCAGGGTCGTCAGAACGACCGGCGTGTAGGCTGCGACCGGGTCGGGTTCGGCCGGCGTGAACTCGACAGTAGTTCGCTCAGCAATGTCCGCTTCGTCTGCCAACTCCTCACTCCCGCCGATGTGCTGAAGTTCGCCACCGATCTCTCCACCCTCTTCGACGACGAGTGACCCGGAGAGCTGCGTAACGTCGCCTTCGACTGTCCCCAAAACCTGGAACTCGCCGCCGATGACGTAGACCGGGCCGGAGATCGTTTCGTCCTCAGGGACTGTGACGGTCGCGTCGCCGACGATCAACGCGCCGCGATGTTCGGTGATCTCGTGGTCGCCCTCAATGACGGCCTCTGTGGTTTCGACATCCACCCCGCCTGCCGAGATCATGAGCAGGACGATGATCAGGAGTGGAATGAGTTCTAGGTTCATGACGACGCCCCTCCACGTGCTAACTCGAACATTCGATGCACGTATAGCAGTACGGGCAACGCGACAACGAACAACAATGATAGCGCGTTCACGTACGTCAGGTGTCTCCCGAGCGGGAGTCCAATTCCCTCAGAGTACAGCGCTAGCGCGGTGCTCATGAACGTTGCCAGCCACCCTGCGATCCCGACGCCGAGGGCCGTGTGCGTGCCGATCGTCTCAGCAGTCGAGAGATCCGGCCAGAGCGCGAAGTTGAGCGTCGTGTAGAAGCTGACTGCCAGCACGTAGAACATCGGCAGGATGAGCGCCGGCGTCTCGCCAGCACCGAACTGGATGTCGAAGACGTACAGCAGGTGCGTAAAAGCGAACAGCCCGAACACCCACAAGAACACCCAGTTTCGATCAAAATTCGTGTACAGGATGCCGGCGGCAACTGCCCCGACGACATGGAGGACGGCGATGAACAACCGAACACTCAGGTCGGGCGACTGCCAGGACGTGTAGATGTAGAGCGGTTCCTCGATGATCCGAAGAAATCCCAGGCTGTCGATGAAGAAGACGCCGAACATCAACAGGATCGGCCCCCACAACGCAAAGCTGAGCGTCCGAATCGGTATAGATCGGCAAAACCGTCCGGTTCCGAACGTACTGCGTTCATGTTGACCGGCGAGGACATCGACGAACGCGAACCGCTTCACCGAAAGGACGGCCAGAACCAGCACTGCCGGCACCATCATTGCGCTCATGACGAGGCTAAACTCGTCGATCCGCCACTCGACTGGATACAATGCCGCGACGAAAAACGAGAGGCCCGCCACAACTGCGGCGACATACCCCCGATCTCTGATGGGGATGAAATCGAGCATGAAACTAAACGTCACCGGGATGCCGAGTCCAAGCGTCATCGAACAGACGACGACCCAAAAAACGAACTGTTCGACCGTACTCACCAACGGAGCAGCGATCGTCAGCAACAACTGGACGAGAATAATCAGAAAGAGCAGGCGAAACTTCACGTACAGATCGGTACTCCAGCCACGCCGATCCATGACGAGGCCGCTTCCGACGGCGGCGACGAGCGTGAGAAGCGCGAGTACGGCCATCACTATCGACACATCTTCGGGGGACATCCCGATCTCTCGCGTCCCGAGATCGGTCAATCCGAGCTGGACGAAGGTGAGGTTGTAGTAGTATCCCGCCGTGAGCGCCGCCACGTAGATCAGGTAGCCTATAACTGGGATCCACTGGCGTTCACGAACGAACACAAAGAGCTTCATTCACCTCTCATACGGGTCGATCGATCTCTCCAGTTCTCACGCAAGTGCTCCGGAAACTGGAGCGAAGCAATCGAACTGTCTCGTCACGTAACTGATTCATCGCTGGTCAAGCGTCTGAGGGTGACGTACAGGACGACGAACATCACGATGAAACCGGTACCTCCCTGTACTACTTTGGTGAGCCGGCTTTTCTCCTTGGTACCGGACGTGTCGTCTTGGTTGGTCGCGTCGAGTCCTTCGCCTGTCATCCCTTCGATTGGCTCAAGTGTTTCTCCGGTCGATTCTTCAATCGCGTCGAGAATTGGACCGCGTAACGGCGACTCCATGCCGACTTTCACCGCTTCCGTGACGAGCAACTGCACGAGGTCGTTTTCCAGATCAAGTATCTCGATTGCGCTTGCCATTGTTACAGCCCTCCGCGGTTCGGATAGCTTTGTGACATGATGGGGGACTCTCGGATACTACCATGTCCAACCAAATAACTATTATATCACCTTCTCTGTTGAAACTCTCAATAGATGACAAGAGTTGACTGTCGAATAGAGAGGATGAGTTCAGCACTGGTCTCCGCGCGAGCGATGCGAGCGCGGTTCCCGGACGACGAGGCCGAAGGCCGAGTCGTCCGCCTTTTTCATCGAAGTTTTTGCACCGAGTGGTTCGCCTGTGGCGAACCCGAGGTGGAAAAAGTTCGCGCTGTGAGTTCAGCACTCACTCAAGCAGCTATTCGGGTACTGTCAAAAAAGGGATGACCGATTCAGAGGATTGGTCGGACAGGTGCCATTTATGAAAGAGTTACTTCAATACCACCGTAGTACTTGGCAACTAAATTATACACGGTGACGAACACGACTGCGAGGATCGCGGTTGTAACGGCACTTGCGACAATCAGGGCGCTGAAATCAATGAAGAATCGACCGGGCGTTCTCGCTGCCATAAAATCGAAAACAAACGGGAGAACTCCGATCAAGCCACTTACTGCTCCAAGTGGAAGCGCTATTCGAATCACGGAATATCGATTGATGCTTCGAATTTCAGTTGACATAGGATGTCGTTCAAATCAGGAAGTCAAATAGCTTATTGTCATAATGAAATACTGTCGGGATCTCAGCATTACTCGCATCACTACCCAACGGTTGACAATCGATACGTGATGCATACGCGCTGCGTATTCAGCCTGTCTCCGGAAATATATCATTGATTAATGGTTTCGATAAGGTCATGTCAGTACAAACAGGGGATTGGCCGGTCACTGAATGCGTGACGCTGTTATCCGTTTGTTCTTGGAAGCGATCGTTTTCACTCCGGGACTGTAGAGGTGGATTGGATCGGTGTCAGGGGTCGAGAACCCGTTTGCCTCGAAGAGCGTGTTCTCCTTGATCTCGATGTCGGCATCGTACAATGGCCACGACTCGTGCTGAATATCAGCGTAGCGGACGGACCCATCCGGGGCTTCGGTATAGTAGCGGTAGCGCTCCGTGAGGAAGTGAGCGAGTGTGCCTCGTTTCGCATCGGTTCGATTGCCGCTCGGTCCGTACGTCGCTTCAAACGCAGCCGGCCGTGCGCCGGGATGACGGCGACGACACGTGAATCGAAGCCGGCCGTTCTCCGCGGTGAGATCGATAGTGGCGTAGTAGTACGGGAGGTGGTGAAAGAGGCGAGCACCAGCAACTCCCACGATTCCATCGGCATCGAGACTGAAGAAGTACACCCCAGGGTTCCCGTCGAACGTGACGTACGTTCGAAGATTGAGTTCGGGGAGTGGGACTCCCGTTCCAGAAGGGAAAAACCGTGGTCGGACGTCAACGTTCGTAAACGGGACTACCGAGAGCCACGCGTGCCCGTCGTAGGTATCGAGCGTCAGGCGTTCCGGGATGTGTGGCTCGACGACTCCCGGATCGACCGGCCAGTTAGCGAAGCAAACGTGCCGCCAACCCATGAAAAGTGAAACGACCATCCTATCCGTTTCTTCGGTTTCTGTGATACAATATTGTATCGCCAAACTACCGCGCTTCCAACCGCTCGGTTCGTCAGGAACGTGAGCACAGGGCTGTGCCCCATCCTTAAGATATCCGACGCAAAGGGAGGGATATGGATTCTCGTACGACTCCTGACCGGGAAATGAGCGAGTCCGGCATACGCACTCGAAAAGTCGGGCTCTTTCTCGCACTCGCGTTCGGTATCGCCTGGGTCGGTGCCATCGTCCTCTACCTCGCTGAAATTGAACTCGGGACGCCCGTAGGACTCGTATTCGTGGTCGTGGTAGTCATGTGGGCACCGGCGTTCGCTGCGATCGGAACTCAACTCCGGTACGGAGAGTCTATTCGAGAGGGGTGTGGGATCTCTCTGGGTCGGCTTCGATGGGTTGGACTGGGTGTGTAACGCCGGTTGCCCTCGTTGCCGGAACGATCGGTATCGGAACCGCACTCCCAGGCGTGTCGTTTACGACCGACTACGCAGTGTTCCTGCTCGAGTTGGGCCTAAGTCAGGACGAAGCCGCTGAAGCAATCGCGCAACTGGAAGAGGTGCCAGTCCCACCTGCTGTTCTCCTCGTCGTTTCGGGTCTCGCCGCGGGGCTAACGATCAACGCCCTCGCAGCGCTCGGCGAAGAACTCGGGTGGCGCGGGCTCCTACTCTCGGAACTCGCTCCGCTCGGATTCTGGAAACTCTCGATCTTCACCGGTGCGGTTTGGGGCATCTGGCACACGCCGATCATCCTTCAGGGACACAATTTTCCCGACGCACCACTCGTGGGCGTGTTCGTCATGACCGCTGCAACGATTGCGATGGCACCGATCTACACGTACCTGACCGTCCGCGCTCGATCCGTCCTCGCTGCAACCGTCCTTCACGGATCGTTCAACGGACTGGGAGCACTGTCGCTGGTCTACCTCACGGGTGCCGGTAATCTCGTGACCGCTCCCGTTGGCGTCGCCGGAATCGGTGCTGCCCTGCTCGTTACTACGCTCTGTGTCGTCCACGATAGACTCATTGCAGACGAGCAGATCACGACTGGAGGCGCGCTGTCTCCGTGGGCGTGAGAGACGAAACAGTGCCAGGGTCTCACTCACGCGTTTCAGGGATCGATTGCTGGATATGACCCCGTAATGCGTCAGTTGCGAGTGAACCAGTGATGTGCCCCTTCTCCAGAATAGCAACGTCGAACCCTTCGTAGGCAGTTCGCTGTCTCTCGAACTCGATAATCCGATCGTAGCGAGCGAGCAGCGGGCTACAATCGTCGGAATCGACGGCTGCAAAATCGTCCTCGAAGTCGAGGACAGTGCGAAGGCGCTCTGGGTTCGTTAGCGCTGCTTCGGCCACTAATTTCCGATAAATCGACGATACGAACATTTCACCGAGTTGTGCCCCGGCGAATATCGGGATGTACCGATCGACACTCCCATAGTAGGCGCGATGGAGATTGACAGCCCAGCCGCCAAGACTGGTACCTGCGGCAAGGGTGGCAGGACAGCCTGTGTCTCGCACCTGCTCGGTCAGTGCTTCGATGAGCGTAGCCGATGTCGCAAGCATCCCAACGAAGTTCTCGAGGGAATCCATCGCCTGTATGTACTCCCTGTTTGAGCGGTCGTGAAACGGCGCTCGGAGGGCGATCAGGTTGACGTCCGGACCGCCGTCTGTCCCAAAGAGGCGACGGAACGAGTTCGAACTGAATCGGCCAAAGTCGAAGGGCTGCTCGCCACTTCCGTGATGATACAGCAGCGTCGGTGCGTCTGATCCTCGCCACTGGGTGACGAGATATGCTGCCCGAAACTCTCCGATGGGAGTGGATGCAGAGACTTCCTGCACACTCCCGGTTCGAATGTCCTCGAGATCGATCACCGTACCACTGACGATGTCACCGATCGGAGCGCTGGAAACCGACTGGGAAAAGAACCTGGAATTCCGCAAGAGTAACCCACCCATCGAGATCGTCGCAACGTCGATGAGTTCGTGTCTGTTCATCGGCGTTCGGATTCAGGTTCGTCGTACGTGTTCCGACCTAGTGCGCGATTCGCCGGACACTTCTGGGTACCGACTGTTCCGAACAGTACGAACGCGGCAAGGAGGAGGACGGCAGCGACGATTCCCTGTGTGGGATCGCCGAGTGGTTCTCCGAAGGCTACCGTCACCATCATCGCTGCAACCAGGACGAGCCCGACGGCGATTCGGATCGTTCGGTCCGTTCCGCCAACGTTTTTCTCCATAGCAGTCACTCCGTGCTTTCTTCACCGCGGGATAGCAGCCACCAGAGCGTCACGAACATGACAACGAAGATTGTTGCGCCCTGGAGGGACTTGGTTCGTCGTGTTTTCGAGCGGTCAGCTGGTTCGTTTCGATCCACTGAGTTCTCAGACGATTCGTCGGTCGTGCGCACGAATTTGGGTAAGAATTTCATATCCTTGTATAACTCGTCATGGGCAAAGGTAAGTATATGAGTCAATTCTACGGCTTTGAATCCATTCCCATTATTTATTAGACATCGAAGCTGGGTGAGCAGCGATGAGACAAGCAAGACACGGGACGACCAGCCCGCGCCACTTCAGGAAAATATCCAGTTTTTCGACCGGACATATGGTCTCATCCAGGTGTTGGTCAGTCCAGTGATTCCAGAAACGAAGACAGTATTTCGTTGAACGCCGCCGGATTATCGTGGTTCGCAAGGTGTCCCGCATCTGGCACGGTCTTGTACTCGCTGTTGAGGAGTTTTTTGTCCCACTCCTTCGCTTTCTTCCGGAGCCAGAAGTACTCGTCTTCACCGGCCACAATCAATTGCGGGAGTTCGGTCTGTTCAGGGATCCCTTCTTTAATGTCTTCGAGGAACACTCGTTCGAGGGAAACTATGTTCGCCTTCCCAGTACGTGCACTCGCCTGTCTCGCGTACTCTTGGGCCTCGGGAGTACGAGCGACCAACCGACCAAACATGTCGCACGTCAGTTTCTCCGGCAAGAGTTGGAGTAGCCTCACGTGCACCCCCATCAACTTGATCGTACGTTCGGAGAACCCATCGTGTAACGGGAAGCCCCCGACGTGAACGAGAGCTCGAACGCGGTCGGGGTAATGGTACGCAACGTACTGGTTCAACAGGCTCCCCATCGACTGGCCGATCAGGACGGCCTGGTCGATTCCTTCGTCGTCCAGTACGCCGAGCAACTTGCGGGCCGAGACATCGAATCGGACCGGCACACTCGACTCGGCAGCGTCGCCACACCCAGGGACGTCCCAAGAGAGAACCCGATACGATTCCGACAGCGTAGCGGTCTGCTCCCGCCACGTCTCGCGGTCGAGGGCAAATCCGTGCGTAAACACCACGGCGGTCGCCTCTTCGGGGCCGCTCACCTCGTAATAGACGCTACCAGATTCACGTTCGGCCGCGGAATCGGCTCTCGCTTTCGAGCGCAACCGTCGAAGAGCGAGCGTGAGCGCCCCGATTCCGATCACAGGAGCGACGAGGCCGCCCCACTTCATGGATATCTCCCGTTTCCCTTCGGGGTACGAAGGTGTGTCATGATCGTAGTACGGGGCCAACTGATCGATTGCGTCCGTGTCTCCATCCGCTTGCTCGATGAGAGAACGCAACTCGTCGAACAGATACGCCATTTCGTCTCTGCCATCCCGGGCGTGCCCTTCGACCGAGACCTTCGCGTACTCGTTTCGCATGAGCCACCCGATAGCCCAGACACAGATCGGCTCCGGGACGAATTCGAAGCTCCTGACGACCGGCGGACTCGGTGCGTATCCTGCCTTGCGTAATCCTCGAAGTGCTTCCTTCGTCGCACGAACTGAAAGCACCAGCAGATCCCTGGTTTCGCCCAGCCGTTTCATGCGAGTGTCAGAAGCATACAGCGCGGGGAC
This sequence comes from Natronosalvus hydrolyticus, assembly GCA_025517525.1. GTDB lineage: Archaea > Halobacteriota > Halobacteria > Halobacteriales > Natrialbaceae > Natronosalvus > Natronosalvus hydrolyticus. The sequence continues at coordinate 149,587 of JAOPJZ010000007.1, forward strand.
GAGGCCGGACATGAGCAACGCGACGTGGTATTTTAGCCACTCATCCATGTCCGTCCGGATCTCGACGTCGTACCCTCGCATGTCCGAAAGCACTGCGGCCACCTCTCGGGTTCTGGGACGAATCGTCCCATCGACCTCTCCGATCGGAATGGTGTATTTGTTGTCTTCATTGATCGGGAGCACGCGCATGACGTGTCCGTCTCGTTTTCCACCAGGGTATGGAAACCCCAACATCACGCGCTCTTTTCCGAGTGCCCGGATCATTTCGTCAGGCCCGTTGATGGTGTTCCCCATGAAGCAGAACGTCGAGACGTGCTTGTTTTCCGCCAACGTATCCAGAATCTCTACGGCTTGATGCTCCCCCATGACGACCAGGACGAGGTCGTAGTACTCGTCGAACTCCAGAGATTCCACTACATCGACGTGAGCTACTTCCTCCTCGTCAGCGTCTTCTTCCTGAATAACGATTCCATGTTCTTTCAGATCCTCCAATCTCTGCCCCCTAGCGAGCAGCGAAACGTCATGTCCTGCCTCGTGAAGTCGCGCCGCTTTCAAGCTGCCTAACGGCCCTGCACCGAATACCAGAATCTTCATTTCGATCGACACCAGCCATTGGAGTACCCTTGGTCGTACCAGTCTCTGCGGGACCTGAGTTGGCGAACTCGACGAGATCGTAGTTCGGTTGTGGAGCACATAGTACAAGTTAGTGTATCGCGTTCGATATAGGGGAGGGTCAGTTCTCCAGGTGTGGGAGACGATTACCAAGTGAGGTTGGTGTCTCGATCAAACGTTCTGGCGGGGCAGTTCAACCAGTGCTCGAAGCTGGCTGAGACGGTTCAGACATCATTATAACCACGATCGACCGAATCAAGCGCTGAACGGTCGAACTCCCGTCGGGAGGTGCGGAACTAGGCAGTGCCGTCCTCGCTAGAGTTTCCCGAGTCCAGAAAATAGCGTACAATGAGGGTATCCGGATGGGGCCCATCGTCCGTTCGGTGCTTCCATCACTTCCGGTGTTCAGACCAGGTTCTGAAGCGGATTGATGGTGACGAAGACCTGCTTCGTACGATTCTTTGACGCTTTGTCGTAGCTCCAGATTCGACATGCCCCACGCTTCGAGGTTTAAGCAAATCCCTGTGGTACTGTCGGTGATGGACACCGTATTCGAGACAGGGACTCGTGTCGAGCGACGTGATGGCGTGGAGTGGGGGGAACTGGCGCTCACGATCGCATTTTGCGAACTCGTCGGTATCATCCCGGGAATGCTGACGGCAGCGGAGCTCGAAACCTGGTATCGAACGTTAGAGAAACCATCGGCATCCCCGCCAGATTGGGTCTTCGGTCCCGTCTGGGGGCTATTGTTTGCACTGATGGGAGTATCGCTCTACCTGGTTCGTCGAGAACGGGTGGATTCCCGGTCGAAAACGCGAGCGATTGGTCTCTTCGTGACACAACTCGCACTGAACGCGACGTGGAGTTTCGTCTTCTTCGGCCGCCGATCGACTCGCGGTGGCTTCGCTATCATCCTGTTGCTCGGTTCAGCGATTGCGGTCACGATCGGTTCGTTCGCTCGAATAAATCGTCGAGCAGCATTGTTGCTCGTTCCGTATTTGCTATGGGTTGGGTTTGCAACGTACCTCAACTACGAAATCTGGCGCCTCAATCGGTGACCAGCCGCTGATTCGATCGAAGTGTTCGGAACGCAACATTCGAATCAATTGGAAACGGACGATAGATCAATCACGGATCTCGATGTCCCCCAAGAACGCGACGCCTGACACGATCAGATCCGGATCTCCATCCGCTTTCCGACTCTCATCGTGACGTGGTCGGCGGTCTGTGATGTCGCCCAATATTGAGAGCGTCTCGAAGCGAACCTCCCACTCGGGCGGGACGCGAAGTTCCGCATCACCGAACACGGAAACAACCTCCACGATCGCGGGACGCGTTTTAACATTCGCGTCACGGAGGTCGAGTTCGCCATCACCGAACACAGCGACGAGTTCCGCTCCCGTGAAGCGATCCGTGGTGATTCGTCGTTCGTCACCCCCGAAGACACTCACGACGGACACCTCGCCGATTGCATCGATGCCCTCCAATCGAATTCGCTGCCGTCGCCGCGAACGACTGATCATGAGCAGAACGCCAAATAAGATGACGAACAGCGGCCACCAAGTGCCGATCGCATCGTCCGGGAGGACACCCACGTTTCGAAGGAAGAACGTCCCTGCGATGGCGATGATCATGACTGGGCCGACGAGGTTGTGAAACTCGCTCCGAATCAACGCCCACATGCCCACCAAGACGAACAGTGCTGCGATCCAGCCCCACACCGAACGCACCTCGACGAGTCCCGTCGTCGAGAGTAACAGCACGAGTCCGATGAGTACGATTACGCTCCCCGTCGTGAGACGTCCCGACAAGTTCCGCGTCATGGCTGGAGATCACGATCAGGATACACAAGAGAATTATTCAGATACGGAACAATAACGAGAAGCCTACCGAATGCCTCACTATTGGACAAGTAATACGTGCTGGCTACCCATGCGACCGCTCCCGTCATGGTTCACGGTTCTCTCAATGACTATAGCATCCATTCAAATCCGTCGAGTACAGCCTGTTTACCTCCGGATTCGATTATGTCTCCGTGGCCAGGGATTACCCGGTCGAAATCCCATGCGAGAACGTCCTGAAGAGACCTGCGAAACGATGTGTTGTTGGCGATCGTGAGTCGAAAGTCGAGCGGCGGACCGACCTGTTTGTAGACGCCTGCGACGTGAGCCATTATGCGAGTTTTCAGCGGGCTTCCATCCCCGATGTGATACCCAACGTCGCCAAGGATGACCGTTCGACTCGGCCGGTGGAAGTACGCGATTTCGGAGATCCACCGGTTTCCCAGAATCGCAACTTGATCGATATCCGGTGCCCACCGCGGATCTGGCGTATCACCCAACAACTGGTCGAATTGCAAATCAGGTCGGCGCACGTCGAGCCCTGGGGCAGCTAAGAGTTCTGCGGTGGGGTATGCGGCCTCGTACTGCTCCATATAGAGGTGGCCGTGGAGCTTGCTCGCCGGTGCGACGAACCGAACCTCCCCGAGGGCGTCGAGGGCCGATTTGAGTTCGGGTGTCAACTCGCTCGGTGATTGAATGAAGAGCCCACCGCTCGAAAGCCGAATCACGGTCATAATTCGGCCAATCTCGAAGCCGAGAAACCGAAGCGGTTCCTCGTACGTCCACAGTCGTTCCGACCATTGATTGAGCATGTGCGCCTACAATTCACATACAACCGGTCGTGTAATCAAAGGTGGTACAATAAATACCCATAGTACGTATCGTGCAACCAGATCGTGTGTCACTAACCGCTTCTGGATCGCCCCAAATGGATGTGCTCAGGATCGTCCTTGGGTTGCTCTATGCAGTAGGTGCGCTGGTTCACGGCTACTTCGCTTTGGTAACGCCGGATCTGTACCAGGTGTTCGCCGACATGGCACTCGTGGCGGCGTACCGGGAGCTGTGGTTGGCGGTCGTCGTGCCCAACCTCGGAGTATTACTCCCGGCGGTGATCCTCTTGGAAGCGGGGGTCGCGGTGGCCATTCTATGGCGCGGTCGCACCGTGACAGTCGCCAACCTCGTCGGGGGTTGCTTCCAACTCGGACTCGTTCTCTCCGGCCCGTGGGGTGTGATCAACCTCGGGTTGGCCGTCGTTCATATTTACCTGGCTCGACTCGAATTTCCCCGACCGGCAATACCCCTGAAGACAAGAGTATAGTTGCACCGTCCGGCCTCTCATACGTAGTATCTCAACGACTGATGACGACGAGTACCTGTCTGTATTTCCCTGTAGTGGGTGTAACATACCCCTCTGGTGTGAATTACAGTGATCGAACCCGAATTCTGGCGGCTGCTGGCCACGATCTCGGCGACCATGATCGGTCTGGTCTTCCTTGGAACGATGTACTACCTGGAATCGGGGTGGAAAGAGTACGAGTTCTATAGCCGTGAAATGGAGGCACTAACCATTCGTGGTGCACAGATCATCATCGCGTATTTCTCCACCGTACTCGTCTTGTCACTCCTACAGGAACCGTTTCTTCCTCGAATTATCTCCACCATCGCCTTCAGTATGCTCGCTGTGACCGTGATCATTGTCACTCGTTCGCTCAACGAAGCGCTTCGTGCCTTCGAGAACGGCCCTGCCGACCGGGATTCGATGACGTTCAAATCTTCCCGAGTGGGGAACTGGATCGCCTTCGTCATCGTTTTCGTTGGGCCACCAACGGTCTTTCGCACTACGCAGTTAGTGGACTCTGCAGGTAGTCCCCTCTACGTTGGAGAATTGAGCCTCGCCTGGATCGCCATACTGGCCCTGCTCTTCGGATACTGGAATCTCATCCAGTTCCTACTACTCCCGTACGAGGTACGCAGATGGGAACGTGATCTGGAATGAAAATCCACCTCCGATTCGAGAACGGTCAGCCTGGCCACACCAGCAGCGAGGTCGGTAGGCCAATTGTGGCGAATCACGGTAGCGCCGCTGGCTCTTCGATCAGCTCCTTCAACCGTTGAACGAACCGAGTTGCCGGTGCGCCGTCAACGACGTCGTGGTCGAACGTCGCCGTGAGCGACAGGTACTCGCGGGGTTTAATGTCGCCGTCTACAACTCCCGGCTTCTGGCCGACCCCGCCAACCGTGAGTTGAAGCGTGTAGTTCGTCGGCGTGATTCCCCATCCACTTTCGGTTCCGAACATCCCGACTGAACTCACCGCGACAGTGCCTGCGATACGTTTCCAGCGTCGGGGAAACCACTGTGGGAGCCGAAAGAACAGCCGGCGTATAGGTCCGGGGAGGCGAAAGGCCAAGGAGGCAAACCCTGGCTGTTGTCGTTCGCCTGGATCCGTCTGGACTGTCCGAATCTCGTCGTGAATCGACTGGAGTGACCGTCGATTCGCCGTTCTGATGACGTGCGGAATGCCGATTCGATTGCCATTGATTTCAACCTCGATGATGACCATCACATCAACGTCATCGAATTGGATGATCCGTCCCCGCCAGTCACGGTAGGCGTTGATGTGGTGATGATCCTCGAGGGCTCGGGCCAGACAAAACACGAGAAACGCGGTGAACGAGAGTTCCAATCCCGTCCTCTCTTTCCGGTCGTGAATGCGCTGCCTGGCCTCGGTTACGTCGAATTCGACGAGGCCGTGGATGACGCTTCGCCGACCAGCCATGCGCATCGCGTCAACGGTTCCTCGCCGCTGTCTCGGAAACGGCTCGATCGTGTCACGTGGCTCGCTCATTCGAGTTCGGCCCGATCGTCAGCAGCAGGAGGTGTGATTCCGAGTCGCCCCTCGACGAACGCAGCAACGTCGGCGGCAAACGCCTCGACTTCGTCCCAATCCGTGAATTCGATGTCTCCCGCCGAGTCTGCGTTTGGCATCTCAGTCACTTTTCGCTTGGCGATCTGTTTCATGACCAATCGCTTCAGGAACCCATATTCCGTATAGCGCAACGCGCCGCCGAACAGGCCGATTCGATCAGGATGCCAGTCAGTGGCCTCGATGAACGCCTCGACGTAGCTAGCCGCCTGGGCTTCCCCGCCCTCGTCGGCGGACGACAGCGATACCTGGAAGAAGGCGGTTGGTTTCGTCGACAGCGCGTCGCGGTTAGCTGTGACGAACTTACGGACAGACGGCTGGTGCTTCCCGGCGTGAATGGACGCGCCGACGATGATCGCGTCGAAGTCGTCGATGGCGAGATCCGGGGGGACCTCGTTCACGTCCACCGTCGTGGCTCCGTGCCCGCGGTCGATGAGCACGTCACCGATGTGAGTTGCAACTTTCTCCGTCTGTCCCTCACCAGTTCCATAGAGCACGAGGAATGTTGCCATGGAGAATCTCAGGTTACTAGCCTCGCAACCATAATAAAGGGATGGCAGAAATCGAGAGCTACATCTCTCAGCACTTCCCTTTACCGACCATCAGGAGACCTGGGTGGTGAACCGGTTCCGGTATCTTCGTGCCCAGTCACATGGCGACCCCCGGTGAACGGCTACGCATCTGGTTCATCAGTCGCCTGTATTCCGTCGGTCGGTTGAGGTGGTTTCTTTCCACCAAACGCCAGCAGGTAGTTGATGGCCAGCGCCGCCGCGATGACGAGCGGGAGCATCGTGAACACAATTACCCACATTGAGACGGTAATCTCACCCTCTAGAACCAGCACAACGGTCATTCCAGTGATGGATGGGGTGAGCAGCGCGCCGAGCAGGAGAACGACGCCACCGACGACGTATCCCCAGGGACGTCGCTGCCAGAGCCAGTAGCCGGCGATCACCAGTGCCGGAACCACGACAGCGAGATCGATCGCGTGGCTGACCGTCGCCTGTTCACCGAGTTCAGCCACGATCGTGGGTTGATTCCCTTCTATCAACGGTGGCACCAGATCTCCCAACCACAAGAGCGCGAGGCCGAGTGCGATCGCCCAGAGGAACCCGCTGTAGACGACGGGCGAGACGCGACCGTGAACCTCACGGTAGACTCGATCTTCGTCGATACCGGCGAAGCCGCTGATGAGCGCGAACAGCGAGAGGCCGAACAGGGCAACGTAGCCGAGGAAGAACTCGTTCCACGACACCGAAAACGCGATTGACGCCCACATATAGGTCATGTATGCGAGCGCTCCGAGCCAGATCACGTATCCGCGAAGCGAGCCGCGGGCGGCTAACAGGAGCCCGAGCGCCAGCACCGGTACGCCGATGAGAAGGATCGTGAGGTCCTGCACGTACAGCGCCGTGAGGAAATCCGGGTGATCCCTGTAGTGGCCCGGACGAAAGAGTCCGAGGAGCGTCGAAACGATCGACAGGACGAGGATCGCAATCGTCGTCCCGATCTGCCAGCGCGAGAGAAGAGTCGTCATTACCCTGTCACCAATAGCATACACGACTCCCATCGAGATAACTTCCGACGGAGGTTCCCGTTCACGGGGAACACCCATCTTATATCGAATCCCTCGACCAGGTATAGCTCGTGTTATCGGAAGGAGGACGGTGGGTCGCTCCGGGCCCTGAAATCTCGTTTCGACAGATTTCCCTCGGCAGTATCGTACTGTCACGCCGTAATGGGTCGTTCCTCCTCCGTTCAACGGTACGGATTGCGATCACGTGTTGCTGTCAGTCCTCATTGGACGGGTCGAGGAACTGCGCTCGTCTCGACCGAGGATTTCCTGCACTCGATTGCTGCCACGGCGATGGGCTTCAGTTTCACCTTTGCCGTCGCAGCGATCATCCTGCGACGTGCGAGCAACGATTTGCCGTTTCGCCTGCTCGATGCAACTGCTATCGCCGGACCAGTGGTGCTTCCAGTGGGGATGATGTTGGCGACCGACGTCGCCGGCGCGCTGCAGCGAGGGATATTCCTCGTCGCGTATGCCTGGTACGCACGAAAATCGGTGTTGGTCTGGAAGCGTGAAGCCACACAATAGAAATCCGTACAAGGGCCTGGATCACAGAATTACTGTTTCAAATGGAACCGAGTAAACGGGAATAATCCGAGGAGAAGTGATTCACAGTGAAAGGAATCAACACGCTTTGGCTCGATACCGCGGTAGTATCAGGGTCTAATTCCACAGATCGAGGAATATACTTATTCGTTTATAATTCGACGCGTGAACTGTTCACTCATGGGAGTCGGAAAGACATGGATCAATGCGGTCGTCGGTGCCGTCATCACGATAGGCCTATCATTCACGGGGTTTTCGCCACTACTGGGTGGCGGTGTTGCGGGCTATCTTCAGGCAGAACCACCCGCAAGTGGGGCGAAAATAGGAGCCATCTCCGGCGTGATAGCTGCTATACCCCTATTCCTGATAATAGTTCTTGGGTTCGTCCTGTTCGCCGCAGTGCCCGCTGGATCCGGCGGCGTTCCCGGAGGGGTTGAATTGCTCGTCATCTTCGTGGTAATGCTGCCGATGATGTTGCTCTGGTTCGTCGGCTTGAGCGCAGTTGGGGGCTACGTCGGTGCGTACCTTCACGCGGAGGCGCGATGAGCACCATACGACGGCCGCTTCTCGCGTTCGTCCTGCTGACATTCCTCATCTCGTGGACTGCATGGGGTGTACTCACAGTGCTCGGCACCGAACCGGGAATCAACCTCGGAGGAGTGCTGTGGCTTCTCGGCGGTCTGGGCCCGCCGATCGCAGCCGTCGTCGTGACACGAATGACCGACGGGAGCCAGTCTACGAGACAGTTGCTGAGTCGGCTTTTCCGGTGGCGTGTCGGCTGGCGGTGGTACGGCGTCGCGGTATTGCTCCCCGGTGTCGTCGTCATCAGTGCAATTATCATCGACGTACAGGTCCGGGAGGTGACCACCCCGATTCCGGGCCCCGAGTTCGGTCTCCTACTCGTCGCCCTGATTGTGTATAGTTCGGTACTTGCCGGAGGACTGGAGGAGATCGGCTGGCGTGGCTTCGCACTGCCACGATTACAGACGTCCTTCGACGCACTGACTGCGAGTGTAGCTATTGGTGTGGTCTGGGCGGTCTGGCATGCGCCCCTGTTCGTGATCCCAGGAGTGTGGCATACGGATCTCCCGGTTTTGCCGTTCTTCGTTCAGGGAATCGCCCTCGCAGTGGTATTCACGTGGCTGTACAATAGCACTCGCGGGAGTCTGTTACTCGTCGTTCTCCTCCACGGCTCCGTGAACGCGTGGTTATCGACCGTATGGCTCCTCCGAGAGGATATTGATCCAGTAACCCTCTGGGTGATGGCGCTTCTCGTGTGTCTGATCGCCTTCGGTGTGGTAGCCGTCTACGGAACCGAACATTTGTCGCACAACGAGCGGCAGATGGTATAACGAACTATCAGGAACCGTGTGGAAGCCGTTCGAGCCATCCTTCACTACGTACTCGATTCGACCTTCGACGCGGCTCGAATTGCTCGGAAGGCGAATCGATACGCTGTACTCCTGGACGCCGTCTGGTTGAAGGTGCCGATCAGATACACGTCGGTGCCGGGGCTGTAGAACATGAACGAATTCGTCGATCCGATACCGCCCCAGGCGCGATATTTCGAGAGCAGAGGTATCGGACGGAACCGAGCGACCCCGTACCCGTAGTCGAGCCCGATCGAGAGCCGTCGCCACTGGGTCATCTCCTCGAGGGTCTCCTTTCCGACGAGGTTGCCTTCGATCAGCGCACGGTGAAACGTGAACAGATCCTCGGCCGTGTTCACTGTCTGACCGCCAGCATACCAGCCGCTGAAGGATCTGTACTCCTCAACGTCGAAGGTCTCGTCCTCCCACTGGAGGCGTGGAACTGATCGATCAGGTTCGACCGCGGGTTCCGAAAACTGGGCGAGATACGAGTGGTTCATCGACAACGGCTCGAAGAGGTAGTCGTGCAACGCCTCGTGATACGGCCTTGATGTAACGGATTCGATAACGAGCCCGAGGAGATTGTAGCCGACCTCCGAGTAGTAGATGCCGTCCCCAGGCCGGAAGTGCGGATGTAAATTCTCCTTTGCCCACTCGATCGTCTCCTCTGGTTCCCAGAAGCGATCCGGGTCGTCCACCATCACGTCGAGAAACGTTTTCCCCTCTGGCGATTGCTCTTTTCTCCGGTTCAACAGTCCAAAGTCGTCGCTGAGGAGATGCGGTAGACCGGACGTGTGACTCAGTAAGTGGTGGATGCGGATGTCGTCCGTGTAGTCCGTCCCTCGGTAGACGTGGAGTCCATCGAGTACCTCATCGGCCAGATAGGATGTAACCGGGTCGTCGAACTGCAATTCCCCCTCCTCGACCAGCATGGCGATGATCGTCGAGGTGAACGCCTTCCCGACGCTCGCAGCATGGTACGGTTGGTTTGGCTCGGCTGGTGTCTCACCAACCTGCCCGTAAGCCAGGTCCCAGTGGACATCTCGGCTCTCGGAGTGAATAAGGAAGAACGCATTGTCGAACGCAGGGGTGTCGTCCACCGTCGTTCGTAGCCTGTTTTCAATCTTCGACTTCGCTTCAGCAGGCTCCATAAGTGGGCTTCACCATCATTCACGATATATCAAGAATATCGTTCCTTGGAGTGGAGAAGCATCTATCGTCTATATCTGTACTGACCTTGATGAAATCCGTATCGGAAGGGGATTGTCACCACCTTCCCCGCTAACTGCCGACGCTAATCCGTGCGTCGAAAACCAACCGATCGACCTCGTCGTATATTCGGATATCGACCCAGTATTCGGTATCGGGTTCCCGATCTTCAAGTTCGATGACGAACGGAGTATCCGATGAGAGGCTCTCGGTGCTGTTTTCGACGGCTTCGATCGTTGATCCGGGCTCCGACTGGACGTGATAGGAAACCCGATATTCTAACGGGTGGTCTACATTCGGAGTGAACGTGTGAACGATACGGTCGTCGTGGAGCGACGACTCTGCAGTAAAGGCCGCGGGTTCAGGTGGCGACTCCGACTCTTCAGGAGCGAAAACGTATCCTCCGAGAACAAATCCGATAAGGAGACTGAATACGGCGACGGCACCGAACACGAGTAATATCCGGTGGGATTGCGTGAGAGTCATATGGTAGATGCGATCTCACACGACCTATACGAAGTATCAAATTCTCGGGAAAGAAGAATCAGACAGCTATGTTATCCGTTTTCTCATTCAATTATACTCATGAAGAGTGTCTTTAACTCTCTCGGAAAGATCACCCCTCGATCGATACACACATCTCTTCAGCTCGGGATCGCAGCACTCGGAACGATCATGATCCTCGGGAGCCTCGCCTGGTTTGCCATCATCTTCTTCGCTATGCCCCAGAGCGACAGCGGTTTTGCGGAAGGATTGGCGATCGTGGTGTTTGGACTGTACGTGTTAGCGGGCTTCGTCGTGTTAGCGGTTGGACTGTTGATCCCACAACGTGCCAACGACGGAATCCGGTTCGCTCCGAGACAACGAAAACTCCTCGCGTATGGAGCAATCGCTCCGGTCGTCAGTGTTCTCCTCATCCCGATAGGAGCCACAATCGCGCCACCACTCGCGGAACCAGTGAATATTGTGCTGGTAGCTGTCCTGGTAGGACTGATTCTTAGCGGACCGCTCGCCACGCTGGGTGTCGTGATAGGAAAACTGAAAGAGTGATCCTAAATTAGCGTAATCGTATGGTTGGCATTTCTGGAATATACTAGACGTTCCTCGTCAGAGTTCTTCTTCAGCACGCGCACGCAGGAAAATCCCAGGTGGCGGGTGTACTCAGCGGCACACAGTAATATGAATATGCCAAATCTCACCCACAATCGCTCTGTCTGTTGGAGGAGAATCCGACGGCCCAGTCGGCGCTTGTTGTCGATAATGCCAACAAAATAATAAGAGCCTAGGCCGGGATTTGAACCCGGGCTCTCGTCCTTACCAAGAACGTATTTAAACCCGTGGCCTGGCGAGCGGGTTTTGACCCTCTTCAGACGACGGGTTTCTCGCCGATTTTTGGCGTCGTCTTTCCGTCCTTGGATTCTCCGTTTGTCCGGTCGTTAGCGCCTCTCTCCGCAGGAGTAGTGTTACGTCGCCTCCCCCATAAAACACCCAGGACGCGTCCTGTCGGCACGAGTCCTAATACTACTTCTCTCGCTGTTGTTTCTCTGATCAGGAACAGCTAACAGCCACGGCGATCTAAAACTACTTCAATTAGTTAATACCGAACTCTATGAGTGCCGAGGCCGACTTTCTATCCATACACCTGCGAGGAGAAGTGAACGGATGTCACGAAATCGGGTTTCTACCGTAGTTAGAGAGGAACAGTTGTAAGTCAGTACTTATAGAGGTCACTCCGGGTCATGCAGCCTGAAGATCAATTGTTCAGGATCACATATGAGGTGGAATGGAACGCTGATAGTTCTCTTGTCGTGTGCTGACTCGATGGAAATTCTGCTATATCCCATGAGAGCGTGAAACAAGTATGGGAC
>JAOPJZ010000008.1 GCA_025517525.1 Natronosalvus hydrolyticus
GCATCGTTCGAGAGGCGGTTGAGAACGAGTGTACGCATATCGCGTTCGAGCGATTAACGTGGATTTGGACGCGCATCTCGAACGCGTCTAAGTTCCAGCAGTGGGCGTTCCGAGAGATTCAGCGACAGGTCGAGTACAAGGCTGATGAACACGGTATCGAAGTGGATACCGTGGCTCCACAGTACACGTCACAGCGGTGTAGCCACGGTGAATGTGGGTTCACACACGAGGATAACCGTGATGGTGACGAATTTGAGTGTCTAAAGTGTGGAAAGGAACTGCACGCTGATTACAACGCTGCGCGGAACGTCGCGTGGCGCCTTGTCCAGAACTGGCTCAAGTCTGGGTCTGGACGGGCTACCAGTCAACTAGCCCTGAAGTCAGGAACCGTGAACGCGAATGGTCGTTTTAGACCTGCTGCACTCAGCAGTTAGAGCTGGAGTTCACTGACAAGCCCCGACCCTTGAGGTCGGGGTTGTTGACAACGAACGAGTCAGATCGAGAACAAACTAGTATGCACCGGGGCGAACGAATCCGACCGGTCTCGTTCGACCGTATCCGTGATCGAGCGCCCCGCTAACCCCGACTCGAGCAGATCCGACAACGGCGGACCGACGTTTTCGGGTTCGACGAGAAACGCGTCGTGGCCGTGATCGGAGTCGACGACGTGGTGTGCAACGTCGATACCCGTCTCGCGACAGGCCGCTGCCAGCGTCTCCGCCTGTTCGACGGTAAAGTGCCAGTCGCCGGTAAACGAGAGCAACAGCAACTCGCCCTCGTATGCGGCCAGGGCGTCCCCGTCGGATTCGTAGCCCGCCGCGAGATCGAAGTCGTCCATCGCCCGGGTCAGATACAGGTAGCTGTTGGCGTCGAACCGGTCGACGAACTGTTCGGCCTGATAATCCAGATACGACTCCACTTCACGGTACGGGAAGAAGGCCCCGGCCGGGTCGGTCGGCGTATCCCGAGTGGCTTCACGGCCAGCTGCTCGACGGCCGAACTTGTGGTCCATCGAGGATTTCGAGAGGTACATGATGTGACCGATCTGTCGAGCGCGGGCGAGGCCATCGCTTGGTCCGTTTGTCGCCGTATTTGGTGCCTGGCCGTTCGCGTCCGGAGACGCATCTCCGTAGTAGTGGCCGCCGTTCCAGGCAGGGTCGCTCGTGATTGCTCGCCGGGCGACCGTGTCGAGGGCCAGACACTGCGGATCGAGTCGCGGGGCCGTGGCGACGGCGCCCGCACACTCGACGTCGTCGGGATAGCGCCGCAGCCAGTCGAGGACGTTCATCCCGCCAACAGAGCCGCCGATAACCCCGCGAAGGCGGCCGACACCGAGTTCGTCGAGCAGGCGTCGCTGGGCGCGCGTCCAGTCGCCGATGGTCACCGGCGGGAAGTCAGTGCCGTAGTACTCGCCCGTTTCGGGATTCACGCTCGAGGGACCGGTCGTGCCGTAACACGAGCCGGGCACGTTCGCACAGACGACGTAGTAATCGGTCGTGTCGATGGCCTTGCCGGGCCCGACGACGTCGCCCCACCAGGCACGGGCCTGACCCGCGGTCTGGTCGCCGGCGTCCGGGCGTCGGGCGACGTGGGCGCTGCCGGTCAGCGCGTGGCAGATGAGCACAGCGTTCGAGCCGGTAAACTCGCCGTAGGTCTCGTAGGCCACCTCGAGGCGTGGAATCGACTCGCCACACTTGAAGGTGAACGAGCCGAGGTCGATGGTGTCTTTCGTGGTCATGGGTCACCTCGATCGGTCGCCGTCGCAATTCCCGCCTCGAGGTCTGCGAGGATGTCAGCCGGGTTTTCGATGCCGACAGAAAGTCGAACCAGGTCGGGCGTGACGCCGGCATCGGCCTGTTCGTCGGGCGTCAACTGGCCGTGAGTCGTGCTCGCCGGGTGGATAATGAGGGTCTTCGCGTCGCCGATGTTCGCGAGGAACTGAGCGAGTTCGACCGATTCACAGAGGCGTTTTCCCGCCTCGTAGCCGCCCCGTTCCGCGTCACCGCCCTCGAGGCCGAACGCGATCATGCCGCCGTAGTCCTCGAGGTACCGGGCGGCGTTGTCGTGTGTCGGATGGGACTCGAGACCGGGGTAGGTCACCCACGCGACGTCCTCGTGGTCAGCGAGGTAGTCGGCAACGATGGCCGCGTTCTCACAGTGTTTTTCGATGCGAAGCGCAAGCGTCTCGAGGCCTTGCATGGTCTGCCAGGCGTCAAACGGGGATTGCTGGTTTCCGAGGCTCCGAGTCGACCGATAGCGAATCGCGGCCGCGAGCGGGGCATCGCCGAAATCACGACTGAAATCGACGTCGTGGTAGGCGTCGTTCTGGCCGGCGAGTTCGCTGTAGCCGTGTTCGCCCCAGTCGAAGGTGCCGCCGTCGACGACAATTCCGCCGACGGTCGTCCCCGAGCCGTGAATCCACTTGGTCGTCGACTCCCAGACGACGTCAGCGCCACACTCCAGTGGCCGACACAGCGCGGGCGTCGCGAACGTGTTGTCGACGACCAGCGGGACGCCCCTGTCGTGGGCGAGGTCAGCCAGTCGTTCGAAGTCGGGCGTGACGAGCGAGGGGTTGCCGACGGTTTCGACATGGACGAACGCCGTGTCCTCGTCGATAGCCTCGGCGTAGGCGTCGTACTCGAGTGTGGGGACGAGTCGCGTTTCGATTCCCCGACGGCTGGCCGTCTTCGAGAAATACGCTGTGGTGCCACCGTAGGTGTCCGTCGAACAGACGATGTTGTCCCCCACGCCGGCCAGAACGAGGACAATCGAGTCGAGAGCAGCCATGCCGCTGGCGGTGGCGACGGCACCGGTGCCGTCCTCGAGGGTCGCGAGACGTTTCTCGAGGACGTTCGTCGTCGGATTGGAGATGCGAGAGTAAATGTGCCCCTCGCGCTCGAGGGCATACATCGCCGCGGCACTGTCGGCATCGTCGAAAACGTAGGAGGTAGTTTGATAGAGAGGGACCGCAGCCGCGCCGGTCGCCGGATCGCCGTCGTAGCCCGCGTGGAGACACCCCGTCCCGACCGAGGACGTCGATGGGGGGCTGCTCGAGTCGTCACTCATGTTTTGTATGCATACTTTTGGAGAAACTTATGCACGTCAGTAACGGCAAAAACCGACAAAAGTCGTGACGTGCTAACACAGGTCGTCCTCGACGGTCGGGAAGGCAGTGTAAATCCGAAAACAAACGCCTTCATATCCACAGTGCCAAGGGAACCTGTGCACTCGAGCGGCCGGGACCGAATCGTCCTCGCAAGCGTGGTCTTTGCGGTGCTGTTCTCCCAGCTCTTGCTGTATCCGGGTATCGCGGAACTGGTCGGTGTTTTAGGTGCCGACGAGCCGACCTCGCCGTTGACGGAGACGACCCTCGATGCGAGTATGTGGTTTCTCGTCGCCGAATTCGCCGCCTACGTCGCTTTCGTCGGCGTCTGGGGAATCGCCAGCGACGTAACCGGCCGCCGAACACCGTTTATCGTCCTCGGTGCGCTCGCCGGGGCCGTCGGCTACTTCGCCCTCGCCGTCATCGCGACGGCTGGCACCATCCCGTTCGAGGGCGTCTTGCTCGTGCGGATATTTCAGGGCGCGATGACCGTCGGCGCGTTCTCGCTCACGATGACGATGCTGATGGACCTCGAGGGCGGCCACGGTCGAAACATGGGCGCTGCGGGCATCGCCATCGGACTTGGAGCGGCCACGGGCGCTCCCGTCGGCGGCCAGCTCACGACGATCGATCCGCGTGCCCCCCTCGTTGCGGCCGCCGTTCTGCTGACCGTCGTCAGCGTGCTGGTGACCCTCGCCGACGATAGAGCTCCCAGTCATCGACGTCGGGCAAAGGCGATCATCTCGAGCGTCTCCCGCCGGCCGGCACTGTCGATTCCGTACGCGTTCGGCTTCGTCGACCGGCTTACCGCCGGCTTTTTCGCCCTCGTCGGAACGTTGTACTTTCAGGACGCGTTCGGGGTCGACGCCGCCATGACTGGCCTGTTGCTCGCGTGTTTCTTCGCTCCCTTCGCCCTCCTGCAGTATCCGTTGGGTAAACTCTCCGATCGAATCGGGCGCACCATCCCTATCGTCGTCGGGTCGCTCAGTTACGGCCTCGGCATCCTCGCCGTTGGCGTCGCCCCGACGGTACCCGTCGCCGCCGCAGCGATGCTACTCGTCGGCGTGCTGGGCGCGCTCATCTCGCCAGCCACGATGGCACTCGTCACCGACATCGCGGACGACAGCGGGCGAGGCGTCGCAATGGCCGGGTTCAACCTCGCCGGGAGCCTGGGGTTCCTCGGCGGCTTTCTCATCGGCGGTACCGTCGCCAGTAACTGGGGGTACGGCTACGCCTTCCTCATCGTCGGCGGCCTCGAGATTCTCATCGCACTCGTCGCGGTACCCGCGTTTTTGCACCTCTCGATCAGGGAAGCTCGGTTTTCGCTCGAGGGGCGAGACGCCTGAGACGGGTTGGCGACCCAACGAGAGCACGGCGAGACGATTATTGTATGCCAACCCGTATCATGGCCATGGATGCGACACGCGAAGACATCGAGTTCCTCATCAGGTCGAATCATCGCGTTGGGGTGCTCGACGCACTGACCAGTGATCGGTGTACTCGACACGATCTACGTACCGCAACGGGAGCGTCTTCCCCCACGCTGGGCCGAATTCTGACGGACTTTCAGGATCGCCACTGGCTCGAACGAGATGGGAAATTCTACCGACTGACCGATCTGGGGGAATTCGTCGCCACTCGATTCGATGCGTTCAGAGACGCGATGACCCATCAACGGCGTCTCAGGGAGATATGGCCGTGGCTCCCACACGAAGCCGACGGATTCAGCATCGAGTTGTTCACTGACGTGGTGGTCTCTCAGCCGGGGCCCGGCTACCCATACCAGCCTCTCGAACGTCTCACGGAGTGTTTCACAACGACGGAATCGATGACCGGATTCGGCATGGCGCTGCTCAAGTCGGGGAATCTCGAGCCGTTTTTCGACCATGTCCGAAACGGGTTGGAATGTGAATACATCTATCCGCCTGCCGTTTTCGAGGAACTGCTCTCGTGGGACGAAGAAACCGTCGTCGAGCTGGCGACACGGGCCAACTATACCGTTCTGCTACACGATGATCTTCCACTCGACGACCGGTGTGGGATCTGTCTGTTCGATGACCGTGTCAGCATCTGCTGTTACGACCCGGAAACGGGAGCATTACACAGACTCGTCGACACCGGAAGCGACGAGATGCGAGCCTGGGCAACGTCTCACTACGAACGGTTCCGGGACGAGGCCCGACCGCTCGAGGACGCTATCGACCTGCTTTGAGGGCTGGTCGGTTCTGTTGAAACCTTCGTATACGGATACAAACGGCGTGCTGAACCAGGGCGCGTATTCAGCAGTGAGATCATTTCAGCGATTGCACAAACCCCAGCGGCTGCAAAATCGTCACCAGATAGCTATCTAACCGCTTGCAGAATAATACTTCTCGGCGGGAGGTGAGACGTGCCAATGACCAACGAACCCAGGCAGATCAACAGCATATCACGTAGAACAGTCTTAAAAGCGAGCGCGGCCGGTGCAGGTACGGTCGCGCTGAGCGGTACAGCGACCGCCAACGGATACGGAATCACATCCGATACGGATAGAGACGAAGCGTGCGGAGAGATCGTTACGCAGACCGTCGACGTCATGGGCCAAGGTCCCGACCGCGAGCTCGTGGCCGAGGGCAGCGCGACGCTCCACCGCACCGCTGACGCGCTCGTGGCCGAACTCACCATGCCCACCCCAGAACCCGGTGAGTACACCTACGCGAGCGAGCCCCCGGAGCAAGAGGGCGAATGGTTTACCACTGAGCCCGGAGAGCTGGAAGCGTTCACGCTGTGGATGATCACGTTCAACAACCCCGAGCAGTGTGAGGCGGGCGTGGGCGAGTGCGGCGCCCCGGATCTGGAGTCCGCCGGCGGCGGCGCGTTCGGCGTCAACGGCGCCGTCCCGGCCGGCGACCAACTCACCCTGAGCGGGTTCGTCACGACCGAGACCGAAGTGTTCGAGAACGGCGACCCGCTGGGGGTACCGCTCGAGCGGCCCATGGAAGCGGAGGTTCACGTGGCGGTGGCGCCCCACGGCGCGTTCGACCCCGCGATGATGCCCGCGATCCTGGAGACGCCGGTGAGCCCGCCGGACGTCTGGTGGGTCGCAATCTTCGAACCCCCGGCCTAGCGATTCATTCCTATTCCGGGTTCTAGTGGCTTCCCAAACCTGTACCCGTGGGTGAAATCATGCGTTGCGGTTCGATTTCACCCACAGGTCGACGTTTGGGAGGGTTCTAGCGCCCCTTCATCTGGTTACTGCTAGATCCATTCGCTATATCCAGCAGGCATATTCTGACGGGGTATCCGAGGGCGTGCTTTCACGGCGTGAAATATTTCACTAGACATCTACACATACGTTCGCAGAGTAGCCGAGTTCGTGGTGAGTACGTATGAGCGATCACACACGCCGATCGACTGGCTGGCAGCTCGAACAGAACGCCCCCGAGGCCTATGAACGCTATCTGGTACCACCGATATTCGCGTCGTGGGCCGATCGACTCGTCGAGACTGGCGATATCGGGGAAGGAAATCGAGTCCTGGACGTTGGTTGTGGAACCGGCATCGTGGCGCGACGGGTCGCAACCAGAGTCGGGGCAAGCGGATACGTCGTGGGGCTGGACAGCAATCAGGGAATGCTCGCAGTAGCCAAGGAAACTGCTGCCGGGAACCAACAGACCCTCGAGTGGCGACAGGGCGACGCGGAAGCACTTCCGTTCGCTGACGGGGATTTCGATATCGTCTGCAGTCAACAGTCGGTGCAGTTCTTCGACGAACCAACCGCCGCACTCGAAGAGATGCAGCGAGTCCTCACACCAGGTGGTCGCGTTGCCCTGAGCGTCTGGCGACCGCTCGAGTACCACCCTGCCTACGTGGTTTTGGCCGAGGCCCTGGAACACCACATCGGTGCCAACGCCGGAGAAATGATGCGTTCTCCATTCCCCGATTGGGACGGGCAAGACCTCCGAACACTCCTTCAGGGTGCAGGGTTCGATGACGTACTGGTCACCATCGAGATCGATTCTGTACGCTACCCGTCGGTCGAGGCGTTCGTTCGCCGCGAAGCGGCAAGTTCACCCCTGGCCGAACCGATTGCGGCCGTCGACCAAGCGGTTCGACATGAACTGGTGCAAGCGGTTGCGGATGCATTGTCCGAATACAGTGACGATGAGGGGGTCGTCTCGCCAATGGAGTCCTACGTCATCACGGCAGACCGGTCATGATAGCCAACGGCTTTCGAGATACGTATCCAGGATGCGTCGAATCCTGTTACACGAAGGATTGTGAATACAGTTACACAGCCATGGCGACAACAAACGTGTGCCATGGTAGTAAATCGCAAGAGGGAATCCACACGTAGGCCCTCCATTTATCAGTGTTCGCCACCTATCATATCGTGATGACACAAAGCGATTCGATTTCCCGACGGACGACCCTCAAACTCGCTGGACTGAGCGTCGCCACGGCAGGCCTAGCAGGCTGTCTCGGTGACGACGATGACGACGCTGATCCCGATGCCTGGGAAGGCGTCGACACCATCGAACTGAATGGGCACACGAACCAGTGGACCGGTATCGCTCCCGACCCCATCGACGGCGTCGAAAACCCCACGCTGGTCCTCACCGCCGGCCAGGAGTATACGCTAACCTGGTACAACGAAGACGGCGCAACACACAACATCGCGTTCGTCGACGACGGTGGCAGCGTCATCGTCGAAACCGAGTGGACGGACGACGACGAACAGACACTCGAGTTCGAAGCCACCGAGGACATGGTCGAGTACCACTGTGAACCACACCAGGGGACGATGGTTGGTGACGTCGAAGTTCACTCCGAGTAATCGGATTCCACCGATGACGAGACAGTACCGATAATCGTACTAACGGACAAGCCCACCGAACCGGGTCTCTGCGTACATTTTTCTTGCTTCAAACCGTCGAAACCTCCATTGATTATCGAATGATGCCGGCAGATGCAAGTCATCGCTATATTCAGTGGCTTGGCAAAGGACGGGCTATGGTCCAAGACGGAGACCTCTCGAGACGACGAGTACTCGGTATCGCTGGCCTGACACTGTCGGTTGCCGTTGCCGGCTGTGGCGGCCCAGGTGAGGACGAAGGCGAGGACGATGCCATGGACGATGATCTCACTGACGAAGAACCGGAAGATGAAGAAGAGGAACCCGAAGACGAAGAGGAACCGGAAGATGAAGAAGAGGAACCCGAAGACGAAGAAGAAAGCTGAACTGAAAAGCCATGAAGTAACGCTCCTTTTGTGACGCTCGAGTCGGAACCTGCGGGACCGTTCCGTTTGGGAACCGGTTTGCTCGGTGGAGTAGCAGCCAGCCCATCCTCGAGTGCCATCGCCGAAAGCTAAAAACAAGACGAACGTTCAACCCTCGAACAATATATCAGGTGAGAGAGTAACACAGCCATCACAAGCCATGATATGTGCCAACACATATCGACGACATCAGAGTTTAGAGCCGCTCTAAACCCAGAATAACAACATAGAAGTAGCGCAACCACTTTCGGAATATAATGACTGGAAGAAGAGATATATTCCTCTTTCTCGGGCTTGCATTGGTCTGGGGAACCTCGTTCGCCGCTATCGAGGTGGGGTTGGCATCACTCCCGCCAATCCTCTTTGCGGCCCTTCGATTCGATATTGCGGCCGTCGTCTTCGCGCTGGCAGTCGTCCTCACTGGGTCACACTGGCGACCACGGACACAAGCCGACTGGACGCTCATCGGTGTCGGGGGTGGCTTGCTCATCGGGACCCACTTCGCACTGCTCTTTCTCGGACAGTCGTACGTCTCGAGTGGAGTCGCAGCCATCGTCCTCAGTTTGACGCCCATCGTGACGCCACCGCTGGCGCTCGCATTGCTTCCCCGCGAACGAATCCGACCCCCGGCAGTCGTCGGCCTGATTCTTGGACTCCTCGGCGTCGTCGTCATCGCACTCGGTGGCGGCTCACTCGACGGTCAGGCCGTCGGTGTCGGTCTCCTCGTCGCCTCCACCATCGCGTTCGCGCTCGGCTCCGTCCTGACCGAACGAACCGAGGGAACGCTACCAATCGTCTCGCTGCAAGCCTGGTCGATGGCGCTCGGAGCCGGTCTCTTACACACCCTCAGCGCGTTTCACCCCACCGAATCCGCGACCGGCCTCGAGGTCGGACTCCCTGCACTCGGCGCACTCGCGTACCTCGCGCTCGTCGCGACCGGCGGCGGCTTTTTCGTCTACTTCGTCCTGCTCGAGCGCATCGGTGCGACCGAGTTGAGCCTGGTCAACTACGCCGTCCCCGTCGTCGCCGCCGTCGTCGGCTGGCTCGCCCTCGGCGAGTCGCTCACCCCCGCAACAGTCGTCGGTTTCACCCTGATTCTGGTCGGCTTCGCGCTGTGTAAACTCGGCGCGCTCTGGCAAACCGCCGCCCCTGCCGTGGGCTACGGTCCCTATCGTCCGAGCGATCCCGACGGCGTCGTCGTAAGCGGGAACGTGTACTGTTTTGGCGACGATATCCCCTGCAGCCAACGACACCCCGGCTACGACGGTACGACGGCTGATTGATTCGGCGGTCAATACCCCGACTCGAGAAAATACACCCGACAGCCCTGTCCGAGAACAGCCTCCTCGACTCCTCGTCGAACGAAAGCCCGAATCCGTCACTCCTCGATTTCGATTGCCGGCCGGCCCGGTCCCGCATTCGAGAGGACGTCGTCGTCGGCCTCGTGGGCGTGGACGACCGACACCGGCGCGTCGAATTCTCGTTCGATCAGCCAGGCTGCAGCCTCGAGCGCGTCGTGTTCGGCTTCCGGTCTCAGCGTCATCGAGAGGGCTTCACGCTCGACCTGCAAGTCCTGTCCGTAGCTCGCCGCGGCGTCTCCCTGTTCACGAATGTGTGCCTGTTGCATCAGTTCGCCGATGAGGTTGTCTGTATCGCTCTCAATCGCGATCTCGAGGGCGTCGTACTTCCATTCCGGTGCGACGACGACCTCGATCCCCTGTGGATCCTCGATTCCAGCGACGTCGATGATCTGGCGAACGTCTTCGCGAGTGTTTTCGACGAGTTTGCGGCGTTTCTCGACGTACTCGCGGTCGACCGTCGCAGTCGGCCAGTCCGCGTCGACGACGAAGCCGTCGTTGCCGAGTTCCGCGTAGAGTTCTTCCGTGAGGTGGGGTGCGACTGGCGCAAGCAGGCGGATGACCGCCGACAGTCCGCGCTCGTAGGTCTCGGCGTGTGGCTCCGTATAGTCGGCGTACTGTCGGAGCGTCCGAACGAGGTCCTGAGTTTCTCGGAGCGCCCGGTTGAACGTCAACGCCTCGTATTTTTCGGTGGCGATAGCGAGCGTCGCGTCGATTTCACTATCGACGTAACTCGAGACGGCGTCGGCCTCACCGGCCGGTTCCGTCCTGACATAGTCCCCGACCATTTCCTGTAAGCGCGTCAAGAACGCGTAGGTCGAGCGAACGCCCTCTTCACTCCAGTCGAAGTCACGTTCGGGCTGTGCGGCCTGCATCATGAACAGGCGCGCGGTGTCTGCGCCGTACTCATCGACGATTCGCTGGGGCGAAACGGTGTTCCCCTTGGATTTGGACATCTTCTCGCCCTCGAGCTGAACCATCCCCTGAGCCAGCAGGTTGGTGAACGGTTCGCGGTGTGTCAGCCCCTCGTGGTCGGCCAGCACCTTCGTGAAGAATCGCGAATACAGCAGGTGCATGACGGCGTGTTCGATCCCGCCGACGTACTGGTCGACCGGCATCCAGTTGTTGGCCCGCTCGAGGTCGAACGGCGCGTCCTCGAGGTCGGGGGAGACGTACCGCAGGAAGTACCAGGAGGAGTCCACAAAGGTGTCCATCGTGTCGGTCTCCCGTCGGGCCGAACCGCCACACTCCGGGCAGGTGGTTGCTTGCCACTCGTCGGCCGCATCGAGCGGATTACCGGTCGTATTGATGAACTCGGGCAGTTCGACGGGCAAGTCGTCTTCGGGAACGGGCACGGCTTCACACTCTTCACAGTGAACGACCGGAATCGGCGTTCCCCAGTAGCGCTGGCGGGAGATACCCCAGTCTCTGAGCTGGTACTGCGTGGTGTGTTCGGCGCTCTCGATGTCGTCGGTCAGTCGCTCACGGGCCGCCTCGCTTTCCAGCCCGCTGTACTCCCCGGAGTTGACGAGGACACCGTCTTCGGTGAACGCGTTCTCGCTGACATCGGGTGCCGTCGGCTCCGCACCCTCGTCCGGTTCGGGGGCGATGACGGGCACGATGTCTTCACCCATCTTCGTGGCGAAAGCGTGGTCACGATCATCATGTCCGGGCACTGCCATCAGCGCGCCAGTACCGACATCTGAGAGGACGAAGTCGGCGACGTAGACCGGAATCTCTTCGCCTGTCGCCGGGTTGGTCGCAGTCAACTCCGTCGCGACGCCGTTTGGCTCATCGCCCTCGGGGTCGGCCTCGTGCTCGATGAAGTGACGGACATCGTCGTCTTCGGTAGCCAATTGCTGGCTGATTGGATGGTCCGGAGCGAGTGCGAAGTACGTCGCGCCGAAGATGGTATCCACGCGGGTTGTAAACGCCCTGACCGGTCCGTACTCCCCCGCATCGCCTCGCCCGTTCGAGGCTTCGCTAATATCGAACTCGAGTTCGGTGCCATGCTGGCGACCGATCCAGTTGCGCTGCATCTGGCGCACCGAGTTCGGCCACCCCTCCAGGTCATCGATGGCCTCGAGCAGTTCGTCGGCGTACTCGGTGATCCGCAAAAACCACTGCTCGAGTTCACGCGTCTCGACGGGAGTGTCACAGCGCCAGCAGAGTTCGGCCTCGCCCTCGACCTGTTCGTCGGCCAGAACGGTCTCACAGTGTGAACACCAGTTGACTTCAGCGTCACGCCGTTCGACCAGGCCTTCCTCGTGGAACCGTGTGAACAGCCACTGGTTCCAGCGGTAGTACTCGGGCGTACAGGTGGTGACTTCGCGCTCCCAGTCGTAGCCAAAGCCCATCGATTCCATCTGTCCGCGCATCGTGTCGATGCAGTCGAACGTCCAGTCACGTGGGTTGGTATCGCGTTCTTTGGCAGCGTTTTCAGCAGGAAGCCCGAACGCGTCCCACCCCATCGGGTGGAGGACGTCGTCTCCACACATTCGGCGATAGCGGGCGTAGGCGTCGGTAATCGTGTAATTTCGAACGTGGCCCATGTGGAGTTTGCCAGATGGGTAGGGATACATCCCCAACACGTACGTCGGGTCGTCGACGTCGTCGGGCGTCCGGTACACGTTCGCATCGTCCCACGCTGCCTGCCAGCGTCGTTCGACCGTCGTATGGTCGTATCCGGAGTCGCTCATTCGTTATATAGTGTTGGACGAGACGAGGTTCTATACCTTTCCATTGTCTGAGACGGTGTCACTCACGACCGAGACGGTTACTGACACGCGAATCACGCGCCGGGATCAGCATACCAACCCGTCGACGTTCATTCCGTTCCCGACGTTCAGAACGTTTATCGAGTGAGAATAGATCACAAATCACTCGAGGGAAAGCGAATCGGTCGACGCACACCGTCTCAGCGGGACATTCTACGTTCTAAACGGTCACAAACGGTCAAAACGATCGCAAACAGGAGTGGACGGCTACTGGGCTATATCAGGCACAAAGGAGGACTACCGGACGCAATGAGCGCACTCGATACCCTCCGACGACGCACATATCTCCA
Organism: Natronosalvus hydrolyticus; assembly: GCA_025517525.1. Taxonomy (GTDB): domain Archaea; phylum Halobacteriota; class Halobacteria; order Halobacteriales; family Natrialbaceae; genus Natronosalvus; species Natronosalvus hydrolyticus. The sequence continues at coordinate 12,788 of JAOPJZ010000008.1, forward strand.
GCTCAGTGGCGGCCTCGCAGCGGCGGGCCTCGCGGGCTGTCTCGGTGACGAATCCACCGACGCGACGGGCACGCTCGCGACGAGCGTCACCGACCAGCCCGGCGACATCGCTGACTTCGAGTCGTGTGTCGTGACGGTCGATGGCGTCTGGATCAAACGTCGTGACGACGATTCGGACGATGAAACCGATGCTGAATCGGACGACGAAACAACCGACGACGGAACCGAAAACGACGACGGCGTCGAAGCGCAGGACGAAGACGACGTCGACCAGGGCGACGGACGCGAGTACCTCGAGTTCGGCGAACCACAAGAAGCGGACCTCGTCGAGTTACAGGGAGAGAACACCCAACTCATCGACGAGCGCGAACTGACGGTTGGCAGCTACGAATACCTCCAGCTCGACGTGTCCGACGTCGACGGACAACTCGAGGATGGCGGCCAGGCCGAAGTGTCGACCCCGGGCAACGCACCGCTCCAGTTCAATCTGACCTTCGAGATTCGGGAGGACGAGCGCACTGGATTCATCGGCGACTTCACGCCCGTTCGTCGGGGCCAGACCGAACGGTACCTCCTCCAGCCAGTCGCTCGAGGCACTCGAGTAATCTACGAGGACGAGGCCGACGACGATGACACTGAAGACGGTAACGAAACGACAGATGGCACCGAAGACGGTGCCGGCGAGACGGACGAATGATTCCCATCGCCGGCTCCCTGATTACGTTCCTGGTCACGCTCGCCATCGGCGGCCTGGCCATCTATCTGGCCGCTAGCTTCACCGTCAACGCCGACAGTTACTCACAGGCGATCATCACCGCCCTTCTGGGGGCGTTCGCGTGGGCGCTGACTTCGTGGATTCCGCTTGTCGGCCCGCTCATCGCGCTCGTCGTCTGGATCGGTGTCATCAACTGGCGCTACCCCGGCGGCTGGACCACGGCGGCCCTCATCGGTGTCCTCGCGTGGCTGTCGGCGCTCTTCATCCTCTTCATCGTCGACGCGGCACTCGGCCTGAACCTCGGTGCGTTCGGCGTGCCCGGCGCCTAACTTTCCGGCGAATCACCGTTCTGTTGTCTCCGGATGGGCAGATTTTATCTCCCTCGAGCGCGTACCTTCGTATATGCGACGCAATCCGTTCGAAGACCTCGAAGAGATGCTCGATCGCGTGAGCGAACAGTTCGACGGCGGCGTCGGAACGGACGGGCTACCCGTCCCGAGTTCCGTCGCCGTCGACGTTATCGACCGGGTCGACGAATACGTCGTGACGGCGGACCTCCCGGGGTTCGAAACGGAGAACATCGACCTCACGCTCGCTGACGGTACCCTGCGCCTCGAGGCAGAAGACGTCGGCGAGGACGAAACCCTGGACGAACACTACATTCGTCGCGAGCGCACTCAGCGTTCTATCAACCGACGGATTCGACTCCCAGAGCCGGTCGACGAGGAAGCGGTTTCTGCGGGATACAACAACGGCGTCCTGACGGTAACGCTGCCCAAACTCGAGGAAGGAGACGACTCGAAGCAGATCGACATCGAATAGCGCTTTCGGCTTTTTCGGCCGTGCTAACGGCAGTGGCTACAGTTTTGAATCCTCGAGACACTGGCGGAGATTCCGTTCCGCTCAGCAAATCTCGTTTCACTCGATGACGTGTTGAATATCGTAGGAGCCGAGGCGTCGCACCCAACCGCGTTCGGCCAGTTCCTCGAGCTCGCCGATAGCCTGCTGGGTTCGGTCTTCGTATAGGCCTGCGGCGACGTCGATGTGGAAGACGTAATCACCCAGCCGTTCGCCGCTTGGGCGAGACTCGACGCGCGTCAGGTTGATATCCCGGTCAGCGAAGGGTTCGAGCAACTCGAGCAACAGGCCGGGATAGTTCGCGTTGGGGTAGACGACCAGCGAGGTTTTGCCGCCCGCCTGTGACCGGTTCGTCACCGGTGCCAGGACAAAAAAACGAGTCGCGTTCGAGGTCTGGTCCTGAATGTCCTGGGCCAGAATCTCCAGATCGTCGCCGGCATTATCCGGGTGAGCAATGCCAGCCACCGTCGGATCGTTTCGCGCGTACTCGACGCCACGGGCCGTGCTCGCGACCGCCTCGAGTTGTGCATCCGGATACGACGACTCGAGATAAGAACGACACTGGGCCAGCGCCTGTGAGTGGCTGGCGATCGTCTCGAAGTTGGGACCCTGTGCAAGCAGGGCGTGGCGAATCGGGGTCACGATCTCGCTCACGACGGCGACGTCGTATTCGGCCAGCGCGTCCAGGCTCTCGGTGACGCTGCCCTCGATACTGTTTTCGATGGGGATAACCCCGTAGTCGAACTCCGTCTGTGCGACGGCGGCGACGATGTCGGTCACCGACTGGCGAAAGACGATATCCTCGTCGACGGCCTGCGTGGCCCGGTGGGAGTAGGTCCCTTCCGGTCCGAGTGTCACGGCTGTCATATCCGTCTAACGGAGACGGGGCCGGAAAAACGTACCGAGAGGCGTCACTCGAGGGCATCAGATACAGATGGGGTCGACACCCGTCACTCGAGGGTGTAAAATACGTTGGTCGGATAACCGACCACAGGATGTTTGGGGGGCGACCTCACTCGTCGAGGTGTTCGATACCTTTCTTCGAGACGTTTGCTTCGGTGATCTCGGCAGGCATCCAGTCCGGCTTGTCGTCGGGGGCTTCTTCCTCCCACGCCCAGCCGTCGTAGATATGGACTTTCTCCGTCCCTTTCTCTCGGAGTCGGAGTTCGACGCGGTCGGCCGCATCTTCGCTGGAGCCGGGCTCGAGTCGTCGAGCCGCCTTCAGTGCCGCCTGTCGTGGCGTGTTCCCAGAGAACACGCTCGATTCGTCGCCCGATTCGCGCAGTGCAAAGTTTCGCTTACCATCTTCACGTACCATGGTTTTGTACCTCCGTGTCAACCGAGAGCATGGTTTACTATAAAGATATCCCCGAAAACCGAGTGACAGCGTCGGTACGTTTAAGTAGTTGGCAGTCGCTATTTTTCTGAAATATCGATAGACGACGCCATCCTCTCGAATCTGATACGTTTTGCAGTGATGTGTGAGTGTGAGTCATTCGCTGTGTCGTAGAAAACACTTAAGTATATCCTACGGCGAAGTGCGTGGTAGATACCCGCGATGGTACGGAAAAAGAAGCTGAGTCCAAGCGGTGCCAAAGACGACGACGGCAACTATCACAACGTTCACCTCAACCTGCACGAGGATGAACTCGCAGTCGCGGGCATGGACATTGGCGACGAAGTGTTCGTCCGCGTCCGAGACGGCAAAATCATCATCCAGAAAGCCGACGAAGACGAGGTCGAACACGAGTTCTAAGCCCACGCAATAGTGTGCCTAATTCGCCCATCAAGCGAGCGCAAGCGCTGTCTCTTCGGGCGTCGAACGCCTTGCTCCCTCGAGCCAAGCTATAGTAGTCAGTGAAAGTCATTGCAACCCTCTCGCAAGACGGCATCGCAAGAGGTGTGTAAATCGTTTCACTGGCTACGATAACTGCACGAGCACGGGTTTGTTCGCTGCTGGCAACAAACGGAAAAACATCTCATGTGGTTCGTTGTCGTCGCTTCCCGGTCAGCAATCATCCCGGTGCATCGCTGACCGGTAAACGGCGATAACAATCCCTATCACACGCCGAGGCTCGAGACAACTACCGAAGATCCCTACCTCACTGTAACGCCTCGAGGTCGAACTCGAAGCCGGCGACGGGCACCTCGAGGTCGTGCTCGACGAGGACTTTCGGGTGGACTTCGCCGATAACACCGACTTTCTCGCCGTCGATGACCACGGCCGCAGTGCGACCGTCGATGTAGGCTGGATGGTCGGTCGGTGGGGTCTCGAGGTCGCCACCGAAGCTCTTGACCACCGCCTGGAGGCGCGCTTTCGCGTCCTCGTAGGCGGCGTCGTGGCGGGCGAGGACGGCGGCGACCGCACGGCCTTCGCTGACGCCCGTGTTCTCGCCGTCGTCGACTTCGGCGTGGAAGCCGATTTCGGCCAGATCCTGCGGATAGCGTCGATGGGTGTTGTTCTCCAGAACCATCAACAACGACGGAGTGACCCAGGTCCGAAGCATGGTGTAATCCTCGCTGTAGGGGCCTTTGATCGTCGCTGGCTCGCCCGCGCCGTAGGCGGGGTCGGATGCGCCGCTGTTGTCACTGCCTGCCACATCGGACCCGGAGTCGGCCTCCTCGAGGTTCATTCGCTCGAAGTTTTCGGCCTCGCTGATCATGTGGAAGTTGAGCAGGTCCTGAAAGCCAAGGCCGACCAGCCGGGTGCGTGCAGCGTTCTCGAGTCGGGAGCGTTCGTGTCGCCCACCAATCGTACCCACGTCGGGGTAGCGTGGCTCGAGGTCGTTGAACCCGTAGGCGCGCCCGAGGTCGTCGATCACGTCCAGCGGGTGGAGGACGTCGACGCGGTACGGTGGGATGGTGACTTCGTACGCGCGGTCTTCTGCCGTGCCATTGTCGTCACCAACGAGGGTCGCCTCGAGGCCCGAGCGTTCGGCCAGGTCGATTATCTCCTCGGTCGACAGTTCGATGCCAAGGATGCTCTCGATTCGGTCGTGGGTAACCGTCTTGGTCTTCGTCGAAAAGTCCGGGCGGACGAGTTCGCGTCCACCGGCTGCACTCCGGCTCCCGTTCGAGTCCGCGTTCGCGGACTCGTCATCATCGTACTCGACGGTAACCTCTTCGATGGTCGCCCCGCGGGCGGCCAGGGCGTAACAGACGATGTTCAACATGCGGTCGATAGTCCACTGGTCAGTGCCAGTCATCTCGACGAATAGGTCCCGCGAATCGGTCGAGACCTCCGTCCGGCGACCGTTAATAACCGGCGGGAACGAGAACAGCCCGATATCGTCGTAGATAGCGGGGTAGCGCTCGTACCCGCTCACCAGATCGGCGTAGGTCTTCCCCGTCTGGTGCTCCTCGAGGACGTCGACCGGCGTCATCTCCCGATCAGCGTCGAGGGGAACGAACCGGTCGCCGTCGGGTTCGACGCCGACGTAGCGGATGGTCGGAGTGCCTTCGGTCGCAGCAGTCCCTTTCAACATCGTCAAGTCGTGAATACCGATGGCTCCTTTCGCGCGCTTTCGCCCCATCGTCGCGTGCAGTTTCTCCTGCAGTTGAATCAGCGAGTCGAGCGCGTCATCGTCGAGGTCGACACCACGAATCACCGCACCCGTGACGTAGGGTCGTTCGTCGGGCACCGAGGGATCAACCCGAATCGTCCAGTCCGGGGTGTTCGTCGACGGAATGGACACTCCGCGCGCGTCGCCGTACTGATACCGAAGCGAGCGAGCGACTCCCTCGACAGAGAGTCGATCCAGTCGGTCCGGCGCGAACTCGAGTTCGAACTCCCCGTCTTCGGTCTCGCCTTCGTACTCGAGACCGAGACCGAACAGGTCGGTTTTGAGGTCGTCGTCACGTTTGTCCTCGTGGCCGGTCAACTCGCGCAGTTCGTCGGGGTTAATTTCGACGGTTGGCATCAGTAGGTCACCTCCGTGTCCCGCAGGAGTTCCAGGTCACACAACGTCCCGTGGATGTCGCGGATGTCCTCGAAGCCGTACATCAACATGAGTAGGCGCTCTAAGGCCAGCCCCCAGGCCATCACGTCACACTCGACGCCCAGTGGCTCGAGCATCTCTTCGCGGAAGATACCCGAGTTACCGATTTCGACGAGTTCTCCGGTTGTCGGATGGGTGCCGAACAGCTCGAAACTCGGCTCCGTGTAGGGGTTATAGTGGGGTTTGAACTCGATATCGTGGATGCCGAACTGAGCGTAAAACTCCTCGAAGGTCCCCATCAGTTCTCGTACGGAGAGGTCCTCGGCCATCACCCAGCCTTCGATCTGGAAGAACTCGAGCAAGTGCGTCGGGTCCAGGGTGTCGTTTCGGTACACCTTCTCGACGCTGAAATACCGCTGTGGGGGCTCGAGGTCGCCGATCTGCTCGCCGGAGAGATAGCGCGCAGAGAGCGACGTCGTGTGGCCGCGAAGGGCAATCGCGCGAGCGAAGTCCTCGTCCCACGGCGAGTTGTAGCCCTCGCCGTCCGGCCCGACGCCCTCGCGATGGGCGCGTTCGACGCGTTCGACGAGGTCCTCCGGCAGGTGGTCGATGTGGGTCGGGCGCTCGAGGGCGAACCGGTCCCAGTGGGTGCGCGCCGGGTGGTCCTGGGGCATGAACAGACAGTCGTTGATCCAGAAGTCCGCGTCGGCGTGTGGCCCTTCCATCTCCTGAAAGCCCATGCCGACGAGCGTGTCTTTGACGCGTTCTGCGGTCTGGCGCAGGATGTGGACGTTCCCGCCGTCGACGACCTCCGCGTCCGCTTCGACGTTGTACTCGCTGAACTCGGCCTCGCGCCACTCGCCGCTCGTAAGCAACTCGGGCGTGACCTGCCCGACCGTTTCGGCGGCAGAGATGCCGGCCATCAGTTCCGTCACGCCGGCGTCGGTGAGCGTCACCGAGCGGACCGTCGTCTCGCGTCGCTCGAGCAAGCCACGGCGCTCGAGTTGGTCGAGCACGTCACCGTCGACCGCGAGGGAATCCGCATCGACCTCCTCGTCGCGCTCGGCCAGCGTCTCCAGTGCGACCAGTTCGGGGTCCGCTGTCGGGTCGGCCTCGGGGTCAGCCGTCACTTCACCGCTGTCGATGACGCCGTAGTCCTTGCGAGCGTAGTTCGAGAGCGCGATGTTGACCTGTGGTCCCTCGAGCCCCGAGCGGCCGATGACCGGCCCCATTTCGACCGGGTCCTCGTCGGCACCGGCCGCGAGTGCGGCCTCGTAAAAGCGCGTCTCGGGGAGCCCTTCGTCGGCGTACTCCGCTCCCTCGTCGGTGAGCGTGATCGTTTCGTCGACCGCCTCGTTGATAGCGACCAGGCCGGCCTCCTCGAGTTCGAACACCGCGCCGGTGACGGTCTCGGGTGGCAGGTCGGTCGCGCTCGCGAGGGCATCGACGGACTGTGCCTCGTCTGCGCTCGCGGTCTCGAGGACCGCGACCTGTGCTGATGGAAGTTGCATTCGCTTGTTCGTATGGCTGCGTGTCGGTCAGTTAGCGGTTCCGATGTTCCGCGACTCGAGGATTCCGAGTCGCGATGGAACGGCCGGTTTCGTCCTGACGGGCCTTTCGGGCCATCAGGAGTCCACCGGTCGGTTTACAGGTGGGCGAAAAAGGCGGCCGGTTTCGGCGGCCGAAACCCGAATCCCGACGCGAAAAGCCGTGGCTGCGAGACGGTACGGGCACGACGTCGGGAGTGTGGTGCCATACCTCGACGGTCGCCCGGTACCTCGAAAAACGTTGTGGTCACCCGTTCGAGACGCGCGTCGTCTCGAGGCCGCCAGACTGCACCCAGACGAACCCCGACTGCTCGGCGGCAGCCCTCGCTTTCGGCAACGCGGCGGGGTCGAACGTCTCCTCGAACGCCACCCGCGTCTCGGTCGGTTCGACCGCCGGCAACTCGGGCAGGAACGAATCGTCCTCAAGCAACCCGCTAACGGAGACGTTTTGACCGGTACCCATCGCCGCCCCCAGCGCGAGGTACTGCTCGTCTTCGTCCTGGGTTTCGCCTGTTCCGAACGACTCGTTCGAGACGCGCGTCGTGCCCACGCTCCCCGACAACGAGCCGAAGCCGTCGTCGTCGGTCGTGGCGGCCCGGTCCGAGGCGGCCTTCCTCGAGCGCGCGGCGTCGAATCCGTCGTCGGTACTCGTCGGTCCGCTCGCCTCGTGCGTGTCAGCGGGTTCGTTCGCCGCGTGGGTGCCAATCCTTTCGTTCGCGGAATCGGAACGTCCCGTCTCGTTGGCGAGCCCCGTTCGCTTGCTCGAGTCCCCCTTCCTCGAGTTCCCAGAACACGACTCTCCAGAACGTGACACCGTCGGCGAACCGCCCGAAAGCACGTAGCCGTCGCGTTCACGAGCCCTATCCCTGGCCGGTTCCGACTCTTCGTTCCACAGCGAATCCCCCTCGTCTCCAGCCCAGACCGGCGTCTCAGTCGTCGATTCGACGGCTTCGTCCCGTCCATCCGTCGGTTTGGCGGCTTTATCCCGCGTGCCCGTCGGTTCCGCCTCTTCGATCAGCGACGCCTCGGGAGTCGCTTTTGCACCGTCGATGCTGTTCCCGACGCCACTCGAGTCCGTCGTCGATCCGCTCGAGGGACCAGATAGCTCACTGTGACCACGCCGTCGGGAACGCTCGAGTGCCCACTCGGGCCAGTGGCTGTCGTCGCCCGGTGACACCGCCTCATCCGAAGAACCTGGCGTATACGACTCCGCGTCCGAGGAACTCGACGCATACGCCTCGAGCGAAGCCGCCGGTAACAGCGGGCGGTCGAACGCCTCGATCCGCTCGCCGTAGTCTGCACGCACCGCTTCGAGAGCCGTCTCGTCGACCAGTGCGGCCCGCCAGCGGTCGACGCCCCGAGAGAGCAAGACGAACCCCGCGTCGGTTCCGTACAGGATATCTGACTCGAGTTGGTGGAGGATCGCCGGCAGATTGTCCCGCTCGAGCGGTGTCTTCGGATACGAAAGCGTCGTCTCCCGACTTCGACCGGCGGGATCGGTTGCCCGCAGTCGCCACTCGAAGCCGCTTCGTTCGAACGTCACCGTCCACTCGATCGACTCGAACGCGGCCGTCAGTTCCCGTTCGAGGGTCTCCTGACTGTATCTGGCCGAACAGTCGATACCGCGCGGAGACCCGGAAATCGTCCGACGAAGGAACGTCGTCCGGTCGCGGGCGTCGTCCAGTGCCGTCTCCAGGACGGTCTCGAGTTCGGCAGATTCCTCGCCCGGCAGTCGCTCGCTATCGTGTTGGGCACGCAGGTCACCCCCCTCGACGCCGAACCGACCGAGGACGTCGGCACAGACGATGGAGTCGCCATCGACCGCACTCGAGCGCCGCCGGATCATATCGACACACATGTCCGCAACGGGTTTATACCTTCGTCAGACATCGAAAAATAACGCCGACCAACGGGTTGGGTCTCACCCGCGTCGCGGTGACTCGAGTTCGATATCGGCGTCCTCGAGCAACTCGGCGACCTCCTCGCGTTTCTCCTGGTGGTCGGCGAGGAACTCCTTCATGAGATGGGCGGCCTGCTCTTTGCAGTCACCACAGAGGCGCTCGCCGCCGACACACTCGTCGTAGACCTGTTTGGCGAAGTCGTCGTCGTCGCCCGCAAGCAGGTAGGCGTACAGTTCGTACACCGGGCACTTGTCGGCCTCGCCACCGAGTTCGCGCTGTTCCTCGGCCGTCTCGCGGCCGCCCGTCGTCGCCGATTTCACTTTGTCGTAGCCATCTTCGGGGTCGTCCAGCAGCGAGATGTGACTCGCCGGAATCGACGAAGACATCTTGCCGCCCGTGAGCCCGGTCATAAAGCGGTGATAGATCGACGACGGCGGACGAAAGCCGTAGCCGCCGGTGTCGAGTTCGACCGTCCGAGCCAGTTTTTCGGCATCGCCTCGCTCGAGGTCGAAGGCATCGATGTGCTCGTCGAACACGCGCATTTCGCCGTCGATGGCATCGATGAGGGCCTCGAAGGCCTCGTCCGTGGCTCGTCGGTTCAGGAACCGGGTTCGCGGTCGAAGTGGTTCCATGCCGGCGTTCTCGAGTTTCGATATCGCCGCCTCGAGGACGGCAGACGAGATAGCCTCGCGGTCACCCGCCGCATCCTCGGCATCGCCGACCGAATCCGCGGCGGCGTCGCCCTCCAGGGCCTCCGCCTCCACAACCGTCAGGTCGTCCGCGTTCGCCTCGAGCCAGTCGGCGGCTTCGGTACATCGCGGCATCGTGGGGTCCTCCGCGTACGCCTCGCGGGCGTCGTAGGCTTCGCCGATGGCCGTCAGTTCGGCCGGCGTCGCCTCGAAACTCGCGTAGGCCGTCGTCACGCCGAAAAATCGGGTTCTGGCGGCCAGGTCGCGCGCCAGCCTGACGTGGGGGTCCTGATCCGGGCCGACGGGGATGACCGTCGGTTTGGGCCCCTCGAGTTGTGGGTAGAGGATGTCGGCCATCTGGGTGACGACCGACTGCATGTGCGAGACGTCGGTCTCGCCATCGAAGCCGTAGATAGCCTGCAGTTCGGAGTAATTGGCGTCGATACCCAGTTCGAACGCCAGGTCCTGGACGTCCCGGTTGGTCGACTGTCGGTAGATGGTCCCCTCCTCGAGGTCGAACCCGAGTGCGAGCAACGAGAGCAGGTAACTCCGGGCGTGCTCGTCGATTTCGTCCCAGGTCAGCCCGCGGGCCGCGTGGGCCTCGAGGTCGGCGATCAGCGCGTAGGCGTCCCCACCCCGTTCCTGGTGCCAGATGATTTCGTCGAAGACGAGTTTGTGGCCGATGTGTGGGTCGCCCGTCGGCATGAACCCCGAGAGCACGGCAAACGGGTCGTCGTTCTGCATCGCCTCGAGTACCGGTCGGTAATCGCGGTGGCCGAAGATGACGCCGCGTCGCATCAGATAATGCGGGTGCGGGACGGACTCGAGCAGCGCGTCGAACTCCTCGATACCGAACGTTTCGAAGAGTTTTCGGTAGTCGGAGACGCTCGAGGAACCCCACGGATCGAGGGCCACGTCGTCTGCACCTGCTGCCCCACCGTCAGTCATCGATTCCTCGGAAGCGTGGTCGTCGGTCATTAGTCCGGCATGGCCGCCGGGTGCGCAAAAATCTTCGCTTCCCGTGTGGTCGGTCACCACGGTCACCTTCGCGGACTGGATCGTTCGATGCTCGGTATCCTCGAGTGTCTCGAGCGCGCCACTGTTCGTCCCAATGCTTAACGCCGTCTCACTCCCTGCTCGAGTCGACGACGTGCGCCCCATCGGGCTCGAACCCGACCGTCACGTCACCCGAGAGCGGGTCGGTCGTCCGCAACCGGATCGAACGGCCCTGCCACTCGAGGGTGACGCGCGTGGTCTCACCCAAAAACTCCGCGCTTTCGACGGTGCCCGTGAAGGTGTTGGTCGTGGCCTCCCGCGAGAAGTGTTCCGGGCGAACACAGAAGGTGAGGGTGTCGCCGGGCTCGAGGGAGGTACCACCCTCGATTTCGAGGTCGAAGGGCTGGTCGCCGACGTGGACGCGAGCACGGGACGTTCCATCACCGCGATCGACGCGTTCGACATCGGCGTCGAAGACGTTGTTGTCGCCGATGAAGTCGGCGACGAATCGGGTTGCCGGCTGGCGATAAATCGTCTGTGGTGGCGCCACCTGTTCGGGTGCACCGTCTCGCATGACGGCCACGCGGTCGGAGATTGCCAGCGCCTCTTCCTGGTCGTGGGTCACGTACACCGTCGTAATCCCCAGTTCGCGCTGGATGTGCTTGACCTGTACCCGGAGCCGCTCTCGGAGCTGGGCGTCGAGCGCGCTCATCGGCTCGTCGAGCAAAAGGATGTCCGGCCCCGGGGCCAGCGCGCGAGCAATTGCTACCCGCTGTTGTTGTCCGCCGGAAAGCTGGTCCGGATCGCGCGATTCCATCCCCTCGAGGTCGACCAACTCGAGCAGGTCGGCGACCCGCTGATCGCTCGAAATCCCGCCCGGTGGGTCGGCAAAGTTGAGGCCGTAGGCGACGTTCTCGCCCACCGTCATGTGCGGGAACAGCGCGTAGTTCTGGAAGACGACGCCGATGTCCCGGTCTTCGGGCGAGACGCCGGTGACATCGTTCCCGCCGAACCGGACCGTTCCCATCGTTGGTGCCTCGAAACCCGCGATGAGACGCAGCGTCGTCGTCTTCCCACAGCCCGAGGGGCCGACGAGCGTGAAAAACTCGCCTTCGCGAACACGCAAATTCACGTCGTCGACCGCAGTCGTCTCGGCGTATTGTTTGCTCACGCCCTCGAGTGAGAGCGCGACTGGGGCGTCGACGAACTCGTCGTCGACGGCCTCGAGTTCCGCCGGGGTTCGCGTGCGCTCAGAGCCCAAAGCTCTCACCTCCCAGTCGGTCGATGATCACGAAACTGATCGACGTGACGACGAGCAAGACGACGCCCATAGCGGTTGCCGGTCCGAGGCGGCGGCCGATGAAGCGTTCGATTGCGACCGGCATCGTGTACTCGTTGGTCCCCGTCGCCAGAATCACCGTCGAGGAGAACTCGCCCATCGAAATCGCAAGGGCGAAGGCGGCCCCGGCGACCACGCCCGGCCAGACCAGCGGCAGTTCGATGTCGATCAGGGCGCGGGTCCTCGAGGCGCCGAGCGCACGCGCCGACTCGAGGAGACTGCGGTCGATGGCCTCGAAACCGGGGGCCACCGTCCGGACCACGAACGGGTAACAGGCCACTGCGTGGGCGGCGATGATGGCGAGCGCACCGGTAATCGTGAGTCGGTAGCTCCCGAGTTCGAAGCCGAAGACGGGACCCCGGAGCAGACCGATACCGACGATGATGCCGGAGACCGCCAGCGGTGCCATGGCGACGACGTCGATGAGCTTGCGGCCGCGATAGCGCCGCGTCGTCAACACCGAGATGACGACCCCCATAGGAAGCGAGACGGCGAGCGCGGCCGCGGCAAAAAACAGCGAGTTGCGAATCGCCGGCCACGGTCGCACCTGGTAGGCCGTCCCCGTCGTCTGGCGGTCGATGAGGAACTGGTAGTGAGCGGTCGTAAACCCGCCAGTCGGGGCGGCGACGCTGCGGTACAGCAGGCTGAGAATCGGGGCGACGAAGACGAACAGTGCGATCACGCCGTAAATCGCCAGTCCAACTCGAGGTGTCAACTCTCGAGCCGAGAACGTCGGTGGCCTGAGCGATTTTCGAGGGAGCGGGCGCGCGCCGCGCGAGCGGACCGTGTGTTTGGCCTCATACCGGAGATAGGCGTAGAGCACGCCGAGGGAGATGACGAGCTCGACGATCGCCAGCGCGGCCGCCTCCGCGTAGTTCAGGTCCTGAATCAGCTGATAGACGAACACTTCGACCGTCGCCAGCTGAATTCCGCCAAGCGCGAGAACGATGGGAAACGTGCCGAAGGTAAAGACGAACGTCAGCGCGCCGCCCATCAACACGGCCGGATACAGCTGTGGGGCGACCACGTCGCGAAACGCTCGGAACGGACTCGCACCCAGACTGCGCGCGGTCTCGATAGCACTCGCATCGACGGACTCCCAGGCCGCCGTCGTCACCCGGGCGACCAGTGGCGCGTTGTAAAAGGCGTGGGCGATGAGGATCGCCTCGAGGCTGAACATGAGCGAGACGGGGCCGAGACCGAGCAGGCCGAGCACCCCATTGAGCGTCCCCGTCTGGCCGAACGTGGCAACGAAGCCGACGGCGACCATGATCGACGGGAGCACGAACGGGAGAATCGTCAGCGACCGGATGGTCCGGCGGCCTCTGAACTCGTATCTGGCGAGCAGGTAGGCCATCGGTAACCCAAGTGCCAGCGACAGCAGCATCGAAAGGATTGCCTGGTAGGTCGTGAAGCCGACTATACCGAGTTTGCGGTCACTCGAGAAGAAATCCTGTGCCACCATAACGGGTGATTCCCCCGCGAACACGCGTGCGAGGTCACCGAAATAAAACGGGTCGCGCAACAAGTCGAGAAAGATAGCCAGCGTGACGGCCCCTTCGACCACGACCGACTCGACGAACACGGTCGCCACCGGGTAATAGAACATGAGGACCAGCAAGACCGTCGTCCCGAGAGCGCCGAGAGCGAGTGCCCGTCGCTCGAGGGAGTCGCGAACGCGTCGGCCCGTGGTGGGCTCGGTTTCAGTCATCGTTTGGAGGCGTCATCAATCGGTAGCTGTTGTCTGCCGGGTGGCATCGTCGACTGGCAGATAGTCGGTCGCTGGTTCGTGACCGGCTCTTGTCTCGAGCGGCGTGGCCCTCGTGGCGCGGTTTCGACGGAAGCCGGTAGCTCCGCCGTCAGTCGAAACAATCACGTCGGCTCGTGGACACGACATCGTATGACCGTCTTTGCACTGCTGCGTGTCTCGCCGATAACCGACGACGACATCACCGACGACGTCGCCGCCGCCATCGACGCTCTCGAGGACTTCGACGTCACCTACGAGACGACGCCCATGGCGACGACGCTCGAGGCCGATGACGTCCACGAACTGTTCGCCGCGTGTGCGGCCGCCCACGAGGCGGTCGACCACGGCCACGTCCAGACGCTCGTTCAGGTCGACGACAAGCGCGACGTCGAGATGGCCGCGAGCGACAAAGTCGACGCCGTCGAAGGCGCACTCGGTCGGGAAGCCAGCAGCGACCGCGACGCGTAATCGGCCTCGTGCGCTCGAGTTCGAATGACCGGATGCGTGTGGTCTGGCACTCGAGGTGGGTTGGCTTTTCAGGTACGACCGTTCGCTCGCGTCAGGAACCACCGCGCTCGAACCAGGAGCCACTGGTAAACAATCGGGTCCGAGCGAAAGCTCGGGACCCGCCGGCACCGTCACTCGAGACGAACGCGTCGCGGTCACGACCGATCAGTTGTCGACGACCGTCCGGCCCCAGTCGTCGAGCCAGGTCGAGAGGTTGCCCTGTAGCTGCTCGTAATCGAAGAAGACGGCTTCCTCGGGTTCCTGGGCGTACTCCTCGAAGACCTCGGGGAGTTCCGTCGTATCGTTGGTCGGGCCGGTCACGTTGCGCTCGGCAACGACCGCTTGCACGTCCGGCTCGAGGACGAAGTCCATGAAGTCGTGGGCGAGGTCGTCGTTGGTGCTCTCGGCGAATCGAACGATGCCCGAGTAGTTGGCGTAGGACTGACCGTTGAGCAACGAGACGCGGTGTTTCTCGAGGTCGTTGTCGAAGCGCTTGGCGTAGACGCGGTCGTTGGCGTAGGAGACGATGACGGGAATGTCGTCGTTCTCGAAGTTGGTATACACGTCGCTCCAGGAGTCGAGCACGCGAGTGTCGTTGTCCAGCAGGTCCTGCCAGTAATCGAGGTACGTGTACTCGCCTTCGTCGCCGAACTCGTTTATGCTCCAGAGCATGAACAGCTGCCCCGTCGTCCCGCGCTGCGGATTCGAAACGGCGAATTTGCCCTCGTAGGCAGGGTCGAGCAGGTCTTCGAACGTTTCGGGTTTCTCGACGTTGCGGCCGTCGTAGACGATGGCACACAGGCTCCGGTAGGTCGGGATGACCCGCCCCTGTGGGTCGAACTCGTGGTGCTCGCCGATGTCCTCGGCGTTCGAGAGGACCGAGCGATCCGTTTCGACGAAGAGGTCGTCGTCGGTGTTCTCGTCCGCTCGAAGCAGTTCGTGCGGGCTCAGCCCGTAGTACAGGTCGGGTTCGATGTCGACGCCCTCGTTGTGACGCTCGATGAAGTAGTTCAGTTCCTGTTCGGGCGTGTGCCACTCGAGAGTGGCGTCGTAGCGCTCTTCGAACTCGTCTTTGATCCAGACGCCCGGACTGTCACTGGGCGCGTCGATAAATGAGTTGTACGTGGCGACGTGGAGCGTGTCGTCGTCGCTGTCGCCCGTGATACTACCGAGACAGCCAGCCAGGCCGGCAAGCCCCCCGGCAGCCATTCCACTGAGGTACGTTCGTCGTTTCATTACTCTGTGGTCATACCTGGTGGTACGTAAGGGACTCGGTCCTGACTCGAGGGGGAAAGTCAGCAAGAGAGATACGTTCGTGGTGGTAAACCGTGCTTTCAACCCATTTAGGGGCGACAACAGGAGCTAGCTGGTCACCGCCAGCGTCGGCCGAGAAACTCACCGCCTTCCAGCCTCGAGCGTGGGGAGAGAAAGCCCACTCGAGCACACCGTGGGGTCCGGGTCGTCGAGGTCGAGTCGCCCGGTTTCGGCCAGCGTTCGAAGCGCGTAGAAGTTTCGCGCCTGTTCAGGAAGCGCCTCGAGTAACCGCGTCTCGACGGCACCGTCCCACGCCAGCGGATGGGTTCCCGGCTCGCGCCAGGCCGACCGCGGGGCGAGAAACGGCGGGAGCCAGTCGCCGTCGCGTTCGGTCCACTGCCGTTCAGGCGTGTGTCGCACCAGCGAAAGGACGCGATCGGCCGGCTCGAGCGTCCGGTCGGTCAGCCGCGAGCGAGCCGTGGAAACGCCGGTGGCGCGACGGTAGATTTTCGCGGCCAGTTCGGCGTGGAGCCTCTTGCCTCGCCGACGAGCCAGCGGCACCTGCGTCCAGGCGCGGACGTACGCCGGGTCCCAGAGCGGCAGCCACCACTCGAGGCCGGCGTCCTCGTAGGCCCGACAGTCTCCGTTCGTGAACGTCGACATCCGGCCGCGCCACTCCCAGCGTTCGTAGGCCGCACCAGCCGTTTCCGGCGAATCGATCGCTTCCGATGGCCTCTCGCCGAGCAACCCGTCGCGAATGCGCGCTCGCGCAGCCGTCTCGAACGAGTCATCGTCCCACTCCCAGAGCGTGTAGTGCGTCTCGAGAACGTGCTCGACGAGCGCCTCGAGGGTCGGCTCGATACGGGGCTCTTCGTCCGTCTCCTCGTCGGCGTCGACCGCCGGTGCACACCCAACGTTCGTCTCGCCGACCGGCCGCCGTTCGCCGACGAACCGCGGTAACCGTTCGCTCGGCGTCGCCACGGTGTGTCCGGGGCAGTACAGTCCGTCTTCGGGGAGTCGCCCGGCCTCGAGCAGGCCGTGGAGGGCGGGCCACTCGGCCAGAAACGGCAGCGCGTCGCCGCCGAACGCCCACTCCCGGTATCGACGGCCGGCGGTGCCGTGATACCACTCGTGCCAGTCAGCCTGGCTGTAGGGGTAGAACTCCCAGCGAATCCCCAGTCGGGCGGCGACCTCGCGACTCATCTCGACGTCCGGGTGGCCCGAGCGACCGAAGGTGAACCCGATCACTTCGCGGCCGCGCTCGACCAGCGCCGACGCGAGCAGTCGGGAGTCGAACCCGCCCGACAGCGGGAGGACGATGGGGCGATCCCCGGCAACCGCCTCAAGGCGATCCAGCGCGATATCGAAGGCAGCCTCGAGGAGGTCGACGTCCGCAGCCGGTTCGGCGTCGCGTGACTCGAGGTTACTGTCGCACCTCGGCGTCGTCTCACGACCGGGTCCCGCAGGCCAGTACTCCCGGTACGTGTCTCGACGGATACCGTCGGCCCCGAGGGCGACGACCTCGCCGGGTTGAACGGCGTACACGCCGTCCCAGATCGTTTCGGGACCGGTAACGTACCGGGTCAACAGGAACTCGCGTTCGGTGAGTGGGTCCCGTGGCGCATCGATAGCGTCACGGACGGCGTTCCCGCGGTCGCTGACGAACTGGGTCGTCTCGGCGTAGTACAGCGGAATCGACCGCGCCCCGTCGGCAACGAGATACGTCCTACCCTCACTCTCGAGGCCGACAACTGCGGCGAAAAAACCCTCAAGGGAGCCAGCACAGTCCGCGATGGCCTCGAAGGCAGCGTCGGCTTCGGCCGTCCCGTTCGGTTCCTCACCGTCGTCACCAGCGGAGGCAGCGTCGGCCAGCACACGGCCAAACCGTTCGGCCAGCGCTGCCTCCTCGAGGAGCCGATTGCCGTCGAACGCCCGGCCACGAACGGCCACTCCACGGGCTCGAACCCAGCCGTCGGCGTGGAGTGTCAGGTACATATCCGGCTACTCACCGGCCATCGAATAAATAGCCTCGGCTCGAGGTGGCACTCGAGCGGCAACCGTCGCACCCGTCTGGCTCTGGTAGTATTTTCAAAGTGTTTAGTAGTGATATTGTACCAAGCACTATTTTTTGGTTATTATTTTAGTACAGTAGAAATAGCAAGTCGAGAAGTGCGGTGAAAAACACCACGAGGAAACGATCTCGAATCGAGTGCCAGCGCGCGCTCGTTCAGTCGGCCGCTTCGGCTGCATCGGCCGAGCGTTCGGGATAGATATCCGCGACTTCCTCGTTGAACTTCTCGAGGATAACGCGACGTTTCTTCTTCATCGTTGGCGTCAACATCTCGTTTTCTTCGGTGAACTCCTCGGTGACCAACTGGAACTGCTTGATGCGCTCGTGTTTCGCGAAGTTTTCGTTGACGGCGTCGATTTCCTCCTGAATCAGTGCTTTCGCCGCTTCGTTTTCGGTGACGCTCTCGTCGTCCTCGAGGTCGAGTTCCTCGCGCAGATACGCGAAGTTGGGGACGATGAGCGCGCCGACGAACTTCTCGCCGTCGCCGACGACCATACACTGCTCGACGACCTGGCTCTGAGCGAAGGAGTCCTCGATGGGAGCCGGTGCGACGTTTTTGCCCGTCGAGAGCACCATGATCTGTTTCGAGCGCTCGTGGAAGACGAGATAGCCGTCGGGACGAATCGTGACGATGTCACCGGTCCGGAACCACCGGCCTTCGTCGTCCTCGAAGAACGCTTCTGCGGTTTTTCCTGGCTTGTTCCAGTAGCCTCGAGCGACGTTCGGCCCGTTGACGAGGAGTTCGCCTGTTTCGCCCTCGACGGAGCCCGTCCCCTCCTTCGGGGCGACGCTCTCGTCCACTTTGACGGTGCAGCCTTCGACCGGGACGCCGATGGTCCCGATCTTCGGCTCCTCGGGCGGGTTGGTCGTCACGACGGGCGAGGTTTCAGTGAGTCCGTAGCCCTCGTAAATCGGGAGTCCCATCCCGTGATACAGCGTACAGAGGTCGGGAGAAAGTGTCCCGCCGCCGCTGACGAGGAACTGGACGTTGCCGCCGAGTGCCTCTTTGACCTGGGAGAACACCAGCGAGTCGGCAATCTTCATTTTTATCCCGAGGAGGCCGCCAGGGCTGTCGGCCCGATAATAGTCCCGGCTGACGCCGGTCGCCCAGTTGAATATCCGCTCTTTGACCGGCGATTCGCTCGCCTGCTCGCGGATGGCGTCGTAGATTTTCTCGTAGACGCGGGGAACGCTGGTCGCCGTCGTCGGCCCGACGAGCTGGAAGTCCTCTTTGAGCGTGTCGGAACTCTCCGCGTACGCGACACAGCCGCCCGCCGCGAACATCAGGAAGTGTCCCGCCGTCCGCTCGAAGACGTGCGCCAGCGGCAGGAACGACACCGTCTGCGTGTCGGTATCGATTGAGGGCGATCCCTCCGGTTTCCCCGGCCGCGGACCGTAGCGTCGATACACCTGGTTGACGTTCTCGCGGAAGTTTCGATGGGTCAACTCGACACCCTTGGGCTGGCCCGTCGTCCCGCTCGTATAGATCAGGCTCGCCAGGTCGTCCGGGGTCCGTTTCTCGAGCCAGCCGGTAAACGCCTCCTCGTCGTAGGCCTCGAGACCACGTTCGTAGACCTCCTGAAGCGTCATGACGTCCTCTCGCTCGCTCGCCGACGTCGAGAGGGTGTCCATGCTGACGATGAACTCGAGGTTCAGTTCGTCTTCGACCTCGAGCACGCGCTCGAGGGCGGCCTCGTTTTCGACGACGACGCCGGTTGCGTCGGGGTCGTCGAGCAGGTACTGCACCTGTGCTGGCGCGGAACTGCTGTAGACGGTCGTGATGACCGCGCCCGCGCTCAACAGCGCGAAGTCACACTGGGCCCACTCCATTCGCGTGCTCGCGAACATCCCAACGCGGTCACCAGCTTTGACACCCAGGTCGCGGAAGCCAGCGGTCAATACCCCGACGATTTCGCCCATCTGGTCGTAGGTAAGCATCGCGAACTCGCCATCCGGGGCGGGTTCGAACGCCGTTCCGGCGAGCGAGCGGTCGTAAATACCACCCTTGTAGCGCTGGGCCGGTTGTCCCTCGTTTCGCTCGACCGTCTTCGCGAACATCTGTGCGAGCGTGTCAACCTCGAGCACCTCGTTGTCGAACTGCCGTTCGGATTCCCTCGAGTCCATGATATACATTATCAATTCTCACATTCCCTCTTGAACTATTCGGTCGTTCAGAGTGTTTTGGTCGCTCGACGGTGATTTTACGCTCGAGGTGCCGGAAAGGGTCGAACGTGAGCAGCCGGAAAGGAACCGCACCTGGAAACGGAACGTGACCGCCCGATTCGAAATGCGGGATTACGCGTCGGCGTAAATATCCTCGACTCGATCCTCGAATCGCTCGAGGATCACTCGCCGCTTCTTTTTCATCGTCGGCGTCAACATCTCGTTATCCTCGGTGAACTCGACCGGCACGAGGCGGAACTGCTTGATCGTCTCGTGGCGCTCGAAGTTCTCGTTGACGCGGTCGACTTCCTTGCGGACGTAGTCGTAGACCCGGTCATCGGCACAGATGGCCTCGCTATCGTCCGACAGGTCGATCCCTTCGCGCTCGGCCCAGTCGCGGATGTGGTCGAGGTTGGGCACGATGAGCGCACCGATAAACTTCTCGCCGTCGCCGACGACCATCGCCTGCTCGACGATTTCACTCGCGGCGAAGGCGTCCTCGATGGGAGCCGGGGCGACGTTTTTGCCCGTCGAAAGCACGAGAATCTGTTTGACTCGCTCGCGAAACTCGAGGTAGCCGTCGGGTCGCAGGTGAACGATATCGCCGGTGCGGAACCAGCGCCCGTCATCGTCCTCGAGGAACGCGCGCTCGGTCGCGGCGGGTTTCTCCCAGTAGCCCTCGGTGACGTTCGGTCCCTGGACGAGGAGTTCGCCGACCTCGCCGGGGTCATCGAACACGTCCTGGTCGGCCGCGGACTCGTCAATTCGCAACTCGACGTCAGGCAGTGCCGGCCCGATAGTGCCGATGATGGGTGCTTCCGGGGGGTTGACGCTGACGACGGGCGCGGTTTCGGTCAGGCCGTAGCCCTCGTAAATGGGGAGTCCCATCCCGTGATACAGCCTACAAAGGTCAGCCGAGAGGCTCCCCCCGCCGCTGATGAGCAGTTCGATGTTCCCCCCCAGGGCCGCTTTGACCTGCGAAAACACGAGTCGGTCCGCAATGGCGTGTTTTGCCGACAGCACGGGGCCAGGGTCGTCCGCGCTGGCGTAGTCGACGCCAACATCGGTCGCCCAGTTGAAGATTCGCTCTTTGACCGGCGATTCGCTCGCCTGCTCGCGGATGGCGTCGTAGATTTTCTCGTAGACGCGGGGAACGCTGGTCGCCGTTGACGGCCCCACCGCACCGAAATCGTCTTTGAGGGTGTCCGGACTCTCGGCGTAGGCCACGCAGGCCCCGCTGGCGAACATCAGGAAGTGTCCCGCCGTCCGCTCGAAGACGTGCGCCAGCGGGAGAAACGAAACCGTCTGCGCCCGCTCGTCTATCACCGCCACGTCAGCCGATTTGTCCGACCGCGGGCCGTAGCGCTTGCGAATCTGGTTGACGTTCGACCGGAAATTGCCGTGGGTCAACTGCACGCCCTTTGGCTGGCCCGTCGTCCCGCTGGTGTAAATCAGACTCGCCAGATCGTCTTGCTCGGGTTCGTCCAC
The DNA here is from genome assembly GCA_025517525.1 of Natronosalvus hydrolyticus. Taxonomy (GTDB): domain Archaea; phylum Halobacteriota; class Halobacteria; order Halobacteriales; family Natrialbaceae; genus Natronosalvus; species Natronosalvus hydrolyticus. Next base: position 34,004 of record JAOPJZ010000008.1, read on the forward strand.
CCACGTCTGGTACGTCTCGAGGTCGAACACGTCCTTCCCGCGGGCGTACACCGCATTGAGAGTGTACACGTCGTCGCGCTCGACGGCCTCGCCCGACAGCTCGTCCATGCTGACGATACACTCGAGGTCCAGGTGGTCTTCGACCTCGAGGACCCGCTCGAGGAGCGTCTCGTTCTCGACGACGACGGCGTCGGCGTCGGGGTCGTCGAGCAGGTACCGAATCTGCTCCGGCGAGGAACTTTTGTAGACCGTCGTGACGACCGCGCCGGCGCTCAACAGCGCGAAGTCACACTGGGCCCACTCCATTCGCGTGCTCGAGAACATGCCGACGCGGTCGCCAGTCTCGATACCGAGGTCGCGAAAGCCAGCGGCCAGCGACCGGACGATGTCGCGCATGTCGGTGTAAGATATCGCCCGATACTCGCCCGCTGGCGCGGCAGCGAGCACGTCGTTCGTCAGCGACCGATCGTAGACGCCTCCCTTGTAGCGCTGGGCCGGCCGGTTCGGATGCCGTTCGGCAGCATCCTCGAACAATCGACCGAGGCTGGTCGTGCCGATCACCTCGTCGTCGTACTCGCGTTCTGCATCCCGCCAGTTCATACCCGTGTGACAGAACCTCCCGGGCGATAAAACGTGAGGGAACGGCTTGCACGACGTGACCCGTTTATTGGGGGAGATCCTCGTGTATCGGTTCGTGGAAGTCCTGCGGGGTTCCGTCAAACCCGAGGGGTAAGCGGAATCGATAGGGAATCTTACACGATAACGATTGACAGGTTGCTGAGACACTCGAGCCATACCTGCTCACCTCACGTGCCTCGATAGCTCCACGAATCAGTATAACCGACTACCGGTTAGCGATCGGGCCTGTCGTCGCTGACGGGTGAGCCGACAAACCTTACGGTGGAGAGGACGCCCAGCGGACGTAGACGTCCGTTACCCGCATCGTGTCGGCGTGGTGTGTCTCCGTTGCCTCCTCGAGCCACTCGAGATCGGTCGGGAGACAACACAGACAGATCGTCTCGTATCCTCGTTCCTCCGCAATCGAGACAACGTCAGCGGCCAGCAACTGGACCCGTTTCTCCGGGATCCAGCGGGCGATGTACCCCGGCGTGAGGTAGCCCAACCCGAGAAAGGCGAGGGCCACGGGCAAGACAGTGAGGGTCACGAACACCGTTCCGCTCAGAACGACGCCCCAGCCCACGAAGCCCGTCACGACGTTCAGCCAAAGCCCCAGTCGCCGGTTCTCGAGCGACCGCCAGAGTGCGGTCGAGACCAGTATGGTCGTTGCCACCACGCAGACGAGCAAGAGCGCACTCGGAGCGACCACGGCCAGCGAGAGCAAGACGAGCCAGTTGCCGACCGTCGGGAAGAGCGACCCGTCGGCCAAAACCGCATCAGCGACGTACCCAACGCGGTGGATTGGAGGGGCATCGTTTGCCTGCTTTACGGTGTGATAGAAGTCGGCTGCCGATCCCAGTTCCCCCCTGACGACGAGTTCCACCGTATCGACCATCGTCATATACAAACACATCGCCAGCCAGAAAACGGGCGCCCGAAGGACGAACACGAGATACTCCCGTGGAAACCGACCGAACACTGGATCGTATAGCAAAATCGCGTCGGCCCCCTGTGTGAATTCCCAGAACTCGTCTTCGAAGGTACCGGGGTGTGCCCCGAACAACCGAAGGGATTTCATTACGACAAGGCTCGTTGATTACACTAAATAGGTGTCGAAATAAGCCGTTGAAAGTAATTAGGCCGTCCGGAACTCGCCGCCGTCGACGACGATCGATTCGGCCGTCACGTGTGCCGCCCAGTCGCTCGCGAGGAACGTCGCCACGTTCGCAACGTCCTCTGGTTGGCCGAATCGGCGAAGCGGAATAGCCTCGAGAGCTGCATCCTCATCCTCGCCACCGATGATGGGGAAATCGGTCGTCGTCATTTCGGTCTCGATAACGCCAGGATGAATCGAGTTGACCCGAATTCCGTGTGGGCCGACCTCTCCCGCCAGGCCGTACGTGAGCATCCGTATCCCGCCCTTGGCGAGGCTGTAGGGCGTGATATTCGGATAACCGACCAGCCCCGCAACGCTCGACATGTTGATAATCGAGCCGCCCGCCTCGCGCTCGAGCATCGTCTCAGTCGCGACCTGACAGCCGGTGAAGACGCCTTCGACGTTGACTGCGAGTAACTGCTGGAAATCGGCCGGGTCGACGTCCTGAATCGGCCCGACTGGGCCGACGATCCCGGCGTTGTTCACCATGATATCGAGGCCATCGAGGTCGGTCGCCGCCTCGACGGCCGCCTCGAGGTCACCGCGTTCGGTGACGTCACATTCGACGAACGTCGCCGTCGAGTCGGTTTCGTCGTCGATTATTTCGTGAATTGGTTCGCCGCCCTCTCTGGGTTCTGGCTGCAAGTCGGCGACGACGACCGACGCACCCTGGGTCGCGTAGGTATGTGCAATTTCGCGTCCGATACCGCTAGCACCGCCAGTGATGACGGCGGTTTTGTTCGCAAGGAGTGGTTCCATACCATGATGTCAACACAGATAGAAATAAATCTACAGCCTGTTCCCGACAACTGGGACGGGCCGACAGGACACCCGGTCGATTCGGCACTCGAAAGTGTACGGACTACGCCGATAGCCACGCCGCGTCGAGATCGATCGCGTCAGGCGGGCGTTCGTCCCCGAGGGCCGCCGCCACGTTCCTCGCTGCCGTTTCGTTCAGTTCTCGCTTGGAGGCCTCGGAGTACCACGCCGCATGCGGCGTACAGATGACGTCGTCTCGCTCGAGCAACGGTGATTCAGTTGGCGGTTCCTCCGCGAAAACGTCCAGACCAGCACCGGCGAGTTCGTCGGCCTCGAGCGCCGAAACCAGGGCATCCTCGTCGATGATACCCCCGCGGCCGACGTTGACGATGACCGCGTGGTCCGAAAGTCGGGAAAACGCCTCGGCGTCGAACATGCCGGCCGTTTCCGGAGTGAGTGGTGCGTGAACCGAAACTGCGTTACTCGAGTCGAGTATCGTCTCGAAGTCGACCTTGGTGGCCCCATAGTCGGTGACTGTCTCATCGTCCACGTACGGGTCGTAGACGAGAACGTCGACCTCGAGGCCGGACAGGAGTTCGACGAAGCGCTGGGCGATGGAGCCAAAGGAAACGACACCCACCGTCGACCCAACCAGCCGCGGTGCTGGAGCCCCGACCGTCCAGTCCCACGCGCCCTGGGCCATTGCCTGGTCGTGAGCGAGTAAACTGCGCCGGACACCGAGTAGCAACGACAGCGCGTGCGTCGCTACCTCATCGACCGAGTACAGTGGTACGTTTGTGACCCAGACGTCGTCTTCGGCGGCCGCCTCGTGGTCGATATTGTCGACGCCGGTGCCGAGTCTCGCAACGATCTCGAGCGACGGATGGGACGCAAACACTTCGGCGGGAACGGGTGTGTTGGTGTGAGCGACGATGGCATCGGCTGTCGGTGCGTTCGCGAGCACACTCGGTTCATCCCCTTCGACGAAATGAAAGGTCGCGTCGGCGAGCAGTCGTTCGAAAACCGCCGGTTCCACGTTCGGTTCGTCGGGAAGCAAAACAGTGTGGGTCATGGGCTTCGGGTGGTGTAACTACCGCAATCGGTCGTCAATTCGGACGGGCTATTCCGATTCAGCACGGACAAACGTCACCGGACAGGGCGACGACAGCAAGACTTCCTGTGCGGTCGAGCCGAAAACTGCCTTTCCGGTTGGCGAACGTTTCCGACCCCCGACGATGACGCGGTCGGCATCGACGTCCTCTGCAAGGTTGACGATGGTTTCGCCGTGCTCACCGACCGCACCACGGATGAGATAGCTGACGTCGGCTTCCTCGAGCGTCAAGGCAAGATCGCGGATCGTCGCGTGTCGACCGGCGACGTCGTTCGGATCGATGGCCTCGTGATCCGGATCGAAATCGAGCCTGTCGAGAACGTCGTCGTACTCATCGCGCGTGAACACGTGCCCCAGCACGACGGTCGTCCCGGCCGGTTTGGCGACCTCGATAACAGTCTCTGCGAGTTCGTCGGTTCGTTCAGCGTCTCCAGGTCCCACAGCGAGCAAGACCGTTTTGAGTGTCATATCACTACAACAGACCCCTATCGACTTAAAGATTGATAATTTACTCAATACTGAGTAACTATTCGCCTCGTGGAGAGTCGCCGGAAGAATTCGTGGGCGACGAGGATCATTATACGTCGTCGGACCGCCAGAGACGGTATGGACGAACCCGATCTCAACGGACAGACCGTACTGGTCACCGGCAGCGCTCGCGGCATCGGCCGGGAGTTCCTATTAGCGACCGCACGCCAGGGCGCGAAAACGGCGGTGCACTACCACTCAAGCGCCGACGAAGCGAACGCTGTCGCCGAACGCGCTCGAGAAGCAGGTGCTCCTGCCGTCACGACCGTCCAGGGCGACGTCACCGACCCCGAATCTGTGGACGCACTCTTTGACGCGGTCGAAGCTGACCTCGGCAGCGTCGATTGCCTCGTCAACAACGTGGGCGATTTCGCCCCACGTCACTGGGAGGAAATCGACTTCGAAACCTGGAATCGGGTGCTCGAGACCAACCTCAACGGCACCTACCTCTGTTCGAAACGCGCACTGCCCGGCATGCGCGAGCGTGGCTACGGCCGCATCGTCAACGTCGGCTACGCCTCGAGCGAGAAGGGGCTCGTGAGTCCAAAGAATTTCCCGTACTTCGTCGCCAAAGCCGGCGTCCTCATGTTCACGCGAATGCTCGCCGCCGACACCAGTGACGACGGCATTACGGTAAACGCCATCTCACCCCACGTGGTCGAAAACTCCGACGAATTTCCCGAAACCCTCCCCCGTGGACGACCCGCGAGTTTCGAAGACATGATTCGCCCCTTGCTCTGGTTTCTCGACCCCGAAGCGAACTACGTCAGCGGCCAGAACGTCGAAATCGACGGTGGTTGGCTTCCCGAGGATGTGTGATAGCGCTTCGTGGAAGTCCTGCTACGGTGTACTGTCGCCTCTTCCCGGTGATTGCCCATAACGGGTCGGCAATCACCGGTAAAAAGGTACAGCAGACCGTATGAGACACTCGAATGGAGACAGTACCGCTCGAGTGGCTCGAGAGTTCCACAAACCACTATAAGAGACACATCCAAGCCCCTCGAGGTCCAATCGGAATCCATGGAACCGAACGTCGGCGGTTTCGACCGAACCGTCCGGATCACACTCGGCGTGCTCGCACTCTCGCTCGCCCTCGCCATTGGCTCGAGTGCGGCCTTCTCGGCTGACACGCGGTTGCTCAGCGTCGTCGTGAGCGTTTTCCTCGGCGGCTTCCTGCTCACGAGCGCGCTAACCCGCCGCTGTCTCGGCAATCGGCTGCTGGGTATCAACACCTGTGAGCGGTAGTGAGAGGGACTGTCGTCGTCACATATAGTAACCATTGAAACGATTTACACACCTATCGTGTCGCCGTCTTTCGATAGAGTGTGCAATGACTTTCAATGGCTACTATAATGGCGACGGCAATCCGTCCGCATCAACGAAAGCGGAAACTGGCACCGCAGGCGAGATACTTTCACCGCTGGCACCCGTACACGCCGTATGCCCCTTCCAGTCGCAATGGGGTGGCGACACCTCCTGTTTGCCAACTGGTCGATCGACCCGGACCGCCTCACCCCACACCTGCCCGACGCCCTCGAGGTCGACACCCACGACGGGGAAGCCTGGCTCTCCGTCGTTCCGTTCTATAACGTCGACGTTCGCCCGCGAGGGCTGCCGGCGTGGGCCGGGTTCGAACTTCCTGAACTCAACCTCCGGACGTACGTTCTCCATCGCGGACGCCCCGGCGTGTACTTTTTTAGCCTCGATGCCGAGGGCCTCGTCGGCGTTCTGGGCGCGCGCGTGCTTCATCACTTGCCGTACTACAATGCCCGAATGTCGGTCCGTGAGCGTGCCGGAACGATCGACTTTCGAAGCCGACGTGTACATCCCGGCGCTCGACCGGTCACGTTCACCGCGTCGTACGAACCGGTCAGTGACCCCTTCGAAGCCACGGGCGACCCACTCGCAAGCTTTCTCGTCGAACGCTACCGCTATTTCACCGAAGACACCCACGGAACCGTGCGGTCAGCCGAAATTCGACACGAACCCTGGTCCCTCCAGGACGCTCGAGCCACCATCGAGTCGGACCAGCTGTTTCGAGCGAACGGCTTCGAACCGCCGACCGACGAGCCACTACTGTACTACGCTCGAGGCCGGGATATCACGACGTCACGAAACCGTCGCCTCGAGTGACCGAGGTCGGAAGTCAAGTCTCGGGCAATCGAGTGCGCCATCACGAGCCAAAACCGGCAGAAAGAGACCCCTTACTTGTCACGAAGGACTTTCCAGATCAGCGAGAGGTCACCAAAGCCGAGGAGTTTCATGATCGCTCGCTTGTCCCCGTTGTTCGCCTTCGCGAGCGTTTCCTCGTCGTATCGATTCAGGTCGGCCATCAGTTTGTCGTAGCGCTCGTTCGAGGCCAGATACAACAGGTGAGTCATCAGCAGCCGCGAATCGATATTCGGCGCGACATCGCGATGCCACAGCGTATCGTACACCTCGAGGTTCGCCGCCGTTGGCGACTGTCGGCCGTGTTTGAGACAGCGGTCAGCCGCCGTCGCCGCCGCCCGCCCTGATTTCATACAGGTGTGAATACCCTCGCCCCAGAGCGGGTCGACGGTCGGCACGGTGTCCCCGATAGCCATAAACCGGTCAGTGTGCATTTTTCCTGGTGGCTGGATGTGCGCCGAGCCACGGTGTTGTCGCCCCTCGATGCGTTCGGCGTCGGCAAATCGCGGATCGGTCTCAAGCCAGTAGTGAAGATAGTCGTCGATACTGAAGTCCGATCGACCGTGTTCCTGGTGGCTCTCGTTTTGGATATAACAGACCCCAACTTTGGCCGTATCCCCGCCCGTGTGGAAGATCCAGGAGTACCCACCCGGCGCGATGTCGTGATCGAGACGCAGCATCATCGCATCGTGTAAATCCGCGAAGTCCGGATGATCGATATCGATACCCTCGAGTTCGAACTCGATCCCGATGGCGTGGTTTTCGCGTTCGAGTTCGCTCACGCCGAGTTTCTTCGCCAGCGGCGCGGCCGGCCCCGTCGCATCGATGACGATATCGGCGTACACCTCCTCGTCACCATTATAAGTGACGCCAACCGGTTCACCGTTCTCCATGATCGGTGCCGTCGCCCGCGACTCGAAGCGGTATTCCGCCCCGTCTTTCTGTCCGTCCTCGACCAGATACTGCTTGAATTTGGCAAAGTCGAGAACTGCGCCGGGTTGCTCGCGAACGTAATACTCGTTCGGCGACTCGAGAACGACCGTCTTCGTGAACTGCTGGACGACGTCGTCCGGAATCCCGAACGAGGCCATCATCGACGGAAACGTCCCGGCCGTCGACTTGTTGGACTGTTTGGGAAACTCATCCGCCGCTTCCGTCTCGAGGACGACGACGTCATACCCCCGCGATGCCAGATCCCGGGCGCACTGTGCACCCGCGGGGCCAGCACCCGCGATAACCACGTCGTAATCTTCGTTCATAACCCACAGAGTGTACTCGAGCATTATCAGTATACCCAGTTGGCATCGAGGAGTCGATTTCGAAAGGAGAAGCCTCGAGGTACGCGAAAATGAGAGTTATACCGACAACATCACCCGACAACAGCCGTCAGTCCCTGTCGACAGCGTCGTCCGACCCAGACATCGCTCCATCGACGAGCAACTGCGCAACCGCCTGTGTCCGCGTGGTCAATGTGGTCGTCGTCCGGGAGCTCGCCTGCAGGGAGGCGTTGATCGTTCCGTACAGATCGTCGAACCGAACCGACCCGTCGGACTCGCGCCACTCGTCCATAGCGGGAATCGCACGGCGACACGTCGAACACGTCGTCTCCGTTTCGCCAGTCGGATCGACGGGCGAAAAACACCCGTGACATCGACCCAGTCCAACGATAACGAGTTCGGCTTGCTCGAGGACCTGCCGAAGTTGTTCCTGTAACGTCGACGCCGACGCACAGAACGCCTCGAGTCGTGAGGCAAGTTCTGACCCGGTCGACGGGGACGCGATGGACTCGAGTGCGTCGCTGTCAGCCACACCCTCGAGTCTCCCGAGGGTCGCGTCGACAGATTCGAGAACCACGAGCGCATCCAGTCTCGGAACGACGTACTCGAGGTCCGTCCCGTCCTCGAGCGAACCGGGGATCGTCGTCGCGAGCGAACCAACCGATGCGACGGCCGAAATCGCCTCACTCTGGCGTTTCGTCACGTCTTGTATCGTCTCGAACAGCGCGGATTGTGAGTCGATACTATTCGTCTCCTCGGGTCGCGTAATCGAAACGTAACAGTCGTCACACAACGTCACGAGCGAACTCTCGTGAACCGTCCCCTGAACGGGGGTTTCGCCAACCGTCGCCACGCGGAGGACCCCCGCTTCCCGCCCGCCCCCACAGTGACGACACGTATACTCGTCGCGTTCGAACACCGCTTCCCTGTCAGCGTGCCACTCTCGAGCGTCGGAATCCACGACTGATCGGTCACGCCGGGAGGGCAAAAACGCTCCGGCTATCGTAGCTACTGCAAGTCATTGCATACATGATCACCAGACGTATCGGCGGTGGATGTGTAAATCGTTTCATACGGGCTACTGTACCTGTTTACCGGGATTGCCCATACCGGGTCGGCAATCACCGGGAAGAGACGACAGTACACCGTATCAGTTGTTACTATACCTGGCCCCGGCTGGAGCCGAGAACCGGTAGCGGAATTCCATGGCGTAGTAAACCATCTTATTGGAACGTGTCATAGAAAGCTTCGCACGGACGTTGAAAACGAACAGTACAGAGGATTGATGTTGCAGACGAAGATCCTTATAGCAATAATCGGTCACAACACGTGATGTGTAGAACGGGTGAACATATCATCCGGAGTTCCCGAAAGACGTGAATTGACCTTCGTGTGTTTTCGCTGAACGGTTGATCGGAATCGACCGTTCCAATACAAACCGATCGGTTGAAACCGGGTAGTTGAGAGATTATTACGACCCCCGAGTCAGGGTGTCTCCGGACGAGACCCGACAACAGTCACCACGATCATTCATTTTACTTCGCGCGTCTCATCAGCGTCAGTAAGCACGACAGCATTGGACAATTCCCGAAATGTAATATTCACCGGAAGTCTTATTCTTCGTAATTGATCATATTTATTAATGGATAGGTGGAGATCCGACCCCTCTTTCAAAACGATCGTCTTGCTCTTGGGGCTGGTAGTTTTGGCTGCACTCATCGTCAGCTCTGTGTGGGCCCAGGGCATTGACCTTCCGGACGAGATCACTATTGAGACGGTCGACGGTGAAGACGCCGACCAAGTGAACGAACTCGATCTTGCTGCCGACGAACCATTTGAGGTGACCATATCCGGTATCGAGGAATTCGACGAGCGTTTCGAGTGGATTGTTCGTCTCAACGGCGAAATAGTCGATAGAGAGCGTGCCGAAGATTCGACTGCTACTGTCAGATTCGATCCAGAGACCCTCGAAGAGTTAGAGGAGGGCGAGGAATACGAGTTGGAAGTCGCGCTGAGCTATCGTGGCGAAGAAGTGAGTGATGCGAGTGATATCCGCGTTGTGTCCATTCATCAACCTGGGGAAGCGAGGGACGGGCCCGTAGACTCTGAGATCTTCACGTTGAGTATGAACCGGTCCGGAATCCCGCCGGAACCTCAACCGACCCAGGAGATCATCATGACCGGTGAGTTCAGAGCCCAAGAGGAACCGCATGATATGACCCTCTCGATAGAGATGTTCGGTGACGTCGGCCTCTCAGAGGACGGGCTCCCGGAGGGTATTGACGTGACCGCAGTCTCGGCCGAGTCCGACGCGTGGTCGGTCGAGGCGAGCCCGACCGAGGAGGGGATCGAACTCGAGGTCCACGGCGATGGTGGTCCCGAGTCCGGCGAGATCCAACTCACTATCGAATTCGACGCGAGCGAGGCGTATGAAGAATTCGAGGCGGCTGAACAAGCCCCAGAAGGGACACCATCCGGCGCCCAGTATCGGATCGAAGACGAAGCCGGTGACACCTCCGGGACAATCAGCACCGTCCTGTGGGGAATGCCACTGCATGTCGTCGTTGAAACCCCCGATGGGGAACGCCTCACACCGGACACCGATCGTGAAAACTGGGAAGAATACTACGAAGCCCGTGCTCCGCCGTATGACCCAAGCATCGAAGTGTACGTTGGGGATGGGAAACTGGTCACCACCAGTTACACGCTCCCGTCCGCTGATGGTGTCTGGCCGCTCGTTCACTCCGAGGATCGGTACCTTCGCGTCAACGTGGACGGCTTTGCTGATCCCGTCGTCCCCCTCGAAGAGATCGATCCAGAAGCGCACACCCGATACGAAAACCCCTACGTCCTCGAATTGCCCGAGGGCGAAGAACTCGAGATCACGATGAACGACCAGAACGGCGAACCGCTCCCGGATGGTTTCCTCGAACTGGAAAACGAAGACGGCATCAGGTACGATCTCGAGGCCGACGAGGACGGCGTTGTTCGAACCCCCCTGCAGCCGGGCACGTACACCGGGACAGCCCTGGCCCACACCGCCATGCCGGAGTGGGATATCGAGCTGAATGTCGTGGAAGGCGAAGTCACCGAAAAGGAGTTCGTACTGACTGCTCCCCAAGTTGTCGACTCGAGCGTCGAGCACGTAGGCGGAACGGAACCCGACGTAGACTCGATTGCTGTTAACTCGATTTTCTATGAGGGTGCGATGATCGTCGGCTTGATGCCAGAGGATGGTGACCCGGTCACGAGAGCGGATGTCGACCGTTTCGGTGTCGACAAGGATCCCCACGATATCGCCGAACTTGGCGTTGACGAGACGACGGAGCTGCGTCTCACGATTGAGCTTGACGGCTTCGAGCCTGACACCCTCATGTGGGCCGCACGCGATGCGGACTGGGAGGTCGTTGAGACTGATGACGACCGGACCGTTGTCGAGATCGAGACGAAGGCCACGGAGATCCAGAAAATCGACGAAATGCGGACCGGCTTCGGCGACCAGGATAGTGTTGAGTGGCCGTCCGGCGATGCGGATGTCGCCGACGAGGAGTTCGAGGCAGTCGTCGAGGTCTGGCTCTGGGACTTTGAAGCGCTGTTCGATGAGGCCGACTACATGAGCGGGACGAGCGTGATGACGAATGCACAGATTTTCAGCGTGCCGGAGATGGAAGACGGTGAGCTCTCGATATACATGGCCGCCCCGGCCGAAACGGTTGACGGCGAAGAGCATACCGGTTACTACCAAGCCTTCCTGTCTGACGAACTCCTTGAGGAGTGGAACGTCGAGGATCCCGAGAACGACCTCCAGGTCGTTTGGGCCGGTGAGGAAGAACAGTTCCACGTCGAATCAGTCGATGGCGGAGTGTACATTGAGGTCGACCCAGTGCATTATTCCGACGGGGCAATGGAGCTCCGTTCCCTCACGTACGAACCGGACGACACCTGGAGCGTCTTTGGGATTCCGTGGTATGTCCCGGTCGCCGGGATGGGTCTGTTGGCGATCATCGTCGGGGCCGTGATTGTGTTACGGAAAAAATAGGATAGCCCCGAAACAAGCGGACAGCTGTAATGCTCACCTCGGTTGATGGAAAAGAATTCACTTTCATACATTTGGACGGAGTTGAGAATATCAGCTGAAATAGGTATGTAATACGCGGTCAAGATGAAATACTTAGTAACCAATCAGTTCAGCCAAATAGCAGTGAAAAGAACGGTTTTGGATTGATGTGTAGAACCTCTATACTCATCATATCAGACGAGGTATAAATCTAAACCGAAACAAATCCCGTGCAAGATTCGCATCTGTACTGATTGATGTGAACTACCGATAGTAGCCATTGAAAGTCATTGCACGCCCTATCGAAAGACGACGTCTCGATAGGTATGTGAATTGTTTCAGGGGCTACTATATGGAAATCCTGTAAGCGAATTCCGTCCTATGACACGCTATATCGTGGTATCGAACCCAATCACCGACGTAGCGTCTCGAGGTCCGCCGGCCACTCGTACTCGCTGTAGGTGAGGGTGGGCGTCGCCGCAGGGGGTACCACGTCGTACCGTTCTAAAAACGCCAGAATTCCGCGTTTCCCGCCGAAGTCCCCACGGTACCACAGAAACAGTCGCGGTACCTCGAGCACGTCCCGCCCACGGTCGTATCTGACGTTCTCCTCGAGAAACCACTCGGTCGCAATCTCGAGTTCGCTATCGACATCGGCGGGCGTGTAGACCGTTACCGGCGGCGCGTGTTCGCTGCCGGAGCTGAGCGCGAAGTGAATCCGTGGGTCGACGTCCTCGAGGCGAAACTTTCGTTCGAACGACGAGGGAAACGGGTCCGGCAGATACCCCATTCCCCAGGGGTGTTTCGAGCCACGGAGCAACCCGTGTTCGATGGTATCGAGACTGAGCCAGATCCCGGCTACTGGAACGCGATCACCCGCAAAAAACCGCCACCGGTCGAGTAATCCCCCCTCGAGCAGCGACGGGTGTTCTTCGAGCAGAATCTGCACGTAGGCGTTGTAACAGTTGAGCCAGAACGCCAGCCTCCCCTCACGACTCCCCAGAGCCCGCTCGAGACGCCGTCGCTCGAGTGCCGCCAGCTCCTCGCGCAACGCGACCGAATCCCCGTCGGTTTTCACCGAATAGAGGAGATCAGCCGAGATCGTCAGCGGATCGAGCTGTGTCGACATACACCGACTCTAGGGCAACCACGGTCTTGAAGCCGTTTGACCGACGAAACCGAAAGTCAGTGTTATAAAACCGTCCCGAGAATCGACCAACGATCGGAAAACTGGAACCTGCAGTGTCAGTAGAACTTGCGGTAGGCGATGAACAGCCCACCGACGATTGCGACACCAACGAGCACTGTCGTCGTGTCGAGGCCCGAGGACGACTCACTGCCCTGGACCTGCTCGAGGTACGACTGGACGGCTTCCTCGTCAATCGAGGGGAAGTCTCGGTCCCACTCGCCTGGCAGGTGGACCTCGGTGTCCGGACCGACCTGGTCTTTCTCGCGGACTTCGGCTTCGTCTGCGTTCTCACCGACGTAATTCTCGAGGGTGATGTAGAACGTCGTCACACCGTCTTCGGTCTCGGCGTGGATTGCGGTGATCGTCTCACCGTCGTCGGTCTCGAACGGAACACCGTCGAGTGCCGTCATATCATCGAAGGACATCGCCGCCTCGAACTCCATCTCTTCGTTCGTCGCCGACATACTCATGGCCGCGATTTCGAAGTCTGCCTCACGGAAGTTCTCGATCGCTGTGAGCATCTCGTCGTCAGCATACGGGTCGTTCTCGATAGCCGTCTCGAGTTCGGCAAGTGCCTGCTCGAGCATGGCCTCCTCGCTGGACTCGAAGTCGTAGGTCAGTTGCAGTTCGTCACCGACGAGTTCGGCGTCCATGGTGAATTGCGTTTCAGCGGCGAACTGCTCGACACCACGGTCCTCGAGTTCGTTGACGTAGGCACCCCAGTTCTGGGTATCCATCGACGCGCTGAACTCCACGAACGTTTCGTCGGGTCGTTCGCCAGCGTACAGGCTCATTTCAGTCGTCTGAACGAGGTCAGCGGCCTGCTGAGCCTCGATCACCGCTTGCATCTCGTCGAACTGGTCGGCGAGTTCGTCGTCGACGTCGTCGAGCGAGTCGGCGATTTCGACGACACCCAGCACGGCTTCATCGTAGTTGCTGAGTTCGACGTTCCACTCCGCGTTCACCTGCGTTCCAGAGGCCTCAGCGGAGAAGTACACTTCGTCGATTTCGAGCGAGACGAGGCGGTCAGCAAGTGCCTGAGCCTCGTTCTGGTTGAGGTCGAGTTCGGGGTCGTTCTGGAGTTCGGCCGCGATCATCTCTCGCACCTGGGTCTGAATACCGTCGAACCGGACCGTGTACTCGAGGTCAGCCGCCGGCATCTCGCCGCTCTCGTCGTACGCGTACGACTCGAGGGTGACGTCGACCTGTCCGCCGAGCATAATCGCTTGTTGACGGTACTGGTCTTCGAGCGTCTGTTCGGCAGCGTCCTCAGTCTCCCACGCGTGTGGCTGGTAGACCGTTCGCTCCTCGCTTACCTCGAGATCGTAGGCGTCACCGTCTTGGGTGAGGCGCAGTTCCATACCGCCGAACTCCTGGGCAGCCATCTCGTTCCCGGTTTCAGCGGTCATCGTCCCGCTCGAGGAGAACGTCGTTGCCGTCGTTTCGGTCGTCGCTTCGAGGTCCACGGACTGTTCTTGTTCGACCCAGTTGTCGGTCGACTCGACGAACGTGAAGTCGATGTTCGAACTGGCACTCGAGGACGTCTGTTCGATATCCGCGCTGAAGTCGAACGTCTCGAGATCCTCAGTATCCTCCATATCGTAGAAGGTCAGATCGGCGGAGCTGGCGACTTTGTCTGGCGTCATGTGCATGGACATGTCACCGGTCATGCCGAGTTCTTCAGCCCCGTCCTCATCCATCTCCGAGAAGTCGGCCGTGTACAGTGCGTGCATCAACCCGGTGTGGGTCTCGAGACCGAACGAACCGGCCAGCGCCTGTGCATCGGGGTCGTCGCTGTGGTCCTCTTCATAGACGAGTACAGCATCCCCGTTATCGGAGACGTACACTTCGTCAGCCTGGTCAGCATCGCCAGGCGCCACTTCCTCCTGTGTCGACTCGAACGTCGACGTTCCGGCACCGAACGCCGCTGCGCCCATGCTCGCGACGACGAGCAGCGCAACGAGTACAGCACCGATTTTTGTAGTTCGCATGATACTGATAAGTAGAACACTTCGGAAGTATAATAGTTTCTGTGGTCACGAGTCGACATGTGACACACCAACAAGGCCATCTTCCGGTCGGTGGCCAGCGTACTCGACGGGCACCGGAATCCGTCGCCCTTTTGCCCGCTGAACCCCCACGACAGAACAGCCAATGGCTCGCTACCACATCGAAACCTACGGCTGCACCTCGAATCGCGGCGAGAGCCGCGAAATAGAGCGACGCCTCCGTGATGCGGGCCACTACCGCGTCGACGGCCCGGAAGCCGCCGACGTCGCGATTCTCAACACCTGTACCGTCGTCGAAAAGACCGAACGGAACATGCTCGAGCGGGCGGCCGAACTCGGTGACGAGACCGCAGACCTGCTTGTAACCGGTTGTATGGCTCTCGCACAGGGCGATGCGTTCACAGACACCGATGCCCAAGTGCTCCACTGGGACGAGGTTCCCGCTGCCGTCACCAACGGTGAGTGCCCGACAACGACACCCGACGCGTCACCCGTCCTCGATGGCGTCGTCGGCATCCTGCCGATTGCCCGCGGCTGTATGTCGGACTGTTCGTACTGTATTACGAAACACGCGACCGGCAAAATCGAGTCACCGCCGGTCGAAGAAAACGTTGAAAAGGCGCGTGCCCTGGTGCACGCCGGCGCGAAAGAGATTCGCATTACGGGCCAGGACACCGGCGTCTACGGCTGGGACACCGGCGAACGAAAACTGCACACGCTGCTCGAGCGAATCTGTGCCATCGATGGCGAGTTCCGCGTTCGCGTGGGCATGGCCAACCCGAAAGGCGTCCACGGCATCCGCGAGGAACTGGCCGCGGTCTTTGCAGCCAACGACAAACTGTACAACTTCCTGCACGCACCCGTCCAGTCCGGCAGCAACGACGTGCTGGGCGATATGCGCCGTCAACACCAGGTCGGAGAGTATCTCGAGATCGTCGACACCTTCGATTCAGCGCTCGAGAAGTGGACCCTGTCGACCGATTTCATCGTCGGCTTTCCGACCGAGACCGACGAAGACCACGAACAGTCGATGGACCTGATTCGCCAGACTCGGCCCGAAAAGCTCAACGTCACCCGCTTTTCGAAACGGCCGGGTACGGACGCAGCCGATATGAAAGGACTCGGCGGGACGATCAAAAAAGAGCGCTCGAAAGCGATGTCCGCACTCAAGATGGAGGTCGTCGGAGATGCCTATGAGTCGATGGTCGGCGCAATCCGCGAAGATGCCCTCGTCGTCGAGGAGGGCACCGGAGATTCGGTCAAATGTCGAGATGGTGCATACCGACAGCTGATCGTACGAAACGCAAGCGAGTACGGCCTCGAGCCGGGGGAGTTCGTCGACCTCGAGGTGACGAGTGCGAACACCGTCTACGCCTTCGCCGAACCCAGATAAGTGTGGCTGCCCGCTGGTGGGGCTACGTGTCTCCGAACCGGAACTCGACAGCCTGTGACTCGTCGGGAACGCGTGCGCCCTCGAGGTCCGCGAACGCGTCGTGGAGAAGGTCGTAGGTGTCTTCGAGGGCCTCGACGATCACTGACGTATCGCTCAAGACGGGCATGAAATTGGTGTCGCCCTTCCAGCGCGGGACGATATGGGTGTGCAGGTGGTCATCGATCGAGCCACCGGCCCCATCGCCCAGGTTCAACCCCGCATTGAAGCCGTCTGGCTGGAGTCCAGCCTCGAGGGCGTCGAACGTGTGCTGTTTCAAGCGGGCGTGGTCAAGGAGTACCTCGGCATCTAGCTCGGTGTAGTCGCCAGTATGAGCGTGTGGGATGACCATGACGTGTCCGGGATTGTACGGAGCGTTGTTGAGGAGGACGAACGCGTGCGTGCTCCGTGCGACGAGGAGGTATTCACGATCGGCCTCCCACTCCGGCAACTCACAAAAGACGCACGACTCGACCCTCGGGTTCTTGTCTTCTCGTCTGATCCACTCGATACGCCACGGGGCAAACACCTGGTCCATACCGACCGTTTTCGAGGCAGCGGTATATATACTATCGACGAGAAGTCGACCGGATGAATTGTAGCTTGCAGAGTACTTGCTTCCGAGTAAAACCAAATCAACCGACTGTCATGAAAGTCATTTTTTCGTGAAATAATTCTTTAGAGAGGTCTATAAACAGTAAAAAACACTTAGAGGGCGCCTCAGATATACCACCGTCACGTCTGGCGATTTTGTTAACTCATCGGTCGAAATGAAGCAGGGGTTTAATAGCTACCTCTCGAAAAGACATATCAATGGCAACGACAGACAACTCATTTAACGGTCTAACCGAGTACTGTGAGGACTGCGACCTGGATACACTCCACGAAGTGAACGTCCAGATCCGTACCGAGAGCCTGAAGAAAGAAAACGCCCAGTTCTCCCGCGAACCTTACCGCGTGACCGAATGCCAGCGCTGTGGCCACCGCTCGAGCCAGCGGATGAACAACGCATAACCCCGCAATCGGCCGACGAGCAACCCCCCACGCTCGGTCGAGACCTTTTGTTGCCCTCTCTTTCGGTTCATTTGACCGCGAGTCACGACCTCCGAACGTCGTCCTGTCACCCCGGACGAAATCAGCAAAAGACGCACGAGTGGTTGGGCCCATAAAAATGGGACGAAAAAGCGTTCAACCTGGGTACCGTTCCACGAGTCGACGTATGATCCGACCCAACGGCGTTTGAATAGATACTACCGGTCTCGAGTCGTCACTTCACAGCCGTCTTCGGTGATGATGATCGTGTGTTCTTTCTGGCTCACCAGACACCCGTCGTCTTCTTTCAGCACCGGATAGCCGTGGACGACGTTCTTGCGTTTGAGTCGTCGCAGCGCCATCTCCGGCCGGTCGGTCTCGAGCCATCGGGTCGCAAACGGTAGCGTCCGGAATTCTGCAGTAATCTGGTCGAGGGCCGCCCGTGCCTGTCGATTTCGCACCGAGGCCTCGCGCTCGAGTGAGTAAATCTCCTCGCTTCCACCCTCCGTGACCTTGCCGCCGCCGTCGGTGGCGAACGGTTCGATAGCGACAACGTCGCCGACCTCGAGCGTTGCACCCTGTGCGACAGCACGGTTCGGAATGTTCGGCGTCGTGTGTTGTTCCCAGTGGCCCAGTCCGTGTCCGGTGAGGTTAACGACGGGATTGTAGCCGTAGCCGTCGATCACGTCTTCGATTTCCGCGCCGATGTCACCGGTGTTGACACCCGGTTCGACGACGTCGATAGCCGCCTCGAGGGCCTGTTCGGAGGCCTCGGCGAGTTCGGGATTGCCAGAAAGGTCGACGGTGATGGCCGTGTCGGCGAGCCAGCCGTCGATGTGAACGCCGATGTCGAGATTTATCATCTCCTCGCCGAACACCGAGTCGTCGTCGACCGAGGGCGTCCGATGGGCGGCCTCTTCGTCGATGGAGATATTGACCGGAAACGCCGGGTTTCCGCCGAGTTCACGAATCCGGTTTTCGGCGTATTCGGCGACCTCGAGGTGGCTCACCCCGACCTCGACCCGGTCGGCGGTTTCCGCCCGAACCTGGGCCAGGATCTCACCGGCTTCGCGGTGTTTTTGATACTGTTCTGCCTCGAGGTCGATTTCCGTCTCGCTCATACGTCACCTTGTGCCGGTCGATAAAAAGAGATTGCGTCACGATCTCGAGTAGAAGAATACGCGTCGCCGTCCGTAGTGTGTCAGCTCCCGTTACCGACACTGTGTGTCGATTTTGACGGCCCATATCGATGAATCCGGACGCGAATCCGTATACGTTCGTCGGAAGTTCGCTCGAACGGTTCCGCTCATTCCGGATCGAATCCACCGGCAAGCGCGTTCAATCCGAACAACACGCCGGCACCGACGACGAGCCAGCCTGTCCCGATGAGTATGGCCTCCGTCGACCACGCCTGCCCCTCGACTATATTGATCAGGGGTGCTGGCGTCGAGCCGGCGATCAAGCTCACCAGAAAGACGAGCGTGAGATTTCGTTGCCAGTCGAGCGCCCGGCGAACCACTCGAGCAACGGTCAACAGGCCGACGACGCCACCGGTCATAAACACGATCACGGTGGTGCCCGGGCTGACCAGTGTCTCGAGTGAACCCCCACTGGGAAGCGCCGCAAGTCCCGAGAGGAACGCACTCAGTTCACCCGAGAGGTAGACGTACTGCCCGAGCAAGATCAGGAGTAGCGAGCCCGAAATACCGGGGAGAATCATCGCGCTGATCGCAACGACTCCCGCCACGAACACCATCCACAGCCCGGTCACCGGAAACTGGATGACGTTTGCCCCAACGAGCAAGGCAAGTGAAATCCCGGCCACCATCGCGAGCACCGCCCCTCGAGTAGCAATCGAGACGCTCCGGTAGAGGACGATTGCTGACGCGCCGATAAGGCCACTAAAAAACGACGCGAGTGCCACTGGGTGTGAACTTGCCAGCGCCGACACCGCACTTGCAATGACGGCGACGGCCGTCACCATCCCGGCACCCAGTGGGAGCAAAAATCGGAGGTCCATTTCGAGCAGACTTTCGCGTGCCGTTTTCCGATAGGCCGGCTTTACACCGCGGAAAACGGCCCCAACTCGAGCTGGTGTCAGCGCCGTTATTGCCGCAAGCAGCCGTCCGTAAAACCCGAGCAACAGGGCAACAGTTCCACCGGAAACACCCGGCAACGCATCCGCTGTCCCCATACAGAGACCGTAGCCGTAGACACGGAGGAGAGCCAATCCCTCGAGTACTCGAGTATCGTGTTCGTATCCCATTGCTTATCGATTCCTCACAGCCGACCCCATAGCATACAGTTCGCACCCGAGATAGCAATCGACGCGAGCTCCATGTTCATGTCACCCCCTGCTTGACCCGCGGGCTTAAATTGAGGCCATTCGTTGCAGGGGTGGAATATCGACCCGCCCGACACACGGGCGGGACCTTTTTCTGATCTCGGCGGGACATCCCGGTCGATGGCAATAGATCTCGAGTCGATTCCGGGTGTCGGCGAGAAGACTGCCCGCGCACTGAGCGACCTCGAGGACCCGGAAGGGGTGCTCGAGCGTGGCGACGTCGCCGCTCTGGCTGACGCGCCCGGCATCTCGGTCGGTCGGGCCGCCCGTATCGCTCGCGGCGCGATCAGAGCACGACACGACGACCCGGGACGCTTCCTCGCGACGAGTCGGGCCAGGGAGATTTACCGGACACTGCTCGGTTTGCTCCAGGAGCGAACCGTGACGAACTACGCCGCATACCGCCTCGAGACGCTGTATCCGAGCCCCCGGCGCTCGCGAATCGAGGAGAGTCAGGCATTCGTTCGGACGGCCCTCGAGCGAGAACCCAACGAGGCCGTACTCGACGCTCTCGAGGGTGTCGAACCGCTCGAGCAACCTGGCGACGTCGCAGTGCGTGATCGCTGTCTCGCGACGACGGACGCCGAACGGTACGCCGAAGCACGCGAGGCAATCCCCGAACTCTCCGTTGAAGTGGTCGAAGACGCCCAGGGACTGGCCGAACTCGCCCGCGGCTACGCGACCGTCATCGCGATCGACGAATCGTTCGCCGGCGTCGAGGTCGCTGGTGATGTTCGCGTGCGTCCAGACGCGCTCGAGGAACCCGCAGACATCGTCCCCGAACGCCCGCTGGCGTTTTTCGCGCGTAATCGTAAGCGCCTTCGCGCCGCTATCCGCGCCGCCCGCGCACTCGAGGACGAGTCGCTCTGTGCCGAGGCTGACGTCGACCTGTCGGCACTCGAAAACGGCCTCGAACGACTCGATGACGACGGTTCGGTCGCCGGTGACGACGAACTCGACAGACTTAGCGTTGCCGTCGACGACCTCGATGCCGTCGTCGGAATGAGCGAAAGCGTCGCGAACGACCGGCTTCGGGACGCCATCGAACGCCAGGACGTCACCATCGAAGGTGCCGACCTGCTCTCGCTGGTCGAACGCGGCGCTGGCGTCGACTCGCTCCTCTCTCGAGAGCTCGCTGACGAGTACGCAGACGCCGTTGCCGCAGCCCGCGAACACCTGATCGACGCGCTCGACCTCGATACCGGTGAAGCCGAACTCGCCCGCCGGGTATTCGGCGACGAACCGACGTACCCCGTCGAACGGGACGAAAACGCCAGCTCTCGACTTCGGGAAGAACTCATCGCGGCCCGAGACCGGCGCGCCACCCGCCTGAAACGCGAATTGGCCGCCGACCTGGCCGCCCAGCGCGAGGGGGCAACGGCGCTGGTTCGAGCCGTCCTCGAAGTGGACGTCGAACTGGCGATTGCCCGGTTCGCTCGTGACTTCGACTGTACGCTCCCGACGTTCGCCTGGGACGAAGCGGACACGGCGGCCGGCGATGCGGCAGGCGGCTTCGGATTCGCCATCGAGGGTGGACGCTCCCCACTGCTCGAGGAACCATTGGACGAAATCGATCCCGTCGATTACCGCGTCTCGGGCACGACGCTGTTATCCGGTGTCAACAGCGGTGGCAAGACCTCCACGCTCGACCTCGTTGCGAGCGTCGTCATCCTTGCTCACATGGGGCTCCCCGTCCCTGCCGACGAGGTTCACCTCCAGCGTTTCGACGACATCCACTATCACGCCAAGACCCAGGGAACCCTCGATGCAGGGGCCTTCGAATCGACCGTTCGGGAGTTCGCAGACCTCGCAACTGGCAGTGACGGCTCGCTCGTACTGGTCGACGAACTCGAGAGCATCACCGAACCCGGGGCGAGTGCGAAGATTATCGCCGGTATCCTCGAAGCGCTGACCGAAAACGGGGCGACAGCGGTGTTCGTCTCACACCTGGCCGGCGAGATTCGGGACGTGTCGACGACCGAAATCGCGGTCGATGGCATCGAAGCCGTCGGACTCGTGGACGGCGAACTGAAGGTCAACCGGTCACCCGTTCCTGACCACCTCGCCCGGTCGACACCCGAACTCATCGTCGAAAAACTGGCCGGCGAGAGCGACGGCGATTTCTACGACCGACTGCTCGAGAAGTTCGAGGACGAGGGTTAGTTCCTCGGAACACCAGTCACTGACTCCGCTACCAGTACTCCTCCAGACACCAGTCACCACTGCCTCGAGTCTCGCGTTCAACGAGCGTCCGACTGCGTGGCGGATGGTTCGGGGCTCGAGTGGCCCTGCCCTGAGGTGGTGTCGTTTGTCGGCGGCCCCGATTGTGGCGACGCTGTCACAGTTTCCGGCCCGGACGTGCTGGTGGTACCTACGGACTGGTCTGTGGCCGTGGATCCGGTAGAAGGACTCGTTTGCGCGGATTGTGATGAAGATGTGGCTGTGGTGGGTGTAGAGGGAGTGGCCGTATCGCTCGAGACGGCCGTGGAACCGGAGCCGAACGCTTGCAGACCCCGATAGCCACCGAGGGTAACCAGCCCGCCGGCGAGGACAGCGACGTACAGCCCGATTTCGGGGGAGACGCTGACGTGGTTTGCGGGCTGGCCGACGGCGAATACGTTCTCGAGAGAGCTGTAAACGATGCCCAGCGAGACGAGCGAGAGGGCACCGGCGGCCGCGGTCACTTTCGCCTCGTAGGGTCGCCACTCCCGAAAGTAGACCATCCAGAGGGCGACACAGCCGGCGAGGGGGGCGCTGTAGCCCATGCCTGTCAGCCCGTTGGAAGACATCGACGTCTCGAGGACGTCGATAGTCGCCCACGGAAGGAAAGCGCTCACGATGAGGAGGCCGCCACCGATAGCGGCCAGCCGTTTGTTCGGGTCGGTCGGTAACGTGCTCATTGGGCCATGCTGGCCGCGGGTTCGTATATAAAGTCTCGTCGGAAGACGGGCGAATTCGGCACCGAAAACCTACACACGGCAAACAACTAAGTGGTCTCGAGAGCGTGGTGAAAGTAATGACCGGGGACTCCGGAGAGGGCATGTTGTCGTGGGACGAGTCCGTGTTTCGCAACGAGCACGTCTTCGAAATCGACTACGTCCCGGAGACGTTTCGCCACCGCGAGTCCCAGATGCAAAGTCTGACCTACGCGTTGCGGCCGGCGGTTCGGGGCTCTCGCCCGCTGAACGTGATGATTCGGGGGCCACCCGGAACCGGGAAGACGACAGCCGTCCAGAAACTGTTCGACGAAGTCGGGGCCCAGACGCGAGACGTCCAGACGATTCGAGTCAACTGCCAGGTCAACGCAACCCGGTATGCCGTCTTCTCACGGCTGTTCGAGGGCAGTTTCGACTACGAACCGCCATCGTCGGGCATCTCGTTCAAAAAACTGTTCGGACAGATCGCCGAGAAACTGGTCGACGACGACCGGGTCCTCGTTGTCGCCCTCGACGACGTCAACTACCTGTTTTACGAGAACGAAGCCTCCGATACCCTCTACTCGCTGTTGCGCGCTCACGAGGAACACCCCGGCGCGAAAATCGGCGTCGTCGTCATCTCGTCTGACCCCTCTCTCGACGTCATCGATGAACTCGATACCCGCGTCCAGAGCGTCTTCCGGCCCGAAGACATCTACTTCCCCGTCTACGACCAGCCCGAAATCGTCGACATCCTCCGCGAGCGAGTCACTCGCGGCTTCCACGACGGTGTCGTCGCAACCGACGTCCTCGAGCGAGTCGGGGGATTGACCGCCGATAGCGGCGACCTCCGGGTCGGCATCGATCTCCTCCGCCGGGCCGGCCTCAACGCCGAAATGCGCGCCAGCAAGACCGTCGAACTCGAGGATGTCGAAACGGCCTACGAGACCTCGAAGTACATCAACCTCTCCCGGAGCCTCAACAGCCTGACCGACAACGAGGCCGCGTTGCTCGAGGTGTTACTCGAGCACGACGGTGCACAGGCCGGCGACGTGTACGATCGGTTTCGCGAACGGACCGACCTCGGCTACACCCGGTATTCGGAGGTCGTCAACAAACTCGACCAGCTCGGCCTCATCGACGCCGAATACGCCGACATCGACGGTCGCGGGCGCTCTCGAGCGCTGACGCTGGCGTACGACGCGGATGCCATCGCCGACCGCCTGTAGGCTCGTGGAGACGCCGAACCGTCTTTGTGAGCGATGAGCCCACCGTTGTTCTCGAACCCGCTCGAGTGGATCGTCATTCCCGAACCCATATAGCTGACGAACGTCCACAAGTAACACATATTTCGTCGTGAAAACCGACCATCAGGCCGAAAAGTAACCAGTCAAGAGAGAATATTGCTCGAGTCGATACGAACGTCAACTGTTATGGCGTATTCACCGTCGATGAGCGACGAGGAGCCGCCGGCTGGCTGGACAGTCGAACAACGTCGACAGTACACGCCCGCCGACAGCGACCGCGAAATGGAGTATCGAACGTACCGTCACGACTCCGGCGACCTGCGCGTTCGGGTCGCACCCGCCTCCATCGACGGCGAGGACAGGCCAGGGTATGCGATTACAACGACGACGTATCCGGGTCTCGAGTTTTCGGAATCGGAGACAATCCGTTACGTTCTCAGGTTCGAGGGGTGTGACGACCTCGCCAGACGGTTTATGACGTTATTCGAGGCCCAGTATTCCGGGGCCGATACCTTCGATGCGGCCCTGGAGTACGCTACTGACCGTACCCGGGCGTCGACGGCACACGAGTCGGGCTGACCGATCCAGCCGGTCACTCGGTTTGGATTTCGACGAACCGAACTTCGATAGTCACGTCGGCGCCGACGCGTTCGCGTAACTCGCTCGCAATCGGCGGTCTTTCGGCCCCCGGTTCGATGCCGACAGTCACCACGACACGGTCGGGACTTGCCTGTAACGGGTTGTCGTCGCGTTCGGCCTCGAATTCGATCATGGTCAACTCTTCGTGCTCGTCGAGGATCGCCTCCGTCTCCTCACGGATAGTTTCCTCCTCGAGGGCCCCCTGATAACTCGCGTAGGTGACGCCGCCGAGAAAGACCGAGAGGATGAGGATAATACCGGCAAGCACACCGATTCGGGTGAGCGTTTTCATCCGCGCATCCGATGCACGGAACCACGAGTCGGGTCGGTACCCCTGATACCACAACACGGCCAGCGCGGCCATGTTGATCGAGAGAACGTTGACCAGGACCAGAATCCCCGACCCGAGGGCCAGTGTGGGCTCGCCCCAGGCGATGCCGATGCCGACGACGGCAGCCGGCGGAATCAACGCGACGGCGATCATGACGCCCACGAGCGCGGCCGAAACACCCGTAGAGAGGCTCAGTGCACCGGCGACGCCCGCCCCGAGTGCGATGACGAGTGCCAGAAAATCCGGTGCCAGTCGCTCTCTGACCTGATCGATCGAAAGGACGTCGATTCCCGGCGGGACGAGATTTGCAAACTGGACGACACCAGCGAAAATTGCCGCGCTCGCGATGGCACAGCCGATGCCGAGGGCTTGCAAGGCGACTCCACGAACCCGGAGTTCGTAGTCGTCGATGACGGTGCCGACGCTGGCCGCAAGCGCGGGCCCGACCAGCGGCGCAATCACCATTGAGCCGACGACGACCGCGGCCGAGTTGAGCAACAGTCCGGCGGTCGCCACGAGTGCGCTGACAACGGTCAATACGACGTAGTTCCGACGGGCCGGCAACAGTGCATTTGCACTCGAGCGCAGTTCCTCTCGAGCGATTCGCTCCTCGCTCGTCTCTTCCTCGTACCGTTCTTCGAGTTCCTCGAAATGGGCCGAGACGACCGTATTGGCCTCCAGAACAACCGTGATCGCCTCCTCGTTCATCCCGAGAGCCTTGAGCTTGTCCATGACTGGTTCGACTCCCGCTTTCGGGAGTGGGATGTAGGCGACGGTTTCGTACTCCCGGTCGCTCGTCTCGTCGGTGAAGGTGTAATCGAAACCCTCCTCCTCGAGGAGCCGGCGAACGGTGTCGCGTTTGCCCGTCGGAATCGTGATCTGAACCAGTCGCACGAGTGCTCACACGAAGGGTGAGGCGAAAAAGCCTGTGCTGTGGCGTCCGATCACGTGTTGAGTCGCCACAGTTCGTACGACAGAACCGTTGCAAAGGAGACCCACAGGAGGTACGGGGCGAGCATCAGGGCCGCACGCCGGTCGACCCGGGCGAACGCGACGATGGTCCCGACGATTCCCACCCAAAGTAACACGATCACGGCGACCGCCAAACCGAGTGCCTCGAGGCCGAAAAAGACCGGCGTCCAGACCACGTTGAGGGCCATCTGTGTGGCAAAAATGCCGATGGCGAGGGAGCGCCCAGAACGCGAGGATCGCCAGACGCGCCAGAGGGCGAGACCCATGAGGGTGAACAACAGCGTCCAAACGATTGGAAACGCCAGTTCCGGCGGGTAGTAGGCAGGTTTTTCGAGCGAGCGAAACCAGGCGCTGTCAGGTGAAAACACGAGCGCCGGACTCGCGCCGATGACGTTGATGGCGACGACGAACCCCAGCACCTCGAGAACGGTTCCTCGAGACAGCACGCTGCCAACCGCTCCATCGTCAACAGGTCCCATGACCACCGTACGGTTTCTCTGCCCTTACCGTTCACTTTCACCCTGGTATCTCAATCCTTAACCGAACGGGCCGCAAATGAGGGATAATGGCCGCGACGGACGAGAGCCCGCCCTCGATCGAACATCCCCTCCTCGAGCCGGATTTCCTCGAGCGTCGACTCTATCAGTTGAAACTCGCAGGGACGGCTGCAAACGACCACACCCTCGTCTGTCTGCCGACGGGGCTCGGCAAAACGACGGTCAGCCTGCTCGTAACGGCACGCCGACTGGACGAAGTCGGTGGTAAATCCCTCATGCTCGCGCCGACGAAACCGCTGGTCCAGCAACACGCCGACTTCTATCGGGAGGCACTCAAGATTCCCGACGAAGAGATCGTCGTCTTCACCGGGGACGTCAGCCCCGACGACCGGGCGACGCTGTGGCAGGATGCCACCGTCGTCATGGCAACCCCGCAGGTGATCGAAAACGATCTCGTCGGCTCCCGCGTCTCGCTCGCCGACGTCACCCACATCACGTTCGACGAGTGCCACCGGGCCACCGGTAACTACGCCTACAACTATATCGCCGAACGGTACCACGCCGACGCGACGGATCCGCTCGTCACCGGGATGAGCGCCTCCCCCGGCGGCGACGAGGAAGCAATCCTCGAGGTCTGTGCCAACCTCGGCCTTCGCGAGGTCGAAGTGATGACTGAAGAGGACGCCGACGTCGCCGAATTCACCCACAACACCGACCTCGAGTGGGAGCGCATCGAGTTGCCCGACGAAGTCATCGAGATCAGGGACGCGCTCAACGAGGTGATTTCCGAGCGCCTCGAGAAGCTGAAAGAACTGGGTGTCGCGCGGTCGACCAGGCCCGACCAGTCCCAGAAAGACCTCAACCGGATGCGCGCGGAACTCCAGAAACTCATCAACAACGACCAGTCGGAGGGGTTCAAAGGTATGTCCGTCCACGCCGAGATCATGAAGCTTCGGCAGGCGGTGACGCTGGTCGAAACCCAGAGCGTCGAGGCCCTGCGCCGATACTTCGAGCGCCAGCGCAACCAGGCCCGGAGTTCGGGCGCCTCGAAAGCCAGCCAGCGGCTCGTGAGTGATCCCCGCGTGCGCGAGGCGATGCGTCGGGCCGAGTCATTCGACGAACTACATCCGAAGTATCGAAAGACCCGGATGCTACTCGCCGAGACGCTGGGGCTCGAGGGAGGCCAACGGGTGATCGTCTTCACCGAATCGCGCGATACCGCCGAGGCGCTGACGGAGTTCTTACAGACGAGTTTCGACGCCCGGCGGTTCGTCGGGCAGGGCAACCGTGAAGGGTCGGATGGCATGACCCAGACCCAACAACAGGATGTCCTCAACGATTTCCGCGCCGGCGAGTTCGAGGTGCTGGTCTCGACGTCGGTCGCCGAGGAGGGCCTCGACGTGCCCGAAGTCGACCTCGTCCTCTTTTATGAACCCGTTCCCACAGCCATCCGATCGATTCAGCGAAAAGGGCGAACCGGGCGACAATCGGAGGGTCGCGTCGTCGTCTTGATGGCCGAAGATACCCGCGATGAGGCCTACTTCTGGATCTCGAGACGCCGCGAAAAGGAGATGGAGAGCGAACTGCGCGAACTGAAGGGAATGGCCAGCGACCTCGAGGCCAAACTCGACGACTCCCAGCAGTCGCTAGCCGCGTTCGACACCGGAGCGAAAGTAGACGGGAACGGCGAAAAACCCGGAGACGTGAGTGGGTCTTCGAGTGGAACCCAGGGGGTTACCGAACAGCCCGGATTGCAGGACTTTGCCGGTGATGAAGACGAGCAAGATACTGGCGAGTCCCCAGATGACGAATCGAATGCGGATGGATCCGGGGAAGCCACACCAGCAGCAGACGAACCCAGCCAGCCCGAGCGCCACGTCCCCAGTGCCGACGGGGAGAGCGTCGAAATCGTCGCCGACCAGCGCGAGATGGACGCCAACATCGCCCGCGAACTTTCGAGACGCGAGGAAATCGAGATCCGACTCGAGACGCTCGAGGTGGGCGATTACATCGTCTCCGACCGGGTCGCCGTCGAGCGAAAGTCAGTCGCCGACTTCGTCGACTCGCTGGTCGGCGGCGACCGCTCGGTGTTCGAGCAGGTCGGCGCGATGGCCAGGCACTACGCCCGCCCCGTCGTCATCGTCGAAGGTGAAGGTCTCTACGAGCAACGGGACATCCACCCAAACGCGATTCGCGGCGCGCTCTCGAGTCTGGCCGTCGATTTCGGCGCGAGCATCCTGCGAACCGAGGGCGAGGACGACACGACCGAACTGCTGGCGACCATCGCCAAACGCGAACAGCAACTCGAGAATCGCGAGGTGTCCGTCCACGGCGAAAAGGGGACGAAGACCCTGAGCGAACAACAGGAGTACGTCGTCTCCTCGATTGCCGAAATCGGCCCCGTGACGGCGCGGTCGCTGCTCGAGGAGTTCGGCACCGTCGAGGCGATCATGATAGCAACCGAAGACGAGTTACAGGCCGCCGATGGCGTCGGGACAGTGACGGCCGAGCGAATGCGAGAGGTCATCGGCAGTCCGTACACGGGTGCGGGTGACGGCTCGAACGCGGAGTCGGATTCGTCCTGACGGGGACAGCTGATGTCCGGTGTGGTCGTGACGCCTTGAGCCCGAGTGTCGATACCAACGAGACGTCTCGAGCGCGAGATACCGCAACCGCCCTGTCGAAACCGCCAATTCCATCGCCAATCGGAACCCTGAGGTATCCGAGGGCCGAAGTTCGACTCGAGATGTCGCCCGAGATACCAGACGAGGACCCTATCATCCTCTTCGACGGCGTCTGCAACCTCTGTAACGGGTTCGTGCAGTACATCGCTCCACGTGACACCGAAGAGCGGTTTTACTTCGCCTCCCTTCAGTCCGACGTTGGCCAGGAACTGCTCGAGCGCCACGACCTGCCGACTGACGCCCTCGAGTCGGTCGTCCTGATCGAAGGCGACGAGGCCTACGTCAAATCGGGAGCCGTGCTCCGGACCGCCTACCATCTGGGCCTGCCGTACCGACTGCTGTGGCCGTTTCGGGTCTTTCCGCCTCGGCTTCGCAACTGGGCGTACGACTTCGTCGCCGCCCGACGCTATCGCTGGTTCGGGAAAAAAGACCAGTGTATGATGCCCACGGGCAACGTTCAGGACCGATTTCTCGAGTGAGAGCGGTTTCTCAGAAACGATTTACGTAAACGAGGGATGTCCGAGAGAGACATTTCGAGTGAGCAGTGAACGGTCGGTCTTTTCCAGGCTGTCGAGAACGCCTCGACGCGTTACTCCCGGAGCGTCGACAGCGTCGCCGCCGCCTCATGAGCCGCCTCGAGGTTGGCTTTCGCCTCCCGTGGACTCTCGGCCTGTGCGCCAGCCCGGGCAAATCGCTCGAGCGCCGCCACGAGCGCGTCGGTCGCCGCCTCGAGGTCACCGGTCGAAGACGGACGGTCGTTCGGTACGGTGGGTGGCATCCGACTGCTGGCTGGCTCGGCGCTCGAGGTAGCGTCCGAACGTTGCTGGGACACGTCGCCCTGGTTTTCGGCCCGGGCAGGCGTTGGTTGGCGTGCGCTCGTCTCCGAGTGCGAGCCAGTGGGCTGTGCCGCTTCGTCGCGTTGTGGCTGTTGTGACGTCGCGGCGTTCGTGCCCTGGGTGGTGTCTTCCCCCCGAGGTTCCGTCTGCGTCTCACCACCAGCAGTCGCTCCTTGCGAGTCCATCCCGGCAACGCCCCCGTCGTCTTCGCCTGGGACTGATGCTTCGACACCCTCAGGACCACCGTGACAGCTCGGGCAGAACGTCGTTCCTCCCTGGCGGAACAGCGGGTCGCCGCAAGTGTTACAGTGGCTGTTCGTCATCGTCGCACCCTTGAGCAAGAGGTCGCTCATCCGCTGGGTCGCCTCGCGGTCTTGCTTGTCCTTCTCGTACTTCTTGCGAAGTTTTTCGCGTTCGGCTTCCTTGTCGAAATCGCTCATATCTGTGTTATAGACGGGGGACGTCGAAAAAGCTACGACCCGTGTCGCGCCTTCAACCGATAGAGCGACTCGTAAGAAGAAGCGCTATTCCTCGAGGCGAATCGCAAGCCCCCTCGAGGTCGGTTGCACGGGTTCGAACCCCCAGCGCTCGTAGAAGCCATCGACGTCGGCGACCAGATTGACGTAGGCGGTTTCGGGGGCAGTCGTCTCGATATAGTGCCACAGCACGTCCATAATCGCCGTCCCCAGGCCCTGTCCCTGGTGGTCGGGATGGACGGCCATGTCCGAGATGTGGTATACAGCGCCGTCGTCACCGACGATTCGCCCCATCCCGACTGTCTCGCCCGAGTCTTCGTGCACAACGTGCGCCGCATACACCGAGTTTGGTAGGCCGCGTTCGACCGCCTCGAGCGACCGGGAGCCCATTCCAGCGGCGTCCCGCAGCGCGACGAAAGCCGACGCCGTCGGTGGCGACTCCGATAATCGATACCCAGGAGTCTCTGCAAGTGGTTCCTGGCTGACGGTTTCGCTCATACCTCGAGTGACGGCAAGCGGGGCGAAAATGCTGTCGAAGACCAACTCACGGCCAACTACCAACAGCAGGGCTGGTTCATTCGCCACCGCCCTCGAGCAGACGGTCGACCGCTTCGACAGCCGCCGTCGGCGACTCGACTGTCACCACCTCGAAGCCGAGGTCCTCGATATCGTGGCTTCCGAGGCTCACGAGCGGTCGGTCGAAGATTGCGCCGAAGCCGATTTCAGTGAGCGTCCCCGCGCCACCGGGAAGCGCGATGACGGCGTCGCCGTTGAGCGGGACCAGTGCGTTCCGCGCGTGGCCCAGTCCCGTCGCGATGGGGACGTCGACGTACGGGTTCGCTTCCGTGCGACGGCTCGAGGGAAGTATCCCGATGGTTTGCCCACCTTCAGCTTTCGCGCCCCGACAGACGGCTTCCATCGTTCCGCCGCGACCGCCGCAGACGACCGTGTGGCCGCGTCGAGCCAGTTCCCGACCGAGGGCTTCGGCTCGAGTCGTCTGTTCGTCCGTGATCGACCCGCCGCCGATGACGCTTACGCGCATACGTGAAAAAACAGTCGTAGTCCCCAAGATTGAATCGGTTCGATCTCACCCATGTGGTGGGCTCTCGAGTGAGGGGCCAGAACAGATGGCATTAAGACCGTCGCTCGAGGCGACAAATTGGCAATTTCCGACGGATTTAACGCCTGGGCAGGCAAACCTCCATCTGGTATGACGAAAGTTAGCGTGATCGGCGCGGCTGGCACTGTCGGTGCGGCAGCGGGGTACAACATCGCACTGCGCGGGATCGCAGACGAACTCGTCTTCGTCGACATCCCGGACATGGAAGACGACACGATCGGGCAGGCCGCCGACGTCAACCACGGCGCAGCCTACGACTCGAATACGGTCGTCCGACAGGGCGACTACTCGGCGACCGAAGGCTCCGACGTCGTCGTCATCACGGCGGGTATCCCCCGCCAACCCGGCCAGACTCGGATCGACCTCGCGGGCGACAATGCGCCGATCATGAAAGACATCGGCTCCTCGCTGGCAGAGTACAACGACGACTTCGTTACGATCACGACCTCGAACCCGGTCGACTTGCTGAACCGCCACCTGTACGAGGTCGGTGACCGCGCTCGAGAGCAAGTTATCGGCTTCGGTGGCCGACTCGACTCCGCGCGCTTCCGGTACGTACTCTCCCAGCGCTTTGACGTCCCCGTCCAGAACGTCGAGGCGACGATTCTCGGCGAACACGGCGACGCACAGGTTCCCGTCTTCTCGAAAGTGCGCGTCGACGGTCAGGACCTCACGTTCGACGACGACGAACGCCGGGAAATCCTGAGCGAGCTCCAGGCCAGCGCGATGAACGTCATCGAGAAGAAAGGCGCGACGGAATGGGGGCCGGCCACCGGCGTCGCCCACATGGTCGAAGCCGTCATCCACGACACCGGCGAAGTCCTCCCCGCCAGCGTGAAACTCGAGGGCGAGTTCGGCCACGAGGACACTGCCTTCGGCGTCCCGGCCAAACTCGGTGCCAACGGTGTCGAAGAAATCGTCGAATGGGACCTCTCGGAATACGAACGCAACCAGCTCGGCGAAGCCGCCGAAAAGCTGACCGAACAGTACGAGAAAATTGCCTGAGATCGACGCATAGTGGTTTTGAGGGGATTTTCGGCATCTCGTTTTCGCTCGCTCGAGGATGGCCGTTCGACGGTCACTCATACGCTCAAGTGTTGCAGTGTAGCCGTTCGACGGTCACTCATACGCTCAAGTGTTGCAGTGTAGCCGTTCGACGGTCACTCACACGCTCGAGGCTGCCGGTTTCCTTGGTGTCGGTCTCGTGTGGTGATTGTCGAGGAGCGATACCGGGTACTGTGGTTTCCCTGATATTACTATTCAAGCAATAGCAAATGGTATAGAAAGAGTACTAAATTACATTCGTATTCATAGCAAAAGTGTGCAAAAAGAGCAGTCAGTACAGGCGTCGTGAATGCGCAGTCAGGGGATCAACTGCTCGCCGTCATCGTCGTAAATCGTGATCGCATCGACCGGACAGGTCCGGGCTGCGAACTTCGCATCCAGTTCGTCTTCCTCGGGGACTTCACGGACGAACACGCCATCGTCGGTTTCTTCGGACTCGAGCAACACCGCTTTCCCTGCGGACTTGTCCTTCTCGAACTCGCTCCACTCGACGACACACTGGTACATACCGATGCAGGTATCTTCGTCAAATTCGACTTTCATACTCGCTGATTTGGCTGGCAGGATTAAAGCGATGACGGGTACCCGGCGTATCCGTGGTGCTCGCGAACCGTTCGAAGGAACTCGAGTCACTCGAGCATAGGTTTTTGGTGCCAACGCAGCAAGCGGTAGCCAGACAATGTCGACAGTCGGGTTCGGGCTGTTGCTCGGGGTCGCGATACTCACCTGTTTTTCGATGGCGTGGGTGCTCGGGGCGAACAGCAACTCACCGCCGTTTGCCCCGGCCATCGGGGCCAACGCGATTTCGACCATGCAAGCCGCATTCGTGATCGGCCTGCTCGCTGCCGCCGGCGCGCTCATGCAAGGCGGTGCCATCTCCGAAACGGTCGGCCAGGACCTGATCGACGGCGTGCAGATCGACGCTCTCGCCGCCACGGCCGGGTTGCTGACGGCCGCTGGCTTCATGGCCGTCGGCATCTACACCCGCTACCCGATCCCCGCTGCGTTCGCGACGACGGGCGCAATGGTCGGCGTCGGCCTCTCGCTCGGTGGCGACCCCGCAATGGCGACGTACCAGCGGTTGGGCCTCTTCTGGCTCATGGTCCCGTTCATGTCCGGGGGGCTCGCCTACACGACCGCGATCTTGCTCCGCCGGGACGACGTACCAGAAACCATCGGCGTCCCACTGCTCGCGGGGCTGGTCGGAATGATTATCGCAAACATCCGGCTCGGCGTCATCCCCTCGCCGGCCGGCGACCAGGGAACCGTCGCCGAATTCGTCTCCTGGCAACTGGGATCGCCGCTGCCGGTTGCGTCGAACTACGATATCGTGATGGTGCTGGTCACCATCGTCTTTGGTCTCGGGAGCTTCTACTGGGTTCGGACGCAAATTCAGGCGTCCATCGAGGGTGGCATCCGCTCATTCCTGCTCGTTCTCGGCGGCATCGTCGCGTTTTCCTCAGGTGGCTCACAGGTCGGACTCGCGACCGGGCCGCTCGACAACCTCTTTCGGGTCGAACTCGGATTGCCGGCAATCACGCTGTTGGCCCTCGGAGCCGCCGGGATACTCGCCGGCGCATGGATGGCCGCCCCACGACTCTTACAAGCGACCTCTCGAGAGTACGCCCAACTGGGCGTTCGCCGCTCTATTGCCGCGCTCGTCCCCGGCTTCGTCATTGCCCAGTTGGCCATCGCGCTCGGCATTCCCATCTCGCTCAACAACATCATCCTTTCGGGAGTCATCGGGAGCGGCCTCGCTGCTGGCTCCGGCGGCATCTCGAGGGGGAAGATCCTCTTCACCGTCGGCTTCTGGCTGTTCACCCTGTTCTCGTCGGTCGCCGTCGGCTTCGGCGTCTACCGCGTCTTCGCGTTCGTCGTTGGCGGGTAAGACGGCTTCTCGAGGACACGGGGCGGGGACGTATGTATCGCCTCGAGGGAACCGGTTCACAGCACGACCGAAATGACGGCAAAGAGGATGAGAACACCCGTAATGTCACAGACGTTGGTCACGACCGGGATCGTCGTGTCGTCGGGGTTGTACCCCAGTCGAAACGACGCTGAGACCGACAGGAGGCTCACAACGACGACGAACAGCGACAACAGCGTGCCACTCACGAGCGAAATCGTCAGCACCTCGAGCAACGTGAGCGATCCTCCCAGAACACGGCCGATAGCCCACGCGGCAACGCCGACGAGTGTGAACACCGTGAGTCCGAGGCCCAGGACGGCAGCCGAGTTCGAGCGGACGTCCCGGTTGTCGAGGGCGAGTTCGAACGTGCCCAGGTGCAGTTGTGTGGACAGTCGAGAGCACATAATCGAGCCGAGATTGCCGGCGGTCCCGATCTGTACCGGGACCAGGATCAACAGCGCCGGATTCGTCAACAGCACCGCTTCGAACGACTCGAGGACCGAGCCCGAAACCATCTGTAAAATCGAGAGTCCGGCGAGCAACGGTACCATCGTGGCGACCATGTGGCCAATCGTCCAGTCGTCACCGAGCGGACTCTCGTCTATCGAGTCATCTTCCTCGTCTTTCCCAGCGAGTTCGTCGTAAAACTCGCCGAGAGTGTCGCTCATGCCCGAGAGGTCGTCGCCGGAGTAGCTGTCTCTCATCGCTCCCACCTCATAGCACCAACCCCACGAGATAGATCGCGACCAGAAGGAAAAAGACCCCGAACACGTCACCAAGCGTCGTCACCAGTGGGCCAACGATGTTGTCCGGGTCGAGCCCGCGACGGTAGCCCACGAAGACGACGGTCACCAGCACCGAGAGCATGAGGAGGGCCGAAAGAAACCCCGAGATAAGCATAATGCCGACCAGCTGAAGCAAGTTTCCACTACTGCCGGTGATCGCCAGGACCGCAAAGGCGATGACGGCGATGAAAACGGAAACCACCATCCCGTTGATGAACGAGGCGATAACCGCGTTCGAGAGTCGCTCGTCGAGGGTGAACTCAGGCTCGATCAGCCCCTGGTGGAGCCCGCTCGAGAGCCGTGCACCGAGCGATCCGTAAACGCCGCCTCGAGTCGCCAGAAAGGCGGGTAGCAAGACCAGGATGCCCGGGACCTGCTCGATGCCATTGCGCATCGTTTCACTGCCGAGGATCGTCCCGGCAAATAGCCCGGCAACGAGACTGACCAGGACTACAGGCAGTGCGCGTCGATAAATTTCGAGGGCTTCCGCCCAATCGCTCATACCGATCAGTTGTGTGCTCGCCGTATATCAATGCGTGTCACTCGGGACCATCAAGATGTCACTCGAGGCCGTGAAATATCACTCGACGACGGTGACCGGAACCGGCGCTCGATTGGTGACCGTCGTCGTAATATCCCGCCCGAGCAGCCGGCGGGTAAGCCAGTTCCCGTCGTCACCACTCATGACGACGTGATCGATGTCGTGCTCGCTGGCGAACGCGGGGACGACCGTGCCGGGGCGGCCCGTTTCGACGACGATATCGACTCGAGAGGGGAGGTCGGTCCGTTCGCTATCCGACCCGGCTCCGTCGCTACCCGACCTGGTCCGTTCGACTGACTCGGCTCGCTCGCCTGCCGCCTCCAGCAACCGTGCTGCCCGCTCGCGTTCGGCGACTTCTCGCTCCTCTTCTCGGTCCAGAATCCCGCCCTCGCTCAGTCGTTCGCCGAGCGGAAGGACCACGGCGAGGACGGTGATCGAGGCGTCCGGAAACTGCTCGAGGGCGTACTCGAGTGCCTGCTCCTCTCCGGGGTGTCCAACAAGCGGGACGAGAACATCGGACGGACTATGCATATTCCCACTTTGGCCGGCCCGTTCAAGGGTCTATCGCCGCTCGAGACGACAGTTTAAACCCGAACACGCCCAAACGACGGGCAATGAACGTCGAGGACCTGTCGGGACTGCCCGACGGCGCGGTCGATCACTTCCAAAGCGAGGGGATCGAGTCGCTGTACCCACCCCAGGCCGAGGCCGTCGAGGCCGGCATCTGTGCGGGCGAGAGCCTCGTCGCCGCCGTCCCTACGGCCAGTGGCAAGACGATGATCGCCGCCCTCTCCATGCTATCGGCCATCGAACGCGGCGGGAAGGCACTCTACATCGTCCCCCTGCGAGCGCTCGCCAGCGAAAAAAAGGCCGAGTTCGACGCGTTCGAACGGTTCGGCGTGACGACGGGCGTGACCACCGGTAACTACGAATCGACCAGCGACTGGCTCGCGACCAAGGACCTGATCGTCGCCACCAGCGAGAAAGTCGACTCGCTCGTGCGCAACGGCGCGGACTGGCTCACCGACCTCACCTGCGTCGTGAGCGACGAAGTCCACCTGATCGACGACCGAAATCGGGGGCCGACCCTCGAGGTCACCCTCGCAAAGCTCCGTCAGCTCAACCCCGCGTTGCAGGTGATTGCCCTCTCGGCGACCGTCGGCAACGCCGACGCCATCGCCGACTGGCTCGACGCCGAACTCGTCGACAGCGACTGGCGCCCCATCGACCTCAAGATGGGCGTCCACTACGGCAACGCGATCCAGTTCGACGACGGCGGCACCCGCGAGGTACCCGTCGAGGGCTCCAAAAAACAGGAGGCCGCCTTGCTCCGAGATATCCTCGAGGAGGGGGGCTCCTCGCTGGTGTTCGTCAACTCGAGACGGAACGCCGAGGCCGCCGCTCGGCGACTGGCGAGCACGAGTGGGAACCATCTCACTCCCGAGGAACGGGCCGATCTGGCCGACATCGCCGCCGACATCCGAGACATCTCGGACACCGAAACGAGCGAGGAACTGGCGACCTGCCTCGAGGAAGGATCTGCCTTCCACCATGCTGGCCTCGCCAACGAGCACCGAACACTCGTCGAAGACGCCTTCCGTGACCGACTCATCAAAGTGATTTCGGCGACGCCGACCCTCGCCGCCGGCGTCAACACGCCCGCTCGCCGCGTCGTGGTTCGCGACTGGCGGCGCTTCGACGCGAGCGCCGGCGGAATGGCCCCGCTCTCGGTCCTCGAGGTTCACCAGATGATGGGGCGAGCGGGCCGACCCGGTCTCGACCCCTACGGCGAAGCCGTCTTGCTGGCCAAAAGCCACGACGAGATGGACGAACTGTTCGAGCGCTACGTCTGGGCCGACCCCGAGGAGGTCCGATCGAAACTCGCGGCCGAACCCGCCCTCCGGACGCACGTGCTGGCGACGATTGCGTCCGGCTTTGCGAACACCCGCGGCGGCCTGCTCGAGTTCATGGCCAACACCCTCTATGCCAGCCAGTCGACCGAGGCGGGCCGGCTCGAGCGAGTGACTGACGACGTGCTCACCTATCTCGAGCGAAACGACTTCATCGAGCGCGAGGGGGACGAGGTCGCAGGCGCGACGGCCGAAACCGAATCGGACGACGACGCCGGCGGCTTCGTCTCCGCGGCGACGATGGCCGAAACCGAGGGGGCGGCCGACGACGTCGAACTGCGGGCGACCGGCCTCGGACACACCGTCTCGCGACTCTATCTCGACCCCATGAGCGCCGCCGAAATCGTCCACGGTCTCGAGGAGGCCGACCAGCGGCCGAGCGCGCTCGGACTGTATCAGTTGATCGCCCGCACGCCGGACATGTACGAACTGTACCTCCGGTCGGGCGACGACGAGACCTACGGCGAACTGTTCTACGAGCGCGAGGCCGAACTGCTCGGCGACCCTCCGAGCGAGTACGAAGACGCCCGTTTCGAAGACTGGCTTTCGGCCCTGAAAACCGGGAAACTGCTCGAGGACTGGGCCGACGAGGACGATGAATACAGACTCACGGAACGGTACTCGGTCGGGCCGGGCGATTTGCGCGGCAAAGTTGACACCGCCGAGTGGCTCCTCGGGGCCGCCGAATCGCTCGCCGCCGAAATCGACAGCGAGTGGACCGTCGCCGTCCGCGAGGCCAGAGCGCGCGTCGAACACGGCGTCAGGGAGGAACTACTCGAACTCGTCGGCATCCGTAACGTCGGTCGGAAACGCGCCCGCCAGCTGTATGCGGCGGGACTGGAGACGCCAGCCGACCTCCGCGAGGCCGACAAATCGGTCGTCCTGGGCGCGCTCAAAGGGGAGAAAACGGCCGAGACCATCCTTGAGAACGCCGGCCGGGACGATCCGTCGATGGACGGGGTTTCGCCGGACGCGACGAAGGGCGGGGACGGCGGTACTGCCACCAGTCGGTCGAGAAGTGGCGAAGGTGGGAGTTCTAACGACGAGCGAGAGGACCACGAATCACAGGCCTCGCTGGGTGATTTCTGATGGAGATCCGGACAGTCGAACTCGAGATCGCAGACCTCGATGACTTTCTCGAGACGGTCGATTCGGTGGCGACCGCCCACGACGTGACGGTACAGGCGTTCGACGCGCGCTACGTGGCCGGCCGCCAGCACCTCGAGCGGGCGGTCGAACTGGCCGACCGTGCCATCGCCCGCGGCGAGAACGTCGCCCGTGACCGAAGCGTCGAAATCCTGTTGTACGCCGCGGGACGCCGACAGATCGACCGGGCCCTCGAGATGGGCGTCTCGGCGGGCGAGACGCGAGCCGTGTTCGTGATCGACGGGACTGGCGACGAGGCCGCCGCGGCGACCGCTCTGCGTGAGCGACTGGACGGCGATGGGTGGAAGTCACTCGAGAGGTCAGCGACAGGCACGTCCGGCGACCACTTCGAATGGCGCGATAGCGCGACCATCGAGTCGTTTTTCGACATCACCGAAGCCGAGCGGGCGGCGACCGACGCTGACCTCGAGACGCTGGTCTGTGAGCGAGTGGCATTGCTCGAGGTTGAAAAATGAGAAGCGACGGAAGCTGGGTGACGGTGGCGCATGCGTGACGATACGGCCGGTGACGCCACGACGGACGCCGATCCCGGGATAAACGAGATTCTGGTCGACGCAGCCGTGAAGGCCGTCGTCGTGCTGGTCGTCTTGCTCGCCTTCCAATACGTCAGTCGCGGGGAGGTGAGCCTGCCGATAGCCGTCGGGGCCGCCGTCGGCTTTTTCGTGGTCCAGACGAGCGTCGAGTACTACCGACTGCGTCACTGATCGGCCGACGCGTCACTCGCCGGGGAACTCCTCGGGGTCCTCCCGCTCGTCGAGCACCCACTCGAGTTCCGCGATCGCTCGCAGGAGTTCGACCTCGAGTTCGTCCGCCACGGGCGAGGCCGGCGGGTCGTTCTCGTCGTACCACGTTTCGAGGCGCTCGAGTCGTTCGCGGATTGCGGCTTCCGATTGCATACGCGTGTGTTCGAACAGCGCCACAATATACTCTTGTGTCCGGCCGCGGTAGCCAACGTATGCCACGACTCGAGGAGCCGGTCGAGATCGGCGGCGTGACGATACCGAACCGCCTCTATCGCGCGCCCGTCCTCGAGTGTGCGGGCAATGGGCCGGACGCCGTCGATACGCTGATCGAGGACCTCGAGCCGGCAGCCGAGTCGGGGGTCGGGCTGCTCTGTCAGGGCGCGACCATCGTCCGCGGCGAGGGCGGGTGTGCCGCGCCGGGCATGACGCGAGTCCACGACCCCGAGTTTGTATTGCAACTCACCCGTCTCACGGACCGCATCCACGACCACGGTAGCCGGATTTTCGTCCAGCTCGAGCACGGCGGCCTGCGAAGCATGGAAACCTGGCACGCCGGCTTCCGAGCAGATAATCCGGACCTCGAGCAGCTGGCCGTCTCCACGCTCCCCTGGCAGTTACGCGCGCTCGACAGCGTCGGGTTTCTGGAGTACAACCCGCACGTCCTCTCGACGAACGAGGTGTACGATCTCGCGGCCGATTTCGGAGCCGCGGCGGCCAACTGCGCCGACGCGGGCTACGACGGCATCCACCTCTCCGGGGCGAACATGGGCGTCGTCCAGCAGTTCCTCTCACCCTTTTACAACCGCCGCGAGGACGAGTTCGGCGGCTCGCTCGAGGCCCGCATGCGGTTCCTCGAAGTCGTCCACGACGAGATTCGCGACCGGGTCGGCGACGTTCCGCTCATCACCAAAGTGCCCGCCGAACGGCCCGCCCCGCCGTGGCCAGTCGTTCGTCGAAAGCTCTCGCTCGAAGACGGCGTCGAGATCGCCCGTCGACTCGAAGCGGTCGGCTACGACGGCGTCGTCCCGGTCGAGACCTCCGTCACCTGGGACATGAGCATCGTCAGGGGATCGTTCCCGAAGCGGGCGTGGGAGAACGAGGCCCTGCGAGAGAAATACGACGAGGCGTTCGGGAGTGCGTGGCGTCGCCGACTCGTCGCTGCCGGGAACCGTCTCGAGTCCTTCGTCTACGATTTCGACCCCGGGTGGAACGAAACGTTCTGTCGGCGCGTCCGCGAGCAGGTCTCGATTCCGGTGCTGGCCGAAGGCGGGATTCGCGAACGCGGCCAGATGGACCGCCTGCTGGGCGGGACCGAGGGGTCCCAATCCCCGGCCTGCGACATGGTCGGCATGGC
The DNA here is from genome assembly GCA_025517525.1 of Natronosalvus hydrolyticus. Classification (GTDB taxonomy): domain Archaea; phylum Halobacteriota; class Halobacteria; order Halobacteriales; family Natrialbaceae; genus Natronosalvus; species Natronosalvus hydrolyticus. The sequence continues at coordinate 74,873 of JAOPJZ010000008.1, forward strand.
ACGCCCCTTCTACGCCGAACCGCGACTTGGCGCGCGGTTGCTCGAGGAGGAGCCCAAAGCGACGAAAGACCCAACCCTTCGGGTCATCTGCGAGAACTGCAACAACTGTACGATTCCTCAGGTGACGGGCGCACCCGGTATCTGTCGAACCCCGTCCGTCCTGCGAACACGCGGCGAACTCGAACGTGCGGGCGCGTACGACCGAACGCCCATTGACGGGAGGAGGCCGTCGTCGGACGACCGGGATACATCGACAGGTGACCGGTAACCAGCCTCGAGACGACCGGCAACCAGGTGACCGTCGTGACACTGACGAGGGGCGAACGCCTTTAGGCCCGTCCACTGTATCCCCGGCCAATGACCGCAAGTGCAGTGCTGTTCGATATGGACGGCGTCCTGGTCGACTCCGAAGATTACTGGGTCGAACTCGAGCGCGAGCGACTCCTCCCCGAAGTCGTCCCCGACGCGAACGTCGACGTGCGCGAAATCACCGGCATGAACTACCGAGAGATCTACGACTATCTCGAGGCGAACTACGACGTCGCCGTCTCCCGCGAGGGGTTTCTCAGGCGCTTCGAGGCGACGGCACAGGAACTCTATCATGAGCGAGTGAGTCTCCTCGAGGGAATCCACGATCTACTTGCCGAACTCGAGGAGGAAAACGTGGCACGGGCGGTCGTCTCTTCTTCCCCACACGACTGGATCGATATCGTCCTCGAACGGTTCGACCTCGAGAATTCCTTCGACAGGGTCATCAGCGCCGAGGAAATCAACGGGCCCGGAAAACCCGAGCCGGATATTTTCGAATACGCCGCCGTGCAACTGGACCTGGCTCCCGGAGACTGCGTGGTCGTCGAGGACTCCGCCCACGGTATCGAAGCCGCGATTCGTGCTGGGACGACCTGTGTCGCTTACGACATCGACGCCCACGACGGCATCGACTACTCCGGCGCAGACGCCGTGGTCACCACGCCCGCGGGGCTTCGAGAAGCGGTGCTCGAGCGGGTCGAAAAGTAACGTTAGCGGTCGTGAGAAATCGGTTCGGAGAAGGTGTTACACCACGTCGACGACCCGCGTCTCCTCGCACGGAACCAGCGGTTCGTCGGGAAACGCGACGCTCACGGTGTACTCGAGTTCGTCGGCGTTCGCACCGAAGACGCCGATCGGAACGGTCGTCCGATCACGCAAATAACAGGTCGTCGCCGTCATCTCGACCCCGTTGACGGTCACGCGGATGCCCGCCGTACTCGGTTCGCCAACGTTACGAACGATAACCTCGTGGACGGTGCTTTCACCCGTGGTGACGGAGTCGGGGAACGAACCCCACTCGAGTTCGACCGCGGGAAGCGTCTGTGCACCCTCGTAGACGCGCTCGGCGATGCTATCGCCCAGCCCCGCCCGGACCAGCCCCCCGACGCCCGCCTCGACGACGTCGCCGGGGGTCGCCAGCCCCTCTTTGGCGAGTTTACTCGCCCGACCCGAAGCCACGCCGTCGATCGCCGTCAGTCCGACCGCGTCGTCGGCGACCCCGTTTTCGATCCGGGCCTCGAGTCGTCGGGCGAGATTCGCGTCGTGGGCCGTTCCGAAGCGCTCGAGAAACGCCCGCAGGGCCGCGAGCAATCGTAAGGCATTGCGCCGGATGACCCAGGCGTCGCTGCGCAGGTCCGGCGGCGTGTTGCCGTTGGCCGCACTGCAAAGGATGGCGAGCACCTTCCGCTGGCCGGCATCGAGGTCCGGGGTGTTTCGGCCGACCAGCACTGCGTTGATCGCGTCTCGCTCCGACTGGCGTGCCGACACCGAGTCGAACTCCGTCGCGCTCGCGACGGTCTCGAGGATGTCGTCGGCCTCGAGGGTCGCGTTGCCGTCGGCAGCACCGCCGGTCTCTGAGTCGGCACCGCTCGAGCGATCACACAGGTTCGCGAAGCCAACGGCCGTCTCCAGACGGAGGTAGTACGTCGAGGCCAACACCCCGCGGGGCGTCGCTTCGACCGACAGATCGGACCCGGTTTCGACGAAACCCTGTTCGACGAGGCCCTCGAGACAGTCCCGAACCCGCCGGCGGAGGTTCTGGAAGTCGTAGTCGTCGGGCCGGGACTGACCGCGGACGTAATAGAACGTGGTCTCGAGCCAGTCCATCACGTCCTCGAGGTCGGTGATGGTTCCCATCGCGATTTCGGCGTTGAGATGGGTCGCCAGACTGTCGGCCAGCCGGGATTCGATCTCCTTGCCGTCTCTGAGCAGTCGGCGATAGGTGTCTGCGTCGGCCGTATCACAGACAACCCAGCCGTAGCCAACGTCGTCGTATCCCGGACGGCCAGCGCGCCCGAGCATCTGTAACACGTCGAGGGGACTCATGTCGACTTCGCCCTCGAGCGGGTCGTGGTACTTCGTATCCCGAATCACGACACAGCGAGCGGGGAGGTTGACTCCCCACGCGAGTGTCGACGTCGAGAACAATAGTTCGATTTTGCCCTCCTTGAACCACTCCTCGACGAGGTCTTTGTCGTTTTTCGAGAGGCCCGCGTGGTGAAAGCCAACCCCGTCGAGTGCGGAGTTACGAAGGGTGTCGTTCTCGAGACGTTTCGTTTCGGTATGAAAATCGTAGTCGCCCCGGGCCCCCATCGGGATATCACGCTCGCCGATTTCGTCTCTGGCCTTCTTCGCGGCCTGGACGGTGTCCTGTCTCGAGGCGACGAACACGAGCGCTTGCCCGTCTTCGCGGAGGTGCGGTTCGGCGAGGTCCAGGGCACGATACAGGCGTCGGTACTTGTCCGCGAACGTGTTCTCTCCGTGTGTGTAGGTTTTGACGCCTGCATTGAGGTCGACGGGCCGATACTCGTCGCCGAACTCGAAGGTGCACTCCGGCGGGGCGTCGAGCCACGCGGCCACGTCGTCGATGTTTGGCATCGTCGCCGACAGGGCGACCACGCGCGGGTCACAGAGCCGTCGGAGCCGAGAGATCGTGACCTCGAGCACCGAACCGCGTCGGTCCGCATCCAGCAGATGTACCTCGTCGATGACACAGACGTCGATGTCCGTGACGAACGAATACCGGGGCGAGTCGTGTTTACGCGTGGCCGAGTCGAGCTTTTCGGGCGTCATCACGAGAATGTCCGCGCGCTCGGCGCGACGCGGGTTCAGGTCGCGTTCGCCCGTGACGACGTACACCGAATAGCCGAGCGACTCGAAGCGCTCCCAGTCGGCCTCCTTTTCGTTGGTCAGGGCGCGAAGCGGCGCGAGAAACAGCGCCGTCCCGTCGTCGGCCAACGCGTTACAGATTGCCAGTTCGGCGAGCGCGGTTTTGCCCGAGGCAGTTGGCGCGCTCGCGACGACGTTGTCCGATCGCTCGAGCAACGCGGGCAACGCCTCGCGTTGCATCCGGTTGAACGACTCGAAGGCGAAGGCGTCAGCAAAGTCGGGTAGAACCTCGGCGACCTCCATCACTCGGACACGGGGTGTGCCCGGTGAAAGGCGTTTCTGTCGCGGCCGACGATGGTGATAGTGATTCCTGGAACTATCGAAACACTCGAGTAAGTTACCGCTCGAGTGTTGCAGGACTTCCAGGAATCGCTATTATTCACGACCCGATTCGGTTCTCGAGCCAGCCTCGAGCTGTTCGTTGAGCATACCAGCCGCACGTTCGGGTCGCGGCGTGTACCGAAAGGTGAGTTCGGGGTCGGCCGAACCCGCCGTGTAGACGGTCAGTTCGCCGTAGCCGAGCAGCCGGCCGAAGTAGCTCTGGCGCAAACTCGTGTTTTGAATCCGGTCGAGTCGAAACTGCGTGACGTCTCGAGAGATCACCCCGTGTTTTCGGTACAGTTCACCCGAGGTGATGACGTAGCGCGTGTTCGTCCAGAAGACGTACGCCACGAGGACGACGCCGAGGCCAACACCCGAGAATACGAGGCCCGTCGCGGTCACGAGTTCGTTGCCGTTAGTCGCCGTCCAGACCAGAAAGACCAGGCCGAACAGAATCAGCCCGCCCCCGATCGGGAGTCGCCACCCCATCGAAATCGGATGCGGACGGCTCTCCCAGACGACCTCCTCCCCGTCGGCGAGGTGGAGCCACGCCGCTTCGAACCCCTCTGACATGTACCGAGCTACCACCATCGGTCATAAAACGACTGGGGCGTTTCGCATCCGTCGAAATGCGTGCTGACGGGCAACAGGCTGCGTACGGGCTCACTCGAGACAGCTGGTCACGCTATGACCGCCTCGAGTTTAAATACGAACCCGCGGCCAGCACAGCCATGATCAGCGACTCGATCCGCGTCATCGCCGGCGACTGTACGGTCATCGCCGACGGCACCGACCGCAGCGAGTACCGCGGGCGCGTGACGACCATCGTCAAGCCCGACCAAACTGAAGAACTACTAGTAGACTCAGTACCTCACAAGACGTCATCAGCTGAGTCAGTCTGAAGCCTAATTTCTGTCGTAGGTAACGGTGATCGGTTCGGGAATTCTCGACGATCGGCGGCGCTCAGCCGCCGACGCAACAGCGTTGCCACTCATGAACAGAGCGTCCCCGGTCGGCGCTTACCGGTGGAATCGGTCGTCCGGAGGACGGTTTGCGGGGACCGCCCGACGCACCACGAGGGCCGTCTACGCTGCCCGTCGAATCATGTTGATGAACTCCTTGAACGACCAGGGTCAGAGGCAACACGCGCCACGGCGGGGCGTTGCCGCATATTCCTAGTGCAGATACCGACAGACGTTCTGCAACAGGAGATTCACCACGACGTACAACAGCCGTACTACCGGATTTTGCGTCAATGTCGTTGCAATGCTTTGCTCGGACAGCCGGTAGCTAGCCTCGATACCGAAGCGTTTCAAGTAGTGGTGTCGAGCGTCTTGTGGTGTTTCGATGAACGGCGCGTCAGCGGCCTCGCCGTGACCCACCACCCTATGGTCGTCGAAGCGTTTGTTCTGGTAGGTACAAGGGACTTAGTTTTCACCACTGAGTAGAGTCCAAGTGGCTACTTTGTTCCACAATTGGTTGATGAGAACAACTCCTATCTTCGCAAAGATGGCGGGAATGAGAAGCAACAACACCTGTGCTGGAAATATACATATAAAGCTGCGACATCCCAGCAAATCGCCAAGAATCAGCCAAATCAAAGAACTCCAATAGGGGTATATTGTAGGTGTCCAGAACAGGGCAAAAAGCACAAAAAGAGGATCCAATTGATTGTTATTTTTGGAACCATAAAATATGGTGGAAATTATAGCATAAGTGCTTTCTGTACCTCCGTGTTCAGTTCACATCTCTACTGATCGTTGTGAACGATTTTATGACATGCTGTACTATTTAGCGGAAGCTCTCACGAACAGCTCGACATCGTTAAGTTGCTTTGTGAAGTACTGATTCAATCATTCGCCACAGACGATTATAATGCATTACTCAAAACACATTCACAGGATGTGATCCGCCCATTCTGTTCCGAGTCTAGGTCAGAACGTATGCTGAACTCCTTATCACTATCTGCTTCCACAGTTATCTCTGATGACGGGGTTGTGAGTAAAATGTCGTCTTCAGTATATAGCTTAGAAATAACGAAGACCGTCACATCTACACTACTTGTGTTTTGAATCATTCCTTTTGCCGCAGTATTATCTTCGTCAAACTCACATTTCATGAGATTGAGACCCCTGAGATTCCCTTTTCGAGGAATCCAAGAATCTACTGTCCATTCTACAGAAATATTCGGTTCCTCAGCCCCCTCAGGCACAATCATTTCCATCGGAAGTGCGCCTTGCAAAGGACTTCCGCCATATTCTTTGTTGTATCTAAAGCGGTGTGTTCCCCACTGTTGTTGTGGCGGACGTGTTTCCCAGAACTCACCTGCCTCCAAACAATAGGCACGGAAAGTCACTGTTCCAAGGATAACTTTTTCGTCCTCATGGCATAGATAGAGGGTGCCTTTGACACTGACTGACCGCTGTTCCTTCAGATTGCTACTCAAGAGAACACTAGCAACCGGATTAATCATAATTTCGGAGTCTGTATTATTTTCCCTCTCCAGCTTAGAATGGATTACTCGAACACCATCTGTCGAAATATTAATGCCAATTCTAGCATCAATCTGACTCACCATGAAGGAGCGTAGATCACCATAGATTTTAGTCAGGTAGCGATACCAAGCATTCCAGAACCGTGGGGGGATATGATTGATTTCTATCTCATCGTAACCAACATCAAACTCAATTACGCCTTTCCGAGGACTGTAGGACTGACATCCAGCAGAATACTCTAACTGATACGTTTCGAACTGTTCAAGATTAATCTCTCCATAAAATATGGGAAATTCTGCCCCGTTATACACAACGTCATCAATAAAAATATGATTGATCTCACCGGAAGATAAAAAATAGGTATCAATATCATGGCGAATGTCAAGAACAGAGTCCGCTTTGCGAACAACATCTTCAGAATCTGTTTGTATATCCTCGTTCTCGTTTTCGTCTGTATTGTCAGATGGCTCCCCGCCAGTATCATCAGCCTTTTCATCAGGATTTTTGACAGAGATTGAAACGTTCCAGTCTATCCTTCTCCGTTGTTTTCCAAAGTTCCAATCAGGTAATCGCATTTCAAGGTAAGTGTTTTCAGCATACCGGAACCCGTCGTTTACTATGACAAAATTCACATGGCTTTTCACCCCATCATCAAAAAGAAAATCCCGTTCTTTCTCAACCTTCAACTGGATTCTGGGCCGCTGAATGACGAATTTATGAAGCCCAATTGATGCCGTAATTATTGTGAATATTATACCCGCAATCTGGAGGCCAGTTAGTGATGAAGTTGTCATTAATTCACCTATCCTTCATTTCGGACGAAGAAGTCCTTCCTAATCATCCTACTGTTGTTTGGTACTCCACCCTATATTTAAGCGATAAGAGTCCCCACGTTAAAGACATCAATGTTGGAAGGTGGTCACTGAATGGTAGACAATGAAATGGCCCTCACATTCTCTGTCCGGAATAATCCTGGAGTCTACGCTCTACTGGTTGGTTCAGGTATATCTCGTGGAGCCGAAATCCCGACAGGATGGGACGTGATAGAGGACTTGATACGGAAGGTAGCTGAAGCTGAAGGGGAGGATCCAGAACCCGAGCCTACTGAGTGGTACCGAGAAGAGTATGGAGAGAAGCCTCAATACGATGCCCTCTTGGAACAACTGGCTCCTTCCAAGGAAGATCGGCAGGCCCTATTGAAATCGTACTTTGAGCCGACAGATGAGGAGCGGCAGAAGGGAATTAAAACACCCTCTCAGGCTCACAAAAACATTGCTTGGTTGGTCAAACACGGATACATCAAGGTCATTGTGACAACGAATTTCGACCGATTGCTGGAACAGGCCCTCAAAGAGAGAGGTGTCACACCGACTGTGATAGCAAAGCCAAGCGATGCAGAAGGTGTGGCACCACTGGCTCATGAGGAAGCGGTGATTCTGAAGGTTAACGGCGACTACAAAGCTAGCACTCTGAAGAACACCGCTGATGAGTTGGAGAACTATGATCCAGAAATAGAAAGGTTGATTGAGCAGGTATTGGATGAATATGGGTTGATCGTGTGCGGGTGGTCTGGAACAAATGACTCAGCGTTGCGCGATCTGATTTTATCAGCGAAAAACCGTCGGTACTCGATGTACTGGACAGCCCATAGCTCGTTGGATGAGACTGCCGAGAAGCTGGTTGAACACCGCGATGGAAATGCCATTTCAATTGATGGGGCTGACAGTTTTTTCTACACTCTCAAAGAAAAAGTACAGGCCTTAGAAGATGCTGGTCCAGGCGCACCACTTTCAAAAGAAGTAGCACGAGAACGGACGAAGCGGTATCTGACACGAGAGGCCCATGTGATCGATTTGGAAGAATTGATTCATGAAGAGACAGAGTCATTGCGAGAGCGGTTGGCTGATGGAGAGCGCTTCGGCCTCAGTGTTGATCGGGAAGATGCTGATACGAGTGAAGTGTTGAATAAGTATAAGAAAGAGACAGAGACTCTAATTTCGGTTTCCAGTAGTTGTGCCTATTGGGGTCCTGAGGTTCCTAACTCCCCAAGAGATCGTATTTGTAAGTCTTTGACACGTCTGGCTAAGACAGAGCCGGATCCACGCCCGAAGTATTCTCAGTGGAGGGATTTGCCAATGTATCCTACGACTTTGCTTATTTATTCTATGGGTGTTGCAGCGGTAGATTCCGAGAATTGGGGGACAATTTATGATATTCTGACTGAGACGGAGACCCGGCCATACAGTAGTTACACATCTGAACCTCTCGGTATTGTAGGGCACCCGTATGAGGTAGGTGAGGGGATGAGGGATGGAACGGAGGTATTGAAAGACCATCTCAAAGACAGTCTTCGTGACCCCTTGCGGATTTTCCTTCCCGAACAAGAGGACTACGATAGAGCATTTGACAAGTTTAACGTGTTGGCTGATCTCACCTTGATGGATTTGGCAGATAGGCTGAATAATGATCGTATTAGGCTTCCGAGACAACGGTACTATACTTTAGATATTGAAGAGACAGTAAATCCTGAAAGTGGTGAGTGGGCACCAATTCAGGCTGGATTTTTCGAAGGTTCTGTTGATAGAGCAAATGAGTTGATCGACCAATTACGATATTGAACATACGGCACTGCCCAGTTTAGCACCTCGTCAGCTGACGTTCGTCCATCGAGGGATTGATGGGGTCATTGATGGTTGTAGTAATGCACGAAATGTTCACTTCATATACGTGAGCTCGCGTGACTGCCAACCCATGACTTATGGAAACGATCGACCCGCATTTGAAGGAATTAAACCACTTTTTGATCAGGTTTCGGTCGGTATAGTCAACCCAATCGTTCAATCCGAGTCGAGCGAGGGCAGTCCGATAACCAAACTGATCGACGAGAAACACCGCCTCGTAGAGATCGTGTTTTTCACGGAGTCCATGCATGAACACAGCTGCCGGATCGGTTCCGTGGCGTCCGAACAACTTGAGGTCAAGAATCAATTTGTGTCGAGGTTTATTGGATCGTATAGACCATTTGACGTTGATCTTGACAGCAGTCTCATCGACCGCGACTCGGGACGGCTTTGCCGTCCTCAGAAAGCGGAGCGTTCTGCTGTCGAGGCGAATCAAAGATTCGCCGACCATTGGAGAGTTTCACTCTCCAAGAGGCCGCATGAGACCTTCGTCTTGTGGACGTCGGCGGGTCTGGTACGCTGTTAGCCAGCGGATGCACCCACTGCCAGATCGTTTGTGTCTCTCAGAGCGAACATCCGGTCAAGTGGAGGCGAACCGCGAACATCCTGGCGGGCGTCGCCATCTGTTCGCGCTCCCAACATTCATCAAATTCTGCTGCGTAGGACTCGCTGAGCAGGTCTGCGAGTTTCACGCCAAACTAACTCTACGACCTGCTCGCTTCTCAAACTCGCCTAACTAGACACTGCCATTGCTACAGTCATATCCTAATCTGTGACTGCGGATTTGAGTATCCTCAATCATACTCCAAAAATCGGTTAATCACTCTGAGAAGGGAGAGGTATATATGTTTTATGAATCACTCCAGTCTCATGGCGTTTTGCTTGGCAAGTGAGCCCAGCAACAGGACTTATGAATGACTTTACCTGGTCGGCCACCCGATACTAAACCATCGAACTATTACGAGACGAAATCCTATTCATAAGCAGTAGCGATCAAGATTCACCAATGCAGTCGGTTAGACACATTGCTCATTGCTTACCACAAAAGACGATATTCCCCCAGTATAAAATAGAAGGTAACTGGCTAAGATGCCGACATCAAATAATGAAGATTCATCGAGTTCTGAGGAGGATACAGGTAGTTTTCAGTTCGGACACGATCTCAAACCGTCCACGGAGGAAAAGCTCCGAGATCTCTCTGAGCAGGAGCAGGACCGTCTATTAGACATGGTCCGTTTGGAGCCGACCAGCAACTCAGAGTTGAAGAATAAGTGGGATCTGGCTTCAGGCAGTGCGGTCCACCACTATATAGAGTCAGAGTTGAAATCGTTCTACTACAGAGATGATGAAAGCTACATCTGCGTGACAGAAAAAGCGAAAGATTTTGTCCGTGAAAATAGTGGTCTCAATCAGTACGTGACGAAAGAGTCAGACAGCATCGAGGATGTATCAGAGAACATCCGCAACCGAGACCTCTTGATGGACCTGGTTTCGGTAGCGCAGAGTATTGGCCATCTGCCGGACGAGAGAGAAATCCAGACGCATTCTAAATATTCTCCCAACAGGTTCCGTGATGAGTTCGGAGGTTTGTTCGAGGCTTGCGAGAAGGCAGGTATCGTTCGGGACTCGGTGACGAAGGATGACTACACAGCAGCGAGAGAGAAAAAAGAGCGAGAAAGAGAATCAGAAGCGGAAGAAGAGGAGGAATCGGAATTTCCACCTAGCGGGCCTTCGGAAGCAGAACTGATTGAGGAACTACAGTGGGTTGACGAGGTGGTCGAGGGGGTTCCGTATCCAGCGGACATGAACGATTCAGGGGCATTTACTACGCATGATTATCAGGAGAAATTCGGGTCTTGGGATGATGCGCTTGATGCTGCAGGTATTGACAAAGAGGAACAGTTACTGTTGGATATGCAAGCAGTGGTTGACGAGGTCGGAGAGGATATGACCGCCCCTCAGATGAATGAGCACGGGCGCTACAGCTCTACGATGGCGGCCCGGTACTTCGGTAGCTGGACTGAAGCTAAGGAACGGTTTCAGGAGTGGAACAACGAACAGGAAGAGGAGAGTGAATCGTCTGAGGAGTTCGATAACATGGTCAACGATCGTCTGGACGATATCCTGGGATAGCGCTCTTATTCGCTAATGAGGACGTCCTCTAAACGGTCTTCCCACTTCTGATCAGCTTCGTCGATGAAAGCGAGGAGGTCGAACTCGCCTTTCAAACTGATGTCCTGATTGAGTGCTTCTACCCCGGCATCGGCGTATTGCAGAGCTAATTCCCAAAGCTCGCTGTCATCAGGGTTGTCGTCGCTGTGTTCCAGTTCGATAAGTTTATAAATAAACTCGATCCCTTCCCGGTATTCGTTTTCGGAAGAACCACCGACCCGGTTCACCTGAATAAAATCTTGGGAGTAGCTGCCTTTGGATTCTGTACGGGGATCGTCTCGTAGAAACCCGATGACCAGGCCTGCTGTGAACAGTTCGTAGTTAGTGTCAAACTGGTAATTGCTCTCGTCAGTTATTTCAACGTTGTCGTCTTTGCGGGCGGTCCGGAGTACCATACTCCGATAGATATCGAACCTGGCTGTTTTGAGACGTCTGGAGGTGGTCGTACTCATTTGGCAAGCACCCGTTTGAGGTCGGTTTCTGATTCGATACTGCTGACTTCAGAGGATTCGGGGTCATTTTCCCGCTGGTGGATTTCTAGGTGGCTGGAGATGTTGTCACCCATTTGCTTGATGTCCTCTTCGTCAAGTTCGCCTGGTTGATAGAGAATGACCACTTGGTCACGGAAGTTGGGAAAGTACTCGATAAGGTTCTGTTTGTGTTCCGGGTCGAGCCTGCCGATTGGCGTGTCGATAATGACAGGTGCTTCCCGCGCAGTGAACTTGTTCAATCCTGCAATGAAGGAGTAGGCGATGATCTGACGAGCGCCTTTACTGGGATTCTGCTCTTCGATATCCCGATTTCCAGAGATGGTCTTGACGTCAAGTTTGTAGTCCTTACTGATTGTGAGACCTTCGTAGACGTCGTTCTTGTTGGTGAGTTCTTGGAAGATATTAGAGGCGTGTTTCTCGACACTTTCGCGCTGGGTTTCGACGTATCTGTCGCGGATTTTTTCCCAAGCATCAGCGCACTCGTCGGAGAGTTTCATCAGTGTGCGGTAGCGCTGTTCCTCTTCGTCCGCCGCTTCCATTGAGTTAACTGTCTGTTCTAACTTCCGCTTCTTTTCCTCAAGTTCTTCTAAGTCTTCATCCAAGGTTTCGATTGTATTCTTTAAGCCGCCAATTTCTTCGTCGAGAGTCTCTTTCGTCTCTTGTAGCGACTCAGCTTCTTCGGCTGTAACAGTCGCTTCCTCGATTTCTTCTTCCAGGGTCTCTTTTTCGTCTTCGAGGTCGTTGATATCCTCTGCCAGACCCTCAATATCCTCTTGGATAGAGACGTACTCGCTCTTAGCCTGGCTGACGTTCAGATTTTCAGGGTAATCCCCGGACGTGAGGCATTCCAGGTGGTCAGAGGCAAATCCTTGGAGTTCCGAGATAGTGCTCATCTCATCTTTTCGCAGCTTTTCGAGCGTATTTTCTAAGGTTTCCTCTGCGTCTTCATCGATATCGGCTCCGCAAAGGCAGTCATCTCGGTCAAGGAGGTACTCAATAGTGTCCTCCATTCCAGAGACGATGGAAACATCATAATTTTCGACGCCGTGTTTTGCGCCGATACCTATCATCAACGGGCCGAGACGAGAGTGGAGTTCACGGCGTGCTCCACGCTTCTCATCCAATTTTCCTTTCAAACTATCGTCCTGGGCACTGTCCCCGATTTCCTCTGCAATTTCGTTGACTCGGTCCTGCTTGGTAGCTACACCGGAGGCTTCAGCCAGTTCGTCTCCGATTTGGTGGCGGCGCTTCTCCTTCTGACGAAGCTCGGTTTGGGCTGAGTCCTTTTCCGTCTTTTTGGCCTCGATATCGCTTTGGACGCTACTGATATCCTCTGAAAGGTCTTGAAGTTCTTCTACGTCCTCTGCTTTATCCTTCCATTCATCTTGGTAGTAGTCTTTCCCCTCGTCCCGAAGGTCTTGGATAGCGTTTTGGATCTCCCGGATGCCGAGAACCGTTTCAATTGCTGTTCGGACATCTGCTTCGGAGTCGTTGTAGGATCCAGCATATCGATCAAGTTCCTCGCCATCAAAGAAAAAGAAATCTGAGGCGCTTTCTGGGAGGATACCGTTAATGAACCGGTTGTATTTTTTGGCCGGATCTTCGTTCGGTGCCTGGTTGATTACGATTTCCTTGCCTTCGCTGACACTGGGCTTTTTGACGGTGACGTGGCATGATTTCCAGTTTCGGTCATCTGGGTCGTCAACTTGGTCGAACTCAATAACCCTCTCGATCTCGTAGATGTTCTGATTGTGGCTGAATTCGAGAGTTACGCTCGCTTCATCCAGACCTTCCACGGCGGCTTTCCGATTGATTGCTTGCCGGCGTTTTTCCGATTTTAATGTGTTACCGCCTTCGAATCCGTAGAGGCAGAAGCGCATTGCAGTAAAAAACGCAGTTTTACCTCGGTCGTTTTTCGCGCCCATGAGGATTAGAGGAGAGTCACTGTTGGTTTGGAGGTCAACTGGGACCTCCTTGTAGAAGGGCATAAAATTCTTGATGATCGCTTTTTCAACCTTCATGGTGTTATTCCTGCATAGTCCATCCGTTATCGACGTAGTTCTCCAGTATCTGTCTTAATTCCGATGGAAGCCCTGCCCTCCGGTCCATCGTCACCATTTCTTTTTCGAGGACGTAGATCTCTTTCAGTAAGTCCTCTGGGATATTCCGCTCGTCAGCCTGTTCAGCGATTAGTTTCTCAATCTCCGGGTCGATATCTTCTTGTTCAGTACTCATATTAGTGCTAGATGCCCCAGTCCGTACGGTTCAAGCTGTTCTCGTAGTTGCTGCCGGATTTCTTCTTGATTGTCGGCAGAGTTCATAAGAACTCGACTTCGGTGGAGTTCCTTTTTCACAAATTCCCTAGCTGTATTGTCACCCTGCTCTGCGATTAGGCCAGGCAACGTGATCATGTCATAGACCGATGCCTTCGATTTATCTTCACTTTTTCGAAGGACACGTCCCCTTCGCTGAATGAATTGTCTCTCGTTGCTTGAACTTGCGATGATGATAGCTGTCGGACAATCTGGTACGTCAACCCCTTCATCTAAACAGTTGATAGCCAGCAGGTAGTCTACCATCCCGTTGTTGAACTGGTAGAAGGAACTGGCCTTCTTGTCTTCGTCCATATCGGAGACGAACACTGCGTAGGACTCTTCTCCCTTCTTCCGATTTAGCTGGTTTTTGATTTGGTCAACCTGGTCGTTGTCCTCACAAAAGATGATGGCAGGTGTAGAGTGATGAGTCTCCAGGAAGCGCCCGAATCGGTGGGGTTTGTTCTCTGCCTTCTTTAGAATCTTGGCTCTGTCTCGGGCGAGTCTTTCTTGTTTTTCTTTAAGATTTTGAACCGGCTTGCTTGGATTATCGCTGTTGAGTTCACTGGTAACCTGGCCGATTCGCTGGCTGTAGCTTTTGTACTTCTCGTATTCTTCTTCGTTGAGCTCGCAGAGGATGGGGGAGTAGTCGTAGTTGGACAGGTAGTCGTTCTCGATGGCTTCGGCGGTTTCGAACCGGAAAATTATGTCATCAAAGTAGTTCATAATCTTCCGGTTTCCAGTGTCGTCAAATCTGCGTTTAGGCGTTGCAGAGAGCCCGATACGTCGTCCTGCGTCTATTTCGAAGAGTTGGCTGAAGGTGTTAGCTCCGTATCGGTGGACTTCGTCAGCGACTATTTGCACCCGGTTGGGAGGGACTCCGCGGAGGAAGCTTCGGAAAGCGTCTCCGACCGCTGTATGGATTGTCGTCAGAAGGAACTGCTTAGGCCGGTCATGGATCACATCTGTGCTTTCGGTTCGGTACGGGTTGACCAAACCTAGCATCTCCTGTCGCCAATCGGTTTCCCCGCTGCAGACGACGATTTCGGCGTCTTCAATCAACTCTTCGATGTCCTCTTTCCATTGATTGAGTAGAGTGGTAGTAGGGACAACGACGAGAGTTACTCTATTGTGGGCATCAAGGTTGGCAGCTGCTATTGCAGCGCGGGTCTTCCCGGTGCCGGTGGCTAATGCAAAGATACCACGATAGTCGTTTGCGATCCACTCGTCTATGGATTGTTCCTGGTGTTCCCATAGCGGAATTTCCTCTTCCTCACTTTCCTCAGTGTCGTCCTTGTTGAACAGCTCAAGGTCTGGACGGCCATCGACGGTTTCTGGGCTGTGTTCTTGCAACCCGGATTCTACTGCGTCAGGTAGTTCTTTGACCGTTACTCGGGATTCCTCGTTGTTCCAGAGTTTGTTGAATGAATCCTGTTTCTCCGAGGTCCGCATATCGAGGCCTGGCCACCAGTTGGTGTAGACGTCGAACGATTCGAAATTGTCTGTCCAGGCTAACTCGGTCTCGTTGATGGAGCCGAAGAAGGCCACCTTGTTTCCGTATTCGTCTGAAAAGACGCCAAGCTTCTCGTGGTAGTGGCTGAACGGGTTGAGGTCATCCATATCGGTCATGTAGGCGATACGGATATCCAGCATCTCTTCCTCAAGCATCCATGCGAGGCATTTGAAACGGTCCCGTTTTAGGTAGTCCTCAAATTGTTCGGCTGAAAGTCCTCTGTGGAGCGCGTTTTCTATGACTTCTTCTTTATCGAGGTCGGTTTCTGGTTCGGATGCCTGCTCCAGCACTTCAATGTCTTCAGGTTTGAGACGGGGACTGACGATTAGCCGCATTTTGCCGTCGTTCAAAACCAGTTTAGATATTCCCTGGGCGGCGAGAACCAGTGATTTGCTGTCGAAATAGCCAGCCGCCCGGTCGTAATGGTTCGCGTTTTTGAGGCAGGGAATGTAGAAATCGTTCAAGATGTCATCGTTACCTGACCGATAGCTGTTTTGGAGAGGGAGGGTTCTGAGGCCATTATTCCCTTCGTCTTCAGTCTTCTCAGAAGTTGTTCTGTCAGCCATTGCTTGGGTTGCTTGTAGGAATGTTTGTCAGCTTATTTGTAACTTCCGCAGGCGGGAGACGCTCTGTATAACTTGATCCGTGGCGTACTCGATTTCTTCCCGAGTGTTGTCTTTCCCAATTCCGAACCGGACTGCGGAGTGCCAGCGTTCTTCGTCGCCGCCGAGGGCTTGGAGTACGTGGGAGGCTTCGACCTTGCCGGTTGTGCAGGCGGATCCGGCTGACACAGCTATGTCTGGTTGCAAGTTCTGAACCAGGGCTTTGTTTTCGACACCGAGGAAGCTGACGTTCAAATTGTTGGGGATCCGCTTCTTCGGGTGGCCGTTGAGCACGACATCGTCGAGTTCGCTGTCGAAGCGGTCCCACATATAGGACGTAAGTTCGCCGGCGTACTGACGGCGTTCCTCCATCTCTTGATCGGCTAATTGTACTGCTTTCCCGAGTCCGACGATGGAAGGTACATTGAGGGTGCCGGAGCGCCAGCCTCGTTCGTGGCCACCTCCGTGGATAAGCGGCTCAAGTTTGACTTTGGGGTTTCGGCGGCGGACGTAGAGTGCTCCGATGCCTTTCGGTCCGTAGATCTTGTGGGCAGAGATCGACATCAGGTCGATCCCCATTTCTTCGACGTCGATGGGAATATAGCTGACAGCCTGGACTGCATCGGTGTGCAAGAAGACCTCGTTGTCTTTGGCGATTTCCCCGATTTCTTTGAGAGGTGCGATAGTTCCGATCTCGTTGTTGACGGCCATTATCGAGATCAGGAGTGTATCGTCTTGAATGGTCTCTTCAACATCATTTGGGTCGATCAGCCCGTTTTCGTTGACCGGCAGGTAGGTTACGTCGAACCCACGTTCCTCTAGTGCTTCACAGGCTTCGAGCACGGCTTCGTGCTCGGTTTCTCCGGTGATGATGTGGCTACCCTTGTTTTTTCTCTCGGCGCAATCAGCGACGCCCTTGATGGCTAAGTTGTCGGACTCAGTTGCGCCACTGGTAAAGATGATTTCTTCTTTACGGCAGTTGAGGACCTCGGAGATCTGTTCCCGTGCTTGTTCGACGCCTTCCTTTGCTTTGGCTCCGTAAAGGTGGTCGTCGCTGGCCGGGTTTCCGAAGTTTTCCGTGAGATACGGGGTCATGTCTTCGGCTACCCGTTCATCTACCGGTGTGGTGGCGTGATGATCGAGATAGACGGCGTCCTCAAGGCTCGGCGTCATGGTAGACCACTATCTGGTTTCACGTCAGTATCTTCTTTCAAGCTATTGGGAACCAAGGCTTGGAAGTCGCTGAGATCGCTTATGTTTCCGTAAACTCTGATAACTCCCCTGTTCAGGTGTGCAACGAACTCATCATAGAGATCTTCTTCCGGATCTTTTTGTTCCTGTATCAGGCGTTCTTTAAGAAGTGCCATATAGAGGGCGTCGTGTTCACCGAGAAGGGTGTACCGATTAAACGTTTGACCGTCGTTATCGTATTCTTCCGGGTTTGGTGGCCGTGGTTCGTTCAGGGAGTAGCACAACCCGATCCTGCAGAGATAGTTCGGTGTAAGACCGGTGTTCCCTTTCAGCATCCGAAGCCGGTTCGTGGCGTCTGTTCCGATTTGTATTCGATTGAACTCTTTACTCATTGTGTGACCTCCAGATCGATTTCGTCCCCTTGGTCAGAACTTGACCAGAAGTATCCCCGAGAGACCGAGGTATAACCTTCCTCCTGATTGTAGTTCAGGTGATAGGCCTGAGTAACGTCGTCGTTCAGCTGGTCGTAGTATTCGTCGTTGATTTCAGTGTCAGTGGAGAAGACCAGGACTTGGTGTGCTGCCTCCGGGAAGAAGTTCTCCACGAGGTTTTCCCGATGGGCTTTGTCGAGGCGTCCGAGCGGTGTATCGACGATGAAAGGAAGTGGCCTGCCGGAGATCTCTGCTAGTGCCCAGAGCAGAGCAGTTGCGAAGATCTGGCGTTCACCGGCGGAGAGTTCGGACTGGGGTTTGTGGTTCCCGTGTTTGGTTTTGACTTTGATATTGAGAGCATCTTCATCGACTTCGATTCCCTCGTAAAAGTCGCTCTTGTTTGAGAGAGCGAGGTACCGTTCGGTAAGTGCGTCTTCCAGATTTCGGAGTTTCTCCTTAGCCAGCTCTTCCCTGTATTCGCTCAGCACGTCTTGGACGCCAGAGGCTAGATCTGCCCGCTCTGAAACAGTTTCCTTGTTGTCCTTTTGATCGAGCTTGTTGTCGATCTGGTTTCCAAGCCGAGAGATCCGGGTGTCAAGTTTGCCCAGTTCTTCCCCAATACCTTCGATATCGGACTTGAGGGATTCTCTCTCCCCGATCAGGTCGTTCAGGTCCTCGATGAGCGGTGAGATGTCTTCCTCTTCTGGAGCACGTCCGAGCTGTTCTTCGTTATCTTGCAGTTCCCGGACCATGCTCTCCAACTCGCTGGATTGAGAGCCGAGGTTTTCGGGTACCTCCTTCAGTGCTTTGTCCACGACGGCGTACATCTCTCGGCGCTGTGCTTCGGAGAACTGGTGGAGAAGCTGTGTGTCCTCATCCTCAACTTGGAACCTGTTCCGGATCTCTGACTGAAGCCGGGTTTTGATTTTCTCAGCTTTGTCTTCGGGGACGTCCAAGTCGCTGAAAACTTCGCCGTTCAGGGCGTCGTCAAGTTCACTATCAAGCCGTTCTCTGGCAGCAGCAGTTTCCTGTTTCTCGCTTTCATCTTCGAGTCGGTTGACGACGCTCTGGCAGAGGTCTGGTGCAAGTGCGAATGGGTATGCGTCGGTAACGATCTTTCTAATATCCTCTTCAACGTTCTCGATTTTCGCGTTGAGTTCTGCTCTGCGTTCTTTGAGCTCTTCACGTTTGTCTGCGTAGGCACCACCCTCTTGAGCGATATCGGCTTCTTTGCTGTCGATTTCCCTTTCGAGGTCAGCAAGCCGCTCTTCTTTATCATTCTTCTCGTCCTTGAGCTCTTGTTCCCGGTTCTCAAGTTCTTCTTTCTCTTCTCGGAGTTCATTAATTTCCTCCGTAACCCCTTCGAGACCGCTTTCATCGAGCTTTCTGGAGCGGTAGATGGAAAGGTCAGCGTCAAGCCGATCTACGAGATCGAGGCCGAGCAGCGAGAACAGTGAGTCTTCGAAGGTTTCGTCGTCTTCGATTGCGGTTGCGAGTTCTTGAACCTTCTCCCCGTCGAAGAAGAAGAGCTGTGAGACTCCTGGCGGGATCAACTCTTTCAGGAAGTCTTCCCACTGGTCTTTGTCTAAGTCGGAAGGAAGCTTCCCGTTACGACGTACTTCGAGGTTTTCGACGAGGGTCTTTCCACGATCACGCCAGGATCGTTCAACGCTGTAGTGGTCTACCTCGCCCATGTAAGCGTACTCAAATTCAAGACGGATCGAGGCTTCATCGGCGGTTTGATCCGGATACTCGTGAAGCTTTCCTCTAATATGTTCCTTGTAATCTGCTTCGCTGACCCGCCGACCTAAGGCACTTCGTCCGTGAAGACAGATTTGAACGCCTCGGAATAGCGTGGTTTTCCCGGCACCGTTTGATCCACCGAACAGGATAATAGGAGAGTCTTGAGAAGGGGTTAGTGTAAACTCATTTCTACCGCGATATGGTCCGAAATCGTTGATGACCAGCTTTGTAAGTTTCATGGATTAGAAAAGGATTAGGTCTGTGATTCTGGGGTGTACTGCCATTTTTCGATGTTCTCTTCGCCCTCGATATCTGCTATGATTTCTTCCATTGGACGCCAGTCCTCTCGCATGACCTTGTCAATCTCGCTATAGATAGAAGCCCGACGCTTCATCCCGTGGTGCTGAAGTTCGGTGTCCAGTAGCCGCTGAACGAGTTCTGGAGAGACGTCATGCTTGTCTGCGATTGTCTTAAGAAGTTTTGCTTCGGTTTCCCCGAAGGCACCGTAGTCGTCCTCCACCCACCCGATATCCTCACCCATGACCTCTCTGTAGATCTTGGGGACGGAGTCTTCCCAGTCTGCTCTTTCTTCTCGCCAAATGCGGCGGATTTCTCTCAGTTCTTCGTCCCGGATGAGATCCATTCCCTCGTCGTCCGGCAGTTGTTCGTTCACCTTTTTCTGAGTTTCTAGCAGCTTTCTCAGCAGGTCTTTGCAGAACTCGAACTTGTGGGCTCGGGGGATAATCCCGTTGTCACCGTTGGTCTTGGTTTTGACGTAGCCGTATTGCCGGCCTTTGACCTGCCTGTATTTTGGTTTCTGTTCGGGGGCTTGAGTGGATTTCAAAAAGTCGCGGAACTCCAGAAGCGGCTCCAACCACTCATCGCCCTCGTCAATCATGTTCTGCATTGCCTTGTCTTCGGAGACGACGGTACAGGTCCAGCAACCGAATCGGCTGTTGCCGCAGGAGGGCGTTTTCGTATCGATGACCATCGGGCACTCATCGTCGGCTTCTTGATAGAGAGCGGCAAGGTCCCGGTTTTTCTTGCCCCAAGGGCACTCGACTTGGAGGAGGTAAGACCAGACATCGTCAACAATCCAGTCTTCGATGGGTGTGTAGACAAAGGCGTTAGCGAATTTGCTGTGGCGTGAGAGAACGCTGCCCTCGATGCTGTGCATCTCCATCACCTGTTTCCGGGTGGCGGATTCGGCCTTTCGCACCCCGAGAATGACTACAACTTCGCCATGTTCGGAGACCTTCTCCTGAATAAAGCGGTCTGCAGGATCGATTTTCAGGCGTTCAGTACACCAGCGGAAGGTCTGGTTGGGTGCTGGGTAGCCACGGCCGATGAGGTTGACCCAGAAGGAGTCGTTAACCTTTGGCGTTACCTTGTGTGCTTCAAAAGGGAGATCTTCTTTCTCGGAGTATTCGTTGATGTTTTCAAGAGTGCTCGTAATATGGTTTACAATCTTGGGAGTTTCGACGAGTGTGTCACTAGAAATGACGTGGATTGGTTTGATTTGCTCTTCATCTGGAAGATTCTTGATGGCGTGCCAAATGAGCTGGAGGGCTGTGGTTGAGTCTTTGCCGCCGCTGTATCCGATTACCCAGGGCCGTTCGTCTGCGAGATACGTTTCTCGAATTTCCTCATAGATGTGCTCAAGAGAGCGGGTTTCGAATACGGATTCTCCTTTTTCCTGACCCGTATTTGAAACGTCGAGATTGTCAGTGCTCATTACTTAGACTCTTATTTATCGTACCATTGTGGAAGATACTTGTATCTACCGTTGCAGTACCCATCGGTTCCGCTATGATCCGTCGATTTTCCATTGTATACTCCCCGTATTGAGGACTCTTTTTTCGGGTGGCGTAGCGCCTTTTTCGATTGCTTGCCGAACGGATATCTCATCCTTCATTAGGAAGATATCGTAGCACCATCTGCGCTGATGTGTTACTAAATTCCTCAGTATGTCTGATGAATATGCCTTCTTGTTTTGGACGAGACAGTATTTCTGTAGTTGGTCGGCGTCTTCTAGTTCGTAGAAGAAATTGTTCAATATCTGGTTTACCTTTGAGAGCTTCTCTTCTTGCACTTTAAACCCGTATTTGTTAGAATTGTAGTACTTTCCGAGCTGCTGGAAAATGCCATCTTCATCGAAGGATTGTTTGAACAAGTACGTCTGGTTGAACTCAAAGGCAGTGATCTCCTTGTTTTCGATATCGAATGTGGGCATAGCTGGATACGCTGTTATTATACCTTTATCCTGCACGTGTACTCTCTAATAGTTCATCCAAACGGGGTGAAAGTGAAACACAGGAAAGCATTTCGGTAGATCCGCTGAACGATATGGGGACTATTCCCTTGAAGAGGGCTCTGGCGAATCGTCAGGCCGCGCTGAGTTGAACTGTCACAACTAGGGTTGTGAAGCGGGAAATAGCGGATACCTCATGTCCAAAATCGTCTGCTGTACCGAGAATGTCGTGACGTTGACTCAAAGTGCTATTGGTGGTCAAGGCGAATCCGTCGCCCGCAGGGTAGCGGCGGATTCGCTGACTACGCTGTCGTTCACTGCATTTTCTGCGAATTTACCTGGGGAAGTCTTACCGCGAAGTGCTCAATCTCTTGAACGAGATGCCACAAATACTGGCGAAGATTGGCCTTGAGAAGGCCGACTGCTCGGTCACTCGACGCTAGTAAAGGCGCTTGACAAGATCAGGCACACGCTCGGCGACGCCGTCTGCGCGCGAAGCTGATATTTAAAGTTCCGTAAAATCGTCCTGATTGTGCTGTCTACAATATCAAACGTGTAGTGAGTTAGGCGAATTGAACGATGTATGAAGGTTCACCACGGCCGTTAAGACTATTCGCTGTCGTTGACCTTCCGGAGACCGTTTAGCCCGTCGTCAATGATGGTTTCGACGATCTGATCAAGTTTTTCGTCTGGCACATTGGTTCCATATTCTTCTTCGTATTGATCAGTGGCATGCTGGACCTCAGTTTCAATAGCATCGTAGAGGCTGTCGACGAAATATGAGTTCCATTGTAGTTCTTCTCTGAACTCGGGGACATCGTCAGTCATATTAGCTATTAATTTGGTTGACAACGACATAAATCCTCAGATCATATATCAAGAGATAGAAGAATGCTACACAACGGGAGATGCCGCTGACGGCGTTGTAGTTGGTTGATAACTTCAACTCATACTGGGATAGAGTCCAGTTACCGGAAATTGAAAGAAAATTTCCTAGTGAAGTCACGCTCAAAGCAGATCACGGGATCGGAGCTTGGGTAGGCTGTCAACCCCTGTGATTCGGACGATTTGATTCAATTCCAAGACTTTGCTAATACTGACTTAATTCAGGCATATCTGATGGGAAACGATTCAATTGATGGCTCAATATCTCGTTCCCTTCCATCTCCATAAAATCATGTATATTTGATGCGTTGATGCTGCGCGGCTTTGTAATAACAGCTTAGGGAGTCGTGTTTCACCGATTGGTGGTGGATTGTGGAATATCCGACTTTGAAAAGCCACTTTGCTAGACCCCCCTCCCCCCATTGTTAAAGTGTGTCATAGAAAGCTTCGCACGGACTTTGAGAATGGCCAGCATTATGATACCTATCACTCGAATCAATCGGTGAGATAGGTGTTTCGCAGTTGGTTCACGTACTGCCGATCCCACTGTTTTGTCTCGATGTAGTACGTCAATGCAGCATCGACATATTGGGGAGTGAAGAGTCCGCGTTCAGCCAGTACGCACAGGATATGCGGGGTCGTAAACAAGATGTTTCGGTCATCTAGTGCCAAGGAAACAAAGAGATAGTTCGTTGTGTTGAATTCGTCCGTGACGAACATCGCAGCGGAAATCTCGTTTGCAAGCCAAATTCCGTGTGATTCACCCTGGTCAAGACCAAAGTCAAGCGGATCGTCAATTTCGTCATCGACGTCGTGAGTAGTGAGATGATGCGAAGCGTGGAAAACCAGATCCGCAGCTGCCGAAAGTAGATCGTCGCTTCCCTGTGCCTCACTTACTTCGCCAAGGACACTCGACGGGACGTGGACGTCGTACCCCGTTAGCACCGTTTTGAGTGGGTCTTCACCAGTTGGAGCCCGAGAGCGTCCGTCAACCACTGGTGTTGCAAGGTTGAGGAGAACGTTCGTATCGACGACGATGATGGGCCGTTCGCCCATCGCTATGCGCGTGACTCCGTATCGTCTGCTTCGTCGTGAGGAGTCCACTCGGGAACATCACCGTCGTAAAATTCAGCTGGTGGTGGAAGTTCGCTCTCAACCTGCGGTTCAGGTGGGTCGCGGTTCAACGAGGCTCGCAAGAGTTTCATCCGCATCGCTTCTTCTGTACCGAGGATTGATTCGACGGTCTCGAAGTCAATCTCTCCGGAATAGTATGCGTCGCTGATCATCCGCCGGAATCCGCCATCGGTGGCGAGTTCTTCAATTTCGTCTCGAAGCGCCTCGATGAGGAGTTGCGTCCGAGAGACATTGAGAAGGTCAGCGACCACGTCCGCTTGGTCTACGAGCGAAATGGGGGCGTTGAAATCGACCCGGGTTTTCTCCTCTGGCACCATAGCTATGTGTAGGATCTACACATGAATAAGACTGATGGTGGAACACCACAGGATTCGATCAGTTCGCATCTGTAGTGATCGTTGTGAACGATTCTATGACACGCTGCATTGTTTAGATTAACGGACAGCACGGCCTGCCAGTATATAAATGACTGCTATCAGTCAGTAAACTATAGTGATCCCCCAATATCAATCTATAATAGAGCGTGTCATAGAAACCTTCGCGCGGACTTTGAAAACGATCAGTACAGGTGATTCACCCATCGGTAAAACTAAAATCGATCCCCCGCAGTCAGGACACGAATCCCACACTCTCTTGGCTGGGGAACAGTAGCACCCACGGCTCGGAGAACAAAACCACAGCCGTCACACTCGATGTATTCCCCCATCCGTGATCTGCAATCACTGTCTGAAGTACATCAGTCTTGGCTTCGGCTAATTTGGCAGGAGACAAGGCAGGAACCAATATTCAGTTTGCAAGCACATTGATCCGCCAGTAACCGGCGTGTGAGGACGTGGACGATATAGAGTGGCCCATCTACGATAGGTCTGCCTCAGTCGGTTCGTACACTTGAATCCATCCATCGCTCCGGATTTTCACGAGGTAATTGGTATAGTGAAACTCGACCGTGCCGACACCCTGCTGAGACTCATCGGCTACATCTGGCCCAAAGAACGCATCTTCAATCGCTGGTACGTCTACAGACTCGTACAGTGGTGGCGATTTCACCTCGCTCGGGGAGACGCCTTCACCCTCTGCGATGGCGTAAACGATCGCGGTCGTGAGTTCACCTTTCCCATTGGGTTCGTAGTGGCGTTGTGCGACCTGCGACCAGTGTGTGTCGGCTCCGCTGGTTGGGTCGTCGTCACTCATGGTTTCTCCGTTAGTTTGCTTCGTCATCCATATCACTCCGGGAATGCACTTCCTGATCGGCGTCGAGGCTGGTACCTATCCCTTCGAGAGCTGTCATGACCTGTTCGGCGTGTTCGGCAGCTGTAATCATCTCGGTCGCCTCATCGAACGTAATCACGCCCTCGTCAACCAACTTCGGGACGTGGGCATGATATAGCGAAACGTACACTGCTTCGCGCTGGCTTTCGGTCACTTCGTGTTCGGGAATGTCGTTCTCCCACGCGGCGATTTTCGTCGCTAAGTCGGTCAGCGACCACATGGTGTCTTCGAGAAGCGTGTAGGACAGGTACCGGCGTCGGGGGTGACCCAACGCCTGGTACACCGCTTCGATTTCCAAAACCTCGGGCGGCGGCAATTGGTTTTCCGGAGATGCGGACACGTCGGACGCGGCTTCTTCATTCGGATCGGATTCACCAGCCATACGTTAGTGAGACCACGCGGAAGCAAAACAGTTCCCCAAAACTGAATAAAATTAGAACTTTCTGTCGGATAAGACCGATTCACGCTCTCATGCGTCCCATTTCCGAACTCCTCGAACAAGTCGTAGTTTCCGACTTTCCCTACTATTGATTGCACTGAGGGCATGTGCGGACGTGGCGTCTTCGGAGTGACGTAACGACGATCTCCTGCTGGTACATACGCATCTCTACTGATCGTTGTGAACGATTCTATGACACGTTATATAATAGTCAATCAAATCTGCTTCCCCAATTTCTTCAGAGACACTAATCACTGTCAGTAGACGTATAACCGGGGTACCACCAAACGGTCGTTCGTCCACCGACCTTCTTTGATTCTAAGATACCACGATCCTCGAATCGGACGAGTCGTTCATAGACACTACGCCGTTGTATGGGAAGGTGGGTAGCGACCTCAGTAGCTGTTAAAACAGGGTCTGAAGTTTCGCAAAAAATTTTAAGGATTTCGTCATCGGAGACACGTTGGTTTGGTCTCTCTTGGCTCTTCTCGCCCATTCGTGCTTATGACGAGAGCAACACATCAAAAGCAGTGCCCTCCATCGTAGGAAATGTATATCTGAATCGTCGCAGAAATAGATAGAAATTACTCAAATATCCCTCCATCGAAGGAAGTTTATGGCCTATCCAGTCAGCGTACCCTCCCGTCCAATCGACCGCGAAAATTCCGAGAAAAGTGATTGGCCAAGAAAATTAATGATGGTATTCACGCATGAGCGGGAATAATTGCGGTGACGATTTCCTCTCAATTGTGTACCATTCCCTCCGGGCACCACGTCGTCGATATGTGATTGAGTTGGTGGCTATGAGTGAAGAGGGCGTTCTCTCTGTTCGGACCCTTGCACGCAAGATAGCTGCGCAAGAACAAGGAGTCTCCACAGATTGCGCAACTGGGGAACCGTACCGAAACGTGTACAACGCGCTTTCTCAAACACATCTTTCGACATTGTCGAATGCAGAAATCATCATCTATGAGCCGAAACGCCAGACCGTTACCGCGGGTCCAAATTTGACGATCGCCAGACTTCTGAGCAATCTCAATGAGACTGCATACCGAACGCTGGAAAAGAAGCAAACAAATGATAGTGATGAGTGTTTATGAGTTCAACCACCTGTTGATGAAATAACTTCTACCCATGATATCAGCCTGCAATGTGCCGAAATCAGTTCGCCCAGGAAGGTGGCTTCAATGGCAGAAGTTGATGTCGTTGAACAAATAGAAAATGGTGACATCGCTTCGGTGGTTGATACAATCTCGACAGATCGGTTCCGGGAATGGTTCCATGAGCGTCAATACAGACAAAACATCGAAGAAGGAAAGGCGTATTTTAACGGACCATCGCCGATCTCCGATCCACAGAGGCACAGTCCAAGCCAACTCCTCCAGTGCCATCGGAAAATCACTTATCGCCAGTGCAATGCCCCAGAAGAATCAAGAGATCCGAACGGGATTTTCTGGATTGGCTCACGATTTGAAGAAGAACTAGCGTTACCGTTCTTCAAAGAGGCAGTCGTTGGCGACGACGAATACGTGACGAACTCGATCTGGGTGGATTTCACTGCCAAAACGCAAGCTGGAGAGCTACAGATCAAGGGCGCAACGGATCCAGTCATTGTCGATTCTGACGCGAAACCGCTTCTCTTGACCGAAATCAAAACTAAGGACTCGGTCGAACACGTCCAATCGCCGAATACTCACCATCGGGCACAGGCGCACGCGTACATGAGGGGTCTGTCCGAAAAATACGACCGGAATGTGTCGGAAGCTGTCATCCTCTACGGCTCTCGTAAAACCCTTGACGTCAAAGCGTTTAACGTTGACTTCGACCCCTGGTTTTGGCGTGAATCCGTACTCGGTTGGGCTGAACAGCACTCGATGTATCGATTGAACGAGGAGTTACCGCCAGCCGATCCAGAGTTTAACTGGGAATGTCAATTTTGCTCATTCAAAGGCCGCTGCGGTCGTGGTGACACCATCTACGAAGACCTCGGAACGAAGGGGTTCCTACCTCATCACGAGTACCCAAAAGAGAAGGCGAATGCGTATCTGGAAGCTCACGACGATGGCAAACTTACGCCCACTCTCGTTCACCGATATCCTGAATTAGCGGATGATGCAGAGGTACACGACTGGCGGTGTACTCGGTGCTGTGAGACCTACCCCTACGAGTCGGTTACATGGAACGGTGAGATTTCCGAACCGCCACAGTGTCCAAGGTGCACTGATAATGGAGAGACGGCTCCTCTTCGGGGGGATTCCATCTGTCCGCAGAGCTCAGGAGGTGTATAAGAAATGGATGGATTGCATATACCCCAACGAGATGGACCGATCGATGTACATAGTGATAGTGACGAAGAACTGGATGCTTGCATCTATGTTAGAACATCATCTCCTTCACAGACATCCGGCTACTCGATCAGCGAGCAAATCAACCGGTGCTGGGATCAGTGTGAGGCAGCAGGTTGGTCGGTAAAGTACGTCTTTTCCGATAAAGCAGAATCGGGGCGGGATATGGACAGAACACAGTTCCAAAAAATGCTGGAGCGAGCGGAAGAGGGACGAATTAACGTCGTTGTGTTCTGGAAGCTCGATCGGTTTTGTCGTTCGCTGGCAGACTTAGTCAAAATAGAAGAGAAGCTCCGATCATGGGACGTCGCTCTTCATAGTGTTACTGAGTTCATAGATACGACATCACCTGTCGGACGGTTCAATTTCCGGAATCTCGCATCAGCTGCTGAGCTTGAAAGCGACCTCACCAGTCAGCGAGTTCAAATCGGGATGTACGGACTGGCCAGGGAGAACAAGTGGCCAAATGATCATCCACCTCTCGGGTATGACAAGACGAGTACAGGGCGACTAGAGGTGGTTGACGACGAAGCGAATCTCGTCCGATGGATTTTTCATATCTACCTAGAGGAGCGTTCTATGCCACAAGTAGCTCATCTCCTGAATGAGAAGGGGATAACGACGAAGAACGGAGATCAATGGTGTCGTCAGTCGGTGAACACCGTTCTCAGCAACGAACTATACATCGGGAATTATGAATTGGCTGATTACTGTGATCAAGTAGAGGAGTATCGGATCTTGCGTGATGAGTTATTCGAAGAAGTTGTGGAGACGCGTTTCCGGTTCCAAAATTCGGGGAACGAGATGGATCCGAAGCGTAAGAAATCCAAGAGTGAGAGGGTATTGAACCACTTCAAATGGATGGTTCAGGAGGGTGGATAAGATGACCGAGAAAACCTGTCCGTTGTGCAGCGGGAAGTTAATGGAGATTGTTTCGGGGTCTGACACCCTCGTCTGCGATGACTGTGGGATGGTTGATCCAGAGACGAAAACCGATCAGAGTGATGGAGGGGATAAAGGAGATGGATCATACTCCTCCAGTCAGACGGAAGACCAATCCCTGAAGACAGAGTGGATACGTGACGTCGAAATCAAGGATTCATCTGACGAGAATTTGGTTGAACTCCTAATATTGGTTGACGAAGTAGCTCTGGAACTGGGATTTGATGACGAGGAACGGGTTCGTGCTGCTGAATTAGCGACATCAGCGTGGGAAAACCGTCTCCCGCACGGTCGCAGTATGGACACCATCGTCGGTGCATGTGCCTACATCACGTCACGAGAAAATGAGCGTCCACGGCCTGTAAGTATCATAGCAGAGGTTCTCGGAGAGGACGAAGAATCAGTCAACAAATCATATCGAGTTCTGATTACCTCGTTGGAAGTCGAGGTTCCGCTAACCGGTCCAGATACGTACGCGTATTACCTGGGTGAGCAACTCGGAATCCCAAATGACGTTACACGCTCGGTTGAGGATGTCCTATCGAAGGATATTGAAATCAGTGGTAATCCAGCCGGAATTGCTGCAGGAGCACTCTACCTCGCAGCGAACGCCCGTGACCACGACATCACCCTAGTTGAAGCTGGCCAAGCAGCAGGTGTGGCAAAAGAAACTGTCTGGCGAAAAGTCAGCGACCTCCGTGAGTCAGAAGTCGGTGAAGGTTGCTTGACTCAAGTCTGAGTCATCATCGGCATCCTCGTCGTCTTCAGGATCAGTAGGTTCCTGATCATCCGATCCATCATCCACACAGTCAAAAGCGAGATCTGGCAGCTCGAACGCGCGTCGGTACTTGCCCGGGAGAAGATCGCTTCCGAATGAGTTGTCACAATGCGAGCACGTGTATGAGTACTCCCAGTCCCCACCTTGGTTCTCTTCGATCTCGAAGGTTTCAGTCTCAGGACAGGAAGGACACCTGAGCGGCAGTGTGTCGTGGAGTTCGTTGAACTCCTCCTGTGTGAGGAGTGGTCCTTGGTGATTACACTCCTGACAGACGTAGTTCTTCAGTTTGATCCCCCAGCGCTCGATGTCTCCATTCGGTTCGATTTCTCCGCGGCATTTTCGGCACCGAGTATCAATTGAGTCGATCAGCGTAAGGACGTATTCCTCCCCGAATCGTCTCGCCGTCCGCTCTATCGGTTCAGGGATAGCCCTGGTGCCTGACGGAGTTGAGCTATTGTCCTCCAGAAGTTCCTGGGCTCCATTGAAGATCTCTAGATCAATGACCGCAAGCTGTGGTTCATCACTAATGACTTCGCCTTCTAGCGCAAGTTGACCCATACACAAGCGGCTCTGTAGAATCGTCTTGATCTGTGAGTCGCTCAACGAGTCTTCCTCGGAGTCCTTTATCAGGTCTTTTTGGGTGTCGCTCAGCAAATCCTCCTCGGCGTCGGTTAACGGATCTTCAAGGTCGTAACGGTCATTGATGATGCGTTTCACCTCTGCTCGATTTTCTTTTCGAACATACAGCTTGAAGATCTCAGGAATGATTTCTTTTCCTATCTCAGTCAGGTGAACGTACCCCTTATCATCTTTGAGGTATCCGAAGGGAGGCTTCCCAAAGGGCCACTTTCCCTGA
Organism: Natronosalvus hydrolyticus; assembly: GCA_025517525.1. Taxonomy (GTDB): domain Archaea; phylum Halobacteriota; class Halobacteria; order Halobacteriales; family Natrialbaceae; genus Natronosalvus; species Natronosalvus hydrolyticus. The sequence goes on from JAOPJZ010000008.1 coordinate 104,922, forward strand.
ACTAATTTATCTACTTGCCCATCACGCGCATTATCGCGGATTCGTTGGTACCATTCTCTTGAGAAAACTACCTGACGCACCAACATTGGGAAGTCGTATAGGTCGTCCCAGTCGAAATAGCCGTGCGTGTCCGCATAGAGCGTAGCCTCGGCTTCCCTCAGGCGTTTTAGGTAGTCGAACGTTTCCCACGGGTCCGCGCGGGTGAGGCGATCAAGTTTCGACACTCCGACAACATCAATTTCATTGTCCTCTGCCAGGGTGGCAACCTTGTCAAGGGATTCTCTGTTGACTGTGGCTGCTGACTCGGCGACTTCGAATTCCTTTTTGATGGTTCCGTCGCTAGCTTCTACTTCCTTTCTTAAATTTTCTAACTGACGATCCGTGCTCTCGCTTTTCATCTGTGGTCCAGTGCTTACTCGTGCGATGAGGCCCCAACGATCACCTTCTACCTCATCACGCCGCATGATTCCGAACAGGAGAGGAAGCATACCTGCTTTCTCCCCTACAATGAGGTAGACCAGGCCACCAGCGACAACCATCAAAGAGATGATTTGAACATGCCTTTTCGCATATGCACCTGATGTCTTTGGGATGGACAGATCTGCTATACCTCCATTTTCCATCCTATATTTAAATGCTGCATAGACAGCACTTAGGGGACTGCGGCTGAATCGTTGCCATTGATTCGCGTCTTCGTTACGTTCTCTTTTGTGATCTGAACCACTCCTCCAGTGACAGGGGTGGAGTGATCGCACTTTTTTGAGTAGCGTCATGCAGGCCTTGGTTGGCCTGGGGGGTGTCTAGCCGCCCCCCTCAACCCAAGGTCGAGGGGGAAACTTTATTAGTTCCGAATATGCGGGTGTGAACGTGTGGCGTGAAGATCATTTACACGGCGAATTATTTGCAGAAACACCTAAGCTGGGGATCGGGCTCACCTCAACCTGGCCAGAGATCAAGATCCAGAAACCGCTCACAGACGTCGAAAGAGATCAAAATCTCAACGCTAAATTCGTACTGGCGGGGAATCAAAGGCAACTGCTTAAAACCGGCCGTGTTAAAAATAGGTCCACTCGAAATGAGCGAATCCTGGAAAAGCGCGACCTACTTCCAGAACGATTCAGGCATCTCATCACAGATATTGCCTTACTGTCATTCAGATCTTATTTTTCCGAAGAAAATTGGAAAGAGGGAATTGTTCAACGGCAAACTGACCGAAGGTCCTCCAACCTAGCAGAGCGGTTAGAGGAGGCAGACTCGATTGACGAAGTCTCTGATGTCGAAATCGAACCTCAACGCGAGTACTACTATACACCGTTTGAATCATCTGTTGACCTCTGGGAGAAACTTCTAAACATTCCACGAAGAACACAACACGTACGCGATGACGTGTTTTTTCACGGCCACGCTGTGAACTCGAAAGAGATCCAACTCGGCTTTGAGATCGGGAACACACTCCGCATTCTACGACCGGACGATTACGACCCAGCGTTCAATGACTGGGATTCGAGTGATGAACTCACCGGAGAGGGTCTAATGTGGGGGTTTCTACTATCGTTTATTGGTCAGTCCCAGTCGGATCTCAATAAAGAACGACAGCAGCTAGACGACTTATTTGAAATATTCAGCCACCTTCACGTATTAAGGAATAAAGAATCACAGAGAATGCCAACAATGAGTGAGATAAAAGACTCGCAATACGACAAGGTCACCAAAGAAGCAGTCAAGGAAGCCGGATTCACACCTGATCCCATAATTCTGAGAGAGGTTGAACACCACCGCGGGAGACTGGAGCAATCAAAAAGAGTTGAAGGGATTGATACTCTTCCAGATTCCATTCGTAATCAAGATGACTCCCAGTTCGAGAATCAAGATGATACAAAACGCGAAATAAGTCCAGACCTCAAAAAGAAGATATCGAAACGTATCGTAAAAGAAATCAATGAAGTCACTCCTCTGAAAGAGGTAGATGCTCTCCGACAGGGAATCAAGTTAGATATAGAAGTTATTCAGAGCAGGAGCGTAATGGGGGTAGACTCTGCCCATCAAGTGTTGCAAGAGGTCTGGCGTTTGCAATACAATGAAGGACCTGAAGAGGAAGAATCTGAAGAGGAGTCTAAAGATAGCAGCAAGACTGACAACACAGATGCTGAGAGGCCATTCAATGGGCTAATTGACGAGACATATGATAGGAAAGAAAGATCAGATGTCACTTCAGAAGCTATTAGTCAGGGAATAGGATCATCTCCGTCAAATGTAACGGAAGTTCTAAACCAAGTTTCAGGTAAAGAAGGGTACGATCTCTGGACAAATGCACCCGTTATCAAAAAATTCAGCAGCGGTTCACGCGGGACAAAATGGGACTTAACGCCGTATGGATTATTACTCTGCTATACCAGTTTTGACTGTGGTGGAGACACTGAGTGGATGTATCATTGTGCGATTGGTCCAGAAGAACTCTCAGTGTACGAACGGAAACTTGTGATGAATGCAATAGACCACCTGGGACTCAGTGGATGAGTGAATGTGAGATAGAAGTTCTGGAAGTAGGATTCTGGCCAGTGTTGATAACACAACCTCTTTCTTTTGTAAAATTATAAACTGTTGCGGTTCATCGGAGTGGATACGATACATCTGTAGCATGTCATAGAATCATTCACGTGCTTCTAATCTCATTTAGCGTGTCATATAAACGTTCACAGCCGATTTATCGCGGTGGACCGGAGTGGCGAAGTGTTGAAATAGAAAAGGTTAGACAAGACAGTGCAAGATACAGAGGGTGAATGCAGCACGACGGCTCCGTTTGTTTCATACCGAAAGCAGTGAAACATCCGCACACTACACGTGCGTAGTGAGCAATAGTCTCGCTAGAACAGCTACCTAAGAAAGAAGATTTCATCAGAGTCTTGTGAACGCAATCGCTGAACGACATCATTATCTATGTCCAATGCTTGGATACTGTGGGCGTTCCGAGCGTAATCACCGCCCTGACGCCTCTATCCATCATGGAAGCCAATCATCCCTCAACATCCTCCACTGGCGCATCGACCACATTCGAACACGAACTCAATGACCTGATCATCTCAAGCTATGGCCGTGGGGCCGCCGTTGAAGATACGTGGGAGTTTCCCGGACCTGTTTCCGATGCCCCGAATTGGCGAGTCACGATCGAAAAAGTGCCGGCTGCTGAGCGGACATACGATCCATCACTGCTCGAAGAGTGATCAGGAAACTGGATAGATAACCCAAGCCGATTGACAGCATCCACAGTATATTAGTTTTCTAGCACGTTAACCGAACAAAAAGATATATAAGGGTTCTTGATCCACGTGCTGGTAGACGTACTCTGCTGAAGTTGGCGCGCGATGACGTGTTGGATGGAACGCCGTGTAGGTACAGTGCCAGCAGATAATCATGATACCACTAACCGGAGACCCGAGCCACCCCGACGATGACCGCCGCGATATCACCCCAACGCAAGTGTTTAAGGCCTTTTCCCACGACCGCCGACAACACACAGTGGCATATCTAGCGCAAAAACCGGCGGCCATCTCGCTCGGCGATCTGGCCGATTACATCGCAATCCAAGAAGGCGAGCTGACGAACGAACGGTACGAACGCGTTCTCACCGACTTGGCGCACTGTCATCTGCCGCACCTCCATGATGCGGGACTCGTTCGATACAGCACGGACGAGGAACGGGTGGAATTAGCGGTCGAGCGAAGGGTAGTTGCGCCGTATCTGGAACTCAGCGGTCACGCCTACGCATAGACGACTGTCCAAGGGATTTCGCGAGACATTCCAGTTGGTGAGGACAGTAACGGTGCAAATTCGTTTACAATAACGCCTGTACTGAGCGTTTGGCTTTGTTGACATCCTTTTATCTGACATTATTGTCAGAAACCATCTCCCCCAAGAACACATCTCAGTCGTTACAACACAGCCTAAATAAATACTCAACTGAAGGATAACTACAACGGTAGGTGGATGCTGTTATAACTTACCCATCTATTACGGTAGTTATTTTACTACAACATCCTTATTATCTACCAATGGTAGAAACTTTACTCGCAATTGGTATTGTTGCGTCTATTTTTGTCGGGTTCAATATTGGTGGTTCATCTACCGGGATCGCGTGGGGGCCACCCGTCGGTGCAGGTATCGTCACAAAGACGACGGCGGCGGCGCTCATGACATTTTTCGTCTTTCTCGGTGGAATCACTGTCGGGCGGAACGTGATGGATACGTTGAGCGAGGGTATCATCACTATTGATCTCACGCTTTCAGCTGGCGTCGCCGTCCTTTTCTTCATTGGATTTGGCATCCTCATCGCCAATATCTTCGGTGTCCCCGTTCCAACGTCGATGACAACCGTCGGCGCGATAGCCGGTCTTGGACTAGCGACAGACACACTCAATTATGAGACGATTGCTGAGATCATCTCGTGGTGGATCGTCACGCCGATTATTGGATTTTGGATTGGCGGCGTTATTGGACGATACATCTACCCAGAAGTCAACCGACGGGTTGAGATTAAGAAATCAGATGGCCCGTTACTGACTCTCGACCGAAGAGGAACGCTTCCCAAACCAACGTTTGGCCCAAACACCACGTGGACAGAACTCACTACCACAGGAGTTGTGCTCATTACCGCCTGTTACATGGCGTTCAGCGCTGGGGCAAGCAATGTCCCAAACGCCGCCGCTCCACTGGTTGGTGCAGGCGGACTCCCCGAAGATAGAGCGATCATCATCGCTACGCTTGCGATTGGACTCGGTGGGTTTACCATTGCACGCCGAACGATGGAATCTGTCGGGGGTGAACTCAGTGATATCCCGCTGCTCGCAGCCCTCTTCGTCATGCTCACTGCATCAACAATCACAACGCTTCTCTCGTGGATTGGCATACCAATCAGCCTCGTGATGGCGACAGTGATGACTATCGTCGGCATCGGGTGGGGCCGTGCGACTCGACCGATTGGCTTCCGTGACGCCGTTAGCCGCGAGACGGAAGACCACGAGATCATCCCCGGTGCAATCACCGCCGACAATATGGAGGGGAAACCAGCCGCACCGATTGGGGAAGAAGAACCAAAAGAGGTACTCAACGCAGGTGACCTTTTCAATCCTCGGGCGATAATGAAATATGTCTCAATGTGGATTATCGGCCCGTCCGTATCTACGCTCTTAGCCTACGGGTTCTTCATCCTTCTCCCGGGAGTTGCCTGACGATGGGACTTAGGTAGTTGGATGACATCTCTTGGGATATGATCTCACGAATTCTCGTTCCGATGGACGACTCCGAACACGCCGCTGAGGCTCTCGAATACGCGCTTGAGAACTATCCTGAAGCGAACATTACCGTCTTACACGTCGTCGGTGTCCCGTCAATGATGATGGGGGAAGCGACGGGCCTCGCTCTCGAAGAAGACATTAGCGAGGCTGCCGACGAATATGCCGAGCCAGCTTTCGAACGCGCCCGCGAGATAGCTGACAAGCGTGATCGGGAGATCAACACCATCGTTGGTATCGGCCACCCTGCCCGGAATATTCTCGACCGAGCTGAGAACTACGATACAATTGTGCTCGGTGCTCACGGCGCAGATTGGACTCGTACAGTCCGTCGGTTTCTTGTTGGCAACGTCACCGAGACGGTGTCTAAACGGGCATCAATTCCAGTAATCATTGTCCGCTAATCAACGCGTGCCAGCTATCAACGATATGCTGATGAAGCGTGTGTCGTTGTTTCGAGAACTTCGAGGAGTATCGGGCTACAGCACGTTTTGCTAACTGAAAGACATTCTCGACAAACTGGAACAACGTGACTTCGGGAGAGTCTGCATTCGGTCACACTACCGGCTGAACCTGTAACTCACTAAGGATTTCAACACCTATGAGAATCCTGCGACTGACCAAACCACGGATCGTCTAATAGCTGTTTCGTCGTCGATGGTGTTCGGCACGTGTTGGTGACCTAGAATCGCACAACTTCGCTACAATTGAGTGGAAACAGCCCTCAGGCGGAGGCTATCTTGAAAGCGAGAGCAGTTGCTAACAGTGGGCGAATGCCCTGCTGAGTGGCACCGCGATGGTGCCACTCAGCGACTATGCTGTTGGCGGATCGTAGACTTCCTCACGGCTGAGCATGTGAAACATTGCAACGAGCATTTTCCGAGCTGTTGCAACGATTGCGATATTGTGATTCTTCCGCTGTTTCAGGCGGTTGTAGAACTGTCCTAGGTAGTCGTCGAACCGTACAGCCACGTTGGCACACTGAACGAGGGCCCAGCGCAACGGCGCTGAGCCCTCTTTCGAGATTCCACCACGCACCTCTTTGTCGCCAGATTGCCGAATAGACGGATCAAGCCCGGCGTAGCTGATCACTTTCTTTGCACTGCTAAACCGGTCGATCTCACCAAGTTCAGATGTGATCAGCAGTGACGTGAAATAACTCACGCCAGGGATAGTCATGAGCAGCTGCGCGTCGTGACGCGCAGCAGCGGTGTCTTCGATACGCTTGTCAAGCTTCTTGATTTGTTCGTTTAGCGTATCAATCACCGCAAGATGAGCCTCAAGAACCGCTCGATCGACCTCAGAGAGCGTGAGTTCCGCGAGGAACTCACGCCCGGTTGGGCCGAATAGTTCGCGGCTGTATTGGTTACCAGTTCGCTTGAGAACTGCTTGGACACGGTTTTTCTCCCGAGTTCGGTCTTCGACGAGTGCCTTGCGTGCGCGAACGAGGTCACGTCGTTCGCGCACGTCCTTGGGTGGAACGTAGCTTTTAGCGACGAGATTTGCACGCAGAAGATGCGCAAGCATCTTCGCGTCAACGCGATCGGTTTTGACCTTCGCATCGGCGATCACACGTGTTTTACTCGGGTTGACGAGCGTAACGTCCATGTGCTCGTCAAGCGTTTCGTAGATCGGGCGGTAGTGCCCGGTTGCTTCGATGGCAACCGCCGACCCGGCATACTCGCGCGCGAACTCTTCGAGTTCGGCGCGCTCGGTGCCATGAGAAAGGCGGAATTCATCGACAAGACTGCCGTCCTGACGCATGACCGCTACCTGTGAGTAGCGGTCATGCGTATCCATTCCAATGTACATGGTTTGATGTCTCCGGGGTCGGGTGAACGATCCGAATAGACACCTATACGGGCTGTTTGCCCAATCCTTCGGATTCTTGCAAGGGACCAGTCAGAGCCTCGTGTTCTTGGACACATGTTGAAAGACGGTCTCCTTCAACCCCTGCGCATTCGTTCACCGACTAGGGGCTTAAACAGGATTCTCATAAAGTCAGAGCCTAGTAAATGGGTCTGAAGGCTAGTTACAGAATGAGATCAGTAGGGAAGTTGTATCAACAGTCTCATGCCAAACAGCGTTATCTTATATTAAGATGGTCGGTTCCTGCACCCCGTATGACCATATCTGAGCTTTTTTCAAGAATCTCTTCTTTGCCGTTCCTGTATTCAACTTTAAATTTCCCAAACCCTTCGCTCACATCCCTAATGTATTTCACATTTCTTAATTTATTACCATCTTCTGTCTCCATTGATAAATCTATATTTTCATATTTATGGGACAATGGAACCATCAAACATTCACCAGATACAGCAGTTATTAACGAATTATCATAAATCTCTTCCTCTCGGTTGATATATTGCACGTAGACATCACCCATTTGATTAGAAATTAACGCTGTAACGCCTCCACAGTGTCTCTTTTCATTATTTTCATCAATAATTTCAGCCTGCATACCAAGCCCATCATACCTCATGAATTTTTCAACGTCTTCCATTAACAATTTTTCCAACTCGTTAGGTTCCTCAATAAGAGAATCTATCAAGTCGGTCTCCCGATATACAAATACCAACACGGATAGACTGACAGCTGTAATTAGGGCGACGGACCCTATTGTTTCGATAAAATCATATGATGTCAAAATGCAATAGGCGCACCGATAATAATCCCTACTAGCGTTGCCGCGATAGCCAATGCAGTACCCTCCCCCTCTTTCAATTCTCCTTTGCCCTCATTAGAACCCGCTGTCGGTGCTGATAAATTTTCGTTATGTATTGCATTGTGACAATCTTTACATAAAGTTTTCAGATTTGTCTTTTTATGTGAGCCACCATCGCTGATAGGAACAATATGATGAGCATGGAGTTCTGTGTTTCCTCTTGGTCCACCTTTGACCCCACAGTTCTGGCACGTGTAATCATCCCTTTTATAAACATTTCTTCTGCGTGAATCCCAATCGGGTGGATATCTACTAGCCACGATCATTACTAAGATGTGAACATGATTAGTATACCGATTGATCATACAGATAATAGTTTCAATAAATATCTCCCAACTTCATAGCTTACTGTCCACAGAATAGTACACAAACAAGAGCCAGGAACATTTGGCATATATTTTGATTATTGAGAACAGCTGCTTGGGGTGCAATAGTTATGTGTGTTTATTGTACTAATCGTTTGTCGGTAGTCGTGTGGAGGATTTAAAAACTATCCGATGACACCCTCGGTGAACAAAGATGATGTGAAGAACTGAATGCTGAACTACTAGTAGTTCTCTGGTGTGGCCCGACAACCGAGACGCTACTATAGTAACCGTTAGAACTTTTTTCTCAGACAGTATTAGTGGATGTAGTGGATCATCTCGACGAGATCTCTGTCGAGGAGTTGCAAGATGCCCTTGACAATGTGGAGGGAAAGAAGCCGACACAACGGCTATTAGCAGCAATAGCGTACAAAAATGGTCTTACGCAGACTGAACTAGCCGAGTGGTACGGCGTTCAGCGACGAACAATCTATAGCTGGCTCATGCGACTCGACACCGACGAGTCGCTTGAGCATGCTGTTAGTGATGCTCAGCGATCTGGGAGAAATCGGAAGCTCTCAGGAAAAGATCAAAAAGAGTTCGAGGAAACAGTCCACGAATCTCCCGATGAAGTTGGCTTTGAAGCCCCGGCGTGGACGCCGGCGTTCGTCCAGCAGTATCTCGACGAGACGTACGGTGTCGAGTACTCAATCCCGAGTTGTCGGCGATTGCTCAAAGAAGCGGGATTGAGCTACCAAAAGCCACGCCGTACAGCCGCCGAATCTGAAGCTGAGGAACAAGAAACATTCCGCGAGGAACTCAAAAAAAGCGGCGGTGGATGGATGCCACAGTAGTTTGTATCGATCAAACCAAGAAATCTGTCCAAGTTGAGCCGCGTGCCGCGTGGTTTCCGCGCGGGACGCGGCCAACCGTCGAATTCTCTGGCCAACGCGACTGGACATGTCTGTTGGGCGTGATCACCGAGGACGGTGATCGCATTTTCTCTCGTTTCGAAGAGTACGTGACCACCGAATACGCAAACATTTCATTTTAGTATTATTCAAATATCTTGATGATGGTTTGATTGTTGTCCTCAACAGAGCGACGTACTTTCGGACGTTGGCCGTCACGGACGTGGCGGCCCGTGACGACTTCGCCTACGTCACGGTACCAGCGTTAACCTGAACTCAATCCAGTTAAAAAGTGCTGGAGAAAGCTTGAATCAGCTCTCAGCAACCGGTTCTTCGGTTCGCTTGCTAAGCTGACAACAGCAACCGATACCGCTCTTGATCAACTTCCCTATCCCAAAGTGGGAAATTGTTTCTAACGTCTACTATTAGAGTCTTGCCGACGCTGAGGAAATTTTTCCGAGCGTCTGGGCACGGCGCTCGACAAGGACGGTTCTCCAACCGAAGAAGACGAGACTATCGTGTTGGTTTTCTTTCAGTGAGGAGTGGCCACAACCTTCCGAGAACTCCCAGCGAATATGGTCGTATGACCGCAACGGTCATATAGATCATCCGTTAGTAACAGTTCCGTGGCGGTCGATCGGCTTCTAAGCGCTGACTGGGAAGAGCGTACTCACGTACAAAGAGCGGTTGTTCAAGGAAGCGATTGTCGAGGCACTCGAAGAGATCTGCGAGCAGAATCCCGTGGGACCGGATTCTGATCCTGGCCGACAACTACGGCTCTCATCACGCGAAACTCACTCAACAACGGGCCGACGAACTCGACACCGAGTTCTTCTTCATCCCTCCATACTCGCTGGCATTGAACACGATCGAACCGCTGTAGAAAGACGTCAACACGGTCCTGTTTTGAACAACGTGCTGTCTTGCGTTTTTCGACTGTGGCGCTGAAGTGTACGACCGTCTGATCAGTGACGTTGTGGATCAGGTGGAGCTTCTCTCCAGCCTGCTCCTCGTGACGGGCTTTGTACTCTTCAGAGAGTAACTCATACAACCGCAAGACGGTACCATCAGTGATCATCATGTCTCGAAAGCAGTCGAACTCATCAGAGACACTGTGAGGCACAGCGACCTCGTTGAAACCATACTCGACGAGGTCGCGGAGTACTCTACGAGCGTCGGAGTCAAGCGCTGATGGAAGCCGGCCGGAGAGATCGATTCGTCACAGTAGAGTTGTAAGTGCGTCTGAAGGCCACAAGCGTTCGGCTCCGCCAGGTGAAGCCGAACGCGAACGACCAGACAAGTAGTGGGGTTTGAATTTCCCCCTCGCGCTCGACCATGCCGACATCCTCGACGTAGTCTTCGAACGCTTCAAAGGGAAGGAGGTTAGTGAGACAACGTTCAATATGACGGGAAGAGAGCTTTGTGTGCACAGCCGAAGTATCCTCATTCCTTCCGAATAGCTGTCTCAATGAGGCGTCACAGTCATGCGGTTCTTCACTTAGTTAAAGATGGATGCCTGTTTAGGTTTCTAAAATTTCATCTGGCAATTCCAGCTCGATATTAAATAACGGAGGATATTGTTGAGAACCGTATAAGTCATGTTCCCCTGGGTTACCACTAGCTCTTGTCCGATTCAAGGTGAATTTTACAGCTTTTGCAGGGTCGAAGTACACGAATACAGACATTCTCTCTTCTTCGATTCCATAGATTTCCAGTATCGTTTTTTTAGATATTAACCCCTCTGATTTAACATAGTCATATATATCCTTGTCTTCGAAGATAATATCAAAAGTGATTTGGTCAATACCTGCGTTCTTACTACGAATTGTCTTACACACCTTACTAATCGGTACCTGAGTAGTACTCATTGTTGATCCTCCATGGTTTTTAATTTCATGTCACACAATTCCATCGGATCGTCAACTTCAACTACATGGTTAATTGTCCATTCATATGCAGGGTTCATTTGCATTGCTTCCCTGGATATTGGAGCCATGTTTCCTGAACTTGCTTTTGCTCCTTCCACACGAACATAAAAAAAGCTCATGCCCGCCATAAATGCTAATTTATTTGCTGTTTCTTTAGTGTCGGCGATTGCCTCAACTGCAATTCCAACTTCATGTGATTTTTCACCACTCGGTTCTAGTTCACCCATTACACCATTCAATCCATAAACATGGTAGTGAAGTTGATAATCGTCATCACCGTTATCTGTTTTTTTGCTCACCGTGTCCCTAGACCAATCTAGTAATTGATCCATGTTTTCAATTAGGTAAGGATCACGAATTCCAATCATCATTAATGCACGTTCACCAACTTTCTTTACACCTTCGAGCTTTATACTAGGTTTATTACTAGTTTCAAATTTTGCTCCGCTAACTCTTGTTCGTTCCTCATCAACAGATTCGTATACACACTCACTCATATCTAACTCACCCCGTGGAACCTTTTCAATATAGGGGTTTGCCCGCTCGTACATTGCATGGGCAGACACTGATTCAGGAGTCGCACGTTGATAATCGCACATCGACTCAAAAATAGCCTCATCAGATCTAATCGTTCCCAAAACAGACTCTTTCCCCGCATACGGTTCAGCTAATAAGGACGCACATTCTAAGATTTTACCACTACTATAGGCAACACCTTCAGGAATTCCCGACCAAATTGCTGGAGCAGCAAAAATTGCTGGATCAACTGACCTGCCTGCAATGATAACATCTGCACCTTGATCTAAAGCCTCAATATATGGATCAACACCAACGGCCCCAAGCACACGCCTCGAATTATTGATTATTTCCTTGGTTAATTTATCTCTATTATTGAGACCATCTATATCCTCTCCTTCATCTATTTTCTTCAGAAGTACATCTTTATCAACCTCTGAATGGATTGCAGCAACAGTGAATTCCCCAAGGTTATATTCTGCAGCAATCTCTTCAATAATCTCCAAAAATCCATCTACACCTTCATCCGAACCTGTATCAGAAGCGGATCCAATAATCATCGGGATATCCCTATCCCGGCTCGCAAGTAGCATATGTTCGAGATCATGTTTCTGAAACTCACGCTGACTTAATGACTTATCAGACCCAAAGGGTTGGGGTCCAATATCACTGCTCCCGGAATCCGCACATATAAAGTCCGGATCTTTTTCAAGGCCTTTGTAAAAACTTTCTTCCTCAAAGGGTACTGTTGCTAAATGTCCTGTTGGACAAAGGATTTTTATTTCGGTCACGGTTTCGGTTTCCATGTCCCACCACTAGGTATTAAATAAATCTCCTTAGGAAAATCCAGCAGGTACCAAAACATATATAACATGTGTATTTAACCACCATCATGGCAATTATAGGGAATTAAGTCACAATCATGAAATCGAAAGAAAACCATGACGACAATGTATTACCCAGATTCACTCCTTCCTGTACGCTCTTGTGAAGCAGATTGTTGGTCGAACAGAGCTTACGCTGTGAAAGCGTTAGCGGGCAAAAGTGATGGAGCAACATCACTCGACTATATTACCAGTTGATCGCTCAGATGCGAGTACCGCGAACCTGCTGCAGCGGGTTCGCTAGCGCAAGGGCCTCAAGTACCCTCGCTGCCAGTCTGAATCGATGATCAAGTACGGCAGGTTTAGAGAGTATCAGCGGTATCGGTGTAAAAATTGTGGACGCACTTTCTTCGCGCACGCGAAGATCAAGCACCGAGAAGTTGTTGTTCGCGTTCTACTCGTTGCTCCGGTTTAACACGAGTATCCACCAGTTAGACGATGAACTGGATGTCTCGTATCGGTCGCTTCATCGGCGCGTCGAGCGGTCTGGCGAACCGCTCGACGCGCCTCACATCGATCTCGTTGGCCCAGTCGAGATCGTTGAGTTCTACGTCTCCGCCGGAAAGAAAGGCCGCGAGCGCAACGGTTGGTGACGCTCACGTGGCCTGTCAAAACGTGAATCAGGAAGCTGCGGCGAAAACAAGCCACCGGTATTTGTCCTCATTAATCAATGTAGTTCCTCATAGAAGTTTTTGAGCAACAGGTACGACAAAACAAGGCCAGGAGTCTCTCTCCGACATACTCGTGATATGAATTCTTCAATAACTTTCCCGGAGTGCTATAGCGATCAGCGATACGTCATCCATCGAAATCCGCCAACTAATCAACTGTTTGGCTCTTTCTCGATACCACAAGGAGGAGTCGTTGACAGTCTATACCAACGGATTTCGTGCTTACGACCCGCTGGAGAAGGACGAAACGTACCAGCGAGAAGCGATTATTCACGGTGAAAGAAAGTACGTCAATGGAATGCGTACGTGAATACGTGCGAGAGCCACGCGTCGCTGGTGCGACGGTGGCTCTCGCCGCATCGAGGTATCTCGAAGGACAAACTCACCGCATATCACAGACTCTTCGAACTTCGTCGGAAAATCCTACGCAAACCCGGACGGGAAGTTCTGAAAAAATCGTTCGAACTGTTCTCTGACTCACCAACAATTTCCTTCACAATATCGTAGTGGGTTATTCCGATACACTTGACGTTTATCTGCTTCCTTTGTTACAGACCGTTAGGAAAAGAGTTCTTTCACCATCTCATTAATGACTTCGTCTTCCAGTATAGTTTCTGCAGCATCATCAATTATTGTTTGATTTGCTTCCCCAACGATAGGGGTATATTCTTCTTCAGAAATTGCTTCAGCCTCATGAAGCGCTTCTGCAAATTCATCATCCTCTACTGCAGATTCAAATGCGGCGACATGTTCATCATGTATCTCCGACGGAACACCGGGTGTGGTCCACATTGTATAGGTGCCTACACTTGCTTGGCTAACTTTTCTTGCTTCCTCTTGCGGGAATTCCTCGGAGGCTTCCAACAAGAACTCATCTGTTGCTTCTGCTGGTTCGGGTTCAGCATTTTCGGCGAAACCTTTCAGGTTTTTCCAATAATCAGCGTACTCATCCGTATCTGGCACGAGCTGAACCTGGGTCCGGTAGGAGTCTGACAAATGGCTCATAGCACTGAACGGAATTCCCACGTAACAGTCTAACTCGCCTCTCTCCATGGCAGCACGGGCTTCACCTCCACCAGGAACTTCCACGATCTGCCAATTGTCTTCATTAAGCCGAGGATCCCATTCTTGCAACAAAGTGACCATCAAGCGTTGAGTTGCATTTGCGTATGGGACAGTCATACCTTCTTCAACAGCGTACTCTGCAATGTCGTCCCAAGTCATTTCAAAATGACCCTCTATTGGCATTGTCCGAGGGTTTAATGCGACGTCCCGTGTCCATGTTCGAACTGTGCAGAAGGGATCAAAATCCCTTGTGTTGTAATCCGCTTCTGGATTGGCAACTTCTTGAATGAACGCGCTGACAGGTTGACCAAAGATTATTTGGGTCCCATCTGGATCAGCATCATGTAGGCTATTCCACGCTGGGATTCCTTGGGCTTGAGGTCTTGCCTCCACTGCCCACGCATCAATTCCGTCATAATGGTCAACAACAACTCCCTCCATTGTTCGAACAACTAGATCTGCAACTCCTCCAGTATCTTCAGTATGTTGCCATTCTAGTATTCCTTGGGAAGGTGGCCAGTCAACTGAGTCACCATTGCCAGAACTAGTGTCGCCATCTGGATCACCGTTGCCGTTACCGTCATCATCGCCCATACATCCGGCCATTGCTATACTACTAACTGTCCCTGCAGTCAACAGGAATTCACGCCTATTTGAAGGCATAAAAGAGTTATTTGGCCTATTCAATATATAGGTACCGCATATTATCAACACCTCACACACATTAATTACAAACCCACATACTGTAATTAGCAGCAGAGCCGGGTTTTTGCTCCCATGGGGAGGACGGACACGTGAAAAGGTCTCAAGAAACATGGATTGAAATCAGGTGGCAAGCCGAGAGAAACACGAGGTCAATCCCAAGTTGGTGGGCACGCTTACACGTATGTTCACACACACACATGTGAAGAGAATTAGTCTAAGAAGATCAGAATCCGGCCCCGCGGATTCTGCTCGCGGGTCCCCGAGATACGCAGAGATCTGCTCTTTCTCTTGAGTGAGTGGGAACTGGAAAACGGTCTCACCAGAGAGAGAGAAGAACCCGAGCGCTGGTTCGTCTAACTTCACCAGCGGTCGGGTGATGTGTGGATCATCGACAGTGTACAGCCGCTACGAGTTATCCCATGGTTGCGGATGAGACGTATCGAGAAACCCAAGCACAGTGCCACCGTCTGTACAAACTTCTTTGTCGACGATCCATCCTTACTCATCATCCTCGTTCCGTTTGTTGTGAGTATTCTCAGTACTTCACAAAGCAACTTGACGACACTGAGCTGTTCGTGAGAGCGTCCGCTAAATAGTAAGTAACTAGGAAGGATGTCTGCTTGCTGAAGGTGTGTCTAATACCATCCAAGCAGACGGTTCAATCCACGAAGACCAGGTTCTTAACTTCATCGTCAACACGATTGACGAGGAAGTTGAGATAGACTTCGTTCCCAAGGCTGAAACAACGGCTGAAGACCTTTTCGAGGTTCTTGTCGGCGCATGCGCCGACGGAACCTCAGTCTCGACACTCTGCGAGAAGAGCGAAGATTCACCCCACAAAAACACGGTTCTGTACCACCTTCGTGAGAAGTTCGACTTGGAGTCGGTTTAGCGAATTGGCAATACGCTGCTTCAGAAGGACGTTCTCGACGTACTTCCCGAGCAGGTGGAGGTCTGCTAGTACGTGAGAGATGTTTTGGGGCTGGAGTGAGATGGTTGATGAACAGTGAGCAGCGATCGTCGAAAGGACGTTGTTCGACATCTTTCCGATGAGGATCTTGATCGACTTCTGACCGAGGCGGACGATCCGAAGGTCGTCCGCCGTCTTACCTTCGTGAAGAATCTCTATGAAGGAGATACGCTTGAACAAGCAGCTAACCGGGTGGGGAAGTCTGAATCAACCGGAAGCCGGTGGGCACAGCGCTGGAATGAGGGCGGACTCGGTCAACTGACGCCGAACTTCGGGGACGGACGTCCCCCGAAGCTCGGCGAAGATGAACAAGAAGAGTTTCTCGAACTTCTGCGTGAGGGCCAACCGTGGAAACAACAGAAGATACAGCATCTCCTCAACGAGGAATTCGACGTTGAGTACCATCCAGATTATCTGAGTACGTTCCTCCGTGAACTAGGGCTTTCGTACTCAATTCCACGAACGAAGCGCCCATCACGGCCTGATGATGCTGAAGAGATCCTCGACGAGCGCCTTGATGAGGCGCTCGCCGAGGACGACAACCAGCCACACAACAAACAGGAAGGCGACGAAGAGGGTGGCTGGGAACTTGACGACGATATTTGTACAGATGGGGGTACTGTCGTTGGGTTCTTCGACGCCTCACATCCCCAACCGTGGGATAATTCGCGTCGGATGTGGTACGTCGATAACCCGCACATCGAGCGACCGCTGGTTCGAATCGATGAACCAGCGGTCGGCTTCTATGCACTCAACGGCGAGAGCATCGTCTCATTCCCGGAAGATCAGACGAAAGAGCGGATCTGTGACTGTCTCGAAAGGATACGCGAGCAGAATCCGCTTGCCGGGATTCTGCTCGTCTTGGACAATCTCTTCTCGCACACGTGCGAGTACACGCGTAAGCGAGCGTCCCAACTTGGGATCGATCTCGTATTCTTGCCGGTTGGATCGCCAGACCTCAATCCAATCGAATCGGTCTGGAAGAGTTTGAAGTGGGAACTCTCTCCGCTAATCGTCGAGAGCGCGGAGGAGTTCCGCGCTCTCGTCAGTACTGTCTTCGAGAGATTGACTGCTCGTGTGAGCTTCGCTGGCAACTGGATCAAGCAGTTCCTCGACTTGCAGAAGTTATCTTGAGTACTATATTTCGTGAGTGCGCCGCCTTTGACGGGAGACATGACCAAGAACCGGCTGGTTTGCTGGAACAGCAGCTATCTCGGTATGATAGCAGTCAGACTCGACGCAATTTCGGCGTGATCACCATCTCAGGCAGTCGCTAAGCTAGAACGTATGACCCATTCGTGATGACTCGTCAGAACGAAACTGAAGACTCAGATCGAATTAGCTGGTAACGTTTTGTGAGGTACTGATTCTCGTTAGACTCCTCGTCACCCTTATCTGGGCGTAATGAGCACATTGTCCGGGAGTTGTGTAGGAGAGACTGGGCTTCTCAAGGAAAGTCGAGACGTAAACAGGATAAAACGTTACGAGGAGTTCTTTACTGAGAGATGCTGTATCTCCAGTTTCTTCCACGGTTGGCCGTCAAAAAAGGGGTCCAAGGAGATGTTCTCATTGATCCTCGTCGAGCTTCGGGGGACCTGTCTCCCACGAAGTTCGACATTAAAAGCCCAAGACCGCCCTTGTTCCATCGCGTACACTCATTGGAGAGGCTACCTTCATAACTTTCCCTAAGTACTAGACGGTGACCGATTTGTGTGCCTGACACCTGATCAGTTCGCTACAGCGGTTTCACAGTACTTCTTCCGAGAGGTCCAGCACGAATTTGGCAAGAAGCTAGTCATCGTTCTGGATGGGGTTTCAGATTTATCGCCATAGATCTAAAGGAGCAAGCCGCAGCAGACGGCCTGGTTCTGAAGTGCTTGTGTCTCACTTACCGGAACTGAATCCGTTAGAACCGTGTTGGAACCAACTTCGGGAATGGCGGGAAAATCAGCGGTTTCCCACTATCAAAGACATGGTACAGTATCTCAAAACTACCTCTCCAGACTTCAAACCACCTCGAATCTATGATTATATATGATGAAACCCAATTTCGGTATTATCGAAATCGATACTTGTTATGATCTGGTCGCACGGAGTTCTAGTTACAAGCATACATATGTAACACCAATATTAGACTCGATGTTTCGGTTGTCCCCCATTATTTATTAACACATTTAATAACCACAAACGATCTCTTTTTAATTAGAAGATTACGCAACTACCCAGGTATTTATCTCGCAACTTCGGTTATTAAAAATGCCATCTCGTGTTGCATCTTCAATCCTCTTACATTTCCCCATCGTCGAAATAGGTTATACAGGCTACCCAATTATTTACAATCTTGCTATGGATATACATTGATATCTGTACGAAGTTTCTGTGAAGCTCCGATAGCCTGAACCAATGAGCAAAATATATGCCACACAAGACCATGTCCTACAATAACAATGGATAACAAAACCGAGTGTAATGAGGGAATTAAAGCAAGCAACACTGCTTTCGCCATCATCGAAACAATTCACAAGGCAGAATGCATTCGACTTGTTGATCTTGCAGAGGAGGTCGGGGTAGCAAACAGTACGGCTTTCGACCATGTTACCTCGCTTAAAAACGCAGGATACGTTATTGAAGAATCGGATGGTTACCGACTGGGACTGAAATTCCTCGATCACGGTATGCAAGCAAAAAATAACTATCAGCAACTTATCAATGCTGCTGAACCGGTGCTTGATCAACTCGTTGATGAGACTGACGAAGCAGTTAATTTAGTTGTCGAAGAACACGATCATGCTGTTTATATTGCCCGCCGAACTGGTGATCGAGGCGTCCCAACCAATTCTTGGGTCGGGAAACGTAAACAGATTCATACGCTTTCATCAGGTAAGGCTATTCTAGCTCATGTTCCTGTTGAATGGGTCGAGAAATTTATTGATCGGACTAGTCTCAATGCCGCTACAACCAACACTCTCACTACCGGGGAGGGTCTCAAGGAAGAACTGGAGAAAATCCGAGAGCGTGGAGTTGCCTTCAATGATCGGGAGTCTCATGAGAGCATTCGCGCTGTCGGCGCTCCCATCATTCTCAATAACGTTGTTCACGGGGCCGTGTCGATTGCTGGACCAGCTAGAAGGTTGACTGGAGAATATTTTTCGAAGGATCTCCCAGATCTCTTACTCGGGGCTGTCAACGAGATTGAGCTCAAACTCGCTTACCAATAAGGAGGGAATCCATCATTTTGATAAGTGGACTGTGCCGACGGCACTGTCTAGATGAGAGGTTGAGGAACGAGCAGGTGGTGGCGAGAAGTGTCCATGCAACTCGCCAACCTGCTCAGAGAGAGCTTAGACGTGGATTGTGATGAGATTTGGGAGAACGAGCGCACCCCGACACCCCTCAGGGTGTTCGGGGTGCGACTGCATTCGATGGGATTGTCGATCCGAGAGGTCGTCGCAGTCCTCGATTTACTTGGTATTGACCGCTCTCACGGTACAATTTGGAACTGGACGCATAAGCTTTCGGAGGCCCAGAGCGACCCGCCGACGGCGCGAGTGGTCAGCATAACTTTTGAATATCCGGGAGGAACGTTTTGATCCAGTTGTCGGCGAAGCTGACGCGTTTAGATAGGTCTAGGAAGGTGTTAGTAACGAACTGCTTGAAGTGGTCCTTTCCTTCGAAGATTTCTGGCGAAATCTTCCGTTTGAGCGTCTTCCAGAGCGGTTCGATGGCATTGAACATCGGCGAGTACGGCGGGAGGAAGACGAACTCGATGCCGAGTTCGTCGGCCCGTTGCTGGGTGAGTTTCGCATGATGGCCGCCATCGTTGTCGGCGATGAGCAGAATCCGCCCGACCGGATTCTGCTCACGAATCGCTTCTAATGCCGCACAGACGCTCTCTTTCGTCTTTCGCTCTCAGAAAATAAGCGTGCTCTTCCCGAGTAATGCGTAGAAGCCAAGAGTTTTCAAGGGACCGCAACCAGTGGTTTGTGGATTTCCACGGTCCGATCGTACGACCACATTCGCTGAGAGTTCTCGAACGGTTGCGGCCACGATGCATCGAAAAAGCCGAGAACAAGCGGCTCATCTCCGAGATCTTTCGTGAGCGCCTCTCCCAGGCGCTCACGAAAATCCTCTTCAGCATTCGGTGGTTGTCGTGGGTCCATCGGTCGTGGTTTTGCGTACTGCATGCCATCAGCACGGAGAATTCGTGCAAGATGGGCTCGATCGTACGTAACGCCGTAGCGGTCCCAGAGGAGGTCGTCGATCTCCTGTGGTGTCCACGGCTGGCCCTCTTCGAGGAGAGCAAAGAACTCGTCAAATTGTGCAGGGGGAGAGCTTCGCGGGCGGCCCGCCCGCGAAGTTCGGACGCAGTCCATCAACCCCACCTTCGTTCCACGCTTTGAGCCAGCGTCCGCCGGTTGGCTGAGACGCACCGACACGTCGTGCAGCCATTTTGTCGGTGTCGCCCAGAGAGACGTTCTTGATGAAGCAGAGTCGTCGGACGAGACGAGTCTCGCCCGCCTTCTGGGCTTCATTAATTGCTTCATCAAGCTGGTGTTCCGGCAGATGCTTCACCATCTCAGTCCGACGAGCTGTCTTAATCAGCGTCTATACGCGTTCTGTAGATTCAAACATAGCGCTGACCACTCCAGCCGTCGCGGGTCGCGGTCGACGAGAAACAGATCGAGGTTGACGGCGAGAAAAAGTGGCTGTACGCCGCGATCGACACAGAATCGAAGCTGCTCCTTGAAATCGACGTATACAGCCGCCGCGGGACTGACCCCGCGGCGGCGTTTCTGCATCGGCTCTCCGAGAAACATGAAATCGACGAGACAGAGTTTCTCGTCGATGCTGGCGGTTATTTGACTGCCCTCGCTCGTCACGAATTGAGCGGTCAGCTCAACTACAGCGACCGAAACCACGTCGAAAACTGTGCCATTTCGAGTACTTAAATCCGATCTCAGCCCGTTAGATTGAGAGAGACGATGACAGAAGCAGTTCATTCTCAGACACAGCGTTCTTCGCGTCAAAACCTATCCGAGGAGTACAGTCAGCCACCAACGACCGCGAGCAAATTTTACTCGCTGCTCGACGAAGTCGACAGCGAGTTCATCGCCGACCAGTTCGAGATCGGCAAGTACACTGCCAAGCACGACTTTGAGAATCATCTCAAGATCGGTGTCTTTGAAGGGATTCATCCGTCTGATTCACTCGCTGAACTGGCCGAAAAGACGGCCACGCATAATCAACTGGAAGAAATGGCTGCGTCGACGTTCTCCCGGCATACGAACGACCGCGACTATCGCGCGGTCGTTCGTGTCCTCTTTGGGCTACTCCATTCACCGCAGCTGTATCACCAACGTAGTGTCCAGCGCAAGCGGTTGGAACGGCTCGATCGAGCAGTCGTCGCTCTCGATGGAACAAATCTAGCTCTCACTAGATCAGTTACTATTCCGAGTGAGTTTGATGATGACGAGGTCATCGACGAGATCAACCCCGGCAACTGGGGCCTCAAATTCAATCTTGCTGCACGTGTAGACGGACACGCCAAGCAGCCTCTTGGCATGTCCGTCACAGCGGGTGAGACACGCGAACCAACCCAGTTCGATCATCTCCAAGACGACGTCGAGGTCTTCGCAGACCTCGACTCACCAATTCACGTGTTCGATCGTGGCTATCTTGATTATGACCGCTTCTGTGCGTTGAAAGAGCGAGAAAAGGACTTCGTGTGTTTGTTGCAATCAGATTCTCGGGTCGATGTCCTGGATTCACTCCAGGACATCGAAATCACTGATGAAGCAGGAACACGACACGTACGCGACGACTTGATTGAACTCGCCGAGACCGGCGAAACGTTTCGGCGGATCCTGTTTGAGGATGTGGACGGAGAAGAGATAGCGTATCTCACAACGCTACCTTCTGCAAATTACGATCCTGTGGATGTGATGGATATCCATACGCTTCGGACAGTGATCGAGATTCTGTTCCGAGAGTTGAAGCAGTATACGAACATCGAGAACTTCCATTCGCAATCGGTGAACGGCGTGTTGTTTGAGTTGTTCTGTACGTTGATCGGGTACGTGCTGATCGAGTGGTTCCGGCACTGCCACCCCCTGCGGGGTGGCGTGCCGGAAGCGATCCGTCTCATCCGTACACGCTGGAATCAGTCGCTTCCCGTGTACGGGTGACTCACCCAAACTCCGTGAGAGCGCCGCCGCAGGAGCGGCGGCACTCTCCAGAGGGGAGAATCACGAATAATTAACCCTGAATCTGTAGAATTACGGCTGGTTGACTACATCGTAAGCAGGTTCTTTCAGCATCGACCGCTTCGTGATCCGACGAATCACAATCTCTCGTATCGTCAGCCGCTCAGTAGTCTTATCAAGTCGAAACGGGACAGGTCGAAAAATGGTTTCAGACTGTCTCAATGCGGATCGACCGCTTTCACTCCTTCTGGCGGGGCAGTCCGGCCAGCGCAAGACGGTGGCTCAGACGCTTTAGACACCACTACAACCACGATCGACCGAATCAAGCGCTCGATGGTCGAACGCCAGTCGAGGAGGTGCTCAACTAGACAGTGCCGTGCCGACCTTCATGTTAGCGCTGTGTACAGGTGTTAATCATATGACGCAAAGAATTATATAACTGGTATTGATATACCTTAGCTAATGCTCGACTTTGTGGATTTAGAGGAAAGTCTAGACTCGGAAGAACATCTCATTCAAAATAGTGCCAGAGAGTTTGTTGACGACCAGGTTCGTCCCGAGATCGGAGACCACTTCGAAGCCGGCACCTTCCCCACGGAACTGATCCCCGAGATGGGTGAAATGGGCTTTTACGCACCTAATTTGGAGGGGTACGGCTCCCCAAACGTTTCCGAGACCGCCTACGGGCTGTTGATGCAGGAACTCGAGGCGTGTGACTCGGGGCTGCGCTCGATGGCGTCGGTGCAGGGAGCGCTCGTAATGTACCCGATTCACGCCTACGGAAGCGAAGCCCAAAAAGAGCAGTGGCTGCCGCAATTGGGCTCCGGCGAAGCCGTGGGCTGTTTCGGGCTGACCGAGCCCGAACACGGCTCGAACCCAACGGGAATGGAAACCCACGCGGAAAAAGACGCCGACGGCTACATCCTGAACGGGTCGAAAACGTGGATCACCAACTCTCCTATTTCGGACGTCGCGGTCGTCTGGGCGAAAGATCGGTCGAGCGAGGAGACGGGCGGCGATGCGGTACGTGGTTTCCTTGTCGAGACCGACCGCGACGGCGTGTCGACGAACAAGATCACCGAGAAACTCTCCCTGCGTGCCTCGATCACCGGTGAGATCGGCCTCAACGACGTCCGTGTCCCCGAGGAGAACCTCCTGCAGGGTGTCGAGGGGATGAAAGGGCCGCTGTCGTGTCTTACCCAGGCGCGCTACGGTATCGCCTGGGGCGCCATCGGTGCCGCTCGGGACTGCTTCGAGACCGCTCGGGAGTACGCCACAGAGCGCGATCAGTTTGGGGGGCCAATCGCCAGGTTCCAACTCCAACAAGAGAAGCTGGCGGAGATGGCGACCCAGATTACGCTCGCACAACTCCTGGCCCACCGTCTCGCCGACCTCAAAGAGCGCGGTGACCTCCGTCCGCAGCACGTCTCGATGGCCAAGCGCAACAACGTTCGGATGGCGCGCAATCAGGCCCGAGTGGCCCGCGAAATGCTCGGCGGCAACGGCATCACCCTCGACTACTCGCCGATGCGTCACATGGTCAACATGGAGACCGTCTACACCTACGAGGGCACCCATGACATCCATACCCTCGTTCTCGGCCAGGATCTGACCGGCATCCCAGCATACAAATAATAAATACATATGGTTGGAGAAGCACGTGAGCCAGAAAACGAAACTGGACCGTTAGAAGGAGTAACTGTCGTTGACACCTCGCAAGTACTCGTCGGCCCATTCTGTACGATGCAGTTGGGTGATCTTGGAGCAGACGTGATTAAGATTGAACGGCCTAGTGTGGGCGACCAGACACGTGGCTGGCACCCACCGACGTATAATAACGGCGAAGAAGAGCTTAGCGCCTACTACGCGAGTGTCAACCGTAACAAGCGCTCGATCACGTTGAATCTCAAAGACGAACGTGGACGCGAATTGCTCCGTGATCTCGCTAGTGAAGCAGATGTGTTCGTCGAAAACTTTCGCGTCGGAACAACCGAACAGTGGGGCCTCGGATTTAAGGATCTCAATGAAATCAACCCTGATCTCGTTTACTGCTCACTCTCAGGGTACGGCGAGTGGGGGCCCTATGCCGACCGCCCAGCCTACGATTTAATTATGCAAGCCGAAAGTGGATTAATGAGTATTACCGGCGAGGCCGATGGCGATCCTGTCCGTGTAGGTGTTGCCATCGCTGATATCGGAGCTGGAATGTATGCCACCCAATCGATTTTAGCGGCACTGTTTCGTCGTGAATTTGCCGACATTGGAGGGCAAAAAGTCGACGTTAGTCTTTTTGATGGACAACTTGCTTGGATGTCCTACATGAGTAGTTACTATTTCTCAACAGGTGAGCCACCAAGAAAGATGGGATCAAGACATCCGACAATAGTCCCATATCAAGCCTTCGATACTAAAAACGGGCACGTTGTCATCGCCGCAGCTTCCGAGAAGATTTGGCGTAATCTTTGTCAAGCCCTTGAACGACCGGATTTGATTGATGACGACCGATTCAAGTGTAATGCTGATAGGGTCGAAAATCGAAAAAGAATCGAAGAGATTCTCGGTGAAGAAGTTGGTCAGTACAACACCGAACAGATTGTTTCAATCCTTGAGGCAGCAGACGTTCCGGCGTCGCCAATTTTTGACATAGCGGAAGCGTTCTCCCATCCACAGGCTAAAGCACGAGAAATGAAAGCATGTGTAGACCATCCACGTGTCGGAACCTTAGAAATGCCAGCGAGTCCGATGCACCTCTCAAAATCGCCGACGACCGTCCGCCAGCATCCGCCGGATCTAGGTGAACATACAGAGGCAATCCTCTCAGAGCTAGGGTATGATAAGCAAACAATAGAACGTCTTGACGACGACAACGTAATTTGAATCAGTTAGTTTGCGTTAGTCTGCGTATGGCAGACTAATTACCGTATGTCGTCGTATACCACTTCTTCTCGCAGTCTATCTCGGTTCGGGTCTCATTGGCTGCGACAGCGGGTCTCTCTGGGCCTCTAAAAGCCTGTACACCAGTTCCAAATTACGCTGTGAGAAGGGAGGGTAAGTTTCGAGCGATTCGAGCACCGTGACGGCCTCTCTATCCAACAATTCCGTCGAATGCAGCGTACCACGATCATTGTCAAGATCTTCGAAGTGTGCCTATTTCCCCATATTTCATCACAATCCATGTCTAAGGAATCTTTGAGTTGATTTGAGAGTAATGTAAACATCACTCACTACGACTCACTCGTTTCTCAAAACCACTACTATACATGTGATGTCCACGAGTGTACATTGACTACATGAAATAGGTTATGAGCGGCACAACAAGGAGTCAACAGTTGTAACACGGAAAACGTTTCAGCAAAGCGCTCGGGGGTGTTCAGTTAGATTATTTTGGACAAAGTGTCAAAACCATAATGTAGTCAATAGGTAAATGATTATGCTTTCATGAGACGGTTCCTCATCTTCTGCCGGATAGTGGGTGGCAATACCGCAAATAGGAATGAGACTGCAAAAATGATTACTAGGATTATATTCAATGTGCCCGAGAGCAATGCATCCGACATATCACCCCCACTTAGAGCCACTGCGAACAGGAAACTCTCCTCTGCCATTCCAACCAGTACAAACGCAATTAAAAAGGGGACTCTACTAACATTTACCGCGATTAATAAGAGTCCAAAAATGGCAAACGCTACTGCGAATACTAGATCAATTGGTTGTCCTCTTGTTACTAAGACTGCACTAAGTGATATGGTAGTAATTAACACAAACAATACAGGAACTGGCGTTGTTGCTAACTTAGCGATATACTTCACTAATGCTACACCGATAATTGATGTTGTGATATTAGAAGCCAATATTGATAGAATTATAACTAGCACTAAATAAGTTTCATCAACAATTAATGAAGGGCTTGGAAATATACCTTGGATAAGGAGTCCAGCTAAAAAGACGGCCATAGAAGCTGTTCCAGGAATTCCTAGACCAAGGGTTGGGAATAATTGTCCACCGTCCTTAGCGTCATTGGCAGCTTCTGCTGCGATTACACCCTCGATCGCACCAGAACCGAACTTATCTGGTGTCTTGGAGAATTGTATTGCTTGAGCATAGGCTAAAAAAGCAGAAACTGTTGCTCCGGCCCCGGGTATTGCACCAATAAGCACGCCAATCATACTACCTCTTAGCCAAGTCCATCTGTGTTTTATCACTGCCTTCGCGCCCTCTAATTTACTCCCCTGCAATTGGATTTTGCTAGAGTCAACAATAGACCCTTTCCCCAAAGACATTAATCTGACAACCTCTGCTATTGCAAACATACCTATGATCATTGCCATAAGATCTACTCCATCGAGCAAGATGTCGATACCCAGAGTGAATCGACCTTCTCCAGTTTGTGGTGCAGTACCAACTAATGCAAGTAAACCGCCGAGCATAGCCGTCATTATTCCGTATAGTGGTTTATTCGATACAGAAAGAGGAATTATTACGAGTGCAATAGCGATTAGCCAAAATACTTCAGAGGGGCCAAACATAAGCACAAAGCCAGAAATAAACGGGAGTAGCAATAAGAAAAGAATGGTACCAACAATAGCACCACCTGCTGAAGAAATCGCTGAAGCAATTATCGCTTCGTTGGCCCTGCCTTGTTGAGTAAGTGGATAGCCATCAATCATTGTAGCTGCATTTGATGATGTACCAGGTGTATTAATAAGAATTGCAGTCAATGATCCACTAAATGTTGTAGCCCCTATTGCACCACTCAATAACATAAATGCTTGATACTGGTCTAAAAAGAAGGTGAATGGTAATAATATAGTTAATGCAACCAATCCACCTAAACCCGGAATAATACCCAAAATCATACCCGCTATTACACCAATTAGTAAATAATGCCATCTCTCACTCATTAATGAAAGAGATACTTGGATTGCATCTAACAAGTCGCCTCTACCAATACCCTCACCTAATTGAAGTAAAAATAATATCTCAAATGACTCTACCATGAAGTTCAATACTAACATAAGCCATTTATATATTATGGTTATTGATGATCAATTGACAATTTGGTAGTGCGCTCTTGTGTAGCACTTTGTTGATCTCACAGTGTAGCTTTTATAGCGTGTTTGGGTGGTTCTATCCCAGGTTTCCGCAGTAATTCTCGTCAAGGTTGAAAAGTTCGGAGATACTGTGGGAATTTGGCCTTCGAGATGCCTCAATGTGGCGAGAGCCACGGATCGCATTAGTGCTTCAAGAAAGTAATTGAGGAACTCATATCACGAGCATGTCGGAGAGAGACTCCTGGCCTTATTTTGTCGTACCTGTTGCTCAAACATCTATGAGGAACTACTGCGACCGTGGCTCTCGAAGGTATTTACGTGGATATATCATCCGCTTATTCACCGTTGCCATGTTCGTCTTAGCGTCTGTTCTGGTAGACACAGTCGATGTAGACGGGAAACTCGACGGTCCAGCTGTAACCGTCGAGTTTCGCCGTCAGATCGTGTTGGATGACGCGACTCCTGCCTTCAGAAAGTTCCTGCTTGATTGTCTTTCCCCAGCGGACGATCGGCATCACATACGCGTAGTTGTGTGCTTGAAGCAACGTGACACACTTGCTGCCGTAGATCCGCGATCAAGATTGACGGGCTTGACTCCAGCGTCAAGGCCATCGTGAATATCGAGAAACTCGGCGAGAACGCTGCTGGCAGTGTTGCCGACTTCGAGACAGCACACTGCCGCCCTGAATTGCTTGTTCTTCACGTGCGCGTAGAGTGTGGCGTAGACGGGGAATGAGGTGGTTCCACGCTTTGCTCCCGAATAATAGAGGCTGTCTATCTCGTCTTCCTCGCCGTAGTAGGGTCGCAAATGGAAGTCTACGCAGAACTCCACCTGCTCGGGAAGTACGTCGAGAACGTCCTTCTGAAGCAGCGTGTTACCGATCCGTTCGACCGACTCTAGGTCGAACTTCTCACGAAGGTGGTACAGAACTGTGTTCTGGTGGGGTGAATCATTACTCTTCTTGCAGAGTGTCGAGACTGAGGTTCCGTCGGCGCATGCGCCGACGAGAACCTCGAAAAGGTCTTCAGCCGTTGTTTCAGCCTTGGGAACGAAGTCTATCTCAACTTCCTCGTCAATCGTGTTGACAATAAAGTTAAAAAGCTGATCTTCGTGGATTGAACCGTCTGCTTGCTTGGTTTTGAACACATCTTCTACAAGCAGACATCCTTCCTAGCTCCTTACTATTTAGCGGAACCTCTCACGTTAACCTCAGCTTCGTCAAGCTGCTTTGTGAAGGACTGATACTTTGTTGGCGGACCAAAGAAGCAAGCAGGCAGTAACAGGAAGTCGTCTACAGGATCAAGCGTGCTATCAAACATTGAAATCAACCGCCTTATCGGGCCGTGTTGAATCGCCATACGGCATTGGAATTTACTGTTTCACGGCACGCTTGATGTTGTAGACGACACACATCAGGGCTATTTCGCGGAACTCACGAAACCAGGATCGCGCTCGCACGGCGAAGCCGAGCGAGCGCTTGACAGCGGAGTTCACGGTTTCGGTCATCGAGCGCTGATTGTAGCGTTGTTCGTCGATTCTGGCGTTGTGCGCGTGGTCGTAAGGTGCGAAGATACGATGCTTGATCAACGGTCTGATGCCGAGTTCACGGAGTGCTTCGCGGAGCGATTGCTTGTCGTAGCCCTTATCGGCGGCTAGAGACCGCAGATCGCCCGCATTTCGGCGGGCGATCTGCTCGGCGAGATCTGCGTCGCTTCCTTCCCGGTTTGTCGAGCAGTGTACGTCGAGGACGGCTTGAGACTCCGTATCGACGAGTTTCGTGACTTTGAGCTTCTGGACGCGGTAGCTTATTCGCTGACAGTAATGACGGCTCGCGGATGATCGCTCGTAGAATGTGGCGTCAATAGCTCCGTCTTTCGAGGGATCGTGCAGCTGCGCCGACTGGCGCAGCAGCACTCGACAGACGCTCATACTGATCCGATCGAACGCTTCACACAACGTAGAGGGGCAGGGGAGATCGGTCGCGTTGAGGCCGATCTACCCAGTTATTTGTGGCATCTCCTTGAGCAGGTCAATCGTCATCCGGTAGGACGTATCGAGGTAAATCCGCAGACAGTGGAGTGAAACGAGGGCATAGTCGGCGAATCCGCCGCCACCTTCCGGGGCGGCGGATTCGTCTCCATCGCCAGTAACGTTTTGAGCAACCGGCACAATTTCCCCAATGAAGCGGGAGATTTGTGTCATGAACACGCGCAGCCTCCCGCTTCAACTCCTTTGATTTACTGACTTGTTCCGCCGCCGTCTAGTGATTCAACACAGCCCCTTATCGAGATTTACCACGGCCATTTATAACAGACCATCCATGGCCACGAACCTCTGAAAATAACATCAACATCTGAGTTTCCTACTTAGTACTACATTCGCATGTCAAAAGTGCATTAATTGGCACAATCTTTATACAGCCATCATCAGTAATTAACCACATGAATTGGACTCAAGCTAGTTCCTTTCAAACCTGGGTGACCAATAATGAAGACAAAGTGGGGGAAATTATATTCAATATAATCATTCTGATTTTTATGGCTTTTTTTTTCTTTGAAGTCCGTCAACTCCGCCCTACTTCGGCACTCTTCCCTAACCTTTTACTGGGGCTTTTGTTCATCTCATGGATAGCGACTACAATTTCATTGGTGTCATCAAAATATAACATAGGAAAGAAACAGCCTTCAGAATCTACTAGCGGTGAATCAGATGAATTATATGAGATAGAATTATCTAACACAGTTGTTAACCTTCTGTGGATAGCTATTTTCCTGATAAGCATGATTTATATTGGTTTCTTCACGACAATATTTTTCTTCGCGTTTATATACCTGTATTTGTATCATGAGAAGGCAAAACACAAGATACTATCACCCTTAGCATGGTCGGTGGGCATTGTGGGACTTCAATATATCTTCTTTTTAGAGTTGCTATTTCGGCCATTCGTGCTTCGGTTCGGTTTTCTACCCTGACTAGCATCGACTGACCTGTAGATGGCAAGATCTTGAGAATGATATAGTAGAAATTAGAAGTAATTGATCACACAATGGACAGAGAGTTGTTCGAGGCCTTTGTCGATCACACTCTCAAAGAGACAGTTTATCAGGGAGTCCTTGATGCATCTGATCTCGATGAGGAAGAAACCAACACGTTTGTGAAACCAGCGCTGGCCGAACACGGTTTCATTACGATCGTAATCAACGATACAAGCGAGGGCAGATCCGGAACTCTCCACTCACTAATGGACGGAACTCAGTTCAAACAGATCATACGAGAGGCCTATACCGAGTTTCACGGAGATTCGGACGATGAGAATTGTGAGAGGGCTTGTTATAAGTGCCTGATGTCGTTCTATAACCAGCGAGAAACGAATTGTTCAACAGAGAGTTAGTCGAAAGTCGGTTGGAAGCTGTGGAGCCTGCAACCCTGTTGTAAGTGATAGACACGAGTGACGATAAAAATGGTTTCACAAAACTACTGGAGGCCTGTAAATCCAGTTTCGAACGCGAAGTACTTCACACGATCCAAAACAGTGGATTCGAACTTCCCAATGATGCACAACAAACGTGTACGATAACGATAGGCCGGTTCCGAGGCCGAACCTCATTTACCATCGGGAGTGAACCTCAATTGCAGTATCCGTGGAAGGCCCCGACCACGAGAAGGATTATGTGAAGGAGGACGACCAGCGAAAACGAAAGCGTCGTAATCGAATGAGCCTTTGAGTCGTCGCAATAACCGATATTAGCAAAGTCCCGGAGGTGTGGGAAACGATCAGTTGACCGTCCAAGGAGTTCCTATCCGCTAACGTAGTGAGTCTCTCAAGAGACACGAGAGGAGCACTCCGCTGCCAAGCATCGCTCCTAATTGATCAGTCCCCTAACTGGGTGCGGCAATATTGGACCAACCACTATAATAACCGTTAGAACTTTTTACTCAGACAGTATTAGTGGATGTAGTGGATCATCTCGACGAGATCTCTGTCGAGGAGTTGCAAGATTCCCTCGGCAACGTGGAGGGAAAAAAGCCGACACAACGGCTATTAGCAGCAATAGCGTACAAAAATGGTCTTACGCAGACTGAACTAGCCGAGTGGTACGGCGTTCAGCGACGAACAATCTATAGCTGGCTCATGCGACTCGACACCGACGAGTCGCTTGAGCATGCTGTTAGTGATGCTCAGCGATCTGGGAGAAATCGGAAGCTCTCAGAAAAAATCAAAAAGAGT
The DNA here is from genome assembly GCA_025517525.1 of Natronosalvus hydrolyticus. Lineage (GTDB taxonomy): Archaea > Halobacteriota > Halobacteria > Halobacteriales > Natrialbaceae > Natronosalvus > Natronosalvus hydrolyticus. The sequence continues at coordinate 136,373 of JAOPJZ010000008.1, forward strand.
TCGAGGAAACAGTCCACGAATCTCCCGATGAAGTTGGCTTTGAAGCCCCGGCGTGGACGCCGGCGTTCGTCCAGCAGTATCTCGACGAGACGTACGGTGTCGAGTACTCAATCCCGTGTTGTCGGCGATTGCTCAAAGAAGCGGGATTGAGCTACCAAAAGCCACGCCGTACAGCCGCCGAATCTGAAGCTGAGGAACAAGAAACATTCCGCGAGGAACTCAAAAAAAGCGGCGGGGGATGGATGCCACAGTAGTTTGTATCGATCAAACCAAGAAATCTGTCCAAGTTGAGCCGCGTGCCGCGTGGTTTCCGCGCGGGACGCGACCGTCTGTCGAATTATCCGGGCAATACGACTGGACGTGTCTCTTGGGCGCGATCACCAAAGACGGTGCTCGCTTTTTCTCTCGATTTGAAAAGTACGTTACCGCCGATCATGCAAAACATTTCATTTTCCCGTTATGCAAAGAGTTTGAAGATGATTTGATTATAGTGTTGGATGGGGCGCCGGATTTTCGGGCGTCGGCCGTCAAGGACCTAGCGGCCCGTGACGACCTCGCTTTCGTGACATTGCCAGCGTACTTGCCAGAACTAAATCCTGTCGAAGAGTGCTGGAGACAGCTCCAAGCAGCACTTAGTAATCGCTTCTTTGACTCACTCAACGACCTCACAACAGCGATTGAGACAGCTATCGATCAACTCTCTGTACCAGAAGTGTGCAATTATTTCTAATGCCTACTATAGTTGGTCTGTGGTCTGGCCCGAGTGCGGTCACGTATCCTCCAGAGTCCCTCTATGAAACGTGGGGCAAACACGCTGAGGAATTGGATTTGAGTATCAGCCAGTTCCTCATTCGGATGGTTGAGGCGGGTCGTAAGCAAGTCGATATCGAAGATTTCGCAGAGGAGTCGCTCCGAGACCTCCATAACCAGGCACTTGATCTGTAACGAGAATTCGACCAACAACGCACGCGGAATCAGGAATTGGAACGGCAACTTCACCGAACCGTTCACGGCGAGATCCTCGACTACGTCGAAGATAATCCCGGCGCAACTAGACTGGAGATCATGCAATTCGTAGCTGATACCGTTCCGAGTCGCGTTGTGAGTTACCTTGACCTGCTCGAAGGAGACGAACTCGTACTTCGAGACGGAGAGTACTACCTCCAAAAGATTGGCTCTGTAGTTTCGCTAGACCCGAGGGTTACGACTGCGTTATCTCCGTAGAAAGCGAAGAGACAGATTGGTTTGACATCCGAAGTCCGTCTCTTCACTCGTGTTACGGTCGCCAAAGCTAAATCAGTTGTCAAGAACCCGGACGAACCCGCCGACCCCGAAGGGGGTGGCGGGTTCGCTGAATGGGCAATGCTCACGCTTCATGCACTCCGCATCGAGCTGGGCAAATCCTACCGCGTCACGGTGGATTTGCTCAGCGAGATGCCCGGTATCCTCGAACAAATTGGGCTCACGCGGTTACCTCACTACACGGTTCTTCGTACGTAGTTTGCACGGATTCCGACCAAGACGTGGCGTGCGTTTCTCGGCGCGTCAGCCGAGAAACGCACTGGCCACGCCGCCATCGATTCGACTGGCTTCGACCGTGATCAGCCCAGCCGTCACTACGCCAACCGTACCCACTACCGCGTCCGGGCGCTGAAAGTCACCGCCCTCGTGGATGTCGAAACGGTATACATCACCGACATCCACTCGATCACGCCCACAACGCCCGCATGGATCGTGATCGGTACAACCGTCGCTCGATGAACGAAACCTTCTTCTCAAGCATCAAGCGCACGCTCGGCGCAGCAGTGCGTGCGCGAAGCTGGTGGCTGGAGTTCCGCGAAATGCTGCTCAAAGCCACCGTCTACAACCTCCGTCGAAGCGTCCGATATCCATGAAATCCAGCGCCGTGTACCGAAACTACAGAGCCGAAATTTCGACTACTAGTAGATTGCCAGTATAGCCCGACAACACCATCCTCGTCCACGACGTCGACGGCTACCAGCCGGTCGCCTGGCTCACCCGGGCCGACAGCGTCTCGAGCGACCGCTCGAACGGGTTCACCCTCGTCGCCAAGAAAGATACCCAGACCCTGCGCGTCGCCGCCCACGACCAGGATGGCTTCGGGACGTACCCCGCCTCGAGCGCCGGTATCCCCGTCGGCACCTGTCCAAACGACGACTGTACCGGCGTGCTCGTTCGGTCGAACGGCGTCCACTGTGTCGACTGTGGCGAACGGTATGCAATTCCGAACGACGCGACGATTCGCGACGAGCGCTGTTCGTGTGGCCTCCCACGGATGCGCGTCGAACGAGGACTCGCCTTTCACGTCTGTCTCGACCGTGGCTGTGAATCACTCGACGACGCCGTTACCGAGGCCTTCGACCGCGAGTGGGACTGTCCGGAGTGTGGGAGCGACCTCCTGATTCTCCGGCGCGGTGGGCTGATCGCCGGCTGTGAATCGTATCCGGAGTGTGAGACCGGCTACGTGATTCCGACCGGCGTCGTCGACGGCGAGTGTGCCTGTGGACTCCCAACCTTCGACACCGGGCACGGCCGGCGCTGTCTGGATGCGACCTGTGCTCGACTCGAGGAACACGAGCGAACGGACGATGCATCGGAAGAAGACTCTGAGAGTCCCTCGCTCACCGATCGTGACGCCCTCGAGGTGGAGGAAGCAGTCGTCGAAGAGTGACGTTCGAGCCCAACGGGCGGTGTCGAGGTGGGTGGAGGCCCACCGACCGTCGGCTGGCTATTTACGAGGGTGAGGCCCACAATTCGCAGGCGCTTTGTGCCCGGCCACACAGGTTCGCGTATGACACTCGAGGGTCGATTCGACGGCGACGTGGTTCGCGTTGCAGGTGACGCTCGCCAGCGATTTCACGACGCTCGCGGCTACGGCTATCCGCTCGAGGGCAACGAAATAGCGCTCGCACCGGTCGAAGCCGCCCACCTGTTGTACCGTGGCGATATCGCTGTCGTCGATACGCGCTCTGCTGACTCCCGAACGCTTGCGTTTCGCGACTTTCTCGCAGGCGATCACGGACCCGACTTCGGCGTCCAGTTTCTCGTCTACGCCGACCTCCGCTCGCGCGGATTCTATCTGAGCCCGGCCAGGGAACCGTGGCTCGAGAGCCCCCCAGACGCGGCATTTGCAGTCTTCCCGCGGGGTTCCGGTCCCAGCGATGGAGAAATCGAGTACGCCCTGCAGGTCGTCGGCGAACGAACCGACCTGTCAGCGACCGACCTCCAGGCGGGCGCACTCGCCGTCGTCGACGAAGAGAGCGAGATTACCTACTTCGAGGTGAGTTCACCCGACATTAGCGGCGATAGCGCTTCGTCACTGCCAACGGGAATCGACGCCGACCTGCTCGAAGACCGCGTCGTTGTCTGGAATCCACCGGAGACACTGTACGAACGCACTTTTTACGGCCAGCCACTCGAAGGCCGGGAGTACGACCGACCGACGCTCCAGTGTTCGTTGCTCGAGGCAGCCCACCTCAGCCGGAACGGCGCACTCGAACTCGATCCCGAACGGGTGCTCGAACGTGGCCGGACCGTCGAGGGCGATCGGTTCGACCGCCGGCTAGCGGTGTACACCGCACTGCGAGCGGCAGGGGTCGTTCCGAAAACCGGGTACAAGTTCGGGGCTGATTTCCGAACGTACGCCTCCGTCGAAAGCGTCGACGAACTGGGCCACTCCGAATTACTGATCAGAGTACATCCGGCCGATCACGTCTTCGAACCGCGAGACATCGCACTCGACGTTCGACTCGCCCACGGCGTCAGGAAGACGATGGTGTTCGCACTGGTCGACTCGACGGGACAGGCCGGTGGGACGATCAACTGGCTCGCGTTGACTCGACTGACGCCGTGAAATGACGGTGTGTTGAACATACCCGGTTGGGCAACAACTATTTTAGCCGCCGGGCCCACCCCTCTCTAATGGCAGTTGGTGCAGTCGGCGCGCCGAACGTGCTTGTTCTGGGAGACGCTCACGCTGAGGCAATCCTCGAGGCGCTCGAATCCAGACTCTCGCGCGTGAACCTGGTCCACGAGCGACAGCTCGAAAGGGCTCTCGAGCAGTTGAAAACCGAGGATTTCGCCTGTGTCGTCTGTTCGGCCGCTTGGAACGCACCAGCCCTGTCGACGCTGCTCGAAGCCGTCGACGAACAGCCCGAAAGCGGAGAAGTCGTCTGTTACATAGAGTCCAAACAGGGGACGGCCCAGTGGGAGTTCGAAGACATTTCCTACCGGCCGGCGACGTTTCACGCGACGGCCAAAGACGTACTGATAGACCACGTCGAGCGCTTCGTCACGGAGCGTCATCGAGAGGAGATTATTCGTGCGCTCCAGCGGTCGACGCAGGAACTGTTTCACGCGACATCGACGGACCAAATCGCCGAGGCAGCCGTCGACACGGCAAACCGACTGCTTGGCCACCCGTTCACGTCCGTCTTTCAGTACACCGAACGCGAAGACGGGTTCGACGTCATTGCGACGACCGACGAACGGCAAACACACGGCAATCCACCACAGCGAATCCCCGCTGGTGACTCGCTGACTGGCATCGCCTTTGGGAACCAGCGCCCCGTCTACTTCGACACCGGAATCGACACCACAACCGACGTCTTCGACGTCGAATCAGTCGACGGCACCTCGTGGCTCGATGAGCTCATCGACCTCGAGGCCATCGACATCCGGCCGATCGACGAAAGTGACGTCCTCACCGATCCATCCAACCCCATGTCGTCAGGATTTATCTTTCCACTTGGCACCTACGGCACCCTCGGGGTCGTCGCCATCGAGCCACAGGCGTTCACCGTCGACGACTTTCGGTTCCTGAGCGTGCTGGCAGACACCACCACGGCGGCACTGGAACGCACCGAACGGGAACGAGCCCTCGAGGAAACGAACGACCGTCTCGAGGCGTTTGCGGCCATCGTTTCTCACGACCTGCGGAATCCGTTGGCCGTCGCCACGGGAAAGCTGCAGTTACTCGAAGAGGAGTGTGACAGCGACCACATTGAAGGCATCGACGAGGCGCTGGGGCGGATGGACAACCTCATCGAGGACGTCCTCACACTCGTCCGAAACGATATCGACGGCGACGACCTCGAGTGGGTATCACTCGGCGTGATCGCCAACCGTGCCTGGGAAACCGTCGACACGGCCGATGCAAGCCTCGAACTCGCCACCGATGTGGGTTCCGCCAGGGCGGTCGACGGTCCGCTCCAGGAGCTGTTCGAGAACGTCTTCGACAACGCCGTCACACACGGCGGTACCGACGTCACCGTTCGTATCGAACCGCTCGAAGCCGGCGGGTTCGCGATCGAAGACGATGGGCAGGGCATCGACGACGTCGACGGTTCCCGGCTGTTCGAGTACGGCTACACCTCGAGTGGAGCGGGAACCGGACTGGGACTCGCCATCGTCGAGCGAATCGCGTCAGTCTTCGACTGGGAGGTCACCGCCCATACCGGGGCCGATGGGGGACTTCGCCTCGAGTTCCAGACCTTCGATCAGTGACTCGAGAGTACTACGCAGTTACAAAAACGGAGCGTTTCGAGGGGTTACAACACCGCGTGTCTCATACGGTTTGCTGTCGTCTCTGACGGTAATTTCCGACTCGGTATGGGTAATCACCGACAAAAAGTTACAGTAAACCGTATCAGTTCTGGTTGTATCCGTGGCCGATGTACAACGCGAAGACGTTGAGTACCAACAGCGTGACGAAAGCCAGCGCCACAGATGCACTGCCCAGTCCGTTCACGAGGAGGGGGACGTACAGGAACGGGAGAGCAATCGCAATCCAGAAGCTCAGGAACTGCGCTGGTGATCTGAGCGTGCTGGCCAGTCGGCGTACACGCGAGCCATAGCGGCAAACGGTTTCCGGTGGTGAGAGGGAGGGCGATTCGTTCGAAAGCGGGGATGAGCTGGACACGGGTAATCTCCTCGAGTTACTCGAGACATTCACTGCACACATCATATAGCCAATCGAACATTGGCGTGTTTTCAGTCGTTTTCACCACCGATATGGAAACCATATATCGTTTTTAGACACTCTCATAATAGCCTAGACGTTTTAAAACACTCTTAGAACACGTTTTGTGGGATTTGACAGTATCGGCTAGCTCGAGCGGAAATACTACCACCTCGAACGCAATCGCCTTGTAGGTTCGCGAACACACTCCCCTATGAGCCAGCGAACGGCGACCGTCTCGCGCACGACGGGCGAGACGTCGATCGAGTGTACCCTGACCGTCGACGGCACCGGCGAATCGACCGTCGATACCGGTATCGGCTTTTTCGATCACATGTGTAGCGCGTTCGCCAAGCACGGGTTGTTCGATCTCGAACTGACGTGTGATGGTGACCTCGAGGTCGACGATCACCACACGGTCGAAGACGTTGCAATCGTCCTCGGGCAGGCGTTCGACGACGCACTTGGGGATCGATCGGGTATCGTCCGGTATGCCGACCGACGGGTCCCACTCGACGAGGCAGTCGCCGATGCCGTCGTCGACGTAAGTGGTCGTCCGCGGTTTTATTTCGAGGGCGCGTTTTCACAGGAGCAAATCGGCGGATTCACGAGCGACATGGCGCGTCACTTCGCCGAGTCGCTGGCGATGCACGCCGGCGTGACCCTCCATCTATCAGTCGACGGCGAAAATGCCCACCACGAGGTGGAGGCACTGTTCAAAACGCTCGCTCGGACGCTCGACGACGCAACTCGACTCGACGAGCGACGGGAGGGAACGCCGAGCACGAAAGGGACCTTATAACAGCGTCAGGCTCGGCGGAGTTTGCCGCCCGATTCGACGAGTTCACCCTGTTCGATCGCGTACTCGATGATCGCATCGACTTCGTGGCGCTCGAGGTCGTAGGCACCCGCAGCAAGCCCCTCGACGTCGGCTCGAGCCATCGGGAACTCGCGGTTGCGGAGGAGACGCCGAACTTTTCCGTAGGCACGTGGCGGCGTAGAAGATTCGTCAGCCGTTTCGTCTCCCGTGCTCGAGTCAGGCTTTGGGGAGACCGGTTCGTCACTCGAGCCCCCCGTGTCGCCGTCGTTCGCCTGGGCTGCGCCGGCCTCGTTTTCCTCGGTGGCTGTAGAATCGTCGCTCGGGGCAGAACCGGGCTCGAGCAACACGCCGCCAGGTTCGTCGTTCAGGGGCGCGTTGGGTTTGCCCCGCTCGCTCCCATCCACAGCAGGCCCGTTTCCGTCCACACCGTTCCCATCCGCAGTATCCCGCTCCGACTCGAGCGAAGCCGACTGGCTCGAGTCGACAGCCCCAGTCGCCCTGCCGGCTCGTGAGCCCCCAGTAGCTCGCTCGAGCAGTGGCTCCAACAGTGTCTCGAGCCGCTGTTGGCACGACTCACACAGTGCCGTCCGTCGTTGTTCTCGTTCGCTGGGCTCGAGCGATTCGGGAACGATTTCGAAGACGCCAACGGCTGGCTCACTGCAGAAATCACAGGTGTTGACTGCGCGCATACCCCCGCATTTCGGTGCAGATGATAAAAACGTGGCCACCACGGCCGGGTTCGAACCCGCGGTTTCTCGTAGCCTTCCCCGCACTGCTCGAGTCTCGATATCCCCCAGACGAAAGGGTTCGAGTCTCGATATCCCCCAGATGAGCGAGTTCGACCGGTCCAAGCAACCTCGAGAGTCGATCACGTATCATTATACGGACGGGCCCGTACTATCCGGGAGACGAATGTTCGACGAAATCATGGAGAAGTTCGAGGGGTCACCGAGCCAGCAGGCGGTGATTCGCCTGTTGCTCGAGCGTGGGTTCTCCGTCAACGACGACGGGCGGGTCGTCTCCGGCGGCATCGAAATTCCGAACACCGGTATCGCACGCGAGATTGACGTCGACCGACGGGTCGTCGACTCGACGACCGACGTCATCCTCGAGGATCCCGAACTCCGGCGCATCTTTCAGAACATCTCGCAAGTGCCCAGTTTGATGGACCTGGCCCCGGTGCTCGATCTGACGGTCCTGTCCGTCGAGGTTGCCGACGCCGAACAGAAAGGCATCGTCGCCGCGGTCACCGGCGTACTCGCGGACAACGACGTCTCGATTCGCCAGACGATCAGCGAAGACCCCGAGTTCACCGACGAACCTCGGCTCCATCTGGTAACCGATCAAGAACTCCCTGGCGACGTGATCACCGACCTGCGCGCGCTGCCGTTCGTTCGCACGCTCGAGATTCAGTGACGAAAATTATTGGACTGGCTCTTCCATTCGGGCCCAGCCGATGGCGTCGAGGACGACGACGCGGTCGTCGTACCGGACGTAAACCCCGTTGTGACCATCGTCGCTTTCGTAGTACGGCAGCGACCGACGGAGTCCGTCGACGATATCCCACGCGCCCTCGCGCTCGAGCGTGACGTGCTCCCACTCCTCGCGAGCGTCGTATCGGATCGCCCGCCGGATGGCTCGGCCGACCCCGGGCAGTTCGCGAAGGCGCTCGCTCGAGGCGTCGATGACGGTTGCTTCGGTAGGAATTTCCTCGACAATGCGCGCGCCAACGTCTGCCTTCGGCTGGCCGATTGACCCATCGCTGCTACGGGACCTGAGGAGGTAGCCAGCGACGGTCGCCCCGCCGACTGCCAGCAGCGAGAGTGCGACGTTTTTACCCCTGAGCATCATAGCGCTATCTTACAGCAATCGACTAAGTATCTTTCGCAAGCATTTATTTTAATGACATTTCAATTTCGGAGCGATATGTAGCTGATTCAGGCGACTCCGCTCGTAAATCGTCGAATAAACGCGAAAACGAACAGTTATTCTCGCTCGAGAAATCAAAGCCGGTGCACGAACCCGGTCGTAATGAGGCCGCCAACGATGAGCAAGAGGATGCCGATAACGGCCGCCGCACGGAACATCGGCAACGCGTTCTGGGCCGGCTCGCGGAGTTTTTTGCCGTTTAGCCCCGACTCGAAGCGTTTCGCTCCGATTTCGACCAGCGCAGCGAGGGCCACCCAGAGAACGAGCATCAAGATGACGAGTTGACCGTTCGTCGAACTGAACAGACTTGGGCCACCCTCGCCGTCGAAGCTGTACAGGACGCCCGCGAGGTGGCCACCCGTCACCAGGAGGACGACTGCACTCACACGCGAAAGCATCGTCAGCTTCGAGGAGAGTACCTCGAGCGGTTTGGTCGTGTTGAACGCTCCATCCCGAGCCAGCGGTAAGACAACAAAGGCGACGTAAAAGACGCTGCCCGCCCACACGGCGGCAAACACCAGGTGGACGATTCGCGAGACGGCATCGACAGGCATACCCGACCCTTGTGGAGCAACCGTATTAGCATTGTGACTTTCGCCGGTACGGGAATGTCCGGCCACCAGAGAACACACTCGAGACGGCTTTCGCGCATCACTCGAGCCAGTCAGGTGTCCACTCGATGAGTCGGCGGCGAAGCAGCGCGTAAATCACCGAGACGACGACCAGTGTGAGGATGACCGTTCTGAGGAGTCCATCGAACACGAACAGCGGAACGACCGCAAGTGAAACGGCCAGGACGGCGTCTTCCGGCGCACCGTCGTAACGAATCCAGCGACGAGGACGGAGCCACCGACCGCGGACGTGGTCATAGACTGCGCGGTCGGTCGGATTCGTCCACGGATCCATTTCGGGGCCGCCGCCAGCGGCGTCACTGACTGCGTGGACCCACGCCGTGAGCGCGAACGCCGCAAGGAATGCGGTGAGCGCTGACGGGAACAGGAGTGTGACGGCGAGTAGCGGGACGGCGAACGCACCACCCACGAACGGAAAATGAAAGGTACGGCGGTGTGTGAACACGAGGTCGAAATCGGGGGCGAGGCCGCCGATAATCGCCCCCACAGCGAGAGCGGTGGCCAGTTCCGGAACGGTGTACGCGACGGGCGCGACGAGGGCCAGTCCGACGAACACGTGGGTTGTCGCCATCATCGCAGTGGTAGCCTTACAATTGCACGCAGTAAAACGGTATGCCAACCGGAAGGCACACTAGAGATTTTCGCCTTGATAGCTCCCGTCGTAGGTGGATTCGTGCTCGGCCTTCGCGAAGACGAGTTGTGCAATCCGGGCCCCACGCTCGAGTTCGATGTCGTGGTGGACCTGCAACAGTCCCTCCCCACGACCCTCGTACCCGGCATCCCAGACCGCGGTGTTGAGCATACAGGAATTGCGCATGAGCGACGACCGCGGATAGACGAATCCGATGTGGCCGTTCGGGATTCGGATTCGCTCACTGTATCGGACGACGTAGGAACCCGCAGGCAAATAGTAACTATCGGGGTCTTTCTGCTCGAGTTGTTCGAGCGGGCGGGCAACGCGATCCCCGATCTCTTTGTCCGCTTTGGTGATACGACCCGGCTCGAGTTGTTCGAACACGACGTCGAGGGTCAGATCGACGCCGTTTGGCTGTACCTGTTCGCCGGTCGTCGGCGACACGTGGCTGGCGACGAACTCGCCGGAACGGTACATACAGACTCCACCTCGAGGGACGGACAAAAGCGTATCGCGTTCGGATACAGCGGATCCGCTCGAATAACAGACTCTCGAGGAAGACACACTGTCAGCAAACGAAAAGTGACCGAGCGTCCAGGATGAGCGCAAAAGTTGCGGCGAGCGTTCTCGAGATCCGGAAATTCACATGGTTGATCGGGATAGAAACACGCTGGATTTATCAGGCAGGAAAGCCCACTTTTTGGTGCTATGGGACAGACGCTTACCGAGAAAATTCTCGAAGATCACCTCATCGAGGGCGAACTCGAAACCGGCGAAGAGATCGGAATCGAGATCGACCAGGTGCTGACACAGGACACCACGGGAACGATGGTCTGGCTCCAGTTCGAAGCGATGGGACTGGACGAGGTCCAGACCGAACTCGCCGCACAGTACTGTGACCACCAGACCTACCAGTTCGACTTCAAAAACACCGACGACCACCGTTTCCTGCGTTCTGCTGCCGGCACGTTCGGGGCACACTTCTCTCGCCCCGGTAACGGCATCTGTCACAACGTCCACCGAGAGAACTTCGCCGCCCCCGGCAAGACCTTGCTCGGCTCCGACAGCCACACCCCAACCCCCGGCGGGATGGGCGAACTGGCCATCGGCGCCGGCGGTATCGACATCACCGTCGCCATGGGTGGCGCACCGTACTACATCGAGATGCCCGAAATCGTCGAGGTCCGTCTCGAGGGCGAACTCCCCGAGTGGGCCACCGCCAAAGACGTCATCCTCGAGATGCTCCGACGGCTGTCCGTGAAAGGCGGCGTCGGCAAAATCCTCGAGTACACCGGTCCCGGTGCGGAGTCGCTCACGGCCCCCGAGCGGATGACCATCACCAATATGGGAACCGAACTCGGCGCCACCACCTCTATTTTCGGCACCGACGAGCAGACCAAAGACTACCTCGAGCGCGTCGACCGCGGCGAGGAGTACGTCGAACTCCAGCCCGACGACGACGCCGAGTACGACGACCAGATCGTCGTCGACCTCTCGGACCTCGAGCCGCTGATCGCCGAACCATCGATGCCCGACAAGGTCGTTCCCGTCCGCGAGGTCGCCGGCCAGTCCGTCGAACAGGTCATCGTCGGCTCCTGTACCAACGGCGGCTACGAGGACATCCTCCCCGTTGCGAAGATGCTCGAGGGGCGCGAAACCTCGATGGAAACGGAAACCATCGTCGCCCCCGGCTCCAAGCAAGCCTCCGAAATGCTCGCCCGCAAGGGCTGGGTCGCCGAAATGATGGCCGCCGGCGTCAACTTCTCGGAGGCCACCTGCGGTGCCTGTATCGGTATCGGCCACGTTCCCGCGAGCGATTCCGTCTCGCTGCGAACGTTCAACCGTAACTTCGAGGGCCGTTCGGGCATCGAAGACGACAACGTCTACCTCTGTTCGCCGGAAGTCGCTGCCGCCGCAGCCCTCAAAGGCGAAATCGTCGACCCACGAGACCTGGCCGACGAACTCGGCGACCTCGAGGCCCCCGGCGTCGAACTCCCCGAGAAGTACGACGGCTCGAAGACCGATCTCATCGCTCCAGACGAGGCCGTCGACGACGAGCTCATCAAGGGCCCGAACATCGGCGATGTGCCGATTCGCGGCCAGTTGGACGCCGACATCGCCGGCGAAGCCCTGCTCAAGATGGGGGACAACATCACGACCGATCACATCATTCCGGCGACCCAGGACATCCTGATGTACCGGTCGAACGTCCCGAAACTGAGCGAGTTCACGCTCTCTCGGGTCGACGACACCTTCGCCGACCGCGCGCTCGAGGCCGACGGCGGCTTCCTCGTCGCCGGCGAGAACTACGGCCAGGGTTCCTCGCGAGAACACGCCGCGCTCTGTCCGATGTATCTCGGCATCGAGGCGGTGCTCGCCCAGAGCTTCGCCCGGATCCACCGCGCGAACCTCTTTAATTTCGGTATCGTCCCGCTGACGATCGACGAGGACACCTACGACGCAATCGATCAGGGTGACGACCTCGAGATCGTCGACGACGTCTATCAGGCCGTCACGAGCGGTCAAGAAGAGTTCACCGTCCGCGTCAACGGCGACGAGTACACGGCGACGCTCGACGCCTCCGAGCGAGAACGCGACATTCTCGCCGCCGGCGGCAAACTCGCCTGGACGAGAGCCCAGGCCGAAGACTCGGGCGCAGCGCCTGCGGACGACTGATCGGTTCCATCAACTCATTTTTAAAAACGCTTGTAAAGACCATCCCCCCAGTCGCCACCGCGATTGTGTAGGTACGGTACCCCCAAGGTGTCGATTGGCTCCCCCCAGAGCCCTCTCCGACAAGCCAGGTAACACGCATTCGTATTACCTGGTGGTGTTCCGATACCCATCTCAAGGATTCATCACTGAGCTATTAATTATTGTGAGCAGCAGTGTTCTCAATTCATTCTGACATGTCTTCGACTGTTTGTTCAGTTATATCGAGGCCGTCACTCGATCGGGAGATGTGCAAGCGGTGGTCGTCGCCATCGATCCTGAAACAGTAGGCGACGACCACCGGCTCGGTGTTGACGATACGTTCCTCGAGACGTCGAAGTACCTCGAGTCGGTAACTCCAGAGGCCGGCAGTCGGGCCGAGTCCGTGGCTACTGAAAAACGTCTGCAGTGACGGAGCTGCAAGCGCGTATTCGTACAGCGGGCCGAATCCGCCAGCTCCACAACTGTCACACCGCACCCGGCAGACGGCCTCGCTCCGATTTGCTGCGAGGACGTCCGGGTGTGTTTCCGCCGTCATGAGCGCCAACTCCACGGGGGCATGACAGGACCGACATCGTCCGAACCGACCCGCGGTGAACGAGCTGAGCATTGCCAGCACGCTGAGATCCAGTACCTCGCGGATGTCGGCCACCGTAGAACCCGCCTGGACGCGAACACGACTGAGACTGCCCCCGCCGTGTGCCTCGCAGTCGAGACAGCGGACGGCAAGAATCTCGCGTTCGTACTCGGCCTCGAGTCGCCCAGTACAGAACGGACAGGCCTCCTCGAGACGGGTCGCTTCGATCGCCTGATAGTCGAACGCCGTGTGGCCCTCGATTGCGTGAAAGAGGCTGAACCCGAGTGGCGAGAGAACGTATCCGCTCGTCTCACCTGTCTCGTCTGTCACGACATGTACGATCTGTCCCTCGAGTTGCCTGAGGTGGTAATTGAAGTTCCCGACGTCCTCGACCCCGGCAGCCGCCCGCAGCTCGCTGAACGGCATCGGTACCTGAGAGCCGAGCATATACAACTCGATGTCGAACTCGGCCCACAGTGCCTCGAGGATGGCCATTCTGGTATCGTTACCCAGCAATTTGAACAGCGCGTCCTCGGTAATCGGGTCGTCCATGTAAGTCCAGACCACTATTGTTAGCTCATTTATGAGAAGCTATGGGTGACATAGGTAGGGCCACAGCTCGAAGATGGCGACTCGAGGCGCACTCGTCACAAAAGCACCCATCTGGGGGAGATGGGCGCCCCACAATGGTGGGAGAGGGGATGGCCTACGAATACGCAGGCCACCCTATATCGATACAGGCGCATAATAGCTGTTGTTACTCGTCTATACACGGTAGGCGTCGCCGAGGTATGAAAACTGCCTCGAGTGAGTCGGGCGACCCCCCGGAAGCCCGTAATCGAGGCAAGTAACGTCCGGGAATCCGGCACGCAATCGACGACCACACGTCCCCCAACGTGTCGCCACCGACGGGCCGATGGAAACTGAGTTTCGGGCAGGAATGCTGCCACAGGCTCATCAACCATCGACGTTCGTGGTACCGCTTCCCAGTAGTGACGTAGGTATAGCACGACTTAACAGTTCTGTGTGCCAATGGGTTCGAAACGGCTCGAGTGTGATGTCCGGCGCGCTGCACTCAGCAATGGTGAGTTAAACGGACGAGGAGACTGCCTCTCGAGGGAGATTGGTTTCACTCGAGACCATCACAACTCCATGGCCGAAACGAGCGGTTTCGTCGGTATCCGTCCCGTCAACCGTCGTTTTACTGCTGCCTCGAGCGCGTGGCTGGTGGTCAACGGTGTCACTACAATATGGGGGAGGGGCCAACAGCCGGTCGTGTTCCCCATTCTGGGAGCACACCTATTGGGGGTGCCGCCAATCCGGGGGGATCGGCGGCCCTTTTCGACAGTCGCTGTACACCATCGGTCAATTTTTTGCTCGCGTTCATACGAGCTGCTTTCGTCGTTTCTCGATGCCGTTAGCTCGAGTCGAGACGGAACACGGAATTCCTCCAAGAGTCAACGAAACCCATCATACATCCAATCACAAGACTGTATCGTGGTAGGGAAAAGAATCGCATCAATAGGTCTCATAGTCAATGCAGTGCTCGAGTCACCCTAACCGGGATCAAACCACGTTAGCGAAAACGAGTGGTCACCTACTCGGAACTGGATTCCTATTCACACTCGAGGTGGAACGATCGGTCGTTCGCCGTCACCTCAGCCGAGTCAGTTTCAGCGGTGATCGTCACCGTCACCTCACCGCTTGCGGTGCAGTTGGCCTCGAGGGTGTACGTATTGTCCTCGCCGGGTTTGAGTTCGGACTCGAGGTCGCTTTCAAAATCATCTTTATCGAATCCCTCGGGTGAATCCTCGAGTTCGATCGTGAGATCGGCTTCCTCACTGAACTGGTTGGTGATCTCCAATGTGTCGACGGGATCGCCCTCGGTTGCATTGAACTTCTCGCCGACTCCGTCAATTTTGAGGTAGGCCTCGTCATCATCGACGACAGAGATATCTATCGATCGGTCGGCCGCGAGCCCGCTAAACGCGCCGCTCGCCGTGACGAGCGCGACGACGGCGACTAACCCAACGGCGAGGCTGACGAGTTTCGTCCGATTCATCGATTTACTCGACCCCCGGTGGCTCACCACTGATACCGAGACGATTGCGCCGGGAGTAGTACCGATGTGCCAGCGCCGAGACGGCGAGCGTCACCACGACGAAGATTGTCCAGGCGGATATCGGGAGCATCGCAAACGGTGCTAACCCCATCGTTGCCCCGCCAAGGACGAGCGCGATGACGCCCGTCAGCCCGAGGTAGTAATCGCTCCAGGGTATCTCGCGCCCGCGAATGACGTCCATGTAGATTTCGACGTCCTCGAGCGCTTCGGTCGGCTCGACGGTTCCACGGTCGCTGTTGTAGTCGACGACCCCCGATTTGTCCATCTTCGGCAGGTGCGATTGCTGGAGTGCCGTATAGACCCGTTTCCGGTCCTTGCTCGAGACCTCCTCGAGTGCGTTGCCGTCCTCCCAGGCGGCGATCTCCTGTGAGAGCGTCCCGATATCGAGTGGTTGGCCCTCGCGCATGAGTGCGTGGAGAATGTGCCGTCGCCGCTGATTCGCGAGGAGTTCGAACAGTTCGTCCTCCGAGAGTGTTGTCGAAGTCGGTACTTGTCGCTCACGTCCCCCCAAGGACGTCCCGCTTGCGGTCCCCATTACCAGTGGCTATTCGATGGTAGTGTATTAAATCCTCTGATCAGTCATCCCTCCTTACATATTCGCCGGTGAAAATAGTCCCGGAACGGGGTTCAGATACAGACTTCGGAAAACGGACTTCTCGAGGCCTCTGTAACCGGTCAATCACGGTAATACCGTTCATTCATAGGTTTCAAGTGCCGGTTTCGGGCGTTCCAAGCGGCCCAATACCGGTACGTGAGTGTCGTTGACCGAGAGTCAACTCCCGTGAGTAGGGAGTCAATTCCCGTATTACAATACCCCTGCTGGCGAGTGGTTGACTCGAGTCCCTTAGGGGGGACCGGTGACAAACGATATGCAACGACGCAAATTCGTAATTGGAATGGGCGCATTGGCTTCAGGAACAGCGGCTGCGGTTGGGAGTGGAGCGTTCTCGAGTGTCTCCGCAGATCGTTCACTGTCTGTGAACGTAGCAGATGACTCTGAAGCGTTTTTAGCAATCAAAGAAGGAGGAGCAAACCCAGAATACGTTGATTTTGACGGGGAAGGTCGTTTCGAAATTAATATCGACGAAAATACAGATGCAACCGGAGCAGGTGTGAACCCTGACTCGTATACGATTATTCGAGATGCCTTCGAAATCCACAATCAGGGTACGCAAGAAGTTCAAGTCTGGATGGAAAGCGTGCCGGAAGATACGGTTGCCCTCGGTTTCGATTCGACGTACTACGACGGAGATGGTAATACGCGAGATGAAGAGGATTATGGAGACGCTTCGACCGATATAAACGTTGGTTCCGAGAGTCTGAACGACCAGGGACCCGATCCTGCTGAGAACTGGGAAGTCGATCATCGGATTCTTGTTCCAGAAGGCGAGGCACTACTTGAGGGGTATATCCTCGTGCGTGGCGATGTAACTGACATTGACGAAGATGTGACGGTCGTTGCGAAGACGGAAAACGAGATTGAGAACTACTGAATATACATCAATGAACCGACGAACCGCAATACTTGGAGTTGGAAGCATTGCAATAGGGAGTACGGCGGTTCTCGGCTCGGGAGCGTTCAGCAGTGTTGATGCTCAGCGTTCGATCTCAATCAATGTGGCTGATGATTCGATTGCATATCTGGCAATCGAGGTTCTGAATGATGATATCGCATCAGTCAGTGATGACGTGCTACAATTAACTGTTGATGAACAGCTCTCAGAAACGGGAGGGAAAGGTGTAGGTGTCGACTCTGAATACAAGTTCCGTAATGTATTCAGTGTCACTAATCAGGGGACGAACCCAGTTGTTTTGTACGGTGATGAGGATGGAAATACCGAACCATACGTACAATTATTATCAGGTGATACAGAACTCACAAAATCGTATGCAGCAGATGAAACATCACGTGATACCATCTCACCAGGGCAGACATCTGATCCACTTTCGATAGCAATTGGAACCGGTACGCTTGACCGAAAAGAACACAGTATTGATTTCACAATTACCGCTGCTACTGAAGAAGAGTTAGACACTCACGGCCCTTGATAATTGTGAGTCTGCTTAGTTGCTGATGAAAATACCTCAAGTCGGGATCGCACTCGTACTCGCCCTCATTTTATTAGTGGCGATACCAACTGGTGCCACCGTTCTGCAAGACGCAATTACCGACGAGAGTGAAGACAACCTTGCCGGAGAAATAGTCGCTGCACCATCTGAAAGCGAAAACGGCGCATACGCGTTCATCGATAACGATACCGACGAACTGGTGGTCGACCTCTCGGCGAGTAACGACAACGTAGAAGGGAGTGGGGTCTCACAGGCGGCGTTAACCGGTGTTTCTGACGTATTCACGCTCACGTACACGGGCGAAGACTTCGCACAGGTGTGGCTCGAGCACGATTCCAACCACGTTACCTTCTACGACACCAGTGGCGAATCCATCGAGGGGCAAGCAAACAATATGACCCTCGAGCACAACGAAACCGTCCACATCGGCTTCTCGGTTGACACCCGCGAAAGCGACCTCGAGGCAGGCGATATGCTCATCGACTCCATCGAGATCAACGCACAGGTGCCCGAGGAAGAAGACGACGATGGCCCCGGGTTCATCCCCGCACCACCATCACCACCTGCCGATCCGGATCCGCCGGAAGATCCGCCCGAAGACCCTGACCCGCCAGGCCAGCCGCCGATCGACCTCATCGTCGGTCCCGGTGAGCGGACGGCGGCCATCGAAAACATCCCGGCCAAAGTCCCGGTCGACGTCCCGTTCGAGGCCCTGTCGATCGGCGAGTTCGTCACCCTCGAGGAAGCCGAAGTCACCTTTGCCGACGACGGTGACGCCGAAGTCACCGTTCTCGGTGAAGATGCCCTCGAAACCGACGGCGAACCGCTGGCCGACGAAAACGCGACCAGCGGCATCGGGGAGTTCGAGATTACGGACACGCCTGACTCCGACCGGGTCGAGTCGGTCACCTACACGCTCGGCGTCGACCGAAGCTACCTCGAGAGCGAGGATATCGACACTGACGCCCTCGTGCTCTACCGGCAAGCCGACGACGGCAGCAAGTGGGACCCGCTCACTACGACCGTCTTCGAGGAGACTGACGACCAGGTGGTTCTCGAGGCGACCTACGACGGGTTCTCCCGGTACGCGCTGGGGGTCGACCAGGCCGTCTTCACCGTCGAGGACGTGACCGCCGAACCGTCGATCGTGACGGTCAGGGAGTCGACGACGCTCGAGACGACCATCACGAACACCGGCGAGGAAGCCGGGACGTTCGAAACCGAGATCGTCGTCGAGGAGACGGTCATCGACACGGTGACGGTCACCCTCGAGCCGGGCGAATCCGAAACGGTGGCCACGGAGTACACCACGACGGGCACCGGCTCCTACGAGATCATCGTCGACGGCCAGGTGGAAGCGACGATACTGGTCGAACCGCCGGCGGAAGATCCGCCGAGCGACGACACGGTCGAAACCGACGACCTGGACGAACTCGACGAGCCGACGGAGGAGCCGGGCGGCTTCGGCGTGCTGGAAATCGGTGGCATCCTGGTGTTGCTGGTGTTGCTCACCATGGGGCTGTGGGGCTACCGAAACCGCGAACAGCTGCCATCTCGAGAGGACTTTTTCGCCGGTCGAGTGTAGTCCACACCCGGGCGAGTGGACACACGCAGCCGGAGAATCGGGTTGCAGGCGCCGACAGGCGAAACCGTGGTGCCGACGGCAATATCCCCGAGTTGAGTGTTTTCGAGGGTGAGTGTATTCGCTCGTGTTCCCCAGTTCAAGCGCCCATTGCAAGCGAACGATGAAGCGATCAGACGGCGACCTGATATTACTACACAATCACTATTCAGTGGATATCGTGGTTGTAGTAAAGTGTTGACCTTTTCTCATCTCGAGCGACAAACTCGTTCATACACGACTCACGGTTCGACTCGAGTTTCGATACGCAGACCGACTCGTACCCTGTAAACGTACAGACGTATTTACAGAAACGAGACGAACGTCCATCCGTACGCGAGCTATCGGTCGTTCGGACGCACACGCTGCCTACACCGATCCCCCCATCCCCCAACCGATCACCGTCCCCCGTGGGTAGTCGACGAACACCGATGACTGGCGATGCCGCGGGCCGTGCATCCCTTTCAACTGCACAACGCACACGTCAGCCACTCGTCTCGAGTGTGACGTGACACACCACCGTGTCATCCAACGCGCAGGTAACGGGATGGGGACCACCTCATGTCATACCCAGGTCCCAAACCCCGTACCGCTGCCGAACGGCCGTTTCTCGAGCGAACGCGACGGAAAGTGCGAGCCCTCGACCTGGCACTCTTGTTCGCTATTCCCGCCCTGCTGGTGCTGGTCTATGCGCTTCCCGAAGCGTTCAGGGACGAGTTCGTATTGTACTATCTCGAGCCAACGCTGCTGACGGCGTTTGCGTCCCACTTCGTTCACCTCGAGGCGACACACCTGCTGGCAAACCTGCTCGGGTACGGGCTGCTTGCTGGAGTGGGGTATCTGCTGGCGGTGCATGGCAACTGTCGACGCTTTTTCCTCTCGGCACTGCTGGTTATCATCCTCGTGTTTCCACTGGTGCTGTCGGTGCTCAACCTCGCGGTGCCACGAAACGCCGTCTCCTATGGCTTTTCGGGCGTGAACATGGCTCTCCTCGGGTTGTTGCCGCTGGTACTCGGTGAGTATCTCAGAGCGACGTTCACGCCGACCCTCGAGCGACGACACGTCGGACTGGCCTACTTCGTGGCGACGGCGATCATCGCACTCATCGCCGTTCCCATCGCCCTGTCGACGGTCGCCCTGGCGACCACCTCTGTCGGGATCGCTGGCCTGTACGCACACGGATTGTTGCAGCGACACTGGCAGCTTCGCCGGCTGGGTCGGGAAATCCTCGAGCGACCGGGCTACGGGGAACTCGCGCTGGCGGGAGGCGTGGTCTTCGTCTCGTATCTGTTCGTTGCGTTTCCCGCCGACGTGGTGTACGGGACGGCAGTCTTGAACATCTACGTGCACTTTCTGGGCTACTCGCTGGGATTCATCGGCCCGTACCTGGTGCTCGAGGCCGGCACGTACGACCGGCCGTCTGACCCCCTCAATACCGCTTCCTCCTCCCGGTCCTGACCGGAACACCTGCAGTTAAGACCGTGGAGACGTGATACACGGTCGTCATGAGTGAGGGGTGGATCAGTCGGGGGCTACAGTTACTCGTCGCTGTGGCTATCATCGCCTTGCTCGCCGGCCACCTTCTCGGCCAACCCGTGTTACTTGGCTACGTTGAAACCGGAAGCATGGAACCGACGCTCGAGCCCGGTGACGGATTCGTCGCCGTTCCATCGGTCGTCGCGAGCGATCCCGAACCGGGCGACGTCGTCGTCTTCGATGCCCAGGAGATCGAGGGTGGCGGACTGACGACACATCGAATCGTCGACGAACGGCCCGACGGCTACGTGACCCAGGGAGACGCCAACCCGTTTACCGATCAGGATGGCGGTGAGCCACCGGTTCAGCACGCCCAGATCGTCGCGACGGCCGCCCAGCCGACCGGCTCGGTGCTGACGATACCCGCGCTCGGAACCGTCGTCATGGCGATCAACGCCCTCTTCGAAGGGATTCAGACCTGGATGGCGTCGGCTCTCGGCTTACAATCCGCTCAGGGGACGACGGGTGCAGCCTACGTCTTGCTCGGCATCTCGCTGGCCGCCTACGCCATCGAAACCGTTCGCGAGCGTCGCCAACAGGCACACGAGTCACGACTCGGTCGTGACAGCGAGGAAGTCCTCGATCCGAAACTCCTCTGTGGAGCGTTCGCCCTCATGGTGATGGTCGCCGCACTCGGAGCAATGGTCGTCCCCGCCGGCTCTCACTCCTACGACGTAGTCAGTGCGCAGTCACCCTCAGACCGGCCACTCGTCATCGAACAGGGCGAGACCGAACGAATCGACTATCCGGTCGGAAACAGCGGTTTCGTCCCCGTCCTGGTCGGCCTCGAGGGCGGAGATGGCGTAGCCGTCGAAGACGAACGGCTAGCCCTCGAGCAACGTGGTTCTGCAGAAACCGTAGTTGCGATAACGGCACCCGCAGAGACCGGCGCCTATCAGCGATACGTGACCGAGTATCGGTATCTGTACGTGTTACCGTCACCGGTGATCGGCGGGCTCGCATCGATCAATCCCTGGCTCCCGGTGCTCGTCATTACGGGGCTCATGGGTGGCGTAACGTACGGAATCGGCCGACTCCTTATCGGCGATACGCCAGCACAGCGGCGGTCGAAAACAGGAAGACGGGACACACACGCACAGCGAAGTGATTATAACCAATGGTAGTTACGACAAACACACATGAACGGTGGCGACGGTGGGTGGCAATGACTCGAGCCACGGTGTGGAAAACGGTTGGAGGGGACGTACCGGTTCGACAGACGAGTGGCAACCATCGTCGGGGTGAGTGCTGACGATGGACACCCAACGCCTCCGGGTTCGACGCCACCTCGTCTCCTACCGATGGCTCGTTATCGGCATCTGTCTACTCGCCGTGGTCGGCGGTGCCTGGGTTACCTACGGCACCTACGTGGACCCTGGTGAGGAAACGCACCAACAACTCGAGGATTCGTGGACGACGACGGGCGTCCTGACACACAGCGCCGTGGTCGAAGCGGAGAACACGGTGTATCCGGTCGGCTCACGGCTCTCGAATCAGCCGCTGTATTACACGCGACTCTCACCAACACTCGAGGGCGAGTTCGACGCCGGCTATCGGGGAACCACTGGCGACGACGTGAGTGTCGACCTCGAAGTAACCTTGCGCTGGGAGTCGAGCGACGACGAGCACACCTACTGGCGGGAGACGGAAACCCTTGCAACTGCCAGCGAGAGTGGCCTCGACCCCGACGAGAGCGCGACGGCAGCGTTCGAGTTCAACGTCAGCGAAATCGAGAACCGTATGGATGCCATCGAATCAGATCTCGGCGCGAGTCCGGGCGACCGACAGGTTGTCCTCGAGATCGAACGCGAAATCGAGGGGACGGTAGACGGCACCCAACGGTCGACGACCGAGTCGACCACGATCGAGGTCGACCTCGACGGGAACACCTACTCGCTCACCGAAGACGGGAGCTTCGGCGAAACCTACGAACAGTACGAGACGGTTACCCAGACACGGACCTACGGCCTCGAACGGCGTGCCGGTGGCCCACTGCTCGCACTCGTGGGACTGGTCGGTGCCATAGGATTGACGGTCGTTCCCCCGAGTCGCTACGAGTTATCGCCCGCGGAAGCCGAATGGCTCGCCTATCGGGAAACGCTCGAGGAACAGGGTTCACTTGTGACGCGGACGCGACTCCCCGCCGACGACGTCACAGAAGCTACGCCAGGCGACGATACCACTGAAATGGGACGAAAGCAGCAAGCCCCACTCGAGAGCCTGGAAGCGGCGATTCAGTTGGCAATCGACCTCGAAGCGCCGATTCTCGAGGATGTCGACCGGGATTGGTACGTCGTGCTCACCGACGACCTGTGGTACGTGTACGAACCCCCGTCGCCGCCACACGAAGGTGAACAGACGAACGCCCTGAATGGGGGTCGTGACGACGCACCCGAATCGGCCGACTCCGGGACAGTTACTTCGTTCGACGAATCGATTCCCGACGCGACCACGAGAACCAAAGAGAGTGACGGCAAGACGAATGAGTCACCCAAAGAAACCGGCGATTGACCTCCTCCACGCCCTGAAGGACGTGGAATCCGACCATCGGATTTCCGCCG
>JAOPJZ010000009.1 GCA_025517525.1 Natronosalvus hydrolyticus
CGAAGAATTATCTTGGCAAACGTGGTTTGATGAATCGGCAGAATTTCCATAGGTGGGGTACACCGGTCGCCACGGCGAGGAAAAACGCCTCGAGGAAGCCATCGACGCCGTTGCCGGCACCGAAATGACGCTCGTCCTGGGTGGCGACGGCCCTGCACGGGAGCGCCTCGAGGAACGAGCGGCCGAAAACGATGCCGACGTCCGATTTCTCGGATTCCTCGAACGTGAGCAACTGCCGGCGTTCTATTCCACACTGGACGTGTTCATCTTCCCAAGTCCGGTCGAAACTCAGGGGCTCGTCGCGCTCGAGGCGACGGCCTGTGGGACCCCCGTGGTGGCCGTCGACGCGGGTGCACTGACCGATTCGGTAATTCAGGGTGAGACCGGCTATCGCTACCAGCAGGGCTCGATCGGCGACTGTCAGTGGGCGATCACGCGCTGTCTCGAGGAGGCCGATCGACTGGCCGATCTGTGTCGACGACGGCGGCCGATGCTCTCGGTCGAACACTCGATCGAGCAGTTAGCGGTGATTTACGACAGGCTGTAGCGTTTTATCGCGTTCGTGTAAAGACGACGACTTCGCTGTCCTCGAGCGTCAGCGGTCGCTCTGCGACGGCGTTTTCGTGTCCCGGCGAGGCGATCGTACACCGCCAGCCGCCGCGCGTCGTCTCCACGAGGTCGGTCGGCGTGACGGTCGCCGTTTGTCCCTCCATGTTCGCGACGAACAGGACGTCTTCGCTCCCGTCCGGTGCCCGTCGCAAGCCGGCGTAGATGACCGAGCCGTCGACCGGGTGGCGATACTCGAATCGTTCGTCGCCGCGAAGGTCGTGACGAAGCCACGGCCGTTCGTGACGGAACTGGCGGAGTTCGAGGTCGAAGGCGGTCCGGTCGCCGTCGAGGTCATCTCGCCAGTTCGAGAGGGGACAGTAGTCGGCGACGTCGCGCATCCACGCGAGGGCGAACTCCTCGAGGTCGGCTGTCGTGGGTTCGCCGTCGAAAAACGGTGGATTCAGCGCGGAGAGAATCGTCGCCATGGTCTCGAGGTCGTAGTCGGTGACCTCGCTCGCCGACGCCAGGGCGTGGACGAATTCGTGAAGGTCGTCACGGTCGTCGATGCCCAGGGCTTTGAGCCGGGTGAAGTGTTCGGGATCGCCGTAGCGCTCGCTCGGGACGCGCCAATCGATAAAGTACGCCGCTTCGCCGACCACTTTGACGTTCCAGGTGTCGTCGGTGTCCCGAACGAAGTCCCACGGGGCGCGTGTGGAAGCGTTGAGGAAATCCATCGGCACGCCCGGCAGCAGACAGTAAAACAGAGCGTTCGAGGCGGGGTTGTTGTAGGCGTGTTCGATCGTCTCGTGAAGGGTGTCCCCGAGGGCCGGATTTTCCTGGGTCGCGTTCCACTCCTCGCCGACTTCGACCTGTGCACCGCGCCGGAGCGTGTCGTGGTTTGCGGCCCCGGAGATCCACTGCCCACCCATGTCGGCGAGTTCCCGCACGCGCCACCATTTGGTCGCCCAGAAGGTGAGGATGGCGGGCGTGTTGTGTGCGAACGTCACGGGTCCCCACTGGAAGGAGTGTGGGTGCTCCTCGATGAGCGTCCGGTAGGTCGAGGCGAGCTCCCAGTCCTCCTCGGGCCACGGTCGACCGTCTTCGAAGATCATCCAGGGACGGTATTCCGTCCCTACGATCTCCTGTGTGATGGCGTCCATCTCGGCGAGGAAGTCGTCGTCGTGCCACTCCGACTCGGTTTCGGGGTCCCAGTTCGTGAAGTCCTGGGCCCCGTCGACGCGGATGCCGTCTGCCCCCCAGTTCATCTTGCGACGCTGTAACTCGAGCAAGATTGCGCGCACGGTTGGCTCGGTGTAATCCAGTTCCTGGCCGTACATACCCGGACCCTGGATGTAATAGTCGTTGAGCAGTTCCAGTGCGCCCTCGTCGGCGTGGCCCAGCGCGATATCGAACACCACTTTCATCGGCTGGGGGAGGGTGTGAAGGGTGGCGATGAAGTCGACGAGTTCGTCGGGACGGCCCGTCTCGAGGATCGCGCTGTTGACCGCGCCGAAGCCGTAGACGACGATGTCGTACCCCCAGTTTCGCATCGACGGACGGCGGATGGTCGCCGTCTCGGTTCGAACGGCCCCCTCCACATCGTCGGGCGCGGGCAATTCGTCGTCCCCGTCGAGTTCGAAGTGGGCCAGCTGGTGGTCGCTTTCCGTAATCGGGGCGATGGGCATCAACTGGACGCTGTCGTAGCCTGCGAGCGTTTGCTCGGTCGGCGTCAGGGTGTCATCCGCCTCGAGGGTTCGACCGAGGCTCTCGAACTGTCTCGTCAGGCCGGCAAGCGACCCGGCCGCAGAGGCCGTACCGGGATGTAACTCGAGGACGTTCGTCGCCGGATCGACCCGGGGCAGGCCGTCGTCAGTGGTTGTTCCGACGACCTCCTCGCTTGTTCCGAGGGTCTCGAAGTACTCTCGGTCGTCGCGTTCGGCGTGTAACCGGTCGACGTCGTACAGTTCCGCCGGTGCGTATGCGCCGAAGGGAAGCGAGTACGCCAGTGGGTCACCGATCGTTTCCCAGCCGTTCTCAGTGGGGTACGTCAGGCGATAGAGCGTCCCGAGGCGGTCGCGGGTACCGGACTGGGCGCCGGTCACGACCGCCCAGGTGTAGGCTCCCGCTCGTCGTGTCGAAACCAGTTCACGGCGGAACGTCGCCTCGGTTTCCTCGGCGGTCAGATCGACTGACTCGGTCGGGGTCAGCAACTCGAGATACACGTCTTCGGCTGCCACTCCGCGATCCAGGAGTTCGGGGGTCCAGAAGCCGAATTCGGCGTGGTCGCCGTGCCAGTGTGCGCCGAGTGCTGGGGCGAGTTCGGTTGCGGCGTCGAACGGGTCGTCGTGCGTTTCGAGCGTGTGGGTGCAGGTTTCACAGCGTTCGTCGGTCGTTTCCTCGAGGAGCGTACAGGTCGAGTGTGGGGTATCCATGTGGTATGTAGTGGGGTTGTTTGGTGTGTCGTGATGGTTCGAACGGAGTCGGCTATCGGCGATCAATCAGGCCAGGGCCCCTCTCAGCTCTCACACTCGAGGACGACACAGCTGTCGACCCG
The DNA here is from genome assembly GCA_025517525.1 of Natronosalvus hydrolyticus. Taxonomy (GTDB): domain Archaea; phylum Halobacteriota; class Halobacteria; order Halobacteriales; family Natrialbaceae; genus Natronosalvus; species Natronosalvus hydrolyticus. The sequence continues at coordinate 3,104 of JAOPJZ010000009.1, forward strand.
GACGGTGCCTTCGCTGGTTCCGACGTCGTCGTCGGTCAGGCGGTCCGTCGACGCGACTGACTCGCCCGGGAGCGTGACCGTCTGCGCTCTCTCGTCGAAGTTGAGGACGACGACGGATCGCTCTCCGTCGAGGTCGCGAGCGTAGGCGACGAGACGGTCGGCGTCGATATCTGCGGTTACCTCGAGCGAGACGGGTTCGAAGGAGCCGTGATAGCCGAGTTCGGGCCGTTCGTGCCGGAGGTCGATGAGCGAGCGATAGTACTCGAGGAGGGCGTCCTCACCGCCCGCCCAGTCGATCGGCGCTCTGCGTTCCCGTTCGCCGACTTCCTGGCCGGCGTACAGCAGGGGAATGCCGGGGAGGGTGAAAATCGCGCCCGCTGCGGCTTCGAGGGCGGCTCGCCCGCACTCTTCGAGATACCGAGTTTCGTCGTGGTTCTCGATGTACTGCAAGAACGCGGCGTGTGGGGGAAAGCCGACCGAGGCCCGTTCGGCCACGGCGTTCGTGACAGCGTCGGCCGGAAGGTTGCCGTGGCCGACCTCTCGGAGGGCGAAATACAGGGTTGTGTCGAAGTGGACGTCGAAACAGCCCTCGTGAAAGTCGGCGATGTAGGGAATGGTTTCGTCGAGCAGGAGGAACGTCTCGTCGTGGGCTTTCACCCGGTCGTGAATCTCTTGCCAGAACGGGCGGGAGACGGCCCAGGCCATGTCACACCGAAAGCCATCGACGAGGGGTGCCCACTCGTCGACGACGTCGAGGAGGTGCCTGCGAACCTCGAGGTTCGCGTGGTTCAGATTGGCGATGTAGGGCCACTCGAAGTAGGTTGCCGGTTCGTTCGTCGCTTCGTCTTCCCACTCGTACCAGTCCCGGTAGGCCGGGTCGCCCTCGAGGGCACGTTTGTAATATTCGTGGTCCCGGGCTGAGTGGTTGAGCACTAGATCGAACAGGACGCGAATACCGTGGTCGTGACAGGCGTCGACGAACGCTTCGAACGCCGCCCGCGTGCCGAGGTCGTCGGAGATGGCGAAGAAATCCGTGATGTTGTAGCCGTGGGGGAAGCCGTCGTGTTGTAACACGGGCGTGAGCCAGATGCAGTCGACCCCCAGGGACTCGAGTTCCGGCAGTCGGTCGATAATGCCCTCGAACGTGGGGGTTTCGTCGTCGGTGAACGACCGGACGAAAATCTCGTAGAGCGTCATTTCTTTCCCCCACGCTGGCGGTTCGTATAGCCGGTCGACGACGGCTCCATCGTCGGTCGAGCGAATCGAAACGGCGTCGGCAACGCTGTGGGTCGACCCGACCGCGACGGCGTGGACCCGACTCCGCCCCCCGATGGCATCGAGCGGGACCGTTGCCCGGTGACCGTCGACGGCGATGTCTGCGTTCGTGAGCGGGTCGCGGTCGTCCGCGAGGAACTCGACCTCGAGGGCCTCGTCGGGAACCGACGCTTCCGGAGCGGCGTTCGCCGTTGCCTTGAGCACGAGTTCGCCGTCTTGCAGGTCGCCATCGAGGCGGACTCGTGGCCGGTTTTCGTCAGCATCGGCTTTCGAGTCTCCGTACGCTCCGGTGAACGCGTAGGGCGCATCTTCCGGTTCGCCATTCGGTCGGCGCGTTTCGGGGAACACCCGTACCGTAACGTGATGTGTGCCGTCGGGTGCCTCAAGCGTGAGCGTGTAGGTTCCCGGCGCGTCAGGCGTAAAGTCCACGACGGATTCGCTCGAAAGTTCGGCGGTACTCTCCGGCGGTGCATCACTGATCCTCCAGCGGTACCGTCCCGCTGGATCGGGGTCTCGTGGGGCGAAACTGGTGGTCGCCCCGACGGTGGTAAACTGTGGTGGTCCCGGATGGTGCCCAGTCATTTACAACAGGTGTTGTATCCAATTTACTTTAATGTATAGGACCGTGTCTGGGTATGTTTCGTCAAACGTACCACTCGGACAACATCTCTGGCAAAATATTTACAATGGGTGTTGTAATTGAATGGCATAACGACTCGGTACCCGGCGAGTACGGTGTTCCGGGTGGCCGAACGGGAGACCAATGGTCATGCACACATCCATCAACGAGTACAAGACGGAACTGGCAAACGAAGACCCCCATCCGGGCGAGCGTCGGTCGACGAACGGCCTGTTTACCGGGGATGCCGGTCGACTGGTCTACGTCGACCGGAACGGTCCGATCAGGGACTACTCGAGTTCGATGCTCGATAAAAACGGCATCGAGCGCTCTCGTCTCGGTATCAAATCCGCCGAAGGCGTCCACTGGTTCGACGAACTGGAGACAACCCGGCAGGCCTATCACGGGGAGACGACGCTGGTCGTCACCGAACACCGTGGTCCGTCGTTTTCGGTTCACCAGTACGACTACACGCTCGAGGGAGCCCACCTCACCCACGTCGAGTTCCGCGGTGACGTTCCCGAACGAGCGTCGTTGATCGCTGCGATGACGTTCGCCCCGGATCGACAGGATCGAGGCACGGGTCAGCTGAAACACGGCGATGTCGTCGAGGTGTTTCACGACGCCGAACACGATTACGTGACGGCCTCGACGGGCCTCGAGCGTGTCGTCGGTCAGTCTCGGGAGGACTTCGCAGCGTTGCTCTCGGACGAACCGATGGCCTATCCTTCGGAAGACGATTCGAACGATGCACTCTCTGACACCGTCGTCGTCACGGCTCCGCTCGACGACGAGGGAGACCTCTCACACACGACGCTCGTCTCCCTGATCGCCGACCACGACGACGTTTCGCGGTCGGACGCCCTTGCACACGTCAGAGGGTTCGCGGATCACTACCCGACAGACACGCAGCTTCGAATCCACGCGTCATCGAACCGCGAGTTCGACGTCCCGTCTGTACCCCATCGTGACGTGATACGTCGGGATTTGCAGACGCTCTCGCTGCTGACAGCGCCGACAGGTGCCCGAATCAAAGGCCCCGAGTACGACCCCTATCACATGTACTCGGGTGGCTACGGCTACACCTGGTTTCGCGACGACGCGACGATCGCGACCAACCTGCTCGCTCTGGAGAACACGCTGGATATCGACCTCGGCGACGCCCACCAACGGAGTGCCGCGTTTTACGAGCGGACGCAGCTTCCCGACGGTACCTGGCCCCAGCGCGTGTGGGCGTACAACGGCTCGCTCGCTCCCGGCTGGGCCAACGACCGTATCACTGGCTCGGGGGCCGAATTCCAGGCCGATGCAACCGCAAGCGTCCTCGCATTTCTCGCGCGGTACCTTCGACTCGGCTCGCCCGAACCCGGACAGGACGTCACTCTCGAGGCAACGCTCGAACGCGCATTCGACGCCCTCGTCGACCTCCTCGGTGACGACGGCCTGCCCGTGACCTGTCAGAGCCTCTGGGAGGACGAGGTTGGCCGCTTCACCCAGACGGCTGCAACCTTCCTCGAGGCGTTCGCGGCCGTTGCTCGCGCACCGGTCGAGACGGAACTGGCCGAGCGCGCCGAAGAGCAGGCGACCGCCCTGTACGAAGCCATCGACAGCCGCTGGCTCGAGGCGGGGTATTACGCGCGAGCGGCGGGTGACGATCGACACGACGTCGGGACGCTCGCACTCGTGAGCGCTCATCGAGCGTACGCCGCGGCGGTCGACCCGGTTGACGAGCAGCGCCTCGTACGACTGGTCGAACACGTCGACGTGACCGTCGAGGGACTCACTCGAGACCCCGACGGGAGCGCCGTCACCGGGCTCGCCAGATACGAAGGCGACCACTGGCGGCGCGGCGAGCAGGGAAGCGAGAAGGTGTGGCCACTGGCGTCGACCTGGGTGGCGAACGCGAGTGCCGAACTCGGCGTCCTGTTAGCCGACGCGGACCACGAAGGTGCGGATGCGGCGTTCGAACGGGCGAGAACGCATCTCGAGAGCGTCCTTCCTGATGGCCCACTCACGGCCGCGGGCGGCTTCGTTCCGGAACAGTGTTTCGACGACGGCACGCCCGACAGTGCGACGCCGCTCGGGTGGGCCCATGGACTCCGGCTCTCGACGATTGCGACGTTGACCGCGGCCGACGCGCTCGAGACGGACGCCCTGTCGGCCTCGATATCGGGACCAGGTGCACACGCGACCTGGACGACGGGAGAAACCTACGGTATCGGGACGGCGTGTGACCACGGCTCGGCTGACCCGTCGCGGGTCTGGTTCACTTTGACCGAGGGAGCGATGAGCGAACCCCGATTCCCGCGGGTCGACCTGATGAACCTGCGGACCGTCGACTTCCTCGTCGTGGATGCGGACGCGGATTCGACGTATACGGCTCGCACACATAACGAATATCGGACCGACGACGCGGTCGATACGATTCAGCGACGGACCGAGATGGTCGGTACGGAAGGACCGGTGTACAGACAGCGTATTACCGAAACCGGTGGAGACCACGAGTGGGAACTCGTTGTGGAGTACGTCGCCGATCCGGAAGCCGAATCGATCGTGCTCGACGTTGGATTCACCGCTCGAGACGGCAATCGGTACGACGTGTACGTCGTCGGCGACGCGGCGTTGTCGGGCTACATGGACGGCACCGCCGCCAGCGTCCAGTCCGTTGAGGACGGGTACGCGGTCGTCGGTAGCGACCGCGGGACAGCCGATGATCCGGCCGTCGTCGACGAGAGCGGTGACTCCTATCAGGTCGCGGCTGCACTTGCCTCCAGACGGGGATTCGACTGGGCGACCGTCGAACAGGCCGGTTCGGAGCCTCTCGAGAATCTGTTTACCGACGGGGCGGCGACCCAAGGGAACGCGTCGATCGATTCGGGACACGCGGTCCTCGTCGGCCGACTCGGCAACGGGGTCGGCTCGCTCGCCGACGTCGTCGCGCTCGGATTCGCCGAGGAGGGCGATACCGACCGGGCCCTCGAACAGTCGAGTGACTCACTCGAGTCGAGCTACGTCGACGTTCGTGAGCGCTACCTCGAGGGATGGCAAGCCTACCTCGACCGCTTCGAGGCCCCACGTTCGGTGGCCGACAACCCGGCGCTACGCGACCAGTACCGAGCGGCGCTGATGGTGTTAAAAGCCGTCGAGGACAAGACCTTCGCCGGCGCAGGTATCGCCAGTCCCTGCGTTCCCTGGGGGGAGGCTGTCGATGCCACCGAACCGCAGGATTTCGGCTACAACTTCGCCTGGGCACGGGACCTCTATCAGGTGTTCAGCGCGCTACGCGCCGTCGGCGACGTCGAGAGCGCTATCGACTCGCTGGAGTACATTTACAACTACCAACAGCGCGTCAACGGCTTCCTGCCACAGAACACGTACCTCGACGGTCGAACCCGTTGGGGCGGCGAACAACTCGACAACATTGCCTTCCCGTCGGTGATGGCGTACCAACTCGCCGACCACCACGGCGTCGAGTTCGACGAGGTCTCTTACGACTACGGCAACGTCCACGGCTCCGTCGAGTACCTCCTTCGATCCGGCCCACACAGCGGCCAGGAGCGCTGGGAGGAGGAGGCCGGCTTCTCGCCGTCGACGATCGCGGCCGAAATCGCCGGCCTGGCCTGCGCTGCGCCGTTGGCCGATGAGGCGGGCGAACGAGCCCACGCGCTCACCTACCTCGCTCACGCCGATGCGTGGCGACTCGGCGTCGACGACTGGTGTGCGACGACGACCGGGACGGCACGTCACGACCGAACGCCGTACTACGTCCGCGTCACACGAAACGGCAACCCCGAGAGCGGCACCTACCGGGAGCTGGCGAACAACGGACCGACGCTCGACGAGCGCGACATCATCGACGCCGGCTTCCTCGAACTCGTCAGACTGGGGATTCGGTCCCCGGACGAGACCGTTATTCGGAACTCGCTTGCGGTCGTCGACGAGGAGATTCGCGTCGAGACTCCACAGGGACCCGCCTGGTACCGCTACAACGGTGACGGTTACGGCGAACTGGGCGAAACCGAACCCGAGGAGGGTGGCCCGTGGCAGGTCGATGCTAACGGTAGCGGTCGACTGTGGCCGATTTTCACCGGTGAGCGAGCCGAGTACGAACTGCTGACCGCCGATGGCGAGTCGCCCCAGCATCTCCTCGAGACGATGCAGCGATTCGCCAACGACGGGCGGATGATCCCCGAACAGGTCTGGGATCGCGGCTATCCAACCGACTACGGCTGGGAGTTTGGCGAGGGGACGGGCGCTGCAACGCCCCTGGCCTGGAGTATGGCGCAGTACGTCCGACTCGCCCACGGTATCGACGCCGGTGAGCCGGTTGAAACGCCGTCGTTCATCCGCGAGCGCTACCGTAACGGGGCTCCGGCGGGGCCATCCCTCGAGATCACGGACGTGACGGACTCGAGTGAGACCGATACCCAGGGAAGTGAGGACCAGCGGGATGATGAGTCCCAGTCGGTTACCATCGCGGGTGAAACCGACGGTGACGAGGTAGTCGTCTGGACGCCTGACGGGTACGCCGCCACCGCAGTCGAAACTGGCGCGTTCGAGGTGACGGTCTCGCTCGAGCACGGCTCGACGGAGGCGCGCGTCGTAGCCGCAAACGAGGCCGAGACGTTGGCCGAAGTCGGGACGACGCTGGAACCGATCGATCTCGAGGCGTGGTAAGAACCGTGTTCGAACGCTCGAGTGGGGTCTTCTGTCATCCCACGATGCTTCCGGGTCCCCACGGAATCGGGTCCTTTGGTGAGCCGACTCGAGGGTTCCTCGACCGGTTGGCCGACGCCGACCAGTCCTACTGGCAGATCTGTCCGCTGGGGCCGACCGCAGCCATTCACGGCAACTCGCCGTATCAATCGTCGTCGACTTTTGCCATCGAACCGCTGTTGATCGACCTCGAGGACCTCGTCTCACGCGACCTCCTCTCCGAACCGGCGACCGAACCGGACCCCGTGTACGACGCCGACCTCTCGGCAGAGACGGTCCACTACGAGGCCGTCAGGGAGTTCAAAACCCACCGATTCCGACAGGCGTTCGACCGATTCGAAGACGGTGATTTCGATGCGCTCGAGCAGGCTTTCAGCGCATTTCGTCGTCGGGCCCACTGGCTCGAGGACTACACGCTCTTTCGTGCACTCAGCGACGTCTACGACGACCGTTCGTGGCTCGAGTGGCCGGAGCCGATTCGACTGCGCGAGCCGTCGGCCCTCGAGCGCTGGCGCGAAGATCTCGCCCGAGAACGGCGGTACTGTGCTTTCCTACAGTTTCTCGCGTACGAACAGTGGATGGACGTTCGGGAGTATGCCGCCGACCGTGGCATCGAGATTCTGGGTGACATGCCAATTTACGTCGCGCTCGACAGCGCCGACGTCTGGGCGAACCCGGCTTGTTTCGAACTGGGCGACGACGGGCGACCCGAACAGGTAGCTGGCGTGCCGCCGGGTCCTGGCGACGACGGCCAGAAGTGGGGGAACCCCCTCTACGACTGGAGCCACCTCGAGTCGACCGGATTCGACTGGTGGGTCGACCGGGTTTCCTGGCTCACCGAGCTCGTCGACGTCGTGCGACTCGACCACTTCCGGGCGTTCGAGAGCCACTGGTCGATTCCAGTCGAGAAACCGGCCCACGAGGGCGAGTGGCGGCCGACACCCGGCTCGGCGCTGTTCGACACGATTCGCGAGGCGGTCGGCCGGGTCCCGTTCGTCGCCGAAGACCTCGGCTTCGTTACCGACGAGGTGCAGGCGCTCCGTCGCTCCATCGACGCGCCCGGAATGAAGGTGTTACAGTACGCAGACTGGTGTGTCGACGGTCACCTGTACCAACCCCACACGTTCGAGCGCGATACCGTAGCCTATCCGTCGACCCACGACACGAACACCGTTCGGGGGTGGTACGACGGACTCGGTGCCGATCAACGCGATTGCCTGCACTACTATCTCGGCACCGACGGGTCGGCTATTCACTGGGATTTGCTCGAGGCGGCCTGGGAAAGCGACTCGGTGCTCGCTATTGTCCCAATACAGGACCTCTACGGACTTGGGAGCGAGGCACGGTTCAATACCCCGGGCACGGCTGAAGGCAACTGGACCTGGCGGTGTAGTTCCGAGCAATTCGAGGCGTTCCCGACCGACCGCCTCCGTGAGTTGACGGCTCGGACCGGTCGCGACCGCTAACCGGAAAGAGGCGACAACGAACACAATCACTTCGAGGCCCGTACCAGTGACCTGGTATCCTGTGAGGAACTTTTCTCGAACCCGGTGAGTACATATGGCTTGCCTCGAGAGAGTCATCCGACATGGAATACGCGGTTTCACGGGAAGGGACGACGCTTGTGACCCTCCACGAGGGGACGGATACGACCGCCTGTTCAGCCGCCGCCGAGAAGCTCTCGGAGCAGTTGGCTGCACTCGAATCGTCGGTTTCGGTCGAAGAGTGGTCGGTCATCGAGACGGACGTGTACGAACATCCGGCGGCTCCGTTCGATCCCTACACGGTGGTTGCGACGTTCCGAATGACGATCGCCGTCGACGCCGACACCGAGAGCGAGGCGGCCGAAAGAGGGGCGGTGACGATCGATCGTATGCTCGAGGCTGGACCGCTCGAGTCGATCACGTACACCGGTGAGGCCGCTGTGAGCGCCGTTTGATATGGATTGTTTGTAACCACCCCCGGTCAGCGACCGCTCAAGTCCGTCCCTAACCGGTAAGGGACTACTACAAACCTTATGAGTCACCGTCCCCCCACTCGACCGCGGACCTTTATGCTATCGGGGGCCCACCACTGTGTATGGAACTCGAGTGTCGCTTTTTCGCCACCTATCGGGAAGCTGTCGGACAGAAAGAACTCACGAGAACGATAGACGACGAAACCACCGTCGGCGACGTGCTGGCCGCTCTCGAGGCCGAGTACGAGGGGCTCGAGGGGCAACTGCTCGAAGACGGGGTTATTCGGCCGCAGTTGAGCGTCCTGAAAAACGGCCGTGATGTAACACACATGGCCGGCGTCGAGACGGGACTCGAGGACGGGGACCGGTTGTCGGTGTTTCCGCCGGTGGCCGGCGGGTGACGATACCACTGTCGCTTCGCCCGCAAACGCGGGTTTAAGGCTCCGTCGACCCTACAAAAGGGTATGGCACGTGTCGAACGCTCGTTTCGCGGCATCTCCGAACGGCTGACCGTCCGGTATCTCGAGCGACTCGGCGGCGAGTTTGCCGAGGAGGGCGTCGTCGAGGGGCCGGAGTGGTCGGCACGCTTTTCGGCCGAAACGGTCGGAATCGGGCCGTCATTGACGCTAACGGAGGTTACCATCGTTTTCGAGGGGGACGAAGCGGTTCTCGAGGATCTGGTACCAGCGTTCGCGAAGAAGGCGATGCGTGCGGGGGGATAGGCCGTGAGCGAAGACCCGATCGATGGCCAGGTGTTGTTACTGACGGGGGCGAAAGCGAGCATCGCGCCCGCCCAGCTCCCGCCACTGATCGAGACCGTTCAGGAGACGCTCGCTACCGACCTCGAGACACTTGCGGCGCGGTACGAATGTATCTACGAAACCGATGACAGGGCAGTCTTTCTGGTCGAAGACGGTTACTGGGAGGATCTCGGCGCGGCTCTGGGTCTCGAGCGGCGGGAGTGGGACGCCGTTCGACGGGCACACACCGAACAGTTCACCCGTTTTGGTCGACGCTGTGATCGACTCGCCGAGTTCGAAGCCGCACTCGAGATCCGCGACCCCGTCGTTGTCGCTCGCCCGGACGAGTGAACCGGTGCTGAAAGTGAAAGCAGGTTGCCGAGAAACGTTTTTACTCGTCTCCGAGAGAGTGTTAGACCATGACTGACGACCGGCAAAATAGCCCCCGATCCCGTCATCCGGCTGCGGGGCCTGCTAGCGCCGCTGGAGCGGCTGACGAACCGCTCCGTCTGGCCTGTCTCTACCTCGAGACGCACGCACCAGCCCAGCGGGCCGCGACGAACTGGGCGATGGCGAGCGACCGTTACTCGGTGTCGGAGGTTCCTCTCTCTGCTATCCGTGACGGCAGCGTTGACCTCGCCGAGTTCGACGTCTGTTGGTGGCATCGAAGCGAACCGCTGACGATCAGTGATCGGGTGCATCGCTGCCATAATGCGATACGGGAATTCCTCGAGGAGGGTAGTGGCTTGCTGTTGACCGGGCGGGCGCTTTCGGTCGTTCCTGCGTGGGGTATCGACGCCGTCGGGCCGGATGAGAAGGGCCGCGAACCGGCTGACGAACCGGTCGGTTACCTGCGAAAAGCGCTCTATCGGGACCACCCGATATTTTCGGGTCTCGACTCGCTTCGAGTCCGAACGGCTGCCGGCGGGCCACCGTATTCACACACCCGCTATGCGTCCGTACTCCCCGAACGCGGCGACGTGTTGGGCTGTACGGTTCGTGGCGACCACGATGAACCGAAGGCGGCGTCACTGGTTTCCTGGCGGGTCGGAGACGGCGTCGTGATCGGCGCGGGGACGGCCCTCGAGTGCGTCCGTCCGGACTCCGTCGTCGACGGGGTTGCTCCCGAAAGCAGTCACTGCCTCGAGAACGCGACGCGACTGCTCGAGAACGCCCTCACGTTCTGTGGCGACCGCAACCGATGGACGGGTGAGGTTTCGGTTCCCGAGGGACGTCCGCTCTCCCGCGAAGAATTGCGCCGGACGCGCGGCGCGCTCGCGGACGACCCACATCGCCCAAGCTATCACCTTTCGCCGCCGGCGAACTGGCTCAACGACCCGAACGGAATGTTCGAGTGGAACGGCCAGTATCACGCCTTCTATCAGTACAATCCGGGCGGCCCGTACCACCACGCGATTCACTGGGGGCACGCGGTGAGCAACGATCTGATTCACTGGCGGGACGAACCCGTCGCGTTGACACCGTCGCCGAACGGCCCCGACCGCGATGGCTGCTGGTCGGGGTGTGCCGTCGATGACGACGGAACCCCGCGACTGGTGTACACCGGCGGGAACGGGCGCGACCAGCTCCCCTGTCTCGCGACTGCCGAAACCGACGCCCTCACCGCGTGGGACAAACACGACGCGAACCCGGTGATCGAACGCGCACCCGAGGAGCCGCCGATTCTCGAGACCGACCACTGGGCCGCCGAGTTCCGCGACCACTGCGTCTGGTTCGAAAACGGACAGTGGTACCATCTCATCGGCACCGGCGTCCAGGACGTCGGCGGGGCCGTCCTCTGTTACGTCGGCACCGACCTCAGTGAATGGACTTACCTGGGGCCGATGCTCATCGGCGACTGGGACGGCGCGGGCGAGGTCTGGGAGTGCCCCGAACTGCTCGATCTCGGGGACAAACGCCTGTTGCACGTCTCGAACTACGACGACGTCGTCTACTTCCTCGGCGAGTTCGACCTCGAGACGGGCGCGTTCTACCCCGAGAGCGAGGGGTTGCTCGATTACGGCGACTACTACGCCCCGCAGTCGATGACCTGTTCGGACGGGCGAACCCTCACCTGGGGGTGGCTCCCCGAAGCGCGCAACGGCGAGGCCCAGTGGGACGCCGGCTGGTCCGGGACGCTTTCACTTCCGCGAGAAATTACGCTCGGCGACGACGACGAGATTCGACAGCGCCCCGCGGCCGAACTCGAGGCCCTCCGAACGGAACGTCTCGTCGCCGAAAGCTACGACCTCGAGGCGTCCGACCGGACACCGATCGCGGTCCACACGGCGACCCTCGCCGCCGACGGCGCTGGGTCGGACGACGCGATCACGGAGGCGAGCGACGACAGGCCGTCGCAGGCGACGGCTGACAGCGCGACGCGAGTGATGGGCGGCCCCACGCCGCTCGAGGGCCGCTCCCTCGAGTTCACCCTCGAGGTCGATTTTACCGATTCGACGGCAGGCGCGGTCGAACTCGGTGTCCTCGAGACCGAAGACGGGCGAGAACGAACCGGGGTTCGAATCGAACGCGAGGCCGTGGTCGTCGACCGAAGGGACACGAGTCTGGACCCGCGAACGGCCGACGAAAGCCAGCGAATGCCACTCGAACTCGAGGGAGAATCCTGTTCGGTACACGGCTTTCTCGACGGGTCGGTCCTCGAGCTGTTCGCCAACGAGCGCCGGTGTCTGACGAGCCGCGTCTACCCGACGCGGGAGGACGCGACGGGGGTCTCGCTGGCCGCTCACGGCGTCGATGACGGGTCGGGAGTTTCGGTCGACCTCGAGTGCTGGTCGCTGGAGTCGGCGTGGGACCTCCAGTAGGGTAGTTTCTCCTCCGGATTCTCACTCGAAGGCGCACACGTTTGAATTTCCACAACTCGCCACAAATTGTACTCTGTGAGCAACCGCTTCAGCGAACTCGCTTCAATGCAAAAAGCGTGCCAACCGCTCGGGGTCCCAGCAGTTGATGGCGTCGTCGGGTTCGGCCCAGCCCCGTCGGGCGGTGTGAACGCCCCAGCGGATGTACTCGAGGCTCGTCGGTCGGTGGGCGTCGGTGTTGATCGCGATCGGTGCGCCTTCCTCGAGTGCCGCCTTGACGGCACTCCCCCACAGGTCCAGCCGTCGCGGGTTCGCGTTGACCTCGAGGGCAGTGTCGTGTTCGGCGGCAGCTTCGCCGAGGGTACCCGCGTCGAGTGCCAGTCCCTCGCGGTCGTTGAGCAACCGACCGCTCGGGTGCCCGATCACGTCGACGGCGGGGTTCTCGATGGCGCGAAGCAGTCGGGCCTCGGCGGCGGTTGGGTCCTGATCGAGCGCGCTATGGGGGGAAGCGACGATGAGGTCGAGCGCGTCGATCACGTCGTCACCGAGGCCGATGTCGCCGTCGGCGTCGATGTTGGCCTCGATGCCGGCGAAGACGGTGAGGTCGCCCTCGAGAGTCGATGCAGCCGCTCGGATCGCGTCGACTTGCTCGAGGATTTCGTCGTCAGCCAGCCCCATGCCGCCGACGACCCCCGGCCCCTCGGCGTGGTCTGCCACCCCGAAGTAGTCGTAGCCGGCGTCGAGGGCCGCCTCAAGCATCTCCTCGATAGTGTTGTTCCCGTCGGACCACTCGGTGTGGGTGTGGAGGTCGCCACGGACGTCTTCGCGGGTGAGCAGGTCGGGTAACTCGCCGGCCGCTGCGGCGTCGATTTCGCCGCGGTCCTCGCGAAGCTCCGGTGGGATCCACGGGAGGCCGAGCGCGTCGTACATGCTCGCTTCGGTGTCGCCGGCGACGCGTTCGCCAACCCGCTGGCCCGCGTCTGGGTCGTCGATTTCGCTGACATCGAAGGCTCCGTACTCGTTGAGTTTCAGCCCACGCTCGATAGCGTAGTTTCGGAGCCGGACGTTGTGGCCCTTGCTTCCGGTGAAGTACTGCAGGGCTGAGCCGTACTCTTCGGGGACGACGACGCGCAAGTCGACGCGCATCTCACCGACGTTGATACTCGCTTTCGAGGGGCCGGACTCGATTTCGCTGTCGACGGAGTCCCAGCCGACGAACGCGTCGATCACGTCCTCTCCGGCTTCACTCGCCACGAGGACGTCAACGTCGCCGATGGTGTCTTTCCAGCGTCGGATCGAGCCCGCAACTTCACAGCGGTCGACGGCGTCGACTCCCTCGAGAAACGCCAGCACGTCGTCGGCGAGCGGTCGGGCTTCGCCGAGCAACTGACGCTGTCCGATGGTGCGGGCGAACTCGAGATTTTCGAGGATGTTCTGCTCGGTTTTCGGGCCGAAGCCTTTGACCGTCTGAATCTCGCCAGCCTCGGCTGCGGCCTCGAGTTCGTCCAGCGTCGTGATCTCGAGTTCGCGATACAGTGAGCCGACGGTTTTCGGCCCGACGCCCTCGACGCGGGTCAGGGCAGCCATGTCGACGGGTAAGTCGGCCCGAAGTTCTTCGAGCTCCTCGATGGTACCGGTTTCGACGTACTCGACGATTTTCGAACCGATGGCGTCGCCGACGCCTTCGATGTTCTCGATGGCGTCTTCCTCGCCGGCTTCGACCTGGCTGGCGATGGGGACGGGATGGGCCCGGATGTTCTCGGCGGCCCGGCGATAGGCACGCGGCTTGTACTCGACGTCGTCGGCCTCGAGCAAGTCCGCGAACTCCTCGAACCGGGCGGCGAGTTCGGCGTTCGTTGCCATCAGCGACTCCTCCGTCCTGCTGCGTTCGTCGGTCGCGTGTCGGTGCCGATCATCGTCCCCTCCGTGCGCCGCTGTCGGCCTCTTTGCCAAGCGCTTTCTTCAGGAACGACATCCAGCGTTTCTTATCGGCCATCTGCTGGGCCTGTTGCTCGCGCTCGAGGTCGGTCGGCCCCAGACTCTCGAGGGCGTTGAGCGCGCGGTCGATGCCGATGACGCTCGTCGCCAGCGCTTCGCCTTCCTCGCGGTCGATGTCTCCCTCCTCGATTCGTTCGACGCGCTGGACGCGCTCGCGTCGTAAGTTCCGTTTCGCTTGCTCGACACGCTCTCGTTCGCCGGGCGGGACGGTGTCTCGGCGCTTGATCTCGAAGACGAACTCCCGGAGGTCGATCGTCTCTCCCTGCACCTCGATCTCGTCTGGGATGTCCGCACCGATCGTCGCGCCCTCGCGGCCGATGCGCTCGAGCAACTGTTTGCGCTCGTAGGCTTGCACGTCTGGTACTGAGGTGTGGGAGGGCAAAAATGGTGGCCACGATACGCGCCACGTTCGACCACGATCTCGTTACACCGGTTTTCGAAATAGATGAAACGCGATCGTTGACTCGTGCTACATTGAGTGGTCCTTCGACCACAATTGCCCAATTTACCTCGCGAAACTCAGGTGGATAGACTCATTTCACACGGACAAGTCGATCGCACCAGCACTCCTCACACGTACTCGATAGCGAGCCGTACGTGCACCCGCAAACTGGACACTGGAAAATGCGTTCTTCAGGTGGGTTTGTTCGGATAATATCCATTAATTGGTCTGTCAATTTCACGTCTTTCAGTAGCGTGCCAGCTACAGTATTCACAAATAACGGATCTACCATAAGCTTCCTGTTATGTAACTATTTACGGACATTTATCTGCTGAAACCGATCTCGCGGGTTACGTTTCCCGTGGGTAATCGAACCGTTGTGGTAGTGGCAACCTTGAACTGAAAAAACGCAAATCTGCGCATCTCGCCTCGAGAATCGTGGCCGATGGTGTGTCAACCGTAGCTCTCGAGTGGAGCGGAAAACCCCAAACCCCATAGCAACGCGTCACATACCTCCAGCAATGGCAAGGTGCGACGTGTGTGGGAAAAGCGAGAGTATGCCGTACAACTGCCGGCACTGTGGCGGCACGTACTGCGGCGAACATCGCTTACCCGAGAATCACGACTGTACGGGTCTCCAGAACTGGAACGATCCGAAAGGGGTGTTCGACAGCGGATTTGATGATAGCGTACAGGGTGGCAAAACGGCTGAGAGCAAGAGCCTGAGCGACCGGATCCCCATCGACACCGGTCCCGGCGGCCCGCTCGCGTACTTCCGCGGGAACATGACCTACACGTTCCTGGCGATTATCTGGATTACGTTTCTGGCCCAGTGGTTCGTTCTGCTGGCGTTTGGTGCCAGCACCCACCAGGCGCTGTTTACCCTCTCGACCTCGAATCCGGAGTACGTCTGGACGTGGATCACGTCAACCTTCGCCCACTCGCCGGTCAACATCTTCCACATCGTGTTCAATAGCATCGTGATTTTCTTTTTCGGGCCGCTGGTCGAGCGCTACGTCGGCTCGAAGCAGTTCGCGATCCTGTTCGTCGTCGCCGGTGCGCTCGCGGCGCTCAGCCAGGTCGGTATTTCGGCCTATCAGGGCGTTCCTTCGAACGTTCTGGGGGCGAGTGGCGCTGCCCTCGCAATCATGGGCGTGCTCACGATTTTGAATCCGAGCCTCAAGGTGTACCTGTACTTCATCCTGCCAGTTCCGATCTGGCTGTTGACGGCCGGGACTGCCGTCATCAGCATCTTCTTTATCGGAACCGGTGGCGGCGGCAATATCGCCCACGCTGCCCACCTCGTCGGATTGGTTATCGGACTTGGCTACGGCGAGTACGTCAAACGAACGCAGAACGTCCGAACCCCGAACCAGTTCCAGCTTGGGGGCGGTCCCGGCGGTCCCGGTGGCCCGGGCGGACCCGGTCGCGGACGCTTCTGAGCCCTCTCTGACTGCTGCAGGCCTTCTAACTGATACGAGCCATGCCTTCGATATCCCAACCCGACCTCGTTCCCGACGCTTCGAGCACGCGCGCCGAGATGGAATCCCAGCAGCGCGAAATCGCGGCTCTTGCGACGTTCGAAGACCGGTTTTCCTTCGACGCCAGACGGATTACGAACCCGCTCGAGGCGGCTTCGGCCGACAAACCGCTCGAGGCAGCTTCAACGGACGGTACACAGCCGATTATCGCTGGCGTCGACCAGTCGTTTCTGCTCGAGTCCGAGCCAGAACGGGCCCTGAGCGCCATCGTCGCGATGCGCGACGGCGAGGTACTCGAGCGCGTTTACGCTGTCACACCCCTCGAAATTCCGTATATTCCGGGGTTACTCGCCTTTCGTGAGGGTGGGCCGATCCTCAAGGCGATGACGAACCTGTCGGTCGAACCTGACCTCTATCTGTTCGACGGGAGCGGCCGCATTCACTATCGACAGGCGGGTATCGCGACGCACATCGGGGTCGTCCTCGACGTACCAGCGATTGGGGTCGCAAAGAGCCTGCTCTGTGGAGACCCCGCCGATTCACTCGAGGGATTGGCACCCGGGACACGTGTTCCAATCGAGGCGAACGCTCGAGTGGATGCTCCCGAGGGAACGGTCCTCGGGTATGCCGTCCAGACGCGACAGTACGAGTCGGGAACGCGTTCGATCAACCCGCTCTACGTCAGCCCTGGTCACCGCGTCGGTCCGGAGACGGCTGCGGACCTCGCGTTTGGCCTCGCGGCGGAGTACAAACTTCCGGAGCCGATTCGACTGGCCGACCGGTACGCAACGACAGCCAAACGCGAGTATCGAGCGTGATGGCGGGAGTCGATAATCGGTCTCGTTCAGTCCCAACTGATCGGACTCGTCCGGTACTATAGTAGCCCTCGCTGGTCGCTCGAGCCAGCCGTCTCGACGCGCGGTAAACCGTCGATACTTAGGTCCCGTCGCTCGAAACGGTCTGTTATGACGACGGATGCGGACGACGATACCGCGGCTGCCGGGCCCGAGGGCTCGTCTTCGGAGGACGATTCGAGCGCCTCGGTCCCGGTCGAAACGGACGATTCGAGTGCCGACGCTGCAGCCGATTCGGGTTCGGCTGTAGACGATACCTCGAGAGTTGGCGAGGGTGCCTCGAGCGAGACAGCTGAGAGTGGGACCGAGACCGCGAACGCTGCCACCGACGACCGGTACACCCGAAAACAGTGCGTGTTACTCACCGGCTGCTCGTCGGGAATCGGCGAGGCGACCGCGCGTGCCTTCCTCGAAGAGAACTGGCAGGTCGTCGCGACGGCGCGTAACACTGACAATCTCACGGACCTCGAGGAAGCTGGCTGTCACACGCTCGAACTGGACGTGACCGAACCGGCGCAGGTCGCTCGAGCGGTCGAACAGACCGTCGAAATCGGCGGCGCGATCGACTGTCTGGTTAACAACGCAGGCTATGCGCAACTCGGCCCGACTGAGGACATCTCAACCGGCGAGTTACAACGGCAGTTCGACGTCAACGTCTACGGGCCACACCGACTCACACGCGCTGCACTCCCGCATATGCGAGCACAGGGCGATGGTCGAATCATCAATCTCTCCTCGGTTCTGGGTCGCATTTCGGTTGCCGGTGCGGGGGCGTATTCGGGTTCGAAACACGCCCTCGAGGCCATGAGCGACGCGCTTCGGTCGGAAGTCGAAGAGTTCGGTATCGACGTGGTGGTCGTCGAACCGGGGCCGGTAAAATCAGCGTTTTCCGACCGGTGTGATGAGGAAATTCCCGGCGAGCGAACGCCAGCGTACGAGTCGCTGTACGAGGTGTTTGACGACACCCAGCTCATCGGTGGCGACGGTCCGTTCGCGTCGGACCCCGAGGACGTAGCCGCCGCAATCGTCCACGCGGGGACCTGTCCGGAGCCCCCTGCCCGATACCCGGTCGGCCCGGTGGCCGAGTACGGCCTGTACGCGCGGTATCTCCCTGATTGGCTCCGTGACGCAGGCTACCGGTTCATCCGCAAACTGGTCTAGTAGCCCCCCGAGGACTTCGAACGTCCTTTCACGTTGACTCAACACCCATGTTCCAAAACTGCCAGACACATGAAACCACACCTGCTCGAGAGACCACCCTTGCGTGCCTCGAGGCCGGTATCGAAGCCGCCGTCCCCAAGCGGGTCGTCCCCAACACCGTCTCGCTCGAGGGAGTCGAAACGAACGATTCCGGCGGCTCGGACGGCTCTCCTCGGCTGCGCGTACTCGATACCACGTACGATCTCACGGCTATCGACCGCATCCTCGTCCTCGGTGGCGGCAAAGCGTCGGGAGCCGTGACGGCGGCACTCGAGTCGATTCTCGAACCGGCCCTCGAGACCGGTGTCCTTGATGGGCTCGAGGGGCTCGTCGTGGCGAACGCACCCGAGTCGACCGAGCATGTCGAAGTCGTTGTTGGCGATCATCCCACACCGAGCGAGCAAAATCTCGAGGCGACCGCGGAACTGCTCAAACTCGCCGAGAAGGCTACCGACCGTGATCTTGTACTCGCACCGATTACCGGTGGCGGAAGTGCGCTGCTTACCGCGCCTGCTGCGGGGCTCTCACTCGAGACCCTGGCAACGACGACCGACGAACTGCTCGCCTCCGGCGCGTCGATTGACGAGATCAACGCGGTCCGCAGCCGCTGTTCGTGTATCAAAGGCGGCGGATTGGCTCGTGCAGCCGCCCCCGCTGCGGTCGTCACGCTAGCGATCAGCGACGTCGTGGGCGACGATCCGTCGGTGATCGCCAGCGGCCCGACCGTCACACCCCCTGGAACCCTCGAGTCGGCACTGGCCATCTGTCGCCGCGAGGGGATGGCGATCCCCGAGGCCGTCGTCGATCACCTTGACGGGAATGAACCGGAGGAAACGGAGATAGCGACGGACTGGCACTGTCTGGCGACGACACGGACGGCCATCGACGCGGCCGAGCGAGTTGCCACGGATCGTGGCTATCGAACGCTCGTCCTTTCGAGTCGACTCGAGGGAGAGGCTGCCCACGTCGGCCGAACCCACGGGACACTGGCGGCGTCGATGGCTCTCGACGGTGAGCCACTCGAGCCACCGGCTGTGGTGCTGTCCGGTGGCGAAGTGACGGTAACGCTCGGAGATGCTGACGGGGTCGGGGGTCCGAATCAGGAACTCGCGCTGGCCGGGACGCTCGAGTTGGCTGACATCGACGAGGTTGGTTCTCGGGCCGTTCTTGCGTCGGTCGACACCGACGGCATCGACGGACCGACCGATGCCTGTGGTGCCATCATTGATGGACGCCTGCTCGAGTCGGCTGCCCTACCGGCTGCGAGGCGGGCGCTCGAGAGCCACGACGTGACGCCGTTTCTCGAGGAGTGTGGGGCGCTCCTCGAGACGGGGCCGACGGGGACGAACGTGAACGACCTTCGAGTACTCGTGGTCGAAGAACGGTGAGTCGGACGGTGATACGCACTCGGGGCAGTTATGGTCCTTCGCCCTCGCTACCGCAGACACGCCGCGACGACCTCGAGCATTTTCTCCCCTTTTACCTCGTCAGCGAACAGCGGGACGCGCCTGACCTCAGTTCCCCGAAAGAGATCCTGCGATTCCATCAGGGCGTTCTGCTGGACGTCCCAGCGTCGTTGACAAAAGGCACACGACTCGAGGTCAGGTTGTAAGAACTCGCCCTCGACGTCTTCGGTCACGTCCGCGAGCGGTTCCATCACGCGGTTGACGACGACGGTTCCGACCGGTATCTCGAACTCCTCGAGTTGGGTGCGCAGGCGCTTGGACTCGAGGACGGACATCTCCTCGGGGACCATGACGATCCGGAAGTCCGTGCGAGTAGGGTCACGAAGGACGGCACGCAGGCGTTCGATGCGTTCGCGCATCAACTCCAGGTCTTGCATGTCTGCAGCCGGTTCGTCCGCTTCCGGGCCACCGAACATCCCTTTCACCCCCTCGATCATGCCGCCGATTCGCTGGCGGAACGTGATGATGCGCCCCATCATCGTGTCCATAATTTCGGGGAGTTGCAACAGTCGGAGGGTGTGTCCGGTGGGAGCCGTATCGACGACGACACGCTCGAATCGGTCGTCGTCCATGTACTCGAGCAGGGTCTGCATCGCGGCTGCCTCGTCAGCGCCGGGCATCGCGCCGCCGAAGAGGGCGTCCATCGGCGAATCGTCTCCCATGAACTGCCCCAGTCCGCCGAACGCGTCGGGGCCGCCCTCTGCCATAAATGCTGCCTGGCCTTCCTCGAGGGCGGCGTCGGGGTCGATTTCTGCAGCGAACAGCGGGATATCCTCGCGCAGGCGTTCGGGGCGGGTATCGATGTCGGTTTCGAAGGTATCGGAAAGTGAGTGGGCAGGGTCCGTCGAAACGACCAGCGTGGTCGTCCCTCGTTTCGCGCTGTCGAGTGCGGTGGCGGCGGCCATCGTCGTCTTCCCCACACCGCCTTTCCCACCGTAGAGGACGTACGATGGGCCGTCGATCGGTTCGTCGCTCGGCTCGACGTCGATCGTGGACCGCTCCTCGAGTGTGTCCGTTTCGGGATCGTCGGTTGACTCGTCGACCGAATCGGTCGGGGTCACTTCGATCGTGTTGTCCTCGCTCTCGGTGTCGTCGTCGACCGGATCGACCTCGAGTCCGCTCATACTCCGGCTACTGTGTCCGGACACGAGTACTCGTCGGTCCGGACTGCACGATCGGTTGCGTGAAGTTCAGCGGGAGGACGAACTGGCTGCAACGATTGAGGTCCTTATATTGTTATTTCTGTACAAGGTATCCAAACAAACATCCATCTGGTATGGAAAACAGTTATTAACGAGACGTTTGTTTGAATAGTTGCCGAACGATACTGTGTTCGGCCACACCAGCCTCACTGTGTGTGCTGTCTGGCTGCGTGCAACTGAACAATCCCTCGGTCTATCACCCTTTCGACAATGCCACCACTCGAAACACCGAACCACGAACCAGAACCGTCACGAAAAACGCCATCACTGACCCACGGGTATCCGACCCACGAAAACAGGGCTGGCGACGCTGAGTCAGTGACAACTTCGACTGGCACGACCAGTTTGCGGGTTTCACCTCGAGTTTCTGGTGCACGCTCGAGGTCGACGACGTCTGTCGATACCGACTGTCCCGACTGTGGTGGGGCGACGGTGAACGGTGCAGGCCTGTTTACCTGTCTGTCGTGTTCGTGGGTTGGCCCGCTCGAGTAATCGCGATATGTGAAAGTCTTGCTGGGGATTGTTCTTACTGTGTACCGGTCAGCGACCACCCCTGTCCGTCGCTAGCCACGACAACGAACCCCATGAGGCGCTTGCGGACCCTCGTCACCCTTCGAGTGGCTCGAGCCGTTCCAAGTGTTTCAACAATTTGGCATACTGTCGTCGTCTCGAACAGGTTGTGGTCGTTCTCTCGAGCAGTTCGTTTGTGTCTGCGTCTGAGTGCGCCTGTATGGGGTCGTTACCGACTCTGTTGACCGTTCGTAATATGGGTGTTCGAGAGCGAAAATAGACTGAAAACTTCTTCATAAGTTATTAATAACTTCTAAATACCTTCTGGGTCAGCGACCAAGTCAATACAGTGAATCTACGGGAAATGTTTATATACCTGTTTAACATAGAATGTAATGGATTATGACTGGATATTACGACCTTGTTCTCGGACTCATCCCGGTCGCACTGGTAGGAATCACCGCGGCACTTTCGGTCGTCGGTATCTCGTTGCTCACTGCCATTCCGATAAGTGCGGGTGTCGCGATCGGGATTATGGGTCATGCAATGTTCGTTAACGGTCCAATCGATACCGCTGAAGAAACTCCAGTCACCCGCCAGCGACAGCAGACCGAGTAACAACTGTCTTTTTTATCTCTTCGTTCCCTGTTTTCCGTATGGCAGACGTTCCGTTCTTTCCAACCCACGCACTCGAGGGGCTCGCTTCACCAGCCGACTACGTCGAAGCCGTCCGAGACGGCTATCGACAGCGTGGCGAGGGTGCGCCGGCCAAACCGCGGACGAAACTGTTCCAATCTGACCCCGGCGGCCTCTTTACCAGTTACAGCGCGTTGCTCCCGGAAACGGGGGCGATGGGCGGCTACATGTACAGCGCGGGATTCGGTGGCCAGGACGCCTGGTTCATCACGCCACTGTTCGACAGCGAGAGCGGTGAGCCGCTGGCGATCCTCGACGGTGCGTCGATGAATCCGTTCAAAACCGGTGCCGCAGGTGCCGTCGCCGTCGACGAACTCGCCCGGGAGGACGCCACCACGCTTGGGATCATCGGCACCGGCTCCCAGGCACGCGGACAACTCCATACGACGGCAACCGTCCGCGAGTTCGAGGACGTGCGCGTCTTCTCTCCGACGGAAGCCAACCGGACGGCCTTTGCCGACGAGTTCGACGCCCAGCTCGAGGCTTCGGTCCACGCGGTCGACTCCAGCGCGGCGGCCATCACCGGAGCCGATGTCGTTATTACGGCCACGACGGCTACCGACCCCGTGTTCGACGGTTCGTTGCTCGAGTCCGGGACACACGTGACTGCTATGGGCCAGTACCACCCGAAAAAGCGTGAGCTCGATATTGAGACCATCGAGCGCTCGACGTACGTGCCGGACCTCCGTGAACGAGCCACGTTCGATGCAGGATCGTTCATTGCCGCACTCGAGGCTGGCCGCGTCGACGAGGACCACATTCACGCCGAACTCGGCGATGTCGTCGCCGGGAACGCACCGGGTCGGACGAATGACGACGAAATTACGGTGTTCGACAGCGGCGGAACTGGCATCGAAACCGTCGCTGCGGCAGCGATGTTGTACGAACGGGCAATGGAGGCAGGTCACGGCACGACGATCTCGATGTCACCGGCCAGTGAGGCACTCACCGGGAGACTGGAGTAACGGTTCTGCTTACCATCTACGAACTCGACTCAGCCATTGAAAAAGCACGATTGGGGGGGACGTTCGAGCGATGACCTGGTTCGAGTAACGTTTCGGAAGGCTGCTTAATCCTCAAGTTCGACGTCGTGGATGACGACGTTGAAGTATTTCAGTTCCGGCGGGAGGTTTTCTGGACTGATCTCGATGGTGGGTTCGACCGTCTCGAGCGTCGGATCGTAGATGATCGATGCACGCTGTCCCATGGCTATCGGCCCGGAGACAATCGAGCCGGTGAAATCGACGTTTCCGGTGCCGATACAAACGTCGGCCCACTCGGCATCGGGTGAACAGTCGGCGCTCGAGAGACCGTAGTCCTCGACGACGGCGTTCGTCCCGCCAGCGGGCTCGTCCCGTGGGGCGTAGACGGTCCCGGTGAAGTCTGTCTGACCGATAGCAAATTTCATCTCGGACGTGCCATACAGCTGGAACTGGCCGGGATTGCCGGAATCGACGGTGACGCCGTCGTTGCCATTGGCGATGCCGACGTCCCCGGTCGTGTAGACTCGAGCTACGTTGTCAGTGTCTTCGGCACCGACGACATCGAGGTTGGCACCACGGAGCGCAATGTTACCGTCGACGAGCAGGGTTACGTTACCCTCGCTGACGTCGATGGTCAGATCGTCGGTTCGGTCGAGGTCCTCAGTGATGTAGGTCCCGTTCTCGATAATTTCGGTATCGTTGTCGATCGGTTCTGCGCTCGGGCCTTCGGCGGCAAAGAGGAACTCGATATCCGAATCGAGCGAACGGGGCGTATCGGTCGATTCGCTGGCACACTCGTATTCGGCGACGCAGGTGACGTCTATCGTTCCGGTTGCTGCAATGGGACCATCCACGGTTGGACTCCCGTTTCCGCCGATGACGTCTCCCTGTGCAACGATCGCACTTTCGTAGTCACCATCGGCTTTGGGCTGTCCGAGAACGACTTCTACCGTTTGAGATTCCTCGTATACGGTGACAGCATCCGAACCGACCTCTCGTTCGAAGTGTGCCGCCCAGCCAGCGTAGTACTGGCTCTGGATCGTGATTGTAACGATCTGACCGTCGAGATTGGGCCCGTTCCGCGTCACCGAGTCGCTGCCGGTTTTCGAGAGACTGATACGGTCGTTTGAAACCGAATCGATGCCACTCAGACGCGTTATCGGCAGGGTAAACGAACCGTCACGATATTCTGCCTGTGGACCTGACACCAGCCACGTTTCCTCGCCGGTGCCCCGGAAGACCGCTCCACTTTCGTAGGCGACCACCGTCTCGCCTTCTTGGTAGACGATTGACTGCATCGGCTCGTCTACGAGCGGGTCCTCGAGGCCGGATGCGGTAATCGTGAGGTGACCGGTCGATTCGGCTTTTACATCACCATCGAGGTCACCGAGTCCGAGTTCGACCGTTCGGGAATCGTCCCTCGAGGCAGCGACGGTGTTCAATTCGGCGTTGAGTTGTGCGAACGATTGCTCGACGCGCTCGTCGTTCGCCTGGGCGGATGTCGACCCCATCATATCGGTTCCGACGAGCAAGATACCGATGCTGGCTGCGGCGACGAATCCGATCAAAAGCGTCAGGGCGAGCAACGGGACGAGACCACGGCTGGCCGTCTCGGTTGTCCGCTCCGGTGTGATGCGCCCTCGAGTCATTGGTCTCCTCGGTGTGTAAGATAGCTATACCCACAGCTCAGACCGATCCCCTGACAGCAACCCCCTGTTCGCCCCCACCACGATTGGTGCGAACAGGTCATATACAGTACAATGACTCTCAGGGGTTATGATGCTTTCCCTCTTTTGCATGGGATGTATCAACCGACTCCCACGAGAAATATTCTCTTCGAACATCGACTTTTTGCTCGCATCAAAACGCCTTTCAACCGATCGATGAGTGTCTCCGATATGCGATCTACGCAGTCGGCGTATCGTGACCGGAAACGAACCTGGCCTCTGCTCGTCGTGGTTATCGTCGGTGCTGGTATCGCACTATTTATTCCGGTCGCTCGAGTTGCCCTCGCTGCACTCGTCGTCCTGATCGGTCCGCTGGCAATTTACGGTGGCTTACTCGCGTTTTTACGCGGCCAAATCGGCGTACAGCGTGTTCGACATGTCGCTTTTGGACTGTTCTGTGGGACACTTACGCCGATTGCACTCGTCCTCGCGCTGGTGTTCGAGTGGACGCTCCCGATAGCCATATTTGCCGTTTCGTGTAGCGTGCTCGCTGTGTTTTTCGCGATTGCGGGCTTCTCGAAGGAGCGAACACCAGCTGGCCGACACGTCCCACCGCTCGAGGAGCAATAGCTTCCGATTTGTCGTCACGGATATCGACTGCCGAGTGAGACAATACCGCCGATTTCGCCCGTCAGTCGAGGAACGTTGCCCTCCGTAGAACGTTTCCAAACGCTGACCAGTGCGTGAAACCGGACAACAGCCATCGGTTTCACCCACGGGTGCAGGTTTGAGAAGCCACTACACCAGTCTATCAGAAACCGATTGCCTGTCGCGTCGATTCGATAGCCCACGTATGGGCCTGATAGATGATCGCTGCTGCGATTACGAGTTCGCCGGCCGTGACCAGTACAGTCACCAGGTCTGCCTGTTTACTCGAGACGGTGACCCCGACCGGAAGCCCGAACTCCTTTTTCCAGACGGGATAGAAGAGTGCGATGCCCCGTTTGCTGCCGGCGATGTCCAGCGCGTAGTGGGTGAGAATGCCCAGCCAGACCCACTCGAGGTTGTTGAAAAAGTACGGGAAGAGCGCAAAGCCGGCGAGAATCGGCAGGTTGTGCAACGTTTTCCGATGTCGGCCGAACGCGGTGTCGACGTCGGGGAACAACGCACCGAGTGTCACGGGTGCGCCAACGGCGATTATTTTCATGAACGTTGCTTCATCACCCGCCGGCTCGAGTAGATACGCCAGTCCGATACTCAACAACACGGCATTGAGGACGTGCCCCTTCTTGTTCATCACCTCGGAGTGTATTCCCAAAGGAGAAAAACCTGTTTACGGAACCGTCGTCGATTCGAGAATGAGCGACGAACGTGATCTAAACTACAGAATAAATACTGTTTCACTATGGATATAATATCAAATAAATCGATCGTCGAATGGCCGGGGCCGTTATTCGCGTTCACGAACCGCCTCGAGCAGTGCCTCGAGTGCGCTGTCGACCGTTCTGCTCCGCACGGCGTGTCGGTCGCCCTCGAAATGGTGTTCGGAAACGTTCACACTCGAGGTCCCGCTCGCCCACGGGCCGGCGTAGGCGACGCCGATGTAGACGGTGCCAACTGGGGTGTCGGCCGACCCGCCGTCCGGACCCGCGACGCCGGTGATCGAGACGCCCCAGGTGACGCCTGCGGTGTCGCGAACACCACGGGCCATCTCGCGGGCGACCGGTTCCGACACGGCACCGTGTTCGTCGAGCGCTTCCCGGGAGACGCCCAGTTCGCGACACTTCGCGCGATAGGCGTAGACCGTCTGCCCACTCTCGAAGTACGCACTCGAGCCCGGAATTGCGGTGATGGTCCCGCCAAGCAGGCCGCCGGTGCAGGATTCGGCGACGGCCAGCGTTTCCTCCCGGGCCTCGAGTAGTCGGCCCACGGCGGTCGCACGCTCGAGGTTCGGTTCGAACGCAAACGAGTCGACCACTCGAGAGTCGGGGTCGGTCGTCGTCTTGCCTACATCTCCTTCGTCGACGGCGTCGGAGTCGGGAGGCGTGTCGTCCATACAGTGGGTAATGGCCACGGGTATCCTCAAGTGTGTGGTTCCCCTCGAGCGCAGACGAAAGAATCAGGGTATCGCCCAGCACACGTCCGGGTATGGACTACGAGACGCCACTGTTCTTTCACGTCATGGGCTATGCCGCAGACGCAGACGGGGACGTGATCGACATGGTGAGCGGGAATCCTGACTGGGAACCGCCGCGTGCGCTCCGGACGGCGCTCCACGAGTACGCCGATCTCGAACCGGACCAGTTCCAGTATCCGCCGAGTGCCGGCCTCCGGGAACTTCGCGGCGAGGTTGCAGACCGCCGTGGTGTCGACCCATCGCAGGTCGTCATCACCAACGGGGCCGGTGAGGCCAACTACCTCGCGATGGCGCGTGCTCTTGAGCGGAACGTGGGCGATGAAATCGTCATGACCGACCCAGTCTACCCCTACTACCCCGGAAAAACGACGATGCTCGGCGGGACGCAACGATTCGTCGAAACCGCCCCGGATGGCTCGCTCGACCCGGCAGACGTCCGGGACGTCGCCTCCGAGGACACGGCTGCGATCATCGTCAACACACCCAACAATCCCACGGGAGCCGTCTACCCCGAGTCGACGATTCGGGCGCTCGTCGAGATCGCCGAAGATAACGATGCGCTCTTGATCGCCGACGAAGTGTACGACCACTTCGATCTCTCGGGGACGTTCACCAGCGCGCTGACAGTCGATTCATCCAACCGAATCGTCACGAACGCGTTCTCGAAATCGATGGCGATCACGGGCTTTCGCGTCGGCTACGCCATCTTCCCGCCCGAACTCGTCGAGAACGCCAAGAGCCGACACATGCTCGTGAACGTCGCCGGAAGCCGACCCAGCCAGTACGCCGTCGCACACGCACTCCGTGAAACTGGACCCGACTACTACGAGGCAAACCGCGACCTGCTTCGCGACCGGGTAACGACATTCACCAGCGCACTCGAGGCTGCGGGGGCGGAGTACACCCGTCCGGACGGCTCGTTTTACGTGATGGCTCGCTTTTCGGGCTATCCGGGAACGCTCGCAAACGTCGAACGCCTTATCGACGAGGCCGGTGTTGCAGGGATGCCTGGTGAAGCCTTCGGGAGTGCACGACCCGACTGGATTCGCTTCGCACTCGTGACGCCGCGGGTCGAAACGGCAGCCAACCGCCTGGCGACGTACTTCGAGTAGGGTTTCCATTTTATCGCTCGAGTGGCGTGTTAGCCCGGCTGTTCGCTGTCCCCCCTGATTCGACAACAGCTGATTACTCTCGACACACTTATTTATCTCCGAAATCGGATATAATATGAATGTCTGCTCCGGCTGAGTCAACTGACACTCCCCAGCGCACACGCGCCGTCACTTTCGAGTTGCAGGGTGACCATTACTGTGTCGCCTCGAGCCGTATCACTTCCGTACTCAGCATCGGGGATTGTAGCGCCGTCCTCGAGGCATCCGACCCCTGGTATGCCGGCGAGATATCCACCGATGATGGCAGAATCCGGGTTCTCGATCTCTCCCGTGTGTTCGCATCGGCGACACGAACGCTCGAGCGACCCGAAGTCCCGAAACTGATCGTCTTCGACGTGACCGATGACGACGGTGCACATTACGGGTGGCTCGTCGATGACGTCGGCGTTAGCCAACAGGTCGACCGCCAACGACTCGAGCGAACCGCGGGTGGAATGTCGTTCATCAGCGGGACCGTGACGCTCGACGGCCACGAACACCTCTGGCTCGACGAAGCATCGATACACGAATCGTAGGTCGCCAACCGGACTGCCCGCAACCAGCAATTCCCCGCCGTCGGATCGTTTGTCACGAATCCCCGTTCCGGAGCAGTGTGCGGTCGGAACTGCGGTCAGTGTTCGTCGCCGAAACTGAACACGTCCTCAGCAGATTCTTCGTTTACTCGCTTCGCTGTGTCTGCGTCGTCCGTCTGTTTGGATGCGGAGTCGTCCTGTTCGCTCGAGGTATCGATTTGCTCATCCGAGCCACGGGTTTGTTCGCTCGAGGGGCCGCTTTGCTCATCCGAGCTTTCATCGTACTCGCTCGAATCACTGTCCCCGGTTTCGGTCGGTTCTGATCGCGTTGCGTGGCCGGCATCGGATCTGCTCTGCTCGAACGAATCGACCGCAGGCAAGGCCTTTTTGTCGTAACGCAGTTCGGTTTCGACGTCGGTGTCGAATCGATCGAGGGCTTCCGATAGCTGTGCGGCCTGGGTGGCCAGGTCGCTCGCACTCTGGGAGACTTCGGTGAGTGCGGTGGTCTGTTCTTCGGCCGCTGCGGCGACGTTTTCGGCTTCGGCAGTCGTCTCCTCGGAAATGGTTGCTGCATCGTCGGCCATCGCCACGACCTCCTGTGTCGAGGCTGCTTGCTCTTCGGTAGCCGCGGAAATCTCCTGCACGCCAGTGTTGGTCTCCTCGGCGTACTCGGCGATGTCGTCGAGGGCGTCGACCGCGTCCTGGACGGCTGCACGGTTCGCTTCGACACGCTCGCTCGTTCCGGTGACTGATTCGGCCGTTTCGGCCGTTCGCTGCTGAATCGCCTCGAGCAGTGCTTCGATGTCTTCGGCCGCGTCTTTGGTCTCTTCGGCGAGCTCTTTGACCTCGGCAGCGACGACGGAGAACCCGTCGTCTCCCGCATTGGATCTCGAGGCTTCGATGTTGGCGTTAAGCGCCAGCATGTTCGTCTCTTTGGCAACCTCGCTGATGAATTCGATCAGTTCGTCGATCTGCTCCATCTCCGATTCGAGGCGTTCGATGTCCTCGACGGCGGCTTCGGACTCGGCCTCGATGGCATCCATCCCTTCGATGGCGTCTTGGGCGGCCTCGCGACCGCGCTTGCCGGATCGCTCGGTCCGTTCGGCAATGTCGGCGACCTGGTTTGACGAGGCTGCAATCTCTTCAGTCGTCGTTGACAGACCGCTCATCTCGTGGTTGACCGACTGCAAGCTCTGGTTCTGTCGTTCGGCGCCGTCCGAAATTTCCTGGATGGACTCGGTCACCTGCTCGGAAGCCGATCGGACTTCTTCGCTTGAGGCGGTTACCTGTTCGCTGGCGGTGGCAACCTCGTTGGCGAAGGCTTTGACGTTGGCCGTCGTCTCCTCGAGTTCGCCGACCATCTCGTTGAACTCGGTTGCGATGTCGCGCATCGCTTCGTGACGCTCACTCGGCTCCATACGAGCGGTAAGGTCGCCGTCACCACACGCTTGCATGACGGTCCGGTACTCGTCGGCTTTCGACTCGAGGTGACGGTTGATCGCCTCGGTCTCGGCGCGTGCTTGCTCGGCTTCGGTTCTGGCGTTTTCGGCTTCGGTTATCTTCGCTTTCAGCGAGTTGCGCATACTGTCGAAGCCAGCGTACAGTTGGCCGATACTGTCGATTCGAGCCGACTCGAGTTCGACGTCGAGGTTGCCTTCTTCCATGCGTTTCGCTTTCGAGGTGAGCCGATCGATCGCTCTCGACGTGTTCAACCCGAGTCCGGCACCGATCAGCACGACCAGTAACACGATACCCCCTGTGGCGTAGATACCGTACTGTTGGACGTTCTGGACGAATCCGTAGGCGTCATCGGATGGCGTGTGCACCAGCGCAATCCAGTTCGTTTCTGGGACGGGTGCGTAGCCGACGACGTAGCTCTCGCCCTCGCCGATGCCGTATCCACTCCGCTCGGTCAGAACACCATGGGCACCGTCAATTTCCATACCATCTCCACGACCCGCCGAAAGGTCCTGTGCGTTCTGGAGCGGTCGGTCGTCTTCGTCGTAGGCAACCCACACTTCGTCAATCGTTGGTTTGGATGGGCTGGAAAAGAGTACCGTCCCGCTTTCGTCGACGATCATCGACACGCCACTTTCCCCGCCTCGCATCTGCTGTTCGTAGTAGCCGAGTGGAACCGTGTATGCCAATACGTAGCCGTCTTCAAGATCACCTTCTGTGGTTACGTAGGCAATACGCGTTTGATCGTCGCCGAGACTACCGCTCTGGTAAGCCGCTGTCATCATCGTCCCGTCGACGTCATCGAGTTCTTCGAACCACTCGCCTTTCAGTTCCGAGACCGGATCGAGGTCCACGTCAGTTTTCGTACTCGCTTCAACCGCCCCCGTCTCCACGTTGATGTAGTGTAGCTGCGGGTACTGTCTGCCATCGCCGTGGCGTTCAGTTATCTCATCGACGAGGTAATCCTGTACTTCGTCTGTATCACCGCTTTCAATTGCGCTCGAGCGAGCCATCGCTTCGACAGCATCCTGATTATTTAGATTCCAGTTCCGCACGCTCTGGGCCTGTTGAACGGCCAGATTCCCGTGGTCGTCGTGGACGAGTGATTCGACTTCGTTTTGCACTTCGTCGGTCGCAACGACTCCAATGGCCCCGACGGCAAGCCCCAGAATCAAGAGCACGATTGCGAACTTCAATGCGTAACTGCGTCGAATAACTCGAGGGACGATTCTGCGTAACACACCAGCCATATCACGTAGAGGTCACCGATCGATAATAAACGTTTGCTGTGAAATTTCTTCTCATGTTAATGTTTGTGGCCGTTGCTGGACGGGTGGCCTGGAGAAACAGTATTACCACTATACAATCCAATATAATGATATATCTTCTCGAGATAACGTTCACTCGTTGGCGGCTATTCGGTTAGTACGTTTCCACACGGTGGCTCCAGTGGGAAATCAAATCCGCGCTGGACAATTTCGCACAGGGTTCAGACGTGACGAATCACTAGTTACCGTCGCCGAACGTGAACACGTCGTCTGCGTCGTCCGTCGTATTCTCGTCCGTCGTGTCGTCGTCGCCACCGCTCGCCGTCTTTTCCGGCACCGTTTCGTCTTCGACTGACGCTTCCGTTGGCGCTTCGTTAGTGCTGCCCGCGTCCGCTGGGGGTCTCTCTTCGGCTTGCATTGCCGGTATCGAAGCCTCGGCTGGAGGCAACTCGCCCGCTTCGAGTTCCGCGTCGGTGTCAAACCGGTCGAGGGCTTCTGATAACTGTGCGGCCTGGGTGGCCAGGTCGCTCGCACTCTGGGAGACTTCGGTGAGTGCGGTGGTCTGTTCTTCGGCTGCTGCGGCGACGTTTTCGGCTTCTGCGGTCGTCTCCTCGGAAATCGTGGCTGCTTCGTCGACCATCGACACGACTTCTTGCGTCGAGGCGGCCTGCTCTTCGCTGGCTGCAGAAATTTCTTGCACGCCAGTGTTTGTCTCTCCTGCATACTCGGCGATTTCGTCGAGTGCGTCGGCCGCTCGTTCGACCGATTCGGTGTGTTCGGAGACACGCTGACTGGTCAACTGGACTTCCGTCGCGGTTCGTTCGGTCTGTTCCTGGATCGTTCCCAGAATCGATTCGATGTCTTCGGCAGCGTGTTTGGTCTCTTCTGCGAGGTCTTTGACTTCGCCTGCAACCACCGAGAAGCCCTCGCCCGAATCGCCGGATCGGGCCGCTTCGATGTTGGCGTTGAGTGCCAGCATGTTCGTCTGCTCGGCGACCTCGGTAATGAACTCGATCAGTTCGTCGATCTGCTCCATGTCCGACTCGAGGCGTTCGATCTCCTCGACGGCGGCTTCGGACTCGGTTTCGATTTCGTTCATGCCCCGGATTGCTTCCTGGGCAGCCTCGCGGCCGCGCTTTCCTGTTTCGGCGGTTCGCTCGGCGATGTCGGCGACCTGATTCGAGGAGGCCGCAATCTGTTCGATAGTCGTCGAGAGGCCGTTCATCTCGTGGTTGACCGACTGCAAGCTCTGGTTCTGTCGCTCCGCGCCGTCGGAAATCTCCTGGATAGACTCGGTCACCTGTTCGGAAGCCGATCGGACTTCCTCGCTTGAGGCGGTTACCTGTTCGCTGGCGGTGGCAACCTCGTTGGCGAAGGCTTTGACATTGGCCGTCGTCTCCTCGAGTTCGCCGACCATCTCGTTGAACTCGGTTGCGATGTCGCGCATGGCCTCGTTTTCCGTATCGGGGTCCATACGAGCGGTGAGGTCGCCGTCACCACACGCTTGCATGACGGTCCGGTACTCGTCGGCTTTCGACTCGAGGTGACGGTTGATCGCCTCGGTCTCGGCGCGTGCTTGCTCGGCTTCTTGCCGAGCTTCTTCCGCGTTTTGAATCTGTTGTTTCAGCGAGTCCCGCATGTTGGCGAACCCGGTGTACAGACGGCCGATACTGTCGACACGATGGGTATCGAACTCGACATCGAGGTCCCCGGATTCCATCTGCTCGGCTTTCGAAGTGAGTCGGTCGACCGACCTCGAAGTGTTCCGACCGACGATACCGCCGATGAGCACCACGAACAGAATGCCACCGATAGAGGCGTAGATGCCGTACTGTTGAACGTCCTGAACGAACCCATATGCCTCTGACTCGGGTGTCTGTACAGTCACCAGGAACGGACTATCTGCTGTGACCCGGGCAGCCGAAATGATGTAGCCTTCGTCGTGGAACTGTTCTTGTGTCGCCGCTTGGAGGGCTTCACCCGGTTGCGAACTGGTGAATATTTCTCCCTCGAGTCCGACCGAAGCGAGGTCGACATCGTCCTCATCGTAATCCATGAAGAACGCCTCGCCGCTGGGATCCATCACGACCATGTCTTCTTCACCTTCCATACCCTGCATAACGATGAACGAGACTCGGCCGTTATCCTCGTTGTAGATCATCTCGTGGGAGTACGATTCCATCTCGAGCGAGAGAACGATGAATTCGTTTCGCCACTCGTTCGCGATAACGTAGCTCAAAACCGGGGTGCCGTCGGCTGCCCGGTGTGGCACCACTGCCGGGCTACGGGCTAGCTCAGCGATAGGCTCTCCGAAGACCATATCATCTTCCTGGTACGAATCTGAGTTACTTTCGTAGTTGCCTTCCACCTGGGCGAACTCTGCGGCCCACAGTAACTGGTGTTCCTGGGCAACGGCGCCAAGCGGTTGCTCGTGTATCGAGTCATTCGTACTCTGACTGACGGTTCCCTCGTTTAGATCAACGAAGTGGATGCTGTGTGCACCATCGATTTCTGACCTGAGGCCGACCAGTTCGACCTGGTCTTCAGCGGGCATTGCCGACTCGAGTGACTGCACCTCTTGAACGTTGAGCTGGTTCCACTTATCGACGTTTCTGGCTTCCTGTTGGGCCAGTTCCGCCGAATCTTCTTGCACCTGTGTTTGTACCTCTCCTGCAATTTCATTTGTTCCGAGATACCCCACTGCCCCCACAGACAGCCCAATCACCAGCAACACTATGGCGAACTTCAGCGCATAGCTTCGTCTGATAAAAGATGGGATAACTTTCCGAACCGGGCCTAACATACGGTCGTAGACAGACCTACCGACGCTTAAATCCTCACCCACCATTATCACGATTGAGAACAAAGTTACCAGTATCGAAGATTATTTAATACAAAAGGGGAACGATATTACCGATCAGGACCACGAGTTGATATATGCCCGCTGATTCTCTCTTCACTTTCGCCGAACGAACACGCTCTCGACTCGAGGGGTATCCACCCCAGTCGTTGTCCGAGACGAGAGCTATCGTCGACTCGCTGCTGCGGGCACTCGAGTGGAGCCCCTACGTGGACACTCGGACGAACGTCACGGTTGAGGGAACGTTCCTCGAATACGTTTGCCTGGTCGATGACGTTCCGGCGCTGGTCGTTGCCGTCGAAGCTGTAGCCGATGACCTCGAGGGTGAACGGCTCGACGCACTGGGGGGCATCCTCACGATGACTGGCATTGACAGGGCTATCTACACGAACGGTCGAGACGTGGTATTGCTCGCTGGCACGGACTCGATCGATCACTACTCCGGATCGCTGTTGGCGGACACCACGCTCGAGTATCTCGAAGACCTGTACGGAAAAACGGCTATCGAAAGCCACCTCGCGCGGCATTCTCGTCGTGACGTGGCTCGAAAACTCGCCCTCGAGCGTGAGTCACTTGAGGCCGCACTGACACGGGAGCTCCTGGACGTAACGGGCGATTCCTATCACCATGAAGTCTCGGCGGCCGTCACCCAACTGCTCGATCACTTGCTCGAGTCGTTTGCAGACTCCCAACGAGAGGGGAGCCACCTTGAGTCTCGTGACTCGAATACCTCAAGTGTCGCCCACGAACCGGACGAGGAAACGGCAGGCGTTCACGCGGATGAAGGGGCGTGCGCAGAACCTTCCACAGCTTCAGGCAATCTGGAAGTGGCGGAGATGGACACGGACGATGACCCGGACCACACCTCGGCGGTGTCGACGCTCGAGTTCGATGACGACGAGACTGATCCCGTCAGTACGGCGGGCGCTGACGAACAGGAGACGGACCACGCGACGGATGCGGAGAGCGAGGGACAGGAACCCGAATCTGCGGACGAACCGAAAACTGAAGCGAGTGAGACGGAGTACGTCGCCAGATTCTTCAGTGACCGCGGGTCGATCGGAGCCGTCGGTCACTCCGATTCCGGGGAAGCGCTTGCCCACGCAGCGGAGTTCCTGTTCGAACGCGGTCTGTCGGGGATTCGATTACCGTGGTCGCCGGATGCTGACGACTCGAGTGAGCACGATGGGGGCTCCGAATTCATGATCGTCGGCCGCGACGACGCCGGTCGACTACCTGACTACCGCACGCTCCCGAACGGGACTCACATCAACACGAGCGGAACGGCGACCGATCACGCCCGACGGCTCGAGGCACTGGCCGCTCGAGCCGGCTATCGGGTGATGTTGACTGGCGATTGGCATTCGTAACGAGGGGAATCGGTCAAATCGCTATTAGAAGTCGATTTCGGCTTCGATGATGTGGATGGTGACGGTGCCGTCATCGAGGGTACATTCACCGCCTTCGAACCGATTCTCGAGGACCATCTCCCACCCGTTTTCGTACTCCGAGTCCCCGACAACGATTTCGACGTTGTCGACGTTGGTGTAGGTCTCTCGAGTCGCGTTCGTTTCGCTGATCGAAATCCGACTGGTTTCGCTGCTCGCAAAGGTTCGTGCGTCGGGTTCGATCTGGAGGATCGTGATTACTGCACGGTCGCCGGTACACCGTATCATCGGGTACTCGAGGGCGACGCTTCCCTCGCCGTCACCGCGGAAGATGCCGCCGCCCTCGTAGGCGATGGTATCGGAGCCACGGCTGGATTGGTAGACGAGACCGCCGGTCGAATTGTCGTATTCCACCGTTCCATCGACGGTAATCGTCAGTTCGGTCCCCTCGTAATCGGTCGAAATCGAGCCGTCCCGGAGGTTGAGTTCGCCGGAGCGGTCTTTGATCCCGTCGTATCTGATTATGTCGTTGAAGTTGTCACTCAGAGCGTCGAATCCCCGTTCGGCGTTCCTGAGTTGCTCGCCCTCCTGATAGCTGTTCATCGACTGGAGGCCGATCACCGACACGATGGCCACGGAGCCGATAATGATCGTAAACACGAGAATAAAGGCCAGCACTTCGGAGACACCGCGTTCGTGATGCCCCTCGTCTCGTGGCTTCCTCGAGAACATCAGGAACCACGCTCCAGCCTGATTTCGCCATCCTCGTGAACGATTTCGATAGCGCCGCCGTGGACTTCGCTTTCGTCGCCGACGTCGACAGTCACTGGTACGTACACGTCGACGTTGCCGCTCTGGGTGCTGAGATGGAGACAGCTAGTCCCATCCTCGAGCAGTGGGGCGTCATCGCCACAATCGGGTCGAAGGGTGACGGTATAACGCTCTGATGCGGCTTTTGCCGGATGACTGACAGTCATGTTGACGTTTGCATCGTCATCGGCTGCCATCGAATCGACTTTCGAGAGTTCGCCCGCCAACCGCTCGCCGATGGTCTCGAGCGAGCGGTCGGCGCTTCGGTCGCGTTCTCCCTCGAGGAGTGCACCGGCGGAGATGAGCAACCCGGAGATCAAGACAGTGGTGATGGCGATAGTGAGGACGTGGGTGATCGCGATGGAGACGCCGCGGTCGGTGGGTTGGCCATCAATCATACGTCTCTCTCCTCCGTCGTTTCGTTGCCCTGTTCGGTTCCGATGGTGAGTCGCATCGTATCCGGGTTATTCCCGCCTGGTTTGACCTTTGTAGTACCAGAACCACTCTCACCTGTGAGGTATTCGGTTTCAGTATCGATGGTGGTATCATCTTCGATGAGTTCGATTGTAACTAACTCTAAATCCCTAGTACCATCGTTCACGTTCCATGGTGTATCATCATCGTCAGCCGATCCACCAGGGCCTCCGTTACTTTTTACCGTTGACTGGTCAATGGAAAATTGACTCTCATTTTCAACACCGTTATTCTCCATTTTCATCATCCCTCTTCTTCCTCCTCAACATGATCAGGGCACTCCTCGAGGTCGACCTCCACCACCCGCTCGAACTCGAGGTCGCTCGAGACGTAGCGAACCTCCACCGTCGTCACGTTGTTGTCCGTAGTAACGTCCCCAAAGGAGACGACACTCGCCGTCGACCCTGACTTGCTGTGTGGATACTGCTCTTCGAGTGCCGTCAAATCGTCCTCACTGACCGAACCGTTGTGAGCCAGCGCACAGACGCCGTCTTCGATCTCGAGGGCGCTTCTGTCGGCGTCACTGATCGCCTGTCCGGAGGCACTCGAGGAGAGCGTCTGCGTATAGAGCACGCCGTTGAAGACGACCACCACGCCGAGGAGGATGAACGCAATCGTGACGGCGGCGATGAGCACCAGTTGCCCCCTGTCGTGTCGAGTGGCTTCGTCTCGAGTGGATTCATGTCCAATCACCAGACGGTCACCCTGATTTCGACGACGTTGTACAGCCCCGCATCGTCGTCACCGGGGTTGAGATTGGGAATGTACTCGCCTTCCTCAGAAATGGAAATGTTGCCCAATTGTTGGTCACTACCTGGTGCTGTAACCGACTGGTTTTCGTGTAACACGACGGTGTAACTCGCGGTGACTGCCGTACTCGAGGGAGCGCCTTCGTCGACCAGGCTGATCGACTCGCGGTCGCCCTCGTCGTTCGTCTGGTAGTACAGTTCCACGTTGTAGTTCTGCCCGGCCTCGAGGTTCCCGTTCAAAATCGCCCCGAGCGTCGAGGCGTTCTGGCCGAGCTGTGAGCTATTCCCGAAATCAGATGCGGTGTAGGCCCCCTGGCCCCCGTCGGATTCGTTGTGGAACGACTGGAACTCATCGGTTGTGTCGTCGACGTCGACGAAACGAACGAGTTCGGACAGTTCGCCGTCCTGCTGGGCGACGATCAGGGCATCTTGCACCTGCTGTTGGACCTGTGCCTGTGCCGTCCGGTCGACGGCACCGCCCGATGACGGCGTAATGACGACCGACTGGACGGCAAACAAGACGGCGATCAACAGGATGAACGCGGCGGTAAAGCCCTCGAGGGTAAACGCTTGCCCTCGTTCGTCTCGTGATTGCGGTTCGTGTCGTCGCATGGTTACCACACCCGTACCGTCAGTCGACAGGCGGGGTCACACTTGAAGTCTTCGTCCAGTTCGGAGGGGTCATCGAGCGTGATCACCCGCGTTGCAGTTCCCGATGGCTGGTCACGGTATTCCTCCCCGAAGGTGTACGATTGCTCTCCATCGAACGATTCGATCGTGACGTTTACTCGATCTATCGGCGTTCCGTCTAGCGACTGTCGAATCCCGAATTCGCTCATCGACGAATCGTTGCGGTCGTCGAGTTTCGTCGCGTTCAGTTCGTTGGCCGTTTCCGTCGAATAGTTTGCCACGATGTCAGTCGCAATCCGATCCGCCTGGGCGGAGTCGGACGCAGTCGAGGCTGAAAACGGTGTTATCAACGTGGGAACGTACGAGAAGACAAACGCGACCGCGAGCAAGAAAATGCCGATACCGACGGCGAAATCCTGGGTGGTCTGCCCTCTCGAGCCGAGCGAAACCGATACCGTTCGGGGTCTTCGTCCTCGATTCATTTCAGGCCACCAGTGCCCAGCTTACGAGCGCAATCGTCGTGAGGACGAGTACGTATTTCAGGCCACTCAACAGGTCTGCATCCCGAATGTAACCGCTGATGAATCCCGAGAGGATCGCCTGGAGAGTCACGGCGTGGAAGAACAACAGCGAGAGCACGTTGATATCGATATTCTCGCTGAAGTCTGCATCAGCCAACTGGCTTGCAGCCGCACCGCCAGCATCGACGTCGGCACCCGTATCGAGGTCGGCCATCGTGCCGATAAACTGCGTCTGGAGGATCGCGATCACCGCGAGCAAGGTCATGAACGTCATGATGATGATGACGACTTGCATCCGCGTCCGTGACTTCCGTTCGCGTTCGATATCGTCGTGATTCTCGCTCGAGCGAGCAGCCGTCCGCAACACGTCCGAAATCTGGTTCGAGGCTTCCTGTGCTTTCGTGACGAGTTTGACCGTCCGAGCCATCCGTGGGATGTGATATTTGTTGTTGAACTCGACCAGTGCTTCGGAGAGGCTCATTCCGTAGTTGACTTTCGTGTGCATCATCTCGAGTTCGCGGGCGAGCTTTCCGGAGGTCGTCTCGGCGACGGACTGAAACGACTCGAGGAGGGTGAGCCCGGTTTCGTTCGCACTGGCCAGTTTCCGAAGGTCTTCTGAGAGCGTTTTGACGACGGCGTTTCTGGTGTGGATGTTCCACTCCCGAAACACCGAGAGCGGGATGGCAATCATATACATCGGCACGTAGACGTAGATGAACGTCCCCCAGACGGGGTTCTGTTGCATCTCCGACCAGGAAGTCGGTGCCGATCCGCTCACCATCGCGGTGGCGACGACGACGAGCGCAGCCGGGACGGTCAGTGCCAGCGTTAAAAGCGGATTGTCGCGGAAGAAGATGTGCGGCCGTCGCAACACCTCGATCGTCTCGTATGTCCCCTCTCGGTTTTTGATGCGGTCGAAGACTTTGTGTTTGCCCGTATACTGTTCGACCAGTCCGAGATTGAGCAACCCTTGCTGGCGTGCGCTTTCGATCCGTTTGTCGTCTTTGTTCAGCGTGAGATAACCATCACCTGGTTCGTCGTGTTTGACCGTTGAAACGAGGACGATAAACCCGACGCCAGTGAGCGGTATCAGTCCGTAGACGGCCAGATACAGGAGTTCGTCGGCAACCTCGGCGTCCGGAACCATCTGCATAATGACCATGATGATGATCAACAGCAGGGGGAACAGCGAGAGTGTCATGTACATCTCTCCGAACAGTTCGAGGGTCTCGAGGGTGAGCTCCTGTTCCTGTTTGGCCGTCCGCATGTGCTTTTCTTTCTTGTCTTCGAGGAAGCTCTCCATGTCACCACCGCTGTTGACGATGGAGAGCATGTCAGTCAGGAACTGTGAGAGTTCGTCACTCGGGGTCTCGATCGCCTGGTTTCGGATCGCCGTTTTGTAGTCGACGTCGAAGTACTCAGTTTCCTGGACGATGCTCTGAAACTCCTTTGCGACTTCTCCGTAGGTGTCGTCGGCTTCGGCCATCGCCTCGAGAATCTCGAGTTGGTTCATGCCGCCGACAGAGAGCGCATACATAAACGAGACGGAGTCGGTCAACAACATGTTGATCTCTCGCTTTCTGGCAGACGCTCTGGAGTATGGAATCGCGACCAGTGTGCCGAACCCGAACGCAAACCCGAGCGACCCAAAGAATAGGCCGGTTGCCAGAACTAATGCAGGAATTCGGGCCATCTCGATGAACTCGAGGACCGCCTGGCTCTGGACGGGGAACCCGAGGATATAATCGACCTGAATAACACCGGTGGCAAAGAGCCCGTAGCCAAGCATCAGGCCGATCAACCAGAGAAAGAGCCCGGTAATACAGCCGATACCGAGCGACCGGGACAGGTACATCTCGACCGTATCGGTCATCCGAGCCTGGGCTAGTTTCAACTCGACGTCTTTGACGAACTGTCCGTCTTCGCTGAACAAGCGCTCGTACAGGGGGTAAAACGCATCACCGAGAAAGTCGGAACTCGTCGTCACTCCTCCCTGATCACCGGAGCCACCCGTGTGTAAACTCATGTGTCGTCCTCCGACTCGTCGTCACTCGCTGTCTCACTGAACAGTGAGCCTTCGGAATCGGCATCCGAGAACGACTCCGCATCATCGTCGCTGAAGATGGACGATCCCTCCTCGTTGGTGTCGTCCGATTCCTCGATCGGTTCGTCGCCCTCCGACTCGTCGTCACTGAAAATCGAACCAGAGGAATCATCGAATAACGAGCCTTCGTTCGCGCTCGAGGGTGCAGACTCCGTTGAGGCCGACTCGGTTGTCTCCGAATCGGATCCGAAGATAGCATCGAGATCACGATCAGGGAACATCTCATCGAAATCGGACGTGTCGGGCCCTGCATTCAGTGACCCAGCCGCCTCTTTCCCATCGAACGCTGGATCCTTTGCCGGCGGTCCGGTCGTTTCATCACCAGGGGCATCGGCCTGCTCGAGGGTTTCGAGCGTCGAGTCCATGTTCGAGAACAGTCCCTCGAGAGTGCCGTCATCTTCGCCGGTCTGTTTGCCTTCCGAGTGTGGTGTCGTATCATCTGAACCTGCGGAGGGCGTCGTTTCGGTATCGGTTTGAGGTGTCGCTGGTGATTCATCCAACTGTGGCGTCTCGGGGGTTGTCGGTGGTGAACCAGCCCTTTGCCCTAGAGTCGGCTCCGAACCGTTGTCAGGCGCTGGCCCACCAGTGTCGGCGTTTGCCCCACGGGCGTCGGCATTTGCCGCTGTCTCGAGTGCGGGGCGTGTCTGGTCATCTACCGGTTGGCTATCGGCTGGCTCCGCATCTGCACTCGAGGCCTCCGCAGTCTGGCCTTCCTGATCGTCCACGCCGAAATCGTTGTCGTCTTCGAGCCAGGCCGGTCCGTCTCCGGATTCGAAGGAAGACTCGGTCGATCCGTCCCCGAGATCCCAGTTGCCCTCGGAAACGGACTCGTCGACCTCGCCGCCGAAGTCGAAGTCGTCGACATCCGCCCGATCGACTTCGATCGGTTCGGCCGGTTCGACGTCACCCAGTGCGGACGACAGGCCAGGCGTCGCTTGTCCTCTATATTCGTCGAACAGGGATTCTTCGGCCCGCTCGAGGATGTCCATCGAGAGATTATACGTCTCGCTCGTCGAGTCCGGTCGGGGAACCAGTTCCTCCTTTTCTGGATCGACGTCGATGAGGACGCTCTCCATCTCCCGCAGGTCTTCCAGACTCGCCTCGAGTTGGCCGTTCGCGATCAGCGTCAGGATCGTGTCCGGATCGTTGATGAACGCCTGGACGGTCGCGGCCACCTGTGCGTAGGTGTTGAGACCGTTTTTGATCAGGTATGCCAGTATCGCCCGGCGTTTGAACAGTTCGCTTTTGAGTTTTTCGTGGTTCCACCCGCGGTCGAACTGGATCTCCTGGAGGGTGTTCGAATCTCCCATCTTGAGATACTCGTCAGTTTCTGCTTGCCACTGGTAGACATCTTGAACGTTGATCTCGTCATGTTCGGCCTCGTAGTGGTTGATCTCGGTAAGGGACTTGTTACGGCGCACTTTCTGTCCCTGGACTCGCGTCTGGGTCTGGATCGACACCAGATCGAGTGCCGTAAACATCGTCTTCGAGACGTTGATCGGGTCGGTCGTAAACCGTTTCAACACCTCGTCGACGGAGTCTGCGTGGAAGGTCGTGTACGTCGTGTGACCGGTTGACATCACCTGGAAGAGGGTCCGTCCTTCCTCACCACGGATCTCACCCATCACGATGTAGTCAGGACGTTGACGCAGTGCGGCCTCGAGCAAGTCGAACTCGTCCACGTCACCCTGATCGTCGTCAGAAAACGAGGGGCGAGTGACCGAAGCGATCCAGTTTCGCTGTGGCAATTCGACCTCTCGAGTGTCTTCGATGGAGACGATTTTGGTGTTACTCGGAATGAACAGGGAGACGGCGTTCAGACTCGTCGTCTTCCCCGAAGCGGTCCCGCCAGCGAAGATGAGGCTCTTGTGGTTCTCGATGGAGAGCCAGAGGAACGCCATTTCATCCAGACTGAACGTGTTCCAGTTGATGAGGTCGACCGGCGTGAACGGGACGTCCTTGAACTGACGGATGGTGTA
The DNA here is from genome assembly GCA_025517525.1 of Natronosalvus hydrolyticus. Lineage (GTDB taxonomy): Archaea > Halobacteriota > Halobacteria > Halobacteriales > Natrialbaceae > Natronosalvus > Natronosalvus hydrolyticus. The sequence continues at coordinate 45,791 of JAOPJZ010000009.1, forward strand.
GTTCGTCCCGTGGTCTGAGACTTCTTTCCCGAGGGTTAGCTGGGCACGGGAGCCATCCGGGAGAGTCGCGTCCACTTGGGGAAGTCGCTTACTGATCCCTTTGCCGGATCGCTGGGCGAGTTTCACGACGAAATCGTCGAGTTCGTCCTCACCGTGATAGATGTTCGAGATGATCTGTTCGTACCCGGAGTGGTAAACGAAGACGGGCGAATTGTACCCGTCACAGGAGATATCCTCGACGTTGATGTCGTGTTTGATCGGGTCGATGCGCTCGTAGCCCAGGAAATTGCGTTTGAGCTGGTAGAGGAGTTTTTCGACCTGGTACTCACTGAGCGTATCCGCATCCTCGGCAAGTACGGCTGGTTCGGGTCTTGCTTCGACGCCGTCTAACTGTATTGGACCGTCTTCGTCTTCGATATCCTCGTCGTCATCCAGCAATGTCCGCAGGGACTCAATGAACCCTTTTCTGGTTTTTCCGCCCGACTTCTTGAACAGGTCGTATCGTTTGAGCAATCGTCGGGTTTCCTCTTCGATTACTTCCCGCCGTCCCTCCTCGTTGGCCTTGTGTTTGAGACCGTCCTCGGAGTACTTGATCGCGGTGCGAAGTTTTCCGGAGAGGAATCCCTGAAGGTCCGTTTCGATTTCGTTGAGATACGGCTCGACGGCGTAGTACTTCTTCTCGTTTTCTTTCTCCGAGTGGAAGATGATGACGAACGCATAGGGTTTGTTTACCCAGTAGCGTTCAACCTCGCGGAAATGAAGCTTTTTTTGCATCGGGACGGCCTTCTCGAGGTCGTATCGGTTCGAAACAGTCGTCCCGCCGTCTTCGGTCGAGAAAAACTCGTCTTCGTCGATGTCTTCGCTGACGTTGACCGTTCGTTCCTCGATGATATCGTCGAGTTCCATCGCGGCGGCGCCACCCGCGTGGAGTCGATTTCGAATGTCATCCGGGTCGAACCCGAGTGACTCCTCCTCATCGAATCGATCGATCGACCCATCCTTGGTTCGTGGCCGGCTGCCGTCTTCATCGTAGTAATACTCCCACTTGTAGTGTTCCCAGGTATAGACGTCTTTGACGACCGGTGTCGTCTCAGGGTCGACGTACTCGAGAAACGCGTCATTGAGTACGTTCGCGTTCGGGACGAACGTTTGTTCGAGCAACGAGGGGAGTTCATCCGGGTGATAGCCAAGAAACGCCTCGGGATCGAACTCGACGCGGTTCCAGTCGTCGCCACTCGGGACGGTCGCGCCCGCCTCGTCCGTATCCAGGCCAAGCTGGTCGTCAGGTCCGCTCGTTCCGTGGGGATAGAGAAGCGATATCTCGTCGTCGTACCCGTACTCAGCCATTAGATCAGCCCAGGTGTACGCGCCGACTCGAACGTCAGTTATGACTCCTGCTGTATCGGATGCCTCCTCTGACGTCCCCGCTTCAGTATAGTCTGCGGGGTCTGATTGGTCGCCCTCGTCAATAGCCATTACCGACCTCCACTGATTCAGCAGTCAAAAAATTCATGCAGAAATTACCATCTTTGATAATCTCGGGTCGGCACGACGGTCGCTCCGTGTCGACGGTCGATTGGTTCGGTTTCATTACGCTCTCACACATCCTTACTCACCCAGGTAGTCGACTATCATTTCTCTCACGATCATTTTTATTTTGTGGTTTTTATCAAGATACTAACACTGTGGTGATCGTGGTATCCTCTCAACTGGTATTACTCACACGATGGCAGATATGTCTCTTTCGGCTGTTCGACTCGAGCGTCTCGTCCTCGTCTGACTTCGTCGTCCCTTCGAACTGATCTACTTCACTCGAGTGCATAGCCTCTCGAGGTCGTTCCCCACTCAAAGGCTCGCGGTCGATACACCGTGACAATACGGCGGCTACACGGTGAAAACACGGGCGTGACGGGAGTGAGCGAACGCACGCGTTCGCGAGCTACGTCGCGCCCGAGAGACGATTCTCGTGAGTCGAACGGGCGAGACAGGACTCGAACCACAGTCGCGGCGAAGCCGCTCCCTGATTCGAATCCCGCACGATTCCTCAACGGCCTCGCGTCGCTCGGCACGTTGACGGGCGAGACGGGATTCGAACCCGCGATCAGAAGGTTAGGAACCTTCTGCCCTCTCCGCTAGGCCACTCGCCCAGAGAAAAAATTAGTTGGCCTCAGTTTCCGTTTCGGTGTCCGTACTCGAGTCCTCTTCGGTAACAGGTTCGGTATCGACGAACTCGTCGTCTTCTTCATCGTCGAGGTCGTAATCTCCTGTTTCACGCATTTCATCCAGTTCCTTTTCCACTTTCTCCTGACCCTTTTTGAACTCACCCATGGCCTCTCCCGTTGAGCGCGCCAGTTTCGGGATTTTGTTCGCCCCGAACAGCAAAATGGCGATGAAAAGGATGATCAGAAGCTCCGGACCCCCGGGAACACCGGGGATGACAAGCGGTGCGATTTCGGCTACCATCTCTATGCAAGGATTATCCGCTGGCAATTATAACCTTTTTGGACCGGCAAGTGAACTCCCACTTTGGTCTGAATGTACTCGAGAACCCCTCACGCTCGAATTTTCTTCTCGTAGAAGAGGCCATATCGGTACTCGATGGGAAGTCGTTGGTATGACTGGCAAATTCGTCGACTTTGCCCAGCGTCGTGAACTGGGGCGGCCGTTGCCACCTGTGACACTCTCGAAAACGAAACGGTCATAGTTACCCTACCGAACACCAACACGATGGTAGACGTAGGCGACATTGCTCCCGACTTTACTGCACCGCTCGCAACAGGTGACGTCGAATCGATCACGTTTTCGGATCGACTCGAGGCAGAAGCGCCGGTCGTCCTTGCGTTTTTCCCCGGCGCGTTCACTGGCGTTTGCACGACCGAGATGTGTACGTTTCAGGACCGACTGGCCGCTTTCGAGGCCGTCGATGCGACTGTCTACGGCGTCAGTGTCGACTCCCCCTTCTCGCTCAACGAGTTTCGCGCACAGAACGACCTCAACTTTGACCTGGTAAGCGATTTCGAGAAAGAGATCATCGACCAGTACGACGTTCGGATGGACTTCGATGGACTGGGCGTCTACGGCGTTGCCAAACGCTCGGTGTTCGTCGTCGAAGCGGACGGGACGATCAGTTACGCCTGGGTGAGCGATGATCCGGGTGTCGAACCCGATTACGACGAAATCGAGGCTGCTGTCGACGCTGGAAACTGATCCCGATTTGCGGTCATCCTTTACTACTCGACCGATACCGAACTCGCTCGAGGCTCCTCATACGTACACCGAGCATCGGTCGCCATTTCCCTTTTTGCGTAGGGGACGGTGGGCTTTTTTGTATCCCCCACTGACTGCAAGGGTATGAGCGATAGTGAACAGCCAGAGCAGTCGAACGACGAGACGGGCGACCGTCGGGTGTACGACCCGGACAACGAGCACCACTTCCCCGACGAGAAAGTTAATGCCGTCCTCGAGTGGGTCGAAGCCGACGAGGAGATACAGACGTATCTCAGAGCCCAGAACGTCAATGCAGTCGACCGAAAACGCTACAACGACCACGGCGCGAAACACATCGAAATCGTTCGGAACCGGGCGCTGTGCCTGTACGATCTGTTGAAAGCCGGTAACGTCGAGTTCAACGGGGCGAAACAACAGGGACTCGAGGAGGCAGACGAAGCGGTGATTGTCGCGCTGGCGGCGACCTTACACGACGTTGGGCACGTCGTCCACCGTGACGAGCATGCGTACTATTCGATCCCCCTGGCGGCCGACCTGCTCGACAAGATTCTGCCCGACTTTTACGACGTCGCTGACAGCGTTCGCGTCAAAGGCGAGGTGCTACACGCGATTTTGTGTCACCACACAGCCGAAACGCCGCTGACGACCGAGGCGGGGGTGATTCGAGTCGCCGACGCGCTCGATATGGAACGCGGGCGATCACGCATCCCGTACGAACAGGGTGGTCGCGGTATCAACACGCTTTCGAGTCAGGCCATCGACCGCGTCTCGCTCCACGAGGGTGAAGGAACGCCGGTGATGGTCGAAATCGCGATGACCAACGCGGCAGGCGTCTATCAGGTTGATAACCTGCTCAAGGCGAAACTCAACGGCTCGGGTCTCGAGGACCTGATTCGAATCGTCGCGGTCAACACGAACAAAAAGCGCGAACAACTGGTCGAGCGAATTGAGCTATAGTAACCAGTGGAATTCCTTGCACACGTATCGCAAGACTGCGTCCTGATAGGTGTACAACTCGTTTCAATGGCCAATCCCGGACCACACCTTTCAAGCTGTTCGCTTCCTCCCTCTCGAATATGACTGCGAACGATGATAACGGGGCAGATGACCGCGAGTGGCCCGATCCGTCGCCCGGGCTCGACCTTCGCTTCGACCGTCGAGAGCTGGCCGTTCGGCTGGCGTGTTCTGGTGGGGTGTTTTTCCTCCTCGTCATCTTTAGCCGTGATTTTTTGGCGGAGGCGATTCCCCTGCTCTGGCCGCCAACTGATCCGATCACACAGTGGTCGATGCTCGTGATGCTCCACGCCTTTGGCTACGTCGTCGTGCCGTTGTTTCTCGGGTCGATTATCGCGACGGTGCTCCTCGAGCGGGTCCTCGAGTGAGCGGCTCCCCTATCTTGCACCCGTCGGTGAAATTGAACGGCACCGCATAATTTCACTCAGTAGCCGACGTTTAGGAGGTACTGATAGGGTTTGCTGTACCTTGTTACCGGTGATTGCCGACCCGGTATGGGCAATCACCGGGAAGAGACGACAGTAAACCGTATTGGTGTGCAGAAATCGAATGCGCTTTTTCGCTGGCCGCCAACCGGCCCCTTTCCAGATCAAGCCGACTCGAGGACGTGATATCGCCCGTCTCGTCGTTCGACGTAGCCACGTTCTCGTAAGGTGCCAAGAATCGAGAGTGCAGCCCCTTTGTCGACGTTGAGATTGCAACAGAGGTCATCGACTGTCCGTGTCTCGGAATCGTCCTGCAGTGAGAGCGAGAGATAGATGAGCTTCGCCTGTGCTGACTCGAGGTCGGCTGGAATCGATACCGGGGGGTGTTGTCGCGTATTTGCGTGCATACTCAACCCTGATTTCTTCGACGATATTAAAACTGTGTATCGTCAATTGACGAAAGTTGGTGGGAGTATCGACCCACACAGCGTCACTCTTGGCTAGCCTGAGGACTCGAGGATACCAGAGCGTTTTTGTCATCGCTTTCCCCTGCACCGGTATGGGATTCAAACTGATTGCACTCGGCTTGTTAACCGGTCTGCTGACGGGTGCATTTTTTGCGCTGTTCGACGTTCCTATTCCTGCACCCCCGGAGCTCCCAGGATTGATGGGAATCGTCGGTATCTATCTGGGGTATAAGGCTGTCGAGGCAGCCGATCTCTCCGTTCCAGTACTCGACTCACTCGGTTTTTGAAGATAGCACCATTGGTGCCCGGGGACGAAAGCAGCAACAGCAAAACAGATGACGAATTTAGGGAGCACACTCGAGGCCTGACGCGATTTCTCGAGCGCGTTCCCTGATGGCTCCCGGATCGACGTGTTTCACTTCACCATCGTCGACGAGCACGCGACCGTCGACCATCGTAAAGCGAACGTCGTCGCCGTGGGCCGAAAAGACGAGATGGGAGAGGACGTCGTGAATCGGCGTGGCTCGCGTCAGGTCGGTCTCGAGGCCGATAACGTCGGCTTTCCAGCCCGTTCGGAGGGTACCAACGTCGTCGAACCCGGCCGCCTTTGCGCCGTTGATCGTTGCCATTTCGAAGACGGTTCGGGCCGGCAGCGCGGTCGGCTCGAGTCGGTCGACCTTCTGTAACAGGGAGGCCTGTCGCATCTCGGTAAACGGGTCGAGCGTGTTGTTACAGGGTGGGCCGTCGCTACCAAGGGCGACGTTGATATCGCGCTCGAGGTAGTCCTGGATCGGCGCGACCCCACTGGCGAGTTTCATGTTCGAAGAGGGACAGTAGGTGACGTGCGTTCCCGTTTCGGCGAGCACCTCGCGTTCGCTCTCGTCGGTCCAGACGCAGTGAGCCAGCACGACGTCCTCGCCGGTGAGGCCGACTTCGTCGAGCCAGTGGACGTTTCGCATTCCCGTTTCAGCTTCGACCGTCGCGATCTCGTCGCGGTTCTCACTCGCGTGCGTATGAATTCGAACGCCGTCGTAGGCATCTACTAACTCTCGAGTCCCTCGCAGGCAGGCCTCGCTACAGCTGACGGCAAACCGCGGCGTGACGGCGTACTGAATTCGACCATCGTCGATACCGTGATAGCGTTCGATCAGGCGTTCGCTTTCGGCCAGCGCATCGTCGGTGTCCTCGAGCAAGCCGGGCGGGGCGTCCTTGTCCATCAGCACTTTCCCGAGGCGGCCACGGATACCCAGCTCTCGTGCGGCCTCGAACGCCTGCTCGGCGTGAGACACCGAGAGGTGGTCGATGCAGGTCGTCGTCCCGCTCTCGAGTAACTCGAGATAACCCAGTTCGGCGGCGACACCCATCGCTTCGGCGTCGAGTTCGGCTTCCATGGGCAGGACGTACTCGAAGAGCCACTCGAGCAACTGGGTGTCGTCGGCGATACCCCGGCCGAGGCTCTGGACGGAGTGAACGTGTGCGCCTACGGTTCCCGGCGCGACGAGGTCGTACGTGCGCCGTTCGTGCTCCGGATAGCGCTCGAGACAGTCGGCTCGCTCCCCGACGGCGACGATTCGGTCGTCGTGGGTGACGACAGCACCGTCTTCGATTACGGTCTCGGCGTCGACGACGACGGTTCCGGACACCAACATACCGACGTGGAATATTCGGGGAAGCCGCTTAGGTGTGACGCTCTTCGAGCCACCGTTCCAATTACAACGATCCGAGGAGATTGTCCACGAGGTTCAGTCGTGGGAGGATGTCAAATCGTCGCCGACAGTACTACTCGAAGCTGGAATAGACGAACCTCGAAGCTGGAACAGATGAACCAGCGAACCTGCGGTGAATCACGTCACCTCGAGCGCTGGTGCAATACCCACCGGTCGACCAGCAACTCTCGGCCGTTATCGGTTTCTGCGAACTGCACGGGTTGTCTATCCCCGGTCGGCGTCAGTATCGAAAACGTTCCTTTCTCGAGGTCATCGGGAATCAGTGTCGTCCAGTTCCCGTCACCGATCGGGCCGTCGATACGCAGGCGCAGGGTGCCGCCTTCGGGTTCCACCGTCGCCGTTTTGATGCCGCGATAGGACTCGTACTCGCCGCTGAGTTCCTGAAACCGTTGCTTGCGGGCGAAAAACGGAAGTTCTTCCGGGTCCTCACCACATAGCGCGCCGAAGACACCTTTTCCGAGTTCTGCGAGGCCGTACCCCGGTGCCGTGTTCGCCAGCAGGGCGATACCGAGGTCGTGCTCCCGGCTGAATCCCGCGTAGGCCGTCGAAACGGCAATTGAGCCGCCGTGGCCGACGAGCGATTCCCCAGCCACCGTTCGCGTTCGCCAGCCGTAGCCGTACGGGCCCGACGGCGTCTCCGCGTAGGCCCCGTACGCTTTTTCGAGCGTCGATTCCTCGAGCAAGCGATTCCCGTTGTAGCGTCCACCGCGCAGGTGAAGTTGCAGATACGACGCCATATCGGTCACGGGGGCGAGCAACCCGCCCGCGGCCGCGCTCTGTTCGCGGACGGGAACCGGCTTCGGCTCGAGGCCGTCGTCCGTCTTGTGATACGGCGTCATGCGGTCGTCGAACGCCTCGTACGTGGCTTCGTCGTACGTCGAACGGTCCATCCCGAGTGGCTCGAGGATCCGTTCGGTCACGAAGTCGGTGTAGGAGGTGTCGGTACACTGTTCGAGCAGCCACCCGATGAGGGTGTATCCCGAGTTGCAGTACATCCAGCGCTCGTCTGGTGATTTGGTTTCCTCACGTGCGCCCTCGATGTGGGCGCGGACGTCGGCACGCGTCCCGAGCGGGACGCCGGTTTCGCCGACTTCCATCTGTCTGGCGATGAGCGCTTCACTGGTGGCGAGGGAAGGGTAACCGGAGGTGTGACTCAGGAGGTGGTGGACGGTCACATCCGCTGGGATGTCGACCTCGAGTGCGTCTGCCACCCGCTGGTCGAGGTCCAGTTCCCCCGCGTCGACCAACAACAGGGTCGCCAGTGAGGCAAACGATTTCGAGATCGAGCCGATGCCGTACACCGTTTCGGGCGTTGCAGGTGCGTTCGAAGACAGGTCGCGCGAGCCGTACCCTCGAACGTACCGGACCCCGTCGCTGTCGGTGACAGCCAGGCTCAGCCCCGGAATGTCGTCTTCGTGGAGCCGCTCACGGAGGAGCGAATCGATCCTGTGGCGGGTTTCGTCCTCGAGTGTGTGACCGTTAGACATGAGTTTGACGTCACACCAGTCCGGTAGAATTCTTTTGGTCCCCTACTCGAGTTTCCGGCAACGCCAACGCAGACGTGAGGCCTTTTGGGGGCTGGCCGACGAACAGGAACGACGGTGGAGACGAACGGTTCTGACGACGCGGCTGGCTCGAGGGCTGGGTCCTCCAGCGATGGGTCCGATGCGTGTGATTCGGCGGGTGATAGCAATGAAGTCGATAATCGCGATTCGGACCACACTAGCGATGAGGTCGGTAATCGCGATTCGGATCACCCGCTCGAGTCGACGTCCTCCGAATCAACGCCCCTCGAGCCAACGGACCCCTCTGGCAAGCCACTAACTGACGGCGGCGTCGACGAGCGAAAGGGGATCGACATGACGACCGGGTCGATTCCACCGAAACTGGCCCACCTGGCCTGGCCGCTCGTCCTCGGCAATCTACTCCAGACGTTTTACAACCTGGCGGACATGTTCTGGGTCGGGCGCGTTAGCGCCGAAGCCGTTGCAGCCGTGTCCCTGATGTTCCCGCTTTCGTGGATGTTCGTCTCGACGGCGATGGGGTTGACGGCAGCAACCATCGCACTCGTTTCCCAGCACGTCGGAGCGGGCGACCAGCGCGCGGCTGACCGGGTCGTCGGGCAGACGATTTTGCTCGCGATAGCGGTCTCGAGTGTGCTCGCGACGCTCGGTCTGGTATTCCGACGGCCATTGCTCGAACTCATCGGTGCGCGCGACCAGGTGTTCGTCGAAGCGCTAGCCTACATTGAGGTCATCTTTCTGGCGCTGCCGTTGACGTTTCTGTTCTTCGCGTTTCGCTCGTCTCTGCAGGGGGCCGGGGATACGAAAACCGCCATGTGGCTGGTCCTGATTTCGGCGGGCATCAACGTCGTGCTCGATCCGTTTTTCATCCTCGGTATCGGGCCGTTCCCCGAGATGGGGACTCGAGGCGCAGCTGTTGCGACCTTTATCGCCCGCGCGGTTGCGACGCTGGCTGGGGTGTATCTGTTGCTCGATGGGCGATACGGCGTTCGACTCAGACTTCGTGACCTCAAACCGAACCTATCGATACAGCGGCAACTGATCGATATCGGCTATCCGGCGACACTCGACGGCTGGGCGCGCAGTTTCGCCGCCGTCGCGATGGCGGGATTCGTCGCCAGGTTCGGAGCCAACGCGACGGCGGCGTACGGCATCGTCGTCCGTTTGATGTCGGTAACGTGGTCGGTCGCAGGGGCGGTCGGTGATGCGACGGCGACCGGCGTCGGACAGAACCTGGGGTCCCAGACACCCGACCGCGCCGCTGCCGTGGCGAAGACGGCGACGGCGGGCACGATCTTCTTTATCGCCGGGGTTGCAGGGCTGATTCTGGCGTTTCCCGCACAGGCAATCGGTATCTTCGTCGACGACACCGCGGTCATTGCAGAAGGTGTCGTCTTCTTGCGCATCAACGCCCCGTTCTGGGCACTCTTCGCCGGGGTTATGGTCATTCAGGGTGCGTTCCGTGGTGCCGGGAACACGCGTGAGGCGATGGTGCTTTCCTTGCTCTCGCGGTGGGTGTTTCGCGTCCCCGTCGCACTCGTACTCGCGTTCGCGTGGACGGTCACGATTCCCGTCATCGGCATCACGCTCAGCGCCTTCGACTGGGGTGTAGCAGGTATCTGGTGGGCGTTCTCCGTCGGCATGGGCCTCTCGTTCGTCGTGGCGGTGCTCTGGTTCCGCCTGGGCACCTGGCGTGAGCGTGTCATCGACGAGGAAGAGGCGAAGGGTTCACCCACACAGTGACGCTCGTCGCTGGTGTGGATCTCTCCCTCGACCGATTTCTACCACTCTCGAGCGTGATCATAGCCGGATGGCGACGATACTGCCGAACGTAACAGGTTCCGGAATGTGGCGTACGGCCCGTTTGCAGCGGCCACAGATGTTATATAACCCGACCGCCGTCTTTCAAGAAACGGATGGTAGAAGGGTCGTTGTTTACCGCTGGACTCGTGATGGCGACAGTTTTATCGTTCGTTCTCGGCGGGATGACCTGGCAGTATCGCAAACGGCCCGGTGCAAAACCGTTTCTGTTGTTGGTGGCGGGACTCGCCATCTGGAGCGGTGGCACGTTTCTGGCCAGTATCGACCCCTCATACGAACGGACGCTCATCTGGTATCGATTCACCTATGCGGGTATCCCAACCGTCGTACTCGGCTGGTTCCTGTTCGCACTCGAGTTTACGGGCCGCGGAAACTGGGTCAACCGTCGAACGTTGTCCTTGCTAGCGATCGAACCCGTTGCCGTTCAGTTCGTTGTCTGGACACACGGCTGGCACGACTTGTTCTGGCGGGACGTCTCGGGTGACCCGCTCGAGCAGGCGGTGTACGGCGACCTGTTCTGGATACATGCGCTGTATTCGTACGGACTCTTGCTCGTCGGGACGATCCTCTTGCTTTCGTTCGTGCTGTACTCGAAAACGCTGTACCGAGATCAGGTACTCGCGATCATGGTTGCCATCACCATTCCGTGGGGTGCCAACATGGTCTACCTGTTTACCCCGTTCCGGGCCGATCTCACTCCGCTGGCTATCGGTGTCTCTGCCGGCGCCTTCGCCTGGTCGATGTTTCGGTATGGATTCATGGACGTCGTTCCGATCGCTCGAGAGACCGTCATCGACGAGATGAACGACGGCGTGCTCGTCCTCGACCTCGAGGGACGGATCGTCGACCTCAATCGTGCCATCGTCCCGCTGCTCGAGACTGGTGAATCCGATGCCGTGGGGACATCCGTTACGTCGACATTCGGACTGTCTCGAATGACCCCACTCGATTCCCAGACGCACACCACTGCGTGGTCGCCGTCAGCTGGTCTTGATGATGACTCGAACGCGAATGCTGGCGCACTCGAGGCGTTTTTCGACGGCGACGTCCGGTCTGAACGGACGATCGAAATCGAGGTCGAACCGGAGGGGAACGCGAGCGAGAATGCCGACGCTGACTCGGCGTCGAGTACTGCCGCCACGCCCCGATACGATGCGGGCGCGTCGGACGACCGATCACCGTCACAGGGTGTCGGGGAGAGAGGAATCAAAAGCGACATCCGGCGAGAACTCGAGGCGGAACCGCCGGAAACCAGGAGCTACGCACTGACGCTCTCGCCGTTTTACGCCCAAAAAGAGTCGCTCACGGGACAGTTGCTCGTGGCCCAGGACATCACCATCCGGAAACACCGCGAGCGCCAACTCGAGCGACTGGCTGACGAACTCGAGCGCCAGAGCAAAGAACAGGTAGCACTCATCGAAAACCTGCCCGGAATCGTCTACCGATTGCCGTCGGTGACTGCCGACTCGTGTTCGTTCGTCAGCCAGGCCGCCGAAGCGGTGACCGGTTATGGCCCAGAGATGTTCGAGTCGGGTGAGCGATCCTTGCACGAACTCATTCACGGTGAGGACCGCCAGCAGGTACTCGAACAGAAGCGAACGGCGGTAGCCAATGGGGAACGGTACGACGTAACATACCGCATTCGGAACGCAAACGAGGGTCAGCGCTGGGTTCGGGACGTTGGCGAAGGAATCGTCACGGGTGACGGCGAACTGGCCTCGGTCGTGGGCGTTATTCTGGACGTGACCGAAAACAAAGAACGGGAGCAGTTGCAGGTCCTCAACCGAGTGTTACGTCACAATATCCGCAACGAGATGAACGTCATCAAGGGGTACGCGTCGATGGCGGCCAAACAGACGAGCGGGGAGGTACGCGACGGACTCCACATCGTCGAGCGCAAATCCGAGATGGTGATGCGAATGAGCGAAAAAGCGCGTATCGTCCAGCAACTGCTCGGGACACCGGCCGGTGCGAATCGTGGCGTCGACGTGTTCGGCGCGCTTTCGGACGCGCTGTACCGCCTCGACGACCAGCACGGTGACCGCATCCGCGGTCGCGTTTCCGTCACGGCGAATGGAGAACTCGATGCCCGTGCCGACGGCGATGATCCCCTCAAACATTCCCTGCACGTGCACGGCTGTGACCTCCTCGCACTCGGGGTGTACGAACTCCTCGAGAACGCCGTCGTTCACGGTGGAAACGGGCCCACAATCGATATCACCGTTACCGGCGACGGAGAGACAGTCGAGCTTCGAATCGTCGATACCGGCCCCGGGATTCCCGACACCGAACGCGACGTAATCGACGCCGGCCTCGAGTCGCCACTCGAACACGGTAGCGGCATGGGACTGTGGATCAGCCAGTGGATTTTGACTCCGTACGCCGATCTCACGTTCGAGAGCGACGACGACGGCACGGTAGTCACCGTCTGCTTCGACCGATTCGACGACGAGCCAAAAGACGAGCAGACGGGCACCTCCGAGACCACGGCGCGGTTGACCTGGCCGCTCTCGAGCGAGGGCGACGTGGATGGCGCTGATCGGCTGTGATAGCGGTCTCGAATAAAAACCGAAAGCCAGTCGCCTGCTCCCTCACTCGAGTTCGGCGCGTAACAGGCCGTTGACGTCGCCCGGATCGGCGCTGCCGCCGGTTTTCTGCATGACCTGCCCGACGAGGAAGTTAATTGCGCCGCCTTCGCCGGCCTCGTAGTCGGCGACTGCGTCGGGGTTTTCCTCGATTGCTTCGAGGACGGCTGCCTGCACCGCATCGTCGTCGGTTTTCCCCAGCCCTTCGCGGTCGACGATGGTTTCCGGATCGTCGCGCTCGTCGAGCATCCCTCTGAGAACGACTTCCTTGGCGTTTTTCGCGGTGATTTCGTCGGTTGCGACCAGTTCGACGAGTGTCGCGATCTCCTCGAGGCGCCCCTCGATGTCGGTGATCTGCATGTCGCGGTAGTTGAGTTCGCCGAGCAGTTCGTCGGCCACCCAGGTCGCCGCCAGGTCTGGGTCGAACTCGCTGGCGACGTCTTCGTAGAAGTCGGCGACCTGTTTCGTCGAGGTCAGTTTCGACGCGGCTTCCTCGCCGAGGCCGTACTCGCTGGCGAAGCGCTCGCGGCGGGCTTTAGGCAGTTCCGGAATCGCGATTTCGTCTTTCCAGTGAGCGACCCGAAGCGGCGGGAGATCGGCCTCGGCGAAGTAGCGGTAGTCCTTCTCGGCTTCCTTTGAGCGCATCGAAACCGTGATACCGCGACTCTCGTCCCAGTGGCGGGTCTCCTGTTCGACCTCGCGACCGCGCCGGACGGCATTTTTCTGGCGCGTCTCCTCGTAGGCGAGTGCCTTTTCGGCTCCCTTGTGACTCGAGATGTTCTTGACCTCGGTTCGGTTGGCCGCCTCGAGATCTGCGAGTTCGATGGAGCCGTCGTCGCTGACGCGCTCGCCGTCGATGATAGAGAGGTTGGCGTCGACGCGCAGACTGCCGTCACGGCTCGCGTCGAACACGGCCAGGTACTCGAGGACTTCCTCGAGTTCGGCCAGGAACGCCCGGACCTCCTTCGGACTGCGGAAGTCGGGGGCGGTGACGATCTCCATCAGTGGCGTCCCCGCACGGTTGTAATCGACCAGCGTGTACTCTGCGGTGTCGATGGAGCCACCGACGTGCTGGAGACTGCCGGGGTCTTCCTCGAGGTGGGCGCGTTCGATAGCGATGGTGTGGCGCTCGCCCTCGAGGGAGATTTCGAGTTCGCCGTCCTGACAGATCGGTTCGTCGTACTGGGTGATCTGGAAGTTCTTGGGCAGGTCGGGGTAGTAGTAGTTTTTCCGGTGGAATCGGGTTTCCTCCGGAATCGTCGCGTCGATCGCCTTCCCGATTTTGACGGCGGCTTCGACGGCGGCCTCGTTGAGGACCGGGAGGGCACCGGGCAGACCCAGACAGACGGGACAGACGTGTTCGTTCGGCCCGTCGGCAGGTGCCGTCGAACAGCCACAGAAGATCTTGGTGTTGGTTTCCAGCTGGACGTGCACCTCGAGGCCGATGACGGTGACGAGGTCCCCCTGCTGGACGGTTTGTGCGGTCATTGCAGGCGGCTTTGACCCGCGGGCGCTAAAGGATAACGGAGCGTCACTCGCGATACCGGCAGATTGTTTCGGGTCGAGGGTGCCTGGGGCGTCCAGGAATCACTCGCCCGATTCATCCTCGGCCACCGCACGCTCGAGGCTCATCACGAACCCGAAGTAGGCGACGATGCCGGCGAGCATCAGCAGATAATACGCCAGGTCGGGTCCCTCGAGGACGCGAAAGAGGAGGTCCACGAGGGTTACCCAGGCGATGGCAAACACGAGGTCCATGAGGATGCCCCACCGCTGTTCGCGGGCGGTCGTAATCCAGGTTCGGAGGTCGGTCATTCTCTCAAACACGGGTGGGTAACGCTGGTGAAAAAGTCTACCGACAGGAGGCCCTGGCGCTCGAGTATCTTGATACGAAATGTGAAGTAAAAGACTATGTTTTGCTATGATTATTGAAGTTATTGGGCTCCCAGCGTCGAAAACCGATGTCCCTCGAGACACGGAAAACGAAACCGCCTAACCGACCCCGGCGATGAGTAGGGGTATGCACGGACACGACAGTCCAGCCGTCGTCGTCCTCCGACTCGGTCACCGACCCGGCCGGGACGAACGGATGACGACCCACGTCGGCCTGACCGCTCGAGCGCTCGGTGCCGACCGCGTCCTGTTGCCGGACAACGCCGGCCAGTCTCTCGAGACCGTCGCCGATATCACCGACCGCTTTGGCGGGCCGTTCGAGGTCGAACTTACCGATTCCCCGTACGGTGTCGTCCGCGGGTGGGACGGCGTCGTGGTCCATCTCACGATGTACGGCGAGCGCGTACAGGACGTCGAAGCCGACATCCGGTCGGCCCATTTCGAGACCGGAAAACCGCTTTTGATCGTCGTCGGCGCGGAGAAAGTTCCCTTCGACGTCTACGAGGAGGCCGACTGGAACGTCGGGGTCACCAACCAGCCCCACTCAGAGGTCGCCAGCCTGGCCGTCTTTCTCGACCGGCTGTTCGAGGGACGCGAACTCGAGTGCGAGTGGGAAGACGCCGAAAAACGGGTCTTTCCGACGGAGACGGGAAAGCGGGTCGAGTCCGTGTCCGAGGAGTGATCGCGCGACAGAGGAGTAATCTCTGAGGTGAGAGGGTTCGTTCGTTCGTTCCCTCATTCCGAACGCTCAGGCGGGCCGCTGAACGGTCGCCACAGTCGGGCGAGGGCATCCTCGAGTAAACTCGAAGGGCCCATTTTCGATGCCTCGACGGTGTATCGCCCGTCGGTACAGCTGATCGGACTGTCGCGCTCGAGATCTCGAAGTCGTGTCTCGACGGTCGCTCTCGAGAGCTCGGTTTGGTCGGCGATCTGTGCCGGGGTGCGTGGTGTGTTGGCCTCTTGGAGGACGGCGAGGATGGCTCGGCCGTCCTCGAGCTTTTCCGTCGTTTCTGCGGTACGCAGATGGGCGTCGTTCGTCGCTCGTTCCGTCGGCTCCTCACTGTCACTGTACCGATAGGCGTACAGCGAATCGAAGATGAGCCAGAGTGCGGGTGGAATCAGTAGCGCGAGGAGCCACGACTGCAGGATGATCGAGAGGGTTACAACTCCCAGTGTACCCATCACTCTAATTCCCAGGTCGAGAAGCGCCTCGTCGTAGCCACGGATCGACCAGACCGCTCGAGTCACGCCGAGCCCCACGAGGACGGCGACCACGATCAGGACAGTGATCCAGCTGGTTTCGAAGACGAGTGCCAGAATCGCGACGACGAGGGCGAGCGTGAGGAGATTGAGTTCCTCGAGGAGAGCTGCGCCGAACGACTGGGTCATACAGGAGGCGTTTGTCGTCCCGGCTGAAAAGGTATCGTCTCTGCTGTGAGTCTCACCGTACCGTCACCATCACGGGACGGACTGCTCCCCGAACCGAGTGACAAGACTTAATGGCTGTATGCGATTATTACAGGCTAATGGCTTTTGAGGACCTGCTCGAGGATCCGGTCATCCAGAAGTACTTACACGAGCTCGTCGGTCCAAAGGGGATGCCCGTCGCGGCGGCACCGCCGGACGGGGAAGTAACCGACGAGGAACTCGCCGAAGAGCTGGATCTCGAGCTCAACGACGTTCGACGCGCGCTGTTTATCCTGTACGAGAACGATCTCGCAACCTACCGCCGACTGCGTGATGAGGACTCGGGGTGGCTCACCTATCTCTGGACGTTCGAGTACGACAACATCCCAGAAAACCTCGAGGAGGAACTGTATCGCCTCCACGAGGCGCTCGAGGAACGGCGCGAGTACGAACAGAACCACGAGTTTTACCTCTGTGAGATTTGCTCGATTCGATTCGAGTTCGGCGAAGCGATGGACTTCGGATTCGAGTGTCCCGAGTGTGGATCGCCACTCGAGTCGATGGACAACAACCGACTCGTTCACGCAATGGACTCGCGACTCGACGAACTCGAGGACGAACTCAATATCGACGTACGGGCGAACTAATGGTCGTTCTTGCAACCAAACTGTACGTCAGCGGCGACGCCCGTGATCGATCGCTCGACTCGCTGCGCTCGCTCGTCGAAAACGATATCGGCGAACTCGACGTGGAGTTCACGCTGGGTGTCCGCCACGACGATTTCCCGTCGGTGACAATCGAGGGTGACGACGCTGTGGTCGCTCGAAACGTCTTGCGTGAGGAGTGGGGCGAAATCGTCCCCGACCTCGAGGCCGGTGAAACTTCCGTCGGCACGCTCGAGAGCTGGGACGACGAGGGTTTCGTCCTCGATGCGGGCCAGCCGGTCCGGATTCCGACCGACGAACTGGGGCTTGGCCCCGGAACCCCGGCCCAGATCCGTGAGCGCTTCGGACTCGTCCAGCACCTGCCGATGTCGTTCATCTACGGTGGAGACGACGAGCCATCGCGACTGAGCGACGCCGAACGTGACCGACTCTTCGAGTGGACGCGTGGCGACGGCCGACTCAACGTCAACAGCGCCACTCGAGCGGAGGTTCGGGCGACCCTCAACCGGGCAGGCCACGCCCAGGATTACGTCACCGTCGAGCGACTCGGCTTGCTCGAACAGAGCGTCGTCTGTACGGAGGATACGGACCCGCCGGGCCTGCTCGCGAGCATCGGCTCGTATCTCCCGGCCGAGCTGCGCTGTGTCGTCCCCTGACCGAACACGTATGGAACTGACCGTCAACCGCCGACTCGTTCTCGCGACAGCCGCCGTCGCCGTACTCTTGATTACAGCGGGCTGTATGTCGATGATCTTCGGCGGTATCTCGGATGAAACACTCGACGAAGAACAGGACTACGACGACCTCCGGCACGCCGACAACGACGCCAACGTGACCATCGAAGTCGGCAGCGGGTCGCTCATCTCGAGCGGCGAGTTTCGTGCGGTATACAATCTGAGCGATACCGAGGAACTCTCGCTGTATCGCTCGACGTTCTATCGGGAGAACGCCCTCGACATTCGGGCGGTTCGCTACTGGTATCCCAACGGAACGGAACTGACGGGCTCGGAACTCGATATCGATCAGGGGCGCTCGAGCACCGAGGTTCGGGTCCCCGATGGCAACGGCACCCTCGCGTTTACGGGTGACGCCAGCCAACGCACGTTCTACTTGCCCGCGTACGTTTCCGACTCCTACGAGGTCATCTTGCCCGAAGGATACCGAACGACGAACTATCTGTTCGGTGCGGTCAGCCCGAGCGGGTACGACCGGACGACGGTCGACGATCGGGAACATCTCCACTGGGATGACCTCGATAGCTCCCTCTCGATCCGGTTTTATAACAGCCGAGATGTCCCCATCTTCGCCGGCATCGTCTTGCTCGTCGTCACGGTTGGTGGGGCCGGCGTCGCGTATTACTATCGACAGGTAAAATCCCTCGAGGAAAAACGCCAATCGATGGGACCCGATGACGTCGACACCGATATCGACGACGACTCGAAAGGCCCGCCACCAGGGATGTGAACACCGCGAGTGTGAGATGTTTCGTGTGTTTCGGTTCCAGCATCTCTTGACGGCGATGTACGGAGGAGCCCACGGCGCGTCGCGATACCTTGACAGCTGCCGTAGCCGGCTTTGGGCGTTTCCGGGAATTTGACCCATTCGCGGTATGGGCCACTCGAGTGAAGGCGGCACCGCTCGAGTGTTCTAGTGGCTTCCCAAACCTGAACTGGTGGGTGAAATCAGGCGGTGCGATTCAATTTCACCCATGAGTCGACGTTTGGGAGGGTACTATATCTTCCACAAACCGCTCTTACTCGAGTCGTGCTGCTGTCTGTGTGGCGGTATCCTCGAGTTGATAAATTCGGAGGCGGCCTTCCGTGACAGCAAAGGCCGTCTTGAGTGCCGGCGGAATCGTCTCGGCCTTGCCGATGACCAGATAGCCCGACGGTTGCAGCGAGTGGGCGATGGTCTCGAGCATCGACTGTTTGTACTCGTTGTCGATGTAGATGAACAGGTTACGACAGATCACCAGGTCGAAACCCGACTTGGGATCGTCGTTGATGAGGTCGTGTCGCTCGAAACTGATGTTCTGGCCGACCTCCTCTCGAACCGTGTACGTCCGGTCGTCGTGGTCGACGTACCGTTCGTACTCTTCGAGAAACGCCAGTTGTTCGCTCAGATCGACCGTCCGTGATTCGGTGTAAGCACCCTCTCGTGCCGTCTCGAGGGCTGGTTCGCTGATATCGGTCGCCGTTATGTGGATCGCTGACTCGTCGATCTCGGGATCGTCGTGGGCGAGCATCGAGAGCGAGTACGGTTCGCGGCCATCAGCACAGGCCGCGCTCCAGACGTGGATCGAATCCCTGGTTTTCGACAGTTCACGGAGCACGTCTCGAATCCCTTCCCAGACGTCCGGGTTTCGGAAAAAGCCCGTCACGTTGATACTCAGCGAATCGAGCAACGCCGTCTGTTCCTCGGCGTCGTCCTCGAGTAACTCGAGATACGCTTCGTACGTGTCGGATTCGGTTCGACGCATTCGAGAGGAGACTCGCCGGTCGAGATAGCTTTCGTTGTAGTGACTCGTCGCAAATCCTAACTCGTCTTCGACGAACTCGAGGAGGGTGGAGAACGCCTGGTCACTGCTCACAACTCGGACACTCCATGGTCTTCGTTAGCCGTTCGAACAATAAGTTTACCGGTATCTGGTGTGAATTCAACGGTCCGTCCGTGTTTCCCACCGACGTCTTCGGCGACCAGTGGGACACCAAGTTTCTCGAGTTCCTTGCGGGCGGCATCGATATTTCGTTTGCCGACGCCGTCACCGAAACTCTCGAACTCGAACATGTCACTCCCGCCGGCTATTTTGGCTTCGACGGAGGTGTAGCTCGCACCACGTTCGACCATTCGGCGCAAGAGGGCTCTGATCGCGGTGTCGGCGTACTTTCCAGGTTTGACGTCGCTGTTGTCCGAGGCGTCTCCGTCGGGAAGCATGACGTGGGCGAGACCGCCGATATCGCTGTCGGGGTCATACAGCGCGACAGCGAGACACGACCCCAGTCCATACGATTTCAGCGTGTCGTCGCCTTCGGTGACGACCAGTTCGGAGATGCCAACCTGCACCGGCTCCGGGATACCCGGTTCGGTACCGTACGTTTTCATTCGACCTCACCAAACTCTGCTGTCGTCGGGGTCTCTTCGATTCGGTCCACGTCCAGGTCGTTGAGCGCCCGCTCGAGGTCGGCTTCGTCGGGGATGGCATAGATGTCGCAGTCGAACGCCTGGCCGTCGGCGACGACCTGTGTATCGAAGACGAACGCAAACTCCTGGTCTTCGCCCAGTTGGATGACGACGGGGTCGATGACAGCGGCACCGATATCGTGGATAAACTCCGGCGGTGAGTGGTCGATGGTCGTATCGAGGACGTTGGCCCAACCATCGAGAAAACCACTGGCCATAATGTTGCCCAGTTCTTTGATCGCGCTGGTCCCCATCTCACCAAAGCCGTCTCCGTCGTGGTCGACCTCCATCGGTACCATCGCGTCGACGATTTCGTGTGCGGAGTCTTCGTCGAACAGGAACAGGAGGTAACCACTCGGTGTCCCGTCGAATTCGAACGCGACACCGACCAGCGGATCGTCCGCAATCTGCTGGGGAATCGCCTCGAGCGAGACGAAATTCAGCCGCCGGATTTCGACGTTCGTCTCGATACCGGTCAGCGTCGTCGCCGTTTTGGCGACCTCCGTCGCCCCCTGTTCGGCCATCCGGTCGAAGCCCTCGAGTTTGTCGTACTCGATACCGTCGCTTGATCGAAGCTCCTCGAGAAGTTGGGCCATCGATTCGCGTCGAGGGAACAGGTAGTGGCTGAAACTGATCTCGGTGCCAACGGCCTCGATGTGGCTCTGAAAGAGCAATGCGAGGTCCTGGTCGTCGGGTGCTTCCTCGAGGTCGCCGAAGAAGGGGTCGACGGTTTTCGCCTCGATGAACTCCGGGGTTGAGACGTCGATGACGGTCTCGAGGACGTCCGCCCAGCCGTCGATGAAGCCGCTGTTCATCACCTGTCCGAGTTCGGTTGCCGCACTGCGACTCATCTCGTCGAACTCGTCGCCAGCTGAATCGGCGAGCAGCATTTCGACGACCTGAAGGGCGCTTTCGCGGTCGAATACGATGACTGAGTGCCCATCGAGGCCGCCAGTCACCTCGACTCGGATGCCGACTTTCTCGGTTCCGTCTTCGAAATCGGCGCGGATCTCCTTACCCCGCATGAAGTTCAGTTTCGTGACGCCAACCTGTGTCTCGACGCCGGTCATCTTGCTCAGCCGACCGGCGGCTAACCCAGCCCCTTCACGGGCCATTCGGTAGAACGTTCCGAGGGCGTTAACGTCGAGTTTCATGCAGTGTGGACTTCGATTCCGTTGACCATCTCGACGAACTCTTCGAGGTCAGGGAATGCGTAAATTTCGGCCTCGATCTGATAGCTCGGAACCGAGAGATCCGAGTCGAAAAACAGGGCGAGGTCGTCGCCTCCCAGACCCGCTGTGCGGACAACGATATCGCCAGCCGGTGCGTACACCAGCTGTGGGGCGGCGATATCGATTGCCCGGCCGAGAACGTCGGCCCAGCCGTCGATGAAGCCACTGGCCATCATGTTCCCCATCTCTTCGACGGCGCTACGGGCCATCTTCCCCGACACGTTCGACATGTCGTCGACGACGTCACGAAGCATGATCGCGGTGATTTTCTTCGCACTTGCTTCGGGGAACAGGATGAGGATGTGTCCGTGTGGCGGATCGAGCAACCGAACGCGGACGCCGACCCTCTTGCCCGGCTCGAGCTGTGTTTCGATGTCGTCGACGTCGATGAAGTTCGTCTTGGTCACCTCCATCTGAGCGTCTTCACCGGTCAGTTTGCTCATGTTGTCGGCGACGCCGTTCGTCCCGACTTTTGCCATTTCGTTGATAAAGCTCAGCTTGCGAATGTCGACCATCAGCGTCATAGGTATCGGATTCTCCGTGGGTGTGTGTCGTTGGTGTTCATAGGGTCGTCACGTCCAGTATGTTGACTACTTCGCCCCGGCCACGAACGGTTGCACCGCTGAGGCCAGGAATACCGCTCATAACCCCCTCGAAGGGTTTGACGACGACTTCCTGCTGACTGCGCACGTTGTCACAGTGTAACGCAACCGAGCGAACGTCGTCTCGAATGCGGATAACCATCCCTTCTTCGAGGTCGATATCCGAACGAACCTCAAGCGTGTTCGCCAGGTCGATGACCGATATCTGGTCATTAGCCGGCGTCGACAGGACGGGCTCTCCGTTGTCGATCTCGATCGATCGGCCGTCGTCAATGTCCTGTACGGTTTTGAGCGGGATGCCAAACTCTTCGCCCCCAAGTTCGAAGAATAGCACCTCCGCAATCGCGACCGTGACCGGCAACTGCATGGTCACGGTCGTCCCCTGTCCCGGTGTACTGTCGACGGTTACCGTTCCGTCGAGGTCTTCGATCGTCCGTTTCACGACGTCCATCCCCACACCTCTGCCGCTGACATCCGTTATCTCCGAAGCCGTTGAAAGACCGGGATGGAAGATGAGTTCGTACACGTCGTCGTCTTCCATCGACTCGGCCTCGTCTTCGGTCAGGATATCCGCCTTGAGTGCTGCGGCCCGTAACTTCTCGGGATCGATTCCGCGGCCGTCGTCTTCGACCCGTATCGTCACCTGGTCTCGGGCGCGCTCGGCGTACACTTCGACCGTCCCTTCGCGTGGTTTGTCGACCGCCTCGCGATGGTCGGGTCCTTCGATGCCGTGATCGACCGCGTTGCGAACGAGGTGGATAAGCGGGTCACCCATACGGTCGAGAACCGTCCGGTCGAGTTCGACGTCTTCACCTTGGATCCTGAATCCGACGTCTTTGCCCTGGTCGCGTGCAATGTCTCGAACCGTCCGTGGCAGCCGGTTGGTCACCGTCTCGAGTGGAACGAGTCTTACGTCCATCACGGTTTCCTGGAGATCGGACGTGAGATCTTCGAGGTCGTCGAGTTCGCGATCGATCGCCTCGAGGTCGTCTCCCTGTTCTATCGTGTGCCGAAGGCGAACGCGCGAGGTCACCAGGCCCTCGACCAGATTGAGGAGGGTATCGACCTGCTCGATGTCGACGTGAACGGACTGTCGCTGGTCGTCCGCTCGGGCGAGTTTCTCTTCTTCAGTTTCCTCCGGGATCGAAATCTCCGGAATCGGCATCGGTGGGACGTCCTCGTAGACGCGCGAGGCCTGTTCGTCATCGGAAGACGAATCTTCACCGAATCCGGCAGCGCTCGAGTCGCTGGGCTGGGTTGCCTCGATATCGACTGTCGAGGCGGACACGTCTGCGAACTGGCCATCGTCGTCACCGAGGACATCGGCCGTCGCTCCGAAGTCGTCTGCGGAGCCGGCTTCATCCGCGAAGTCGGCGTCAGCCCCGAGATCGAGCGATTCATCCTCGAACGCGCTGTCAGTGGCTTCGTCGGTATCTGTGGCCTCTGACTCGCCGTCGAACGTTGCGTCGCCGGTGTCATCCAGAGATTCGGCAAGACCGAGATCGAACGTATCGCTCGGCTCGGACTCGGTTTCATCGAAACGTTCAACTCCTTCGTCGAACGCCAAGAAGTCGTCTTCGTCTGCGCCGAACCCGTCTTCCGTTTCACTGAACGCCGACTCGTCGGTCGATTCGTCGAATTCCTCTTCGACCAGGCCGATCTCGTCATCGCTGTCACTGGGGGCGAATTCGTCATCGCTCTCGGTGTCGGCCGCTTCCGTCTCGCCAGCGTCGAATGCCTCGGCCTCTTCAATGGTAGTCGAATCTGCCTCGAGCGAGTCGGCCTCGTCGATCTCGAGCGAGTCTGGTGCGTCAACGTCGACTGCTTCGACTTCGTCAACGTCGACATCGATTGCATCCGCTTGGTGGTCCTCGCCTGTGATCGCTGGCTCACCATCTGCTTCGGGAGCTGTGTCGGCGAAATCGACGTCCTCGAGGGCTTCGACCGAGGCAATCTCCTCGTCGTTCTCGGCGGGTTCTTCGATTTCTGCGTCGGCGTCTCCCGGTTCAGCATCGAATGCGTCGTCGGCAAACGATCCGAAAGCTTCGTCGTCGGCAACGAGGTCGTCCTCCGGCGGCTCAATCTCCTCGTCACCTACCTCATCCGACTCGAGTACGTCATCGAGCACCCCGTCAGAGCTGGCGTCTTCGTCACCCACCACCGGAGTCTCCGCAGCGTCGTCGTCTGCCTGCAGGTCCGGTTGGGGGTCCGTTTCGATACTGGATTCTGCCATATTGAGGGGGTCCTCACGGACGCCGAGGAAGCTGTTGTCAGCGGTGTCGACGTCGTCGCCGAGTAACTCGTCCATGTCGACTTCTTCTTCACTGTCAAACTCGTCGAACTCGAGTTCGTCGAGTTCTGACTGGAGCTCGTCGAACCCGACCATCTCCACTTCGTCTTTGAGTTCAGCGAAGACGGCACTGGCATCGTCGACTTCATCGCCGTCCGCTTCGATAGGCTCGTGGCTGTCCGCCTCGACATCGACCGGTTCGGGTTCGTCGACGTCATCCACTTTTGCTGGCTCGGGGATTTCGGGTTCGTCTGCTGTCTCACCGAGCAAATCGTCGAACGAACCGGCATCACCCATGTCGTCGAACGCCTCGAGTTCGGATTCGTCGACGTCTTCGACCATCGCGTCGAGGTCGTCGAACTCTTCGAACTCGTCGAGTAATTCGTCGACTGAAAGGTCTTGCGGGTCGCCTTCTGACAGCGAGTCCTCGTCACTGTCGTCAACGTCCGGTGCGGGCGCCGGCGCTGGCGATGCTTCGAGTGCCGTTACCTGTTCGGTCACGTCGACGATGACGAACTCTTCGACCGCATCCACCGGATCCAGGGCGGCCGAAATAGCTGCCTTGCCGACGGCACTGGCGAACACTGCATCGAAGCGGGTTCCGTACTGGTCGTTTTCGATTACTTCCTGTGAGGGCTCTGTTCCGATCAGATCGAACGCATCGATCAGTGCTTCGACAACGAGTTGTCCGTTGTTCACCGACTCGTGTTCGACGACCGAAAGGCGAACCAGATAGACGTTGCCCTCGATATCGCTGGGCGGGTCGAATCTGGCCAGCACCGTCTCGATCTCCTCGACTGTCGGTTCCCGAATCGGCTGCTGGGAACCCGCCGACCGTCCCTCGAGCGGGCTCCGAAGCGACTCGATTGTCGCTCCGGGATCGCTGTCGATCTCGCCCGTCGCTGCTGCCTCATCGAGCATCGCCTCGAGTTCGTCGACGCCGTCGAAGATAACGTCCATCACGTCGCTCGTGATCTCGATTTCGTCGCCTCTGATGGCCTCGAGCAGATCTTCGATCGCGTGGGCGAGGTCGCTTGCGCGCTTCAACCCCATTGCGCCGCAGTTACCCTTGAGGGTGTGTGCGGTTCTGAAGATCGACTCCATCGCTTCCTCGTCGTTCGGATTCTGCTCGAGGGTCAACAGCGAGTTGTTCAGGCTCGTGATGTGTTCGTCGCTCTCTCGAGCGAACTCAGTCCAGTAATCAGTCATCGGTCTCACCATCCGTGGTAAACGCGTCTACGATTCGGTCGACGAGTGCTGACGCAGGCACTACCTCGTCGACACAACCGGTTTCGATCGCCTGTCGGGGGATACCGAATACCGGGCTCGTCGCTTCGTCCTGGGCTATCGTGTGGCCGCCGGCGGCATTGATAGCCTCGATACCGGCCGCCCCGTCTTTACCCATCCCGGTCAACACGACGCCACAGAGGGGGTCGGTGACCGTCTCCGCTGCTGTTTCCATCGTAACGTCGATCGATGGCCGAACGCCGTGGACCCGGGGACCGCTCGTCAATGCGACCTCGAGTTCACCATCGTCGTTGTCGGTGACGGTCAGGTGATGGCCACCTTTGGCGATTAACACGTCACCAGCACGGACGCGGTCGCCGTCGCTCGCTTCCCTGACGTCGTATTCGCTGGCGGAATCCAGCCGGTCTGCCAGTCGCTTCGTGAAGTCTGGCGGCATGTGCTGTACGATCAGGACTTTCGCTTCGAGTGCTGACGGTAATCCCGCCACCACACGCTCGATGATCTTCGGGCCACCAGTCGAGGCACCGATCACTATCGTCGGATGGTCCAGAAGCGGACCCTCGACAGGGGTTTTTGTGTCCGGTGTGTCGGCGCTCGACACCCGTCTGGTTGTTCGAGGACTGGCGGTGGCTGGTTTTGCCCCGCCTGCTGTCGTACTCGGGACCGCAGCCTGGCGGTCCGGGTCGGGTACCTGTCGTTTCGTCGCGTGAACCGCGGCCGTCGCCCGAGCGAGTGCGAGTGACGATATCGTTGCTTCCGACAGCGCATCGACTTTCTCGACGACGGCGTCGGCGAGATGGGCGATATTCTGCTCACTGGAACTCGCCGATTTCGGCAGAAAATCCAGGGCACCCCGTTCGAGTGCCTCGAGCGTCGCTGTCGCGCCACGTTCTGTGTGTGCGCTGAGCATCAAGATTGGCGTCGGATTTCGTGACATGATGCGTTCGACGGCTTCGAGGCCACCCATACCGGGCATCTCGACGTCCATCGTGATGACGTCCGGTTCGTTTGCTTCGACCATCTCGATTGCTTCGTCACCTGTACTCGACGTACAGACGTCGTATCCAGCGGCTGTGAGCGCGTTACCGACGACTGTCTGCATGAACTGCGAGTCGTCGACAACGAGTACACACGTCATGCCGCAACGACGTCAGCGAGGGCTTTCCGTACGCTGGGTTCTTCGAACGGCTTTGTCACGTAGCCGTCTGCCCCAGCCTTTACGGCGAGTTTCATCTTCTCTCGTTGCCCGACACTCGTACACATGATGACGCGGGATTGCGGATCGAGTTTCTTGATCGCAGCCGTCGCTTTGATACCGTTACATTTCGGCATCACGATATCCATCATGACGATGTCGGGATTCTTTTCTTTATACAGTTTGACTGCTTCAGCGCCGTTCGACGCCTCTCCGACGATATGGTAATCCTGCTCGAGAATCTGTCGCAGTAAATTACGCATAAAATGAGAGTCGTCTACGATGAGCACCCCTGTCGACATTCAATTGTACACCAAACTTCGATAGAAATACAACTACCATAAATGCTGTCTCCCGATTATCACACGTGATAAATGATGCGAGCGGATGTGAGCTACCCGTCTCCTCGAGTCTCGGGGAAGTTTGTTACGACTCGTGTCCGGATGCTAACAACAGTCGCTCGACGTCGACGAGTCCGGTTGCTTCGACGATGATCTCCGGTGGTTGTTCGGACTCTTGCTCTTTCTCGGGTTCCTCTTCGAGGACGAACTCGTCGCTGACAACGTCGTCGTTGG
Organism: Natronosalvus hydrolyticus; assembly: GCA_025517525.1. Classification (GTDB taxonomy): domain Archaea; phylum Halobacteriota; class Halobacteria; order Halobacteriales; family Natrialbaceae; genus Natronosalvus; species Natronosalvus hydrolyticus. The sequence goes on from JAOPJZ010000009.1 coordinate 72,868, forward strand.
CCTCTTCGGTCGGGAGCGACAACGACTCGTCCGGTTGATTCGTGCGCCCAAACCGACTCTCGCGAGTCGTGTTCCCTCGACCGCTTCGCTCGGCCCGTCGTTCTTGCTCGACGAGTGCGACGATAAGGGGGTGGTTGATCGCGCCGCCGGCGACCGTCGGATCGTCGACATCTTCGGGTCCGTGAACGTCTGCCTCGGGCACGGTCTGGACGCCAAACACTTCGTCAATGGTGATCGCTGCCGACTGCTGGTCGGTCGGACGGTCGAACACGAGCAACCGCTGTTTCGTTGTCGGCGGTTCGTCCGCCGGAAAGTGGACTCGTGGGTCGACGAGTGCCGTAATCTCCCCGCGGATGTCGACGAGGCCATTGACGGCCGGCGGTGCTCGGGGGACGTTGGTGACATCGGCCGGTTCGGGCGGATCGGTGATCGTTTTGACGTCGTCGACCGGAAACGCCAGACGGTGTTCCCCGATAGCGACGTAAACGAACCGCTCGAGTTCCTCCGGTTCGTCTGCTTCGGGTGTCGATGGTTGCCGGTCGCCCGGGTCGTCGATACTGACGCCGAGCATTCGTTCGGAGAGGTCCGGACTCATACGTTGGTCGACTATCTCAGTCCATCCCTAAAACGTTGACTCTCATAGGGGATGCCAGTTTGTGGTCGATTACCGATTTCTACAGTCGATGGGCTGAATGTGACGACGGCCGCCCCAGGTACACGCCTCGGTGAACCCGGAGACGAAAGGCCCTTAAGGGGTGGGCAGCTAGTGCCAGTTGGACTAGGTCGGGCAGTTAGGCCCTGCTCACAACTCACCCTATGGCCTTCAGTGAGGACCGAAGCCCGTGGGCGTCCGGTCTGACCGGCCGGGGCCCCGGGAGCTAACGTGGAAGCCTCGTCCGTCGGGGACAGCGGTCTACGGTGACCGTCCGCAGGGACGACTCATCGTGGTTAATCGGCGACAGCCCATCAGGCGCGGAAGCGAGCAGTGGACCGCCGAACACCTGTCGCTCGACGGGTCGCGGGGTGGAGAAGGCAACCGGGATTCCCCCGTCCGGAACGCCGGGCAATCGCGGGGTCCGCATTCATATCGATTTTTCATTTCGACCAGTCTACGCTGTAGTCCCTGTACTGGCTGTAACTCAGCGTCTCACCACCTCCTCGAGTCGGGACTATGGGGACTCACCTGCGCTCGAGAACTGTCTTTTCGCGCTCGAGACTGCCGTAACCAAAACACCATTGGGTCCTGGCGTTCCGGTAGTGGTATGATCGGCGTCGAACTCTCCTTGCGCCAGGCCGACTGCCCCCTGAGCGCCGCGTCGGCGGCCCAAGACGTCGCCTTCGTCACTCCACACTGGCACTATCATCGCGACCAGGGACGCCTCGAGTTGCGGATGCTCGTCGATGCCTCGAGTCGTGGGGCGCTCGAGACGGGCCTCGAAACCGTTCGTGACCACCCCTCGACGGTGTCGTTCGACCTGCTCGCTAAACAGACGGCGACCGCACGAGCACGGCTGACGATGGGAACGACCGAGGCAATGGGAACCGTCGTCGACCACGACGGCTACCTGACCGGTCCATTCCGGAACGTCGATGGCACCGAACGCTGGTCGCTCGGGTTCGACACCGAAGCCGCGGCTCGCGGCGCGCTCTCGGCACTCGAGCGGAACACGGACGACCAGTGTACGGTAACGAGACACGAAGCGGTGACGCCATCTGACGCCCTCGAACACGTCCATGCCGACACCGTCGGACGGCGACTACTCGAGGCCCAGCGCCATCTGACGACGACCGAACGGAAGACCATCGAACGGGCGCTCGAGACGGGCTACTACGAAGTTCCGCGGGCGACGACGCTCAGCGACCTCGCGGAATCACTCGAGGTTTCCGACGCGGCCGTCTCCAAAACGCTTCGCCGGGCGGAGTCGAAACTACTCTCCCCGTCGTTGGAGCGTTCGGAGTGGCGTTAACATCCTAACGTCAAAAGGGATGGCTCCCCCATTCGAAGTGATGGCGTGACCTGTGACGCTATGGATGCCCAATCTACGGAGGATGTTCCCTCCGACTCGAGTTCGACCGCCGAGTTCCTCGCGAGATACCTCTTTGCGCTCGCCCCACTGGCCGCGGCGACCCTCTGGGGCGGCCTGTACGTCGTCAGCAAGTGGGGATTCGAGGCCGTTCCGCCGGTCACGCTGGCGTTTGCGCGTGTCGCAGTCGGTGCCACTGCCCTGTGGATCGTCGTCCGACTCACCTATCCCCGCCGTTCGTTTTCGAAGCGGGACCTGCTGGCGTTCGCCGGCCTCGGCGTCCTCGTAAGCGGGTCGCTCATTACCCAGTTTCTCGGGACGGATCTGACGACCGCCAGCCAGGGCTCGTTGATCACGGTCTCGACGCCCGTCTTTACCGTCCTGCTCGGCGTCGCCCTCCTCGATGAACGCCTGTCCGCTCGAGCGGCTCTCGGCATCGGTATTGCGACCGTCGGCACCTTGCTCGTCCTCTCGGGGCAGTACGACCTCACGGCAATTGCCGGCGCAGCGACAACGGGAATCCTGCTGTTACTCGTGGCGAGCGCCACCTGGGCGGGATACACGGTCTATGGCAAACCGCTAATCGAGCGGTACTCGGCCCTCGAGACGGCGACGTACTCGACGGTCGCCGCAGTCCCGGTACTGGCGCTCATGGTCCCGGTCGAGCTCGCAGTCACCGATACCTCGCTCTCGAGTATCCCGCTCTCGCTTCCGGTACTCGTCGCCATCGCCTATCTCGGTCTCTTTGGAACTGCCGCCGCGTGGTATCTCTGGTACAAGGGCCTCGAGTACGTCGACGCGAGCATCATCTCGGTGTTCTTTTTCGCCCAGCCCGTCGTTGGCGGCTTGCTGGGGGCCGCGTTCCTCGGGGAGCAACTCGGCTCGTTGTTCGTCGTGGGCGGCGTCGTGATGGCTGCCGGGGTGTATCTCATCGCTGCAGAGGAGTCCTGAACCGAGTACTGTCTACAGCTCTGAAAAAGACGACTCGAGCCACTGAGAACGGTCTACCCGAGAGATGCCGAGAACAGTCGAAAGCCCGTTTCAGACGGTGTACTGTCGTCTCTCATCGCTGAATGTCGACCCAGTAGGACAATCGCCGGTAGGGAGTGCAACGAACCGTATCAGTCGTCGGCAGCCTCGAGTCGGGACGCGTTTTCGATACCGATGCCACCATCCAGCGTGCGGATGGGGTACGGGATGTCGATCCCTTCCTCGTCGAAGCGTCGTTTGACGCTCGTGACGTACTCGCCGCGAATACGGACGAAGTCAGCCCTCGAAGGATCGTTGATCCAGATACGCGATTGGAGGCCGACGTCGGAGTCGTTGAGTTCGGTCAGGCGGACGGACGGGGCCGGGTCGTCCATGATTTCCGGATGTTTTTCGGCTTCTTCGACGATGATGTCGGAGGCCTGTTCGATGTCGTCGTCGTAGCCGATGCCGAAGACGAACTTCAGCCGAAGACGCTCTTTCGCGACGGGGTTTTTGATGACGCCGCCAGTTAGCATGGAGTTCGGCACCGTCAGCAGTTCGTTATCGAACGTTCTGACTCGCGTGACACGCAAACTGATATCTTCGACGACGCCGGCGTGATCGTCCCACTCTATCCAGTCGCCGATGCGGAACGGTTTGTCGGTGTAAATGAACACGCCCGCCACGAAGTTGGCGATGACGCTTTGCGTCGCCAGACCGATCGCCAACGCCCCAGCCGCGGCAATGCCGGCCATCGACACCAGGAAATTGCCATAATCCGCTGCCCCGAACGCAATTGCGATCGCAACAAATGCGGTGACGAACCGCGTAATCATCAGCAACGGCTTCTGTGCGTGTCTGTCCAGGTCGCGCCGTCGCATTGCACGTCGGACGAGCGGAATGACGATCGCGCGGCCCAGCATCCAGACGACGACCAGTGTGAGGACGAAGATGATCGCACCCTCGAGCGCCCCTGCGAGTGCGTTATCGATGCCGCCAATGGCCTCGAGTTGCTCCCCGATCGGCCCCAGGTTTTCCTGAAGCGGTGCCGGAAGCACCGTGCCCATCATCGATGGATCACGGCGGTGTGCCCGCGCGTCTCCACGAGCGTGCCGTTCACTTCTTCTGCGAGCGCCTGCGCTTTACTCTCGGTCGAGTCACCGACTCGAGCAGCCCGAAGAAACTTGACCTTTACCAGATTCTCGTTTGCGAGCTGGTCGTTTAGCTCATCGACGACGGCGTCGACCCCGCTTTTGCCGACCCAGACGGTTACGTCGAGGTCGTGGGCCCGTTTTTTCAGTTCCTGTGTATCCATAGGGCGTCTTAAGGAGGCCGATGGTTTCAATCTTCGCGAATCGATATCCGCGTTTCGCCGCCTGTGGCCTGCACAGTTATTCGTAGGGATACCGAGCGTGATGTCCACAGTCACAGGTGATTACCACGTGGCCATCCTGGAGACGAACGCGGGCGTTCACGCCCGGGCGAAGGTACGCATCACACGCGTCGCAGGTGAACCGCTTGAACGTCCGAGGGAGCGACAGCCGGTTCCGTTCGGCCACGCGACGGGCCAGCCTGACGTAATGTTTGGCCCGTTCGTCCTCACCGTCGGCAGCCGCCGCTCGAGCGAGGTCGTGGAGCCGGTCGATTCGCTCCGCGGCGATATCCATTACCCCGGGTTTGTCGTGGCCGACGTATTGGTGTTTTGTTTGAACGTTTTCCCGAGCACGGCTACCGAAACCGCTATCTTGCTCTTGGCTGACCGTTCGACACGACCGTGCGCGTACTCAACTACCTCGAGCTGGAGGGGCCGCTCGAGCGCAGCGGTATCGGGGCGGCGGCGGACCATCAGCGACGGGCGCTGCTAGGCGAGTGCGGTCGCTCTGAGGGGACCGATATCGACGTCGTCACCGATCCCTGGGGCGACTCGCTGCGTTCAGTGGCGAAACGACTCCGCCACGAGCGCTCCCCGACCGTCGAGTACGACATTGCCCACTGCAACGCGATTGGACCGGGCTCGCTGGTCGTCGCTCGCGATGCCATGCGGACGGACACGCCGCTCGTGTTGCACGCACACGTCACCCGCGAGGACTTCCGCGACAGCTTTCGCTGGTCGAACGCGCTGTCCGGCCCTCTCGGAGGCTATCTCAAACGGTTTTACTCGCAGGCCGACCTCGTGTTGTGTCCGAGCGAACAGACCAGACGCCATCTCGAGGCGTATCCGGTGTCGGCTCCCATCGAACCGATCACCAACGGCGTGGACCATCGCTCGCTCGAGGGGGTTGTATCGCGTCGGGAGAACGCGCGCGACCGATTTGACCTCCATGGGCTGGTCGCCTTCGCCGTCGGCAACGTGTTCGAACGGAAGGGGCTGGGGACCTTCTGTCGTCTCGCTCAACGAACGCCGTACTCGTTCGTCTGGTTCGGCCCCTACGACCGGGGGCCACAGGCGAGTCCGACCGTCCGTCGACTGACGGCGAACCCGCCGCCTGACGTCCGGTTTACGGGCTGGATCGAGGACAAACGCGATGCCTTCGCCGCCGGCGACGTGTTCGTCTTCCCGACCCACGCCGAAAACCAGGGCATCGCCGTCCTCGAGGCGATGGCCTGCGGGAAGCCAGTCGTCCTTCGGGATCTCCCCGTATTCAGGGAGTTTTACACCGACGGCGTCGACTGTCTCCTGTGCTCGAGCGAGGACGAGTTTTGTGCGGCGCTCGAGATCCTCGCAGCCAATCCGGACCGCCGTCGGGAACTGGGCGAAAACGCGAGGAAAACGGCGGCTGAACACTCCCTCGAGCGGGTTCGAACGCGCTTGCTCGAGGTGTACGAGCGCCTAATCACGTAATCCGTACGACCGCTGCACCAGCGACAGATGCTGGATTTCGTCGGTCCCGTACCGGAGGTCGGTTCGGAGGCGACGCATCGTCCGGTCGAGGACGCAATACTGTTATACACCTAACAGCCAAGTACCCACGAGAACGTGCACGACGATTTATCGGCCACCTCGAGCCACGATCGGTCCGACTCACGCCAGTCGACGGCCACCTCGAGCCGGTTTAGCGCCGATACTTGTATTTCAATGGCAACCAAGAAACGCCCGCGTGAGAACGCTGGCGACTCGATGTCGGGCAGACGTGCATTTCTGGCCAGCGCTGGCGTTGGCCTCTCTGCCGCGACTGCGGGCTGTCTCAGAGAGTTTCGGAGTGCAGTCAATCGCACCCACCTCGAGCAACTGTCGGTATCGATTACTACGCAGCCAGCCGATGGCGACCGGCAAGCGATTCAAATTGCCAGGCGATTGGCGGACAACCTCGAGGCGGTCGGCATCGACGTTTCCGTCCCACTGCGCTCGCGCGAGGAATTTCTCCGGGACATTCTGATCAATCATGACTTCGATATCTACGTCGGGCGCCATCCAGGCGCCAGTGATCCTGACTTTCTGTACGAAACGCTCCACTCGCGCTACGGCGAGGAGGCCGGTTGGCAGAACCCCTTTGGCTACGCAAACACGGCCGTTGACGACTTACTCGAGACCCAGCGAACTGCTGACGGCGACGAGCGCCAGGAGGCGGTCGACGGCCTGCTCGAGGCCGTCGCCGCCGAACAACCGTTCGTCCCCATCTGTCGGCCGACGGACGTCAGATTGGTCCGCACTGACCGATTCGATGGCTGGCGTGCCGACTCGCTCTCTACACGGCTTGGATATCTCGATGTCGAACGGGTCGGTGAGGCGAACAGGCTTCGGGGGACGGTGATCGATGCACGGGTGTCGAAAAACCTCAATCCGATTTCGGCCGAGTATCGGGGAAAAGACCCGCTTCTCGATCTACTATACGACTCGCTGGCGACCCGCGAGCACGACGGAACCCTCATTCCGTGGCTCGCAACCGACTGGGACTGGGATGGTGACGACCTCCTCGTCTCGCTGCGGCGCGGACACACGTTCCACGACGGCGAACCCGTCACTGCTGACGACGTCGCCTTTACCTACCGATTCCTCGAGGATACGTCACTGGGCTCGAGCGACGTACCTGCCCCCACGCCCCGATACCGGGGGGCGGTCGCCGCGGTCGATTCGGTGGACGTCGAGGGCGATCACGAACTGCGGATTCGCCTCAACACGGGCGAAGCCGTCGCCCAGCGCGTGCTGACCGTCCCAATTTTGCCCCGGCATCGCTGGGAACCGCGGGCCGAACAGGCCACCGTTCGGGGCGTTCGTATCGCAAAGGGGACGACGGAGGCGCTGATCACCGACAACGTCCCGCCGGTCGGGAGCGGTCCGTTCGAGTTCGGCGACCGAGCCGAGCGCGAACATCTGACCCTCGAGCGGTTTCCGGACCACTTCACCGCTCGAGACGACGTCTCACTGCCGGCGGCATCGGTCGACCGACTCCGGGCCCAGATCGATCCACGGAGTCCCTCTGCAATTTCGTTGATCGAGACGGGCGATTCCGACATCACGATCTCACCGCTCGAGGCGTACGTGTACGACGACCTCGAGGAGTCCGAGGTGAAACGGGTGTTGGAGACACCCTCCGAAACCTTCTATCACGTCGGTTTCAACACCCGATCCGCCCCGTTTGCCAACCCGTACGTCAGGCGGGCGGTGGCGCGTCTGATCGACAAAGCGTGGCTCGTCGAAACCGTGTTTGAGGGTGTTGCCGAACCGCTCGCCACCCCAGTTCCGGACGAGTGGATTCCCGACTCGCTTGCGTTCGATGGGGTTGATCCGGGAGTACCGTTTTTTGGCGACGACGGCGATCTCGACGTGAGTGATGCCAGAGCTGCGTTTGAATCAGCCGGCTATCGGTACGATGGCGACAAACTGGTGGTGAGAGAATAGTGCTGGTCGAAGTCCTCACTCGGTTAGCGCTTATCGTCGCCGTGATGGTCGTCCTGGGGGTTGGCGTCTTCGCGGGCCGCCAGCGACTGGTTCGGACCGTTCGCGAGTGGCCTGGGCGAGTGAAAGCAATCGCTCCCATCACGATTGTCCTGGTGAGCGTACTGTTGTTCAACAGCGTCGCCAGACAGGCGGTTCCCGAACTCTCCTGGCTGATTCGAAAGGACATCACCTGGGCAATCTACGAAACCGAAGGCGACCTCATCCTCTGGCTGCAAGCGCAGGCCACGCCCGAGGTGACGGCGTACTTTTCGTTCATTTACATCTATGGCTACGTGTTCGCACTCATTTTCCCCGTCGTGATCTACTTCCTCTTGCCGAATACGCGCCCGCTCAGGGAACTGTTCACTGCCTACACGCTCAACTACACGCTCGGTCTCGCGTGCTACGTCGTCATTATCGCGTACGGCCCCCGGAACCTCGAGCCGGAGCTCATTCAGGCCCTCCTGTACGACACGTATCCGCAGTATCAACACCTGACGCGCCAGGTCAACCGCAACACCAACGTCTTTCCCTCCTTGCACACCTCGCTGGCCGCGACGGTGGCGTTTCAGGCCTACCGCACTCGAAAGGTCTACTTCGGGTGGTATCTCCTCTCGATTCCGCTGGCACTGAGCGTCGCGCTTTCGACGATGTATCTCGGTATCCACTGGGCGATCGACGTCCTCGCCGGAATCGTGCTCGGCTGGATTGCGGTCGTGCTGGCTGCCAGACTCGTCGGCCGCTGGTCGATTTACGAGGCGTTCGACGATGCTGGCGGCCTCGAGGCTATGCCCGGGGGCCGTCGACTCAGGTCACTGTTCGGCCGCCAATAGCGTGCAGACGACAGGTCGGACACGGCGGTGAGTTCGGGTCCTCGAGTCCGTACAGCTCTCGAACCAGGACGGCCACTCTCCTCGAGCCTGTAGCTCTCCTTCGAGCCAGACAGCTACCGAAACCACTACAGCTTAAGGCTGTGAGAGAAAACCGCGAGACGATGGTTCAACAGGTCGCGGCCTTTACCGACACCTATCTCCCGACGGTCAACGGCGTGACCTATACGGTTCGAACCTGGCGCGAACGCTTTCGACGGCTGGGTTGCGAGATGCCCGTCGTATTCCCGGCCAGTTCCTACGAACCCGGCCCGGCCGAACACCCTGTCGGAAGCGTCCCGTTTCCGTTCTACGACGGCTTTCGACTCGGCGGGCCACGGGTTCCGCAGGCGCTGTCGAGCGGCGACGGCGATATCGAGGTCGTCCACGCCCACACACCGTTTGCGCTCGGCCTCGCCGCCCGTCGATTCGCGAGGAGTCACTCGCTCCCGCTGGTTGCAACGTATCACACGCCAGCGGCAGCCTACGCCGAGTATCTCGCCCCGCACGAACGCGTTGTCAGCGGAATCAGACGGCTCGCTACCGGATACGAACGCTGGTTTTACGAAGGGGCCGATCTGGTTCTGACTCCCTCGAGCACGGCAAAACGCCACCTTCGCGAACGGGTCGGCGTCTCGACGCCGGTTCGGGTTGTCTCCAACGGCGTCGACCTCGAGCGATTCTCGCCACGGGGAACGGCCGATTTTCGAGCACGCCATGGCCTCGAGAACGACCGTCCATTGGTCGGTTACACCGGTCGCCACGGCCGGGAGAAAGGGCTCGAGGAGCTGATCGACGCCGTCGCGACGCTTACCGAAATCCGCCGAGCGAACGGGCTCGCGGAGCCGTTGCTCGTTCTCGGCGGTGACGGACCTGCTCGGGATACGCTCGAGCAACGGGCTCGCGAGCACGGCCTCGGGGCGCGATTCCTCGGCTTTCTCGACCGCGCCGAACTCCCGTCGCTGTACGCCGCCCTCGACGTGTTCGCTCATCCGAGCCCGGTCGAAACTCAGGGGGTAGTCGCCCTCGAGGCGATGGCATCGGGGACGCCAGTCGTCGCGGCGGATACTGGCGCACTCAGCGAAACCGTCGACGCTGGCGTTACGGGTCTTCACTACGAACCCGGTGACACAGGGGCGTTTGCCCGGGAATTGCAGACAGCACTCGAGCGACGGGCCACCCTCGAAGCCGGCTGTCTCGACCGACGGCCGACACTCGGTGTCGACCGGTCGGTCGAACAGGTTCACAGACTGTACGCGTCGCTAGCCGAGTCAGCTACGGTCGAGTGAAAACAGCGACTGTACGGGCTTACTCGTCCTCGAGCGCGTCGGCGATGCGATTGAGCGCTCGCGTCTGGTCGCGCAGTTCGTCTCGGACCTGACGGACCTCGCGAACGAGTTCTTCGTTGCCGACGCCGGAGTCGCCACCGGCACCCGGACCGCCGGGACCGCCGGGTCCACCGCCCATCATGCCGCCCATCATCTGCGCCAGCGGGTTGCCACCCATGCCGGGGCCGCCAGGGCCGCCGCCACCGCCACCACCGAACGGGCTTTCCGGTGGGCCTTCGCCTTCACCGGCTTCCTGTTCGCGTTTCTCTCGGATTTCCTCGACGCGCTCGCGGAACGATTTCTCCTCGCCGTCGTCGCCATTTTCGGCTTCGTCTTCGGCTCCGTTTTCGTGTTCGTCTGCCATACCCGACCTTCTCGAGCGGGCCGGAAAAGGATTGTTATAGCCACTGTCGATTGGCCACGCGTGTCGTCTTTCGTCATGCGTGTCGTCTTTCGTCACACGTATCGTCTCTGCTAGTACTCCGTCAAGCGTCGATGTGTGAGTCAAACCAGACAACCGCTATCGGTTCGACCCACACGTTCAGGCTTGACGAAACACTAGTCACCCGCCTGGACCTCGAGCCGTGACGGGGCTTCGAGCCCTGACGACACCAGTCTCGAGTGTGTAAAACGCTCCCGTGCACAAACGCTTTGATGGATTCGTCCCTCGAGTGTCGTATGGGCCTGTCTGATGGGCTGACGGACGTGTTCGCACCGGAGTTTCTCGAGGCACTTCTGGTGTTAGCGATTGTCGTCGTGTTCGTCCTCAGCGTACTCGGGTTGGTTCTGGTCCTCCTTCGGTAAGCCATGTCTTGCTGTGCTCGAGTACCGGCCCAGAATCCGTGTCTCGGACATGAAGTGTGCGGTTCACTCGAAAGACGGGCTTCACACCAACATATCCAGTCAGCCGAACGAAGCGAGTGACGACTGTAAATCACTGGCGTCGTCGCCCGTGCCCTGATCGAGTTCGTAGCCAACCAGATCGCGGAGGTCGACGGCGTAAGCCGTCCCCTGACGCTCGAGGACGAGGAGTCGGCCTTTCGTCCCGATGACCGTCCCCGACAGGTGTGTCTCCGCGATTGGCTGGCGCTCGAGGTCGAATCCGTACTCGAACGTAAAGCGGTCGATCACGTCGAAGGCGTCGCGCTCGAGCAGCGCGTTCCATGCGGCAACGTCGATCCCCTTGGCGATGCTTGAAACTTTTGCAGGCGTGCGGACGCGGTCGACCAGTCCCTGTTCGTCGGCAATCGTGGCCTCGAGTTCGCGGGCGATACGGCCGTCAGCCACCGTATGGATGTGTGCCGCGACATCGGCACCTTGTTCGCGAAGGCGAGTCTCGAGTCGCCACTCGCGGGTGACGCCAACTTTGAACGTGTCCGGAGCGAAGCCGGCGAGGTAGACCGCGTGGGTCTCAAAACAGTCCATCTCGTCTTTCAGGCAGGTGCCCGTACAGCGTGCACAGACCCACGTGCTGGTGTGATATGGACAGTGTGGGGCCGCCTCCCGGTCACAGGGCTGGTGTCGGTCCCCGTCGAAGACACCGGCACAGTGTCGGTCCCCGAGGGTGTACTCGAGCGTGGTGCCTGGCTCGAGCGCGATGGTCGTGATTTCGGACGCGGCCCCGTGACCGGAATCACCATCGTCAGCCCCCGTAACACGGCTCGCATCGCTACAGAACACTATCGCGTGACCGTCCGAATCGAGGGGAGAGCGCTTCGGTTCGTAGCCGACGATTTGCACAGGTAACCGGTCGCGTCCACAGTAAAAAGTCGTACCGTTCACGGTCGTCTCGAACAGACTCGTGGCGTTTCCGGTGTCTCGAGTTAATTTCTCCCATCCCATAAAGAATATAGTGTGCCCAAGCGAACCGGCGAGTATGACACTCGAGGGGACGCTCGACGTGACGGTTTCGGATGGGACGCCGTCGTTTGCACTCACGGTCGAAAACGCGGGCACAGAGCCGGTAACGTTCCAGTTTATGACCGGGTGCTCGGCGGATTTCGCCGTCGAAGCCGATGGCACCGAGGTGTGGCGACTGACCGAGAACCGAATGTTCACCCAGGTGATCTCCTCGGAAACGCTCGAGCCAGGCCAGCAACGAACCTACGAGGCGACCGGTGACTCGCTCGATCCGGGGCAGTACACGGCCGTGGGCGAACTCGCCGCGAAAAATCACGACTGCACGGCGCGAACCGACTTTTCGGTCTGAACGCTGTTCGAGTCGTTCGATCTACACACGAGACGCTTGTGGTTTGACTCGAGTCCGCTCGCTGCTTCTTTGTTCTGCCGTGTAGGCTCGGATGGAATTGTATCAATCAAAACCGACTACAACTGCCCGCCGTCAGAACGTTTATTCGTCTTTCGACCATCGCTATCGATATGGACCGAGAGACTGTCGACGAGGCGACGGACGTCACGCGACAGTCACCGCCGTCGTCGTTCCTCGAGGGGGCCAACGTCACCGACGGGTCGATCAGGGAGACGTTTTCGAGCGAGTGGCCCGAGTGCTGGGACCGAGCGGGTGCATCCCTCGACTGGATGGAACCGTACTCGAGGGTACTCGACAGGCGAAACCCGCCGTTTTATCGCTGGTTTCCGGATGGCACGCTCAACGCCTCCTACAACTGTCTGGATCGCCACCTCGAGTCGGGGCGAAAGAACCACGCGGCGATCAGGTGGGAAGGGAAAGACGGCGAACGCCGCACCTACACCTATCGGGAACTGTTCGTCGAGGTAAACGAGTGTGCGGCCGCCTTGCGAGCGCTGGGAGTGGGCGAAGACGACGTCGTGACGATTTATCTGCCGATGATTCCCGAACTGCCGATTGCGATGCTCGCGTGTGCCCGTCTGGGTGCACCGCACTCGGTCGTGTTTGCGGGCCTGTCGGCGGCCGCACTCGCTACGCGGATGGAGGCTGCAGACAGCGAGTACCTGATTACCTGTGATGGGTACTACCGTCGTGGCGATGCGTTCAATCAGAAGAGCAAAGCAGACAACGCCCGGTTCTCGCTCGAGACCGACGTGACCACCGTCGTGGTCGACCGACTCGGGGAGGCACTCCCGCACGTCCTCGGCGATGGCGAACACGATTACGGCGACCTGCTCGAGGCCCACTCGAGGGAAACGGTCGAACCGGTCGCTCGAGACGCCGAGGACATGCTGTTTTTGATGTATACGTCGGGAACGACTGGTGAACCCAAAGGAGTCGTGCACTCGACGGGGGGCTATCTCGCCTACGCCGCCTGGACGAGCCAGGCCGTGCTCGACGTCAAGCCCGAGGACACCTACTGGTGTGCGGCCGACATCGGCTGGATTACGGGCCACAGCTACATCGTTTACGGGCCGCTCGCACTCGGGACGACGACGGTGATGTACGAGGGGACGCCCGATTATCCCGACCGTGACCGTCTCTGGGAGATCGTCGAACGGATGGCCGTCGACGTTTTTTATACCGCACCGACGGCCGTCAGGGCGTTCATGAAGTGGGGAACTGAGTATCCTGATGCGTACGACCGCTCGAGTCTGCGCTTGCTCGGGACGGTGGGTGAGCCGATCAATCCACGCGCCTGGCACTGGTACCGTGATCACATCGGCGACGGCGAGTGTCCGATCGTCGACACCTGGTGGCAAACCGAAACCGGGGGAATCACTATCTCGACACTGCCCGGCGTCGACGACATGAAACCCGGCGCGGCCGGCCCGCCGCTTCCCGGCATCGACGTCGAGTTACTCGCTGGGGACGGCTCGCCGGTCGACGTCGGCGAACCCGGCTATCTCACGCTCACGAAACCCTGGCCCGGCATGGCCAAGACGCTGTATGACGGCGACGATAGCTTTCTCGAGGAATACTGGAGCCAGTTTTCCGACCCCGAGGCGGACGACTGGCGCTACGCGAGCGGTGACGCCGCTCGGATGGACGACGACGGCTATCTGACGATTCTGGGCCGGGTCGACGACGTGATCAACGTCGCGGGCCGGCGATTCAGCACGATGGAAATCGAGAGCGCTATCGTCGGCGTTGAGGGCATCGCTGAGGCGGCCGTCGTCGGCGGGCCCGACGGTGCGACGGTGTATGCCTACGTGAGCACCGAGGGCGACACCGAACCGGACGGATCTATCGAATCTCGCGTCATCAATGCCGTCGAGACGGCTATCGGCCCGATCGCTCGCCCGGAGCGGATCGTATTCACGCCCGAACTGCCGAAGACCCGGTCGGGAAAGATCATGCGCCGTCTGCTCGAGGACGTGACCAACGGCGAATCGCTGGGTGACACGAGCGCGTTGCGGAATCCTGAAATCGTCGGCGAGATTCAATCGGCGATCGGGGCTCGAGACTGATTTCGCGATACCAAATTTCACGAAACGGCTATTCGACCTGTTACTCCAATTTCACCGCTATTCTAGTCGCTATCGCCGTCAAGAGCAACATCTTTATTTTCGAGCTACTCGATATCGCGAAACATGAACGGCCACGACTCGAGTGAGGGTCCGCTCGATTCGACGGGATACGACGCGATTCTCGACGGGGCAGACACCTTTCGCGAGGCACTGGTCGTTCGCCTGTGCGGCGAGGTCGGCTTGCGCCCGGCAGAAATCGCGGCCCTGACGCCCGACCGTCTTCGACTCTTGCAGGAGGAGCCGCCACGATATGGGCTTGACGTCCCGGTAGTCGACCACGGCGGGCGATCGGACTCGTCGGGAGTCGACCGAACGGCGTACGTTCCAGTCGGCGTCGAACAATCGTTACGACGGTATGCGACGAGCAACGATATCGACGGCGACGCCCGCTTGTTTCCGGTGACGCCACGACGCCTCCAGATGCTGGTCGCCGAGGTGACCACTCGTGCAAGCGAGAAATACGATGATCCGTCGCTCGAGACCGTCTCCTCGAGTGAGTTACGCCAGTATTTCGCCCGGCACGCGCTGGTCGACCACGAGATCAATCCGCGGGTGGTCAAAGCCGTTGGCGGGTGGCACAGTTTCGAGGCGCTCGAGCCCTACCTGGAGCCGCCGACAGCGGAGCGTATCGTCAGCGCGTTTGCCGCCCTCGAGCCTGCGAGCCAGGGGGACGCTGTCGGTACGGATCGAACGTCCCCACTTCCCGATGACGAAACCGACGTTGACGACACCGCCGATTCGGCGTTCGATCCACGCGAGTGTCACGGGTCGCTGACGACGGCGCTTCTGGAGGCTCCGACCCACGAAGCCATCGAGACTGCTGTCTGTGACGTCCTGATCGACAGCGTCTACGAACTGGCGTGGATCGACCGGTCGACGATTTCGGGTGATAGCCGAGAGCATCGGACCGTTAGCGGCGAACCCGAGGAACTGATCGAGGCGACTGCAGGGCGAATCGACGGTCTGGGTTCCAATATCGAGGATCCTGCTCTCGAGTCGAGTGTGAGGATAGAGCAAGATATCGTCGCGGACTCGACGCTCGAGGGTGGGGTCGCCACGATACCGATCACCTACGGCGATTCCGTCTACGGCGTTCTCGGTGTTGGAACCGATCGCTCGAACGCGTTCGGGGAGGGCGAGTGTACGTGGCTCGAAACCGTTGCTCGCCAGGTTGGTCACGCTATTGCGGCCGTCCGTCGCCGGAACCTCCTGTTTTCGGATACCGTCGTCGAACTCGAGTTTCACTCTCGGGACGACCGGTCGTTTTTCGTCGAGACCTCGCGAGCCCTCGAGTGTTGCTTCGCGCTCGATTCGCTGGTGCCAGTCGAAGAGGGAACGCACCTCTATTACATGCGCGTTACGGGGACCACGCCCGACGCCGTCTTCGACCGGGTTGCTGACGCCGAGTTCATCGAGGATTGCCGGGTTATCGACACCTACGAAGATGGCAGTCGCCTCGAGTTCGTCGTCTCTGGGGCATCACCGACCCTGACGCTGATGGAGTACGGCGTCACGATTCTCGAGTCGGTGACCGAAGCCGGCTCCACGACGATCACCGCGGAGTGTGCGAGCGACACGGATATTCGGACCATCGTGGGCGGCCTTCGCCGGTCCTTCCCGGACTCCGAACTAGTTGGCAAACGGACGCTCGAGCGCTCGGTACAGACTGCACAGGCGTTCCACACGGGCCTCGAGGATCGACTGACTGACCGCCAGGAAGCCTCGCTTCGGGCAGCCTACTTCGGTGGCTATTACGACTGGCCGCGCGAGAGTACGGCCGAAGAAATCGCCGACGCGATGGGGGTCTCCTCGCCGACGTTACACAACCACCTCCGGAAAGGCCAACACGAACTCCTCCGGACGTTTTTCGATGCTGACACGGTCGAAGAGCCCTCGAGACGCAGTTCTCGGTAAACCGTTGTGTCTCGAGGGAGTCTGTACGTGATCACGTTCGAATACTAAGCTTCTAGAGCGGTCATCGATTTCGACGTGCCCACATTTTGTACACCTAGATTCGGTATTTACCCCGTTAATGCTACACTGGTATATTGTCACATGTCACAGGAAGAACCGGCCCTCGAGGCGCGACTTGCTGAAGGAGAGAGCTACGAACCCCCACAGTCGTTCGTCGAGCAGGCGAACGTCAACGATCCGGCGATTTACGACGAGTTCGAGGAGAACTGGCCCGGCTGTTGGGAACGAGCCGCCGATCTGGTATCGTGGTCTCAAGAGTATGACACGGTCCTCGAGGCGGATGATGCGCCGTTCTATCGATGGTTCACGGGCGGTGAACTGAACGCGTCGTACAACTGTCTTGACCGGCACGTCGAGGATGGGCGGAAGAATCAGGCGGCGATCAAGTGGGAAGGCGAACTTGGCGAGACGCGCACCTACACGTACGGCGACCTGCTGAACGAGGTCGAGGCGTTTGCAGCGAGTCTCCGCGACCTGGGCGTCGAGGAAGACGACGTCGTCACGCTGTACATGCCGATGATCCCCGAACTCCCGATTGCGATGCTCGCGTGTGCGCGTCTCGGCGCGCCACACTCGGTCGTCTTCGGCGGCTTCTCGGCGGATGCGCTGGCAACCCGGATGAACGCCGCCGACAGCGAGTATCTGGTCACCTGTGACGGCTACTACCGCCGTGGCGACGCGCTCGATCACCTCTCGAAGGCCAACGAAGGCCTTGCCGACGTCGAACACGCTGTCGACACCGTCGTCGTCGACCGACTGGGTGCGGAACTTGCACACAGTCTGGCTGATAGCCAGCACGACTACGGAGAACTCGTGGCCGCTCACGAGGGCGAATCGGTCGAACCGGTCGCTCGAGACGCCGAGGACATGCTGTTTTTGATGTACACGTCGGGAACGACGGGCCAGCCGAAGGGTGTCAAACACACGACGGGTGGCTATCTCTCGTACGCAGCGTGGACGAGCCACGCGGTTCTGGATATCAAGCCTGAGGACACCTACTGGTGTGCGGCCGACATCGGCTGGATTACGGGTCACAGCTACATCGTTTACGGGCCGCTCGCACTCGGGACGACGACGGTGATGTACGAAGGGACGCCCGACTACCCGGAGAAAGACCGCCTGTGGGAACTTATCGAGAAAAACCGGGTCGACATCTTCTACACCGCCCCCACCGCCATCCGCGCGTTCATGAAATGGGGCACGGAGTACCCCGAATCCCACGACCTCTCGAGTCTGCGCTTGCTTGGCACAGTGGGCGAGCCAATTAACCCACGCGCCTGGCAGTGGTACTACGATAACATCGGTGGCGGCGAGTGTCCGATCGTCGACACCTGGTGGCAAACCGAAACCGGCGGCATGATGATCACGACACTGCCCGGCATCGGGGAGATGAAACCAGGGTCTGCGGGCCCGCCGCTACCAGGTCTCGACGCGAGGATCGTCGACGCTGCTGGCAACGACGTCGATCCCGGAAACGCGGGCTACCTGACCGTCCAGAAACCCTGGCCCGGCATGCTCCGCACGCTGTACAAGAACGACGACCGCTTCCTCAACGAGTACTGGCGCGAGTACTCCGACGAAGACGCCGACGACTGGGTCTACTTCCCCGAAGATGGCGCGAAAGTCGACGAAGACGGCTACATCACCATCCTCGGACGCGTCGACGACGTGATCAACGTCTCCGGCCATCGGCTCGGCACGATGGAGATCGAAAGCGCCATCGTCGGCGTCGAAGGCGTCGCCGAAGCCGCCGTCGTCGGCGGCGACCACGAGATGAAAGGAAAAGCCGTCTACGCCTACGTGATCCCGGAAGACGGCTACGAAGACAGCGACAATCTCGAGGCCAGAATCGTCGAGGGCGTCGAAGAGGGCATTGGACCGATTGCTCGCCCCGAAGCGGTCGTCGTCACTCCCGAACTACCGAAAACGCGATCGGGCAAGATTATGCGCCGACTGCTCGAGGACATCGCTTCCGGCAACGAACTGGGCAACACCTCGACGCTCCGGAACCCCGAAATCGTCGAGGAAATTGCCGCACAGGTAGAAAACGAGTGAGCGACGGTCGGGCAACCTGAGCCACCGGTTGGTCGTATTGATGGCGATGGATGGCGTTTTCGACCGTCTCTCACACCGCTACAATTCGTAACAGACCTTCGGGCCAGATCACGACCAAACTCGAGCCACATCACGCCCAAACCCGAACCACATCACGACACAACCCGAGCGATTCCATGACACGAACGAAGGACACACCGGCAGACGGTGACGAACTCACTCATGACAGAGAATAACAGCCACGAAACGACTGACGACGGTGCAAACGCCCTCGAGACGGATGGGGGTGTCAGCACTGACGCTTATCTCGACAAGGAGATCAATATTTTCAAACCGGCGACACCGTTCATGCGGGACCACTTACTGGTCATCTGGGCTGCGTTTCTCGCCTGGATACTCGTCGTGTTCGGCCCCGTTACAGGTGCGCTCCTCGCGCCGGAGTTTTTCGCCGAAACGACGGTTCTCGGTGGCTTCCCGCTGCACTTTTTCCTGACAGCGATCATCACGCCGCTTGGAGCGCTGGTGTTGTCGGTTGCATACGCGATCCAGCGGGACCGACTCGATACGAAATACGGCATCGAACACGAGACGGAGACGGCGGATGACGCGAGCACCGTGGCGGCTGACGGAGGTGACCAATGATCGGTGAATTCGTCAGTTTACTCGAGCCAACCCTCTTGAAGGTAGCTCTCGAGCCAGTCACCCTCGAGACGGCGCTCGACGTCGGTGAATTCAAGCTGATTCCGGCGTTGACCGTCGCGCTCATGCTGGCGCTGTTCCTCGGCGTCGGCTACTTCTTCCGGGTGGCCGCAGTCGACGAGCTGTGGGTCGCTGGCCGGTCGATCGGGAGTATCGAGAACGGAATGGCTATCGGTGCGAACTGGATGAGTGCAGCCTCGTATCTGGGCGTTGCCGCACTGGTCGCGACGGCCGGGTACTTCGGCCTGGCGTACGTCGTCGGCTGGACGACGGGCTATTTCATCCTGCTCATCTTCATGGCCGCGCAGTTCCGTCGCTTCGGCAAGTATACTGCACCTGACTTCGTCGGCGACCGGTTTTACTCCGACTGGGCCCGTGGCATTGCCGCGTTCACGACGCTCGCTATCGCGTTCACCTACGCTATCGGGCAGGCCAGTGGGATGGGGCTGATGGCTCAGTACATCTTCGGCATATCGTATGAAGCCGGCGTCATCATGCTAATGGGCGTCACCATCGGCTACGTCGCGCTCTCGGGCATGCTCGGGACGACGAAGAACATGGCCATCCAGTACGTCATCCTCATCATCGCCTTCACACTCGGGCTGTACGCGACGGGCTGGAGCCAGGGCTGGTCGACCGTGCTTCCCTATCTCGAGTTCGGCTCGGAGGTGGCCGAAGCCGCGACCATCGAGGAGCAATTCGTCGAGCCGTTCGCGAACGCGGGCTACTACGCGTGGGTCGCTCTGGCGTTCAGCCTGATCGTCGGCACCTGCGGTCTGCCACACGTGCTCGTTCGATTCTACACGGTGGACAACGAACGAACTGCTCGCTGGTCGACCGTCTGGGGGCTGTTTTTCATCTGTTTGCTCTACTGGGGCACGGCGACGTACGCTGCCTGGGGCGGACTCCTCTACGACCGCGAGGTGACCGGTGGCGGCGGCTTCGCCGGCGAGGGCGGCATGTCAGGTGAGGAAGCCGACGCACTGGTCGTGTTGACGACCCAGTTGGCCGACCTCCCGACCTGGCTCGTGGGCCTCGTCGCCGCTGGCGCGGTCGCGGCAGCGCTGGCAACGACGGCAGGTCTGTTCATTTCGGCATCCTCCGCGGCCGCACACGACCTCTACACGAACCTCTACAAGGAAGACGCCACCCAGCGCGAACAGCTGATCGTCGGCCGGTCGACGATTCTCGGTATCGGTCTCCTGGTGACCCTGATCGGCCTCAATCCCCCGGCACTCATCGGCGAACTCGTCGCGATGTCCTTTGCCATCGCCGGCACCGTCTTCTTCCCCGTGTTCTTCCTCGGGCTCTGGTGGGAGAACACGACTCGAGAGGGCGCACTCGCTGGGATGGTCGCCGGAATCGCTATCTCCTTTGGCGCGATCCTCAACGATACCGCTATCCCGATGTATACGGGGGTCGAAGACGCCGTTATCCCGGCACTGGCAACGTGGCTCCCCGGGACGTCCTCGGCACTCGTCGGTGTCCCGGTCGTGTTCGTGGTGATCATCGCCATCTCGCTGTTCACCGCGAACCCGCCACAGGACGTCAAACGTCTCGTTCGACAGTGTCACAGCCCCGAACCGATGCGTCGAATGGAGTCCGCGGAAGACGCCGCGAGCACCACCACTGCAGATGACTGACTCATGTACGATACCATCCTCATTCCAACGGACGGCAGCCAGGTTGCACAACACGCGGTCGAACACGCGCTCGATATCGCCGCGAAGTACGACGCCGACGTCCACACGCTGTACGTCGTCGATACTGGCGCGATGGACGTCGGCCTCGGGACCGAACAGGTCGACCGACTCAGACAGGGCCAGTTCGGTTCGATGCCCGAGGTGCGCGAACGAGCCGAATCCGCCACTAACGCCGTCGCTGAGGCCGCTCGAGGGAGCGGCTACGACCTCGAGGTCACGGAAGCGATCACTGCAGGGCAACCACATCGACAGATCGCGAGCTACGCCGAAGATAACGACATCGACCTGATCGTGATGGGGTCGGCCGGCCGTGGCGGGATCAAACGGGCGCTACTCGGGAGCGTTGCCGAACGCACGCTTCGAACGACCCATCTACCGGTCCTCGTCGTCGACGTGCACGAAGACTGAAACGGCCTCCTGTCCCCCAACGGAGTCGGTTGGTGTCGGTGTGTTCCAGGGAATCTGGACAGCGTATTGGTGTGCTGGACTTCCCTCACCGAACTTCGCTCGCTGTCTCTCGATGCGGCAGTTTTGGGAGCCGACCATGCATTCGAGGAGGGGGCGTTTTCGACCGTACCTTCCAGCCTTACCAGTACGCTCGAGCAGGGACGACAACTGAAGTCCCCCCGAGCGATCCCGTTCTCACCAGTGACTGGCTACCCGTCTCACTGTTTTCGGGAAGGTTCGACGTATGTTTTGCATATGATGTGTCTGTCAAACAGACACAGTGCTTAATGCTTCCCATCGCTTCGATTGGGGTGAACCGATGATACGCCCCAGCCGCGACAGAGAGGGAGCCGCGCAGACCGCGACTGAAACGGCACTCGAGGAGGATTCGACGGAGCGGACTCCTGAACTGGACGAGGAGGGCGTGAGACACTGTCCAGAGTGTGCGTCTGAATCGCTGGTGACCAGCGCCGACGGCAGCGAAGTCAGCTGTGAAGATTGTGGCCTGATTCTCGAGGAAAGCGGCATCGACCGCGGACCGGAGTGGCGAGCGTTCAATCACAGCGAGCGCCAGAACAAATCCCGCGTCGGCGCGCCGACGACCCAGACGATGCACGACAAGGGGCTGACGACGGCTATCGACTGGAAAGACAGGGACGCTTACGGCCGGTCGCTTTCGTCGGAAAAGCGCAGTCAGATGCACCGACTGCGCAAGTGGCAAGAGCGCATTCGGACCAAAGACGCGGGCGAACGCAACCTGCAGTTTGCGCTTTCGGAAATCGACCGGATGTCCTCGGCGATGGGCATTCCCCGATCCGTTCGGGAAGTCGCCTGTATGATCTACCGGCGTGCACTCACCGAGGACCTGATTCGGGGTCGCTCCATCGAAGGCGTTGCAACGTCGGCCCTGTACGCGGCCTGTCGGATGGAAGGCATCCCGCGAAGCCTCGAGGAAGTAGCCGGCGTCTCTCGGGTCGACCGCAAAGAGATCGGTCGAACGTATCGCTACGTCGCCCAGGAACTGGGCCTCGAGATGGAGCCGGTCAACCCGAAAAAGTACGTCCCGCGATTTTGCTCGGAACTCGAACTCTCCGAGGAAGTCCAGAGCAAGGCCAACGAGATTATCGACGTGACGACAGAGAAAGGCTTACTCTCGGGGAAATCGCCAACAGGCTACGCCGCCGCGGCTATCTACGCTAGTTCGTTGTTGTGTAACGAAAAGAAGACCCAGCGGGAGGTAGCCTCCGTCGCACAGGTAACGGAGGTCACGATTCGGAACCGGTATCAAGAACAGATCGAAGCGATTGGTCTGTAGGAGTTTTCATACAGCCTCGAGTGGCTCCCGCAACGTCCACCGGTCCTCGAGCGGCTCGAGACGGTGGGGCTCGGCCCCGCGCTCGGCGAGCAATCCGCTGTGGTACAACATCGCCTTGAGTTGAAAGACGGTCGGGGAGTGATAGATCGACCCGTCCTCGAGCTGGCTGGCGATGAGGTTGCCGTCTTCGGTCAGCACACGAGCGCGCACGTCGTCGGTGCCACGGAGGAATAACTCGACGGCGAACGTGGGCTGCTGGACGTGCAGCCACTCCACCAGATCGACGAGTGAGGGGTCGGTGA
This sequence comes from Natronosalvus hydrolyticus, assembly GCA_025517525.1. Taxonomy (GTDB): domain Archaea; phylum Halobacteriota; class Halobacteria; order Halobacteriales; family Natrialbaceae; genus Natronosalvus; species Natronosalvus hydrolyticus. The sequence goes on from JAOPJZ010000009.1 coordinate 95,830, forward strand.
TTCCGTCCTCGTACATCGTCTGCAGTTCGGTCACGAGCAGCTTCGTGGCGGGGTAGGCCCAGATGACGCGTCTGGTCACCAGCCCCCACTTCGGCGCTATCGCACAGAAGCGCTTTCTCGAGCCGCTCCAGTCAGCAAACGATCGGATAGCGGCGTCGACGGAGCCATATTCGGTGTGAGCAAAGCGAACGACTTCCCGGCCAAGGGGGGTGAGGCTCGTCTCCGTCGGCGATTCGGTAATGAGTCCGAGAAACGCCGCGCCCTGCCGAGCCCCGTCGACGGCCCGGACGACGTGTTCGGCCAGCACTTTGTCGGTCGGGTCAGGATGATACAGCGCCAGGGGGTACGCGAGGTAGTTCTTCGGGTGATTCAGGCTGAACGATTTGTCGGCGACGCCCTGAGCGGTTGCCTGAAAGCGGATCGCACTTGCGTCGCCGGTCGTTCGATTCCCGACGACTCGAGGCACCTCGAGCGGTTCGACGACGCCGTCGGCTTCGACGCCGAGGACGCCAACGTTGAGTTCGCGAGCGAGCGTGCGCGCCGAGGAGGCAATCGAGTCGGCCGGGGCTGCGACGTAGACGGCGTTGGCTTCGTGCAATCGGTCGTACGCCTGGAGTATGCCGCGTTCGACGTCGACGGCACCGCTCTCGGTGTACCCTTTCGCCTCGACGGCGATTAACGGCGGCTGGGAGCCAAAGCGTTCGACGGCGAGGAGGTCTGACTCGAGCGAGCGAACGCCTACCAGATCGGGGTACCCCGAGCCGACCTCGACGTGATTGAACGGAGCCAACTGTGTTCGGACGGCTGGCGAAATCGGCCGGCCGGGGAGCCACTCGTCTTTCCCAAACTGGGTGTCGCTGACGACGTAGCTGTTCGGTTCGGACGCCTCCGGAAACAACCGCTGTTTCGTGTGGGCGAGCACCTGCGGTTCAGTCAGCGTGGCGACGCCGGCCATACCTCACGATTGCAGAGGGTCCGTATAAATGTGGGCTCGAGAGAGTGTTCGGCTATCCATCGGACTCTCGAGCCAGTTCGTGTGAGTCAGTTTGCTCGTGTTCACTCGAGTCGGTTGGGCCGTTTTCGTACGAGCCAGTTCGTGGTGTGGATTCCGCGGGCGACGTTTCGGTCCGAACCGATCCTTCGGCCTCGAGTTAACTATGAAAACTATATTAACTAACTATTGTACTCATAATATTAGACACTGATACACTACTAATTGCTTCAGTCGGCAATCGCTTCGCTGGTTTCCGTCTCCGGAACCACTCGCTGAATCCAGAGGTCCCCGAACAGTTCGTCCTGCTCGAGGACGATTCGACCCCGGTGGGCGAGAAAGAGCAAGGCCAGATAGGTCATGACGCGTGAGCCACCAACTCCTTCGATTTCGGCGTATAGCACCTCCTCGCGCCCCCGGTCGTAGTGTTCGGTGAGGGTGTCGTCGACGGTATCGATGACGGCTTCGATATCCTCCTCGTGGGCCGTGTGCGTCACGTCGTTCGCCGTCGGTTCGTCGTCCACGCGGAAGTCGTCGCCCGAGTGGTAGTGCAACTCCTGGGTTCCACGGCCGTAGCCGCTGGGGGAGTCGCTCGTATCGTAACTTCGCGAGGACTTCCACCAGGTCCCGCGTTCGGCGTCCCGTAACTCCCTGACGAGTTCGTCCAGCGTTTCGGGCTTTCCGCGGGCGTGCTTGCGTTCGAGGCGACGGTCCATCTCTGCCTCGAGGCTGTCGACGGGGTCGAATCCCGGTTCGGCATCCTCCATCGCGCCGTCGTCCGCGAACGGGGCCTCCCAGGGCGGGAGTTCCTCCGCTTCGGGCTGGTCGGGGGCGAACAGTTCGTCGCTTTTCATCCGCAACAGGACGCTCGCGTAAAACAGTGCCCGACCCGAGGTTCTGAGGTCGGCGTCGTCTAGTGCCTCGAGGAAGCGGTCGGTGACGGTGACGATGTCGATGTCCCAGGGGTCGATTTCGCCGTCTTTGGCGAGTTGGACCAGCAGCTCGACGGGTTCGACGTCATCGTCGTCGTTTGTCCCGTCCGTATCGCCCGTATCGTCACTATCGACGTCGATTTCGGCTTCGTCGAACTCGAGGGTGGTGTCACCACCCGGTGACGACCGCTCTTTCGTTCCCGGCCGCTCGCTGTCTTCGTGGCCCGCGATCTGTAGCGGGATGTCGTCCTCAGTCATCGGCCGGCACCTCGGTTTCGTCCGGGTTGTCGCCGTCGCCATCGCTCGAGTCGGACCCGCTCAGGTCGATGCCGGTCACCGCGGAGACGTTGTCCTGTTGCATGGTCACGCCGATTGCGCGTTCAGAGCGGTCGAGCATCGCCGACCGGTGAGAGACGACCACGAACTGGGCCCGACCGGCGAGTTCGTCGACCATCTGGCCGACCCGTTCGGCGTTGACCGCATCGAGGAAGGCGTCGATCTCGTCCAGCGCGTAGAACGGAGCGGGGTTGTGTCGCTGGATGGCAAAGATGAACGCCAGTGCGGTCAGTGACTTCTCACCGCCGGACATTGCATCGAGGCGCTGAATCGGCTTGTCGCCGGGCTGGGCTTTCATCGTCAGCCCGCCGTCGAACGGATCGTCCTCGTTTTCCAGATGGAGCGTCCCCGTCCCCTCCGACAGTTTCTCGAAAATCTCGGTGAAGTGGGTGGCGATCTCGTCATAGGCGTCCATGAACGTCCGTTTCTTCTGGGTTTCGTACTGCTCGATGCGCTCGCGGATGCCGTCGGCTTCTTCGACCAGCGTGGCCTTCCCCTCTTCGAGGGTGTCGAGGTCCGACCGCACCTCGTCGTACTCGTCGATAGCGAGCATGTTGACCGGTTCGAGCGCTTCCATGTCGGCCTCGAGCAACTCGATCATCTCGGTGACGGTCTCGTGGTCGGGGATCTCCTCGGGATCGTACTCGCCGACGTCTGCTTCGAGTGAGTCGATTTCCCACTCGAGCGCGTCGGCCCGTTCGCGGGCGGACTCGAGTTTGTTCTCGACGGTGTTCACCCGGTCCTGTTGCTGGTCGCGAGCGGTTCGGGCCTCGGCGACGGCCTCCTTGCACTCGCTTCGTTCGGCTTTGAGTTCGGCGAGTTCGTCCTCGAGTTCCTCGACGGCCTCGCGTTTGGCTTCGAGCTCCTCGTGTTTGTCGTCGATAGCGGCCTCACAATCCTCGACGGTCGATTCGAGCTCCGCGATCCGATTCTGGGCGGTTTCGATGTCGTCGTGGAGATCCTCGATGGCGTCCTCGGCGTACTGCTTTTCGAGGCTCAACTCGTTGAGCGAGCTGTCGAGGTCGTCCATCCGGTCTTCGCGTTCGTCGATCTCGGCGTCCAGTTCCTCGATCTGTGCCGTGAGCTCGGGAATCTTCGAGTCGGCCAGTTCGGTCTCGAGGTCTGCAATCTCGGCTTCGATACCCTCGATCTCGTTGTTTTTCGCCTCGATTTCGTTCGCGAGTTCGGTCATCCGCTCGTCGACCGTCTCACGTTCGTTTTCGAGTTCGGCTATCTCGTCTTCGAGCGTCTCGATTTCGCCTTCGACGCGGGCCCGTTTCTCCTCGACCTTCTCGAGTTCGTTCTCGATGGAACGCACCTCGTCGGCAGCATCGGTCTGGCGGTCACGGGCATCCTCGAGGCGGTCGTCGACAGCACGCAGGTCGGTCCTGACGGACTGCTTGCGGTCCTGTAGCTGGGTGATTTCGGTCGCGACGCGCTCGAGTTGGCCTTTCCCGCCGCTTGCAAAGGAGTACCGCGAGCCTTTGCGTGAGCCGCCGGTCATCGCGCCGCTCTTTTCGACGAGGTCGCCGTCGAGGGTGACCATGCGATAGTCGCCCATGTAGGCACGTGCCGTCTCGATATCTTCGACGACCAGGGTGTCGCCAAGGACGTACGAAAAGACGCTCTCGTACTGGGAATCGAAGTCGACGAGATTGTACGCGAAGTCGACGACCCCGGGGTCCGAGGGCGCGTTTGGCAGCCCACGGCTGCGCATTTTCGTCATCGGCAGGAACGTCGCTCGGCCGGCGTTTCGCGATTTCAGGTACTCGATACACTGTTGGCCAACGACGTCGTCGCTGACGACGACGTTTGCGAGTCGCCCGCCGGCGGCCGTCTCACAGGCGACGGCGTACTCGCCCGAGACGCTTCCCAGTTCGGCTACCGGGCCGTGAATACCCTCGATACTCGCGTTGTTGATGGTGGTGACTGCTCGGCCGTACGACGAGTCGCCGCTCTGGCCGGCGTTGGCCTCGAGTTCGGCGTACTCGGCCTGTTTAGCCTGTAACTCGTCGTCGATGTCGTCGAGTTTCGCCTGCAACTCGCGTTTTTCGTCCCGGAGGTCGTCGACGACGTCCGTGATGTTCGCCCGATTGGTCGTTGCCTTTTCGAGTTCGCGCTCGAGGTCGTTACGCTCGGTTTCGATTTCGGGTACCGCTTCGCGTTTGGTCTCGATGGCGTTTTCTTTCTCGCTGACGGCGTTCGACCGTCGCCGGGCTTCGTCTAACAGCCGGTCTTGCTCGCGTTGGAGGTCGTTTTTCGCGGTTTTGGCCCCCTCGAGGGCGTCTTTTTGTTCCTGAAGGGCGTCTTTGACCTCGTCGTACTCGGTGTCGACGTTCTCGATTTCGGTCTCGAGGCGCTCGCGTTCCGCCTCACGTTCCCCAATCTCGGCTTTGAGTGAGGCTTTCTCGAGTTTGTACTCGCGCATCTCGCTCTCGAGGTCAGCTACCTGTTCTTGTTTGCGGTCGATCTGCACGAACGCTTCTCGTCGTGTGGACTCGGCCTCATCGATGCGTTCTTCGGTCGCATCGATCCGATCCTCGAGGCGTGAGATATCGCCTTTGACGGACTCGATCTCACTTTTGATCTGGAGCTGTTCGTCCTCGCCTTTGCGCTCGATTTCGGCGTTCAGGTCTTCGAGGTCTTCTTCGAGTCGCAACACCTTCCCCTGGCGTTCGTCGAGTTCGCGCTGGAGGTCCTCGAGGTCGTCTTCGAGCGTTTCGATGCGCGACTCGACCCGTGCCAGGTCGTCGCGTTTGTCCTCGAGTTCGCTGGCTTTCAGATACCCCTCGTACTCGTCTTTCTCGTCTTTGAGACGACGATAGCGAAGCGCCATCCGGCGTTCGTCCTCGAGCTGGGAGAGTCGCTCGCGTTTCTCTTCGATACGAAGGGTGGCTTCGTCGATTCGCTCCTGTACGATCTCGAGTTCCTCGAACGCATCCTCTTTTTTTGCGTCGAACTCGGCGACGCCGGCGATTTCGTCGATGATCTGGCGCCGGTTGTACGGCGTCATGTTGATAATTTCTGTGACGTCTCCTTGCATGACGACGTTGTAGCCTTCGGGAGCGACGCCGGCCTGCGCGAGGAGGTCCTGAATATCGGAGAGGTTGACCGAGCGGTCGTTGAGGTAGTAGTAAGAGTAGTAGTTGTCCTCGGTGCGTTTGATTCGCCGCCGGATGCGGATTTCCTCGCAATCGCCGATGTCGTCGCTGCCGGCGGCGTTGACCACCTGCGAGCGGGTCAGGGTTTCGTCGCCGTTGTCGAGAATAACTTCGACGATGGCCTCGCGTGGCCCCATCGAGTCCCCGTCACCGTCGTGCCCAGGGTTGTAGATCAGGTCGGTCAGTTTCTCCGCGCGGATACCACGCGTTCGAGCCAACCCGAGGGCGAACAACACGGCGTCGATGATGTTCGATTTACCCGATCCGTTCGGGCCCGTAACCACGGTAAAATCCTCGTAAAACGGGATTTTCGTCTTCCGGCCAAAACTCTTGAAATTGTCTAAGACGAGCGCCTTAATGTGCATATTTTCTCCGTTCCGCCACGGGGTGACGACCGGTCGAAACGCGGTCGAAACGTATTATGCGACGATAATGTCGTCGGTACCTGAGTCTTCTGGTTCGTCCTCGAGGTCAGCGTCGTCTTCGGCTTCGGCGGCGGCTTCGTCCACGTCGTTCTGTGCGGCTTCGGGTGTCTTGTCGTCGCTCTCGCCGTGGATAACAGCCGACGAACGGCGTTCCGGTACGCGTGTGGGGACCTCGGCATCGAGTTCGGCCTCGAGAACGCGGATGCGCTCTTTCGATTCGACGAGTTCCTCGGTGAGTCCCTCGACTGTGGACTCCAGTTCCTTGACGGTCGCCTCGAGTCGCTCGACACGGTTTTTCGACATACCTACTAGGGACCAGTCACGACACTTAAACGTACGTCAGACACTGGTATCGAATCTGAGATGTTTTGGATCCCCCGATATCGGCTGCCCAGTTGTCGTGCGTCCCGAAACTGGCGAGGGGAACCACCCAGCAGTATTTAGGGAGGTTGCCGTCGTAAGAGTACCATGTATCGTGTGTTACTTCCCGTCGATACGAACGAAGGCAGAGCGATAGCCCAGGCCTCGTACGTGACTGACCTCCCCGCAGTGAGCGAGGCGGTGGAAGCGATCATCCTGTTCGTCTTCACGGACGAGAGTGCGGACCTGCCGGACGAACTCCAGCCGTTCAAGTCGGCACTTCGGGTCGGTTCCGTCCGCCGAGCGAAAGAGATCTTCGACGAGCACGACGTCGAAACCACGATTCTGGACGAGAGTGGGGATACCGTCGCCGACATCCTGCAGGAGGCAGACGAGTTCGACGTCGATGCCATCGTCCTCGGAGGGCGCAAGCGTTCGCCCGTCGGGAAGGCAATCTTCGGAAGCGTTACCCAATCTGTCATCCTCGAGGCCGACCGTCCGGTCGTCGTCACCGGTGGGCCGGAAGAACGCTGATCGGAAAGAGGCGACAACAGTCCGTCTCATACGGTTTGCTGTAACTGTTTACCGGTGATTGCTCATACCGGGTCGGCAATCACCGGGAAGAGACCACAGTAAACCGTATCAGTGTTGCTCGAGCGTCGTCACGTCTCGTATTTCGATACGGGTGCCGCCGTGTTGGCCTCGTTTGACGCGGAGTTCCCAGTCGTGGGCTTCCGCGATGGCTCGAGCCAGGGTGAGACCGAGTCCTCGCTCTGAGCGGTCGTCTAGACGAAGGGGTGGCGCGCCCTCGGTTTCGGTTTCGGTGGTTTCGGCGGACTCGGCGGTTTCATCTTCGAAAGTGGCCTCAGCGTCCGGCTCTTCGAGCGCCAGTTCGTTTGTCGGCGGGCTGGTGAACCCCACGGTGCCCGGTGATTGTTGTTCGCGGTCGGCCAGATTCTCGTTTTCGGTTGGTGGTACTTCGGCCGCATCGTCCATGAGGAAAAACCCACGGGTGTTCGAGCGTGGCGTCGAAAAGCCAATGAGTCCGACCTGAATCGTGACGCGCCCGTCAGCACGAGCGGCCACGTCGTTGAAGACGGTCTCGAGTAAGTTGTGGAACCGTTCGTGGTCAGCACGTAACGTCGCATCGGCGTCGACGACGATGGACGGACGCTCGAGCATGGAGTCGGCGAGTGCCGTTTCGATGGCTTCTTCGAGGTCGATTCGCGTCCGCGGGCCGACGGCCGTCGCGTTGCGGGCAAACTCCTGGACGTCGTCGACGAGTCGTTCGGTTCGGTCCAGCGTCGTGGTGACGGTGTCTTCGGCCAGCGGGAACTCCCACTCGCTCGCCTCAGCGCCGGTTCGCTGCTCTTCTTCCAGCGCCGTCGCCACGGCCTCGAGCTGGTCTTTGAGATCGCTCGAGAGGACGTTCGCGACGGCCTCAAGGCGACCTGTCTGGCGCTCGAGTGCGTCGCTTCGTTCGCGAAGGACCTGTTCGCGGATGGCACGGTCGAGGGCTGCACGGGTGTTTTCGACGAGCATCGAGATGAGGTCGATGTCGGTTTCGCTGAACTGGTCGGGGCGTTTCGCCCCGGTCATCATAATCCCGTGCGTGCCGATGGGGGCGATGATTTCGGAGTGAATCGGGGTGTCGGGATTGTAAATCCCTTCGACCGAGTGCAAGTCTTCGAAGTACTCGAGGTCACCGCTCTCGAACACGTCCCAGACGAGGCCCTCGCCGGGCCGAAACCGCGGGAGGCCGCCGAACTCCTCGTGAGCGCCGGCCGTGCCGGCGACGGGGTCGAGATAGCCGTACTCGTCGTCGAGCAACCAGACGCCGCTAATTGGTAAGTTGAGCAGGTCGCTGCCGGCGTGGACGGCTATCGCACAGATCTCCTCGGGTTCGTCGGATTGTAACAGCCAGCGGGTGACCTCGTGCAGCGAGGTAACGACGCGCTCGTACTCGCGTTGTTCGGTGATATCGCGGGCGAGACACGCCACGTTAGCCGAGCCGTGATCGATCGGGACCACCCTGATATCGACGACGCCGCTGTCACCAGCCGCGTTGGTGTAGGGCACTTCGACCGACCGGAACGAGCCTGTCCCCACGTCGACGTCACTGATCGCCCGGCCGACACGGACGGCATCGTCAGCATCGATGGAGGCGATGTCGAGCAAGGTTTCGACGTGTTCCCCCCGGAGTTCGCTTGCTTCGACGTCGAACGTCTCCTCGACAGTCGTATTGACCGATAGGATTCGGGTATTGTCGTCGAGCGTGACGACACCATCCTGAACCGCTTCGACGACTGCAGTGTTGCGGGCCAACTTCGTTTCGCGCTCCTTTCGCTCGGTGACGTCACGCATGTAGACCGAGAGGCCGCTCTCGTCGGGCCAGGCTCGCGTCTCGAACCAGGTCTCGAGTGGCGAGTGATACACTTCGAAACTGACGGGAACCTGTTCGTCCATCGCCTGATAAAAGCCGTCGGGGAACTGGGTTTCGACGGTTTCGGGGAACTCATCCCACATGACCCGACCGAGCAGGTCCTCGCGCGAGCGACTGAGCAGGGACTCGGCGCGTTCGTTGACGTACGTGAACCGAAAGTCGGTATCGAGGGCGAAAAAGGCGTCTCGAACCCGGTCAACGAGGGGGACGTGTCGCGGGCTCACGGACGGTCACCCCTCGAGGTAGTTGCCACTCCCAGCGTCTGTGACAACCCACTAGCGATCTGAGGCACCCGTCTCATCGAGACTCGTTACTGTTCTATATGTTACCGAGGCCGGTATTTGAGTGTCGTGGCCGAATCGTCGAGTGTACAACGGGCTGAGATGATCTCGACGCCGGTCACAGGTCGACAACTGTGCCGACCCCTTCATCGCGTGCTCGTTCGTACAGTTGTGACGCCGTTACTGCGTCGAAGACGGCACTTCCGACACTCGAGAGGACGAGTATTTCATCCGGTGACTGTCGCCCAGGTACCGGAGACGTGACCGTGCGCTCGTCGACGAACCGGCCGCCGAAATCGTCCACCTCGAGGTCGGGATGACCGCACAGGTCGCCCGTCTCGCGTGCTTCTTTGGGGACGTCGGCGTAGACGCGCTCGGCACGCTCGAGCGTTCGGTCGTCGAGTTCCCGCATCTCGGGGGTGTACGCGCCCACGGCGATCACCAGGGTTCCCGCTTCGAGATCGGTCCCGTCGAACACCGGCTCGGTGCTCGTGGTCGCGGTGACGACAACCGTGGCTCCCTCGAGCGCCCGGGCCGGACTCGGGACCGCTTCAACAGGAGCCTCGAGTTCGTCGCGGAGTTCGGTTGCACAGCGGACGCGGGAGTCGCTGGGCGAATAGATGCGAACCGACTCGAGGTCGGTCGCGGCGTCGATGGCTCGCGTCTGCCAGCGGGCCTGCGTCCCTGCACCGATGACCGCAAGCGAGACCGGCCCCTCTCGAGCGAGTTCACGGGCGGCCAGGCCGCCGATGCAGCCCGTTCGTGCGTTCGTGATCGCCGTCCCGGCGAGGTACGCCACCGGCTGGCCGGTTTCGGCGTCGTCGACCGCAATCCGTGCCGAGACGGTGGGAAGCCCTCGGGCTTCGTTCCCCTCGAAGACGGTTGCCAGTTTGGTGACGGCGTAGGGCGAGCCGTGGACGTACGCGGGCATACATAGCCCGGTTCCAAGTGGCTGCTCCGGGTCTGCCGTCTCGAGGCCGGTGCCGATCGGATAGTGGGGTCGTTCGGGTCGTTCGACCGTTCCCGCGTACTGTGCGGCGAAGCCGTCGGCGACGACCGGGAGCAAGGCCTCGAGGTCGAGCAACGAGCGGACGTCGTCGTCAGGGATGACGCGAACCATACGCGATAGTGGACGTTTGGGCACTTGATAGGGGCTGTTGTCGTCAGGGACAGTTGGAGGCCGATGAGATGGTTCCACTATGAAGCCGTTTTACTACGAAAGTAATAGTATTTAATTTCGAAGGGGTGACGAAACCCGTCGGTGGTGAGGCCTTTCCGCTACCCGATGTCTCTTTATCTCTCGAGAGCAACCGCCATCCAATGAGTGACACAGACTCGAGACGGATTATCGTCGACACGGACACGGCCGGCGACGACACCCAGGCGCTCGTCCTGGCTGCACTGTCTGATCGCGTCGATCTGGAGGGGGTCACGATCTGTGCGGGGAATGTCCCCTTCGACTATCAGGTCGAGAACGCGAAGTACACGCTCGAGTTAGCCGGCGTGGCTGACGAAGTCCCCGTCTACGAGGGGGTTCGCTCACCGCTGCAAAAAGAACACGATTTCGCCGAGTACGTCCACGGCGAGGGCGGTCTCGGCGGGAACCTGTTCCCGGATACGGGGATTCCATCGGCGGACGAACACGCCGTCGACTTCATCGTTCGGCGCGCTCGAGAGAACCCGGGCGAGATTTCGCTCGTCTGTATCGCCCCGCTGACGAACGTTGCGGTCGCGCTCCAGCACGAACCCGACTTGCCGGACCTGCTCGACGAGGTGGTGATCATGGGTGGGGCGGTGAACACGCTGGGGAACATCACGCCCGCTGCGGAGTACAACTTCTGGGTCGACCCCGACGCCGCCGCCATCGTGATGGATGCCTTCGAGACCACGCTGGTCGACTGGGGCGTGACCGTCCGAGATTCGACGTTCGATGCCGACGTGTTCGACGAAATCCAATCAATCGAGACGGCACTGGCGGAGTTTTACACGACGATTACGGAAGCCGTCCGCGAATTCAACAGCCAGTCCGAACACGACTCGCTGGGCGAAGACGTCACCACCCAGCCCGACTCGATGACGATTGCGACGCTGCTCGAGCCGGACATCGTCGAGGAAGCGAGTACGTACCACGTCGCCGTCGACGACCGCGAGGGCATGACACGCGGCTACAGTCTGGTGGACGAACTCGAGGTGACCGACGGCGAGGCGAAAACTCGGGTGATCGAATCGGTAGATGGCGATCGGTTCACCGAGATGCTCCTCGACGCGTTCCGGCATGGTGACCCCCACCACGCGAAGTGACCGTTCAGCAATCCTTTGTTGATTTCCTTCTCGAAAGGTCAAGAAAATTCACCCTAGGGCGTCCAAAACCGAATCTATAAACCGATTGCGGAGAGTCACATCTGTGTATGCAACGACGCACGTTTCTGACATCGGTGGGAGCAGGTGCAACGGCTGGACTGGCTGGCTGTCTGGTTGGCGAGGGCGACGATGATGGTGGCGAATCGGACATTACCGTGGGTATCATTTACTCGACTGGTGGGCTCGGCGACGAGTCGTTCAACGACATGGCCTTTGCCGGCATCGAACAGGCCGAGGAGGACTTCGGCATCTCCTATCAGAACGCCGAACCTGACGAACCGGCCGACATGAACGACATGCAACGCCAGTTTGCGAGCGACGAGGACATCGACCTCGTCTGTTGTATCGGCTTCGACCACGAAACCGACCTCGCCGAGAACGCCGAGGAGTACGACGACCAGCGGTTTGCCCTCGTCGACGCCGTCGTCGAGGCGGACAACGTCGCGAACTACACGTTCCGCGAGCACGAGGGCTCGTTCCAGGTGGGCCACCTCGCCGGTCTGCTCTCGACGATGGACTACGCTCACGGTGCCGGTGAAACGAACACTGACGAGTCCCGAGTCGGCTTCGTCGGTGGCCAGGAAATTGCCCTCATCGAACGGTTCGAAGCGGGTTACATCGCGGGTGCCCAACACGCCGACGACGGTATCGAAACACCCTCTGCCTACGCCGGCAGCTGGAACGACCCGGCGACTGGTCAGGAAATCGCAACCGGAATGTACGACGAGGGTGCCGACGTCGTGTTCCACGCCGCCGGCGGAACCGGTGGCGGCGTCTTCCAGGCCGCCCAATCTGCCGGGCGATTCGCCATCGGTGTCGACGACGACCAGTCGATCAGCGCCGAGGAGTTCAGCGACGTGATCGTCGCGAGCATGGTCAAACGCGTCGACACCGCGGTCTACGAATCCATCGAAGCAGTCGTCAACGACGAGTTCGAGAGCGGTATGAACGACCTCGGACTCGAGGACGAGGGTGTCGGGGCGACCATCGGCCAGGACTTCGACGGCGATCTGCCTGATGATGTCATCGACGCGCTCGCGGACTCGAGAGAGGCGATCATCGACGGAGACATCGACGTCCCGGACAACCTCGACGACCTCTAATCGAGATGGAACCTGACGAGCAGGACGAACGGGCGACGACAGGGACACCACCGGCGGTACACCTCGATGGGATCACCAAACGATTTCCCGGGGTCATCGCGAACGACGATGTCGACCTCGAAGTCGAACGCGGGACGATTCACGCCCTGGTCGGCGAGAACGGGGCCGGAAAGACGACGTTGATGAACGTCCTCTATGGTCTGTACGAGCCGACCGAGGGAACCGTCCGTATCGACGGCGAGCCACAGACCTTCGACGACCCCGGCGATGCCATGGACGTCGGCATCGGGATGATCCATCAGCACTTCATGCTCGTGGACACGATGACCGTCGCCGAGAACGTCGTCCTCGGGGACGAGCCGACCAAATGGGGCGGTATCGTGACCGACCGGGAACGGGCAAACCGCGAAACGCAGGCTCTCGCCGATCGGTACGGCCTCGAGGTCGAACCGACCGAACTGATCGAAGAGATCAGCGTCGGTGAACAACAGCGCGTCGAAATCCTGAAAACGCTCTACCGTGGGGCGGATATTCTGATTCTCGACGAGCCGACGGCCGTCCTTACGCCACAGGAAGTGCAATCGCTGTTCGGCATCCTCAGAGAGTTGATCGCCGAAGGAAAGACGATCATCTTCATCACGCACAAACTCGGCGAGGCACTCGAGGTGGCAGACGAAATCAGCGTGTTGCGAAAGGGGAAACTGGTGGGGACGGTCGACGCTGAGACGGCCACTCGCGAGGAACTGGCGCGGATGATGGTCGGGCGTGATGTCCTGCTCGAGGTAGACAAACCGGCCGCCTCACGGGGTGACCTCGTCCTCGACGTCGAGGCGGTCACCATCGAGGACGACCGTGGCGTCGTCGCGGCTGATTCGGTGAGCTTTGGCGTCCATCAGGGCGAGGTGTTCGGCATCGCGGGCGTCGATGGTAACGGCCAGTCGGAACTGATCGAAGCGATTACCGGCCTTCGGAAACCGACGGATGGGACGATTACGTTCGACGGCCGGGATATTACGACCGATTCCCGCCGCAGTCGCGTCTCGGCTGGTATGGCCTACGTCGCCGAAGACCGACAGAAACGGAGCCTGGTGATGGAGTACGAACTCCAACGCAACGGCTTGCTGGGTCGCCAGCACTTGCGTCCGTTTTCCGACGGTCGACTGATCGACTGGGGGGCGACGGGCGAGTACGTCGACGATATCATCGAAGAGTACGACGTGCGCCCCGCTGATCCGACAGCCAAGGCACACTCGTTTTCGGGCGGCAATCAACAGAAATTCATCGTCGGTCGGGAGTTCGAACGCGACCCGTCGCTGGTCATCGCCTCGCAGCCGACCCGTGGCGTCGACATCGGGAGCATCGAGTTCATTCACAACCGACTGCTCGAACTCCGCAGCGACGGCAAAGCGGTATTGCTCGTCTCCTCGAAACTGGACGAGGTGACCCAGCTCTCGGACCGACTGGGCGTCATGCACGATGGCGAGATTATTGCGGTCGTCGACCCCGACGAGGTCACGGAAGAAGAGCTCGGCCTGCTCATGGCGGGTGAACGTCCCGACAACCTCGACGTCGACGGCGCTCGAGTACGGAGGTCTTCTGTATGAGCGACGATGATAGCGGTGAGGGTCTGCGGGCACAGGGATTGGCCGCACTCGACCGACTCGTCGATGCGACGGCCGCCGAACGAATCGCGATCAGTTTGGCCTCACTCGGGTTCGCAATCATCGTCGGCACCGTCCTGGTGTTCGTCTCCGGGTTCGTCGCCGAGTGTCGCGACCCGTTTATCTACTTACCGGGACTGGGCTTTGGCTGTTATAACCCGCTCGAGGTGTACTGGACGATGTTTATCGGCTCGTTCGGATCGATGACCGACATCGGGCAGACGCTCTTGCAGACGACGTTACTGTTGTTCACGGGGCTGTCGGTGGCGGTCGCGTTCCGGGCCGGGTTGTTCAATATCGGGACCCAAGGACAGATGGTACTCGGTGCGCTGGCAACAGCGCTGGTCGTCCTCGAACTCGCTGCGTACGTCCCGGACAACGCGGCCGGGATGCTTATCGTAATTCCTGTCGGGGTCGTCGTCGGTGGGATCGTTGGCGGCTTCTGGGGGATGATCCCCGGGCTGATGAAAGCCTATGCGAACGCCCACGAGGTGATCACCACGATCATGCTCAATTTCGTCGCCATCGGCATCGCGTTCTGGCTGGTCCAGGTGCACGTAGGCGATCTGACGACCGATTCGGTGCAGACCGAGTCGGTTCCGGCAGTTGCTCGATTACCGGCGACGATCAGTGGTTCGAGGTTTTCGGTGATCGCGCTCATCGGCGCATTGCTCGTCGCGGTTGGCATCTACCTGCTGTACAAGCGAACCGTGATCGGCTACGATCTGCGAACGAGCGGGATTCAGGAAAGTGCCGCCGAGTATGGGGGCGTCAACGCCAAACGAAACATCGTCACCAGCATGACGCTCTCCGGCGTTCTCGGCGGTATTGCTGGCGCGATTTACGTTATGATGGTCCAGTATCGCTGGCAAGCGGGCATTCCACCGCTCGGGTTCGACGGCATCGCCGTCTCGATTCTCGCCGGAAACAACCCGATAGGGGTGATTCCGGCGGCACTGCTGTTCGGCAGTCTGAAAACCGGCAGCGTCGCCGTCGACCTCTCACTGGGTGTTCCGGGCGAACTGGTCGAGGTGCTCAGAGGGCTGATCATCCTGTTCATCGCCATGCCGGAGTTCTTCCGCATGATCGGTAAACGGTTCGGCTACGGAAACGGCTCGGTGGTGACCGACGGGGGTGAGGCCTGATGAAGGCTCCGTCAGTCACTCGTCGGCAGGGGCTGCTCATCGGTGGCATCCTCTTTGGACTCATCACACTCGGTCTACTCATCGATGGTGGCGGCCAACTCATCGGCGACGTTGCTGGCGTGTTCAGCGTCTCCTATCTCGCCTCCGCGATACGACTCACCGTCCCGATTGCGTTCGCGGCGATGGGTGGCATTTTCGCCGAGAAAACCGGCGTCATCAACATCGGCCTCGAGGGCCTGCTCATCATTGGGGCGTTCGGTGCCGTTGCGAGCCTGTATGCGCTCTCGGCGACCCCAATCGGGGCCAACATCTGGCTCGCGTTCGTACTCGCCATCGTCGCGAGTACGATCGTTGCCTTGCTGTTTGCCATCGTCTGCATCGAGTTCAAAGCCGACCAGATCATCGCTGGCCTCGCGGTCTGGTTGATCGCCCTCGGTTTTGCACCGTTTGCGAGTATCATCATCTGGCGTCGGACGAGCAGTCCGAGCGTGGGAACCTTCTCGACGATTTCGATTCCAGGGCTCTCTGCGCTCCCGTCGATCGGGCCACTGTTCGAAGCCACGCCACCGGTGTTCTTGCTGGCACTTGCCGTCCCGTTCTCGTGGTATCTGCTCAATCGAACCACCTTCGGGATGTGGATCGAAGCCAGCGGCGAAGATCCGAAATCACTCGATACGGCGGGTGTCGACGTCCGAAAAGTTCGCTACGCCGGGGTCTTGCTGTCGGGCGTCTACTGTGGTATCGGCGGCGCTGGTCTGGCACTCAACACCGGGCAGTTCGTCGGCAGCGGCGACACCATGATCGATGGCCGTGGCTGGATTGGCCTGACGGCGTACCTGATCGGGAACTACAACCCCGTCGGGGCGTTTCTGGCGTCGTTCCTGTTTGCCGGCCTCGAGGCGCTGCAACTGCAACTCCAGCAGATTGCGGGCTACGACGTCTCTTCGACGCTCGTCGGAATTATCCCCTACGTCGCCGTGTTGATCGTCCTGACGTTCGTCGGACGTACCCGTATGCCGTCTGCAGCCGGGGAACACTACGACTCTGACGAGTAAGGGACCGGTAATTTCCGTTTCTCGAGTAACGCGGTCTCCCCGTCGCCGTTTTTCGCGATCAGAATCCCTCGTCCAAAAAGATATTTCGCTCGGGGAACAGGGTCTCGAGGGTCTCGATCGGTTTCGCCTCAGCCTCGAGTCGCCCCGCTCGCTTCAGTGCATCGACCGAGCGCGCACCGATAGCCAGTTGCGAGAGCGTCGCGATGTCGAGTGTGACGTCGGTCTCGCTCCCGTCGGACGCGACTGTGCTATCGACCGACTCGCCCATCTCGAGGCGGCGACACGACCCGGTGCCGTGGGCGACGGCCAGTTCGAAGGTCCCATCGTTCCAGTCGACGAGTGGGTCGGTGACCGCGAGCGTGATCGTCGTCTCGAAGCCCGTCGGGTACGGGAGCGCGCTCAGCGCCCGTTCGATGTCGACGATACGAGCCATTGGGCCCGTGTGATACTCGACCTCGAGTTCGTCGGGGTCGGTGGCGATGTCGAACAGCGGCGTGTCGACGGGGAGACGTATCCGGACCTCGGTAACCTGCGAGTCGTGGTCGTGACAGAACGCGAGCAAGGCCAGAAACCCCTCGAGATCCGTCGCAACGAGTTCTGACACGCGCATGGATCGCTCGCCCCAGTCACCGTCGATGACGTACCGGATGTAGCCTGCCGTCTCGCCGTCTCGCTCCCAGACGTAGACGAAGGGGTCAGTCTGCCACTCTTCGAAGACACGGTAGCGCCACCAGTCGGCGTCTCGCTCGATTGTGCAATCGTAGCGTTCGCCGTGGCGCTCGTACACTGACTCGAGGGCCGCGTACTCGTCGGCGTCGAGCGCGCGGAACTGATGATTGTTGACGGTCCGTTCGAGACGATTGCGGGCGAACGACAGCCGTTCAGGTTCGCATTCGACGGTGAGGTACCGGTTGGTTGTGTCCCAGCCGTACTGCCGGTAAAATCGGTAGGAAAACGGCCACAGTACCGAGAACGGGGCTTCGCGCTCGCGGTACTCCTCGAGGGAGTACTCGAGGAGTTCGCGGACGTACCCCGTTCGCCGGTGTTCCGGTGGCGAGGCGACCGCCGACAGCCCGGGTGTCAGGTAGCTGCCATCTCGAATCCGCGTATTGAACCAGTAGTGTCGACAGACACAGAGCGGGTTGGCGTCTTCAGGAGCCCCCGACTCGAACAGCCCACGTTGTGTACCGAGTCTGTTTCGCGGCGTCGCGTGTTCGTCCGGATCGTACACCGGTGGTCCCTCCTGCGGGCTAAACGCGTAGGAGACGTACTCGTGGAATATTTCCCGCTGATCCTCGGGAATCGGCCGATACTCGGTCATACTGTGGAAAGCATGCTTGCGGACCAAGTATATTTGTGGTCATTGTTACCAATCCTCATATGGGTGGGTGAAAAGGAACCAGGAAAACCCATTCGGAACGTTCAATCAGGCATTATCGACTCACTGCGTTCGGTTTTCAACACCCTTTGTTCGAGAAGGCGCTCTGACATAGGCACGATTCGTATCGGTATCGATACAGGTCACTCACACGGTAAATCAAAAATCATATCATTCCCGAAAATTTGTAGAAAGTTTTTGAAGGTAACTCGAAATTTACAGTCAAGAGCAAGGTCAACCGTAATGCTAAAGCGATGTGCATAGAAAATGCATGGTTCAAACGCAACCAATACAAACGGTACCCGAGTGGTTACAGGATCCGGTAGCAAACTTGGCGGCGTTCCTTCCCCGACTGGTGGGAGCGCTCGCTATCTTACTCGTCGGCTGGGTTGTCGGTCGACTCGCCGGTCGGGTCGTCATGCGAATCGCTGACGGGATCGAACTCGATCGAATGGTTCTCGAAACGCCCCTCGGGCGTATCCTGGGCGGCACAGAACGGGCCGTCTCGAGGACGTTTGGCAAGCTCGCAAAGTGGTTCGTGTACGGTCTCGCGATCCTCGCAGCGGCAAACACCCTCGCCATCGCGTTGCTGTCCCAGTGGGTGTCCACGGCAGTCTCGTACTTACCGGCCTTCGTCGCCGGGCTGCTCGTGATCGTCCTCGGGTTCGTCGTCGCTGATTTCATCGGCGATATGATCGAGCGAACACGAGCGGCGACCCGGACGGCCTACACCCGCTGGTTCGCCGACGGTGCCAGAGTGTTCCTCTACTTCACGGCGCTCGTGATCGGTCTCAGCACGATGGGGATCGACGTTACCATCCTCTATGTATTCGCTCGAGCGCTCGCGTGGGGTCTCGCAGCCGCCATCGCGATCGGCGTTGGCGTCGCCCTCGGTTGGGGTGGCAAAGATTACGTCGCCGACAACATCGACCGCTGGATGCGCCGAAGCAACGCGATGACGCCGACGGAAGAAACCGGTGGCGCTGGCGGGAGCGCTCGAAGTGATACCGGGCACACAGGCGGTGAAACGCGCCAGCGATCCGACCGGGAGCCGGGATCGGAACCTGGCCCTGGAGCCGGTTCGGACGACTGATATCGTAGCCAGTGAAACGATTTCCACACCTATCGCGACGCCGTTTTGCGATAGGGTGTGCAATGACTTCAAGGGCAACTATAGGGGTCGCTGTCGTCGCTGGACACCACATCGAAAGGCGGATTCGCGACGTCGCAGGGGGTAATCCAACTCACCCGACGACAGATTTCGGTCGTTCCTGTCGATCGGTTTTCGGGAAGAGTGGCTTGACTGGAACGATCACGTAGGTTTTGACCAATCGGTCATTACTCCACCGCCACTTTTCGATCCGGGCGAGCGAATGGGTATCGGCGTAGAGCGCCTCGAGTCGCTCGAGAACCGATTCGAACGCTGCCGAATCGACTCCGTCTATCGGAACCTGATCCGTGACGATTGCGAGTCGTTTGACTCGGGCGTAGACATCCAGTCGGGCTTCGAACACGAACTCGATGTCCTCGATAATTTGCTGGATCTCACGGAGTGTCGGCTCTTGGGCTTCGGTTGGCAGCGATATGTACGCCTGATAGTCGTCGGGGCGGTTCCTGACATATCGCTTCCACAGCCGTTTCAGGATCACCTGATCACCCTGTCGGTTGCTCGATCAAGTGCGTTCGCCATCTAGTTCTCGTCTTATCGGCACCGGTAATACGTCCTTTGTTGTCCTTCGATCTCGGTTTCGTGACTGTCCATATTTCCCGTAGATAGCCACTCCGAGAGAGCTTTGTGTAATCACATACTACCAACGGTAAGATGAACAACGGTTACGCAAAACCGTCGACGATAACGTTGCTCGCCTCGGTGGGATTCGTGGTGGTCGGCGTTGGCATCAACAGCGGTCTGGACGCTTCCGTTCGAACCATTCCTGCACTCGTCGCCATTTCGATCGGCCTCGTTGGCATCGTCAGTAACGTGAGCGACCGACCGCTCGAGCAGATTCGCCAAATCGCGAAACGTTGGTGGTTGCTCGCGTTTGTCGCCTTCGTTCCGTACGGTATCGTCGCTGCGCCGTCGGGCGAAGGCGCTGTCGCTCTCGGTGAGGCGCTTTCTGGCTGGATATCCGTGCCCGTCCTCGAGACAATAGCTGGGGCCGCGCTTTTGTGTGCGATTTCGGTGACGACACTCTATTCGATTGGACTCTACGGCATCCATCCCGGTCGCCCGACACCCGAAGAACGGCTGTTGAGCGAGTGCGACGACGATTGAACGGTCGGTCGAACCGAGACGACTTCGAGGACACATCCGCTCGAGTTTAGCTGTATCCGAGAACGTACCCACTCGAGTTCAGGCGTGGTCGGTGACGAACCGCTCGATCCGGGCCAATGCCTCGCGCAGGTCCTCGATCCCCGTCGCGTAAGAGACTCGGAGATGCCCTTCCCCACCCGAACCGAACACGTCCCCGGGGACGACGGCGACACCCTCCTCGTGTAACAGCCCTTCGGCGAACTCGTTGGCCGTGCCGTCCCAGCTATCGGGTACCTTGGGGAAGACGTAGAACGCGCCGGCGGCCTCGAAACACGGCATTCCGATCTCACGGAACCGCGAGAGCACGAATCGGCGTCGTCGATCGTACTGGGCAACCATGTCCGCGACGTCGTTCGCACAGGACTCGAGGGCTTCGAGGGCGGCGTACTGTGCAGTCGTCGGGGCAGAGAGCATCCCGTACTGGTGAATGCGGTTCATGGCGGCGATGGCGTCACTGGGGCCCAGCGCGTAGCCGAGTCGGAGCCCGGTCATCGCGTGGGCTTTCGAGAACCCGTTGAAAACGATCGTTCGTTCGCGCATGCCGGGCAGCGTCGCGATGGATGTATGGATGGCGCTGCCGCCGTGATCGGGCCGATCGGTTTCGTTTCCATACGTTAACTCCGCGTATATCTCGTCGGAGAGTACCGACAGGTCGTGTTCGCGAACGAACGCGGCGATCGGCTCGAGGTCGGCTTTCGACATGACGGCTCCGGTCGGGTTGTTTGGGTAACAGAGGACGAGCAAGTCGGCGTCGGCCGCACCAGCAGCCTCGAGCGCGTCGACGGTGAGCCGGAAGTCGTCCGCTTCTCGCGTCGGCACGGAACAGACCTCGCCGCCAGCGAAGATAACGCCGGGTTCGTAGGAGATGTACGACGGCTGGGCGATGGCGACGATATCGCCGGGGTCGACGAACGCTCGGAACGCCAGGTCGACGGCTTCGCTCGCACCCGCGGTGACGAGGATTTCGTCGTCCCCGTCGTATTCGAGGCCGAACCGTTCGTCGACGTAGCCCGAAATCGCCTGCCGTAACTCGCGCATCCCTCGGTTTGCCGTGTACGATGTCTTTCCTCGCTCGAGGGAGGCAATTGCGGCATCGCGGGCGGCCCACGGCGTCGAAAAGTCGGGTTCGCCGACGCCGAGTGAGATGACGTCGTCGCGTTCCTCGGCGATTTCGAAGAACCGACGGATTCCTGACGGCCCCACCGCTTGCACGCGCTGTGACGGCTCGAGACTCATGGCGAGACCGAGAGCCTATCGTCGTCTTCGCCGTCACCGAGTTCCATCCCGTGTTCCTTGTAAGAGGTCATGATGTAGTGAGTGACCGTCTGGGTAATCTCGGGGACGGGGGCGACCTTCTCGCTGATGAACTGGGAGACTTCGCGAATGGAGTCGCCCTCGACTTCCATGTCGAAGTCGTAGTCGCCGCTGACCAGTCGCAGTGCCGTCACCTGGGGGAATCGAGCCAGGCGTTCGGCGATGTCATCGTACCCGGTTTCGCGGTCGAGGGTGACGTTGAGCTCGACTTCCGCTCGAACGCGCTCGTCCTCGAGGCGGTCCCAGTCGACGACGGGTTTGTACCCGCGGACGACGCCCGCGGCCTCGAGTGCGTCGATCGCTGCGGCTACCTCCTCTTCGTCGAGGTCGGTCATTCGCGCGATGTCGGCCACGTCGTATCGCGCGTTCTCACGCAGTAACTCGAGCACGTCGCGTTCGCTCATACCTCCTCGAAGCGCCAGGGTCCTAAAAAGCGTTGTGTCACGCGCAACAACTGGCGACTCGAAAACGGTCAGTAGTTCTTGAACAACAGGGCGCGCACGTCGTCTTTGGTCTGGACGTCTTTCGTCCCGCCGTCCGGCAGGTCGACCCGGTAGCGGTAATCAGCCGACGGCGACTCCTCCCACTTGTCGTCGTGGGTATCGAGCAAGCTCATCATCTTGTTGAGCATGTCGTCGTCGTCCGCCGCGCCTCCCCCGGAATCGTCGTCGCCTTCGTCGGATTCATCAGCATCCTCGGCGTCTACCGCCTCGGTTCCCCCTTCGTCATCGTCCGCGTCAGCATCTTTCACAGCTGCGGCTCCGTCTTCGTCGGTGCCCTCATCTGCGCCGTCGGAGGGGTCGTCGTCCGTCGGTTCATCCGCATCGTCGGGGTCCTCGTCCGCTACACGCGAGTCGTCGTCATCACCGACTTCGTCATCGCTCCCTTCGTCGTAACTCACTGTTTCGACGTCCTCCGGTTGGGATTCGTCCTCGATAGCGGCTTCGACGGCCGCTGTCACGTCGTCGGTCGCCGTCGAGCCCGAACTATCCGCCTCGATATCAAACTCGAGGTCGCCCAATTCACCGTCTTCGGTGGCCGCCTCGAGCGTGTCGATCAAATACTGGACGGCGTCTTGCTCGCGAACGAAGCCGTACTTGCCGACGACCTCTTCTGACATCGTTGCCCGGAGTCGCTGGATCACTGCGTACTGTTCGTCCGTGACCTCGAGTGTTTGCATACCTGACCGATGTGGCGAGGGGTACATATATTTGGGTCCCTCTGCCGACGGTTGTCTCCCGATCCGTCGCCTACCGGTATGAGACGGCACCGACACGGATCGTAACCAGTGAAAGTCATCGCACAGTTTTATCGCAAGAGGACGGGCCGAACCGCTCAGCACAGGTGGGCGATGTATCGTAATAGAGTATGTCCCATACGTTAACTGGTAAAATAGCGGGCAAGATACAGAGGATGTAGTCAGCACAAGGGTTACGTTATTTTCCCCAAATGAATCCTGAATTAGCCGATGGAATATGCCCGCGAACCAACCGCCGAGAGTTATATTCGTCTGGACCTCCTACTGTTGTATATGGCAGATGATAAAAAGGGTCGAGATGAGCAAGCAGATCGTGAAGAGAATCGCCAGCGTGGGCGAGAATTAGAGGAGGCTAAAGCCCGCGGCGATGAAAAGGAACCGCTGTTTGATGACGAAAGCGTACGGCTTGGTGATCTTGATGAATCGCTCAAATCGCACGACTATCCAACCACGACAACTGAGTTGGTTGAGGTCTATGGCGATTATGAACTTGAAATTCAGGGCGGCAAGAAACCCCTGGAGGAGGTACTCTCTTCAACTGATGATCAAACATATGACTCAGCCGAGGACGTTCGCAGACGGATACTGGGACTCATAGGCCGATAGCACAATCCCCGAGACACTCATCTCACAAATTAGACCGCCTGTGTTGACCGATCCGATCTGGTCGAGTCAGGAAATAATTCTGTGCGAGATACGCGCGCTGGATTCAGCAACCCTTTCTCAATAAATACGCTAACTGATAGATTTTTCAGCGATCAATAAGTACGTATAGTGAGGAGTTATTCACTACTTTCGGTGTGAAACAAACGAAATCGTCGTGCTGCATCCATCCTCCGAGTCGGTCACGTCACTTCTGACAAGAATTGGTCAAGTCAATCAGTGTGTGCTGAACCTAGAGCGCGAATACAGTATCGGACCAACTTTCAATTCGGGTCAGTCAAATCGGTCAGTATAGAGAATGAACACGACGAACAATACATATTCGTACAATACGGCTGATTTAGGTCGAATGAAGGGGAAGTCGATCCGATATTCTGTCACTCGTAGGCCTCGTACGACTCGACCAACGTCAGGAGATCTTGTTCCAGTTCACCGCCAACAAACCGGACGTGCCCCGTTTCAGCCTCGTAGTCGATTATCCGAGCCTCCTCCAGTTTTGGAAGATGAGTATGGTGAAGTGCGATTCGGACGCGTTGTTGGTGTTCGTCTGACTCCAGGTTCGCATCTTCGTCCCGAACCCGGTTTGCAACGCGATCTACGAGCGCATCGTATTCCAGTGTCTTCTCAGAAGCGTTGTCCAACGCGTTAAGGGTGGCGCGTCGGTGTTCGTTCGCTACTGCCGACAGAATCGTATCGGGGGAGAGCGATCTCTCACGCCCCGAAGAACCGGTACCCTCAACAATTGACTGTATATCACGTGTCCCCAGCTCTCGACTCTCATCCATACTCACATAGCGTAGTCCCAGCTCTCTGACTCTGTCCCATGGTGTATAATGGAAGCAGTCAGTCCATTTCCGCTGCTGATTCGGGCGTGAGAAGTGCGTATCTCCCGAACGTACCAATAGCGCGACGCAGTCGCTCCGTTACTGCCTGATCCGAAATTCCGAGCTCGTCAGCCAACTCCGCGGTCGTACAGCCGCGTGGAATGTCGTAGTATCCCATTCGGATGGCAAGCGAAAACGCTTCTCGTTGGGGCTCACTCAAGCCGTACCACGGACCAGCATCGGGGTCCGTCGGATTGTATATACGGGTTAACTCCAGAGAGATGTGCGCATCCTCCATCCGTTCTAGCTTAGCGACTGACTGAGACGGTGATCACGTCGAAATTGCGTCGAGTCTGACCGCTATCATACCGAGATAGCAGCTGTTCCAGCAACCCAGCCGGTTCTTACTCATGTCTCCCGTCGAAGTCGGCGCACTCGCGGTCGTGAGTGCGCCGCCGCTCCAGAGCCGTCGCTGATCAGTCCGGGCGATCCGCCCGTCTCGTCAGGCGAGTTCGTTACCAGAACTCGCCTGACTCTACCTGTTCAC